>CAZPVQ010000002.1:0-481030 GCA_964590415.1 uncultured Methanoregula sp. | reverse complement strand
TCCAGGTACCAGGTGCCATCCTTGTAGATCCCTTCTTCGCTCTTACCGTCTCCATTCCAGTCGCCTAAGACTAACGTCCAGCCTGGTGCTCCGAACACATTAGCCTGGTCTCCTGCGTTCCATGTCCCTGAACCATCCTTGTCAAGATACCAGGCACCATTCTGATATATCCCAATTTTATCCGGGGTCAATACTATTGGAGCGGGATTCGCGGTTACCGTTGTTGTGTTGCTTGTATATCCTGTCATGCTCGCAGTTGCAGTTATTGTACCTGCACCCGTTGCATTCACGCTGATGGCAGCATTTCCACCAGCAACGGTGGTGCCGGTTCCCGTTGCAACGCCGGTCAGTGTAACCATTGCTCCTGTCACTGCAAGCCCAGAGGATTGATTTCTAACCGTAAAGTTCACGTTTGTTGGTGTGCCAGCGGTAACTGCTGTCGGGTTTGCGCTTACGATCAATGCCGGTGGTGCAGCTGCTGTGACCGTAATTGTCCTTGTCAGGGTAGTATTACTTCCCGTTGCGTTCGTCACCCTGAGGGTTGGATGCCAAATACCTATCGCATACGTGTGTACCGGGTTGGTACTAGATGTCCTGTTGTCCCAGGTTCCGTCACCGAAACTCCAGTTCCATACCGTGATGCCGTTCCCGGAAGATACATCGGTGAACTGAACTGCAAGTGGTGCAGTCCCTGACGAAGTATTGGTGGTGAAGGCAGCGGTGAGAGAATGGATTACTCCATAGGCAGGAAAAATATCAGATGCTGTATTAGTGGTAAGGCGGGTTTGCCCCGTGCCATCAGAGCCCATCATATAGATTTCGTCATTACCATCACGATTTGAAATAAAGACAATTTTTGAACTATCTATTGACCACGCGGGTTCCTGATCTCGTGCCGTATTGTTGGTAAGGCGGGTTTGCCCGGATCCGTCCGGGTTCATCGTGTAAATCTCCAGATCGCCCGTCCTGTCGGACATAAAAGCTATTTTTAAACCATCGAGTGACCAGGCAGCGTACATGTCCGATTGCCAGGTGTTGTTGGTGAGCCGGGTCTGCCCGGTGCCGTCAGCGTTCATCGTGTAGATCTCAAAATTGCCGTCGCGATCGGAACGAAATGCAATCTTCAGGCCATCGGGAGACCAGACCGGGTGCGTTTCGTTTGATGTGTTGGGGGTAATCCGGATCTGATTGGCCCCGTTCAAGTCCATCACATAAATATTTTCATCACCGTCACGGTTGGACATAAAAGCGATCTTCGAACCATTAGGGGACCAGGCAGGTACTAGATCAACTGACAAATTGTTGGTGAGCCGGGTCTGCCCGGTGCCGTCCGCGTTCATCGTGTAGATCTCAAAATTGCCGGTCCTGTTAGAGAAAAAAGCAAGTTTTGAACCGTCCGGAGACCATGAAGAGAACTCGTCATCGGATAGATCGTTGGTGAGCCGGGTCTGCCCGGTGCCGTCCGCGTTCATCGTGTAAATCTCATAATTGCCATCCCTGTCTGAGGTAAAAGCAATTCTCCCTCCGCCAGATGCTGCCACGGGCATAACCAATAGCAGACTGCAGAGAGCAATGGCAACACACATAATTGCAATCGTCTTTTTCATTTTTTTCAAATCCTTTTTCTTAATCTCTTGATAGAATTGTGGACATTGAATTCTTCCGGTATCTGTTTTCCGGATAAATATATTTGAATGTCAAATATTGTTGACAAAACTATTTAGATAGATAACATATCTCCGGATTAGGAGGGAAATTACTTCACTCAGTTGATCCTCATCAGAACTGGTGAGGCTTTCTGATTCACAAAGTGTGCTTCAAAGAAATTACAAGAAATTTTTGACATATTCTTTTATCTTTCTTCACATGAATTGTTACGTATGCCAACCATGAAAATCCGCGGTGGAGACCTCGATCTTGTTGAGTATGAATTCAATTCATTTCCCCCGGGAAAGAATCTAAAGACCCTTGGGTATGAAAAGAATAAATTCAGGTTAAAAGCCGTGAAAGGAAAGATTAGCGTAAAAGCCCCGGCGCGAATACATCTGACCGTACTGGACATGAACCGTTTTGCACCTGATCATCCCGGGGGAGGTGGAATCGGATTTGCCATACAGTGCTATTGCACGGCCGAAGTAGAATGTACAAAAAAAGGTGTTGAGATTGATTATAGTCGCTCATCCATAATTGAAAATTTTGTCGCAGTCTTCAAAAAAACCGTCGGATATACCGGCGGATTTAGGATAAAGGCGACTGACCATCAGCACAAACATGTGGGGCTTGGTTCTACCAGTACGGTCATGATCGCGGTCGCTACGGCTATGAATGAAGTTCTCGGCCAGCCTCTGACAAACGATCAGTTAAGAAAACTGATAGGGCATAATTATGTTGAGGAGACTGCAGATGGAAACATCGCATTTGGTTTTGAAACTGGTGTTGGTCCCGCGGTAAGCACACATGGGGGTATGGCAATACTTGGTGATGAACTCAGTCTCGTCTACCATCATTCGTTCGCTGAAGGAAAAAATGTCTATATTATAATCCCCCCCACGGATATCTCTTCTGCCGGTACACAGGAATTTGATCTTCTCATGAACAAGGCTCGGACACTCGATTATCGGGACCGTGAACTCAAAGCATATCTCTTCCTGATGGATCTCGTCCCGGCGCTTGAACAGGATGACCTAAAAAAAGCTGGAGATGTAATCTGGGAGATCGAATTCCGGGGCTCAAAAAGAGCTGAAGTTGAACACCATAGTTTTGAGATCTATCATTATATGAGTAAGCTCCGCGACGCAAAACTGGAATTCGTGGGTATGAGTTCAGTGGGGCCATCCATCGCCGTTGTTACAAGACTTAACCAAAAAGCACTGGAAAAAATCCTTAAACCCCTGGGTCTTACTATCGCGATTGTCACCAGGGTTGATAATGAAGGATTAAAAATTATCAGGAAAAAATAATTTCTTTGCATTTTTCCTTACCCGCATATATGCTTTTATGGAGTACGTTGGAAAAAGCACCATTTTCTGATGAACTTTAACGAGATTTGGCAGGTAACTAACGCATAAATGGTGGGTCTGATTTGTGGGGAAGAGTTGCTGCTTTTCCTGCGGGATACCCCCCTTCATCCATATCTGGTAAAGATTGCCTGTATTTCTGACCGTACCAGGGTATTACCCAAAATCCGCATCGGCCATTGATGTATACAAATTGACACTAAAGTGAATTTTGAAAAAAGATCGATAACCTCCTCCTGGGTAAAGTAATGAGTAATTATACCCGGGCTACGCCGGAAAGTCGCCGGTTCGGTTTCATTCCCTTTACCAAACCTGAAATCATTGATAGAAAAATCAGAAAAAAAGAGGGTTCCCCCGGGTTTAAGGATATGGGGTAGTTCAGATATTATCCGTAATCTGTCCACTTTATGCATATGACCAATAACATGCAGTGCAAAAACTGCATCAAACGAGTTATTCTTAAAAGGGAGATAACGGGCATCCCCAACCATCACATCTCCGTGAGAGGCACCCCAAACCAGCCTCTTACTCAACGTGACCGCTCGTGAAGCAAAATCGATTGCGGTAACATCCCACCTCCGCTGAATCATTGCGGTGAGTGTTTTTCCATTTCCGCACCCAAGTTCAAGCACACGAGACCGTACAGGGATCTCTGGCAGATTGTGAGTTACACCGCTCCAGAGCATTCCTCTGCGGGTATAATCTTCTTCCCAGGCTCCTGCGTCCGGCATGACATCATTCTCCCATTAGCAAGATATTTTTTTACTTCATTTTCCCATACTTATCAGTAATTAAAAAAATGAGAATCAGGTAAGGAATTGTTTTAGTCTCCTGGTCACAAGCCCTATAAGAACATCTGTTGAATCAATGCGGTTAATTTCATCGGCATTGATAAGCTCGTGAAAAGACGTTCCTGACTGGATATATATGGCTGGGACAGAAAGTTTCTGCGTTCCACACAGCTGAAAAAATTCATCGCGATAGAGAAACCTTGATGGAAAGCCGAGATCGTTAATGAACCGTTTCCATGCCTTTTTCACGCCGACCGGACTGGAGATCAAAGCAAAAAGGTTGCACCGTGAAGTTTTGGAAGATATCATACTATGTCGGTAATCCGACATGCCCGACAGGTTACCTCTGTCAATGTCATATACAAACAACAGGACCATTCCGGACTGCATTGTACATTTCCATTTCTTTCCGATGATTTAATGATTGGGTTTAATCAATTGAGGATTTTTTTTTGATCTGCCAGTCTCGAGAATACCTTCTGGTATACATGACACATCACTATCAGCGAATCCGGGCTATGTTTTTGTGCAGGATACATGCAAAAGTGATAAAGTATGATGCCGGTTCATTCTATAGTAAACAGATACACGTTCACGAGAAGGTAATTTTAATGTTAGACCTCAGGTTTGTTCGATCCAGCCCGGATGTGATCAGGGCAGATCTTAAAAAACGCAATGATAGAGAAAAGCTCGCATGGGTAGATGACCTGCTCATAAAAGATATTCGGTCACGCGAACTCAAAATGGAAACTGATGTACTGCGCCAGCGCCGCAACACGATAGCCCGGGAGATTAACACAGCACGAAAATCCGGACAGGATGCAAATGTTCTGTTAACCGAAGCTGCAAATCTTCCCCAGAAAATCAGGGATCGGGATGCGGAACAAGAAGAGATCACAAAGGCGATTCACTTCTATCTGATGCGCCTGCCTAATATCCTGCACGAAAGCGTTCCGGTTGGGAATGACGACACAGAGAATGTGGAAATAAGATGTGTTGGCACGCAACGGGAATTCAATTTTGAGCTGAAGAACCATGGGCAACTGGCAGCTGAAAAGGGGTGGGCGGATTTTGAACGGGCGACAAAAATTTCCGGTGCGGGATTTTATTTCCTGAAAGGCAGCCTTGTCTTACTGGATTTAGCGCTTCAGCGATTTTCTCTTGATCTCCTGGCACAAAAGGGTTACATGCCGGTAATCCCCCCGTATATGATCAACCGGTCATCGTATGAAGGCGTTACGGATCTGAATGATTTTGAAAAAGTCATGTATAAAATTGACGGGGATGATATGTACCTGATAGCAACGAGCGAGCACCCGATTGGTGCCATGCATCAGGATGAAATATTCGAAGAGAAGGATCTTCCTCTCCGGCTTGCGGGTATTTCACCCTGTTTCCGGAGGGAGATCGGCGCACATGGTCTTGACACCAAAGGTCTGTTCCGCGTCCACCAGTTCACCAAAGTCGAGCAGTTCGTATTCTGCAGACCTGATGATTCGTGGCAGATTCATGAGGAATTGCTCGCAAATGCTGAAGAGGTATTTCAGAAGCTCCGGATTCCGTACCGTGTCGTGTCAATATGTACGGGAGATATCGGAACGGTTGCAGCGAAAAAATATGACGTTGAAGCATGGATGCCCCGCGAGAACGCATACAAGGAAGTTGTGTCATGCTCGAACTGTACCGCCTACCAGGCAGTCCGGCTCAATATCAGGGTCCGGGACAGGAATGATTTTGAATCCAAGCGCTATGTTCATACTCTCAATTCAACAGCAATTGCCACGTCACGGGTAATACGTGCCATACTTGAAAACTTTCAGAACGAGGACGGTTCTGTGGAAATCCCACCTGTACTCCGGTCTTACATGAACGATCGGGAATATCTCTGATTTTCTTTTAAAAGCCATACCTTGAACTGATTCCGGAATAAATACTTATTTTGCTGTTGATAACCTAACATTAGGAAAGGGTGTTGTACTGTGGGCTATCCTGAACTGGACCGTGATGAGTCCATAATCCTGGAAACGCGGAACATTAAATTCAAATCCATCTCGTTTGATGCCATACTTACCGACAAGCGGATCATTCTTTCCGACAGCAAGAAGAATGTCATCCCTTCTCAGGATATCGCGCTCTCGACTATCAGGAATATCGAAGCCGGGGAAAATGCCATACGGGACCACTTTTTGATTCTTTCCATTATTACCGATTCCGGTGAAAAGCACCAGACGGTTCTCACCTTTGTACGTCAGGCGGGTGGAGAAAGGAAAAGGGAATGCAGCGAATGGGCAAAGAAACTTAAAAGTCTTATTCCTGAACCAATGGGTGCGTTAACTCCTGCTGACATACCTTTGTCAAATGGGAAGCCCGGAATAAAAAGTGAAGTCCTGACTCCATCACAAAGTGGAGCTGCGACTACCCGTCCTGCAAAAAAGAAGATTGAAACCGCCCAGCCCTTAGGTAAGATTACTGAAAAAACTCCTGTAGCTCTAAAACCCAAAGAAACCTCCACCCTTCCCACCGGTTTGTTCTGTTCGCGATGCGGCAATCGGGTTCCTTTCAAATCAACGTTCTGCAACCATTGCGGCACACCGGTCAAATCCTCTTCTGAGAACACATCTCCACCCAAATCGGTCATAACCCAAGTGCCAGTTCCTCCTCCTGAATCCAGCCATGTTGTTACCGAATCGCCGGTCCCGGTTCCTTCATCCCCACCTCTGCCCTCTGTTACCAGAGTAACCCTTCCTTTTCCTGCACCGCAGCCGTTCATTGGCGAAACACCGGTAACAGTTCCGCCAGCTACAGATCCGCCCGCCATAACACGGGTACCGGTTCCCCCCCAAGCTGGTTCGGGCAGGGAAGACCAGAGTAGTCAAATCAACCAGATAATCCATTCTATCGAACCCCTGATTGAAGACTCAGTGCCCCGCGCCCGGCAACCCGCATCCCGTGTTCAAAAACACTCGTATCCTGATAAGTCTGAACCAGCAGCTCCTGAACCCCCGACAGCATCCCCTTCCCAAGTTGTGTGGCCAGTGCTACCCAGCGCGGAATCTCCAGTAGCATCAACCACGGAATCAACAGCCGTTGAATCCGGATCTCCGTCACCCCAACCGGTTCCTGTACCTGCTGGAAAAAAGCCTAATTATCTTGCGATCGGGATTCTTATCATCGCCATCCTCCCTCTTATTGCAGGACTCGTAATTGTAGCAAACATCATGTCAGGCTCATCAGGTGTGCCTCCTGTGACCACTATTCCCGTTACCGCTTTGGCAACCACAATTCCCACCCCACCACTGCAACCTACGGTTACCCCAGAACTAACATCAGCAATTACTCCGGGACCCACGCAAGTGATGATTCCTCCAAACGGGGTATGGGTACGGGCATCGTATCCGGGTTCTTATATTGGATTGATTGGCACGCCCGGGAACCAGCTTGAAGTATCCGGAACCGGAGATAAGTTTTATCCGATTTCGACAAGTGACGGTATTGTCGCAGCAGCTCTCCAGAAAAAAGATGGTTCAGGAGATAAAATCATTCTGGAGGTTTATAAAAACGGTGTGATGCTCAAACGTGAATCGACCATCACCCCGAAAGGTATCGTTGAGATTCAGCTGGATTTGAAAACTGTGCCCGGTGCCAGTTAATAAAATGGTGGTTATGTAACATCCAAATAACCTATTTTTCCCGTTCCGAAAAATTATGTGACTCAAAGGACATGAAAACTGTTCTTTTTTAAGAGAAAACCGGAAACCAGGTTAATTTGTTAATTGATATACGGGAATTTATTGATATTTTACAGCGAGTTGAAAAAGACCTTCGTTAACACACTAATCAAATAATCACATGTGACTGTAATCAAAACTTTTTAACTCAGGAATACATCGTTAAAACAGAATGCTGCTATGGGGATTTTCACAATTTAAGAGAGAGAAAATTTAGTGTCTATTAACGTTTCGCAGTAGGAGAAAAAAGGGATATTTTTAATTCAGAATCAAAAGGTTTCTTCTATTAGTGGGGATCATATGTTGACACAAGGGTGATAGCCAATTCAACCATCCGGTTCAACGTCACCGATCAAAGAGCCTGAGCGTTCCGGTATACGAAGAATTGAGAAATATGTGCCGGGAATAGGACTTATTCGCACCTACAAACGGGATTTGCTGAAAACCGATCTGGTTATAGCTGCCACCGTTTTTGCCATTCTCGTTCCCTCAGCTCTGGCCTATGGCGAGCTGGCTGGTTTTGAGCCGGTAGTCGGGCTCTATGCTGCTCTGGTCGCCATGATCGTCTACGCGCTCTTTGGCAGTTCAAGGCAGCTCATCATTGGTCCCGAGTCCACAACGGCAATCTTGGTGGCTACCGTAGTTGCACCTATGGCGGGCGGGGACATTGCCCGGTATGCATCTCTGGCTGCGGCCTTGGCCATACTCATTGGCCTTATCTGTGTTCTCGCGGGCAAATTCAATATGGGATTTGTAGCCGATTTCTTCTCAAAACCCATCCTTACCGGTTATATAGCAGGAACCGCCCTGATAGTAATTGCCAGCCAGTTAGGCAAGATTTTTGGCATCTCACTGGTCAACGATGATTTTTTTGCGAAAATCTGGGAACTCATAACCAGTCTGGATCAGACTCACCTTTTAACGCTGGCAGTGGGACTTGTCGCTATAGTGGGGCTTATCATAATCAAACGCTTTGCTCCCAGGATTCCCGCCACGCTGGTAGTCCTGGTTGCCGGCATTATCGTGTCTTCATTTTTCAACCTTGCGGATCTTGGGGTGGATGTGGTTGGCCAGGTTGCAAGCGGCCTTCCTTCACTGCAGATACCGATCGTGAGCCTGGCCGACCTGAGAACGCTCCTGCCTGCAGCACTTGCCATGACAGTTATCATCTTTGCGGATTCGGTGCTGACAGCCCGGGTATTTGCAAGGAAAAATCACTACGATATAGACTCCAACCAGGAGCTGGTTGCATTTGGAGCTGCAAATGTCTCAACCGGCCTCTTCCAGAGTTTTCCCGTCGGGGGAAGTGCTTCAAAGACGGTTGTCAATGATGATTCCGGCGGAAAGAGCCAGATGGTGGGATTAATCGCTGCCGGACTGGTGATCGTTTTTCTTTTGTTCTTTACCTCACTCCTTCAGAATCTTCCCCTCGCGGTGCTGGGAGCGATTATCATCGTTGCCTGCATCAGCCTGATCGACATCAAGGAGTTCCGGAGTCTCCATCTGGTGCGCCACAGCGAATACTATCTGGCCATTCTGACCGTCTTTGGCGTGCTTGTCATTGGAATCATCCCGGGAATAGCACTTGCCATTGGTTTGTCGTTGATTGTGTTTATCCAAAGCGTGTACCGTCCCCACACCTCTGTATTGGGAACGGAGCCGGGAGTGGATGGATATCATGGAATAGCACCCGGTGCTTACCAGCAGATTTTGCCGGGCTTGATCGTCTACGGATTCGATGCACCCCTGTTCTTTGCCAATGCTCCCTACCTGATGGATCAGGTCAGTGACCTCGTTTCAGCTGCCGATCCACCGATCAAGTACCTGCTCCTCGATGCAGAGGCGATTCCTGATATCGATACCACTGCGGCCGATACGCTCAAAGATATTCACCAGGAACTCAGCCAGAAGGGTATCACATTGGGTATAGCCCGGGCAAACAAGCCTTTGCGGGAAACCATGCGGCTCGCCGGCCTGGAGGATCTCATTGGTGCCTCCAATTTTTATCCGACCATCCATACCGCAATTGAAGCTTATCGCGAGCGTTCCCACAATATGGGCCAATAAAAGCCCTCATAAATTTTCATACAGTGACAACAGGGGACAGCCTTCGAAAATAGCACACCCATAACACCTTCTTCAAAAACACACTATACCTAGTGCAATCTTACCTGAATAGTGAGTACGCGTAAATCGAGGTAATACCGCATGAAATTTCCACTAAAGAGCAGAATCGCAGGCCGTCATATATGGGATCAAATGAGGGTAAATTTCTTGTTCATTCCTGGCGTCATGGCGCTTGGAGCGGTGCTGCTGGCGTGGTCCATGTACTGGTTGGATGTGCAAATCCCCAATGAAGTCCTGAATACTAGCCGTTTCATCATTTCAGGAAGTGTCGGTGAACTGCGTGGTTTTCTTTTTGCTATGGCCACCGCTGTGCTGACAACTGCCGGGGTGGTCTTCACGCTCCTCACCCTGCCACTTTCAACCGTAGCTGCCCAGTACGGCTCACGCTTGTTGCGTATCTTTCTGGGTGATCGCACTACCCAGTTCGTTCTGGGTATGTTTGTGGCTACATTTGCCTATTGCATCTTTAGTGCAATGGGTATTCCTGCGGTTGAAATACAACCCGAAGGGCCTCAGATTACTACTACCATTGGAATGTACCTCTTGATAGCCGCCTTCGCTTCGCTTATCCTGCTGATCCAACATATTAGCACCATGCTACAAGCTCCCAATATCGCGGCTGCGGCGGGTGTAGAGTTGCTGGGGGTGATCCGTGAAACGAACCAGCCAGAAACCCGTGGCGGTGAATACCAACGTCAGACCGGCAGAAGCCCGCCGGACTCAATGAATGAGGCTGAAGCCCATCCGGTTCGTGCGACTGAAGGGGGTTATATCCAGTATGTAGATCCGGAGTACATCCTCCCCCTCGCAGAAAAAAAAGATATTGTCATCCACATAGTGCCCAAGTCGGGTGCCTTTGTCAGGAGTGGTATGGTGATTGCACTGGTTTGGCCCGCCGATCGGGTCAATAACGAGTTGGATGACGAAATCAGAAACACCTTCCGTCTTGGAAACCAGCGCACTCCCACTCAGGATGTCGAATATGCCATTAACCAGCTTACTGAAATGGCGGTCAGGGCAATGTCTCCTGCAATCAATGACCCTTTCACTGCCATGACCTGTCTGGATTATATTGGTGATGGTCTGGCGTTGTTTGCGCGACAGGGTGATATTAACCCGAATATCTATGACAGGCAAGGCAAATTGCGTCTTGTTTTCGATCCGGTGACTTTCGACGAATTGCTCAGCGCTGCCTTCGATATGCTTCGCCATGCCAGTTCCGATAATGCAAGTGTATTGTTGCACATGCTGGAGATAATCGATGTAATCAGCCAGAAAACAAAATCACCTGATGCACGCGAGAAGCTGCTTCGTCACGTAGCTCTTATCAGGGTGGAAAGCCAGGCTGGCTCCCTGGTCGAAGCGGACCGGCAGTCCCTACAACGGAGTAGTGAAGCCTTGCAACTGAAATTGAAAAGCCCGTTATGAGCACCGATGTCGCTCCAAACGGAAGATCGGGCTGAATTGAAATTGTTCATTTCAATCGAAATACCTTTTTAATGGAGCGAAAGTTACATTATCAGGTCATACTTTGAGAGAAGAGAACCATCAGTGCTGAAGTGCTGCTATGGGGATTCGAACCCCAGTCGCGGGCGTGAAAGGCCCGCATGATTGGCCGGACTACACTATAGCAGCGCGTTGTTGCTTTATCTAATTTCTCGGCACCTCATAAATAGATTATGGAACAGGAAAAAATGGATGCTTCTCGGGTATTTCCGGTAAAATTTTTTATTATTTTTTATTGATAGGGTGGCCTTCCGTTTCAGTCACCGTTTTGAACGCGGCCATCAGCTGTCGGGTGACTGGCCCGGGCTTGCCGTTTCCGATTGTCCGCCCGTCCACCCAGGTGATCGGAGCGACTTCAGCTGCGGTTCCGGTACAGATCATCTCGTCTGCAGAATAGAGATCGAAATACCCGATGTTCTGCTCCTTAACGGTAATGCCGAGAGATTTTGCAAGTTCTAGCAGAACCATGCGGGTGATACCTCGGAGATTGTTAAGGGTTGGTGGTGTAATAATTTCACCATTTTTCACGACATAGAGATTGTCGCCGGAACCTTCAGATACGTAGCCATTCGTGTCAAAGAAGATTGCCTCATCGCCGCCTTTATAGTTCGCTTCAATCTTTGCAAGGATATTGTTGAGATAATTCAGGCTTTTTACATTTGGTGGGAGTGCATCAGCGGGATTCCTCCGAACTGATACAGTCACCGCCCTGAGGCCCTTGTCATACAGATCGCCATACATCGCACCCCAGCTTGTGGCAATCACAATAACAGAAGGTTTCGGGCACTTGCGCGGGTCAAGACCGAGATCTCCTACACCCCTGCTGATTATTGGCCTGATGTAGGCGTTGGTTAATTTGTTCCTGCGCAACACTTCGCAGATTACTTCGGTCATCTCTTCCTTTGATAAAGGAGGCTGCAGATCGATTGTTTTTGCCGAATCGTAGAGTCGATCAAGATGTTCTTTCAGACGGAAAATTCTGCCATTATAGGCACGGATACCCTCAAAAACACCGTCTCCATAGAGAAAACCGTGATCAAAAACCGAGATTTTTGCCTGGTCATCAGGAAGGTATTTATCATCAATGTAAATGATCATAGCTTTTATGGGGTGTACTTGGTTTTGTAGTTTTTTCTTTTATCTGAACTGCTTCCCCGAAATACGATAACTCACAAACATACAATATGTCCCCATCATTCTCATTGCAGGAAGGAACAGGCGCAGGGACGGCATGTCGTTTCTTCCATCGTACCCGTGCTTTTCATTTTTTATAAAAAGTAAAAGGAATTTCAGAGAGCCTATAAATCAATTGCTCATGGATTTTTCCGGCACAATTCAACAAAATGCCGGAACATCCCCACACTTGCTACCGGGTGGAGGTGAGTGTAACTTCCCAGCGAATTGTTGATGACCGCACCGTCAAGATTTTCATGAATTCCCACACCACGTGAGAGCTGATATGCAAAGTGTGTGCCTGGAGAAAGCAAGACATCAGAGTAATGGAATTCATGGCCCCGGAATGCTGCAGCACCCATCGGAGAATTGCTCATACTTCTGCCTTCGACATAACTGACAACCCTTCTTGCCGGCATCCGTGTCTCACCGGAAAAAACCCCGCACATTTCATATATGGTATCCTTGTGTGCTCCCTGCCATCCTTTTTGTAAGAGTATACGGTCAGTGAGATACATCAGACCCCCACACTCCGCATAGAACGGATAACCATTTCGGGATACTTCACGTATCGCTTCGCGCATCATATTGTTGGCCTCCAGTTCTTTGACAAAGAGCTCCGGATAGCCTCCACCGATTATATAACCATCCGCATCAGGGAGCCGGTCATGTGCCGGACTGAACGGAATATATTCTGCTCCAGCGGTTTGGAGAATATCAAAAAGATCGGCATAGTAAAAATTAAATACCTTATCAAGGGCGATGCCAATTTTAACATCCTGGTCCACCCTTGTGTCAAAGAGTGTTTTCTCTCCAGGTTGCTGAACAAATTCCTTCATAAGTTTCTGGAACAACTCAAGATCCACATACTTGCCAATCATATCCGTGATAGTGGTGATCCGGTTATCAAAATCGCCGCGTCCGGAACCTTCACGGTAGGGTACGAGACCGAGATGTCGCATGGCAAGCTGCATCTCTTCCATGCGAGGTATAGCCCCGATAACCGGAATACCACAATAATGTTCGATTGCTTTTTGCGCCTTCTCTCTGTGCGAATCACCTTTAACATTGTTCAGGATGACCCCGGAGATATGGACATCCTGATCAAATACCTGGAATCCTTTGACTAGTGCAGCTGCACTTCGGGTGATACTCTGGGCAGAGACAACCAACACCATAGGGAGATCGAGTAATTTTGCAACAGATGCAGTGCTGCCATTATCAGTAAGTGCCTCAGCTCCTTCGTACAACCCACGGACTCCCTCTACAAGCGCGATATCTGCACCGCGGCATCCATGCTGAAAAATTTCGCATATCTGTTTATCGGACAGTGTGAAACTGTCAAGGTTCCGACAAGGCCGCCCGGATACTGCAGAAAGGTAGGAAGGATCAATGTAGTCCATCCCAACCTTGAAGGTCTGGACCTTGTTGTTCCGGGAAAGAAGCGCAGCGAGAGCTAGGGTGATGCTTGTTTTGCCGCTTCCGGATCGATCGCCCGTGATCAGGATTTTTTTCATGAAAGACTCCTAAGAATGGCACCGAATTCACTCTCGACAATAGTGCAGACACCCAGTGTCTTTGGATGCAGGTCGATTTCCACAATCACATGCTGGTGCCCGATAGCATGTAGGGGATCTACCTGACGGGGGCCGTTTGTCACCGAGAAGCACTCGATGTCCTGTGTGTATTCCTGAGGAATTGCATGAGGTACACCGGTAATCAGGGCAAATACTGGCGCAATCTCCTGTAACTTCCTGCCAAGCAGATCACCGTTCGCACCATACTCATCAAGTGCACCGATAATTTCGAGTTTCAAACCGCGGCACGTCATCTCTTCATATATCCGCTCTGCATCAAGCCGCGTCTTAGGTAGTCCACGCTGATCGAGATTGGCAATATAAGTAATATCCGCCTCAGGGCATGCATCATGGAGAGCAACCAGCTCATCAGCGAACATATAGGCCGTCTCTTTCTTTGCATTCAGGATTGCTGCGCCCCGTTTCCCGCTCCATGCAAGTTCGAGCAGGCGCTGTGCAGCGATATGTTTCAGGTCACCCCGTGAGGGTACAATATAGGGCTGGCTTGCCGCACCTCTCAGCCGCTCCACTTCGTTTGCCTTGTCCATTAAGAACCGCTGGCGGGTAAGTTCTTCCGGGGAAATCCATTCGGCTTCACACGCAGCTTCAAGTGTGGCAAGGACCCCCGCAATATTTTCGAGATATCCCGCATGAATATCAATCGCTATCGTAGGGGTGGTTATTCCGGCTCCATCGATGGCTGACTGGAGATCTTCACCAATAATCATCGCAACACAGGTACCAATCACTGCCATCCTTTTTGGAGAGAAATGATCTTCAGCATAACGCAGGACGTCTTCAAGGGGTTTCTGACCGCCAAAGATGAACTCGTTATCAGCAAGGGAAGTTGTAAGCACCCGCATGCCATCTTCTTCCAGAAGCCGGGCGTGCTTGAACGAACAGCCGGAAGGACCGTGAAGAATAGCAACATCAACTTTAAGATCCCTGGCTGTATAGAGTGCAGCAACAATCGAACTGGGACGTGGGTGCATGTATTTCATGATAGTTCAGTTATCTCCAGGTTTTCACCGCAAGGACAATAGATCCATGGTCTGTCATACGCAGAGCAGAGGTATAGGCTTCTGTAAGCGTGGCCGCATACGTTGATATTTGTGGTGTCCACCCATCGAACTCAGGGGTTCCCTGCATCGGTAGTGCTCCGACCCCTACCACACACACAGGACGGATTTGGTCGATAGCTGCCCGAATCTGGTCGAAGGCAAATCCTTCGCAGACTGCCCCGTCACCTTCAGACTGCCCGATGACCAGCGTAATGGCTTCTTTTCCGGATATGCTCCGGGCGTACCGGGCTGCTTCAACGGTAGTTGCAAGGTTGGTACCGCTGTTGGCATTGTCTACGACAAGCACTCCCTGGTCAAACGATATAGACATCCTGCCCGGGAGTGCACTGAACGAGGATAACGGATCCGGGTCTATTCCCAACAGAATCGCTGCAGCAGCGGCAAGCATCAGGGGCGACTGATATCCAGGAAGTTCTAGAAGTGGATTGGAAAACCTGCATGTTATGCCGGCCAGCGTGAGCGAACATTCAGTGCCCTTACAGGTTGCAACGTCTTCGATATGGACCACATGTTCATGGTCGTATGCAGGTATATTCTTCCCGAGGAGAAGGTGCTTGCAGTGTTGTGCCGAAGCGACTTTTGTACTGAGGGCAGACTTTTTCCCGGCAGCAAAAAAATAATCTTCATCTGAAGTAATAATCCCGAGCGTTCCTGCGCAGGATATTCCCAGGGATTCCTCAATAATCAGCCAGCCACGGATACTGCACGCCATCCTCGCGGCAGCGAGTACCGATGCTGGTGTAATGCTCGATTGTGACAGCAACTTCTTTTCCGGGTATTGGTACGTCCCGGTTGAGGTGTGCAGAATACCAGTCCCTCGCATCAGGAAAGCAAGAGCGTGAGCCGTTGTCGTCTTCCCTTGTGTTCCGGTGATCTCGATCATAGGCTCCGGAGTATTCTCACCCAACAGCTCGCGCACGGCTTCATGGTGGGAAATGACCGGAGCAGTGGTAAAGTTAAGGAGGGGATGACCGGGATCGAGATGCACAGGTGCGACAATCAGATCATAATTTCCTGTCAGTGCTGTTGGTACGTCGGTTTTGCTCTCTCCCCGGTACACATCTACGCAATCAACGTGATCACCTTGGGATGCATACGCCAGACCGATCGCTTTTCCGCCATGGATAGTGTCCAGTACCAGGATGTGCATAAAAAAGAGGTTACAGAAGTGTGAGCGCTTTTGTCGCGTTCTTAATCATCAGGTCGGCAAGGAGGGGATCACTGCCGATAGGATCTGCATATACCAGGGGAACAGACCTGCCATTCAGGGTAAATAATCCCTTCTTGGTGCCCTCAGCAAGTCCTATCTCTCCCGGGATATCTTTTTCTATGTGTACGCCTTTTGCAAGAAAAAGGGGCACAACCACCAGCGCATCAATCGGTTCACGCCGGAAATCATTGAGTGAGTCCTTGATTGTTGGTGTATTCATATTCATAAATCCGCATTTTACGATAAAATCCGTATTTTGTCCTTTAATCAAGGATGCGGTTTTCTCAACAAGCTCTTTGTTGTAGGGCATCGTGCTTCCGTGCCCGACAAGTAACATTCCCTTCTTACCCATATAACACATAGTATTACCGGGGATCTTAAAAATTCTTACCAAATGTTTTTTGGAATTGCATCCCCTCTAATCAATGAGTAATTTTTAAATCCGGAATCTCACAGTGCTTGAACCAGTTTTTGAGGATTTGCTGATAAAAACGTCCAAAAAAAGGTTAACTGATTGCGGTTAATGCAAAGTAATTTGGTTGATCAGCCTCAACAGATATGAATCTATGATGGATGCCTTCGAGCGCTTTGGGCTGCTCATTAACAACCGGATTGTCAGGACACCTGTTGCGATTGCATCCATGGCGGGAATGGTTGATTCATCCTACGTCCTTGAACGCGCTGATCACATCGGTGCTGCATTTATTGGGGGGTACTCTATTGATCAGCCCACCATGGATGCGGCCAAATGTGTCACAGCTGAGGGGAACCGTAAAGAATTTTTATACGAGTATCCGGCAGAAGAACTGAAAAAACAGATGGCACTCATGGAAAAGAGCGCGGTTGTACTGGGACTCAACCTCAGGGGCAGTTCTCCTGAATCATTCGGAGCTGTGGCGCGATCACTTGGTGAAAGTGTTGTCTACGAAATTGATGCCCATTGCCGGCAGCCTGCCATGATAGCTGCGGGATGTGGGGAGCATTACCTGAAAAAACCCGGAGAATTAATGGCTGTTGTCCGGGCGCTCAAATCTGAAAATGTCACGGTATCGGTAAAAATCCGTGCCGGTGTTGCTGCCGATGACAGGCTCCTTTCCCGGAAATTGTGGCAATCAGGAGCAGATATTCTGCACATTGATCTGATGGACTACGGATCAGCAAAACTCCGCCAGATCCGGAACAGCTGCCCGCTTATGCTTATTGCCAATAATTCCATAAACACTTTTGACCGGATGCGGGAGATGCTGTCTCACGGAGCGGACATTGTTTCTCTTGCACGCAAATCCGACACACGCACCCTGTCCGGACTGGACGCAGCGATTACCCGTTATGCTATGGAAGAAGGATGGTACAACTCTCCAAAGCAGCTGTGCCGGGGTGGAGACATACGTGCACTCACCTTTTGCTGTATGCCGGTCAAAGAATGCCCGCTACTCCCCACCCTTTCCCGGATCAATATGCCAAAAGAAGACTACATCCAGATGAAACTGGAATCGGTAAAAGGTTCCGCCCTCCAGGAAGGGAGCCAGACCTGTTTTGGCAGCCTTGCCTGGTGCTGTAAAACATCCTCTCCCTGCATGTTCCGTGATATGACACTTAAACAGGTGGGACTGTCAAAGAAAGAGTATATGCGCCTGAAACGCGAGCTCTCAGATACAATAATGAGCCGTGTGTTCCATGACGTGTCTTCTGATGAAAGCAGCTGAACGTGCACAGCTGGCCCTGATGCTTGAAGTCTGCGCCTACCCGAAACCAGGGAACGTCGACCGTTGCCATGACTATGCCGAAACGCGCCTTGAACATTTCCTGGCATCCACGCTCTTTGCCCGTGCGGCGCTTGAAGAGGCTGAAACAGGAACCGGGCGGATCGGGGAGATCATCCGGCATGCAGTCCGGGACACCAATTGTCATAACGGGGGCAATACACATTTTGGAGCATTTATCCTTCTCATCCCGCTTGTCTATGGTGGAGATATCCCCGGGGCGATCCGGGCAACCGAAAAAACTGATGTTTCAGATGCAGTTGCCTTCTATAAGGCTTTTGCTTTGACATCAGTGAAAATGAACGTTACCGATGAGCTGGATGTTCATGATCCCCATACCCTTACGATAATCCGGGACCAGGATCTGACACTTCTCGACGTGATGCGGCATTCAGCGGCAAATGACATGGTGGCACGGGAATGGGTGAACGGATTTCGATTGACAAGGAGGGGAGCGGACATTCTGAAACAATTCGGCCCGGGCAGGCAGGCAATTGTCAATACGTTCCTCACGCTCCTCGCTTCTGAACCGGATACTTTCATTATCAAAAAACACGGGACTGCGGTTGCACAGGAGATCATGCTTATCGCCCGGGAAGTCCTTGACGGTAAACGATCCATAGAGGATTTCGATGCTGATTGTATTGAACGGGATATCAATCCGGGTTCAACTGCTGATATTATCATAGCTTCAATCTTTGTTGCACTTGGAGAGGGATGGCAATGGGACTTTTAAAAGGAGGGATTAACGAGGTAATCGCAACAACACGGTTCAATGCGGCCCCGATGGGTATCCATTACCGGGAAGGAATTGCCAGTATGGTGCTTTTTTCGGGCAGTAATACCGCAGAAAACATTGAGCGGGACGGATGGGTTGTTGCCAATTTTGTGCAGGATCCCGTTCTTTATGTCAGGACTGCATTTGAAGATCTGTCGAAGACTTCGTTTACTGAAGAAGTCGTCTCAACAAAAACAATTACAAGACTCGCATGCGCTGATGCCTGGGCAGCATTCACTGCAACCATTGTGCGCAGAACCAACGAGTCCATGATCATACGTCTCAAACCGGAAAAAGAGATTATTGAAGAGGTTGCTATACATCCGGTGAACCGGGGCTTCAACAATCTTATCGATGCGACCGTACATGTCACTCGATTTAAGGAAAATAAGGATCCGGAATTGAAAAGGCTTATCGAATATCATGTGGGCATTGTGCGTAAGTGCGGGGGGAAACGGGAACTGGAAGCCCTGGAATTGTTAAAAAAGTATATGTAGTGGTTACCTGAGGTTGACACGCATATTGCAGAGTAAAAGAAGGATTTGATTTTTAGTACCTGTCTCACTGGTTGTTGCTGCTCCCGATTATAGTGAAGAGGCAGTACCGGTTCAACGATTTATCGCATTTTAGGTGCAGCTGGAACGGGATTGGATTGGGTTACTCTAGGGTTAAGATATTATTGCTCGCGAGAATGGTTGTCCTATCACTGTTTTTATTTGTTCCGGACTCCCACAATAATGGTTAGAAAAGAGTGTGAATTTTAGATGTGTGTAGCAGTTCCTGCAGAAGTGCTGGAGATAAAAGAAGGGAATGTGGGAGTTGTAGACTATGGCGATCTCCAACAGGAAGTCAGGCTCGATCTGGTTGATGTGAAAATTGGCGAGTTTGTATTGGTCCATGTGGGTTTTGCTATCCAGAAACTCTCCCGGGAAGAGGGACTTGAGACCCGGGAGCTGTTCAAACAGGTCTACGCTGCGATGGAGGAGTGATGCACGAGTACGCCATCGCTTATGACCTCTATGCGACTACCCGCAAGACTGCGATTGAAAACAAAGCCAGTCAGATAAAAAAAGTACGCGTTGAAGTAGGAAAGATGGCAATGGTGAATCCTGATCAGGTAGTTTTTCTCTTTAATACAATCAAGGAAGACGATCCTCTTTTCTCTGACGCGGTTCTCGATTGCAGTGAGATGTTGCCCCAGACCCGATGTCCCTGCGGATATTCCGGGGATGAAATGTTCGTCTGCCCGGGATGTGGAGCGCTCCCTGAACTGGTCAAAGGCAGAGAGATTCTGGTCACCAGTATCGAAATAGAGGTGGACGATTAATGAAGGTCACCCTGATGCATGGTGCCGGCGGAGAAGTCATGGGAGAACTCCTGCAGACGCTTACAAAATTCAAACACAACAACGCCGGGGGGATCGGACTTGAATCTCTTGATGATGGAGCAGTTATACCTTTCAATGGCGAGAACCTCGTGTTTACCACAGATTCACATGTGGTCCGCCCCATTTTTTTTCCTGGCGGTGATATCGGGAGAATTGCGGTCTGCGGGACTATTAATGATCTTGCGATGATGGGAGCGCGGCCGATAGCACTCTCGTGTGGCATGATAATTGAGGAAGGATTTGAAATTGACGACCTCGCCAGGATTGTTGCTTCAATGGACGATGCTCTTGGTGAAGCGGGTGCAAACCTGGTAACGGGGGACACAAAAGTGATGGAGAGAGGAGCCCTGGACGGGATCACGATCAATACTGCCGGTATTGGTATTGCAAAGATCATCGTGAGGGACAACGGTCTTGTGCCTGGCGATTCAATTATTGTTTCCGGAACTCTTGGTGATCACGGTATAGCGATTATGGCACACCGTGAGGGATTCGATCTCGGTGAGCAGATTAAATCCGATGTTGCACCCCTCTGGGGAATGATGGAAAAAGTTCTCGATGCCGGTACCATCCATGCAATGAAAGACCCGACCCGGGGGGGGTTTGCAAGCACTATCAACGAGATGGCAAGAAAGAGCCGGGTAGGGATCCGGATCAAGGAGGAGAAACTACCTATCCGGAAAAGCGTCAGGAGTGCTGCTGGGATGCTCGGTATAGATCCGCTCGAGGTGGCAAATGAAGGAAAGGTTGTTATGGGAGTCCCGTCTTCCAGTGTGGATGCGATCCTTGCAGCGCTTCGAACGAATAAATACGGCATGGATGCAGCTGTTGTTGGTACTGTGATAAAAGGTGCTCATGTTATTATGGAAACGACCATTGGTGGTGAACGATTCATTGAACCGCCAATAGGTGACCCGGTGCCACGGGTCTGTTGATCAGATACTTTTTAAAAACGTTTCTTTACGCCGGGGAAGAGATTTGAACTCTTGAGGTGCAGGGCACCAGTAGCTTTCAAGGCTACCGCCTTCCCGGACTAGACTACCCCGGCAATGCTCCATATGTTGGGTGTCCGATATAAAAAAGGCTTCTTTATCAGCAGTCTGATAAGGAGTTGTTCAGATTACTCTTTCCGCTTGTATCTTTTGACTATCAGGAACGCTATCCCCAGCGAAACTACTCCCAGCAATGTCAGGGGTGGAGATGTTGGGGTATCCGTTGGTGTTTGTGAAACACTCGCAGCAAAAGGTGCCGGCACGGTCGGGCTTACAACAATGGATACGGCATTTTCGGCATACAAGAACACCTCGCTGTTCACTGAGGTCTTCATGGGATAAACCTTGACATATACCGTTTTTCCCCTTCCCGGAACCTGGAATTTTTCAGGATATTGTTCGCCCTCGTCATTTACAATGTTGATCGTGCCCTTGTCATCGACATACTCCATAACCCAGTCAATGGATGAAGAGGTATGAATGTTGACTTTTCCATTGCCGGTCTTTATGGCAAAAAACACGGGATTGTCTCTCGAGGATTTCGCGTGAGCGGAAACAATGGATACGGTTGTCGGTGCCGGACTTGCTCCCAATGTCTGGTTTTGCTGACTTGTGACCGTGATAATACGTTTTCCGACATATCCCCTGGCATCAGTGAAACTCAACTCATAATCTCCGGGTTCAGTTATGGGTACATCTATTGCAAAGTTGCCCTGATAGTCGGTATTTATAAAACGTGGTCCGAAAACAACGTCATCAGAAGGCCCGATAACTTCTATCTGTACTCCGGAATTTTCATCCCCTTTAATCATTCCTGCAATAGCAATCTTACCGTTAAAATTCTGGGTGGTAGAAGAGCTGAGATCGATATCATCAGAGCGATCAAAAAGGTACACGACTCGCATGTTTACAGACTCACCCGCGCCATTGGTCGGCACTTCAACTTTATACATCCCTGTTTTTAATCCGGTAGTATCAAAGACAGCACGGAACGAGCGATCTGACTGGACATAGACAATCTTGCGTTTTATCTCGCTTGTCGTTGTCAGCTGGTAATAGAGCACTACATCGATGGGTGTGCCAATCCCAAACGTGGTCGTCCCATTCACAATGAGGGGTTTTCCTATCGGTAGTGAATCTGGTGCATCGATATTTACCTGATAAGCCGAACCAATTCCCGATAGAAAGAGAAGTCCCATCACCAGCAGGACGATCTTTTTCATCTATATAGGTTCAACTATTATGATGTTAATGATTTCTGAACTACAGGAAAAACCTCTCGCAAGCTGGCGGGGACAAGAGCGGTATAATAATGAATTGCTTAATTGCCTCACCATTATTTTTAAAAGTGCAGGCTGTTCATGGTCAAAATGCAGGATGTGCGGTTACCGGCACGAACGATATTCCTGCGAGCTATCTTCTGAATCCCTTCTTAAGCAGCTCCGTGCACAACTTGCTTGGGTTCGTACACAGTATAAACCTGATGAGTATCGTATGGTGAAGATCTTTACGTCAGGAAGTTTTTTTGACCCGCATGAAATACCTCCTGAATTTCTTTCTGATGTAGCAACTTCGTTTAAAGGGAAACTGGTCATCGCAGAAACCCGCCCCGAATTTATTCACCGGGAAGTCATCTTGTCATTTATCGAACTGCTGGATGACGGGAGCTGGAAGACACCGCTTTATTGTGCGATAGGTCTTGAAACAAGCAGCGACAGGATCCGGGAAAAGTGCATTAATAAAGGTTTTACCTTCCGGGACTTCGAAAAAGCTGCCGCTGCAGCTCACTCTGCCGGAGCCGGGGTAAAAGCATACCTCCTTTTCAAACCCCTTTTTTTGACCGAGAGTGAAGCTGTAGCTGATATGAAAATCTCAATCCGGGAAACAGCAGGGCATGCAGATATGATCTCCATGAACCCCTGCACAGTCCAGCGCAATACTGAACTGGATTACTACTGGAAGCGGGGAGCATATCGCCCCCCGTATCTCTGGAGCGTCCTTTCAATCCTTGCAGATTCCCCTGTTCATATCGCCTGCGATCCCCTTGGCGGTGGTCAGAAACGGGGGCCTCACAATTGCGGAGTATGTGATTACGAGCTGGTCAAGGGGATCCGGGACTACTCGTTGAATGCTGATCAGGATCTCATTACTGCGCTGCTTCAGACAAGCTGCGATTGTAAGCAGGAGTGGGAATATGTCCTGTCCTCAGAAAAATCATACGATATGCCGCTGACGCGGTAAAAACCGTAAAAAATTATTTTTTTGTACGACTGCTCTGGATCTCGAGTTGTTTTACCAGGAGCGGGAGGAATGTTCCTGCATCTGAGACGATACCGATAGCCTGCATTGTTCCGCGATCCATAAGTTTTGTGAGTGAAGTCGGATTAATATCGACACAGACCGTTTTCACATGCGAAGGCAGGCAGTTACCGACAGCGATAGAATGAAGAAGGGTTGCAATCATTAAAACCATACTGCATCCTTCAATATGGACTCTCATCGCATCCTGCGCCTCCATCACATCGGTGATCACATCGGGGAGCGGACCATCATCACGGATTGAACCGGCAAGGACGAAGGGGACATTTTTTCTGACACATTCATACATTATTCCACTGGTTACTATACCGTTTTCCACTGCTTTTTTGATGGAACCTGCCCGCATGATCTCACTGATAGCATAAAGATGATGCTTATGACCCCCCATTATGGGTTTTCCTGTTGAGATATCCATCCCCAGTGAAGTACCGTACAGATTATACTCGATATCGTGGGCGGCCAGTGCGTTTCCTGCAAAAAGCACATCGATATAGCCTTTTCGGATCATTTCCGCAAGTGCTTTATCTGCCCCTGTGTGAATAATGGCCGGCCCACCAACGATTGCAATCCTGCCACCTTTCCGGCGGACATCAAGTATTTCACGTGCAATCTGTGCGATCAGTGTCTCACTTGGTCGTTCGGGAGAAACAGTGCCATGCATGAACTCAAAGGTGCTGCTCTCCCGGGGACGTTCAGGATACCTGACACTGACTCCCTGCTCACCAACAACCACCAAATCCCCCTTCCGTATTTTTCCCAGCGCTACGGCCATTGCACACTTCTTCACAGGATCCACAACGATCAGGAAATCCATCTCTATAGATTCGACGGGGAGCCATTCCCCTCCATACTTCACCTGGGTCGGGTGGTTGCTTGTTGTGTAGAATCCTTTGGGCACGACATGATCAGATTCTGCAGGAACCAGATATGCGTCTTTTACTTGAAGTGGGCGGGCACCAAGCCGGTGGAGTTCTGAAAGGATGGACATAAGTTTTTCCTTGCTGGACGCCGCAATGCGAAGCCGGGCATAGCTCGGATCGGTTTTTTCCTTACCGATATCAAATACGAGGATCTCGAAATTACCCCCCATATCCATGACCCTGTCGAAGAGCTGCGTCATGATGCCCGAATCGATTATATGACCAGCGAGCTCGATCTCCTGCGATTCCACCATACAACAGAGATCTTGGGTGATGCCCCTTAATATGCGTTCCTGCCAAATATGACAGTAATGGTCTTGTTTTGAGTACTGGGGCACAGATTGGGATGTTTGATAACGTTATTATTCATAAAAGCGGAAATTGGGATCTCACTAGGAAATGTAATACACTATACTGGAGAGATGACGGATGAAGTCTTGGCGGTCCCCCCAGCCCTGCACTTGTAACGATGATGCTGCATATCCTGTTTAAGTGTTATCGAATTTTTCAGCAGAGCATAAAGAGGGGGGGTGAAACCCCTGTTGAGCCTTCAGTTGGCTTTTGAGCCTTTCTCCTGAACCAAAATATCAGAAAAAAATGTTATTGTTTTATAAACTCTTCAGCTTTGGCAAGATCAGCACGGGTGTTTACGTTCAGGGCAAGCCCGGGATCGCTGAGCAGAATCTGCAGTTCTTCCTGGGGCTGTAAAATGAGATCACCCCGGAGAATGTTTATCCCTGCAGGACACGCTTCAATCCCGTTGATCTTTTCCTTATACGATATTTCACCTCTGCATGATTGCACAAGATCTGCAGGTACCCAGGCTGAGCAGGCATCTTTTCCCGACATATGATAGGAATCGGCAATCTGGCGGATAACGTTTGCAGTAATGCAGGGTATATCAGATACGCAGACAAACAGCGGTTGTTGTTCGTCCAGGATTTCTACTGCACTGATCATATCTTCAATGTATCCCCTGCCCTCAGCTTTGCAGAATGCTATGCCCTGTGCCCGGCACCAGTTCATGGTCATGGGAGTCTTAGAAGAAGCTGCTACAACCGGGTCAAACCCCCCAGCACAAAAAGCATCAATCACATAGGAAATCATCGGTCTTCCGCAAATTGATATCAGGGGTTTCTCGCCCCGGTTGAGCCGGCTGCCCGAACCTCCTGCCATAATCAATGCATACATGAGGAAAGTGCCTCCAGAAGAACCTGGTTTTCTTCCCGTGTTCGTACGGCAACACGGATACAGGTTGGTAATTCAAATGATGTGCAATCACGAACAAGAACGGCATGGCGGGCAAGAGCGGCACATAACAAAGCGACATTCCGTCCGTATTCCACCAGGATATAATTAGCCGATGATGCATTACATTGCATCCCAAGAGCATTAATCTGATTTGCAAGCCAGTTACGTTCACGATTGATGGCAGCCCGTGAGGTTGCGAGTTCCCCCATATGTTTAAACGCTTCCATCGCGTACGCCTCGGCAAATGCATTTACGCTCCACGGAGGTCGGGTGATCTCAATTTTATCAATAACGTCCGGATCGCCAAAACCGTACCCGAAGCGGATACCAGGTACAGAAAAACTTTTGGTAAGTGAATGGAGCACAAAGAGATTCGGATCCCGCACATCCACCATACTTTGTGCAGGATCAGACAATTCGATGAACGCTTCATCGCAGAAGAGGAGACCACCTGATTTCATGCACTCAAGATGATTCTTCATATCACTTTTTTTCTGTAATATGCCGGTCGGGTTATTCGGGTTACATATAAACGAAACATCAGATTTTTGCGGATTTTCAACTCTGCAGGCTCCGGCCAGATGTGCTGATAATGCGTACTCCCCAAAAGTGGGGGATTCTGTGAAAAATGTTTTATGATTTCCCTTAAGTGCAACCGAGCAGAACACCCGTATCAGTTCGATCGATCCATTCCCGACGCAAATTTCCTCTTCGGTACGGTTAAATGTGGAAGCGATCTGTCTTTTCAATTCTGTGTAACTGTCATCGGGATAATACGCAAGGATCGCAGGATCGCAATGCCACTCAAAAATAGGGGGAAAGGGATTGATGCTCGCGCTGAAATCCAGCACATTTTTTTTGGTATTTTCGCGCTGTCGCTTTCCGTTGCCTCCATGAACTTCACGTTTGGGAAAGACAATCACAACAAAAGATCCTTTTTTTCCTGAAATACTTGGATTGATTGTTTTAAAAAGTGTTGTGTGAAGGATACAGTAACAAAGAAGAAGGTTTTTATACATTAATGTTTAATTTTGGAGTATCTGGTTAAGTCAGACACAAGGGTTCTCTTTGTCTGACATATGAATGACAAATGACAGACATATGTCAGAAATGTGAGATACAACGATGATGCAAAGAATCACGCTCCGGTTACCTGAACAGCAAATCAATCTGCTCCAGCTGATGGTGGACTCAGGGGAATTTCCCAATGTATCAGAAGCTGTTCGGGCAGCGGTCCGTGAACTTGTTGAAAAGCGTGCAAGTCGTGTCATGAAGGATAATGACCAGGTTTCATTCAAGGTATGAGAGGGTAGACATGCAAAGCATAATTAACGATGCGTTAAAAAACGCCGAACTAGAAAAGGAGCTGAACAAACCAAGTTCAGCTAATGCAATGGAAGACGACTTTGTCGGCCAGCCAAGAATCGTTATTGTCGGTTGTGGTGGTGCAGGTAACAATACCGTGAACCGCATCCATCACATGGGTGTTTCCGGTGCAGAAACTATTGCTATCAACACGGACAAGCAGCACCTGGATATGATCCAGGCGGACAAACGTATCCTTATTGGTAAATCCCTGACCAAAGGTCTTGGTGCCGGTGGATATCCGGATGTCGGCAAGCGCGCAGCTGAGATGGCACGCCCGACACTTGAAGCAGTCCTCGAATCTGCTGATCTGGTTTTCATCACAGCAGGTATGGGCGGAGGAACTGGTACCGGTTCCGCACCAGTTGTTGCATCAATTGCAAAGGAAGCGGGTGCAATTGTTGTCGGCATGGTCAGCTACCCATTCCAGGTTGAGAAAGCCCGCCTGATCCGTGCTGAAGAAGGTCTTGAGGCACTTGCAGCCGCTTCAGACTCAGTTATTGTCCTTGATAACAACCGGTTAAAGAACTTCGTCCCTAACCTGCCGCTGGGCCAGGCATTTTCCGTCATGGATCAACTCATCGGTGAAACCGTCAAGGGTATTTCGGAAACAATCACCGAACCATCGCTCATTAACATTGACTATGCTGATGTCAGAGCGATTATGTCAAAAGGCGGTGTTGCAGTCATGCTTGTCGGTGAAAGCAAACAGCAGAATAAAGCTGAAAGCGTTGTTCGTGAGTGTTTGAGCAACCCGATGCTGGACATTGACTACCGCGGTGCAACCGGGAGCTTGATCCACATCACGGGAGGTACTGACCTTACGTTACAGGACGCCGAAGAGGTTGCAACCTCGCTTACGTACGAGCTTGATCCTCACGCAGATGTAATCTGGGGCGCTCGTGTCAGGAATGATATGGAGGGTAAGATTCGTGTACTCGCCATCATGACCGGTGTCAAGAGCGCGCAGATCCTCGGGACGCGACAGTCATATAAGACAATGATTGCAGATATCGACAACAAGCGCTCAAATCCAAAAGCGGTTGAGATGCCCCAGAACAGAAGAAGCAGCCGGGACCAGCCCAGTGGCGGCGGAGTCCTGGAATGGGTCGGTTAACCACTCACGATAAATAAAAAAGTAGTCGCAGAAAAACGTTCCAGATAACCATCTCCTGCAGAAGTTCAGGAATTTGGTTGTTTAATTCCGAACCATGACCAATAACAAAGTTGGCTGATTCGGATCAGATAAAAGGAGTTAAGGGTACTCCTTATCGCAAACCCCTTTTTGTGCAATTTCTTTTAACGTGAGAACACGCACACTCTGATTTCTGTCTCCCCTTGAATCCTTGCACTGGTATAGTGGGAGATTTCGGGCATGCATGTGGAGAAGATACGATTCAAAGATCTCACTGGTGATGAAAAAACTCTTTAACGATATTCATAAAGACTGTTTTTTGGAAGTTTTGTTTTTCCCCTTATATGATCCCATTCGCTCATCAGTTCCTCGTGAATAACGGCGAAATGCTTAATAATCCACCGCTCCTTTAAAATATAGTACATTCGAACAGTTCTTTGCTGGGAGGATGGGGACGACACCAGATAGGTGATTCTGGGTTGTCCTGGTATCGGGAGTTGAACATCATGAATAGAGTGTTGAACAAAGACTTCACAATGAGGTCTTATCTGAATTCTGCGCTGATTTCTTTTTCAGATGTTTTTTACCCTGCATTCCGTATGCAGAGTTGTCATGTAAGAGAATCAAAAGGGTCAAACCGATCTCTTTTGAATTATTTTTTATCTCCTGCATGCTTCTGCTGCCTCCCGTACCGGAGAATCGATGAGGAGTAGTAACGCATGTTGAATGACCTGATGGAAAAAAGAAAGAAAATTCTTGCTGAATCTGAAGAACACAAAAACCGCCGCAACGAACTCAATACTGCTGCCAGCAAGTTCGCCCGTGAACGAAATACCCTCAACAACCAGACACGTGAGTTTGTTGAAGAGGCGCAAAAGAACAAAGATCTCCGGGATAAATATAACCAGGATGTCCTTGACTTAAAAGCGCAGCGCAATGAGTTAAATGACAAAGCAAATGTCCTGTTTGAAGAGATCGAAGGATTTAAAAAAGAGCACGGCACGCTTAAGAACCGTGGTGTGAAGGAGCTCCAGAAGCAGATTGAATTCATGGAGTACCGGCAGCAGACCGAAGTCTTCACCACCGATAAAGAGCGGGAACTTATCGAAAAAATTAAACAGATGATGGCCCAGGTTCGGGAACAGGAAGCCGAACTTGAACAGAACAAGGATATGCGTGCCAAGATCACAGAAGCTCGCGATTTTCGAAAACTAGCCTCTGATCTTCATGCAAGGGTTACTGAGTTTGCCGAACTTGCCCAGAAACACCACGACCTCATGGTTGAATCCTACAGAAAAGCAGACAAATCACGTGAGGCAGCGGATGCCGCACACAAAAGTTTTGTCGAGGCTCAGGAATCTGCAGACTCCGAACATAAGTTTTTTATAGCCTGTCAGAAAGAACTTCGTGATTATGATAAGGTAATTTCCGGCCTCCGTAAGAAGACAAAGAAGGTTAAGGTTACAAAAGAACAAAAAGCAGTACGCAAAGAGGCTGAGAGTCTCTTCAAGAACTTCAGAGCAGGAGAAAAACTCACTACCGATGATATATTACTCCTCCAGCGCTCAAAACTTATCTGATTCTCTTTTTTTACCGTCAGTAATAATTTAATAGGTTCACCGCAATTTTATACTAATAATGACGTTGGGTCGTACATTAGTACTCAGTGTTGATCGGGATGATGATATCGGGTGGAAGGCGAAAGTCGAAAGCCCGGCCATCGGCCGTGCAGCCTGCCTGAAAGCCGCAAACACCTTAGCACTGGCAGACCCTGAGGATTCTGACGTCAATGCAATATTTTCAGCAGTCAAGATTTATGATGAACTGACTGAGAAAGGAGAGGAGACAGCAATTGCAGTGATTGCTGGCAACCACCTCCATATGATTGAAGGGGATCGCAGAATTGCAGCCTCTCTTGAACAGGTAATCAAAGAGACCCAGGCGACCAATTGCATTCTTGTTACTGATGGAGCAGAGGACGAGTACGTAATTCCCATCATCCAGTCCAAGATTCCGGTTTCAAGTATCCGCAGGGTCATCGTAAACCAGATGCCCAATCTCGAAGGCACCTATTATATTCTGAAAAAATTTTTAGATGACCCGAAGATCTCCCGAATGATATTCATCCCCCTTGGCCTGGCAATGCTTTTGTATGCCATCGCATACTTGCTGGATGCTCCGGGAATTGCTACAATCATTGTGGTGGGTGTTATCGGAGGATATCTGCTGTATAAGGGATTCGGATTTGATGAGATTGTTCACAGTATCATCGATGCACTTCGCATATCCCTCTCACGTGGGCGATTCTCATTTGTTACGTATACTACAACAATCCTTCTTATCATCATTGGATTTACGGTAGGATTTATCAATGTCCTGAAATTTTACTCCACTGACAGTAGTTTAGGACTTCTTCTTTATCTGATGACCTTTATTTATGGATCAATTGAATGGTTTATCTTTGCGGGACTTGTAACATCCGTTGGGGTTATCATCGATGTGTACGCAAATGAACGTGAGGCACTTGGAAAGGTTATTGTCTTTCCCTTTTTTGTCATTGCTCTCGGGTTCATTCTCTATGCTGCCAGTGTTTATATTATCTCAGTAAGTGGTGTTCCCGATTTCCCCCTCACACCGGATGAATCCGCTAAAAATATCCTTTATTCTACCATTATCGGTATTAGTTCTGCAGTTATTGGCGTTATCACCCAATTTTTTGTCAATAGAAAGATGGCAGAACTTCGCAAGCAGGAAATTATTGAAGTGATATAAAAAATACCCGTTACATTGTGAATTGTATTGTGGCGCACCAATTCATAATGGACCGCAGTGGAAACCGGGTATTTATATACCACATATGAAATACCAGGATTAAATGGATACGGGAACCCTGTTGCACACCGGTACCGCTTTCCTCAAAGGAAAGGGGTGAATCTTCAAAACAAATTTCTAATTCGATCAGGAATCAGATAAAATCAATTTGCCTGTAGTTGGGATATCCTGAAATAGTAAAATCCGGAGAATTCCAGGGTATGCTATTCCTTTCAAGGTGTACTTGTGATATAGGGATGAATTGGATCCCCGCCCGTTGACTTGTCGATACAAACCGCAAGGATCATGTATTCACTTTTTTTGATTTAATGCATTCAGTTATCTGAAGGAAAGGACAGGAAAGTGTGAATGTAGTGTAAAAGGGAAATTATCCTTTTTTACTTAGGAAAAAATACAGGTATTTTATAAATTAATCCATCATCGTTTTTCGTTGGGGGGTATACCTTGAGCCGTTGTCGTAAAATACCCCATTCCACCCGGGAATTGTTTGGTCATTGTGAAGTTTCGGGTTGCCTGCGGCGTCTTAACAGAAAGCACAGGAATTACAACATTGAAATCGTGTGACGGGTACCAGAATATCCCATTACCGTACGATAATGCGGCATCTTCCACGGTGAAATCGGCGCTGGAGAGATCGATCCGATTCATCTGGGCGTCCTGATAATTGAGAATCTTCATCAGCTTGTTCTTGAGATCCTGTTTACCCAGAATAAAAAAGATGAAACGCGTCCCTTCATCTACTTTATAGTTGACGTGGATGTCAGCACTTCCATTGTTGAGTTTTATCTGAACGTCATGTACGGTTATGTAACTATAACGATCAGCATTTGCAGCCATAACAGGAACTGCCATGCTGATCGTAAAAAGGATCAGCAGCACGACAGCATAAGCTCGCATAGAATAGTACATACAACAATTCCACTTAAATCGTTTTGGGTAATGGCACCAGATAATTTGCTAAATTTTCCCGTCGGTTCTTGATGTAGTAAAAACAATTTAAAAAAAATTATTTGTTATTAGCCAGAATAATTTCGATGGAGGAAACATTGGTTTTCCCTGAATCCGTATCAATAACCTCGGTTGATGTAATAATCTCTTTTTTTGTTACACCTTCTAAGAATCGGTTAAGGGCAATCTCTGCCGTATCAACTGCCCGGGAAATTGCCTTTCCCCTTGCTTTTATGGCCACTTCTTCTGCTCCGTTGTTAAACTGTGTGATGACGGCAAGCACGTAATTCATAACGGGCTTGTTACCGACGAATACTGTGTTCTCTTTTGGCTGCATCTTTTTAGTCCCCGAATCAGAGATATCTCTTCTTGATTATCAATTCTGCATTCAGTACACTTGCACCAGCTGCGCCCCGAATTGTGTTATGTCCCATCGCAACAAAGCGTATCCCCTCCCTGAGCCTGCCGACAGATACGGTCATACCGTTCCCCCGCATCCTGTCCAGACGGGGTTGCGGGCGGTCCTTCTCTTCTTCAAAGAAGTGAATTGATTCTTCAGGCTGTGTGGGGAGTCCTTTAATCGGGGGTTTATATTCACGGAAAGATTTTTTCAGTTTTTCAACTGGTTCTTTGATATCGATCCAGATTGCCATACTATGACCGTCAATTACCGGAACGCGGTGACAACTGGCACTTACCTTAAATGAGGCTTTTGCCACCTTGTTGCCCTTCAGGGTACCCATGATCTTAAGGGTTTCGGTCTCCATCTTCTCCTCTTCCTGACCTATATAGGGGATAACGTTATCATAGATTGACATCGCTGCTACCCCGGCAAACCCGGCACCGGAGATAGCCTGCATTGTCGCAACCCTGATATCAGTGAATTTGAATTTCCTCAGTGGGGCAAGTGCGGTCACCATTACGATAGTCGAGCAGTTCGGGTTGGTCACGATAAATCCGTCTCTGCCGGAATCACGCTGGACATCAATCAGGCCAAGATGCTCTGGGTTCACTTCCGGAACAACGAGGGGAATTGAAGGTTCCATGCGGTGGGAACTCGCGTTGCTGCAGACGGCTATTCCCGCATCAGCAAATTTTTTCTCTACGTCTGTTGCGATATCAGCAGGAAGAGCAGAGAAAACCAAATCAACATCCTTCATAGTTTTTGGTGATGTGGGCACCACTTTAATTTTAGCGATTTTTTCGGGAAATGGCGTGTCAAGACGCCAGTTCACTATCTTTCCATAGGGCTGTCCAGCACTGCGTTCAGAAGCGGCTAGTGTCGATAAATTGAACCAGGGATGATCCGCTAACAGTTCAACAAATCGCTGGCCAACCGCACCCGTAGCTCCGAGCACTCCAACATTGATCATGTGTGTCAGGTCCTGTGTGTTAATGTTTCCCGTTGAAATATGACGGGTTATGAAATCCCATTTCTCCTGTGATAATAAAAACATTGTTTTTTACATTTTTATCCTGATGGCAAATTGGTACGATATCCAGCAATTACAAAAACCTAGGTAATACTATTAAAACCCAAAATAAAGACACATCTTGAGATTAATTAATACGGATGGGGAGGTGAAAGATAGCGCTGTACCTCCAAAAATGTCTGAAAAAAAAGGAATTTTTGACCTGATGAAAAAATTCCAGCCTTATTCCATGTGAATTGCTTCAGAGGGACAGACGTCAACACAGGTTTCGCAGTCTACACACATATCCTTATCGACTTTTGCCTTTTCGTCCTCCATTGCAATCGCCGATGCCGGGCATTCACTGACACAGGTCTCACACCCGGTGCATTTATCCTTGTCTACTACTGCTACCATACCATTCACTCCACCATTATTGCTTCTGAAGGGCAGATGTCAACACAGGTCTGGCAGTCTACGCACAAGTCCTTGTCCACCTTAGCTTTTTCGTTCTCTAGTGCGATTGCTGATGCGGGACATTCATCCACGCAGGTTTCGCAGCCGGTACATTTACTGGTGTCAACGATTGCAACCAACTTTGTCACTCCATCGTATATGTTACACAAAAGATAAAAAATAGGTTTCGATAGTACCCTTCAAAAAAAAGAGATAATGGGCATTTTTTTGATATTTAACCCAGTGCTATATATGATTGGTTAATAAAATGGTTCGTCTGAGCCGTGTTTCATCTTGACATGTCGCAACAAATAATTTAAAAAAAACTAGGGGGCACAATAATCTGACACGGGATTATTCAAAAAAAATTGCTCTGGAGAAATGCTCAATTACAAGCTAAATGCTCAAGGGGTTTCACCCCCGCCGCTGTGGCTCCCCCACTGCGATAACTCCCGAACAGGTTCTACGTCATCATCGCTAAGCGCAGAGGCAGTATGGGGGGACAGGCACTGTCCCCTCCTTCATTTTTACCAGCATCTTGAATTTCATATCAATGGAAAAGGAATTCTACAAAGCCAAAAAAAATAATTATTTTCCCAGATTAAGCACATCACTCATACCATATATGCCGGGCTTTTTACCAACAACCCAGCGGGCGGCATGAAGTGCGCCGGTCGCAAAAACAGAACGGTCGTATGCCCGGTGGGAGAGTTCGATGGTCTCAAAATTCTTCGAAAACATAACCTTGTGGTCACCAACAATATCGCCGCCCCGTATGACATGGACACCAATTTCATTTGAGCGTTCCATCATTCCCTCACGACCGTACATCTTTTTTCGGGACCCGACTTCTTCATCAAGGATCTGCAGGATCGTTTTTGCAGTGCCACTCGGCGCATCTTTCTTGTTCCGGTGATGTGCTTCGATCACTTCAATATCGTAATCTTTCAGGAGCTTTCCTGCATCCCGCAGAAGCTGCCAGAAGATATTGACGCCCAACGAGAAGTTGCTCGAAATTACAGCCGGTACATTTCCGTGAATTGCTTTTTCCATCTCTGCCCGCTGTTCGTTGGTAAACCCGGTAGTACCTACGACAAGTGCTGCCTTGTTGCGGGCAGCCAGTTTTACATTTCCAACAGCAGCATGTGCTATCGTGAAATCAATAAGCACATCAGGCCTGGTTTTCTGTAAGAGGGATTCAGCATTTTTTGTTTCGACAATATCAATTCCGAAAAAAGAACCCGGTTTGAGGTCTATCCCCCCAACCAGTTCAAGATCGGAAGATTCGTTGACCATGCGGCCGATTGTCTGACCCATGCGGCCGGAGGCGCCACATACAACCACCTTTATCATAATTCAGGTCACCGCGCCCGTTTTTTTGTTGATGGTTTGGTCTTTCGGGTTATAGTTTTTTGTGTTTTCTTGGATACAGGGGATTTTGTCTGTCCTTTACCGGGGATTGTGGCAAGAATTTTCCTGAGCTGGTCGGTCTTCTTTTCATCAAGATCATCAAGCGGAAGCCTGACGGGTCCGCCTGCCATGCCAAGAAGCTCCACTGCCTTTTTAACGGGAATCGGATTTGTGTCAATGAACATCGCTCGTAAGAGAGGCGCCAGCGCATAGTGGAGGACCAGTGCTTTCTGGTAGTCTCCGTGCTTCATGGCCTCGCACATGGCGACCATACGTTTCGGATCTACATTTGCTGCAACCGAGATTACGCCAGCACCTCCCAATGCCATGATGGGGAGGGTGATATTATCGTCACCGGAAATCACAACAAAGTCTTCATCCTGTGTTTCTTCAATGATCCGGGATATCTGCCCGATGTTGCCACTCGCTTCTTTGATTGCAACAATATTCGGGTGGCAGGCTAGCTCTGCGACCAGATCAGGCTCGAGGTTCTGCCCGGTCCGTCCCGGGACATTATACATGACCACGGGAACATCAAGGTCGGCAAGTTTTGTGTAATGCTTGATAAGACCTGAACGGTTCGGCTTGTTGTAGTATGGACTAATAACAAGAACACCATCCGCGCCGATGTCCTTTGCAGCCTTCGTGAGCCTGACCGCTTCTGCCGTGTTGTTGGAACCTGAGCCGGCCAGCACAGGGATCCTGCCGTTCACCTTATCGACGGTAATCTCAATGACTTTTTCATGCTCTTCAAACGTAAGTGTTGCAGATTCACCAGTAGATCCGCAGGGCACAATCCCGTGAATACCACAGGAAAGGAGAAACCCGATGTTGCGCTCCAGACCCTGGACATCAAGGCCCATTGCTGGATTTCTTTTAAAAGGGGTTATGATTGCTGGAAGGACACCTTCGAACATGAATAAGGTTATGAGCGTCTCTTGGTATTTATTTTTCTCGTGATATACCCGGCGACGCGGTTCCGGACACGCTTGCTTCCGATTACGGTTGATTTTCCAAGCTGTTGTTTGTTTTCATCGAAGCTGCCGGAAAAATAGTCCCGCTGCTTGGCCAGAAGTTCAGTACCGAGAGATTTGATGTATGACGGTTTGATTCCCATGTGCATTTCCTCAAAGTTCTATATTTATAATGCGGTTCGATATCATAATAATATTGTTCGATACGTCGACTGGATCTTCACCAAAAAGACGAACAATCCCTTCTTTTCCCTTTCCTCCTGTATCATAGCACACATCGGGAACGCCCTGTTTGCAACAGGATGCAACCCCCCAGTCCATTGAACTGATCCCCGGGGGTTCTGCTGCGGTGTCAAATGACGTGCACTCAAGAAACAGACTGTCAATGACTTTGAGCATATTTCTGGAATAACGCAGTGTCGCCACGCATTGCATAAGAGGATCAAATTTCATTACAGTGAGCAGAATTCGCGCGATTTCTTCATCCGCACCAAAAACGCAGGGACCAGCGGTAAGTATATTTCCGTGTTCCAGGAGTATCCCGCCCTTCACTGCGGCGACACCATTTTTGTCCCGTGCGCCGCTTATGGCATAGGCCAGCCGGGCTCCACTTTTTGGGATGAGCCGGACATCCATGGATCGTTGGAGCAATGCGGTTGCCCTGGTAAGCTTTTCAAGCACGTCACTGCGTTCCCGGCTCGGATCTTTCATCTTCATACCAATGATGGACAAGCCTGATAATAAACGTGTCTTCTGCATTCATGCACGGGACAGCCCGTTCGGATATACATATATCCTTTTACGGCGAAGATTCCTGCAATGGATGCACGACTCCTTGATGTAATCATTGGCTTGTCTGGTTTTCTTGTCCTGATTGTACTGCTTGCTGTACTTCCTATGGTGATGGTTGCCGGAATAGCCTACCTTACTGCTATTGTGATCTTTATTCTCTTCCTTTCAGGAGCCGGATATCTGGTAAATGGGAAAATAGTATGAGTGAGTGCCTGGATTATTTTTGAGGGTGAACCGCTAATCTATGTTTTGAGTAAATATTTCTTTTTCTGCCGGTAATAATTCAATGGATGATTCACATTTTCACATAGTTTATCCCGGTTAACGCAGAGTCCGGTTGTCTTCATTGCAGCACATGCCGGTGCGGTGTATTCCGTACCTGATCCCCCTCGTCCGGTAATGTGTTCTACCTGGTACATGGTTTTTTCCTGATCAAAATCCGGTGACCTTGCATACATACGGGCTATTCCTGTTACATCCATACCTATGGTATGAATAAACGTGGTGAGGGCGAAGCGGCCGGCATGGGTAAGGTTGGTCCCGGCAGTCAGCGCTAAAACCAGTGCCTGTATACAGGGAGGGAAGGCACTTTCGTTAATAGCACCGAACTGCTGAAGCATCTGCTCCTGATATACTTTTTTTATCGATGCAACATGGGGAGCCAGTATTTCACAAACAGAAGAGGGTACTTTATGAGGAAGATCATAACGTATCAGAACGCGGATTCGTTCCCGTAACAATTCATATCGTTCCTCTTTTTTAATCTCAACAAAACCCCCGGCGAGATGACGATTCACGAGCCTGAACCGATCTTCATGAAGGGGAGATACCAGCTCCACATAATCGGTGAGAGGCATCCGGTCCTTGGTAATCTGGATTCCCAGTTCGGTTGCAAGAGCTATGCAGAGGCGGGAATATCCAGAATCTTCCAGTTTATAATTCTGGTTCCACTCTTCTTCATTAACCAAAAAATAATACCCCCGTTCAGCCTCATACCGGGTCAGTCGGTCGATAAGCTGTTTGTCATTTACGCAGGAAACAATAATCCTGGCAAGTGCATATGCGGCAATCTCATCATCAACCGAATCTGAAATCCCTGGGGCAAATAATTTTTTTGGGGACAGGGCGTCCCTGATGCGTTCAATGGCGCGGGAGATTAATACCTCTCCATGGGGGTCTTTCAGGAGCGAATCGAGCGAGGAGAATCTTGCCTTGATATGGTACTGGGCTTTTTTTAAAAAGGGAAAATGGGAAAGTTCCTTTGCAGATGGCACAACATCCATCAGTCAGCCTCTATCCGGGGTGCGAGGAGATACTCGACATGCCCGTTACCACCGGCAATAATAAAGGAAAACCTGACCGGATGATCAATACCCAGATAAATTTCGATCTCTGCAGCTTTACTCATGACCTTACTCATGTCTTTTAAATAATCAAGGGAAAAGAGCGATCGGGCCTCTATGGGAGTAAGAGATTTCAGTTCGTCTTTGCCAAACTCGCGCCGGATTGTGTCAGTATCTCCCTCAGCAATAAGGTAAAACGTCTGATCCTTGGGGTTGATTCCAAGCGCAATTTTATCCGAGATCACTGCCGCTGCTTTCATGGCATTGTTGAAATCATCACCGGTAATGACAATTTTACCCGGGAGGTTGATAGTTGGAGGATTGGGGTCCTTCCTGATGGTATTTGTATCCAGGAGGGTGATGGAATAATGGTACCCGTGGGCTGATACGGACATTTTCTGGGCGTTATCGGCGAGTTCAAGGCTGATGAGATCTCCCTTACCTGCCATGCCGAAAATATTTTTCATCTTGGAAATGTCAATGCCCAGCTGGCTTTTTGTCGCTTTAAAAGAATCAAATGCTTCTTTTTTCAATTCGATTCCGATCATTGCCACGTTAGCCGTGTCAACCGCTCTTGTTGAGATTCCATTTTCATCTGTATGCAGACGGCACTCAGGGACGAGAGCCGAAATTGCATCGATAAATTCCCTGAACATATCTGCATCAATCGTTGCTTTTAACATCGCTTTTCTCACTTCTCCTATTTTACCGTCTTTTTAAACAACCCTTGTTATGCCTTTCCCCTCTGATAACAATTTTAGGGTCGAATAATTTACGGCTTAACCGTTCTACGTTACGTTATTTATTACTCCATAATAATTTAACTCTAGTCTTTTTGTTTTACTGCTGATTCATTTCCCGGGTGTGCCTTACTCCCGTTCAGGTTGTGTACCCCCGGTTGAAAAGGCGACTATGTAAAAAAAACCTGGTTATATGAAGTAATAATAGCCCAAACCCGCTATGCAGACTACACAAAACATGATTACCAGAACAATATTGATGGTGTGTTCCTCCCATGTCATTGCCGACCACTCACGTTTCTGTTTTTTCCCGATAAATCCGATGACAAGACCAATACCCATTCCGGCCAAGGTTCCGAATGCTACCATCATCAGGATCGTAAATGTATCCGCATACATGCAGGTTCACTCCTCCCGGTTGCCAATTCATCTATATAAAACATCAGGTATTCGCCCGAAAAACGCTATCTTTTTTTTATAAACAAGGGATCGGGGATAATAATATCCATTTCACTATTCTCTCGGTAAATACCCGGCAATCGGTATAAACCATCTGCAAGTGTAACAGGAGTGGGTGCTTCTGATCGTAATATATTTGGAAGGGACAATAAGACGGGGATGAGAGAGATGCTGGTCCGTGTTGTCTGCCCTTGATCCGCCCGGGCTGTAATATCAGTACGGTAGTGGTGTTCATATGCAGGCTGACGGGTCGACAGCGATTTTATAGATCTCTGCACAAAGTCAGGTCTCATCCTTTCATAATCAGGTTTTTGCCCTTAAACATCTGCATGCCAGCGAAAGTGAGGAGTAACTCTGTGCCGTGAAGTTATGAACAGGGTTCATCCCACTAACAGATACCTCACAGGAGAAAGAATGATTCCTGAATTCCCCATTTCATGATGATATCCAGCAATCCACCTCATTAATTATTTTTATGGTTCGTTCTGGATATCTGTGCTCTCTCCCGGCATCAGAACTTTTACCTTTATATCGGTTGTGCGCTCAATTGCATTCTTGAACTGGAGAGGATCTGCGATAATCTTGTCCCACGTGTTATAGTGGATGGGTATCACTGTTTTGGCACCAATAAAGTTCGCTGCCATCATCGCTTCTGCAGTACCCATCGTGTAACGCCCGCCAATCGGGAGCAATGCGACATCGGGATGATAGAGTTCTCCAATCAGCTTCATATCGGAAAATAGTGCCGTGTCGCCGGCATGGTATATCTTCACTCCGTTCATCCCGATTACGAAACCTGCCGCAGTACCGCCATAGCAGCCGATACCAGCTTCCTCTATCCACGAAGAATGTACGGCAGGAGTCATCGTAAATGATACATCGTCAACAATTGCGGTTCCCCCGATATTCATACCTTCAACAGTCAAACCCTTTGTCTTGAGGTACTTTGCGATCTCGGTGATAGCCACGGTTTTTTTACCGAGCGCTACTGTTTCACCCAAATGATCTTCATGCCCGTGAGTAACGGCAACAATATCCGGGTGAGTGTCAAGAATGCTACCACCCTCAATAAAGGGATCGATAAGGATCTTTTTTGATCCGGAAAGAAGTACACATGCATGTCCGAGCCAGGTAAGTTGCATATATGCAGATATCCTTCTGCTGGCATGAAATTTACCATCCCGATGCCGGCTACTGTTGTATGGGAGCGCAGGTTCACTAAAAAAATGAGTCAGATGCACATAAGGGGGTAATCCCTTACATTACATCAACCAGTTCAGCTTCTGTGATATCGATGGAATCCCCAAGACTATCCGCAGTTGCGCTTCGGGTCATCTGCTCGGATAAATCCCTGTCTTCCATTACGTCCCGGACCCGGTTGATATAGGGGTCAATAGTGGGATCTTCCTGCTCCTCAATCACGTGCCGGTATTCGCGGAGCGTCGAAGGACTGATACCAAGTTCCTCTGAAACCTCTTTCATGGTCTTACCGGACTCGATCAGTTTTTCCATCTTCACCTTATCAAATGGCATCTTGAAATCAAGTTCACGGAAGAGCTTGAGCCTGACGCGTGCACGTGCAACGGTCTTGCTAAGTTTCTCATCACCGAGCTGGCGGGCAATTTCAGTATCATTCTTACCCGCGTAAAACAAGGTGACAAGTTTTGCAAGCTGGATCGGTTTTAAAGAGGTTTTGAAAATACCCTGTTCTGTGATCTCTCTCATTACGAGAGCAACTTCACGTTCGATCGCGTCACTGTCTCTCAAAGTACCATGAATATTCTTCATCGGCTCGACAATCTTCGTCTTACCGGAGATGGTACTGAATAGTTTTAGAAGCTGTACCTTGCGTTTGTCTTCGGTCATTGCATACCCCGTCATGGGATTAGGATATACAATACTTCGCCTTCTATTTAATGTTATCTTTAAGCATTGTTTGACCAAAAGACCTTTAAATGATGCAGGATCAAATCTGCTACGGGGTAATTCGTACTATAAAAACGTTTTACAAACTATTGAAGCAGATCTGACGACGGTCCGTTAAGGCATGTGATCTCATTATTTTTAATAAATTCAGCTAATATTTTCCTGATAAGCCGATAGGGTCCTTTTTCGTATGCTGTTAGACTGATAATATGATAATTGTTGTCCGCAGGATCTGGTTCCTCCTTATACTCTTTCACGGAATACGACGGATTTTGGCTTAGAACTGCGTTTAAGAGGCGGGCTTTTAACTGCCTGTCATTTTTAACCCGGAATACAAAATAGCTCATTCATACACCTCTGGGTAATTGTTTGATTCTGAAACAATAATTCTATCCTTTTATTAAAGAGTGCTTTTGTTATTTTTTTAACGAATCTTTACTATTCCATTTTTTTAATAAAATTAAAGGAGAGGAAATCTGAAATGGCATGAACAATGCCTGCACCTGTTACCCTCGAGCGATCACGCAGCGAATATGACGTACTACCTTTTCCGGATGTATCGCATTGCGGATGGAGCACAAAGCAGCAGGAGTCAGAGTCCTGTTAATAGATCAATTTCCTCTCATATTTTTCCCCCAAGATTTTTTTTGGGTTCCCATTGGCAGGAAAAAACATAACCAGAAATTTTTGTATTATTCTGATATTACCGCCAGATGCAGGGATACAGGCTGTACGCAATGACACGTCATCTGGTTTTCCCACCTCCTTTGACGAGAGTTATAATATCCGCGAGGGATAATTGAAATACACAATTTAAAAAAAAAGAAGGGGTAACCAGTGAAACAAGGTTCTGAGGATGTTTTTGAGAAGGTGATGGATCTTGCAAAACGCCGTGGATTTATCTGGCCGACTTCGGAATGCTATGGTGCTGTGGCCGGATTCATAGATTACGGTCCTCTCGGCGCGATGATGAAACGGCGGGTTGAGGATATCTGGCGGGATTTCTATGTTATCCAGGAAGGATACTATGAGATCGAGTGCCCGACAATTGCACAGGAAGCCGTTTTTATCGCTTCCGGGCATGTTGCAGGATTTGCTGATAAGATGTGCCAGTGCCCGCACTGCGGGGAATTTTTGAGGGCAGATCACGTTGCTGAAGCCGGGGGGGTGAAGCACCCCTCTATTATGCAGAATGAGGAACTCTCGCTCGAACTTGCCAGCTGCAGATGCCTCGCATGCGAAGAGGTGCTGGGTAAGGTTGAAGTCTTTCAGTTTAACCTGATGTTCAGAACAAGCATCGGACCTGGCTCACAACGTACCGGGTACCTCCGCCCTGAGACCGCACAGGGGATGTTCGTTGATTTCACCCGGCTGCTCCGTTTCTACCGGGACAAGCTTCCGTTCGGTGCTGTCCAGATAGGAAAGTCCTACCGGAACGAGATATCACCCCGTCAGGGTATGATCAGGCTCCGCGAATTCACCCAGGCAGAAGCCGAGATCTTTGTCAACCCATCCTGCAAGAACTGTCACCCGATGTTCCACCGCTATGCTGACTACACGATGCCCCTCCTCACCTATACCAGGCAGGAGATGTGCGAACCGCCGGTTTTGATGTCGATGCGGGAGGCTGTGGATAAGGGAGTTATCGCCAACGAATATGTCGCATACTACGTCGCTCTCACCCACGAACTCCTTGTACGGATAGGTATAAAACCCGACCGGCTTCGGTTCCGGCAGCACCTTCCTGACGAACGAGCTCATTACGCGACCGATTGCTGGGACGCGGAGGTATTTTCCGGGCGGTTCGGCTGGGTTGAGACGGTAGGAATTGCAGACCGGACTGACTATGATCTGACCGCTCACGGTACAGCGAGCGGGACTCCGATGACGGTTTTCATCCAGTACCATGAACCTAAGAAAGTCCCGCGCCGGCGCATCATCCCGAATATGAGCGTGCTGGGCAAGCAGTACCGCACAAAGGCCAAAGCAGTCTTTTCAGCTCTCGAAACGGCAACCCCTGCTCCATCAGGGGCTGATGTTGAGGTGGACGGGGAGATGATCCACATCCCTCCCGACCTCTTTGAGGTCCGTGATGAGATTGTAGATGTCCGGGGTGAGGACATCGTGCCACACGTCATCGAGCCATCCTATGGTATCGACCGTATGTGCTACGCAGTGCTCGAACAGGCGTATGACGAAGACACCGCGGACGATGAAACCCGGGTCGTGTTGCGGCTCGTGCCGCAGGTTGCACCGGTTCAGGTCGCAGTCTTCCCGCTCATGACCCGCGACGATCTCGACACAATAGCAGGAGAAATCACCCGGACACTTCACAAATCCGGCATCCTCGCCGAGTATGATGACAGCGGAGCGATTGGGCGCCGGTACCGGCGTCAGGACGAAATCGGTACACCATTTGCGATCACCGTTGATTATGAGACCAAAGAGAATAATTCCGTCACAATCCGGGACCGGGACACTATGAAACAGGTCCGTATACCGATCACAGGATTACCAGAGACAATCGGGGCGCTTGTTGCGGGGAGCGTCACGTTCACATCCCTTATGGTTTAACGAAATCCTATGAAATTTATCAGTCATCCTCTAATCAAGCCTGATTCCATCGAGTCAAGGGAGTACCAGCTTTCGATAGCGATGCAGGCTCTGGATGCTAATACGATGGTAATTCTCCCGACCGGTCTTGGCAAGACTGCTGTAGCGTTGCTCGTTGCGGCGTCGCGGCTGTATAATGAGGGCGGGCGGGTGCTTATGCTCGCCCCGACAAAACCGCTCGTGGAACAACACCTCCGTTTTTTTGAGCGTTATCTTCTCGCTAAAAGCCTCGGGGGTTCAGGATTATCACCCTTTGTTATGTTCACCGGTGATGCCCCCCCGGACGATCGCACTGAAGACTGGAACCGTGCAACGGTAATTCTTGCAACACCCCAGGTTGTAAAAAATGACCTTATTGCAGGACGCTACACGCTGAAAGATGTAACACTCCTTATTGTTGACGAATGCCACCGTGCTGTCGGCAATTACGCCTACGTGTTTCTCGCACAACGATACCTTGCTACTGCTGATAAACCGCGCATTCTCGCGATGACTGCATCACCGGGAGGTGTGCAGGAAAAGGTGCAGGAGGTTTGTACAAATCTGGGTATCTCCCATATTGAGAACCGGACAGAACATGATCCCGATGTCCGCCCCTACGTATTCGAGCGGGATCTCGAATACATCAGTATCGATCTCCCCCCCGATCTCAAAACTGCAATCGCGGTTATCAACGCACTTATCGAAGAACGTCTGGCACTGCTCGCATCCCTTCACTTCACCGTGCCAAAACGCGAAAAACTCACCATGAAAGCGCTGAATGAGATCAATGCGCAGATCCAGCAGCGTATTGCAAACCGTGATCCTGTAGCATATTCAGCAGCTTCGGTGTATGCTGCTTGTATGAAACTCAGACATGCAATTACTCTTGCTGAGTCCCAGGGAAGCGAAGTGCTGAAAGCATATCTTGCTAAGCTGGTCGCTGAAGGCACAGGTTCCGGGGGCAGCAAAGCAAGCCAGGGTCTGGTTAAAGACCAATCCTTCCGCGATCTTTTCGAGCGTTCGCTTACGTGGAAACAGGAACTCCATCCAAAACCTGAGATAACCCTGCATCTGGTACGAGAACAGCTGGATGAACATCCGGACAGTCGGATCATTATTTTTGCAACCTATCGGGATACCGTGCAACTCCTCGTGGAGTATCTCATGAAAAATAATATCCCCTGCGAACGGTTTGTTGGGCAGGCAACAAAAGACTCTGAAAAAGGGCTCTCACAAAAAAAACAAATCGCCGCGCTCACCCGGTTCCGTGAAGGTGAGTTTAAGGTGTTGATCGCTACTTCTGTGGGAGAAGAGGGTCTTGATGTACCTTCCACGGATATGGTTATTTTTTATGAAGCCGTGCCATCAGAAATCCGATCCATCCAGCGCCGGGGCAGAACAGGCAGGTCGCGAGCTGGCAGGGTGGTTGTTCTTGTGACAAAGGGGACGTCGGATGAAGTGTTCCGGCATGTCAGCCAGGCAAAAGAATCAACTATGCATAAGAGCATGAAAGTGATGGGGAGCAGGAACTTCCCCCTGCAAACGTCTGTTTTTGTGGAACAGGCAAGTATCGATGAGTTCACCGTTCAGGGTCCAAGGATTAGCATTGACGACCGCGAGACCTCATCAAAAGTTGTTGAGATCCTCTCAGGACTTGGAGCCGCAATTCATCTAAAACGACTTCCCCAGGGCGACTATGCTATTGGTGACCGCATCTTAATCGAGCGTAAAACAGCCCGGGATTTTGTTGATACCTTGATCAACCGGGATTTACTCGGCCAGATTAAAACCATGGCCGAGAGTGTCCCTCGCCCGGTCCTGATCATTGAAGGGGGAGATCTGTACAGCCAGCGTGATATCCATCCAAATGCCATCAAGGGAGTGCTGGCAGCACTTGCCATCGACATGGGGGTTTCACTTTTATTTACCCGAGATGAACAGGATACTGCACAAATGCTTTTTATCATCGCAAAACGCGAAGATAGTGAGCGGGGTGAGCGGAAGATCCACTCTCATAAATCACACCACTCAGTTCGTGAAAAACTTGAGCACATTATTTCTGCATTCCCTGAGATCGGAATGAAAAACGCACGCCTTCTTCTTTCTCACTTTGGATCCGTGCAGGCAATCGTTAATGCTGAACTACGGGAATTAACCGAAATAAAAGGAATAGGGCAGAAGACTGCACAGAAGATCTATGATCTCTGCCGCCATTCCTATAACTGACACAGTATTTTGAGCGCTTCGGTTCCTGCCTTCACTGCGTTCATCAGGGCCAGCACGTTATCCGGATCTTTTTCGTTTTGTATGCGCTCACAGAGCGAGACGATGGTCATTGCAAGTTCATCGGTAAGCAATCCACCTTCGCACGACTCTTCATGGTGTTCACCGCAGCTGCATTCGTCATTATGTTGTTGACGTTCCCGGGCAGCCGGTGCGGTGCCGGGTTTTTCCCCATGGGCATTTTCTGCACAGACCACACACAGTGTTTTGCCTTTGACTTCAAAGAGCGGGCATCCACAGGTTTTACAGGACTTCTCGAGCATTTTCCCTCCTTTAAGGAGGTGTTCTGCCATGATTTCGTCTTCCTTACGTACCGGCACACAATCACCGTCGACTCAATATTTAACATATATATGTCGGTTCTACGTATTAACTACAGGTACACTGGTTAGGAGATACCATGCCCAACCCTGAAAAAACTCTGGAAAACTGTATACTGATGCTGCAGCGCATTCAGGAAGACAGCTCAATACCCCGGAATATCCGGCGTGTGGCTGATGAAACCCGGACGCTGCTTACAAATAATTCCAAGGCTATGGGACTGCGCGCTGCGGAAGCAATTTCAAAGATTGATGAAATCTCCAATGATCCCAACATGCCGATCCATGCCCGGACAAGAATCTGGGAGCTGGTGTCGCAACTGGAGACAATCCCTCTTGACTGACAAATTATTGTAAAAAAATTGGGGTTCATTATCTAAAAAATTCACGAGCAGATACAAAAATCGAAAAATATCCGTTTTATTTCCGATTTCATATCTTACCGGGATGCCCGGTGTTTTTTTAAGTCTGGTTTCCAGATGTTGTTAAAGGGATATGACTAAAACCAACGGTATTTCACCCTCTTTTTACCGTATATGATACTGCAATCTGAGCGCTTCTTTTAAAAAACGGATAATCCAATTGGCTGATAATAAAACCATCACATCATTGACGGTTGGCGGTTCTGGAAAACCGGTACACTCCTTTGGGTACATTCATTTCAAAGCGGGCGCCATGCTGGAATTCCCCTGCTTCTTTAATAGAGATATTTGTTATGGAAAGGATTTCCCGGGATAGAAATAATCCGAGCCCCGTATTCTTGCCAAACCCTCTCTCAAAGATCATTTCCTTGTCATGTACCGGAATGCCAATGCCATCATCTTCAATACGGATCAAAAGTCCATCGGATAACTCCTCTGAAAACAGCCGGACTACAGACACCCGGTCACCATGCTCTACCGCATTCTCCACAATATTGTAAAATACTCGTTCGAGAAGGGGATCGGCAAATATCTCCAATCCGTCAGCAGGAGCCTCGAACCGTATTTTTCTTATGTCTATGTGTATGCAGACCCTGTAGAACAAATCAGTCACATTCTGCCATTTGGGTTCGACGACCCCAAGATCCTGGTAGAGTTTGGTAAATTCTATGTTCTCCGTTATCATCTTTACTGCAGTTTTCAGCTTGGTAAGATACATGGAGTGTTGGGGTTCCGGGGGATGATCCGTGAACAGTTCAAGATATCCGCCAAGTACCGTAAGTTTATTCCGAATATCATGCCGGGTGATCTCAGCAAGGAGATTGAGTTTTTTATTGGCGAGTTGAAGGGCATCATGTGCTTTTTTGATATCAGATATATCATGGAATATCCCCATCATACACCTTCTTCCACCCAGGTTGAGTATTGCAGCGCTGACAATAACCGGGATACGGTTCCCCTTCTGGTCTACAACAACCTCCTCCTGCAATCCCATCCCTTCCCGGGCATGTTTTTTGAAATATGCACGGTATCTTTCCTCTTCCTCTTTTGGATGAAGCTGGCTTTCATGCATGGTCTGGATTTCAGTAAGTGTCCTTCCAATAAGCGCCTGAGTTTTATTATTTGCATCGAGAAGCATGCCGGTTTCCGCGTCTGCAATAAAAATTGCATCATTTGCGTAATCCATGAGTCCCTTGTTCTTTTCATAGGCAGATTTCAGTTCATCTTCCGCGTGTTTTCGGTCCGTGATATCCCGCACGAATGCAAAAACATATGCCTGAGGCCCAAATTCGATATAATTAAGAAGAATTTCCACCGGGATAAGTGAGCCATCTTTTTTCCGGTGGGTGTCCTGAACAGTGAGATATTTCCGCTTGCTCATCCCGGGCCAGAGAGAACCTAAATGGTTGTCGATAAACCGTGGATTGATATCCTGTATGGTGAGCAGGGAAAATTCTTCCCGGGAATATCCAAGCATTGAACAAATGGTATCGTTAAAAAAAGTAATTCCCCCGTATTCATTGATCCAAAGAATTCCTTCGGCCGCAAAACTGACCGTGGCCTTCATCATGCGAAGTTCCTCCTCGGCCTTTTTCCTCCTGAATGCCTGGCGTATCTTATGACTTAGTTCGCTGAACTGGGCCCGGGGATCCCCTCCTTTCTGGAGATAAAAGTCAGCACCGTTTTCGATTGCTTCAATAACGACTTCCTCACGTCCCTTCCCGGTAAAAAGGATGAACGGGATCTCTTTGAACTCCGTCCGCACCTGTTTGAGAAATTCTATACCGTCCATTCCCGGCATCTGATAATCTGAGACAATTGCATCAATCGTCCCTTTGTTAAGGATTTGTAACCCTTCCTTAGCGGAAGTGACTGTAGCAACTGAGAAATCCCCCTCCCTCTCTAAAAAAAGTTTGCAGAGGTCGAGCAGATCAGGCTCGTCATCTACGTAAAGGAGGGAAATCATTGATTTTATTATTGTTCCGTCAAGGATTTAGTTTTTTGTTCAGACAAGAATAGAAATCAGCGTATAAAACCCAAAATCAGAAAAAATCCCCTGATTTACCATTGTGTATTTGGATTCATGCAGTGCATTGGAACGTACACGGCAATTTCGTGTGATTGACATGAATTTCTCATTGGTATGACAAAGCCTACAAAATCATGCCGTGAAAGGTCAGAGCACAGGGATTCGGGGGGTAGTCTTTTTCCTGCTGATGAACTGCACGTATTCTCCATCAAAGATCAACACCGGGGTCGCTTATCAGTTCTTCTTATCTGAATCTGGGGTTACCTTCTTTTCATTTCAGGCACAGAGCGATCCCTTCAAAAAGGTGTAAAGATTAAAAAAATGTCTTCACTTCTTTGGGGTTCGGCAGTGTTCGGTTTATCAGCGTTGGAACCCGTCAGTCGGAACAATAATTTCAAACCGTGCACCCTTTTTATACTCCCCGCTCTCCCTGATCGTTATGCCAGTACTTTCAAGGATCTTCTGAGCCAGGAAGAGGCCGAGGGTTTTTCCATTCCCCGCCCTCCACTCAAAGAGGTGAATTTTGTTTTCCGGTGATATTCCAATTCCATTATCAGCGACCGTTATGATGAGGTCTGTTGTGGAGTAATGGAAAGATACATCGATACGGGTTACTTTCTCTCCATATTTATACGAATAATTAAAGAGATGGTAAAAAACCTTTTCAAAGAGCGGGTCAGTAAAAACAACAGGACTGTCTTGTTCTATGTTCAGGATAATTGATTCTGTTTCAACTTCCAGGAATGCCCTTCGTATTACTGTTGATACATTTTGCCATGTGGGAGTATCGGTTCCAAGATTTTCATATTCGCGGGTGAAGATAATCTGACGTTGTATGGTTTTTGTTGCTGTCTGGGCACGAACCAGATGTTTCAGCAGATCAGGTTCCTGGATACCATAGCTTGCAAGTTCGAGAGAACCGCTGACAACCATCAGCTGATTCAGGATATCATGCCGTATCATACTGGAAAACATGTCGAGATTTTTTCTTGCAAGAATCCTGGCACTTTCAGCCCGTTTCCTATCAGAGATGTCGTAAATCAGGCACTGGATAATCTGATGATCATTGAGAGAACTGACCTTGCTGATAAATTCAACGTTAATTGTCTTGCCGCTCCTGGTAACAAAGGGAATATCTTTGTACTGCATATATCCGGTTTTTTCCAGTTCTGTAAAGAATTGTTCAGCTGGTATTGCCTCGTTGGAAAATCCTATTTCACCGAGGTTTCTTCCAAGAAGGTAATCCAGCGGATACCCCGTGAGCGTGACAATAAACGAATTTGCGTCGATAATCTTTTTGGTGTCAGATTCAAGGATAATGATGCCGTGATCTGTTGTGTCAAACAAACGGTGGAATTTTTCATCCTTCTGGTGCAGTTCCTTGACATCATACATCGATTGAATCGCACCGGAAAGTTGCCCGTTTTTATCAAATAACAGAGAAGCAGTCAGTTCAAAGGTAGTGGTTTTTCCTTTCAGACGGGGAACCTGTTTTTGTGCTCTGATGCAATTTTGGCTTCGCTGTATTGCCGAGTAGTGGTACGTCTGGAGTTCTGCGTCGGTAGCAAAAACAAGATCAAGAAGGCCCGGCATTCGTGTTCCGAATATATGAAAGGAATATTCATAATTACCCAGACCAAGTACCTTCTCGGCACTGATTTGGGTAAGTTTCTCCATTGCCTTGTTCCAGACAATGATGGCGCCTTGTGTATCGATGGCAAATGTTGCATCAGGAAGGAAATTGATTATCTCTAAAAGCCGGTGCTCCGATGTTTCCAGTTCTTCCCTTACCCGTCTTTGATTCTCCTCCTTTTCCATTGTTTTTAACACAAATGAAATATCTTCCGAAATTCCATTCAGCAATCGGATCTCGGAATCGATAAAAAAGTTTTTCTCATACGAATAGAGAGTAATCGCCCCCCGGGTTGTTTTTCCCGTATTTAACGGGAATGCAGCTGCAGATCGATATCCTTTCCTGAGGGCATCTTCTTCCCACATCTCCATTGTCGGGTAAGACTGGATATCATTGCATATGCTATATTTACCCTTTCTGATTGCAGTGACGGTTGGACCCTGTCCATTGGTAATATCATCGGAGGATTCTCTGACTTTGACAAAAAAATCATCCACTATCCCACTTGCAGTGACACGATTAATTCTGTGGGTGTCAGGATCTTCAAACCCTGCCCAGGCCAAAACAAATCCCGCTTCCTTGACCATTATTTTGCACACTTCCTGCATCAGATGCATCTGGTCATGGATATGCACTACCGACTCATTGATCCGCCGAAGTATCGCATCTACCCGGTTGAGACGTGCAATCTTCTGTTCGCTTTCCCGGAATTCGATAGCACGTTTTACCTTATGGGATAACTCGCCAAACTGGGATTTTGGATCTGAGCCTTTTTTTATATAATCTTCAGCACCATGGCCAAGGGCTTCAATAAAGATTTCTTCACGGTCTTTACCACTAAAAATAATTACGGGGAGTCTTGGGAAGTTTTCCCGGACAATTTTTTGAAGATGAATGCTGTCAATGTCCGGCATCACATGATCAGATATGATCGCATCAAAGGGGCTGCTCTTTAACCGTTCGAGGGCTTCGGCGGTTGTATAGGCAATCTCTACCCGAATCGCCATCTCACGTTCAAAAAAACGCCTGCCCGAATCCAGAAGGACCGGGTCACTATCAATATACAGGACCGATATCACCGCAACCCACTTCAGCAGACTATCCAATCCGCTCTATTTACATTCTGTAATACAGTATTAAATATACCGGTCGTTCTTGTTCATAAACCGATTTATCACGGGTTTTTGTTTGTAAATCGCAGCATTTTCCCCAACCCGACGCAATAACCGGATTCCGTACATTTTTATAATGACAAAAACCTATATGTTCCTGAATTCATGGATATCCTTTCTATCTTCCTGATCATAGCCGGTCTCGTTTTGTTTGAGACAATAACCAGCATTGATAATGCTATTATCAATGCCGAAGTGCTCTCAACCATGGGTCAAAGGGCAAGACGCTGGTTTTTAACCTGGGGATTGTTAATCGCCGTCTTTGCAATCCGGGGTTTGCTTCCCTGGCTGATCGTCTGGATGTCAACGACCTCTCTGGGCCCTCTTGGGGCATTAACTGCAACATTCTCAAGTGATCCACTCGTACTGGCAGCTATAGAACAGTCAGCTCCCATTCTTCTGATGGGAGGGGGAACGTTCCTGCTCTTTCTTTTCCTGCACTGGCTGTTCCTTGAGACTAAAAATTTCGGTCTGCGGGGGGAGCGCTATATCGCTTCAAAAGGAGTCTGGTTCTTTGCCATTGTCTCTCTCCTCCTAACCGGGCTTGTCTGGTTTGCATTGGAAAAATCTCCCCTTGTCGCCTTTGGAGCCGTGGTAGGTTCAACGACATTTTTTATTGTCCATGGATTCCGGCAGAATGCTGAAGAGGCGGAGAAGAAGATGCTTCATTCATCTGATATGTCAGATGTCAGCAAAGTCTTTTATCTTGAGGTCATCGATGCAACGTTCTCTATCGATGGCGTCATTGGTGCATTCGCGTTTACCATGTCTGTACCCCTTATCCTCATCGGTAATGGTATCGGTGCGTTTGTCGTCCGGGAATTAACCATACGAAACGTTGACAATATCAAGAAATACCGGTATCTTAAAAACGGGGCAATGTACTCCATCTGCTTCCTGGGAATTATCATGATGATGGATAGTTTCGGGGTTCATATCCCCTTCTGGGTCTCACCTGTCATCACCTTTGGAGTCGTCGGATTCTTCATGATTAAATCGATGCGGGAAATCCCCCAGGCACCCGAATAAAATCAGGAGCCTGGCAAAACCATTGTTTTTGGATGTCGCCAGCATGTGACATGGATCCTGGTTTTTTATAATGCTACGGAAAATTCCCTGATAATGAAATGAAATATCGGTACAGGATAGTCTGAAGGGCAGACTGTGCCTCTCTCCCATAGGGCTGCTCGTGATCTTCAGGTTGGTGATGTGCTACCCGGTAGAGCGTTATCTTTTTTTTAAGGGATCTGGAGCGCCAACGTGAAATACCGTAGGATTTGTGATGTTTTTTCGGCTTATAAAAAATGCATGAGCAGAATTCTGGCTGACGTCATCCCTTCCAGTTTCACTGCACGTCTTTGATTTCGGCGTCAGAGAACATTACCGGGATTTTGTCGTTGGGGAAAATTTTCGCCCGATGTGCCTGACCTTATTCATACACCACAGTCCGCTTTTAAGCACCGGTACGATAAATCGCATCCTGCCATCCATCTCCTGTGACACTTCCCTGAGTCGGTCAGGGACAGGTATGTGCTGAGGACAGATTTTTACACATTTACCACATTGCCTGCACAGTCCTGCGTAGGAGACATTTGAGAGTAAACCCCCGTGACGACTCATATAGTGGAATCTTGCACTCCCGTCGTGAGGGAAAAGGCAGTGTGCGTTATAAAGAGAGAAACAGCCAGGGATATCAACACCGGCGGGGCAGGGCATGCAATATCCACATCCCGTACAGTTGACTTTCATCAGTCTCTGGTAGGTATCCCGAACCCGGGCAACAATTGCCAGTTCCGGCAGGGAAAGTGAATTCGGAAGAGCTTCTCCGGCCACCCGCAGGTTCTCATCAATATGAAGCTCATCGTTCATTCCTGAAAGCACAACAGTTACTTCAGGATGATTCCATACCCAGCGAAGTGCCCACTCTGCAGGAGAGCGTTTGACCGGTGATTCGTCCCAGATTTTTTTTATCTCATCTGGTACATTCCCGGCAAGGTTGCCGCCACGGATAGGTTCCATTATCATAACAGCGATCTTTTTTCCGGCAGCATATTCAAGACCCATAGTGCCAGCCTGATTGTGTTCATCGAGATAGTTGTACTGGATCTGGCAAAAATCCCAATCATAAGCATCGATGATCTCTTTAAAAGTTGCAGGATCACCGTGGAACGAGAAGCCGGCATTTTTTATTCTCCCGTCTTTTTTCTCGCTGTCAAGAAATCCCATTACCCCGAGTTTCTTCATCTTCTCCCAGCTCGCTTTTGTGAGACTGTGAAGCAGATAGAAATCAATGTAATCAGTTTGAAGCGTGGAGAGTTGGGCAGAAAGAATGTGGTTCATGTCATCCGGCGAATGGATTGACCAGGGCGGGAGTTTTGTTGCAATCCGCACTTTTTTCCGGTAGCCGTCTGCAAGTGCCCGGGCAAGAATTTTCTCGCTTTTGCCAAAATGATAAGCAGGAGCCGTATCGACGTAATTAACACCATTGTCGATAGCATACCGCAGTTGCCGGATCGCACGTTCTTCATCAATCCCACCTCCGCTTTTTACCGGCAATCTCATATATCCGAAACCGAGGATAGAAAGTTCGTCACCGGTTTTAGGGACTTTACGGAAGAGCATAAGGGTCACATTTCTTTTATTTGATCTGTGATCTCAATAGGAGACAGGGATATAAAATTTTTCTTGGTTTCCGGTTCGAACTGAACAAAGCGGATCAACCTGACATGTTCGATTATCTCCCGCCATAGGACCTGACATGCTTCCAAGCACGGTGATATTGATCGAATGTATCATCCTCCTCATTGTATATCCCAGGATCTTCCCTCAGGTACAGCTTACGGTCTTCACCGACGGGACAGACCTTGATACAGAGACCACATGGCGAGATAGATCTTTTATACAGAGCTTCAGACCGGGTGGCACATGCTTTTTTGTCGGTGAGCCCTCCCGGGTATTCCCTGCCATCCAGGGCTTTTACCGGACAGATATCCACGCATTGCATGCATTCTGTACATAAAGATCTCTCAATAATTGGATCGGGAGGAATATCCGCTGCAGTAAAAATTGAGGCAAAGCGTATTCTCGGTCCGAATTTTTCGGTCAGCAGCATATTGTTTAACCCAAAATTTCCCAGACCTGCAAGAAAGGCAGCATGACGATGAGAGAAAAAAGTAACGGGGTTTTCCTTTAATATACTTATCGATCCGTACCCGTCCCGGGGGATCCAAATCGAAGGGAAGCCTTCAGCATTCAGGTATAAGGCGATCCGGTACCCGCTCGCGTCCAGCAGCATATTGACCGTCCGGTACAGTTCGTGGTAATAGATGGAGGGAGATGTGTCCACAATCGGCAGGAGTACCGGCAGACCGATCACAATAACAGTCCGGGTCTCGGGAAAAATTGACCGTGGCCGGAAGTCCTCAGGAATCCATGGTTCGAATAAAGGTTTGTCCCATCTTTGGGCTGGGGCAAAACCAATGAGGGGAATGTCGAGCTCCTTGAGCCTGGTGATGATTTTTTGTTTTAACGTGATGTTCATGATTCTACCATGGCACGGGCAGGGATAAATGAATTTGGTGGCCTCTCAAGCCTTTGAAAAGCATCTTTTTTTTTGCACGAATCATTTCGAACAATGAGCTATGATATATTTATTAGACCGGACACCAAGAAAAAATCGGGTGAGCAGATAACTATGGCTTTTGTTCCTGATCCCGCAGTCCTGGTAAATCTCCTCCTGTGTTTAGTAATTCTTGTGTTGGGATACCTGGTATATCGGAAACGAAACAGTATCAGCGCATTGTTTATTGGTGTTGCTTTTGGCTTGTTCGGGTTATCACATATGAGCACACTGCTTGGGCAGACGTTGTTTCCCGAAGTTACTTTTATGCTGTTGAGGATTTGTGGATATTTGTTCGTTATTGCAGCTCTCTACCTGTCACTTACCGAATGATCCGTTGGACTAAAACGATGAGGGATACGCAGGAAAGAAACAACCCTAGTCAGTTATTTCCCATAACAGTGCACACGATCGTCCGCTCGCGTCCAGCGTTCACGTCACATTCAAGCAGGACAATCTGCTGCCATGTCCCGCACATCAGGGTACCCTCATTTAAGGGGATAATAAGTGAAGGGCCGACTAGAGCTGCTTTTACGTGTGAGCGGCCGTTCCCGTCACCCCAGCGGGCATTATGAGCATAATCTGCACTATTTGGGGCGAGAACGGAAAGTGCTCGCCTGAGATCGGAAAGTACTCCCGGCTCGTATTCAATGGTCGTGAGTGCTGCTGTAGAATGTTGCACGAAAAGATGAATTATTCCTTTGTTAATGTTACTTTCCCTGACCACATTTTTCACCTGGGGAGTGATATCGATAATATCACCTTCGCATTGTGAGCTAACCGAAAATGTTGTCTGAAACATCATTTCACCATAGATCATTCCTTAACTCTTCTCTTGAAAAATCATTGCTGATCATCAATGACCTGATACGTGGTGAAATCCTCTGTTCTGAAGTAACAATCTTCAATAATAATCGTCAACCTTTTTAAGGCAGAATTCCCGATAAACGATTAAAAATATGAAAAGGAAAAAAAGATTCGCTGCAGGAATCTCCAGTTCAGTCCCCACTATCTCCGTTACCCGTAGCTTCATGCCCCGATTCTGAAGCGTTATCAGTCTGCGGTGCGGCTTCAATTTCGGGCTGAACTATCGCAACGCCGACGACACGGTCTTTGTCATCAAGGCGTATAGTCCGGACACCTTTTGTCCCGCGCCCGATGACCCGTATCTCGCTGACGGGCATGCGGATCACAACACCCGATGCGGTCATGACGATGATCTCATCAGTATCCAGTACTGCACGCGACTCGATTACGATTGCGTTCCGCTCGAGCTGCATATTTCTTACCCCCATGGTGCCCCTGCCGTGCCCGCGGAAATCGTCAAATTCAGTCCTCTTCCCAAAACCAACATCGGATATAGTGAGGAGGTGGTCTTTCTCGACCAGGGTGAGAGCCACAATCGTATCTTCGCCCCGGAGTTTCATGCCCCGCACACCGGAAGCATTTCGCATAACCGTACGAACGGTCTCTTCATGGAACCGGAGGCTGTAGCCAAAGCGGGTGGATAAGACGATCTCTTTACTACCATCGGTCGCAATGACATCGACCAGCTGGTCGTTCTCTTTGAGCCGGATGGCGTTGGTCCCTACAGAACGCGGGTTCGAAAACTCCGTCTGGGGGATCTTGATGACCTGTCCGTACCTTGTAGCAAACAGCATGAACCGGTCTTCCCGGAAGACCCGGATTGGGATGACCTTGGTTACAATCTCGTCTTTTAAGTTCAGGAGATTGACAATCGGTTTGCCTTTTGCAATCCGGGAACTTTCGGGGATCTGGTAGACTTTGAGCCAGTAGACCCGGCCGATATTGGTAAAGCAGAGCAGGTAGTCTTTCATCTCGGCAGCAAATACCCGGTCCACCCCGTCATCCTCTTTGGTGGTCATGCCCGTGACCCCGTGGCCGCCCCGCCGCTGCTTGCGGTAGGTGTCGATGTCCATTCGCTTGATGTAATTGGCAGTAGTAAGCGAGATAAGGACCTTCTTATCCTCGATCAGGTCCTCATTGGAGAGATCGCTGGTATCGATCGCGATCTCGGTTCTCCGGGCATCGCCGAACTTTGCCGCGATCTCGACAGTTTCGCGCCGTATCTCATCTTTGATATTAGATTCGTTGGAAAGGATGGCCTCGAGCCGTGCAATCTCGGTTTCAAGCCCCTTCTTCTCGTCATTGATCTTCTGCTGCTCAAGCGCTGCGAGACGACGGAGCTGCATCTGGAGAATCGCATTTGCCTGCGGTTCATCGAGGCCGAACTTGAGGATAAGGGCCGTTCTTGCGTTATCAACCGAATCTGATGCCCGTATGGTCGCAATGATCAGGTCGATCTTTGAAAGGGCGATAAGCAGTCCGATTAAAATATGAACTTTTTCCTGCGCCTTTTTCAAGTCAAACTCAGACCTGCGCCGGATCACTTCGATCCGGTGGTGGACAAAATTCTCCAAGAGTCTGTGGAGGTTGAGCACCCGGGGCTGGTTATCGACTATCGCAAGGTTGATCGCCCAGAAACTGGACTCGAGTGCGGTCAGCTTATAGAGCTGGTTTAAGATGACTGCCGACATCGTGCCCTTGCGAAGCTCAAAGACGACCCGGATGCCATCCTTGTCAGACTCGTCGCGGATGTCGGAAAGGCCATCTATCCTTTTATCTTTGACCATATCAGCAATTGCAGTGATCCACTGTGCCTTGTTGACCTGGTACGGGAGTTCAGAGACAATAATGCGGTCACCGCGGTTGCCCCCTTCGCTCTCCTCAATGGTGGCTACACCCCGGACGATCACGCGACCCTGCCCGGTGGTGTAGATGTTCCTGACCCCTTCGGTTCCCATCATGACACCCCCCGTAGGGAAGTCAGGGCCGGGCAGGACCTTCATGAGATCTTCAACCGGGATTTCCGGGTTGTCGAGGTACAGGTTGACGGCTGCACAGACCTCCCGCAGGTTGTGCGGGGGCATCTTCGTCGCCATACCGACTGCAATACCATCAGTGCCGTTGACCAGCAGGTTGGGAATCTTTGACGGGAGGACGGTTGGTTCTTTTAACGACTCATCGTAGTTTGGGATGAATCTGACGGTGTCCTTGTCGAGATCCTCCAAAAGCGCTTCCGCATACGGGAAGAGCCTGACCTCGGTGTACCTGCTCGCTGCCGCAGAGTCACCGTCAACCGATCCGAAGTTCCCCTGCCCCTGCACCAGCATGTTGCGGTACGAAAACGGCTGCGCCATCTTGACGATCGTATCGTAGATGGATGCATCGCCGTGCGGGTGGTACTTACCCATCACTTCACCGACCACCCTCGCACTCTTCTTGGTGGGCTTGTCGCTGGTGTTGCCCATCTCCCACATGGCAAAGAGCGAGCGGCGGTGAACAGGTTTGAGACCATCGCGGACATCAGGGATTGCACGCCCGATGATGACACTCATTGCATAATTGATATACGAGGTTTTCATCTCGTGAGAGATACTAATCGGCTCCACGCGATGCGTGAGCGGGCCGCTTGCGGGGGGTACTTCAGATGTCAAGGTTGGTCACCTCCTTTGCATGGCGGGTGATGAAATTTTTCCTGATCTCCACGTCTTTTCCCATCAGCGTCCTGAACATCTCGTCTGCCTCAAGGGCATCTTCAATGGTGACCTGCTTGAAGACCCGGTATTCCGGATCCATAGTGGTATCCCAGAGCTGCTGGGCATTCATTTCACCAAGACCCTTGTAACGCTGGACAGACACGCCTTTTTCGCCCATGGCTGCCGAGGCTGTCTTCATCTCATCTTCAGTGTACACCCACTTCTCTTCCTTTCCTTTTGAGATGCGGAACAGGGGGGGCTGGGCTATATAGATATATCCGGCTTCGATCAGCTTGAGCATGTACCGGTAGAAGAAGGTCAAAAGAAGGGTTCGGATATGGGCGCCGTCAACATCGGCATCGGTCATGATCACGATGTGGTGGTAACGGGCCCGTTCCTGGTCGAATTTCTCACCGATGCCGGTGCCGATTGCGGAGATGAGTGTCTGGATTTCAGCGTTCTTCAGGATCTGGTGTTCCCCGGCTTTTTCCACGTTGAGGATCTTTCCCCTGAGAGGAAGGATTGCCTGGAACTTGCGGTCACGTCCCTGTTTAGCTGAACCACCTGCAGAGTCCCCCTCTACAATATAGACCTCACTCTTTGCAGGGTCGCGTTCCGAACAGTCAGCGAGTTTGCCAGGGAGTCCGGAACTTTCGAGCGAGCTCTTGCGCCGGGCAAGGTCCCTCGCGTTGCGAGCTGCTTCCCTGGCCTTTGCAGCAGAAAGTGCCTTTTCAATAATGATCTTGAGCACATTCGGATTCTCATCGAAATATTCGCTCAGTGCTGCATAAACCAGAGAATCTACCGTTCCCTTGACACTGCTGTTTCCCAGGCGCATCTTGGTCTGACCCTCGAACTGGGGGTTTGCCATCTTGATGGAGACAACCGAGGTGAGACCTTCCCTCACATCTTCCCCCCGGAGGGTGATGGCTGAATTTTCCTTGATCAGGCCATTCCTCTTTGCCACCGTGTTGATCGTCCGGGTGATGGCGCTGCGGAAACCTTCGAGATGCGTCCCGCCGTCACGGGTATTGACCGAGTTGACATACGAGTAGATTTTCTCGTCATAGGCCGTGGTGTACTGCATCGCCACTTCGATTTCGAGCTTGTTTTCTGTGTCCTTTTTTGAGATATCAATCGGTGACGGGTGAAGGCATTCCACCCCTTCATTCAGGTATCGGACAAATTCAACGAGTCCACCGGCATAACAATAGGTAGCCGTATCACTGGAGCGCTCGTCCGTAATCGTGATTGTAAGACCTGCATTGAGAAATGCCAGTTCTCTCATCCGGTGTGCGAGCACGTCATAATCGAACGTTGTGGTCTCAAAGATGGTGGCATCGGGGACAAAGTGGACCCGGGTGCCGGTCATCTTCGAACCGAACTGCGCAAGGAAGGCAATGCGGTTCTCGCGCTCCGACTCTATTGGATCGATCGCCAAAGCTGAAGAAGGATCCTTCTGACCGGGTGCAGGGGTTTTGACCGGTACTGCTACGCGGGTGAAGGGAGCAGGTGCCCCGTACCACTGCTGGTACCGGGCAAGCAGGTCGTTGAGCGACTCCTGTCGTGTGGAGAGCGGGGAGGTCATCAGACCTTTGGAAAAACGCATCTCGTAAATATTGCCATCGCGGTATACATGGGCGGAGAGCCAGTTGGAGAGTGCGTTGACTACCGATACCCCGACGCCATGGAGACCTCCGGAAACCTGGTAGCTCTCCTTGTCGAACTTGCCACCGGCATGGAGAACGGTCAGCACCACTTCAAGGGCGCTTTTGCCATTCTTTTCCATCCGGTCGACCGGAATACCCCTTCCGTTGTCTTCCACCTGGAGTGATCCGTCTTTATTGATTATTACTGATATCCGGCTGCAATAACCGGCAAGGGCTTCATCAATGGAGTTGTCCACAACTTCATAGACGAGATGGTGAAGCCCCCGGGTGTCTGTGCTGCCGATATACATGGCCGGGCGCTCACGCACCGGAGTGAGACCTTCAAGAACGGTTATATGGGATGCATCATATGTTTCAGTCAAGGAAAACCTCCGTTAAAAAAATAAAAAAATACGGTAATAAAATCACAATAAATATAGGTCGTTTGATGACTTAAAGCATAGACGTAAAAAAGGGATATGGGTATAAAAGGATTTCCCCGACTACCGGAACTCCCCGATCGATGCATCAGAAATGCCGAGTTCCCGGTCAATCGCAATGACGAGCCGGTTCAGTGTGAAGATTACATCCCGGGCATCTTCCTTGTCCATAGTGCCCGGCTGGTGCCAGATTACTTTCTTTTTCAACAGTGTGGTGATCTCTTCAACCTCAGTACCTTTGAACTTTTCCGGCAGCACCAGCCCCCCTACGTGATCCCCGGCCCCGAACCAGGCTTGATCCGGGGGCAGTGCAAAGTGCCGGACGATGAGCATGATGCTCGTGATAAACCCATGACCAAACGGATTCTCCATGATTACAAGATGGGGACAGGAGTTAAAAAAAGGTACTGGTTAAAAAAGACGGGCTGCGGTCACCCAGAAAATGACGGGGACTGCAATAACGAAGATTATTGAAACGGAAAGAAAAGCCACATCACCTCTGCTCAGAGGTTTTTTCTTTATATACAGAAAGCTCTGTCGACCATATCCCCGGCAGAGCATGCTGGTGTACACCCGCTCACCCTGCTCGTAGGACCGGATGAAGATCGTTCCAACCGTATAGCCGATCTGTTTCATACGGTAACGGTAGGGAAGTGCAGGGTCGAACGGATCAAAACATCGTGTAGCCAGTGATTCATTGATCTTCCGGTAAATGTAGCCGAAGACGAACAGGTATCGTATCATCATACCGAATGTAAGAGCAAATTCCGGGGGGAGGCCCATGCGCCCGGCTCCTTCAAGCATATCATGAAGTTTTGTGGTTGACGAGAGAAGGATGATTGCTGAAACACAGACAATAAACTTAACCAGAAGGATGAAGGCAAACTCTACCGACTCCGCATAAATATGAATGCCAAAAGGCAGAGTTGCGATTTCATGGAAGACCGCATAATACCGGTTGGTGAAAAAGATCTGAAAGAAGATGAGGAAAATGCCAAACGGCAGTACCATGATAAGGCGCTTTGCATAGACCAGCCATGGAAGACCAGCCAGTGCCCAGAGTGCAGCAAGAAACGCAAAAAAAAGTATACCTGTTGTTAAAACCGTCCTGGAGTACGGAATAGCGACCATTGCAATGATAATGGCGAACAGGCCAATGATCTTTACCCGTGCGTCAAGCTGGTGAACGATACTGTCCCTGTAAGAGGACTTCTCGATATAGAAGAGTTCCTCCATCATGGTTTATTTCTACCCTGAAGGTTGCACTTGTAGGTGGTTATCAGAGACCGTTCAACATCTTCATACGTGTATGCCATGGGAACCGGCACACCGTTCTTATTCAGAGAACCAATCAGTTTTGGTAAAACAGGCACATCAAGCCTGACCGAGCGGAGCAGATCCGGCTGTAAAAAGATCTCTTCAACACTCCCCTCTGCTACAAACTGCCCCCGGTTCATTACGTATATGTAATCAGCGACTTCGGCAACCATGGAAACATCGTGCGTTGAGAAGATCACGGTCATGCCAAATTTCTTTGAGAGTGAGTTGATAAAGTCGACAAGATCGTGGACACCTTTTGGATCGAGCCCCGCAGTAGGTTCATCAAGAACGAGCACTTCCGGTTCCATGGCAATTATTCCTGCGATAGCGACCCTTTTTTTCTCTCCCCCGCTCAGATGATGGGGAACCCGGTGGGCTAGGTCTTCTATACCGACGAGTTTAAGCGCTTCATGCACCCGGTGGTGGATGGTTTCCTCATCGAGACCGAGGTTGGTAGGGCCGAATGCAACATCCTGCTCAACGGTCGGGGAAAATATCTGGTCATCGGCATTCTGGAAAACAATCCCGACAAACTTACGTACTTCCCGGATATTTTCTTTGGTGATGGGTTCCCCGCGAATCAGAACTGACCCCGATGTCGGTTTGAAAATTCCGTTGAAACATTTGAAAAGTGTGCTCTTACCGGCACCGTTTGACCCGATTACCGCTATGCGGGCATTACGGGGAGCTACGAAATTGAGGGAATGCAGTGCGGTGACATTGCCGGGATAAGTGTAGATAAGATCGCGGGTCTCAATTAGGTGCATGGGAAAATCCGTTTACTGGTTGGTCCTTTTTACAAAAAAACCCTCTTAATTCTTCCGGGCCATAAACCTGCTGATGCCCAAGCCGAGAATAAAAAGTACAAAAACACCAAAGAGTATGGCGAGTACTTCGCCGGGTTTGTCGAGCCCCGGCAAACTATATTCAGGAAGGGGGGCCTGCCAGGCAAAAGTGTTGCCGGTCTTTTCTGCTACTGCGGTTTCGGCGAACTCAGCCTTAGACTCATCGATATGTACGGTATTCACCTCTTTTGCACCGTACGCAGTCAGGAATGTACTGTCCAGTCCATCAGGATAGGTCGAAGCATAGTAAGGAGCGAATACTGCTATCGCAAGAGCGATGGTGATGCCGGCTACCATGAGCATATCCTTTGCTTTATGACGCCTGGCAGGAGTTTTTGCAGACACAATATCCGGGCGTGCATGAATTATGAGTGCGAGGGCAAATGCAGTAACTCCTCCTTCGATAACACCGATAACTGCGTGGTAAATCCCCATCGTGACAAGACCGAATGTCAGGGGAAGGGTTCCTGCAACCGCAAGCTCGGCTGCACAGACAATGGCAGGAATAAAAAGCGAGACCCATCCGGCAAAAAATGCTGCCCAGAAACGGTTATGAAACACATTATTGACTGAGTGATAAGTATAGAATCCCAAAAATCCCGCGAGCGCACCCATATTGATTATATTGGCTCCCATTGCAGTGATCCCCCCGTCACCAAAGAAGATACCCTGCAGAACCAGAACGAGCGTGAGTATGAAAATCGCTGCAAACGGCGACCCAAGAACGATAGCTGCAAGTGCAGCTCCAACCACATGCCCGCTTACCCCACCGGGAATAATGAATATTGGAAGTGCCATATTAAGCGTCTGGATAGCGAAGATACCGGCAGCGAGTACCGCCACAAGAGGCACTTTCTCCTCGCTCATCTCACGTCTCGCCCAACGGAGCGAGAGCGCAATGAAGATTAGAGCGATAACCCAGTACACTGCCGCCTGCGAGATCGGGATAAAACCATCGGGAATATGCATGGGGTCACCAGGAATTGTTATTACTTTTCTAAATTATTGTAACATTCAGTAGTTAAAAAGTATTGTTATTTGATATTTTATCGAACATATTGCAGTTATTATCTGAATTTTTAAGGTGAAAAAAATTATCAGTTTTTTTATCATATCCTCATTCAGCTCGCTTGATCAAAGTTATTCGCGAATAATCAACAGGAAACCAATAATTTCCAAATAGCAGAGTCGCATACTTTCATACTTTCCCGAACATTTTTCAAAACCTTAAAAAACAATCCGCAATGATATAGACATCACTGAGGCTAGTATGACCATGGACTCTGATCTCTCACGCATCGGAATATCGCTTCCCAGCAACCTGCTTGAAAAATTTGATGATATTATCAACCAGCGCGGGTACTCGTCCCGTTCCGAAGGCATTCGCGATGCGATCCGTACCTATATCACGTATTACAAATGGATGTCCGATGTCAAGGGTGAACGTGAAGGGGTCATTACCATGGTATATGATCATGACCAGAGAGGACTGCTGGTCACCCTCACCGATATTCAGCATGAATTTCATGCCATCATCAAGGCATCACTCCATTCGCACGTAACCCATGATCGCTGTCTGGAAGTGATTCTGGTGCATGGTGATGGTGCAGAGATCAAAACGTTTGCCGAGCGGCTCATGTCCCAGAAAGGTGTTGAATCGGTGAAGCTTACGACTATCCACGTTGAAGAGTAAGGGGCACAAAACCATTTTTTCTGGAATCTTTTTATAAAATAAAAAAGGGAATGAGATCATCTTTTTACCCTGCTGTCGAAAAATCTCCAACAATAAAATAAAGATGCATTGCATCAATGCCTTGCCAGTCTTTATTATTCTATCAGAACAGGATATAGATTGAGAAAGATCCGGACAGATATCACCCAAAACAAATCTTATACCGGGTCTTTCGGTTCCTTCAAATACTGCACATAATGCAAAATATCTTCAAATAATATTCTATATGTCAAAAAGTCCATTTAAAACAAAGAAATTTTTTAAGGTAAATATATATACATGCACGAAAAATTATTATCAACGGTAAACAGAGATTATAAATTGACTATCTGTCAATGTCGATGGATCCGCGGAGAATGCTATGTATAAAGTATTATATGTCGATGATGAACCGGTTCTCCTTGAAATCGTAAAAATTTTTCTTGAAAGAACAAAGGAGTTCACCATTGACGTAACAACTTCGGTGAATGAAGTTATAAAATCTGAAAAACTGAAAACATACGATGCAATAATTTCTGATTACCAGATGCCGGGCATCGATGGTATTTCTTTCCTCAAATATGTGCACACAGAACTTGGTGATATCCCTTTCATTATTTTCACCGGGAAGGGAAAAGAAGATGTTGTCATTGCGGCACTCAACAACGGTGCTGATTTTTATATCACGAAAGGGAGCGATCCCCGATTCCAGTTTGATGAACTTGCAAATAACATAAAAAAGGCGGTTAAAAAAAGGCGGATACAGGAAGAATACAAAAACTCAGCACAGCGGTTATCAGATCTTGTCAACTTTCTTCCTGATGCAACCTTTGCCATCGATCTTGATGGAAAAGTAATTGCCTGGAACAAAGCAATGGAAGAAATGACCGGTGTGAAAAATTCATCGATCATGGGTGAAGGAGATCATATCTATTCCCTGCCATTTTATGGAAAAAAACAGGATTTACTCCTCGATCTTGTACTGCATGACAAAAAAGAGATCAGGGAGAAATACCCCTCAATCATTCACCAGGACAACAAGCTCATTGATGAGAAAGAGTTTCCGATTCTCTATAACGGAAAAGGAGCCTATCTCTGGTTAATTGCATCCCCGCTCTATGATGCAACCGGTACCATTACCGGTGCAATACAGGTTATCAGGGATGTCACGGAAAACAAGAGGGCGGAAAAGGCCTTAAAGGAAAGCGAAGAACAATACCGTTCCCTGTTTGAATCTTCACAGGAGGCTCTCTTTCTTCTCGAAAATACCCGGTTTAAAAAATGTAACAGCAAAGCTGTGACTCTGTTCGGATGCACAAAAATGAAAGAGATCGCAGGGCGATCGCTTATTGATTTTTCCCCGGTTATGCAACCCGATCGGGCGGGTTCTGAGCAAAAATTTCAGGAGAAAATTTCAGAGGCACTTGGAGACTCCACGCAGGTTTTCGACTGGGAATTTACCCGCCTGGATGGAAACCCCGTTCATTCTGAAGTCACGCTCAACCGGGTAATAATCGGGGGAAAGACCCTCCTCCAGGCTATCGTGCGGGATGTGAGCGAACGCAAAAGGGCGGAAGATGCACTGAAGAAGAGCGAACGAATCTACCGGACTGTTGTTGAGGATCAAAACGAATTGATTTCACGTTTCCGTCCTGACGGTACGCAATTGTTTGTCAACGAGGCATTCTGCCAGTATTTTAAAAAATCACGTGAGGATCTGATCGGGAAGAAATTTTTCCCCCGGATCCCGGCAGAAGATCATCGTCAGGTCAGGGAACATTTTGCATCCCTCACAAAGGAAAATCCTTCTGCCATAGACACCCACAGGGTAATAATGCCGGACGGGTCTCTCCGCTGGCAACGGTGGTCTGACCGGGCAATTTTTGATAAGAAGGGCTCAATTGTCGAATACCAGTCCGTGGGACAGGATATTACCGAACAAAAGCGGGCGGAAGATGCACTTGCCCTGGCATGCCAGAAAATGAACCTTCTCTCAAGCATCACCCGGCATGATATCCTGAACCAGCTTACCGTTCTCTCCGGATATCTGGCGTTGTCTGAAGAATTTGCTTCTGATGAAAAACTTCTTGGTTTTATCAAAAAAGAAGCCACTGCGACAGAACGGATCAACCAGCAGATTACGTTTACGAAACATTACCAGGACATCGGGGTCCAGGCGCCTCAATGGCAGAATGTGCATGATACTATTGCTGCTGCTGCAACATTGCTTGACCTGAGTTCAGTTACTGTTCAGATACCCTCCTCCAATATCGAGATCTATGCAGATCCCCTTTTGGGTAAGGTTTTTTACAATCTCCTTGAAAATGCAGTGAGACATGGGCATGCTACCAGTGTTGTTCAGTTTTCTTTCCAGGAAACCGGGGATACGCTGATGATTGTGTGCGAGGATAATGGTGGCGGCATTGACAAGGAAACAAAGAAACATCTGTTTAAACGGGGGTATGGTAAAAACACTGGATTCGGCTTATTCCTTATACGGGAGATCCTGTCCATAACCGGAATAACCATTGATGAGAACGGAGAACCCGGGAAAGGTGCACGTTTTGAGATCACGGTGCCGAATGGTACGTACCGTTCATCCCCTGCTCTTTGAACAGTTTTTTCCAACATCTGCCTCTCTTTTTGTTCTGTCGAATTCCCCTTTATCGGATAATGATATAAAAATCTCAGGGTACGATGACGGTTGAGACTGTGCCTGCCTCCCATGACTACGATTGAGTGTAAAGGGATATTGATGCATGACCTGCACAATCGGGTATTGTATTTTTGGGAGTGACCGGAATGGCGGTGAAGAACCCGTCACATGCGTTACATTTTTTGATCACAGAATGTTTCGTCCGCAACGTATTTTTCGGTATAACCAAAGATCTGATTTTTTTTTGAACGCTAAAAAAACCCAAAAAACGTGCAGAAACCCGGGGAAATGGCGTATTTCGTAATGCAGTTTTTGGGGTTTCATGCCAAAAAATCAAACACCCTTGATTGCGATGGAGAAGTGTATTGCCCGGATTCCCGTACCTGACTGTGACGCGGATAGTCCACGAGTATCAGGCATTTCAGGTAGGTAAAAACCGGTTCCTTTATATCTCACAAAGAGATTACTGAGTATGTCACCGAGACGTGCACAACAGCCGGAGAAACCTGATACAACTCCTCGCCTCAAAGCCGGACCCAGCAAGAACAGGGAACGACATCTTGAAGATGCCCGACATCATCCTTCCGATCATCCCCTTCCCCACCCTCCGCATAAAACCATAAAAAAACCTGTTCTTTCTCCAAAGCATACACCCCACTCCCATCTTCATGGTGATGAATTACCCTCTCACACAAATCAACCAGGACCCATCAAACCGTCAAAAAAGATGACCAAATCCGGTTCCCGCCCATAATTTTTTTCACCAAAGATTTTCACCATAGCTGTTCCGGCCCGTAGGACTCTATGATTAAGGGCCGGAGTATTTTCAGAATCGTTTTTTCTCCGGGTGTTTTAATACGAGATCCAAAGAAAATAGCAAAATGGTCACAAGGGTAGATGCTGTTTTTATCCGAGAGTATGAATCCTGCTTTTTGATTTTTAGTTATCTGAACAATGAAAGAAGGCCTGATCGAAAAAGTGGGGCTGCACACTTGAGTATGGCAGGTTTGCGAAGAAGTTTTTTGACCAGGACACCAGGCCGGTCCATATCACCATATGCAACAATCGTTCGAACAATATCAGGATCACTCAGTGCCTGAATCAACGCATCCATTTCCTGAACAGATATGGTCTGACGCATCTGAAAAATCCGGAACCCGAGATCCAGTTCCCGTCCCATATCTGCCTTCCACCGTTGTTCATATTCTGCAAGAGCCGTATCAGTAAATGTGTCAGTTTCACAACAGGCAGCCGCGATTGAGGCTGCGTGCCGGGCGGAACGGATGCCGGTGTATACTCCCCCTCCTGAAGTAGGTTTTGCAAACCCGGCAGCATCTCCAACAAACAGGGTGCGGGGACCATACGTTTTGGGCATAAGGCCCAGCGGAAGGGTTCCGGTCACATAATGTGTTGAGCTCTTACCATATTTTTTTACGAACGCTGCGAATCGTTCCCGAACCTGCGACTGCCCGCACAGTCCGATACGCACACGGTCCTTTCCTGTCGGGATAATCCATCCGAAAAAGTCCGGTGATGCATCAGGATAAATTTCCACCAAGCGGGGATCGCATTCGTGGGGCAGATCCACCTGGACACCCGCAAGGTACGTCTTTGCACGGGCCAGTTTGTGGAAACGGGCAATCGTACTCCGGGGACCGTCCGCAGCAATAAGGAGTCTGAACGGAATTTCTGCATGACCGTGAACTCCCCGAATATGAAGTGTTGTTCCCCGAATACCACACGCCGCAGTTTTTAAAAGGAACTCTGCTCCCGAGTTTGCTGCATTCTCTGCCATCTCATGGTCAAGTGCCGCCCGGTCTGCAACAACAGCCTTGGGTATCTTTGCATCGATAAGGATCTCACTGCCCAGACCTGATATAACCCGTGCCCCAAAGACCCGGTTGAGCACCGGACGTTCTGATACCCTGCACTCTGCAAAGGCAGCATTCGACAGGAGTCCGGCACACTGAACCGGGTAACCGATTGTACCGTGCTCCTCGATGCAGAGTGTCGAAAGCCCATGGCGTGCGCATTCGGATGCTGCTGCACAGCCTGCTGGACCGGCCCCGATTACAATAACATCGTACGTCATGGAAACGGACACTTTTTTTCGTCTGCTGGACAAGGAGTTATTTTGCTTTCCTGTTCATGATCCTATTGAGGAGTGTTCACGGTCGTTCATGCTGCACCCTGGTATCGCTCTTCCTTCTGAAAATAACCCATCAGGATCGAGAACAGGCCAAACACAAAGGCGAAGGTGCCAATAATGATGATGATGGGATTTTTTGAATGATCAGGAAAATACCAGAGAAGAGCGGCAAGCAGGATAATAGCGGAAATGAACATACCCGGGATAAGGATATATTTGGTTCTTGGATGGGTGAGTGCAAGCGTGATATCAGTAAACCCGTTATAACAGGCAATTCCCGCGATAATAAGCAGAAAAATGATCGCGAAAAGTTGCTGTGCCAAAAATGAGAGAACTGCAAGAATGAGCAGCACTGCTGAAATACCAAACCAGAATAATGATTCATCGCTGTTTGAAGTGATGGCCAGAAAAAGAAAAACTGCAATAACCAGTCCGGTCAGAATCAGAAATATCACATAAAACGTTGCAAGCATCATTTCCGGATCGGGAAACAGCAGAGCTAAAAGTCCAAAAATTACGCCGATAATGCCCCAGACAATGCAAGATAAGCTTGTATTCATGGTAGTGTCACCGGAAGGGAATTGGTCCCCGAACCGGTTTCTTTATATTCTGTTGGTGCCACAACTACAAAATTTATCCTATTTTTTTCTCCTCTCCATTACCACAATATTCACCTGTTTACCTCAACCGGGTTATCGATTCTAAAAAAGACCGGAATCCCGTTTTGTGCTTTTTGCTGTTATTTAACAGTTCTTATTACTATTCACTGGTACTATTTTCAATATCTGACAAGTATACAAACATTTAATTATTATAGAGCAACTTTAGGAGTATGGATAACTTAACCCTTAAAATCAAGAAACGTGCTTTTCCGAGCCACGGACGGGTACGAATCCACGAATCAAGACTTACGGATCTCCAGATTGTCAACGGCGATCACATTGATCTCATCAATGAAACTGCGAAAAAAACAGTCACTGTCACCGTTATTTCTGACACCATGGTTGGAAAAGATGAAATCCGGGTCAGTGAAGAGGATCTGAAGTCTCTCGGACTCAAGGAAGGCGAAGAGGTATCGATTAAAAAATCCCTCGGGATCAAGGAAAAGGCATCCAAAGCTGCCGGTGATGTATCGGCCGGGGCCAAGAAAGCCGGAAGTGATGTAGCAACCGGAGCAAAGAAAGCCGGGGCCGCAGTGGGAAAAGCCGCTGGCAGTGCGGCTGACACCGTGAAGAAAAAGGTGAAAGGAAAAGATGACCTTTAACCTCCCGTTGAATCCTGCGATTGTGATTCGACTTACTAAATCGGAGAGGTGATCATTATTATTCCAACAACAGAAACAACAACAATTATTGCGACATCGCCGCCAATAATTAATGACACGTCGTTCCTCGTAATTCTTGGAATTGTTATCCTTATCTTTATCTGGCTTATCGTCCGTGAATTTCGCCTTAAGGATGCCGCGAAACATAGCACCCAGCTGGAACAGGACAAGCTGAAAATCATCCAGATGGATGCAGCAACCAAGGCTTATCCGTTTACCCGGCTCTCACCTGAACAGACAGCAGAGATCAGGAACGTGGAAGACGAGAATATAAATCTCGAGACAAATATTTTTGCCCGGGAAAAACTCGTCGAGAAGCGACTGGACAGGCTCGAGAATTATGTCAAGGTCAGAAAACTGGATAATATGATAGGTAAGATTCAGACAGAAGAGAAGAAGGTGAAATAAGAATGAACACGGTTGTTAACCAGACCGAAACAGCCCCGGGTTACTGGGATAAGGTCTCCAATTTTTCTGCATCGATCGGGTCAAAAGTTCCTACGTTTGATAAATCCATGGATGCATATTTCGACCAGAACTTTGCGTCCATTATTGAGGAATGGGATCTCTTAACCGATAGTGATCTCCATAAGCTCGAATACCGGCTCTCAGAGATAACCAATGAAATCAGCACTCTTTTTGCAGAAAAAATGGTGATAGAAAAACGTGTCGGAAACCTGGACATCCTGGTTTCTTCCATGGAGGGGTCAAAATGAGCGTCATGAAAAATTACATGAATGCCTATGTAGACCGGCGGATGAAATCTGTTGTTGAGGAATGGGACCTTTCCCGGAAAGATGATATAACAGATTTCACGGCCCGGCTCGATGCAATTGAACAGGAGATCCCGCGCCTGAAAGAGTCCAAAAAGGCGAGTATGGAAAAACTGATGGAGCTTGAAATCCGTGCACGAAAACTTAAGGAGAAGATCTGACCATGGACTGGTTTGAATTCATTATTCTTGTCCTCTTCATTGCGGTTGCGTTTTTCCTGATCTATTATTACTTCCGAGGGGCTAAAGGAGACATTGCGCTGACACGTCCCGTAGAGAGCCGGGTGGACGAGTACCTTGACCGCAGGTTCGAAAATCTTGTAGATGAATGGGAACTGGTAAACCAGCCAAAACTCCAGAGGTTCAAGGAACAGAAATCAAAAGAACTTGAACAGGACGAGGTCCGTATCAACGATTTAAAGAAATTCGAACTGGATCTGGAGAGTTCCCTGACAAAACTGGAGACCCGGCTTGACAATATTGAAAAAGGACTGGCTCAAAAAGGAAGCGCCAAAAAATAAGACCGCCGGCAGTGATCTCTTCCTTGAATTGAAAGAAGAGATTACTGTCATGCGGAAACAGGGAGAGCCCCCGGTAAAGAACCCCCATAGTTTCGCCCAGTATATGTGCGATCTGTGTAACTCGCCCTTTACAATTTCAGAGCTCCGGCAATGTGTCTTATGCGGGCGTTGGGCCTGTAATACCTGCTGGACCGACCAATATTATTCCTGTAAGTCATGTACAGGAATTATAAAAATCCATTCAATACGAAAAACTCCCTTTAGAGAGTAAGGATGAGCAGATAATTAACAGGTCAGATAATCTGTTTTAATACATTGCCGAAATCCCATTTTTTTCTTGTGAATTCCCGTATCAGCACATACAGTAACCGGACGGGTATAATGAAATGGGGACATGCCCTCCCTCCCTTTTCTCCCTTGCGCGGCAAGCACTGATTGCAGGTTACTTTTTTTTGGAGTTATCGTTTTTTTTTGAGTGGCGAGCCGAAGCTGCATGGTAAAGACTTGGTGAGTATTCAGCTTTTAAAATATTTTTTGCACAAGCTTTTTTCATTCGCGCCAAAAACCAAAAAATTCCAGATGGAATATTTTTTCCAGACCGTAGAGAATTGCAAAGAAAAAAACTGCATACAGGACAAAACTGACCAGAAACTTCATCCAGCCGGCCATCCCTGTCATCGATACTAACGCATTGGAGAGTGTATCTGCGATCACAATAGCACAGAGAATACCAATAAAAAAAACCGCCCATTTTTTGACGGGTGCAAAATCCATGAAATAACGTTCGTGTTCAGAGTATTAAAACTTCAATTCATCCTGAAAAGAGAGGCCCCATCTCTCGCATGAACAATACCGGGAACTTCTCGGGCCTGATTATGGTGACGGGTATCGCTTTTTTTAATTAAAAACCAAAGTCAGGATCTTTTAAGAAACGATTATTGCATCTCATATCCGAGTACAGGGCATGGCTGATGATCCTGAGGGAGCTCTTTTGGAACCAGAGACCCCTGACGAAGACAAAACTGCCGTCACTGAATCGCAGACAAGGGGTCCTGCATTCTACGGTGCGCTTGCGCTGGTCGGGGCTCTTGTTCTTTTAATCGTGTTTTTTAATGTATCAGGCATTCGGGCATCTTCAGGAATTCTCCTGACACAGAATACCTGGACGCTCCAGTCTTTTGTCGATTCAAGGGGTGTTCTTGTCCCGGCCATCCCTGGAACACCAGTAACTGCCAGATTCAAGACAGATGGTACAATAAGCGGATCTGGCGGGTGCAACAGGTATAATTCTTCCTACACAACAAACGATTTGGCGATATCCATCTCCGAGCCGGATATGACCGAAATCTATTGTGATAATTCACGTGTCATGCAGCAGGAGGCAGCGTACATCAATGACCTTTCAAAAGCAGAGGAGCTCCGGGTGAATGAATCAAACCTGAACCTGTACGATAAAACCGGAAAACCAGTGCTTATGTTTGTAGAGACGTGAAAATTTCATAGTATGTATGTTCGCTCATAGCCTGGCTGGACATATTATTTTTTTATCTCTCTATTGATCTGAAAAAATATGAAAAATAAAAAACAATCTAAGCTCTTGTTCGGTTCATTCCCAAAGACGGTGACTGTATCAGCGGTATGATTTTTCTCCTGAATTTTTTTTAGATCTGGAGAAACGGACAGGAATCTATGGGGTTCACTCCCGAACCATGAAAATCGTATTATTTCGATGGAGCCCCGCCTCAGGGCCTCTCCGAGGCACGGCGGACAGGGTTTTTTTGAATTGTTTGTTCCAGATCCGCCGCGGGGGCGACCCTTCGGGGGCGACGGCGATCATAGTAAATGGAGGCGTGTGAAAAAAATCTCGTATCATACCAGAATAATTCAATTTACATGGGAAATGCTCAATTACAAGCTGAACGCTCAAGGGGGTTTCACCCCCGCAGCTGTGGCTCTCCGATGCGATTACTCCCGAACAGGTGCTACGTCATCATCGCTCAGCGCAGGGGCGGTATGGGGGGACAGGCACGGTCCCCTCCTTCATTCGTACCAGCATCTTGAATTTCATATCAATGGAAAAGGAATTCTACAAAGCCTTTTTTAAAAAATGTTTGCGAATCCGAATGTCGGAAAAAAATTTTCAATTATCTTGGGGGAGGTTAAGAAACACCAGAAATTAACGCTCAATCAGATGGATATGCTCATCCGTCTTTTTTGCAAGCTCACTGCGACCCTGCAAACGGGCTACATCCGAAATGGCTTCGAGTACATGGACGGATTCTTCCAGAAATGAAAGAACATCGGCTGGAAACATTTCAATCCCGTACTCATCCAGCATGGATGCAGCTATCTGGCGATGATCGAGACCATTTTCACGGAGTTCGATTACTTTTTTTGCAAATTTTTTCTCGGGGCAACCGCATAACGGGGAGTCTTTGCATTCACAGCGGAGGAAGTCATTGAAAAAAGCAAGTATCTGTTCCCTCACGGCAAAATCAAGCGCATCATAATCAAGGCGCGATGAGAGGGTTTCAAGCATGGTCCCGGAAAATGCCAGTTCGGGAAGGCGAAAACCTGCAAGCCGTTCTAATTTTTTTGCATGACGAAATCGTGCCCGATCAGCGATCAATCCTCGTCTCCTACACCCTCATCAAAGTTTTTCAGTGAGGCCATCGCCTCACCCATCCGCTCGCACTCGATAAGCCACTCATCAAAAAGGGTAGTCTGTTCAATATCATCTTTTACATATTTGCCACAGCAGGATGCACCGTCAATGACACTGGCGCCGATATTTGCAGCTGACTCGAGTGCCTGCTCCATATCCTTCTCAATATCATCCCTGCCCTTCTTGACAAGGGTTTTAATATCTTTGTTAAATCCACCGGCAAGGTACAGCCTGCAGGAAGCAAAGAGCACAAGTTTGGGGAGCTGCAGGATCTCAACGATTTCTCCAAGATCTCCCTCGGGGGCAGCTGACATTACAATCATTTCAACCTGCGAGAGCTTGTCAACAGCTTCTTCAAAAGTATACCGTTTGTTCTGGTAAAGCTTGATGATCTTTAATACTGATATGGTGATATCGACTGAGAAACTGTCAAGAACCCGGAATCCTTCAGGCAGCTCCTCGCTTTTGGGATCTGCTTCGAAACTCGATTCTTTGAGAGTTTTCAACCAGTTGTCCCAGCGTTCCTGATTATAAAAAATATAAAACAACTTGAGCGGTTCAGCTTCTATTTTTTTGCCTGCCTTTTTTGCCATTTCAGTACACTATTCGTTTGTGAAATTAAAGGATTTCGTTGTTCATCCCTGTTGAGATTGTTTTTTTCGTAAATATCCTTACATTATTGCCCTATTCACGCGGTTGATCTGATACCACGAATGGTTATCTCCCCAGACCTTCTATACTACTGAAAACAGGGGTGAGAAACATGATTACCAGGGAAAAACTCGTGATGGTGCGATACGGGGAATTATTCTTAAAAAGCGAGTCGGTAAAGCACCATTTTATCGGAATGCTGCTCCGGAATATTGGAAAAGCACTCTCTGCTTCCGATCTTACCTGTCACTACGAAACCCCCCGCGGGCGCATCCTCATATACGGCGATCACCCTGAAAAGATCGCTGATGTGGTATCCCGGATTTTCGGTCTTGTTGATGTGAGCATCTGTACCCGTACAAGCACCCGGCTTGAAGACATATGCACAGAAGCGATCTCTCTTGCATCAGAAAATCTGCATGAGGGAATGAGTTTTGCGGTCAGGGCAAAACGGCAGCAGAAAACCGGCCCGAACAGCCAGGAACTTGGTACCATTATCGGTTCTGCCATCTACGATCACGTCCCGGGTCTGCGTGTCGATCTGGATAACCCGGAGTATGAAATCTTCGTCGAAATCAGGGACTTTGGGGGGCTTGTATACGATTCGAGGATATCCGCACCCGGGGGTTTGCCCTGGGGTACGCAGGGCAGGGTGCTTGCATTACTTTCATCAGGTATTGATTCACCGGTAGCTTCCTGGCTGATGATGAAACGCGGGTGCGAGATCACCCACCTGCACCTGGATGCCGGCCGGTGGGCGGGAAAGGATGTCACCCTGGCAGCGATAGAGAATCATCGCAGGCTCTCGCGCTGGTGTTACGGAAATCCTCTCTCTCTGGTGATCGCAAACAGTGAAGTTCTTTATGATCGCATGGATCATCTTCGCATCCCGCCGCGCTATCGCTGTGTGATCTGTAAGCGCTTTATGCAAAGGGTGGCAGGCAATCTGATGGAAAAAGAAGGAGCGCTCGCTATCGTGACAGGCGAGAATCTCGGACAGGTGGCTTCCCAGACACTTGCCAACCTGTCGGTCATTTCAGAAGCGGTTACAGTACCTGTCTTACGTCCCCTCATAACCTACGATAAGGAAGAAACCATCACCCTTGCCCGCAGGATTGGAACCTTTGATGCTCATCCGGGAGATCTTGTGTGCCGGGCTGTGCCGAATATGCCGGCAACTGCTGCAGTGCTTGCGACGATAAAAGAGAACGAGCAGAAGATGGACATTGACGAGATTGTCAGAAAATCACTTTCTGACCTGCGATTTCTAACTGCATTAAATTGCGAGATCTTCAGAGAAGACTGAAAAACAAAATTTTTATTTCCGCAAAGAAGAGTCTCTTTCTCTCGTTATTTCCGATTTCGGGAAATACCCTCTCCGGATACTAAAAAATATTTCTCCGGGTACCCGTCTGTCATGCTTTTCGTTGAAGTGCGATTTCCCGATTTTCCCGCGCCTCAGTGAAATCCGGGTTGATAGCCAGAGCCTTGTCATACGAAGCAATAGCATCAGAATACTCACCCGTTTTGAACTGTCCGAATCCACGGGCGTACCACGCATTGGCATCATGGGGATTGAGAGAAATCGCCCGGTCAAACGAATCAATCCCTTCAATATACTGTCCCATTGAATAGAGCACGAATCCACGGGCGTACCACGCTTTTGCATCATCCGGGTTGAGAGCAATTGCCTTATCAAACGAGGTGATAGCTTCGGCATACCTGCCAAGGTTACCTAATGCATATCCGAGGTTATTCCAAGCATCAGCACAAAACGGGCTGATAGCGATAGCTTTCTCATGAGCGGTAATTGCTTCTGAATACCAGCCGAGATGATGGAGGGAGACCCCGCGTTTATTCCATGCATCGGCGGAAACCGGGTCAAGGGCAATTGCCTTATCGTACGAAGCAATTGCATCAAGGAACCTTCCGAGTTTATCCAGCGTGTTGCCGCGGTTAATCCACATACCTGCATTATTCGGGTTCAGGGTAATCGCCTTATAATACGAGGAAACGGCATCAGTATACCGGCCAAGTTTATCCAAAGCTGCTCCCCGGTTATTCCAGAAGTCGGCATCATCCGGATTAAGAGCAATCGCTGCATCAAAAGAGTCAACCGCTTCGGAATGCCGGCCAAGATTATCCAGTGCAACTCCACGGATGTTCCATGCCTTATCGCAATCCGGATTGATGGAAATTGCCCTGTCGCAGGAATCAACAGCTTCAGAATACCGGCCGAGATTAACCAGTGCATTTCCCCGATTGTCCCATATTTCGTTGCTATCCGGCATAAGAATGAGAGCATTATCATACGAGGAAATGGCTTCGGAATACCGACCGAGTTTATGCAGTGTCATTCCTCGCTTATTCCACGCATCAGTGGAATCCGGGTCAAGGGCAAGCACTTTATCGTATGAGTCGACTGCTTCAGAATACCGGCCGAGGGTATCCAGTGCGATTCCACGGTTGTTCCATGCATCTGCATAATCCGAATTGAGGGTAACTGCCTTGTCATACGAGGAAACAGCTTCAGAATAACGACCAAGATTATCGAGTGCAACCCCACGGTTGTTCCATGCCTCAGCGTAATCCGAATTGAGGGTAACTGCCTTGTCATACGAGGAAACAGCTTCAGAATAACGACCAAGATTATCGAGTGCAACCCCACGGTTGTTCCATGCCTCAGCGTAATCCGGGTTAAGGAGAATTGCCTCCTGATACGAGCCAACAGCTTCAAAATACCGGCCAAGTTTATCCAGTGCAACGCCGCGGTTGTTCCATGCTGCGGTGTCATTGGGAGAAAGTTCAATAGCCTTTTCAAAAGAGTCGATTGCTTCAGAATACTTGCCAACATTGTCGAGCATGTTTCCAAGGTTAATCCACGCATTCGCGTCAGCAGGGTTACTGGCAACCATAGTATTACAGGTTTCGACCTCATCGGAATATGTACCGATCTGGCTAAGTGCGTTTCTGCGGTTCTTCCACGCGGTAGTGTAATCCGGTCTGAGGTCTATTGCCTTGTCGTAAAAGATTACAGATTCTGTGTGCAGGTTGAGATACTCCCGTGCTACCCCGTAGTTGTTCCATGCCACCGCGTTATCCGGATTGAGGATAGTCGCCCTTTCGTAAGAGACCCCCGCTTCAGAATACCGGCCGAGATGAACGAGCGTGTTTCCATGGTTGATCCAGACCTCAGGATTTTCCTGGTTGAGGAGAATTGCCTTGTCATACGATACAACCGCTTCGGAATACCGGCCAAGAGTGTCCAGTGCAACTCCACGGTTGTTCCATGCCTCAGCGTAATCCGGATTGATCGAAATTGCCTGGTCATACGATGAGACTGCTTCAGAAGATCTCCCAAGGTTATCCAGTACAACGCCGCGATTGTTCCATGCCACCGCATTCAAGGGGTTAAGGGCAATTGCCTTGTCATACGATTCGACCGCTTCGGAATACTGATCGAGTCCGGCTAAATTATTGCCTTCATTGATAAACTGACTAGCTCGATCCCGCATGAAATAGAATATGTTATTCAGCTAATCACTGTTGCGATTCATTTCTGTACGATAACATTCCGGCTATGATTATTCTGTGAATTGGGAGACATTTTCTGGTTCAATCCCCGTCAATCTCAATGACGATCAGATAACAATGTGAATTGAATGCGAATCAGGATTAATCCGGAGCGATGAGGAAAAATTTACCTCGTACTAATAACTGTTCAGAGTAGTTTCTCAGTATAGCGGATAACTTCTTTGATGGCCTTGACCCGGGCATGCCATTTATTGTCCGACTCAATAACAATCCATGGGGCATAGGGAGTGTTGGTACGGGCCAGCATTTCGTCCACCGCAACGTCATAGAGATCCCATTTCTCCCGGTTTCTCCAGTCATCTTCAGTTATCTTGTATTGCTTGAGCGGATCCTTCTCCCGCTGGCTGAACCGTTTGAGTTGTTCATCCTTATCTATCTCAAGCCAGAACTTGACAATTCCCCCGCCACTGCTCTCGACATAGTCCTGCTCCATTTCGTTTATTTCCTGGTATGCCCGTTCCCACTCGGTTTCCGAACAAAAACCTTCCACACGTTCAACCAGGACACGCCCGTACCAGCTCCGGTCATAGATTGCGAAATGCCCGGCTTTCGGGTAGTGACGGATAAATCTCCAGAGGTAATGGTGCTCTTTCTCGTAGTCATTCGGTGCTGCTACCGGAATAACATCATATCCCAGCGGATTGATGTACCGGGCGAGACGGGTGATGTTTCCTCCTTTTCCGGCCGCATCCCATCCCTCATAGACAATAATGAACGGAATTTTTCGTTTAAAGAGCAGGTAATTGATCTCAAGCATCTCAATCTGCAGGCTGTTGAGCATGTTCTGACAGTCTTCTTTTGAATACGATACACTGGCAGAAGATTTTCTCGGGACAGGTTTTTTCAGAGACTTTGAAATACTTTTCTGCCGTGCTTTTTTTGACTGCTCTTCTGTTTCAAAAGCAACTCTTTTTTCAAGCGTTTTTACTAATATTGAATATACCCTGAAAATGGTATACTTCCGGTCGGTGGATTCGATAACATGCCAGGGTGCATAATCGGTATTGGTCTTTTCAATGAATTCATCAATAATCGGAAGATAGGTATCATAACTGTGATGGAAATCCCAGATACTGGGTGTCACCAGCCAGGCAGTAAGCGGATTCCTCTCCCGCTCCAGTAACCTGAGTTTCTGTTCGTCTTTGCTGATATGTAAAAAGAATTTGAGGATAATCGCACCGCTGTCACTCATCTGGCGTTCAAAAACCGTTATTGAATTAATCTCATCCTTGAGAGATTTTTTCCAGCCGATGCTGGATAGTTTTTCTGCAAGTGCCCTGCTGTACCAGCTGCGGGCAAACAGGGCAATTCGCCCTTTTGAAGGAGTTTTTACCCAGAATCTCCACATGAACGGGCGTGCCCGTTCATCATCCGTGGCTTTATCGGTTGCATGAAGGGTAAACCCACGGGGATCAAGAGACTGGATAATCTCCCTGGTGGCCATGGTAATGCCGGCAGCATTCCAGCCTTCGATGACAATTATGGTGGGGATCTTCAGATCGCGAAGTGTTCGCTGGAGGACGCTGAGGCGCTCTTTTAACGGGGGCAGGGATTCATCAAAAGTCTTGTCGTCAATAGTTTTTGTTAAATCGTACTTTTCAAACATCCGTCCCCCTCAGGCACTCACAAGAATCAGAATACCCTTGATTAACAAACGAATCGTAGGGCACGACAGGTATTAAACCCTACCTGAATAGTATCAAGGGGGGGGGGAATTTTTACTTTGAAAAATTACGTCTTGAGAGGAAGACCATTCTCAGTCGCGATGGTGACAAAGGCATCGGCAAGGAACGCAGCCTGTTTTGTTGTTGCCCCGTACGTGTTGAATTTCCAGACTTTCGTTGCGCCGGGAATTACCCCGACAATGCCTTTTTCTTCAAGGGCACCTGAGAAATAAAATCCCCTCTTTTTGTGGGATTCTGCCACTTTATCAAAAGATGCAATAGTATCTACCCGTGTCAGGGTGTGTTTCCGTGGGTATTCCGAAAGGATCTTTGTACCCGTAACGGACAGAAGGGCTTCAAGAACAACGCGGTTGTTTTCCAGTTCCCGGTCAAAGTGCTTCACCCGTTCCTTCACGTGCGGGAACGAAGCCATCATGCCGACAAGTGTTGCACCCATCAGCGTACAACCCATCATCTCCGGTTCCTTGATACCGAACTTCCGTTTTGTCACATCTCCTTCAATTCCCGTAGTGCGGAAAACTTCCGCAGCTCGTTCCTTTGTCGCGGCAAGGACACCGGACGGAGCCGGGGCTGCCATACTCTTGTGCCCGGAGCCGACAATAAAATCCACACCAAGATCTTTGCCATCGACCGGGAGGATCCCGACCGTGTATGCCCCATTGTACAGGACGGGGATGTCGTACTGATGGGCTACTTTTGTGATCGCTTTCACCTCATGCATGTTGCCATACTGGTAATCGATGTGGTCAATGAAGGCCAGAACGGGCGTCCTGCCGGACTCGCGTCGGACCTCCTCGATCTTTGTTGCTGTCGCATCGGCAGTAATCTTATGGGCGGTATCCTGAGGGATCTCACGAACGATACCCCCGGTTCCTTCGATGGCAAGGAATTCGGTATAGTGAGATAGCGAAGTGAGAAGCACCGGATCTCCCTTCCTGACGTAGGTGTTCGCGACTGCCTGGAACCCGCGCCGGGCACCAGGTACTACACGGACTGCATCCATATTCAGCCATGCAGCAACTTCCTGATGGAACCCGGCAATCGGAGGTTTGCTGATGTAATCGAGACGGTTGGGTTTGCGGCAGTTATCGCAGACAGAATAACCATCCCCATAAGCGATGACGGCTTTCATTGCATCTGCAGTGAGCCTGCCACCTGCCTGAATGGGATCAATATTTATGAAGAGCTCGTTGACCTGCCGCGCTTCTATTCCGGCTCCACACCTCATTTCAGCATCTCCAGTTTTAAGGATGCAACCTGCCGTTCGAGATTTTCCAGCAGACGTTGTGCCTGGGTTCTCTGGGTTTCATCCATCGTATGAGATGGTGCGGTTTCTCTGAGGAGTACCCGTAGGTCTGTAAGGGTATAGAGTGCCTGGAATGTCATATCAACTGCCCTTTTTGACAACGAATCACCTTACTAGTATTGGGAAGACGATGAAATAAGTAACCGCTATTGTTACTTTTTAATTACGGGAGTTCGTCTGCCCAGGTTAGTGCCTATCCCGTGACCGGGGGTATCGGTCTTAGGGAACATGCCCTCCAGAGCTTATTGGGTAATCAGAACCCCGGACTCAGGAAAACAGGTAAAAAATTACGAGAGGGGGGTCAGACAACAATAAACTGTCCCTGCATTGACGGATGGAGATCGCAGCGGAAGTAATAGATTCCCGGTATCGAGGGCGCGGTAAAAACATAGGTTATCTTATCTGGACCGGAAATAATTTTGCCTTTGTAAATTGTTGTGGTCAGAGACGGAGTTGTATAGAAAGCCACATTATGTGGGGCACTATCTTCATTTTCGAACTCAACAGTGACCTGCGCACCGGCAGGAACCGTGATCCGTGAAACATCAAACGCAAAGTTCCTGGCTTTGATACTGACTTGTTCACTTCTGTCATTGGTCGATGTTGCCGTGGGAGCTTCTGGAGTGGTCGTTGACATACTGGTCTTTGGCATACTAAGAGTTCCCGTTGTCGTTGTTGTGTCGATAGTTCCGGTAGTCATGACAGTGCCGGAAGTCCGGGTGATTTCGGGGATGGGGACCATAGTTGTGGGCTCTGTCGTGACAGTGCCGGAGGTCTGGCTGGTGCATCCGGTAACCAGAACGGCTGCACTGACAAGGCAAAGCAGCAGGATTATTATGTTTCGGATTTTCATGCATGAACCTGTCATTTCCTGATACATATCAATTTCTGTTGGTCACAAAGTCTCTCTTTTTTTGACCGGGTTTGAGCGAAGGGGAACAGGGAGGGATGCTTGTCGGTGAAATTGAGAGTCGCCATCTGGACAAGCAGAGTGATTACGCCATTATCGAATGCAAAAAACACGCTGCAGTGCATGAGAAAAATATATCCTTGTTAGAATTAAATGGGAGAAACATGGGAAAAAAAATAATTAAAGAGAAACCACCATTAGAATTACAATTTGATCTCGTCAAAGAAAAGATTACCGGATGGGAGAAATACAGGAACGCAGGCTCGCAAATCGGGCCATGGATTATGCTTTTATCAGGCGCATTGATTGCAACGGTGGGATTCTTCAGTGCTATCTTTGGTGGCAGAACCACGATAGGAATCAGTGTCGGAATCATTGGTATCCTGATAATTATTGCTGCATGGGTCTGGTCGCGGAAGCGTTCAAAGGGTCAGAGGGACGTTGAAGAAAAAATCCTCACTATGAAGGGCGACCTTGCTCTTCTTGAGAAAGAACAAGGATAACCGGAAACTGATATCTTATTTGATACCTGGAAGCGCAAAATATGCCAGGGAAGTTAAAAAAAATATTTTTTTAGTTTAGTATCCATGATGCTTCCTGATTTCCAAAACCGTAATAAAATGTTAGTTTTCCCTTTTTTACACTATCCGGATTTCCGTGAAGATGATACAGGTTAACCGATCCAGGACGTGATTCACCAAAAGAGAGACCCTCTTTCTGGAGGTCTGGCAAATCATAGTGCACTCCATTCCCATCCACAATCCACATCCGGCTTATTGTGGCGATGGCTTTATCGCCAGTGTTTTTTGTTTCAAAAGATACGATGAGACTCGTTTCGTTAAAACCAGTCACTTGTACTGATTTTTTAAATCCTTTAAATTCAAAAAATGCGGTATCACCGATTTTCAAACCGGTAAGGGATGGATTGGGTTGATGGGTCAATTGGATAGCTGATCCCTGAGAGGGAGTGGTAACGCACCCGGTAAAAAGAATCAGAACAACCAGGGAAAATCCAAGAACGAGAACCAGATATCGCATGATTTATCAATATTCGACTCGGGCTATTTAAAATATTTTTATGGAAATTGTTACCCGAAAGGACCATGATTCCAAAAAAGATAACGAGAAGGGTAAGAAATGGATTCAACTCCAGAACGGTATCTATAGATTGCACAGAATCACTTCTTTTTTTTAATAATCGGGAGAAAAATAGAGAAAGAATTTGCCGGCCTGCGACAAATTTTTCTCCTGACGTTTTAATGTATTAGTAATAAAACCACACCAGAATATTTTATATTTCAGTGTAGTAGATTCGGAGGTTTGAGTGGAGTTTAACAACAAGGTATTAATCATCGGATATGGTGCGGTAGCAAAATGCACGCTTCCAATACTGCTCCGGCATGTAACGATACCACTTGAAAATATCACCATAATTGATTTTAAGGATAAAGCGCAGGATCTGAAAGCGTGGACATCCGGCGGGCTCCGGTTTTTCAAGAGAAAAGTCACTCCGGATAACCTTGACCAGGTTCTGTCTGATTATCTTTCACCAGGAGGTCTGGTGATTGATCTTGCCTGGAACATCGACTGCTGTGAGCTGGTGCAGTGGTGCCATGATCATTCTGTCCTGTACGTGAATACATCCGTGGAAGCCTGGGATCCTGACGCGGAAAAGTTTACCGCAAGCCCCTATGAAAAAACCCTGTATTACCGGCAGATGAGGCTTCATGAACTGACAAAAGACTGGCATGACGGTGCCACTTCTGTCGTTGATCATGGTGCAAATCCCGGCTTAATCTCACACTTTGCCCGTCAGGGACTTGTTGATATCGCGCGCCAGATGATTGCCGATGACATCGCGCCGGAACCGGATCTCGTGGAAGATCATATCCGCAATAAGAATTTTGCTGCACTTGCCATGGAGACCGGTATAAAAGTTATTCACTGTTCAGAAAGAGACACCCAGATCTCCCGGTCACCTAAAAATGTTGATGAGTTTGTGGGAACCTGGTGTATTGAAGGACTCAGGGAAGAAGGCACCGCTCCGGCGGAGATTGGGTGGGGGACGCATGAAAAAGAGCTTCCTGAACAGGCGTATGTACCTCCCGTTGGGCCGAAGAACGAGATTCTGCTTGCTCGGATGGGTATCAATACGTGGGTCCGGTCCTGGCTTCCCCATCACGAAATCGTCGGTATGGTCATCCGTCACGGCGAGGCATTTGGCATATCAGACCGCTGGACGGTGTGGAAGGACGGAGTAGCAATCTACCGGCCGACTGTTCATTACGCATATTTACCCTGTGATGCGACCATTGCTTCACTCCATGAGCTGCGGGGAAGAAATTACGAATTGCAGCCAAAATTACGGATTCTGAACGACAGGGAGATTATTTCCGGATCAGATATTCTGGGGGCCCTCCTAATGGGTCATCCCTACAATTCCTGGTGGACCGGCAGTATCCTTTCGATTGAGGAGGCAAAGACCCTTGCCCCCGGCCAGAATGCAACCACGGTCCAGGTCGGGCTGGGAGTAGTTACTGCAATTATGTGGATGATAGAAAACCCGAGGAAGGGTTTCTGCCTTCCAGACGATCTGCCCCATGAGTGCGTACTGGATATTGCAAAGCCATACCTGGGTGAATTCTATTCCGGTCCATCCGACTGGACCCCGTTGAAAAACAGGAAGGTTTACTTCAAGGAGAACGTGGAGAATCATTATGACTATGACGATGTCTGGCAATTCAAAAACTTCTTATTTGTGCGATGAATCACACTTGTACTGACAAAGGTGGGAGAGACTATGAAAAAGGAACCGAATGTAAAGGAGCATGATGACGGGGTCCCGCATATCGGGAAAGCGAGGAAAGAACTGCTGCAGAAACTGGCACGCGAGGAGGGCACCCCCATCTTTGTGATTGACCATGAGAAAATCCGCTCGAATTACCGGGAATTTAAAAAGGTCCTGCCAAAAATCCAGGTGTATTATGCGGTAAAGGCAAATTCAAATCCGGAGATTGTAAAGACGCTCTACGAGATGGGATCCAGCTTTGATGTTGCATCCATGCCTGAATTCATGATTGTCTATGAAAATATCAAAAAAATGCCAAAAAAAGAGCGACAGGCCTGGATTTGGGATAAGATCATCTATGCCAATACCATCAAACCGATAGAAACCCTTGAAGCCCTCGATCAATACAACCCGCTTGTCACGTTCGATAACAGCGAAGAACTCAAAAAACTCAAACAGCATGCCCCCCATGCGGGCCTGGTCCTGCGGATACGGGTTCCTAATACCGGTTCCATGGTAGAACTCTCTTCAAAGTTCGGGGCTCACCCGGGGGAAGCAGTTGATCTGATTGCCAAGGCTTTTGACATGGGCCTTGTCGTCGAAGGAATTAGCTTCCATGTGGGCAGCCAGTGCACCAATTTTGAGAATTATGTGCAGGCTTTACAGTTGTCTGCAGATATTATCAAAGAGACAGAAACAAGGACAGGCCGGAAAATCAGGATTCTTGATATCGGTGGCGGTTTTCCTGTCAAGTATCATCCGGAAGTTAAATCCGTCCGGACGCTTGCTAAAAAACTGGATGCCGAAATCAAGCGCTTGTTCCCTCCCGATATGGAAATTCTCGCAGAACCGGGAAGGTTCCTGGTGGCAAATGCCTGCATGCTGGTTGCCAAAGTGGTCGGGAAGGCGTTCCGTGACGGGAAGCCCTGTTATTATATCAATGACGGGGTCTATCACACCTATTCGGGCCAGGTTTTTGACCACGTTACCTACCCGGTCATGGCATTTCAGGGAGGCGAAACCCAGATCTCAGCCGTGTTCGGACCCACCTGCGATGCCTTTGATACAATTACCCTCTCTGCAGACCTGCCGGATCTTGAAATCGGGGATTTGGTCTATTCAGAAAATATCGGGGCCTATTCCCATGCCTCATCCACCTACTTCAACGGGTTCCCCCCGGCAAAAGTGGTACATATCAACCGGTAATTTTTTTTGAAAGAGGCAATACCGGTGTAGTACTGCGTCAATCCAGCAGTAGCACATCGCAGGGACTGCTCTTGTCTATAAAAAAGCCTCGTAAATCAGTGATGTACAAAGTCTTATTTTGGGTTCGTCTCTCTTGTATCAGGTCAGGACTTTATGCCAAAGTCCATTTCGCTATTCGCAAATCTATTGATACAGACTTTTATGACGGGTTTTCATTTGGTCAACATCCATCTTGATTACCTCGCGATCGTAGGTCATCAGGCCGTTGACCTCAGTTTCCACATCCGTTGTTTGCGTGTAGACGGCAGCAGAAAGGCCCCGGGCAACCAGTGGACGAAGTCTGTTTAGTAACTCCCCATAGGCCGCCGTCAGCTCCTGGCTGTTTTTGCAGCTGCGATAGCCCCAGTTCTTTTCTTCCTGCCAGGTATGCCCAGCTACAGGAAGGCCAAGACCGCCAAATTCACCCAGCACCACAGCACGTTTTTCTTCCACGTCCGGCATTTCCGGACCGGGATACGCATGAATATCCTTCACGTCACCAATACCGTTATCCGTCCACCCGCTTGCGTTATTGACTAAACGGGTCGGGTCCGCATCTTCGGTCATTTTGACGATACGAGCCGTATCAAACTGTCCCCAGCCTTCATTGAAGGGGACCCACATGACGATACTCGGGTGATTATAGAGCGCACGGATAATACTCTTCCATTCCTTCTCAAACTGAGCAGCGGATTTTTGGGTTCGCCGCCTGAATAGATTATTATAGTCGCCACCGGGCATATCCTGCCAGACAAGGATGCCGAGCGTATCGCACCAGTAATACAACCGTGCTGATTCCACTTTACCATGCTTTCGCAGCATATTCATGCCAATATTTTTGAGCACTACCACATCCGATTTCAGTGCCTCATCGCCGGGTGCGGTATAAAGACCATCCGGCCACCATCCCTGATCCAGCAGGCCGTACTGAAACAGGAACTGATTATTGAGCTTGATTCGCATGTTGCCCCGGTCATCTTTGGCAAGACTGATTTTGCGCATACCAAAATAACTGCCAACTTCATCAATGACGGTGTCTCTTTTTTTGATCTGCACCTTCAGGTCATAGAGAAAGGGAGAATCCGGCGACCACAGTTTTTGATCGATGATATCCAGCACAAGTTTGTTTTTTGCAGAAACGGCCGAAGCAGAAAAGCCTGGAGCCCTGGCATCGGCATGATATGACAGACCTTCAGTTACGCCTTTCACCTCAACAACGACCGTCAACTTCTGTTTATCCACGTCCGGAATAATCTTAATGGTGTCAATATACGTCCTGGCAACCGGTTCCAGCCAGATTGTCTGCCAGATGCCTGTCACCGCGGTGTACCATATCCCGTGGGGATTATCACATTGCTTGCCTACAGGTTGCCGGCCTTTATTCGTGGGATCCAGAACACTGACCACCAGCGTTTGAGGACCTGTAACTTTCAGCGCACCAATAATATCATACCAGAAGGGATCATAGCCCCCCTTGTGATTGCCCAGCAGAGTGCCGTTGACAAAGACATCGCAATCCCAGTCGACCGCTCCGAAATGCAGAAGAATGGTTTTATCTTCCCACGCCTCAGGGACGGTAAATGTTCTGCGGTACCACAGTTTGTTCTTCTCACCGACTTTCTTACCGACTCCGGAAAGCGCCGATTCTGCCGCAAACGGAACTAGGATTTTACCCTGGAATTGTCCCGGCATGGGCTGATTTTTATCCACAATGGCATAATCCCACAAACCATTCAGATTACACCAGTCGCTCCGGACCATCTGAGGACGGGGATATTCCGGCAGAACCTTTTCCGGATTGATGTGTCCGGCCCACCGGGTCATAATTTTACCTTCAATAGGCTTGTATTCAGACGTTACCTCTGCTGACAAACCGCATGAAACTGAAAGCATCGAAGTTACAACCCTTCTTACCATACCTATTCAACTCTTGTCACATGAGGCTAACTTCCAATGTGGCCCTAATATTTAAAAAAAACATCCATACACAAAACTATTTCCTGATCACAAAAAGAACCGGGTTACCAATTCTTTACTTTTCCAATGTCAATTAAAATACCTATTCCCTTTCTACCAATGCATATTCGGGTTTACACCCTGAGTATTCCGGGGGTGTATTTCAGCCAGTCCCCGATCGCAGATTCTTTATGGTCTGCATGTGGTCTGTATGAAAAAGAAGGCGAAGGCCCACAAGCCATTCACTCTTCAACAAACATTCTTTCATCGTATCTTCCGCTTTTCTTAAATGATCATGTCCGAATTTTTTTGGCAAAAGTCCGCGATGATGCGGAGATGTATAGGGCAATACGGGGAAATTACACGAAAATTTGTTGTAATGCGAGCAACAGTATTACGAACAATCAGACAACATCATTGTGATTTATCGCAGTACTGCCAGGGTACAGCTACGATGACGGAGGTACGGTACCTGTCACCCGGACCACCTTTGACCGTATCGCGATTATTCCGTATTACCTGTCCCGAGGAGGTATCGCATAAGGGTGGGAAGGAACCCATAGGAGTGAAGCCCCCATGAGTACCCCCCGATCATCTTTTTTTTACGGGGCTGTGTTCCGGCAGGCCGGGCAATTCAGTGCATAGTCACGAATATCCTCGTTCCATGGTGTAAACCCGATACAGACTTTCGGTTTTGTATCATGAATTTTGCAATAGACTTTCCCATCATCCGCCCTCAAAAAGAACGGGCAGTGAGTTAATGCTCTGCCATCCGGATCTACCCAGTAGTCAATACGGGTGATATCGGGCAGATCCCTTGGGGAAATATCCCTTCCATTACACCGTTTTTTGCCGGTCAGCGTTAGGGAAACGTGCTGCAGGATATCCTGCCGGTTTGCCTGTACCCACGGAATGATATCTTCAAGAATACCCTTCTGGCCCCATCCCCACTTCTCACAGCAACGGCCGCATTGAGTGCAGGACTGTTCTGAAGACACAAGTATGCTCCGGTTACTCTGTTGGATGTACTCCTTGTTAGTCATTATTTTTTTACTCTGACAATAAGATCATGCCCAGGCTAAAAAAAAATGTTGGGTAAAAACCGTTTTAGCCAATTCTTACGCAGGATGACTAACTGTGTTCTCTTTCGGATTCAATACCTCTGAAATCCCGGTTTTTTATTCCTGGCTCTTTCGTATCGGACCATCGCAGAGGATTGAGAGGGAAAACCTCTGGTGTGCTATACCTTATGTGCTTGAATGGTCATTTACTATAGAGATTTACGATACATTCATGAGGTACCCAATGAATCAAATCTATCTTTTTGGCCACCGGCAGCCGGATACGGACAGCATTGCAAGTGTCATAGGGTACGCAGATTTTAAAAACCGTTCCGAACCAGGCAGGTACATTCCGGCCCGCTGTGGTGAACTGAATCCGGAATCCCGTTTCATGCTCGGACGGTTCAACCTTCCCGAACCAGTGCTGATATCTTCAGTAAAACCCAGGCTCTCGGACATCAGCTATAAACCGGTCTTTTCACTTCCCCAGGATGTCCCTGCCGTTGATGTGGCAACCCTGATGGTAAAAGAAGGGATCCGGAACGTTGTCATCACTGATAGTGCAGGAAAACCGGTCGGGATGGTAGGAGAACATGCCCTTGCCGGCTCATATATCCAGAAGATTCATCTTGCCGAGCTTGCGGTAACCCCGCTTCCGGTCGAATCTCTTGCCCGGATCCTGAATGCAACCATCATCGTGTCCGCCCGGCAGGTTCTGGAAGGGCGGGTGTATATCGCAATCGATGCTCTTCACGTCACGCTGGGCAAGATGACCGCAAAAGACATCGCTGTTGTCGGTGATAACGAACCAGCCCAGCTCGCACTCATCTCTGCAGGAATTGCCTGCCTGATTATTGCACACGGTGCTCCGGTCGGGGAACGTGTTGCCACAGCTGCTGAAGAACGAAGGGTATGTGTCCTTTCTACTCCACTCGATGCCTTCGGGGTTGGCAGGATGGTTAATCTCTCCCTGCCAGCCCGGGAAGTGATGGAGATCAATGTTCCGGTTCTCACGTTTACCGATACGATCACCCACGCCCGGCAGGTTGTTTCTGATTCAAAATTCCGGGCGGCATGCATTGTCGCTCCTGACGGGACACTTGCCGGGATCCTGACACGGACAACCCTGCTTGACGATGTGCGGAGATCGGTGATTCTCCTTGACCACAACGAAGGTTCCCAGGCAGTAGATGGGATTGAAGAAGCAGATATTGTCGAGATTATCGACCATCACCGGCTTGGAGCTATAACCACATTAAAACCGATACGGTTCTTCAATGACCCGGTTGGAGCGACATCGACCATCATAGCCATGAAATTCATGGAATCCGGACTGACACCCTCACGGGAGATTGCAGGCGCACTCCTCTCAGGGATCCTGTCAGATACCCTTTCCCTCAGCATGTCGACCACGACGCACCGTGATAGAAAAGCCGTGAACTACTTATCCCCGATTGCCGGTGAAGATCCAGACCAGTTGGGTACTGCTCTGCTCGAACAGGGAATGGATCTTTCAGGAACCCCGCTGGAAGTAATCCTCTCGCGTGACACCAAGGAGTATACACTTTCTGCAAAAAAAGTAGTAATTTCTCAGGTAATGGTACCTTCATTTTCCTGGAACCAGGAGCGGGAGGAGGCAATCCGTGCAGAGCTTGCACACATGAGAGTAGCATCGGGTTCAGATATGGTGCTGGTACTCTTTACCAGTGTACGGGAAAAGTCAAGTGATCTTCATGGTATAGCTGATCCTGACCTCATACAGGATATCTTCGGAGAAGACCTGCCGATCAGGCTTGAGGGAGTCATGTCGCGGAAATTAGATTTCCTCCCCTTGCTCGGGGCCCGGCTCCGAGGGAATGCCCGTTCCTGGCGGTGACACCAGACTTATGGATTACGGATCAGGTATTTCAGGAAATTACGGTTACTAGGTTATCTTTCTTCCGCTGAATTCTCCTCAGGTACGACATCGGAGTATACGATACAGAATTGAAAACGGGTGAGGAAGATCGCGTTGCTTTTTTTATGAAAGCACCTGAATACCGTTGAAAAAAATCAGGGGTTATGCCCTTTTGTGGCGTTCGGCAAAGGATATTTCACTGCTTTTTTTACTACCTTGATCCTCCCCGAAAGACTCCTCCAAAGAGCAATCCCCCTCAGTAATGACGTCTATTCGGATGTCATCTTTTGAATCCGATGGTGTATCAGATGATATATGTCTTTTTCCGGTGAATGCAAACCTGCCGGGGCTTGTACTGGATCCATCATGGGAAGGGGGAGCAGCACCACGGTCCGCACTCTCCATTTCCCCCTCCCTCCATTCAGTAAATATCAGGAGCTGCAGGAAGGCTTCCGGCTCACGGAAAACGGATGCATTGATACCTTCAAACACGAGAGTCCGGTCCACCGCCCCGAACCACCCGTCTTTTCTTGCCGTAATGGCGTCATTACCGCCTTCGAATATATAGACACGCTCAAACTCGCCATGACGCCCCCATGCAGTTTCCGCAACACCGTTACTCTCGAAGGTAAATATCTTACCAACGGCCCCGTATTGTCCACCCTCCCTGACAGCAATCTGCTCACCACCGTTTTCATACCGGAAGGTGCAGGGAGACTGCCCAAACGAAAAAGTCTCTTCAAGCATCCCATAGGGATCGAAGACGAATCTCCTGAGTATTTTTTCACAGTGGAGGGGATTACGTTCCGTCATCATGTCCGAGGAAGGATCGAAGATATAGAGCCTTTGAAGGTTTTTTTGGTATCCAGGACGTGTACACCCTCCCGCCCGTACTGGTAGAACCGGGTAACAGGTCCCTGCCGTGTTCCCGCATGTTCAGTGATGACTGCATCTGCCATTCCAACAAATCCCCCGAAATCTCCTGGTTTTTAACGGTTTTTCCTGAATCAAGAAATACTTTCTTCTCCACCGGTATCCTGAACAGCCCGAAACCGGCGCCCGTAGCGCCAGGTAGTCGGGTTTAAAACCCCCCTGTTTCTGCAAATGAGTTGCCTCTTCTTCCGGTTATACAATCACCCCTGGTTAAAAAAAGACCGTTTCAATCATTGAACAGGTATCAGCAGATCGTGTCTTCTCATTTTATCTTCGAATTCCGGAATTATTGCGATGCGGGCAGGGAGTTAAATCACTCCAGAGCGATAAGAATTTTGTCTCCTTTGACCAGAACAGGGTACTGTTTCAGGGATTTTGGGGGCTGTTGTTGTGATGCAAAGGTGAGCCTGATACCAGTCAGATCTGTCCACCTGATGACATGCCCGTCCCGCAGGTCGAATTGTGAGTGGTGCATCGGGCAGGTGAGAATTGTATCAACAAGGGTGCCTTCCGACAGGTCTCCCCCGAGATGGGGGCAGCGTGCATCGACTGCGTAATACCGTCCTTTTGCCCTGGCCAAAAGGATTGCATGATCGTGGACAGTTACTTTTTTCATGATCCCTTCCCCGAGGTCGTTGACACTGGCCGCTTCGGAATATTCGCTCACGGGTACTACTCCCTTTCAGAGGGGAATAGACATTGTAAGCTACATAATCATTCCTACCCTTACCGATAACTTGCCGGAACCGTGGTGTAGTTTTCACTCTTCTGTCATCAGACCGGGAAGGGTAGCGTAGGGGATGCTGAATCGAAGAGGGAATAATCCAGAGAACTAAAACGAAAAGAGTTTGGGATACTACCTCATGCACTTTCTGGCTGAGGTAGTCGTAGTGATTACCAATGACGCTGTACTTCAGGCCTTAACAACCCTGATATTCACGTTATACGCAGTCTCGTTGCCGGTCACCGGCTCCCATGAACGCTTGTACACAGCAGAGAATTTCTGGTCTCCAAGATCTTTTGCGATGATGACCCAGGTACGGGTTCCACCCACGCCCACCATTCCGGAGGGTGCGTCGTTCTGACGGTAATCAGATGACTGGAGTTCAAGACCCGGGGACAGGGTTGCATTCCACATGAAACCGGTAGTGGGATTTTCTGCCAGCACAACAGCGAACCGGGTGTTCTGGGTAATGTTTTCGGTTTTTCCGTTATCTGCTTCTGTTAACGTGAACATTTTCTTTCCCTCAGCCGTCGGTGTCAAGGGTAACGCAGGTTTGCAGCCCTCATTGCGAAAGAGCGCCCACTCTTCACAGGAAGTCCCGTTCTTAAAAGTGCACATGCCGTACTCATTGCCGGATATATCTTTTTTAATCTCAAGAGTACCCCCGGCCTGGCCACAAGACACGGATGCCGGATTCGGCATTCCTATGACAGTCTGTGTGGCGGTTGGAGATTGTGTGCCGGGAGGGGTTACTGCCGGCTGGGTGCAGCCACACACCAGCATTACCAGTACCAGCATGATTCCCAGTCCGATAAGCCCTGATTTGAATGTTCCATGACTCCTTGATGATGTCATAGTTACCCATTATTCTTCCGAATTCTAATAAAAATACCCTTTATTACGAAAATTATCGCAGTTATGGTTCCTGCCAGATACCAGTAACTGATAGCGGAGAGGTGAGGAAATGCACACGGGACCCTGAAACAAAATATGGTCGTGGGGAGATTATCCTGATTAGTGTCGCTCCACGCGTATTGGGCTTTTATTATCACCCGTTTGCCGGGAAAAGTATCTATGAAAAGAAGAATAAAAGAAAATTACCATGACGGAAAAAATGAAATGTGAGTACTGTGAAAAGGACGCTGTCGGATACCAGGCATTCGGGTGCTGTTTCGCCTATGTATGTCCGGACCATGCCGATAATTTCCTTCTTGCACTCAAGCCCGGGGAAAAACAAAGCTCTGGTGAATGTTACTTTGAACGGTTTAATCTCCAGGAATGAGATAATCTACCCCTGAGTGTACCTTGGGAATGATCCACAAAAATTAGAGAGGGTTTGACAGATATTTTTGTTCTGTGGCTAAACCCTTCAAAGATTGTGCACAGGTGCACAACGATTTCCTGCATAGGACATAACAGGACCGGGCAGATCAATGTCCAGTACCTCTTTTAAGACCTCTTCAATGGTCTCTACGGTTACAAAGGTAAGTTCATTCCTGACATCTTCTGGAACATCCTCCAGATCTCTCTTGTTCTCTTTTGGCAGTAGTACCTTTTTTATACCTGCCCGGTGTGCGGCAAGGACTTTTTCCTTGATTCCCCCGACCGGCAGTACAGCACCGCTGAGGGTAATCTCGCCGGTCATGGCAGTTTTCGGGTCGACGGTTTTACCGGTAATTAACGATGTCAGGGCAGTGAAGAGTGTGACACCAGCCGACGGACCATCCTTTGGCGTTGCACCGGAGGGCACATGGATATGAACATCGCTTGCAATAAAGTCAAAACTATTGGCTGAGTGTGCAAGCCGTGATCTGATGAGACTCAGGGAAATTTTTGCCGATTCCTTCATCACATCACCGAGTTGGCCGGTAAGGGTAAGCTTTCCGGTTCCCGGCATAAACGTACATTCAATGAAGAGAATGTCACCTCCGACAGGTGTCCATGCAAGTCCGGTGACGACCCCGGGTACCTGTTCTTTCCTGATTTCTTCCTGGCGGATCACCTCTTTTCCCAGGATCTCCTTGAGCATATGTGCCTTCACGATATACGGCAGGTCTCTGTTGCCCGACACTATCTTTTCGGACACGAACCGGGCAATACTGGCAAGCTGTTTTTTCAGCCACCTGACACCCGCTTCCCTTGTATATTTTTCAATGATCACCCTGAGGGCTTCATCTTCGATGATGAGTTTGTCTGCATCAAGACCATGTTCTTCCAGCGTCTTTGGCAGCAGGTGGTCTTTTGCAATGGCAAACTTCTCATTTTTCGTGTAGCCTGATATCTCAATATGCTCCATCCGGTCAAGAAGCGGGGCTGGGATTGTTGCAAGGGTATTGGCAGTTGCGATGAACAATACATCCGACAGGTCATAGGGGACTTCCAGATAGTGATCCGAGAAGGTATTGTTCTGCTCCGGGTCGAGAACTTCGAGCAGGGCGCTCGCCGGATCCCCTGCGTACGAGACTGAAAGCTTGTCGATTTCATCAAGTATGAAAACAGGATTTTTCGTTCCTGCCCGCTTTATGCCCTGGATAATTCTTCCGGGCAGTGCACCGACATAGGTCCTCCGGTGTCCCCGGATTTCTGCTTCATCCCGGACACCACCAAGGCTGATCCGCACATATTTCCGGCCGAGGGCATCTGCAATGCTCTTCCCCAGGCTCGTTTTACCGGTGCCTGGCGGACCGGACAGAAGCAGGATTGAGCCTTGTTTTTCCTGTTTTAATTTCATGACCGCGAGGTGCTGGATGATCCGTTCCTTAACTTTTTCAAGACCGTTGTGATTCCCTTCAAGCACCCTGCGGGCCTCTGCAATATCGATACTCTTTTTCTCCTCTGTCACCCAGGGCAGGTCGAGCATAAGGTCAAGGTAATTTCTGATCACCGAACTTTCATGATTCTGGCTGCCTCCGGTTTCAAGTTTCTTGAGCTCCGAGAGTGCTTTTTTTCTCACCTCATCCGGCATCTTTGCTGCTTCAATTCTCTCCCGGTACCCTGCGTCGCCGGAACCAGAACCATCACTTTCATGGAGTTCTTCCTGGATAACTTTGAGCTGTTCCCGCAGCATTGCTTCACGGTTCGACTTGCTTACCTTATCAGACACTTTTCTTGCCATCTCGATCCTGAAAGTGATATTTTCTTTTGCCCGTATCAGGATCTCAAGGAAGGTAATATATCGCTGCCGGACCGAGACAATTTCAAGGAGTCCCTGCTTTTCGGCAAGACTGGATGGCAGGAAAGGCATGACGAATCCCATGATCTGGTCGACAGAGTCCATAAGGTCAATTGGTTTGGTAAACTGCTCGGAGCCCTGAAAGCGGTTGCTGATTTCATGGATTGTGCTTTTTATATCCGCAATGATGCGGACCTGAAGATCTTCCTCGAGATCCTGCAGATCCGGGACTGGCTCGTATTCTGCAGAGAACCGCCCGTCTTTTTCTGAGAGCGAGACTGCTTTCACCCTCTGCACAACCTGTGCACAGATCAGGTACCCGTCATCGGCAGGCTGTACATGTGAAATGCGGAACAGGTTTCCGGTTTTATAGAACGATTCGCTGGTCACCTCAGATGACCGCGTACCGCTTTTCACGGTCAGACCGACTGCATACGCAGATTCGGGATTCTCAATGCCGGCCAGCAGGAGGTCTCCGGTCGCCCGGTCAACCTGGAATTTTGTCCGGCTGTTCGGGTAGACGACAATCTCAAAGAGCGGTATGACAATTTTTTCTCCGGTATTATCAGTTTGTTCTGATTCCATAATTTCCTCAATAATTTAGTTTGAATTTACCTAACTAAAGTTCAGAATAAAAAAATTACCTGACTTTCTGCAGGATCCCGATCAGGAGATCCATCTCGTATTCATCCAGCGAATTCAGCATCTGTTCAATCACCCTGTGCAGGGCATAACGTTCGGCTTGTGCAATTTTCTTTCCTTTGTCAGTCAGGCGGATGTACACGATCCTGCCGTCATCAGGACACTGTTCGCGGTACACGCACTCCATCCGGACAAATTTGTTGATCATCTCGGTGATAGTGGGTTTTGAGTTCCTCGTGATCTCAGCTAACCTGCTGAAGGTGACTTCCCCTTGTTCATCGATGGTTTTCAGATAGGCGATCTGTCTGACAGTCATATCCGATAACCCGCATTCGGAGAAGACGGAGCAGGAGCATTCGTTTTTGACCCTGATCAGGTTTTCAAAGACTTCGCACAGGTGCTCCTCTCTGTCACTCATACTCCGATCTCTCGTTAGTTAGGTTTTACCTAATAATAAAGATGATGATCAGGTACTCCTTCCGGGAATAGTCGGATTAGAGGAATGTTGCAAAAAATATTTTTCATCAAAAATTATAATTAGTGGTTTTTACCATTACAGGGTGGTGAAGTATGGACACGTTTGAAAAAACCATGGAAAGTGTTTCGAAAAAGACTCCCAAAGAACAGGCAGATCTCATTGCAGATTTCAAATCGAAATGTCCCTGCCCTACATGCCCGACGTACAATAACTGTGCATCAAAAGCAGGAGAGAAACTCTTTTGCATTAACGGTAAGAGTTTTATGTGTATCAGTGATGACAAGGGTTGTTCCTGTCCCCAGTGCCCGGTTGGAAAACAAGTTGGCCTGAAATACCAGAAGTTCTGTCTTAAGGGTTCCGAGATGGCCCAGCGGTACGAAAACACCCTCTGGGGGACATCGCTGAACAGGTAAACTTCCCCTTTTTTTGCTATTCATCCGATCCAAGTACGTTTACGTGATGAGTCGGCTGCGCAGGGAACACCTCCCCGTTTTTTGCATCACAGAATCTTCGTATTTTAAAGGAATTTTTCACCTCCAACTCGACATTTGGACAGATCACCTGATGGACGCGGGATACCAGGACCACGCTTTAACGGTTGGATCATTTCAGTTACAGACCCCGTGAGACCATTTTTTACGCATAGTCCTTTTCGATCGGATATTCTTTCCCCCCCAGGATACTTTAAACACCTCTGCTGCAAACTTTATCCCGGAGAGTGCTATGGAAAAGATTACACTCGGCACGATGCCGTTCATGAGTGTTATGCCGACTCTGCTTGTCGGTGCAAACGTCAGGGGAAAACCTAACTATATGACTGCTGCGTGGGCCACGGTGGCCTGCATGGTGCCGCCGATGGTCTGCGTTGCGATCAACAGGATACGGTACACAGCGAAAGGGATTGAAGAGAACAAGACCTTCAGCCTGAATGTCCCGACTGTAAAACAGGTAGTCGAGACCGACCACTGCGGTCTTGTTTCCGGTGCGCAGGAAGATAAGTCAAAGGTCTTCCGGTCGTTTTACGGAAAACTCAAAACTGCTCCCCTAGCTGAGGAGTGCCCGATAAACATCGAATGCAGACTCTTCAAATCGGTTGATTGCGGGAGCCACCTGCTGTATATTGGTGAGGTTGTGGAGATCTATGCCGAAAAAACGTGTGTGACCGATGGAAAGCCGGATATCACGAAGATCAACCCGATCATATATGCCCAGTCCGCTTACTTTGACGTAGGGAAACAGGTGGACTCGGCGTTTTCGGCCGGGAAGAAATTTACGAAGAAATAATAGCGCGACATTTCCTGGAATTTTTTAAATATTAAACTAAAAAAGTGTCGTGAGGAGGAGAACTCAATGGATGAACTGACTACAGAAGAAGAGCCCTGTGAGCAGTGCGGACTCTGCTGCCGGATCTTCGGTCCCGGCATCACACCGACCGTAGCGAATGTGTACGTCTGGATGGAACAGGAGCGGACTGATATCCTGCGCTGGTTTGTTGCGTTCATGGAAAACAGCACACCCGTAAAGTGCGCCGATCTCTTTTTAGAAGATCTCGGGAATATTGTGTCTGTTGAGATGCGCAATCCCGAAAACGGGGAGTATGTCACGGTCTGTCCGTTCCTGCGCCGTGTAACAAAAGAGCGGTACCTCTGCGGTATCCACCAGGTAAAACCCGATATGTGCTGCACCTACCAGCCATGGATCTGGGGGGAGACCTACTTCAACCGGTGCAAAGCCTTGGCAAAAACTGACAGGAACTGCAGATGTCCACTTTGATCCGGAAGCATATTTTCAATGAACTGAGGTTGCCGGTTTGGATTATCCCTGATCATTTCCGCTATCATAAAAAATCGTTCCTGAATTACAAACCCCCCTGCTTTTTCTCCCCTCAAATCCTAACAAACCTCCAGAATGTCCCGTATCGTATATCGGACAAAAGATATCAGTGAAATTGACCTCATCCGCCCCCACGGGATAAAGCTCAACGATTATATGCACGGTACGGCAGGGACATTCCGGACCCATTACGAGCAGATGACGTTTGAAGGAAGAAAGGTTTACTCTAAAAAAGTCGAGGCGGCCGGTACCCTGCACCTTGACCTTGCCTTTAATCTCCGGGCCAGGGGAAAGCAGGTCGGATACTGTGTGAGTGCATCAGGGTGATCCTGTATTCTTCACTCTCGCTTCATTCTCTTCGATTCTCGCTCTGACAATTTTCTTTACCAGTGATGCAGGAAGTGGATTTTTTGCCGAGAAATGAATAGTTGTCCCGGAAGTATCCCATCGCTTAAGCTCACTGCTGAATCTGTCTATAACGGGTTTACTCACCCCAAAAAAACTGCAATGGTTCCTGAATGCGGCAAAGTGGACCAGAGGTCCGTGATATTTGTACGTCGGAATCTGATAGCTGATGACTTCTTCAGCTTGTGGCGCGGCGGACCTGATTGTCTTGCGGAGCTTTTCAAGTACTGACCGAACATCTTCGGGAGCCGCAGCAAGGTACTCATCAACGTTTTTTGCTGGCTTTTGCAGGGGATCTTTTTTCATGCTTTTTTCCTGATCCTTCTGACACTTCTTCCACATCCCGGGACCTGCACACATGGCAGATGGATGTCTTTCCCGTGCTCTCGTAGACATGGCCACACTGATTGCACCGGTACTTGTACCAGACTAGTTCATCGATGGTAAAGTTTGAACAACCGCAAATATAACACATACCCCGTTACCTCATCTACCATCATATGGCTGTAACCAGAAAAACATTGCCCTGCAGCACTCAAATGCCTCGCTCAAAATGGATCCTGGTTGAAAAAATATCCGCACCGAAATATTTAGGTATATTGGATGAACTCTCATTATGAAGAATCGCCTCCTCTCGATTTTACTGCTCTTTACCATCCTTATCTTCACCGCAGGTTGTATGGAACCGCTCGTTCAGGAACCGCCTATCCAGGAACCGTTTGTTTCGGTGAGAGAAATTACCGTGTCGGATATTTCATTAGAGGCAATAAAGGTCAATACGACCATTGTCATCTTCAATCCCAATCCTGTAGACGCAAAACTTACAAAGGTGGCTCTTGATCTCTATTACCTCGATGATGCCCCAAACTACCTTGGCCACGGTGAACAATCAACTATTGATGTAATAAAAAATGGCAACACAACGGTAGACCTGCCCGTAACCATAGGAAATGTCCAGGCACTTAAAGCACTGGGATCCCTGGTACAGAAAGGAGCTATTACGCTCTATGTTAACGGCTCAGCGCGTATTTATATACAAGGAAAATCGTTTGAAACGCCGTTTGAACAGAGTAAAGAGTTCCGGGCTCGTGATTTTGAATCCCTCCTTCCTTTAACTACCATTCCGGGAACCTCCGTCAACGTAACGGAAAAGTTGCAGCAACTCAAAGGATTGCTGGATGCAGTAAGGGGATGACAATCACCACGGGTGGGAGTGTCCTGCATCTGTTGAGTCCTGCTCTCATCACCACGGTTTCTCTGCCGGATTCTCATTAAAAACAGATCCCTTGATGGTGACACAGGTGACTGGAATCATTCGCCACGGGGGCTAAGGTTCTGCCGGAGAAAATGTGGACAAGAGGGGGTTTCAGGTGACGGCTGAGATCAAATTGCCCCTCGGTTTGTTGTTTTCACCCGCTCTTCCCTCATTTCTTCTGCTGCATCGATGCCACTTCGCCCTCAAGCGTTGTCTTCAGCTTGTCCACCGCTTCGTTGAGATCATTGGTCGTGGTGATGGTAAAGGAGTTATCACTCTTCTTGTCATGATAGTTGACCGTAAACTCGATCTGCCCGTCTTTTCCCTTCTTTGGCTCAATGATAAGCTGTGCCATAGCTACTCAGAATACCTCATATCTTATCGTTTTACTTATCAGTTTTCTCCCGATTGCATTCTCACGGGTATCTCAGATACCCTGAGGCTTTTCCAGAGTCAGGGAGAGGGAAAAACGAGTCCCGTAAAATTCCTTTACGGTAAAGCCGGCAGGTCAGGCCAGCCGGGTGATCGTGCTGCGGGTCTGGAAATGAGGATCCCTTATGGTTTCATCTCCAAGCAGGATCTCTCCAGGCTTTTTGTGTTTCAAAGATCTTCCGTAATGCCGCTTACCGGTTGGGGATTTCACCCGGCACGGTAATCATGACAGCACGGTCGAAGTGACAACGCTCAAGTCTGCCTTCTCCAAAGAACCGCCCGAAAAGAATTGAAAATGCAGAGTGGATATCAGTAAGCTTCGGAGTAAGGTATTATTCTCTCTTCGCACTAGTACTTCTTGAGTGAAGAGTATCATGAAAATACCGGAGACAACAAAAACTGTGGTTGATACTGGTGAGAACCTGCAGATATGCAAAAAGTACTGTGGGGCCTGTCCGACATGCAAAGGGAGCAGGCTTTCAAAGTCCCCGCCGAATGCACTCTTCTGCGCACGGGGAAAATCATCAGTTTCTCCAAAAGTAAAAACGATCAGGTGCTTTTATCCGGCATGTGAGGTATTCACGAAAAACAGGCTCATCATCGGTTACTTCTGCGCCAGGTGATGAATTACAGCATTATTTTTCTTCCGTTTATTGGTGCAGGGAATATCAACCGGGCACGAGAGGATAGGTACTCTTTTTTGTAAAACCAATGCTCCTTTTAAGGATTCTCTTTTGCGAATGGAAAAGTTACCAAGAAGTTTCTCATCATGAGCCTGCGCAATTGTTCAGGAATTCTGGAGGCTGCGAGTTATGTGCTAACCTGTTTTGTCCGGAACTGTGTCCGGACTTTCTCGGAAAAGAATTTTCCAATCTCACCGGAATGCATGAGATCTGCGTAGACTTTTGGAGGGACACCCGAATACTGGTAAACAAGTCCTGTATGAAATTCAATTTCAAGGATTTTTGTGCTGTCATCATATCCCACTGAGCGCAGAATACGGGACTTGACGGGCTGTCTTTCCAGAAGTATCACTATTCTTTTACACGTGCGCTGAATGGTTAATGGTTATTATAAAATGGCCTCGGGAGAACCGGGCATGAATTGATCGGGTTCACGCTCGAACCACAAAATCGCATATCTTGTTTTTATTTTGATATGAAGGGGAAATTTAACGTAGTTGATTTTCATGGGAAATGCTCAATTACCAGCAGTACGCTCAAGGGGGTTACACCCCCGCTGTGGTTCCCCAGATGTGATAAACCCTGACAAAGGTGCTAGGTCATCATTGCTCAGCGCAGGGGGGTATGGAAGGACAGGTACGGTCTCCTCCTGCATCGTACCAGCATCGTGAATTTCATTTCAGGAAAGGAATTCTCCAAAGCCATAAAATGTTTTTTGGATGACTTTTTTTGGGCGCTGTGCATCGCAGGAACATGCAGGTTTCAGCGCTTCTCCAGGAGAGTCCGGATCCGTTTGAGCTCACCGAGGATCTGCTGATCTGCAGGACTGTCGTTCACGGGTGAGGGGGTGCTGTTCCCGGTCCCGTCATCACGAGCGGGAGACCCGCGGACCATTGACCGTATAAGTTCCCGGAGCTCTTCAGCATGCTCGATAGCCTCAATCAGGATCTCCGGCATGGGCTGCCCATAGTAACCTGCTGTCTGGATAGAAAGGTTTGAGATCCCAAGAAAGCGCATGAACGGTCCCTGCCGTACATCGAGATTCGTGATGCGGTTATGGCAATGATCCTGGTTGTCCGGAACCAGACACCCCGCTTCCAGTTGATCTCGTCATCACGGAGCTCGTACCACATGCTCTCGTAAAAGAGACCGACCCAGTACCAGAGATGGGCATACAGGATGACCTTCTCCCCGAAGATAAGGAGAGAAAATACGGCAGGCAGTTCGACAAACAGCACTGCTGGTACATACGTGAAGAGCAGGATAAGACCGAAAATAAGCGCGATTCCGCCGCGGTACCACATCTTCATCGAAAGCGAAGGCTTGAACAGGGTGTTGAGTGGATAATGCTGACTCTGCATGGGTATCTTCCCGGAATTTTTGTGATAGGGACAGATAACGGTTGTGCGATCTCCAGCCATTGAACGCAAATCAGAAATACAGAAAAATGAAAGCATTCTTCATGAAAATCACCATACCACTCACCGCGGTATTTGTTGTCATCTTCTGTGTAGTCTTTGCCGGTTGTACAAGCCCCACAGATGCAAAGATCAAACCCTTCGAAACAACCGCTCCGGCACCCGATCCGATACCAACATTTTACTCAACTTCAACAGTAATAGCGACACCACAAACCGTAGAAGCCCTCCCGTACGAAAGAAATGTTAACATCCAGGTCGAGAAACAGCGTCCTGATGCCTCAATTCACCTGATTTTCATTGGTGGACGGGGAGAAGATTATGTCCAGAATATCATGATGCGGGTGACCCGTTCAGATGGAACAGTTGAAGAAAAATATTTAAGTGACGGTATACGAAAACCCCGCTCTTATGATGAGCTGGTTATGGACGGTACTAGGGGCACTGACCAGGTTGAAGTGTTCCTTACCAGCCTGGGGACGACCTATAAGATATTCGATAAACCGCTTGAGTATCCGGACGTATGAAGATCTTTTTTTTCCTCATGGGGCGGTGAAGATGAAGATCACTGTCGAGGAATTATTATCAGGGAGGGCGGCCTTATCCCTTCCCATCATTGCCTGAAAAATTCGGGCACTCCGTGACACAGAGGCTGCACCGGATTGTTGCCGTCCGGGCGATCCAGGGAGCAAGGGGTGCCATGCATTTCAATAATAGCGTTCGTTCCAGCATCCACTTCGCAGCCGGGACCAGGACAGGGGGAACCCAGGCACTCACGGTCCGGCACCGGAATGTGTCGATTCCATCCGGTCCCAATGCTCCCTGCGGGCAAACCCTGATACAGTGTCCGCATCCTGAGCAGGTCAGGGAATCTTTCCCGACGGCATCGCGTTCAGGTGGCTGGGATCCCACTACTTGTCGCCCTGTCACAACCCCGCTCAGCAACAATCGCGGGCCAAACCGGGGGTTGAGGAGAACCGAATTCCTGCCCGGCGACCCGAGTCCCCCGGCCGCTGCGACCTGTTTCAGACGCACAACCCCCTGTATTTTTCCGTTAACAATCTTTACCGGAAGATAGAGCGGAACAGGCTTTGCCGGGACCTGCTCTTTTTCAAAACAACCGGCGAGCCTGATAGCGGCGTTGTCCAGCGCCTCTGCAATCCGGAGCATCCCCCATGTCTTCTCCTTCTGAGGCATCCGGTATACCGGGACCGGAACCTCCTTCCCGAAAATGATAACTGATTGGGCAGCCGGGAAAAATTGTACTACTGAGGACCTGTCCTCATCTGAGAGGTTATCGAGGCTGACTTCTGAGAAGACGTCGATTCCCTGCTCCTTAAAGAACACTTTGAGATCCAATCCACTTCTCCTCTCCGACCAGGTTTTTGATGAGCTAATGTAAATTGGGATTCCTTCACCTATATTCCCTTTTCTTTGTGTGTAGAGGGAGGGGGGGAGGGAAGAAGTGTGGTTTTTGACGGTGAGTGATGAGGGGACGAAAGGGAGAATCACAACTCAGGCGGGGAACCGGGAATCCGGATTACTGTGGAGGTGAGGAGGGAGGGGGAACCGGAAACGGACGCCAGAACAGCTGGCGGACCGTGAGCAGCGTGGACTGTTTTTTTAGCAAAACCGGAAAACCCAATAAAAAGATCTATTATCCATCCTCTCACACCTCACTATTACATGTTTAGTTCCAGCAAACCCGTTGTAGAGAATAGCGAAGAGAACCGGCAGATCTGCAGGAAGTACTGCACGATATGCCAGAACTACAAGTATCATTCCCTCGAAAAATACCAGCCCACCGAACTCTTCTGCGGATGCGGGACGTCCTCGGCACCCTCAATGAAAGAGATAGGCTGCTTCTGCCCGGCCTGCGAGCTCTTCTCGAAGCACCATCTCCGCGGCGGGTTCTTCTGCGTCAGGCACTAAATCCTGTCCGTACTAACCAAACCTCACTGACAAAAAGGGGAAAAGAATCTGCGGAAGGAGACAAACCGTTATTTGGCTTGAGTAGTCTCTTCCCATAGTCCAAACAAGTTATCCTCGGTGTCCATACAGGTTGCAAGGAACCCCATGCCGGGCACTGCCATCTTTTCCGAAAGGACTTTTCCCCCGAGACTCTTAACCTGTTTCATCGCGGCGTCAATGGAGGGAACCCCGAAATAATTCATGATACGCTGCGAGGGATCCATCCGCTTTCCCATACCACCTCCGACCCCGGGGGTTCCATCCAGGTTGGTCGTGGTAAAGAGATTGTACTGCATCTCGGGGAAGGATTCGAATTTCCATCCGAAAAGCGCAGAATAAAAGTTCTTCGCTCTCTCAACATCATCAGTTGGTACGTCAAAATGGACAATCGCTGGCATCAGATATTCACGAACCCTCAATGGGTGAAAAGAGTATAAAAACTTTTATTTCGCCAGTAGAAAAAAAGATCTGTTATTGTTTATCTGACAATAACCGCGCCGGTCATACCCGGAGGGTCCATGCGGATGATGAATAGAGGGGGGATTTGACGAAGATCCGGGACCTGCTCCTCCGCATAAACAATTCATAATATTTCGTGCTATAGATGAAAACCAAATTTTATTGCAGGTTAATTGGGAAAGATTTCCTGGAATAAAACCATGGGGAAGTCGGATTGAACGTTGTATTCTGGTATTAAACATGACCCACTATCTGATAGATATCCGCCTTATGGGATCGGTGAAACACCAGATTCGTAATTTAAGCAAACATTTAGTGGAGAGATTTAATCTCGGGAACAAACGGGTTATCCCGCATATCACCCTGGCCGGACCTTTTTCAACGACCGATGAACAAAAACTTATCGAAGATTTTACAAGAATATGTTCTAACCAGAAGGATATTCCAAAATATGAGGTTGGGGGTTACGGATTTTTTGACGATACGAGGGTTGTTTTTGTCACTATTACTCCTGACGAAAACCTGAAACAATTCCGGTATCAGTTGTCCCGTGCACTCCTGCCGTATTGCTCATTACGGAACTATGATCTGGATTCTGTTGAAGAATTCAGGTTCCACGCTACGTTGGCCATGAAACTTGACTGGCTCACCTTCCGGAGAATAAAATGGTATTTTCGACACCAGGAAAGTGTCATATACCGACACCATCCGATCCGGGCAACATTGCTCCGGAACACAAAAATTCTCTGCGAATATGATTTTATCCAGGAACGGATGCTCAGCCGGGCACAGGCACTGAGCAGGGCAACAATGAAGCGTGATTTTGATATTCTCAAGGTGTGGGATGATGGAAGCTGGGAATCAGGATAGCATCAGATGTGCAGAAGAGTTTATCCGGAATCTGAAAAGTCATCCCGTGGAAAAACAGGAATAACGATGGAACATGACACCAAAACCTGGTAAGGTGCTGTACAGACAATTGAGAGAATAAAAAGCAAGAAGAGAAAAGGCAGCCAGGAATACGAATCGCTACACCACACTCGAAACATACATGAGGTTCTGCACCGAATGAACTATTGTTTTTCAAGAGACAAAAGAAAGGAGGGAATCAATAATGAACATTCAAGAGATCCATATGAAAATAATCGCAATTGGCCTTATTCCTCTATTCCTTATACTCGCCATCGTATTGCCAGACACCACCTCCAAAACCATCCTGCTGGGGGGTATCATGATCACGGCTCTTGTAGTGTCGTTGATAGGAATGTCAATGGCAAAGAAGGAAGCGAAGGACCCCGATGACCTTCTGGCAATCCCACCAAAGAAATCATGATGTTCGTTTTTTCATAGTTATCCCGGTAAACAGACAGTCTTCCTTACCGGGAACTCTCTCCCGTTTCCTCATCCTTTAAAAAAATCGTCCGCCACGAAACCCGCCCTTCCTCAACCGCTTTCTTGATCAGACCCTCCTCTCGCGTGAGCCTCCCCTTCCCCTTCTTCACTTCCACCAGCACGACACTGATCATGTCCCCTTTCTCGTCTTTCACCCGGGTGTACCCGTCAAAGACAACAAAGTCTATCGGGTTGCCAATGAACCTGGCATCAGCAGAAGCAAATGGAAACTCTGGCAAAAGCGGGGCCATCTGCTCGGAGATCCTTCCCTTCAGTGTGGAGCGCGAGCGGTTGACAGAATCCTTCCGGATATCGTTGGTGCATTCTAGCTTCCAGCGTTCGAGATCGTTTCGTGCTCTGCCTTCGACAGCGCTGATCTGCTGGCGGAAGAAGAGGTACGCGACGATGATGCCGAGGAGGAAGGTTATGGCGGTGATGAGGACGTCGGTGGGGGTCATTCTGATCAGGGATTGGTTGTGCGGGTGATATAGGTGAGGTGCTGGGGGTGAAAATGGAAAGAAGAGAAGAGTTTCCCCCATTAACGGATACTAAGAGGACTCATTGCATATTTACACAATCTTTTGACTCATCAGCAAATCCAAAAATATTCTCTCGTTTACAGGACGCTTACGAGCTTCTCTTCCAGGATATCAAGCCCCTTCCTGACGTCTTTGAGGTTCTTGCCACCCGTGAGAATGATCTTTCCTGAAGAGAAGATGAGAACCACGATTTTTGGGTCTTTGAGCCGGTATACAAGCCCGGGAAACTGTTCGGGTTCGTACTCGATATTTTCGAGATTGAGTGTAACGCTTAACTTATTGATATTGATGAATTTCCCGAGATTATAGGAACAGACCATATTGGTGATGGCAACCCGGGACTCTTTAAGAGGTTCAATACCCACCGATTTTAACGAATTGATAACGATAGCAAGTCCGTCTGCAAGCGCCTTATGGTTCCTGAGGCCGGTGAGTACTATCTTTCCTGACGAAAAGACCAGACATGCAATCTTGGGATCCGGGATCCGGTATACTGCACCGGGAAACCGTTTTTTATTCAGTTCGCAATGTTCGACGTTTTCTGAAAACTTGACAAGATCTATAGGCCCGGAGATTACACCGGATGCAACGATATTCTCAATCTTCAAGGATTCATACGTTTTATCAGCCATCTTCTTTCTATGACTTTCATCGAATCATAAGGCTTCTGGACAAGGCAATCCGGTAACTCCCGGTCTTATGCTGTTCGCGTTCTATCCGGCACGGCCAGGGGGTTCCCCGCAAGACTGACGATATGCAACGTTCGAGAGCTGGTCTGCCTCCGCATTCTGTTCTCTGGGTATCCAGGTAAAGCTCGTTTTCCTGCCTTCCAGCAACCTGTGGATTTCCGGGACAAACTTTTTTGAGGTTGCCGATTTTATCTGCCAGATACCATTCATCTGATGTATGACCAGCTGGGAATCACCTTTGATTACGATCTCGTCATCACCACCATTCCGGCTTACCCATTCCATCGCATGTTTCAATGCAGAATATTCCGCAACATTGTTCGTCATCCCTGCACCAGAACCTACCACTCCGCATCCGCTTTTCACTTTTTTCCCGTCCTGGTAAATTGCGTATCCGTACGTTGCTACACCGCCAGGATTTCTGGGCCTGCATAATCCGTCAAAATATATCGTTATCATATATTTTTGCACCACTTCATCAGCAACGAAACAAAGGAGATAATGGGAGTTAAAGACCCTTCATCATTTCCTGATTTGTATTTTTCTTCAGTCACCAGGAATACCCCCAAACCCGCCCCATAAAACTCGTTTAAAAAAATGTATTATCCATTATCGCACACCTGACTAACGCATGTTTAATTCCAGCAAACCTGTTGTAGAGAATACCGAAGAGAACCACAGATCTGCAGGAAGTACTGCACGATATGCCAGAACTACAAGCATCATTCCCTTGAAAAATTCCAACCCACCGAACTCTTCTGCGGATGCGGGACGTCCTCAGCCCAGTCAATGAGAGAGATAGGCTGCTTCTGCCCGGCCTGCGAGCTCTTCTCGAAGCACCATCTCCGCGGCGGATACTTCTGTGTCCGGCGCTAGACATTTTTTTAATCCTTTAACCTATCCCCCTGGATTTACCAGGGACTCATCTGTTGGTTTTTGCTGTCGGGGGGATCCTTTCACCTACGGTACTCCAACTCATATGCTGAAGATCAATGATATATTCATAAATTATCCAACTGGCGCCGAATCATTTCTCCTATTCCCGTGCGGATGCAGCCGGGTCCCGTGATGCCTCCACGTCAGGCCCTCCCTTTTTTGCTAGGGGTGACGTCAGGTTGCCAGATAGATATACAGGTAAAAAACGATGAGGGGAATAAACACTCCGGCCCAGACGAGTTTATTCCATGCATAGACCTCTACCCCGTCATTGGGCTTGACCGGTACAAGAGAGAATACACTGTTCAGCAGGTTCATGGAAAACCCGGCCGAACCGGCAACAACAAATAATCCTCCCAGGGGAATCAGGAACAAAGAAACAATTGCCAGCCCCATGCTCATGAGCGGACCGGCCAGCCTGATACGGGCTGCTGCTTCCGGCTTAAGGGCCTTGTCGCTCTGTATCAGGGTGCGGGATGGTTTTGCAAACGCATTTCCAAACAGCCAGGCAGTGAATAACATGGTGACTGCTCCCAAGCTCCAGAACTGGTATTCGGTGATGCAGCCGCAGCGATATGCTGCGTATTTATGGGCAAGATCATGGAGAATCGTCGCAATACCCCCGGCACAGACATAGATAATAACCGTGGTCAGTCTCAGTTCGAGCTGGTCCTGGAGCAGGAATGCGGCTGCAAACCCACAAGCGCTCAGGATTATCACGAGGATCTCGCGGGAAGAAAGGCCAAGAATGAGTGCCTGGAGATTTTCTGCCGGGAGTATCCCGCGTTTTTCAATTTCGGTCACATTCATCAGCCCGATAGTTTCTGTACCCAGGAATTTTTTGAAAAGTTCGATAATCCTGTCCCACACCCGGGCTACTGCTGAGTTCCCGCTTGCCATTGAACCGAGTATACTGATCGTGATACCCGCAACTACTGCTGCCAGCGGAGCCGACTTATCCGGAATGTAGGGCGATAATGGCAGGGGACCCTTGTTGGATCCGGTCGCTTTGCCGATCAAATCCGTGGGTGGCTGCGGGTTTTCCGGGGGAGTTCCCGCAAGGCTGGTTGAAAACAGGCCGATAATACTGAAATGACTCACCGGTGCACTGATAGTTCTGGTCGGCGGATCAATTGTCAGGGGAAGCCGTTCCCAACCCGGGCCGGTTTCGTTTGTTTCCCACATAGTCAGATTTGCCGGGTCTGACCGTGCCCATTCATCCGGACTGAGCGTGAACGAGACGAGAACCGGGGGATTAAAGGAGGTATGGTCCGGCAGGAAATGATAGGCACGCCCGGTCCACCGGCTGTTGTCCGGTCCGGCACCGGGCGGTATTTCAGCAGGATTTACCGGAGTAATGTGGATCTCAGGGACAGGGTTCTTTCCTGTGTCGGTAACCAGCGTACCTTCCAGAACGGAGAGAGTCGCTATCTGGTCATCGGAGCTGATAATAACGGTACAATTGAGCCTGCCATCCTGTGCAGCCCCCGTCACCCCGAATCCAGAATAGTATCTTTTGCAAGCAACAATTTGTGTCCCGGGGGTCTGCTTCGTTCTCTGTATAGCTGGGGGAGAGACCGTTGTGAAGGGGGGAGTTGTCGTTATCGTTCCCTGGGTGACCGTTACCGTTGACGATACTGATACGGAAGGGGACACCGTACGGGAAACTGTTTCGGTGATGAGGGGTGACATCATCCCGGATACTGTGGCGATGGCACCTGCTGTGACGGTAACTTTCGTGGTGTAATTCTGGTATCCGGCTAACCTGAAGGAGACTTCATGAGATCCTGTTGTGATTGTCCGGAGGGTAAGGGGAGTGGTGCCTTTCAGGGCACGGTCAACATATACTGAAGCATTGGTCGGGACGCTCTCAAGAATCAGGACACCGGTAGCCTGGGGGGTGATGATCGTCCTCACTACACGGGGGTTTATGATCACTAATGTTGGAGATGGAGTAATTACGGGATTGATCGACATGGAGCTTATCGATGGATCCGGAACGCTGCCCATTGGCCCTGTAATTTCCCCGGCAAAGACCGGAACCGGTGATAAAAAAAGGAGTATCAATGAACCGATAAAGAGCACGGAGGGTTCTTTCATGTATTCACCAGTGAAGTTCAGGGAACCATTGGAATTCCTGGTTACATGCCGTTTACTTCTCACAGGTTTAAGCGCATCGATGTTTATTTTAGGGTACTCAAACCTGGCAAAAAATCCAGCGTGTGCCCAGTGCGGGAACGATGCCATCGGCTCCCAGTCTTCGGGTGTGGTTTTGCCTGTGTCTGCCAGGACCATGCCTGTAGTATCCTTCCTGCACTCAAGACCCGGTGAAAAAAATTCGTGTGGTGAATGTTTAAACCTGTTAAAATAGCGGGCGTACAGGAGTCCCTGTTTCGGATGGTTGGGTATAGCAGGGTCAAGAGGAAAGGACGACCTGTTTTGGGATCGCGAATTTTCCCAAAATCAAGAGTCAGGACATACATTTTCTCCGGGAACATTCTCCGTCGGAGACTCTTCATCATAAGCTGTTTCCGATACCTAAAATAGCACTAATTCATGAAAAAACGACACTATTGTTTTCGGAAAACTTCATTTTATAGCCCATTTAGATATCCGAGGCCGAATCGACGCAGAAAATCACCGCTAATAGCACCTATTGGGAGGTAAAACTCAAGGGGGCTGGGGAGGTAGCACGGTCAGAGGGAAAGGAAGGGCTGTTTTGAGGCAAAGATCGGAATATTCTTCGTCAATGACAGACGTGAATATTGCTTTTTCTTCAGGACCCCACACTTTGTAATGCAAGATTCCTAAAAAAAAATAAAAATATCATCCAGTCCGTATCCATCCCTCTTGGAGCAATGGCTGCATCTCACTCGCGTTCACGCTGAGCCCGAAACGGTAGGTCTCCGGGCAGACCTCGCAGGCCTGGCATGACACCGTGCCGAGCTGGATCTTCTTTACATTCCTTACATCGATACTGTAGACGGATGCGTAGTAGTGTTTTATTATTTCCTCATCGGTTGGCGCCCGTATGTATACCCTCCCGGAGTTCTCTTCCCAGACCTGCCATGGCGTCTTCTCGCACATCTTTGGCCGGTACGAGAGGGGTTGTTCAGAACCGACCATAAACTGGCCCATCTCGTCCCATTTCCCATCAATCACCGCTGATTCTACATTGCCGTCAATTATCACGATCTTTATTGTATGATCCGTGATAACCGGGGCAGTCACCTTCCCTGACCTGTCACCGTAACCTGCGTGGCTGCTGGTGAAATTGTACGTGAGGACATGCCGGACGGGGAAGGACTCCTGCTGGACGTAATCGACCACTACGAGGCCTGAGCCATCATACGTATAGGTCGGCGCCTCCCGTATCCAGGACTCTGCAAGCGCTTTTATCTGGCTCTCGTCAAGCGTCCTCGTATATTCGACGGTCTCCTGGAGCTTATCCCGTATCGCTATCAGGCCTGACGGCATATAGTCGTTAACGTTGTAGGTCGTCACAGTCTTTGTCTTCCCGTTCGCGGTGAACGTTATATCCGTGAAGCCAACGTCCGTCACGTACTTCTGGCCTTCATCGTACCGGTCCCCATAGGAGGCAAAATTGTTGGCTATGAACACTTTCACGATCCCGTTGAACTGCTCCTTTGTCAGGTTCTTTTCGAATCGCTCGGTGATATTACCATCCGCTGAAAAAACGGTCAGGGTCGACGTGTCATTTGTCACCACCAGCTCCTGTACAGCGTGTGTCGGCATGACGAATCCACCGTAGAACCTGTACTTGATCACGATGTTCCCGGAGTTGGGTTCCTGGATCTGCGTGCATGCAGCGATAATCACCACCGCGATGAGCACTACAACGAATATTCCGGTTATTCCGGTTTTTTTCATTTTTTCTCACCTTTCGCTGACAGGTTATTTTCGGTATGTATGATAATGCAGGGTTATTCATAAATCTTATTCTGGAAATTTTCGTAAACTGCACCAAATCTCAGAAATCCCCGTTTCTCATATTACATTTTCATTCATGTATTTTTGAAAAATACTACCTGTCTCCTCCTCCCAAATCCGTCTCCTGTACATCCCCGGATCTCACGCGGCCTTTTTAAGATCCACTATACTGACCGATGGATTCCGGTAGCGTTGCCGGGTTATGGTGCCGGATCCCGCCTGGATCGCTCCGACGGGGCATAGATGAATGCAGCCGCAACAGAGCTCACATTTGTGATTCCAGACAGGTTTCCCGTTTACAAGTTCAATGTTTTCAACCGGGCAGATCGCCGCACATATCCCGCATGACGTGCAGATCTCATTGACCGTAAATTTCCGGTCATCTTCATGCACACGGGAAACAAACCGGGGATATGCGAGTGAATGTACCAGGTTTGCAAGTATGGAAGACGGTAATTTCCTTTTCTCGCAACGACTGATCGCACCCGCGATATCCTCAATCTGCGTATCGGCCTTTGCGAGCACGTTTTCCCGTTTTCTTCCAACAGGGGAACTGTACATCAGGATGTAATTGCCGGGCATTTTTACCATGAATCCTGCATCCAGCCCGCGGTTCCGCATCCTGATAATGCTGTCGAGCTGCCCGAGAGCCGACGACGCCCCGGAGCCGCCATAGGTAACTACGGAGAATACGTACTGGGAACGCGAAAGGTCGAGATGCCGGGCACATTCGGCCACCACTGACGGCAGACCGGAAAAGTATACCGGGCAGATGATACCGACCCGTTCTGCCTGAGAGACGATGTCGCCCCGTGTCATCAGCCGCAATGAAATCCTTACCAGCTCGCAGTCTCCCAGTCGTGCGGCGATCTTCCTGGCAGCCGCAAGCGAATTGCCGGTGCCGGTAAAATAATAGATGATAGTCTTCATAGTACTCTGCCGAAAGATTCACGGGAGGGTAAGATTCCAATGCCTGGAGTGCTCTAACCTTCTATGGATATCTACGGATAAGAAATCTGTAACACGGGTGCTTTGCGTCAGCGATTTTTCAGGGTTTTTTGGGTATCTTCTGGGAGACGATACTACGGGCTGCTTTGTCGATCTTATAGGACTTCGGCCGGTCGAGGAGATCAAGAGCATTTATCTTCATGTCGATGAGTTCGGAATAATTAAATGACTCACTTTTCTTCTCGCCCTTCTCGTCCCAGAACACTACAATACCGTTCTCCATTTTCTTGCTGCTCAGAATATCTTGCATATTCTCCAATGAGGAACGGGAAGTAAATGAAGGTTTCGAAAAAAAAGGACAACTCAAATGAGAATTCAAGGAAAATGTGATGAACCTTGATCAGCTGACTGCAACCACTGTCCAGAGACTATTCCGGCAATTCCTCCTTCCTCCACCCTCCTTTCTTTTTCCGGATTTTTGGGGTCAGCCCATGTCAGAAAAAAACCAGATAGAGATAACCAGGATAAATCTCCCCATCCCTCCGCTGGAGTTTCCCCAGACTTTATATCCTCAGCGGAATAGTAGTGTCTGTAAAAAAAAGGCCTGCTTATGGATACGTTATTCCAGGGTGTGCTCTGGATTGTTGCAGTAGTCGGGAGCTTACTATTGTTAGCGACTGTTCTCGGAGTTTCTGCAGAACAGATGGGTGTGATGATACTGGTAACTTCTCTAATAGGGTTCATAATTTCAGGCTTGCACCTGTCATTTGTATTCTATAAATACGTGAAAAAGAAGGATCTGTTAACCGCCGCACCCAGTAAAGAAAGCCGGTTCTGATACCCGGTAAAAAGGAGATGCACTATCACCTTCCCTAAAAATCTTCAAAAATCTCCGAAACCGGGGTATCTCGCGGCAAAAAATCCTCTGTGAAGATCGTATGAAAAAAACACTAAAAAGCAGAGCAGTCTATCCCTCCTGTAGTGCACTCAACGAATCCGGTGAACTCGAAGAAAGAGTTCACCGTGCATACGCACTTTTGGAGCACTGCACAGTCTGCCCCCGGCAATGCAGGATTAACCGCCTCGAAGATGAACGGGGCTTTTGCCGGACAGGTCTCCTGCCGTTGATATCGAGCTTCGGACCTCATTTTGGCGAGGAACCTCCTCTTGTCGGGACGAACGGATCCGGCACCATCTTTGTGACCCATTGTAACCTGTCCTGCGAATACTGCCAGAATTACGATATCAGCCAGTGCGGGAACGGTGAAACCGTATCCTGCGAAACACTTGCCGGGATGATGATGACCCTTCAGGAAAGAAACTGTCATAATATCAACCTGGTGACCCCGTCGCATGTTGTTCCCCAGATCATAAGGAGTATTGGCATTGCCGCTGACCAGGGACTCCATATCCCCATCGTGTACAATTGCGGAGGGTATGAGTCGGTGGAAACACTTCGTCTTCTTGAAGGGATTGTTGACATCTATATGCCTGACGCAAAATACGGTGACGCCACCATAGCAATGGCCCTCTCCAATGCCCCGGACTATGTACCAATAATGCATGCCGCACTGAAAGAGATGCACCGCCAGGTGGGTGATCTGGTAGTAACCGATGGTGTGGCAGTGCGTGGCATGATCATACGGCACCTGGTGCTGCCGGAAAATCTCGCAGGCAGCGACCGGGTGCTTCCCTGGATTGCAGAGAATATATCCCGCGATACTTACGTGAATATCATGAACCAGTATCACCCTTCATGGCATGCCGATAGTGTGGAACTATCATCACTTTACCGTTCCCTCGGACGCAGGATAACACCTGATGAATATCTCTTTGCAAGAACCTGTGCTTTGGACAGTAGTCTGCACCGTGGTTTTTAGGTAAGGACAGTTCTTCTTTTCCGGATAGCACTCGTGTATTCGGGCTTCGGGCGTTTTAGGATCGTTTCGTGCCTGCCCTTTGATTGCGCTGATCTGCTTGCGGAAGAAGTTGAATATTGACACAGAAAAAGGGCACCTCACTCTTTAATACCCTGAACACAATTCTCACAGTGGATTGAGCTTCATGGCAGCACGTGAAAAAACAGTCATCAAATTCCCGAGCGTAACCGACCAGGCCTACAGGGAATCCCGGCGTCACCTGAAAGTGGCTGACATCATGAGCCGCAAGGTCATCACGACAAGTCCCGAGACCACGATGATGCAGGCAGCAATGACGATGGGGGAAAAGCACATCGGGAGCCTTATTGTTACAAAATACAAAACACCCGTCGCTATCGTAACGGAGAGGGACCTGCTCTCAAGGGTCATTGCAACCGGCATGGACCTGCGAAAGACCCTGGTCGGGGATATCATGTCGTACCCGCTCATCAGGATATGCCCGACCTTCGAGATCCGGGAAGCGGCGCGGACCATGATCAACAAGAAAGGGAGGCTGGGTGTCTTTGTATGCGGCAGGCTTGCCGGCATTATCACCGCGTCCGACCTGATCCGTGGCATGCCCGAGGCTCCGGAGACCTCGATGGTTGTCGATGAATTCATGACACGGGATATTGTCACCATCAATGATGATGAGACCGTTCTTGCCGCAGCCAGAACTATGGGACAGCAGCGGGTTGGCAGCGTGATCGTTACCCGTGGTGAAAGGTCGCTCGGGATCTTTACCGAACGGGACCTCCTCTCGACCTTCATTGCCCGTTCACGATCGCTGGATATCCCGATCGGTGAAGCCTGTTCCGGGCTCATGACATCAGCTCCTGCCGGTATCAGCATCCATGAGGCAGCACGGATCATGGCAGCAAAACATATCCGGCGGCTCCCCATCATGAAAAAGAAGCAGATTGCCGGAATAATCACTGCACGGGACCTGGTAGAAGCATATGCAAAGTAACCGATGGACAAACAAGTTCATGTCCCGGTGACCTCTGGCACATCTCCCAGGACCAGTCCAAATTTCCCCCAGACAGGACCGGAAGGCGGATCTTCGTAAATCTCTCTCTTCTTTTTCTCCCGGTCCCCTTTCTTTTGAGGGGATTCCTGCCATTCTGATTCCATCAGGATTCGCCGCACTACCCTTTTTTTGTAAGAGGCAGGATGGGGGGCTTTGCTTACCAAAAGGATCCGTCATTCCGGGTTCAATCCGGGCTCCGATGGTGTCCGGCACAGGAAAAAGGAGCCCGATTTACGCTCCGATTTACAAAATCCTCAAATCTGGCGTATTTTGCCAAACGGACGATTTTACAGAACCCCAAAACATGCGTTGAATTTTGAGGATCCGGAGGAATTTGGCATATCGGGTCGTGCAGGTTTCAGGTGCTGCCGGACGACCGTTGACAGGTTTTTACCAATGTATTGAATAAAAATTATAAGGGCCTGGAATGGGAAATGGGGGATTTATAATACGGGGATTACTTGCCTTCAGAGGATTTTGTATATGATTTGGAAGATTTATAAAAAAAAGAGTTCTGACTGTTGAGATACCATTAACCCCGCAGATGACGAGCCGCGACCACAAACGACTTGACACATCACATGCCACCTTTTCTATTAAAGTTCAGGTTTTTTAAAAATGAACAAATCCTCTTCGGGATGCGAAGAACCGCATTCATATACCTTACAACAGCTTGGCTGGACGGAAGAATATACGCAAGCATTCTCAAAATATTCCGGACCCTACGTGCCCGGTCGGGTAGCCTGCCGGCAGAAGACGGTGTGGAATGTCTTTACCGATGGTGGTTCTGTTATAGCCGGGATCTCCGGAGCCTTGCGAAAACTCGGCCGTTTTCCCGCAGTGGGCGATTTTGTAGTGCTGCTCCACCAGCCGGATGCCGGCTCCACCACGATCGTTGATATCCTGCCGCAGAAATCCGTATTCACGCGGGGAGCTTCCGGCAGAGCGGGTACCGACCAGGTCATTGCGACCAACATCGATACGGTATTTATTGTCACGGCAGCCGGTCATGATATGAACGCCCGGAGGATCGAACGGTACCTTGCGATCGTCCATGCGTCAGGCGCACAACCCGTGATCGTGATCAACAAATCCGATCTTGCGGATGACCCGGTATTGCTTACGGAGGAAATTATGCCGGTCGCATCCGGAATTCCGGTTATCCCGGTCAGTGCCCTCAGTGGTGAAGGCATCATACAGTTCGGACCGTTCATTCTCCCCGGCACAACGATCGTACTCATCGGTTCTTCCGGTGTCGGCAAGTCCACGCTGATAAACCGGCTGCTGGACCGGTCTGTCCAGGAAACCTCCGTCATCAGGGACTATGACGGGAAAGGGCGGCATACAACGACTGTACGGCAGCTCTTTATCCTTAAAAGCGGGGCACTCATGATCGACACCCCCGGGCTCCGGGAAGTTGGCATTGGCACGGCATGCTCCGGTATTGCCGGGACATTTCCGGATATTCTCGAACTGGCACCAGCATGTCGTTTTTCAGACTGCCGGCACGAGCAGGAACCGGGCTGTGCGGTGCAGGAAGCAGTAAGGAGCGGGACGCTTTCATCATCGCGGCTGGAAAATTATCACCGGCTCATGCGGGAACTTGCGTTTGAGCAGGAGAAGGCCGAGATCGGGCTTGTGCGGTCCGAACGAAAGCGGTGGAAAGGAATCACGAAATCCGCAAGGGAGATCCATAAGGGGAAAGGGGATTTCTAGAGGATCTCCGGAACATGTATCGATAAGGGAATGGCGGTTTTTTGACAGTTCCCGGGCAGGATTTAACCGATAAAAAACAAATGGGATCAGTGTGCCCCTGAAGGCAATTGTCGATGGAAAAACCATTATCGGCCCTGACCTGTCCAGAGAAGAATGGACAACCCTGAAATCCCGGCATACAAAGGGGCTCACCATAACGATGGGGTGTTGCGGAGCACCAGGACATCTCAGGGTATCAAAAAAGGGGACCCGGCACTTCTATCATGCAGTTGATACCGGGTGCAATTACGAACAAGAGTCTAAAGAGCACCTGGAGATCAAATACCAGATATACCGGACCTGTACATCCGAAAACTGGGAGACCTCTGTTGAATTCCCGGCACCGGACCGCACATGGATCTCGGATGTCTACGCAATCAAAGATGGCAGGAAAATCGTTTTTGAAATACAGATCAGCACCATTTCTCCGGATGTCCTGGAAGAGCGAGACAGGAAATACCTGGATGAAGGCATTGAATCGTACTGGTTACTCGATAACTTTTTAGAGCGATCCCGGGATTTCGAATCCTGGTATCGCTCTCATCTCAACGAAGAAGACGATCGACACAGGGAAACAATCCCCTACATCGATTATTCGATATTTGGGACCGGTCCTGAAAATCATATTTTCATCGCAAAGAGCATCCGGAGCGTCGGACTGAATGCAAAGGACCAGATGCTGTTCACGACAAACAACCCGGAAATCCCGCTGGCGGTCTGGGTAAAGGAGGTCCTGAAGGGAAATTACCAGAACTATCTTAAAGAGACTGCCGCAGCCTATCATCAGAAGCGACGGTTAAAAAAACTGGCAGCCCCCCTGCTCATCCAGTTCAGGGAATTTTATCAGAAAATCATCCGCGATGAAATGTACAGGAAAAAGATTGATTCCTGTTACCGGATCTTTAAAAATGACAAAACATTGCGAAATGATAAAGTGTTGCAAAAAAAGTTTGATGAGCTCTATGCCGAGATAGACTGGCTGGAAAAGGAATATCATGCTTGTATTGCGGAAAGTTACGGTTTGTTTGTGTGGAAGAAAATACCGGAGAAGGATGTGACAAGGCCGTTTTTCCGGCTTGAATCGGAATCGAAGATCAGGAAGTTGCAGGAATGTGTGGAGAGGTTCAACAAGTGGGAAGCGTCTTTTGATAGTGCGTTCGGGAATGTGGAGCGGGAAATCTCTGTTCGTAAAAGACGGTATGAAGAATGAAATATGATTATCATCCTTATTGATAATTATGAATCAAGGATACTCTCACGAACTGAAGGCTGCAGATGACATGGTTGAATTTTCTGGTATTGGTTTATGGAGTTTGCGCCGAAGGTATCCAGCTGAGGAATAATCCGCACATATCAAAAAAGACACAGGATATGTCCCGCAGTCCAAATACATTTCAGGATGTCATGCATGATTATCAAAGTTAATTCCTACATCAAGAATGTGGATATTCAGACATTTGCTGATTTTATTTTCACTTCTGTTCAAAAAGGAGGTCACGCGGTTGAATATCAGTGGTCCATACTCAATGAAATATCTCTGGAATCGGCAAAGACAAGAACAATCAGGATCGGGAACTATACGGAGCAGGTTTTCAGCCCTCTGGTGTACGATGCAGCAAAAGCTGAAGGATTCGGGGCATCTCTCTACCGGAGGAGTGTCTGTAATACCATCGCGGGCTGGGAGGGGAAATCCGAAGAGTTCACGGAACAGGAAGTTCAGCAGATCTTTGAGACGGTGAACTATCTTGACAAAATTCATAACGAGAAAACAATAGACTCTTCCAAAATTTTTTTCGGAAAGATCTCAACCGTGTCAAAAATTTATCACTTCAGCAATCCCTGGTGCTGGGCTTATTACGACCCCCACATCTCCTCAGTTCTCGATAAATTTGCACAGGATTTCCAGAAAGCCGATGCCGGTGCGGCAGACCGTCTGGGGGATTTAATCCGGTTCCCCGTCCCTGATTCAATTGATGGCATAATAAATACGGATAGTTCCGTCACAGATACCCTTGCATCGATAAAATTTGTCCAGGCCAGTTTGCTCCTCCGTTGTATTGTAAAAACACTGAATGCCAACAGAGTCTTTGGGGGTAACCTTATTTCAAAACAGAGAACGTGGACACTCAGTCATGGGGAAATGGCATTATCAGCACTGAGCCTCATTACCGAACCCCCGAAAAGAGATCCTCGAGATCCGGATGAACCAACCATAGACTGGAGAGGAAGATTAACGTATGTGGAATAATTTCCGGAGATTTATCCTTTTCCCCCTGGTTTTATGTAGCAGAAATTACTACTACCTGTCTATATGGGATTTTTCGGGCTTTTCAAATCTCATAAAGAAAAAGAGCAGAGAAAATCAGAAGCTCATAATTTGACAAATGGGTTACAAAACCAGACCACTGAACCCGATGAAACATTTGAGGAGAGAGAGAAAAAAAGGCTGAAGCGAATTTTTAAATTTGAAATTGTCATGCTTTTCTATTCATACATTTTCACCATTTATTTCGTTGCATTTTTAAAAATTACTCCTCTTTTCAACAGTTTAAACAGGTTTTGGAATTTCTTTGTCGGGGATATGGGAATAATTATTCTCATTTCATTGATTGCATCGTGCCTTGCTGTGGGGTATATTTTTTACAAATTAAAAGGTCTGGTCCTCGCATTTTTCTGTTGTATACTAGCACCGCTGGCAGCATTTTCTTTGACGCTTGTTATGTATATCGAATTAGAACAATGGATCTGGAGAAAAAGATTTGAGCGGTTATCTCCTGAAGAACAAGAGCGTATACTCGACGAACAACTTTCCTTGGATTATAAGTATTCTTCCCGTGGACCCTGATTGATTGGACCACTCCTAAGCTCCACAAATACTACCCGGACATCCCGTATTCCTAATCCGGAACCCTCTTCCATTTCCTAATCCTTCCGAAAAATCGTCCGCCTCGAAACCCTTCCCTCCTCAACCGCCCGCTTGATCAGCGTGTCTTCCAGCGTCCGGGATCGTTTCGTGCCCACCCTTCGATTGCGCTGATCTGCTGGCGGAAGAAGAGGTACACAGCGATGAGGCCGAGGAGGAATGTTTGCGAAACAAGGATGATGTCTGGAGTGGACGTGGGAACTTCTGGTAAGAGATTGACAGAGCGGGGGATATAAGTGAGGAGTAAGGGTGTGAAAATAAAAAATGAAAAAAACTGTTCATGCCACTAAACGTTAAAACGGGTAGTAGATCCCGTCACGGTTTTTCATCAGCCCATCGGGACGGGAACCACGAGGAACGTGGAGTACCCATCGCAGAGATTCCTCGTCACGTGCCCTCTGCCCGAGGTATCCTCCAACAGGACGAGATCCCCCGGCCCCAACCGCCTGACCGTCCCGTCGGTCGTCTCCATCTCGACCGCACCAGACATGAGGGCCAGGAACTGCCGGGCGGGACACGGATGCCAGTCGCCAATCCAGCCGGGCTGAAACGAATAGAAGCGATACTTCGATGCGGGTTTGTCCCCGGAGACGTAGAACGGGGCTGCGGGAGGCGCTCCACTTGCGAGACTCTGTTCGACCGTTACGGTATCAAAGTGCGAGTCACCCTTTGCGTCCGCGAATATTCTGTGATACGTCACCTTGGTGATATTGGGCGGGAGTTTTTTAGTCATGGTTGGTTTTCCTTCGGGTGATGTGCGGGATATCACATGCTTCCCGATGAGAGTATAAACATAACGATGAGGCATAAAGGTTACGACTTTTTCAGACCACGTGGCTCTCCGCCAGAATAAATTTTTGTGCCGGGAAACATAATCTCCCACGCAATGGACGCAGAAGAACAGACGAAACTGATGAAAAAAATCGCGTTACTGATCCCCGCAGTCTCCTCGGTCTTGACCTGATATTCTTTGTCCCTGCCGGCACGCTTGACTATTGGGAGGCATGGGTCTATCGCACAGTTCTCGTCCCCTTCCTCTTCGTGCTCACCTACCATCAGGATTTTGCAGAATATTCAAAGCCAATTACCACAGATATATTTTCATGGATCCGTCCATAGACCAGAATATGCAGGAAGCAATCGTCGAAGCACGAAGAGGACTTGCCGAAGGGGGCATTCCTATTGGCTCAGTGCTGGTGATTGATGGCAAAATTGTTGGTCGGGGACATAATCGCCGGGTGCAGCAGGGGAGCGTGATTTTACATGCTGAAATGGATTGCCTCGAAAATGCCGGGCGGCTCAAACCTGAAAATTATCGAAGAGCGGTTTTGTATTCTACCCTCTCACCATGTGATATGTGCAGCGGTACCGTTCTGCTTTACAAGATCCCAAAAATAATAATCGGGGAAAATACAACGTTCCAGGGACCCGAGGACTATATGCGTTCCCGGGGTGTGGAACTGGTTATTCTGAATAACAATGAATGTAAACAGATAATGCGTGATTTCATTGCCGCAAAGCCAGAGTTGTGGAATGAAGATATCGGCGAAGAGTAAGTTATATACCGCCATGCCGATATTCAGAGCCGGCAGGGGAACACTCTCCTGCAATTTTCTGGAAAAGGAGCTCGGGGTCTCAGCCCCCATGAGCAATTTCAATACCATGAACAGGCTGACGACGATGAGCCGGGAGATTCATGCACAGCAGGAGAAGCACTGACGGTACGCATTCTCCGTCGTTATACCACGTCCCGGGAGACCTTATCCTTTCATGCTTTAATCCGGGCCCTGTACAACCCCGGCTTGCCAATCCGGGCGATCGATTTCCGGTTATGTTGCAAAAAACGATGCAGTTTTACACACTTTTTCCAGAAACACACTTTCCGCACGATTTACGTCAAACGGGATGAATTTCTTCGAGCTATAAAACGCTAATGTGCACTAATGGGAGGCAAAACTCAGGAGGGCTGGGGGGGTAGCACGGTCAAAGGGAAAAGAACAATTGTTTTGGGGGATCGGAATTCCGAAAAAGGATCGAGGAGAATACTCTTTACCAAAACCACTTCCCCATAGTAGACCTTTTTCGTTACTTAGTCTGATCTGGCCTTAAAATATGTACCTCGACCAGCACGATATTTATCATATAACCCGGTCATGTTCCCGATGAACCGGGTAACCCCCGAAGCAAACGGAAACTCATGTAGGATCGGGGCCATGTGCCCGGAAAATCCTGCCCTTCAGCGTTGATCGGGGAGCGGTTGTAGGAATCCTTCCGGATATCGTTGGTGCATTCGAGCTTCCAGCCACTGGTATCGTTTCATGCCCGCTCTTCGATTGTGCTTATTTGCTGGCAGAAGACGAGGTATGCGAGGATCGAGGAGGATGGCGATGGCGGGGATTGGGTGGTCGGTGAGATGCAAGAGATGCTGATCAGAGATTTGTTATAAAGGGAATTTAGGTTAGGTGCAATGTGTGAAAATAAAAAGGGTGAACGTACCCAACAAACGTGGTACTTATGGGACTCAATGGCGGAGGTTGATGACGTTTTGTGCAATAGTGCAGATATATGCAAGTGGAGATTGAGAACGGCTAGAATTCCAAATTTTGATACAAAAACCTATTATTGACCCGATAATTAAAGATAACTTAACAATGTTAGAGTTTCATGACGATGCAATAATTCTAAGTGGATTAACTGGAAGTAAACTAAAATCCAAGATTATTTGTGATTATTACCAATTTTGGTGGAATATAACATCAGGTGGCCCTTCTGCAGAATATCGAAATCCGACAGCTATTGTAGATCTCTATGCGGCAACCGGTGAAATTCACATTCCTGAAACAAGTGAGACAATATTTGGATCTGCTGGACATGCTTTACAATTAAAATTTGAATTTGATCAAAAAAACTCTTTAAAAGTTATTTTAATCGAAGAGGAAAGAGAGTGTTATAAACATCTTAAAAATGTCATTCAAAAGAATTTTCCTGAATTTTTTACACCAGAATTAGATGGACCTTTAGAAAAAAATATGAAAAATATTCTTTTATTCAATCTCAACTTGGAAGAAGCTTTAAAAAAAATAAATTCAATTGAAACTTTAGGAAATGCAATTTTTTTATTCGATCCATTATTGATGATTAAATGGGAAACGATTGAAGAAGTGGCAAGAAATAGAATCCGATATTATTATTCCACCGGAACTGAATTCATTATATTCCTTTTCACTTCAGATTTTTTTATTGGAAGAAAAGAATTTTCACCGTTACCCATACAAAATTTTGAATCATTGTGGACGGCGGAAGAAAAACATAGTGTCAGCAAGGCTGATGAGTTGTTCGGCCATAAAGAATGGAGACCACGGATTTTAAATTTTAATGAAATACAAGAAAAAGAAAAACTTTTTGTGGAGTGTTACAAAAATTGTTTACACAAATGGTTCCGGTATGTTCTTCCCCTGCCATTTAATCCAAAAGATCAACAAATTTATCATTTATTTTATTGTTCAAATTATGAGGCAGGATTCAGAAGAATACGAGACGATTTTTTATATTCAACTAAAAAGCCAAAATTTAACCCAGACAACTCTAAGGCATATAGATTATTCTGCTCCTTACATCCAGAACTAGTGTCTAATCTTTCTGGAAATTCGCGCCCACTTCAATGGAAAATTCTTTGGGAATTCATAATTCAACAAGATGGTCTCCGTGATCGAAAGTGTACGGCTCTTAAAGGAAAACATTCTAACGAGAATGAAATTCAAAGAAGTTTGGACTGGTTATTAACACAAGGATATATTGAAAAAATTAATACCGAAAGTGCATGGTATTCCGCTATTCCAAAATATCAGGTAAATTGGACGATAATTTTTAAACGATTAAAAATATCTATGCCTCCGATTCTCACTCCAATTTCCAATGAAGAAATGGTTGAACTAATTAAACAAGAAGCAAAAGAAAAACGAGAACAAACAACATTGTTTGATGGTTTCTGAGGTAAAAATGTCAGGGCGATCGGAAAAAAAGACATCGGTTCAAAAAAAACCAACAGGGACCAAGGAATGGGCGGATTACAATATAAATTGTATTATGGGCTGTTACAATAATTGCCGCTATTGTTACGCCATGTGTATGGCGAAACGTTTCGGACGAACTAACTCAAAAACATGGAAAGATATGTATATCCGGGATGACGTTGTAAAACAAAATTTTCGGAAATACTCCGGTAGAGTAATGTTTCCTAGTTCTCATGATTTATTTGATTTCCCCGAATACGAAGAAGCCTGTTTTACGGTCCTTGAAAAAATTTTGGCGAGTGGGAATGAAGTGTTAATCACAACAAAACCAAGATTCTCTGTAATTAAAAAAATTGGCAATAAATTTTTCAAATATAAAGATCAGATTCAATTCCGGTTTACAATAACTTCTGATAACAATGATCTTTTACGTTTCTGGGAACCAAATGCTCCACTTTTTGAAGAGAGGTTGAAATCTTTACATTATGCCTTCAAGAAAGGATTCAAAACAAGTGTTTCCATCGAACCTTTTCTTGATTATGATCCTACCTCATTAATAGACCTAATTTCACCATATGTAACGGAATCCATTTGGCTCGGGGTAATGAATTACATACCAAGAAAAAATGTCCACAAAAGCGAAATCCCGTTTTACAATTCAATTCGGGAAAATTATGGCGAAAAACATCTTAAAGAGATTCATGAAATTTTTAATAAATCACCAAAAATTAGGTGGAAGGATAGTATCAAGAAAAAATTACATCTTCACTTATAATCCGATGAAACATAACTTTCCCCCTACACCCCCACCCTCTTATATCCCTGCACCGCCCAAATAAAAATCAACGACAATGCACCTCATCCACATCGCCGACACCCACTTAGGCTTAGCCGCGTTCAACCGCCTCGATCCCGAGAGCGGGATGAACCTCCGCGAAAAGCAGGTCTATGACAACTTCCTCAAGGCGATAGATGAGATAATCCACCAAAAACCCGATGTGCTCGTCCATGCAGGCGACCTCTTCGATACCGTCAAACCCAAGACCAAAGCCTATACGACCGTGCTCGAAGCACTCGACAGGCTTCACTCGGCGGGGATACCATTCATTGTGATCGCCGGAAACCACAGCATGGTTAAGACCAAGTACACGACCTCGCCCTATGAAGTCCTCACGTATCATCCTTCGAAAATAACAGCGGCCTACAAATTCCGGTACGAGCAGGTAGAGATCGGGGACACGATGTTTCACTTGATCCCCAATATGCTCCGCACGGAGGATTACCGTACTGCCTTTGACCAGGTCGAGCTGGCTCCTTCCGGGTATCACAATGTGCTGGTGACGCACGGGCTGGCGACGGCGATCAAGGACAAGCGGCTGGCAACTGTTGCCGAGCACGAGCTGGACAGCACGATCCTTTCTGACCGCTTCGATTATATTGCGCTCGGGCACTATCACCGCCAGTGCCAGATCACGGACAATGCCTGGTACTCGGGGTCGACGGAGTATTTGACATTCGGGGAGATCGCGGATACCAAGGGCGGGCTGCTCGTGGATCCCGGGCGGCATGAGGTGCGGCATCTTGACCTTCCTCATACCCCGATGATCGATCTCGGGACAATCAAATGCCAGGGCATGCACCCCAGGGATATCACGGAAGAGATCATCAGCCGCATCGTGAACAAATCCATACCTCTCTTTTCGATGGCACAGGTGACGCTCGACGGGCTCTCGCGGGAGCATGGGAAGGGCATTGACTTAAAAGACCTTGCGGCTGTAAAGGAACAACTCCTCGAACTGAAGATCCGAACAAGGAGCGAGGAAGAGGAGCAGCCCGTCCCGATCCAGCAGGACATCCGGATGATCGATTACCTGAAAGAGTTTTATACCTTTATCGAGAAGAAGCAGATGTCTGCCAAGCAGAGGGCATTCGTTACATCCCACGGGCGTTCGGTCCTGCAGTCCGTGATGGACGAGCACCGGGAGACCGCGGAATGATCCTCGACCGGCTCGTGCTCAGGAACTTCAAGCGGTTCCGGGAGGAAGAGATCCGGTTCAAAGACGGCATCACGGGCATCCTCGGGAACAACGGCACGGGCAAGTCCAGCCTTGTCCAGGCGGTCTTCTTTGCCCTCTATGGCGTGCAGGCGACCGGGATTGCGGCTGATTATATCGTCTCCAGTTTTGCGTCCCCGAAGGAGAAGTGCGAGGTGCGGCTTGATTTCCGGATCGGCGGGGACTCTTATACAGTCCTCCGCACCTTCAAGAAGGGAAAGAGCGTCACGCACGAGGCAACGTTCCATAAGAACGGAAAACTGATGGCCACGGGAGTCAGCCAGGTGGAGACCGAGGTGAAGCGGACGCTCGGCATGGGCCCGGTGGATTTCCGGAACACGATCTATGCAGGCCAGAAAGACCTCCTGACCCTGCTCGAGAACACGCCCGGGAAGAGGAAGGAGTGGTTCCTGCGGGCGCTCGGAATCGATTTCCTGAGTACCGAGAGCCAGAAGATCCTCAAGGAGCAGATCGAGGGAAAGGCCGGGGAACTGCTGCGCAAAGAAGGCGAGCTCGCAGCGCTCGTCTCCCGGCAGAATGTCGAGGAGTTTGCCGCCCTGCAGCAATCAGTGATCGCGTGCACGGCTGCCATCGGGGAACACGAGAAGAACAGGGTCCTCCTCCGGGAGCGACAGGCAGTCCTCGACGGGCAGCTCAGGGTCCTTGCCGAGAAGAAGACCGCGTACGCCCGGCTCCTCCAGCAGCAGCAGGCCCTCCACCAGGAACTGGCAAATGAGACCGCCCGGCAGAAGCGATGCGAGACCACCCTTGCCCTTGTCGCGGAGGAGGAGGCGGAGTATCACCGGATCGAGAAGACGGCCTGTTCCTACCCGGCAGTCCGGGCACGGCTCGACCTGCTCCAGCAGCAGAAGGCTGAACATACCCGGCTTACGGGTGAATGCGGTTTTGCCCAGAAGCAGATCACCGATCTTACCGCCCGGAGAGAGAAGCAGGAGGCCCTTATCTCAGGCCTCGACCATGACCTCCGGGAGCAGGAGCGGCTCTCCTCTATTGTCCGCGAGAGTCTCGGCGCCGGGCCGGAGATCCCGGACGAGCGGCTCGAGGTGGCAGTCAGTTTCCGGCTCGGCGAGATCAATAAGATGGTCGGAACCCTCGCGGCACAACAGGAGCGGTACGGGGAGGAACGGGAGAAACTCACCACGGACCTGCAGACGATCCGGAACGCCGGCCCGGACGGGATCTGCCCGCTCTGCCGCCAGCAGCTCGGTTCGCATTTCGGGAGCCTCGAAGCGGAGTTCTCACAAAAACTGGAGGAACTTGCTGACCGGGCTGTCGCTGACCTGGAGAAGCAGGAACGGCTGGAGAAAGAGAAGGTCAGGGTCGAGTGTCTGAAACAGGTCATCGATACCATCAAAACCATAGCCGGCCGGTTGAAAAGGCGGGAAGAGTTCGAGGCCGAGCGTGCGGAACTCCGCCAGAAGCAGGACAAGAAGGTACTGGAACACCAGGCCCTTATCGAAGCGATAGCGAAGCTCGGGTACGATGATGCTGCCTGCAAAACCTGCGAGCAGGAGACCGTTGCAGTCCAGAAGGTGCAGCTCCGGTTCATCGACCTCGGGAAGAAGATCGGGGAGGCCGGCACCGTCCGCCAGCAGCTCGCCGATCTCTTCAAAGCTATTGCAACAAGGCATGAGGCACTCGCGAAGCTGGAACAGGAGATCGCTGCAGCTGCCTTTGATCCAAAAGAGGCTGCCGGGATCGAAAAAGCCCTGGAAGAGACCGTGACCGGCCTCCGGAACGAGGAGGTCGCGATCGCGACTGCAACGCAGGACAGGCAGTTCGCGGAGAAGAAGATCGAAGACTACCGGAAGACGGAAGTGGAGATCGTCTCCCTGCAGAAAGAGGCAGCTACCCTCAAAGAGGAGATCGAACTCCTGAGACTGACCCGCAGCCTGATAAGCGATTATGTGATCTATCTCATGCAGGTCGTGCGGAGCCGGCTGGAAGGGGAGGTGAGCCGGATCATCAGCGAGATCACGGGCGGGCGCTATGAACAAGTGCTCCTTGACGAGGATTTCAACCTGCTCGTCCGCGACATCGACAACGATTATCCCATCGAGCGCTTCAGCGGCGGGGAACAGGACGACATTGCCGTCGCCCTCCGGATCGCCCTCTCCCGCTACCTTGCCGAGCTCCACGGCGTGCACGAGAGCACGTTTTTGATCTTCGATGAGATCTTCGGGAGCCAGGACGAGGAACGGAGGAACAACCTGCTCACTGCCTTGCGGACGCAGGAGTCACGCTTCCCGCAGATCCTCCTGATCTCCCATATCGCGGAGATGCAGGGGGAGTTTGCCAATACGCTGATCGTCGAGATGGGCACAGATATGGTGAGCCGGGTCCGGGAGGTGGGGGATTGAAGAAATCCTACGAAGAGTCGTTTGACAAGGCGCTCCGGCGGATCACGGAGCATGTCCCGGAAGATCTTGTCCGGAAGTTCGCACAGGAGAGCGGGATCAACCGGGAAGATATCCACCCGATACCACCCGGCCGCTCCGGCATGGTGACGGCAGTTGACGGGAGCAACACGATGGTCCTGGAAGGGGGCAGTGTTGCCATAGCAGCAATCCGCGCAGTGCAGACAACGTTTCTCAACAGTGAACGCCACAACCGTTCCATTACTCCCCTCACGCTCGTCACCATCGGGCCGGGTCACCGGAACCGGGACTTCGACGAACTCTACCTGGACTGTTTCGGCATCCCGCCCCACAAGGGTCTGGACAACGCCGATCCCGAGCGGGCATCTGCCATCCTCCGCGACACGCTGGAGTACTGGGTCGCTCTTCAGGCGGTCAGGACGCTGCCTGAGGGAGCACTCCTTCTCCTAGACGGTGCACTGCGGGTCTCGAGCCAGAACCACGAGCCGGTCCTCGCTGAGATCATTACTACAGCGCAGGAACGCAACGTTCTCCTGGCCGCCATCGCAAAGCGGACCCGGGTAACCTGGGGTGGCGGACACCCGCTCCTTCCCGCAATGGGAGGGCTTGCGGCACGCCTCGGGATCTCCGGTCCGTGGTGGGCGAAGGTGGATGAACACCTTCCGGATCATACGGAGTACCGTCAGGGGAGGCATGGCGAGCTCTACATCGCCTCGCTCCATTCACGGGTAAGCCGGCCGATGAAGATCGATCTGCCAAAAGGGAATGGTGAGGAGACTGCTGCTGCAACCATGCAGGCCCTTGCAGCCTATGCCGATGACGGGAGGATCCCCGGCTACCCCTACCCGCTCCTTGACGCCCACCGCACGTGCCTCATCGATGAACCGCTCGTGACACAGATACAGCAGGACATAATAGCCGGGCTCGCGAAACAGGGAATGCAGAACAAGGCCTTTGAAGACCTCTTTGGTGATTTACATGGTGAGTTTGAACGATATTGAAAATGTGGACGCAACGAAATTCAGGCTGATCGGCAGGAGCGTGCTCTCCTACCGCTTCATCATCCCCCATGCGGCAAAACTCTTCGTCGGGGATATCCTGAAGATCACGGATACTGCCAAGAGGTACTCGTTCTATGCAAAGGTGAGCGACCTTGTCCACGAGAGCAACTTTGCCGATGAACGCTGGGACACCCGCCCGTTCAGCGAGCACTTCTACGGTCTTGGAGAGGATGTGTTTATCGGGGTCGAGGCCGTGCCTCTGGGTTTTGTCGACGAGAATGGCATCTTCCGGAAACCCCGCACCGTCCCGACCAAGTTCTCGGAAGTGAAGATCCCGGAAGCCGAGGACTTTGCCTTCCTCACGAAAGTCATGGGGGATATCGAGGTAGGGGTCATGCGGACCGGGCAGGGTGTCCTTAAGGATCTCCCCGTCAAAATCCCGAGCAGGGTCCTCCCGCAGCACATGGGTGTCTTTGCAACAACCGGCATGGGCAAGTCCAACTTCATGAAGACGTTCTGTGCTTCCTGCATGAAGATGCAGAAGTTCGGCCTCCTGATGGTCGATCCCCATGGTGAGTACGTGCGGGGCGGGCAGTCCAGCACCGGGGAACGGACGCTCGGGCTGGTCCATTACAATGCCGGTATGGAAGGCCTCGCGGTCTTCACCATCAGCGAGAGCGACCGGAAGAAGTACTCGCTCAACAGCCTCTGGCTCGACTACGATGATTTCCGGATGACCGATCTCGGCCTGCTCTACGACCTCTCGCCTGCCCAGTGGGACGTCGTCGAGTCCCTCGATGAGTTCCCGGGACGCGAGATCATTCCGTTCTTCCTGAAAGCACAGGTCGGCACGCTCCAGGAGGAGGGGAGGGGCAACCAGTACACCGGGCCATACCCGAAGATCGCAGAAAAACTCGCAGCCTATCACCCTGGCACCCTTGAGGTCATCCAGCGTCGCCTGAAAAACATCGTGACGGGCAACCGCAAATTCTTCAGGGAATCGGGCTCGTGCGTAGCAGAGATACTCCGTTTCCTTCATGGCAACAAAGTTGTCCTCATCGATATTCCGCGGATGGGAGAGCGCAGCGAGCTGTTCGTGCTTTCCATGATCACCCGGAGGATAATGCAGGCACACCGCACATCGGCCGAAGAGTTCGGGATTGACACAGAACCCACCGAACAGAAAAGAGTACTCATCACCATCGAAGAAGCCCAGCGGGTGCTGGGTGCCGGGGGTTCAAGTACCCAGATCTTCCGGGAGTGCGCGATGGAGGGGCGGAAGTTCGGGGTCGGGCTCTGTGTCGTGACCCAGCAGCCCAAGAACATTGACCAGAAAGTGCTCGCCCAGATCAACACCTTTGTCGTCATGGGCCTCGGCGACCGGGGCGACCGGGACATCATCATGGGCAGCGCCAAACAGGACCTCTCGAAGATGGAGATCGAGATCCAGACCCTTGACCAGGGTGATGCAATCATCAGCACCATCGGCATCCCGTTCCCGGTCAGCACCCGCATCCATAAGTTCGAGGACTACGTGGGAGGGCTCAACAGGGAAAAAAAGCGTTCCCTGAACGAGGGTCTTTCTCCGGGTTTCTGAGATCGTCCTGCGGGGAAACGTCTGCAATTATCATTACATTTAATTGCCCGGTTACTGCAGCAACGGTTCTTTAGAATCCGGAGGAGAGTATTCATTTAAAAAGCCTGAAGCATCAGGAAATTTTTTATGAGGAGGTCCTTGTTGTCAGTCGATTATTCAGAAATATCCGACAGAGTGCGCTCCTTACTATTTCGATAGGGCACCACCCTCCCCAAAAACACCCTGGAGACGATTGACCTGATTAAAATGCTGATACCTTCCTGCTCCGCCGTGCCTCTAAAAAGGCCCTGAGGTGGGGAACTCTAAAAAAATTTCATCGATGTTCATGGGACAAAATGAACTCAATGTCATCAATCTTTTCAGGCTAATCTTTAAAAAAAAGCCCAACGGTGTTACTGATAGTCCATGAGTTTTTGCGCAAATGGCTGGCGTGACAGGAGGTGGGGACGGTCCTGTTCGGATCCATTCCATCCAGCGCTGTAGAGCAGGAGAAGGGCATTGTCCAGTGCCAGGTAAAATTCGTGATCATCGTCCTGGTCAGGGGGCAGGTGTTTTGCCAGCAGATCCGCATGTTCCGGATTAAACACCAGATAGGTAAACGGGCGGGGAAGTGACTTGTCCAGGAGGGCAGCATGTTCTTTCACAATGCTGAATGCCCGGGCCAGGCATTGATCACACCCTGCAGTATCACCGTTCCCGGTTACTGTTTCTGAAATCCTTGCAACTTTCACATAATCTCCCTGAGCAAACTGGACAAATGCCAGCGTTGCGTTGTGGGCAGTATCAGGAGAAATATTTTTCAACGATTCCCGTGTCTGGTCTATGTAGGTTTTTAACGTTCCCCCAAGTTCCCTGCCCATGGATACTGCTGTGCCGGGTTTGCCAAAGCGGTACTTCAGCCGCACCAGGAGGATGGTAAGACTTATTGCATACAGGATCGGGAGGATCAAATCGGGTATCAGGTCGGAGGGAAGGACAAAAAAAATAATTGAATACAACGGGGTTGTAAGCGCAACGATGTCCTTTTTTGGACGTATCCAGGCAAGGTAGGCAAGGATAAAGGAAGCTAGTATACACCCGGCTGCAGCGATACGGAAACTCATGAGGTATCCCTGGTCCAGGAGAAGGAATGCAATGAGGATCCCCCCGAATGAAAAAAGGGGAATGGCCAGTTCCAGCCAGCGGTGCATACGATTATCGGATTGTTGGGGTTGATCGAAATCCTGCCTGGATTTTTCTTCCATAAGAACCTTCTCCGGAGAATATTTTTGAGGTACGAACTAAAAAATATGATAATAATTCGGTTTTTTTAAATAATTCAGGATTTGTCAATTTTTCTGATCGAGACGCAGTTGACGACCGGATCGCCGGTGACAACATACCGCTTGATTACCTGACCGAGAACTTCAACAACATCATTCACTTTTATGTCCTCTGGCGAGCTGGTAAACATCTTGACCGATATCGCACCGGAACGGTCTGCAACAAGATACTGGGGACGGTTCAGGAACTGGAAATAAACTCTTTCCACGACGCCTTCAATCCGTACAGGTTTTCCCACCATACTCTCATTGATCAGCTTGATCCGGACCGTCTTAGCTTCTGCCTCATAGATCGGCTCGAGATTATTGTACTCGCTCCGGCTCATGTAATTGAGGGCTATGGGGATAACAAGCAGCAGGAACAGAGCGGGGATCATCCAGATAAGCTGGGATCTCACTTCAGGACTGTACAAGGATGCAAACAGTAAAAAAATGGTGAAGAACACAAACACCGCAACAGCGACGATTGAGACCTTCACCTCAACATTTCCAATTCTCATTAAAAAATAGTATGTGTGGTTAATCTACTTCAGTGCTGCGATCTCTTTCTTGAACGCAACCCAGTAGAGAATACCAACGAAGAACAGTCCGCCGACGATGTTGCCCAGCGTGACAATTAAGACGTTTGCTGTCCACATGTTGACCCAATTTGCTGTGGTTGGAACACCGGTCAGCATTGAGGTTAAGATACCTGCGGGGATGAAATACATGTTGGCAATGGAGTGTTCCAGTCCGCTGGAAACGAAGGCCATGATCGGGAACCAGATTCCGAAGAATTTCCCAACCATGTCATCTGAACAAATCCCAAGGAGGATAGCGAGGTTGACAAGATAGTTGCAACCAATTGCCTTGAGGAATGCTGACCACATGCCCATCATGCCGACATAACTTACCTTTGCACCAGCAATGGCAATAGCCCTGGTACCAAACGCAGTAATCGTGGCTGCGCCAGCTGCATCCCATGTTACGAAGGGACCGTTTGCCATAAGGTATGCCCAGAAGAGTGAGCCTATCAGGTTCCCTATGTAGACAAAGACCCACAGGGTCAGGACTTGTGCCCAGCTGATCTTGTGGATGAATGCGGCCATCGGGGCAAGCATTGCGTCCCCTGTGAAGAGCTCAGCACCCGTAAGCACGGTGATGATAAGCCCAACCGGGAACACTGCTCCCAGAACAAGCTGTGCCATACCTGCTGATGCAAAACCACCAGGAACTGCTCCCGCTGTTATCTGAGCGGCTGAATAGGCAATTCCTGTACTGCACACTGTTGCAAGAGCCCCACCCATAGCGATGTATGCGCCGGACATGAATCCACGAATAACCATGTTCCATGCGGGAAGGCCTACTTTGTACTTACCGGCATCGCCAGCCTTTGCGACGATTGCTACCGGAGGATGAAACACCATTCTTTTAAACACCTCTGAAACGTTTCAACCTATACCAGCAACGTATTAAATCACTTTTCGTATAGGTCAATTTACACTCTTTTTTGAGGGTTATTAATAATTTTCGGATTGTTTGCCAAATAGAGTCAGATTGAAGGAAAGATCCTTGAAATCTTTTTCTGAAGGGGAATAAACTAAAACAATTAACAATTTTAATTTTTTAACTATTTTCATGCAACTTTTTTCAATTTATTACCAGAATATATCCTTTCTGGTAACGGCAATATTACCGAATATCCACAACGCGCGATGTGATTACGTCGATTGACGAAACTTGCGGAGAACATGATCCTTGAGAGATTCTTATACTTCTTCCTGGTTTTTTCGGGAAATCATTCTTTTAAAAAGGTCAAATTAATTTTTGCTGCACCTAAAAATTTTTTGCATCCCCAACATCAAAACCAAACCGTTAAACAAAAAAAGGTGCGGGGATAAGAGGATCTATGGATAAAAGAATACAGATCATTCTTGTTCTCGGTATAATCGTTACCATCATTTCGGCCTTTTTAGATATGTACCTTGCAGGAATTGTCGGGATGATCTTCATTGCCATTGTTATGTCGTTGATGATTATGCAGGACACCACGGGAATTCCGGAAGTCGTGGTAAAGCTCGGCGACGAAGCAAAAAGTATTATCCTGACAAATAACGGAAACGCACGGGCAGAAAATATTCACGTTACCCTGATACCCAGTAATAGAGAATTTGATATTGCCTCGCTTGATGTGGACTCGGTCTATGAATATTTCCTGGGCGCAATGGTTCAGGAGATTAAAATTAAAATAACCTATAGCAATGAAAACAAAAGACTCTTTTCCAGCTCAAAAAAACTTTCAGTATTTGACGAGGAACCTGATCTACTGAGACCTTTGATCCCCATGTTCAAATGGAAGAAATAATTCCTTTTTTTTGTACATGGAAGAAGAATCGGATCTGGCAACGTAATGTAGCCTTTCTCCCTGGACGGACAGTTTCTTTCCTGCTTTAAAAAAATCCTGCCTCCAAAAGCTCCAAAGTTTTTTTTCAGCTATTCAGATAAAGAGACATAAGAAAATCCCCTATTTGATTAACCGCGATTTTTTATTGGAATGTACTGTGCTCAAAATGGGGAATCCATGGAATGGGATATTTCTCTGTAGTCTCTGTATGCAACGGAAAAATAAAAAAAAAGGAAAAAATTATTTTGGCATTGGATTGAACACGTTCTCGTAGATCATGTCGCTGCCGGTATTGTGCAGCCGTGCACGCTCCTCTTTCTCCTCGACCATAGCAAGGAGCGGGAGTTCCATGTTCACGCCGGGGACATGACCGAACATCTTTTCGAGTTCAACCTGTTGTGCGTGCATGAAGAGTGCGTTGGGGATTTCTGCCGGGCAGAGTTCTTCGCACTGGCCACAGTTCACACAGGAGTCCGCGATATGGGCAAACCGGATGAGGTGGAACATGAAATTGGGCGGAAGTTCGCCGGGTTTGACATATGCGGGATTCTTGGTTGTGCAATCCTCACAATAACAGATGGGACAGGCTTCAATGCACGAGTAGCACTTGATGCACCGTGAAGTCTCCTTCATGATCTTCTTTAGGCGGTCTTTACCTTCACCAAGGGCTTCAAAGTCGTGCTTCCTCCACTTGTCGCCGAGTTTGAACATTGCGCCCTCGACTTTGCCCCGGATCTCAAGACCCTTGGGATTTGCAGCTTCAGTTGCAAGGACACCGGATTTCACTGCTCCGCTGACCAGGTTTGCACCCTTCTCGCTGCAGACTTCCACAAAGGTTGCCTTACCGGCCTTGTCGCCGATGACACCCCAGTTCCCGCAGGCGAGGTCTGCCTGTCGCGGGATCTTCATCTTACAGCGGCGGCAGTTGGACCTGCGGCCATAGCCTGCCTCTTCGAGCTCATCGATGGAGATGCCTTTGTGGCCGCCTTCGTACTCGATGATGAACTGGCCCTTGTCGATCTCTTCCTTGTGGACCTTGTCCGGGTCAACCCCGAATTTATCGGTAATCATTTTGCGGGCAAGGATCGGGCTGACCGAACCACCGCAGTTGACACCTATCATGACCACGTTGTCGAGGTTGACCTGCTTGCGCTTGGCAAGTTCATAGAACGCCATTGCGTCGCAACCCTTGACCGTGACACCAATCTTCTTGATCTTTGCACCGTCAAGGTATTTCTTGACGAGTTTTGGCAGCAGGAGTGTTCCACAGTGGAGTGATCCAGCGGTCTGGGCCAGATCCTTTGCATCAGTGATGAGCACGGGTTGTGCATCGTACAGGTCAGTGCCTTTCTTGACAGCAAGGACCGCATCAACGACCTTTGTTTCAAGAGCGTGTTTCCAGAGTGCGGTCACCGCACCGCCGAGTTCTGCCTTCTTCTTGATGTCAGCGTCGTTGGTCCATGCGTAGAGCATATCGCCTTTCTTTGCCATGTTACTTCGCCTCCGCGATCTTCTCTATCCGCACAGCACAGGCCTTGAACTCCGGTATACTTGCCACCGGGTCAAGCGCATTGTTGGTCAGCGTGTTGGCTGCACATTCCACGTAGTGGAACGGGATGAAGGCTACACCTTTCTTGATGTTGGGGGTGACCCGTGCACCTATCTTGACCTCCCCTCTGCGGGTGATGGCCTTGACCATCTCCTTGTCCTTGATGTTGAGGGCTTTTGCGTCCTCCGGGTTGAGCTCGACCCAGCCGGTGGGTTCTTCGCGTTCGAGACTCTCGGAGCGGCGGGTCATGGTACCGGTGTGCCACTGCCAGATACAGCGCCCGGTAGTCAGGATCAGCGGGTAGTCCTTGTCCGGAACTTCAGCCGGGTATTTGAACTCGATTGGTGTGAAGATACCCAGTCCGTCCGGGTGGGTGAACTTCTCCTTGTGCAGGATCGGGGTTCCCGGGTGCTCAACCGTCGGGCACGGCCAGTGCAGGGCTTCGGGTTTCTCGAGCCGTGCATAGTTCATTCCGCCATAGGACGGGGTGACCTTGGAGATCTCAGTGAATACTTCTTCAGCACTCTTGTAGGGGAACTGTTTCTCGAATCCCATGTGTTTTGCGAGCTCGCAGAAGATCTGCCAGTCGGCTTTTGCCTCGCCGGGCGGGTCCTGGGCTTTCCTCCACTTCTGGACACGGCGCTCGGTGTTGGTCTGGGTACCGTCCTTCTCGGCATAGCAGGCTGCTGGTAACACAACGTTGGCAAACTGGGCCGTCTCGGTCAGGAAGATATCCTGCACCACCATGAACTCGACATTCTTCATTGCCTTCTCAACATGGTGGAGATCGGGGTCGGAGATCATCGGGTTCTCACCCATGATGTAGACGCACTTGACCTTGCCGGGCTCGTCAGCAAGTACATTGATCAGCTTGGTGACGGTCAGACCGACTTTCCCCTCAGCTATCTGGCAGCCCCAGGCATCCTCCATCTTCTTCTTATTCTCGGGGACGATAACTGCCTGGTACCCGGAATACACGTTTGCAAGCGCTCCCATGTCGCAGGCACCCTGCACGTTGTTCTGGCCCCGCAGTGCACAGATGCCGGTACCGGGTCTGCCGAGGTTGCCGGTCAGCATCTGGAGGTTGGCGATCGACTTGACATTGTCGACACCGGTTGTGTGCTGCGTGATACCCATCGAGTAGAGGACCGCGGACTGGCCGGATTTGCCAAACCATTCTGCTGCAGTGATGAGGTCCTTTTCGGGAATACCGCTGACCTTCGAGACGTTTGCCGGACTATAGGCGTCCTTCATGACGATCTCTTTGACCTTTTCGAAATCCTTGGTCCGTTTCGCAACGAAGTCCTTGTTCTCCCATCCGTTCTTCAGGATCTGGTGCATGAAGCAGTTGAGGATTGCAACATCAGTTCCGGAGTAAAACGGAAGGTACAGGTCTGCCTGCTTTGCCGTTGGGGTGAACCGCGGGTCAGCGTAGATGACTTTTGCTCCCTTCGCCTTAGCCTGCATGACGCGGCGACCGATCAGCGGGTGGGTCTCAAAAGTGTTGCTGCCGATAATCAGGAGACACTTGGATTCAGCTATATCTGCGATCGACTGGGTCATTGCACCGGACCCGAACGCTCCGGCCAGACCGACGACCGTCGATGCATGGCAGAGACGGGCGCAGTGGTCGATGTTGGGGGTCTTTAAGACAGCCCGGGCAAACTTCTGCATCAGGTAGTTCTCCTCATTGGAGACACGGGCTGACGCAAGGCAGGCGCTCTGCTCGCCCTGGTACTTTTTGAAATTATCAGCGATCAGCTTGTATGCTTCATCCCAGCTCGCCTCGACAAATTTCCCATCCTTCTTGATGAGCGGCTTTGTCAGGCGGTCCGGGCTGTTGATAAATTCTGCGGCATAGTTGCCCTTCGGGCAGAGCTTGCCGTCGTTAACCGGGTTGCGGTGCCACGGTGCGACTCCTACAACCTTCTTGTCTTTGACAACAAGGTTGAAGCCGCAGCCGGTCCCGCAATACGGACACGTGGTTGGTACGTAATTCATATCCATGTTCTAACCTCGAACGAAAAAAATTTGGTTTGACCCTATTTAAACATAATGAATTTTGTGCCAAAAGTGATTAATAGCGGTGGGTTACAAATTTTATTCAGCTTTTACTATGAAATATCAACTAACCAAAGTAATTTACCAATTGGATGATGTTAACCGTTATCTTATATCCGGAGTACGAGGTTCGCGCACACTATGAAACCCCTGCGCATTCCACCCCTCATTATTGATATCGTCCAGAGTGGTCTTCTGGCAGGTGAGGGAATACTTTTTGAAACCCGCAATTCCTGTCCGGTATGTGGTGGAAAACTATCCGGATACGATACAAAAAGGAAGCAGTTCGCGGTTTTGCTGGAGGGGAACACCCGGCATCCGGTTCATGTATCAGTGAAACGGTTTTCATGCCGTGAGTGCAACACGATTTGTTTTGCCGATGAACCCTTCTACCCGGGTACGAGAATCGGATCTCCTCTCATAGATCTCTGCAGAACTCTTGGAGCAACGATGCCGTTTAACCGTGTAGCGGTAAATCTGCTGCATCTGGGAATAGTTATTGACCGTGGTACCGTACGAAATTATATGCACGGGTCATATCCGGACATTACCATAACGAACCTTTTTGGGATCAGTCTTCCTTTGTCGATCATTTCACTCTCCGAGCTCGCTGCCCGCATCGGTGAGGGGAGTCGCATCCCAGGGACAGAAGCGCTCGCTGCCTGTGGTTTCCCATCCGCATACCGGGCAGCGCCGGACAATCTCCTTCCTCCAGAAAAAAGGAATGAGCGGAATGAAGAGAAAGACAAAGAAGAACGGAAGACCCAGACTCCATACTAGTACGGTAATCGCAAGGGAACCAGTAACCAGAATGAGGCTTATCTGCCATAGTTTCAGCATAGTATGACCATCCAGGAAAACGCGGAGGTCATAAAAACCACTGCTCTTTTAAGACCTTCCATAACACTTCTCATGAATTTTTGCCCCGTAGAGCCACCTCGCGAACAGAAAATGCAGGCAGGGCATCAGCATACGGACCCAGTTTTTTTGTGAGATCAATTCCATCCAGTTCCCGGGAGAACAAATGCGCTCCAATACCCCCTACGATTATCTGCCGGGCAGCGGACTGTACTGCAACACGCTGCACCTGATCGCAGATCAATCCCCACTGCTTTTCCCAGAACTGTTCAGCAATCTGGTATGCACCCTCGTGTCCGATCTCGTCAAGGTCCGCACAGACAACCCTGGCGAGCCGTCGAAGTGCTGCTTTTTTGGTCTTTTCTTTCTTATCCGGTGTATCACAAGTATACTGGGAGGGAGTGATATGCCCCAGGACAAGATGTGCATCTGCACTTATAGCAAAATACTCAGAACTCACCGGAGTAAGTACCATGTCAAGGGTGACTGATTGCAGGAGCGTGGCAATACTCCCTCTGAGCATTCCCGTATAGATGAGATATCCCTTCTGGAGCCGCAGGAGATCGGTTAAGCCCTTCATTGATTCAAAACGCATGAGAGGGATAATATCGGCTGTTGTGCTGCCGATATCCAGAAGAACCGCTTCCGGATACGCTTCCCGCAGGTAATCTGCCGAGGCGAGCCAGTTCGCGGCTGCAAGCTGAGGCACAGCACGTTCGTGAAACTGCCCGTCAGTGCCATAAAACCGGGCAGAATGAAACGCGTTCCTGACTGCATTCACAATAAAGGAGATGCCCTCTATCTTACTCTCAAAACAGTCAGCCAGTTCACCGCTCATCACAACAGCTGCCGGACTATCGGGTTCAGTGACATACCTGTTCAGCAGGGTCGTGAGCGGTGCCCCTTCCCAGAGCGGGCAGTAATGAAGGTGAGGACCAGTATCATCAACGACTTTGAGATTGGCACCCCCCACATCGATCCCAATCATATCCGTGTGACCTTCCCCTGCGTGTCAAAACGGACACTGCCGGTCAGGTGCACCTGGACCGGCCCCCCGCCTTTCGATGCCGCTACAAGAATATTGGCAATCTCTTCTTTCATGCAGGCTGCAATGCCAACCAGACTGGTGGTGATCCTCGGGTTAACATCCACGACATATACCTTATCGGCAACAACAACATCAATTCCGCAATATCCCTGGCACCCGAGGATCTCGACCACATTTTTGGCAACCTCAATGATTTCTTCTTCGCGAGCGGGATGCGCCGGTGTCTCACCACCATGGTAATGTATCGAGCCGTCACTTCCTGTTTCAATATATTGCCTGTTTACCGCAAGTACAAGAGGGGGTTTCCCTGAGAAATACAGGCACGCATCACCCACCACCCGGCTTGCAACAATACTCACCGAAAAGTGTTCACCCTCAATATATTTTTGCGAGAATTCCCCCGCTGCGGTTGGACCATCTGATATGCGCACACCCTGCGCACCACATCCTTTTACCGGTTTTATCACCCGCTTTCCTGCAGAAGCTTCTGCCGGCACGGTCACCATGTGGGAACGCAGGATCTTTTCGGTCTGCACCTTGTTGGCACAGAGTGCAGCCGTCATAAAACCGCACCCAAGGTTATGCGTGTGCTGCTCAAGGATCTGTGTGTACCGCGCAAGCAGGTAATCCGGGGCTATCACGAGCCCCATGGCACACGAGTGAGCAATGCGTTCTATCTCCGCGCCAAAGTCCCCGTTGCCGGGCACAACGACCTCATATCCACAGCGCTCGAAACTCTGCTTCAGAACCGAGAGCATTGCAGCACCTTCAGGAGCAAGCGAAGAGTCATGAGCTGACGCATATTCAGCAAGAAGGACCTTCATCACTGTTCTCTTTGCGCTGAAAGAAAATTACCCTATCCGATCGGTGAACTATTTGAGGGTGCAGTTCATACGTGAATGCACATGAAACCCTCGATCCTGCTGACCAATGATGATGGCGTGAGTTCTGTCGGGCTCTGGGCCGCTTACGAAGCTCTTGCACCGATTGCCGACGTGACCGTCGTTGCACCGGCAACCCAGCAGAGTGCAGTCGGGAGATCGATTTCGATCTTTGAACCGTTGCGGGCAACCCGGGTTACCATGAATGGTACCCCGGCATGGTCCGTGGCCGGCAAACCCACGGACGCTGTCATTATCGGGCTCTACGCACTCAGGCTCAGCCCGGCGCTCATTGTAAGCGGGATCAATATTGGCGAGAACCTCTCCTTTGAATCAATTATGACCTCAGGCACTGTTGGTGCTGCCCTGGAAGGATCCAACCAGGGAACAAAAGGGGTTGCATTCTCGCTTCAGGTCGAAGACCAGGGTGACAAATTCGATGACCCCCGTTATCATGGACAAAACTTTGATGCTGCAAAAGGAATTGTCCGGGATGTTGTATCCCGAATACTGGCCCGGGGGTTCTGTCCTCATGCAGATGTGATCAATGTCAATATTCCCTCAGTGGTGAAAGGTGGCTATGAAGTCACCCGGCTTGCCCGGAAACTGTTTCATACCGGCGTTGAGAAACGATTTGATCCGCGGGGTCGGCCGTACTTCTGGATCAATGGTCCTCTTATTGAAGATGCGGAGGATGGGACAGATGTGCATGCAATCCGGAAAGGAAATGTCTCAATTACCCCGATCACTCTCGATTGCACAGCGTATAAAGCAGAAGATGAGGCAAGAATACTGTTTTCAGAGTGATTGTTTTTTTATCAATTATTCGATCTGGTGACAGAATACTTCAGACATACGAGACCCGCCGGTTTTTACCAAAGGGTTTGCTATTGTCCTCATCCGGTAGATCTCTGGCAGAGAAATCCGGACCAGGATATCGCCAGTATTAATTACGCAAAACCGATAATTATCTGGTAGATGGACGATACAGCACAGGCACTTACTGCAGCAAAAAGTGCTGCAGGATATCTGGCGGCCGATATGGCCAGGGACGGAATGGTCCTTGGCCTGGGTACGGGTTCCACGGTTTTTTATGCCATCGAACGCTTATCCTGCAGGGTTCAGGAAGGATTAAAGATAAAAGGTGTTCCAACTTCGTACCAGACAGCACGTACTGCTCATGAATACGGCATTCCGCTTACCACGCTTGATGAGGCACCGGTGCTTGATCTTGCCATCGATGGCGCAGACCAGGTTGACCCGTGTCTTCGTCTGATAAAAGGCAGGGGTGCTGCACTCACCAGGGAGAAATGCGTTGCAGCAGCTGCAGTCCGCTTTGTGGTTGTTGTCGATGAACAGAAAATAGTACCAGTCCTCTCAGGATTTGTTCCCATTGAAGTGATCCCCTTTGCCATACACCCTGTTATGAATCAGCTCCGTAGCCTCAGCTGTGTCCCCCGACTTCGTGATGGAATCAAAAAGGATGGACCGGTCATAACCGACAATGGTAATTTTATCCTTGATTGTCAGTTTAAAGAAATTGCCAATCCAGACGAACTGGAAGATATAATCATACGAGTGCCCGGCGTTGTCGAGTGTGGATTATTCTGCAGTTTTACCAAGAAAACCACCGTAATTGTCGGCAATGAAAAAAAGTGCAGGATAATTACTTCAGCGGACGTATTCCCGTAACTTCTGGACAAGGGCAAGTTGGGTAGTCGCTTCTTTTTTCTTCTCTTTTTCAATACTGTCCATGATTTCCTGGATCGGTCTGGCAAGCTCGTAAATCTTGACAGGGCGTCCTTTACTTTCTGCCTTGCTCTCCCTGCTGGATATCCAGTTTTGCTCTATAAGGTACCGCATGGCAATGCTGACTTCGGGCTGCCGGAGATCTGTTCCCCGCTCAATCGCCCTCGAGGTAGCTTCGGGTGTGTTTGCCAGAAATACCAGCACTTTGGCCACATTTCTTTTGGTTCCAATCTCAATGAGGAGGTTTGCAAATTCCTCCTCTTTTTCAGTAAAATACATCACATTTTCGGTTCTCATGCATCACATCCGGAATATAAACAATAACTTTACACATTTATTATGTAATTATTCATATATAGGCTTCTTTATTGTTAGGCGATTGACAAAATATTTATATATAGAATATTATTAATTCCTTCAGTGACTTTGTCAGGATATATAAGGAATATTCAATAAATATTACCAATTGGTAAAGCAGATGGTATAAAAAATTTATGAGATCAAACCGAGGCTTCGGAGATCTGACAGGATCTTAACAACAGCTTTCTTGGCGTCATCAGGTTCCTTACCGCCAGTGATAATCAATTTGCCAGACCCGAAAAGAAGAACCACCACTTTTGGGACGTCAAGGCGGTAAACAAGTCCGGGGAATTGTTCCGGTTCATATTCGATCTTATCAAGGTTGAATCCCACGGCAATCTTATTCAGGTTAATGGGTGTTGCGAGATCGGCAGATGTTACAATATTCTGGATCTTGTATTCAAGTTTCTTGGGGATATCAATGCCAAGTTCCCGCAACTTATCTCCAAGAATATTCAGACCTTTGCTTAAGCTGCTGACGCTCTTTGCACCAGTGAGCACCACTTTGCCTGATCCAAATACAAGCGCTGCGATCTTGGGATCCTGCATACGGAGAACAACGCCGGGGAACCGCTTTTTGTTATATTCGGCGCCATCAATCTTCGATGCAAGCATCGGTAGATCCAGATAATCAGTCACCTTGGCTGATGCGACAATGTTTTCGATCTTGAGGGAATCTTCCGGCCTGACCTTCATATTTATAAATGCCACAAAACAGTATTTAAAAAGTTGGGTTAGTTTTTCTGTGCTCAATGCATATTCCAAGAATCCCGTGATCGGTTCCCTGCATTCATACGCGGTAACCCGGGTTCATATTTTTCCGACGCCGTTTTTCGGGCTCGATTGGCACAAACCGGTCCTGAAGATCATGGCAGTCAAATAGAGAGGGAATCTTCCCGGGAAGGAGAATTCATTGATCAGCATATCACTGTGCTGATGACTGATACAAAAAAGTCAGATAGAGCGATGATACTGCCTTTTGCTAAAATCAGGTGTCCCGTATTGCTTCCCCGATAAGCGCCGGTGGAGAAAAGCAGCGCGCTTTCATTTGTTGCCGTTCCGGTCTGTTGCCTGGCAACGGTGTGATTGGATTAACCGTTCACAAAAGAGCATACCCAGATGTGGTGTTCTTCAGGAATTGAGAGATGAACCCGAGAAAATCCGTCCCTTCATCAACGCACGTCATGAGTAACTGTTTCTTGTGAAGTGAACATTGAGGTGCCGAAACACAGAGGCACAGGGGTGGTTCTGCCGTGGAAAATACATTTTCATTAAAAGCTTCTCTCTTTTATGGAAAGGCATTTTTCTTTCATCGGCTGATCGTGTTCAATTTACGGGAATTTTAAAAAAAATGCTGTGATTTTGATTAGACGCTGTGGACACCAGTTCAGGTATAGTATTAAAAAAATTGGACTCTGTAGAAACAGACGTGAATCTATGTGGTTCACACCCGAACCATGAAAATCGTAATCTATACGATGGTACTCCGCTTCAAGCCACTCTGAGGCACGGCGGGCAGGGTTTTTTTGAATTGTTTGTTACTGATCCGCCGCGGGGCGACCCTTCGGGGGCGGCGGCAATCATCGTAAATGGAGGCGTGTGAAAAAAAATCTCGTATCATACCAGAATAGTTCAATTTTCATGGGAAATGCTCAATTACAAGTTATACTCAAAAAGGGGGTTTCACCCCAGCCTCTGTGGCTCCCCAATGCGATAACCCCGGGACAAGTACTACGTCATCATCCCCAGGTACTGGGGCGGTATGGGAGAACAGGCCCTATCCCCTCCTTCACACCTGCATCCTGAGTTTCATATCAATGGAAAAGGAATTCTCCAGAGCCAAAATCTGATGGAATTGAGTTCTGAGCCAGATTGACAAAATTGAACCTATGCAATAATAAGAAATGCTTTGCATCGCTGCCTTGCCAGACTATATCAGGTATCTGGACAGATAATCGATCAAGGAAGATCCGGATTCGGTACCACCCTAAACACCCTTTCATCGAATCTTCTGCCCACGACAGGTATCATGGTCGATACGTCATGAAGACGAAAACACAGTATTTCATATTACCCGGGCATGTCACTTTAGATTCAACGTTTCTGATACGATTTAACGGCCAATATTCTTATTGGGGTAGCAGATCTAAAAAATGGATTCAGGATCCAACCCTCATTAAACAATCCTGGATCGAGGATTATTTTACGCCAGTATCCGAAAAGGATGCCCGGAAAATTATCAGGGAAGGAGTACCACTGTCAGATTATCGACGAAAGAATCCCAAACTACCGATGCAATAATTTATCAATAGAGACATTTTACCGGCGTAATTCAGATTGGGACCTTTTGCAATTACAGGATGCTGCTTTGGGCATCCTTATCTGATCTCCCTATTCGCGCTCATTTGGCAGATTGCATAGGGGGGATAAAGCCTCGGGAAAAGAAGCACAACCAGGAAAAGGGTTAATCATGTACTGATCTGATTCACGTACGTTCCGGAAGGGGAAAACATGAACCAGGAGCAAGGGAAAAAATGATACGATGTTTTGGGTGGTTTTAATGGTGCTCCTTGTACTTATCTTACCACCTGTGCAGACGGGATGGAAAAACACAGGATAAAAGTATGGTCCGTATTTAGTCGTATTGTCTCCACGTGTGATCGCACTTGGTGCAACGAAAGAACCTGACCTCGCTTTCATCTGCCGCACGGAGCTGGCGGAGCCACCAGATAGCCAGGTTGTTTGCGCACTTGGGACACTTGATCTGGATAGTGGGCATAGTCTTTGCCTGTCCGTCCTCCTCCACAATAACGATCTCATTCTCACTGCGCTCGACTCTGCGCTTCATCTGATCGTTGTCATCAACCTTCCGGATATAACCACATTTCCGGCATTTCAACTGGCCCCCCGACGAGATTAACATACTTTTGCATTCAGGACAGAACATCGGTATAGCATGCGCAAGCATAGGTGATTAACCCTTTTATCGGGGAAAAACGCATATCCGGTAAATTTCTCCACAATGACGTGTAACCTGGCCCATCGAAGCACGAAAAGGCTTCAGACTGCGTGATTCTTCAGATTCCTTTTTTTGGTATCGGGTGAATAATTCTATAATGATCGAGTATCTGGTGCTGATCTCCTGTATTGGATTTCTTGCATTCCTCATACCTGGTCGCCATCGGAAATATGCTGCAATTATCGGGTGGACCTTTATTGTCCTCTCCCTGTTCTATGAACTGCCGTATTACCTCTCTTTAAATAACTACCTGTATCCCGTCATGGCAGTCCTCTCAGTGCCGTTCCTTATCATTACAGCAGGATATCTCCTTGCCGGGGATGACCGGGTCATGGCCCTTTCCCGGGCAGCAGCTGTCGCATTCCTGATCTATGCACCGTTCGAATACATCCCCGCCCTGGGTGACTGGCTCATAGGAATTGTCGTGGGGCAGGTTGTCTGGATACTCGATGCCCTCAATTACCCGGTCACTCTTACAGACTGGAATATCATTGCAAGAAACACATTCCGGGTTGAGATTATCCTTGCCTGTACCGGAATCCAGAGCATCGCAATCATGCTGGGTGTCGCAGCATCAGTACCGACAACGATCCGTCAGAAAGTATATGCCTTCCTCATTATTGTTCCGACTATCTATTTCCTGAACCTGCTGCGGAACGTTTTTGTCATTATTGCCTATACCGAACAATGGTTTCCGTATTACCCGGAAATTGCCAGCAATGGCGAGTTCGGTTACGAAAGTTTTTTCTGGGCACACAATGTAATCGCAGAACTTCTTGCGCTGGTGTGTCTCGTTTTCATTGCATACGGCCTTTTTACCATTATACCAAAACTCGGAATTTTTGCCGACGACCTTTACCAGCTTTATTCCGGTGAGATCAGGAAAGCGTTCGGTAAAGGTAAATAATCCTCTGGACCGCAGAAAGGTTCGTACATACGGCAATTATGATGACCGATACCCAGATATATCCGGAAATACCCCCAAGAATCAGGACTAGAAACGTTTCAGGTCTGCCGAAAAATCCCACACCTTCAAGCGGATCATCAATTTTCCCTTCTACCTTTTCCCGGTATCCAATCTCGGCATAGACCACCGGTTTTATAAACGTGTTCATCAGCGATCCGATGATTGCAAAAGCTACGATGGCAAAATCCGCAAATGGTGGTACCGCTATGAACTGACTGACTATCGCTATACCGGACAGTCCAATACCAAGCAACACGAGTGCATCGACGTACTTATCGACAATCCAGTCAAAAACCGCCCCGAAATTTGAATGTGAATTGGTCTTCCGGGCTACACTTCCGTCAACAAGGTCAAAAACCGCAGACAGGAACAGTGCCAGGCTGCCCCAGATAAACCGGCCCTGGAAAAAGAGATAAGCACAGGCAATTCCCGCAAGCAGGGCAAGCAATGAAATCTGGTTGGGAGTGATTCCAAGCCTGACAAAAACATCTGCCACCGGCTCAAGATAACGGATAAACCTTGGGCGGAGTGCAGTAATGTTCATAACTTAACTCATGAGTATGAAAGCCATTAATAGTTGCTGTCTTATGTCAACTGAAACCCTGTTTCAGACTGATGAGCAGCAGAGTTACCCTCATCGCCACTATCGTCAGCTTCTTTATATCACCCAACCAATGTAACCGTAGGCAGGAATAGCGATGACTGATAAGAAGGACCGTCCGCATGTGCTGATGATGTCGGAGATCACCGCAGATGGGAAACTTACCCTCAAGAAAGGAGCTTCTTCTAAAATCCTGATGAAATACATGGCGCACGAGACCGAGATCCTGCTTCACACAACCCGGGCTGAATATGATGCGATTATGGTCGGTGCCAACACGATCCGGATCGACAATTCATTTCTCACCGTCAGGTTGGTACCGGGTAAGAGTCCGTTGCGGGTGATCCCGTGCAGCATGGCTGACCTTCCGCTTGATTCGAATGTACTGGGTCCTGATGCCCCTACTGCGATCGCAGTTTGTGAGGCAGCAGAAAAAGAGCGGGTTGAGGCAATCAGGAAGAAAGGGGTTCATATTATTGTCGCCGGAAAAACCCATGTCGAGCTTCCCCTTCTCTTAAAAATCCTCAAGCATAAATTCGGGGTGAACAAGCTGATGATTGAAGGGGGTCCGACCCTGAACTGGCACATGCTCCATGACAGACTTGTGGATGAGATACGGCTTATCCACCTGCCATTCATAGTAGGAGGATCCGACACTCCATCCCTGGTTGGGGGTATGCATATCAATACCGAAGATGAGATGATCCGTCTGGACCTGAAGAAATATTATATGTGCGGAAGCAATCTCGTCTCAGAATTTGACATTCTTTATCCCAGGGTGTAACCATGGAGGGTACTATTCCGTCTGCTGATGGAACTATGGATAGCGCAAGCCTTTCTGAGGGTGTTACGAGGGTCAGTACCATTCCTTCAGAGGGTATAAGGAGCGTCGGTACCCTTTCTTCTGAGGATGTAACCATGGACCGTAACGTACCCTCAAAGGGGACAGTTCATCCAAAACCAGGGTCCGATAAGAAATGGTTTTTCATCATTCTGGTCGGCCTCATGGTTGTCTTCGGTTTACTCGTGGCTGCATATTACTTCTCTCATGATGATCAGATGGGTGTCACGGTAATACGTATGGAAGGAACTATGGTAACCGGCCAGGCATCTGATGCTGATACCATCGGCAGCGAAGTGATTGGCAGGCAGCTGCGCAATGCTGCTGATGATCCGATGGTTGAAGCGATTGTGTTACGGGTAAACAGCCCGGGGGGAACACCTGCTGCAGCACAGGAAATTATCCGCGATCTCGATTATGCGAAATCAAAAAAACCGGTTATCGTTTCAATGGGGGATATGGGAACATCTGCAGCATATTATGTCAGTGCCCATGCAGACAGGATTTACGCAAATCCTGATACGTTCACTGCCGGAATAGGAGTGATCTGGAAATTTTCCGATATCAGCCGCTGGATGGAAAAGGAAGGATTTAACATCAGCGTCGTCAAATCGGGCAGCAAAAAAGACATGGGAACGACATCACGCCCAATCTCCGATGAAGAACAACAATATGCACAAAAAATTGTGAACGATAGTTTTGAGAACTTCATCACCGATGTGATCACCCAAAGACCTATCACCCGATCAGACATTGATGACGGGAGAATTATCCGGGGTGCAGACGCGATCAGGTTAAACATCGTGGATGAAATTGGTAACCTGAACGACGCGATCAGTGGTGCAAAAGCCTTGGCCGAATCACGGCATTAAATCATCTGGACCGGGTCTGCCTTCATAAACTCACGACATACCGTTGTTGCGTAATGGCCGGGGGGTAATGAAAATTTCAGCCTGACATCGTTTTTGTCAAGGGATAATTCTATAGCGGTTTTTAACGCGATGGGGCGCCAGGCACCATCGAATTTTGTATTGACAAATACCGATGCTTTTTTAAAATCTTCTGCGGTTATGGCATATTTTTCGAGAAGTGTCGCGATTGCAAGATCCCCCTCGCTCTTTACTTCGAAAGGATCTCTTCCGGGCATGAACAGGGCAATAGTGCACCGCCCGCGCCGGATATGGATGGAGACTGCATTGCTGTTGGTCGAAGTGACACTGTCCGTCCGCCCATTGGCAAAGATGAGGTGGTCGCCTGCAAGCGGTTCTGAAAGGGTGTGGCCATCATCAAACCGCTGGCTCAGGGCAGAGTTGAAAAGGTACGACTGGAATGCTGAGACAAACATTGAAAGGAGTTTTGGCGGGAGCTCAAGAAGCGCCCCGGAATAATCATTTGGGTGCATGAACAGGTAATGGAGCATCGCCCGTTCATAGGACATCTGCTTTGGGAGGTCATGGAGTGCAGCCTGGATATCCCGCGAAGAGAGAAAAGCTGAACGGACAGCCCTGACATTTTCAGGTTCTCCGGAAAATTCCCTGCCAATATAGGTCATCACAGCTTGTTCAAAATCACCCCGGAGGATACATTCACCTACGAGATGTGTTACCGGACGGGTTGCACCGAAACGCTGGATCCCGAAATAATTCGGAATGCCTTGAACTGCTGTCTCATTGGTCAGGTGAACCCGGGCTTCCAGGTTATCCGGCAGGCAGTCCCGTATGGCAATGGAAAACCGGTTTCCCAGCAGATCACCTAAAGAGAGTGCTTCGTTCGTATGACCAACCGGCTCAAGGGTAATATCTTTAAGCCTGACTTCAGATACCTGCTCTGGCGTCACCTTGTAGAGGGAGATCAACTGCCGGGTGATGGCGTTGCGATCTTTGGTGCCCGCCCACCCAATCCGCCGGTGACTGATGGCGAGACGTTTTGCAATTTCTTTGATTGCATGCTGGAGCTCCCAGTTTGTTTTGGTAAGTCTGCAGATGAGATAAGGACCGGTTGTTCCGCCTTTTTCCGGTAACGGTATTTCTTCGACGATAAAATCTTCAGCAGCTGCTCGGAGTTTTCCCCCGATACCTTCGGCATCGCTCGCGTAGTACTTCATGCCAAGCAGAAGTTCAAGGGGGAATGTGCTCTGTTTCATAGCAGGGTGAGCATGCCGGTGATTTTATCGAGATCTTCTGACCTGGCCGGTCCAAGTCCGAGGGCCGTGATTGTGCCCGGGGGTATTTCGGTCATACCAGCATCCTGAATCAGGGACGAAGAGACTCCGGCCCGTTCTGCAATCACCTTGAGTTCGTACAGTGTTCGCTCGTCATTTGCCTTGAGCACCACTTTCTTCTGCCCTTCCGAAAGCCACGCTTTCTGGAGGGACTTGTCAGCATTATTATATGCACCGATCGATGCATGCGCTGCCTGGGCACACCGCTTGCCGCAGCTCATCTTCACGTCATTTCTGATAATAAGGCACTGTTTGTAACGAAAATCTGTTACGTACCTGAGTATTTCACTTTGGGGAGTTTTTGGCATGCCAGAATCTCTTTGGTTTATTGTCCGATTAACCTTATCTTTTAAAAAGTGTATACACTATTGGATATGACTTTGAAAGGATCAACAGCTAAACATCCGAATTGCAAAAACAGCACAAAGCACCCGACTGGTACAGGTCCAAAAATGAAGCGATTGTACAAACGGGATAATCGGAAGTTCAAACCCTGCGCCTGGATCTGTCCAGATTGCATGATGGTTAAGGTTGATTGATCAGAGAATCAGCTAGCCCTCCTGTCGCCTTCGATCCTGAGACAGGGCAGAAATGCAGGATCAGAATCTGCCCCGTTATTAAGCCCCGGGGCATTTATATATTTTTCAGGAATAAAAAGAACAACACGGTTATCCGGGCAATCCTGCTGATGGGAGAAAATCAGGAAAAACTAAGGAAAATTTCCTTCCTGCTTGACTTTCATGGCCAGGTCAAGAGCACCGTATCCTCCGGTGAATTCAAACGAATAGTTCCCATTTTCCCTGATTACCAGTTGTTTGGGCGTCTGGAAGGAATACGTTCTGCCAATACCATCCTCTGTAACAACTTCTCCGGTATCTTTATTTCTGACAATAATCTCAAACCAGGAATCCTCGTAAGGACGGTTGATTTCGAGGTTTTCTTCATAGTAGGTATCAACCATCTTGTATTCCACGTGCTTTATATCTACCAGGTTCTGGGGCGTGACATTGTAATCAATCACCAGGGGAGGATTGCGAAGGGTGAAGGAAACAAGGGGTAAAACCTGGGATACATTCTGATCAGTCAGCGAGTAAATGGTGACATACCCCTCTCCATATTTCTGAGCGATTGAAGGTTGCAGAAAAGCACGCCTCACCATATCCGGCGATGCTTTCGGTTCAATCGTAACGTAGGGCGATAATGTTTCTGAAGCGGGAGACCTCGCCGTATCTGTTACAATAAGAGGGGCACCAGGAAGTACTGTCGCAGAATTGCCCGGTGGAACATGCGGAGGTACCAGATTATTCACTATGCCCATGTTCGGGGGATTCGGATTGAGGGGTACTGCGAGCGGAGCAAAAGAGGATAGCTGGGTAGCAGTACTGATTCCAGGGTCGGAATCCTGTTCGTACAGTGTTGAGGTTATGGATATTAACATCGAGAAAATTATGATAAAAAAAAGAAAAATAAACCCGAATATGAGATTATTGAGTTCTTTTTCCGGTGCGCTGTAGGTTCCGGAACCTGATGAGGAGACATCATACACTCGGGTTATGGCACGGGAGGGAGATGGTGGAGATGATTCATCGATCCTTTCAGTTGATGGGGTCCAAGTGACCTCTTTTGTGACCGTACTTTTTATTGCAACAGGGACGTAACCAGGTATCGGGGGTCTCAGTTCATCAATCCATGACGAAACCTGTTCGTGTTCTGCATTCTCTTTGAGTATCCTCAACCACTTGAGTATCCTCAACCATGCATCCCGCTCTTTCATCCGCAACCCGGGGGTCTGGGACGAGAAGGTAAGAATCATCTCCAGAGTTTCGCTGGTGCCGGCCTGAAGAGTCAGGCGTATGATCTGGTCACCGATTTCATCCTCAGCAGCCTCAATATTCCTGAGCATGAGTAAGGGAATCTCTATTCGCGGCTGGAGATTCGCGGTTTTATCAGTCAAAATAATCCGTTTATTGGTCAGGATGCCTTCGACAAAGGTGATCGAGTTGATAAAAATACCCTGAGTGCGCAGGAGAATATGTTCATCACTGCCAAGTTCTGGATCGCCCATGCTACCCTCCATTTAGTAAATTACATAATAAAACTTTTCTGTTCTTACAAATAACCTTTCAATAGAGTATTTACACTGACAGACCAGGTAAAGGAAAACCATTGCTCTGCATTTCTTTCGTCATTTATTTTAATAATCACCTGTTCTGTTCTGTACCTTTCAAAAAGCTATTCCCGGTACATTGGATCCCTCAATAGGTTTTCTTAAATTTCCAGAAAACAGGGATAGATGAGGGGATTGTTCACGGACAGATCTCCGGGTTCCATCGGAAATTACCCCGAACGAAAATGGGTATTGTCAGACGTTAAGCAGCGCTATGACCGACTTATTTCCCGTGGAGATTGGTAACCGGATCGCATATATTGTTGATCCAGAATAATATAGATACGGAATATTCAAATCACGGAATGTATGAACGTGAAGCAGCGATCCTCGGATTGCTTTGTGAAAAACTGCTGTATGGATATACAATAGAGAAGATCATCGAGGAACCGGGGATGCGGCACTGGACGGACATCGGGTTTTCTTCCATATATTATGTACTAAAACATCTTGAGAGACGGAACCTGATAGTAAGCTCCTGCCGGCAGCAGGAAAATAAACCTTCACGGAAGGTGTATACTATCACGCTGGAGGGGGAGCAGCAGATGAGCGCGAACGTCAGCTCCCTGCTCTCACAGAATCAACGGATCGTTTCACCGGTCGATCCTGGTGTAGCACATCTTCAGTTTCTGTCGACTTCAGAAACAATTGCATGCCTGAATGAGCGCATGAAGGCACGTGACAATGCCATTGAACATATCAAAACTCATCGCATTCAGCATGAAAAGATCAAGAAACCCTTTTTTCTCCTGGCACCTTCTGACCGTGCCCTCGCCCATTTGTGTGCAGAAAAGAGCTGGGTCGAAAAATTCATTACGGAGGTGAATCAGTATGCCTGAACAGGTACATGGTAACGATAAGATAATCATCAGGGTGGAAAATCTTGAGCACTCCTACGGGGCATTCAAGGCAGTGGACGGTATCAGTTTCTCGGTAAAAAGAGGAGAGATCTTTTCGTTTCTCGGGCCAAACGGTGCAGGAAAAAGCACTGCAATCAATGTGCTTATCACACTCCTTGCAAAACAAAAAGGCACAGCGACTGTAGATGGGTATGATGTAACAAACGATCCTCAGAAAGTCCGTGAATCCATTGGCATTGTTTTTCAGGACATTACCCTTGACCGTGACATGACGGTCTGGGAAATTCTCGAATTCCATGGCAGACTCTATAATATGCCGCGCGAAGAACGCAAAAACCGGATCGATGAACTCCTCCGTCTCGTCCAGCTTGATGCAAAAAAAGATGAACGCACAAAAAACCTGAGCGGCGGTATGAAGCGCCGGCTCGAGATTGCCCGCGGACTGATGACACGCCCGAAAGTGCTCTTTTTGGACGAACCCACGATCGGACTGGACCCGCAGACACGGATGAGGATGTGGGAATACATCAAAGGGGTGAATAATGAAGGTACAACCATCTTTCTTACCACCCACTACATGGACGAGGCAGACCAGCTCTCGGACCGGATCAGCATTATCGACCAGGGAAAAATAATCATATCCGGAAAACCCTGGGAACTCAAGAACACGCTCGGGCAGGATCTCATCTATATGGAGACAAGCGACAATGAAGCCGCAATACGGCTTTTAAAAGATCTCCCCAGCGTCCGCGATGTGAAGATCAAGACGAAAGGATTTGTCCTGATGGTTACCGAAGACGGAACCAAGATCCTTCCCATAGTCATAGATACACTACGTAAAGCGGGAATCGACACCTCCACGATCAACTTAAAAAAACCTTCCATGGATGATGTTTTTGTGTTTTATACCGGAAAAGACCTCAGGGACGAACCGACCGGGAAGACTGCGTTACTCACGATGCGGGCGGGAGGGCGGTAACATGCCCATGGGATTTACTACGATCTACTGGCGGGATATGATCCGCTTCGTCAGGTTCAAGACGCTTCTCGTCTCTTCGCTCCTCCAGCCAGCGCTCTGGCTTGCCTTCTTTGGTATTGCCATGTCAAGCAATTTTGACCAGATGATGGCAGGGATCCCTGTTCCGCCGGATGTGCTCACGGTAGACTATCTGACGTTTATGGCGGCAGGTATCATCGCTATGACAACACTGTTTACCAGCCTCTTTGGCGGGATTGTGATCCTCTTTGATAAAAACTGGGGTCTTATGCGTGAGATTCTTGCAAGCCCGATGAACAGGAACCATATAATCTTTGGGATCGGGCTCTCAGGAGTTACGAAATCATTTATCCAGGCAATCATCATCATGGTCTTTGGCATCCTGATCGGTGCAGCGTTCTTTGCCGGGTTCACCGCAGTGGAGATCATCATTGGAGTTGCCGGGGTCCTTGCTTTTGTAGCGATCTTTGCCCTCGGATTCCTGTTCCTTTCTGCGGCAATTGCCATTTCGATGGAGAGTCCCGAGGGGCTGCAGGGGGTTGTTACCCTGTTAACCCTGCCGATATTTTTTACCAGCAACGCCCTCTACCCTATCGATGCACTCCCGGAGTTCTTAAAAACAATCGCAATGTATAATCCCATGACCCTGCTGATCACCGGGATACGGTATTTTGCCATTGGCCCGGATTTTATAGCTGTGGGGAAACACTACCAGTACACCCCATCCATTGTCATTATATCGTATTTCGGTCTCGTGGTATTTACAGCACTCATGTTTGCGCTGGCCTGGTGGCGTTTTAAAAAAGCGGTTGTTACCTAGAAAAATTCATTTTTGGGGATATTTTTAAAAGCGTGCAGACATCTGGTTCTTTTTACTTTTGCACTCTTTATTCCCTCATGACCATTTCATCATCATGGTGGTCATGAAGTGATAAAAACCTGCAGAAAAATTGAGGTAGTACGCAGATTAAACTCTCTGAAAAAAATTCTGAGATAGTGCAATTCATGTCATTTCTTTTACCTGTCAAAATGGAATTATGGCTCTGCAGAATTCCTTTTCCTTTGCTATGAAATTCAGGGTGCTGGTACAATGAAGGAGGGGACATGAGCCTGTTCCCCCATACCGCCCCTGCGCTGAGCGAGGATGACGGAGCACCTGTTCGGGGATTATCGCATCGGTGGAGCCACAGCAGCGGGGGTGAAACACCCTAGAGCGTAGAGCTGATAATTGAGCATTTCTCCAGAAGCAGGAATTAGCTTTACATGTCAGAATAATTCTTCTGCATGAATTCGTTTGGATGCTCCGATTGTCGAAAAACCCTGATTCGCACAATACAACCCAACTGCCGGGACAGTTGAATCAATTTTTTTAAAACGGTATTCCATGACAAAGAAACCAGGGAAAAACCCTGATAAAAAATTTGGGATGAGGCCAAACTTTTTTATTATCACCCGGCTATCAAATTACTATGGAGACAACGGAGGGTCTCGAACTCTCGCCGCGAAAAGTGGAATATCTTAAATTTATCTTCGAGCGGGGCGGGACCGTGAAGACCAACGATATTGCGTCAAGATTCAGTGTTGATCCCTCAACCATCACCAAGACAATCACCGAGATTGCCGAAGCCGGATATCTCTCACATATACCTTATCGTGGAGTCGTCCTCACGGACGCGGGGAACCGGCTCGTTACATTCCTGATAAAGCGTCACCGTATTCTCAGCCTTATCTTTGTCCGGTCTGGTCTCACCAACGAACAGGCCTGCCAGGAAGTCTCCCGGTTCGAGAGCTTTGTCACCAGGTCGGCAATCGACACGATGTGCCGGGCAATGGGGCACCCGCAGCAGGGGACCTGTGGAAAGATTACCCACGATGAAGGATGCCGGCATCCAGACAGCACGACGGTGTACAGGAATGGCCGGGCACAGTCCGCTCAGCAGGAGACGATCTTACCGTGAGCACTGCAATGATCTCCGAACATATCCCGGACCTCGATCTCATCACCTCGTATGCCGAGCGGCAGGACTCTTTCTTCTCACGGGTAAGCCCATGGACAAAATTTTTCATGCTCATCCTTATCGTCCTGATGATCACGCTTACCCGCAGCCTTGTCATCCTCTCGGCCCTCTATGGGCTCATTCTCTTCGTCTACTGGCTGGCCGGCCTGCCGCTGAAAAAGCTCTTCCAGTGGTACACGATGCCGGTGATCTTTGTCTTCAGCCTCGTCGGGATAATGATCTGGACAGAGCCCGGCACAGCGCTCTTCTCTCTCTCTCTTCCCGGTTTCACCATTACCCTGACCGACAACGGGCTTCTGCTGTTCGTAACCCTGCTTTTAAAAGCCCTGATCTCCATCAGTTTCTCTCTTTTTTTCCTCATGACAACCCGGTACGAGCACTTCTCCGGCATGATCTACCGGCTCTTCCCCGAACCACTCGACCAGATATTCCTGATGGCCTACCGCTTCCTGTTCCTGACCCTCGCGATGACCGGCTCCCTGCTCAAAGCAGTCCGGTCAAGGGGTGGGGGCCTTATCCATTCAATCCGCGTTCAGGGAAAGCTCTTTGCCGAAGTTGCAGGGCTTGTCTTTATCAGGTCGTTTGAACGGGCTGAACGGGTGAATAAGGCGATGGTCGCCCGGGGCTACCATGGGGCCGGGTCATACAGTGCCCGGACCACCATCCCGTTACCGGGGTTCGCCGGGTACGGTATCCTCGCACTGTCAACCCTTGTGATTGTCATCACCGAATGGGTTATTCCCCATGCCGGAGGGTTGTTGCCATGACCATCATCCGCAGGGATCCGGGGTCGCTCCACTGCCCACCTGTCGATCCGGACAAGGAGCTGATCCATGTCGATTGCGCGAGCCACACTTATCCGGACGGAAGTGTGGGGATCCACGAAATGTGTTTCTCGGTCCTGAAGCACGAGATCGTGGCGCTCTGCGGACCCAATGGTTCGGGCAAGTCCACCCTGATTGAACACCTGAATGGTCTCCTGATACCATCACAGGGAGATATCTGGGTGAGTGGCCGCTCGATCACCCGTGGCGAGCGGAGTGATCTCTGGAAAGAGGTGGGTATCGTCTTCCAGCGTTCCGACGACCAGCTCTTTGCCCCGACAGTGCTCGACGATGTCATGTTCGGACCGCTCAACCTCGGGATGTCGCCGGAGACTGCCCGTGCTGCCGCGATGGAAGCCCTCACCGCGGTAGGAGCCGAAACTCTCGTTGCAAAACTCCCCAATTACCTGAGCGGAGGACAGAAGCGGCTCGTCTCCATCGCGGGGATCCTCGCGATGAAACCCCGTATCATTGCGCTGGACGAGCCGACCTCTGACCTGGACCCTGTCCACAGTGCCATGACGGAGGACCTGATCCGCGGGTTGAAAGACCGCTTCAGTATAAGCGTCGTGATTGCAACGCATGACCTTGACCTTGCCGCCCGGATCGCTGACCGGGTCTGCCTCGTTAAGAACGGCTCAATCTTTGCTGAAGGACGGCCGGATGAAATCTTCTATAATTCTGCTCTCATACAGGAAGCCGGGTTGCAGTTACCGGATACGGTCAGGACATGGCTTGAGTTCTGTGAAAAACAGGGAATCGTTTCAGCAGACCGGCCGATTACCCGGGAGCACCTTGTCTCACTCCTTCACCAGGCCCTGAACAAAACCCAAGGGGAGATCCCGGGGGGGAGATTTGGATAAACACCAAAATACTGGAAAAATTTTTATGCCGGTTCTCCTCAATGGTAGCATAACCGGAAAATATTTTCGTACGTGAGGTTCTTTCGTGGCACATATTCATCTCGAAGACGGATCGTTCTCACTGTTCTGGGTCATGGCATGGTGGATTATTGCACTCTGCTTTATCAGTGTTGCCCTGGTTCTCCTGCGGTCAAAGTACAAACCTGAACCGAAGATGATCACAATAGCTGCGTTTGTGACCGCTGCAGCGTTTGCTGTATTCCAGATCCAGATCCCGATCGCGGGAGGGGTTCATGTGAGCCTTACTCCCCTCATCGCTATTCTTACCGGCCCGGTCATCGGGACGCTCGTTGTTCTCATTGTCAACATCCTTTCTGCCGCAATCGGTCACGGCGGCTGGGGGCTCGTGGGCGCAAATGTGCTCGTTAACTTCTCAGAAGTCCTCGTGGCCTGGTTTGTGTTCAGGGCGATGAAGAAGATCACAAAGGACCTGTTCTCCCGGGCAGGGGTCGCAACGTTTACCGGGCTGTTAGCAGGGAACCTCGTGATGATCGCCATCATCCTTGTCTCGGGAATCCAGGGTGTGAACCAGTCCACTGCCCAGATCCTCACCGGGCTATCCCTCATTGCCGCGATAAATATGGGTGTGGGAGTCATCGAGGCGTTCCTCACCGGACTCATCGTTGCATATATCGGAAGAATCCGACCCGATATCCTCAATGGTGACCGGAAATGAGTAAAGTTGAGGAAAGAAAAGGCCTCATCATCTTCGGTGCAATCCTCATCATTGTCCTCATCGTAGCTCTCGCTGCCTATCAGATGACCGGAAAGATGGGCATCGAGGACCGGTATACCACAGCGGTAGGACTGCCTCATGGAGAAGAAGAAGAGGGAGAGACCTTTTTTGGGTTTTCAGCGGAAGGAGATCCCGTGCTCTACGTGATTGTCCTTGGATTATTGATTGTCGGGTGTTATGCAGCATACCGTCATTTCAGGATATAAATAACCTTTTTTTCAAACGTAACCGGGAAGGATGAATCCGTCTCCCGTATCGTATTTGTATTCATCCTGATCAAAGGTGCAACTTCAGGCGTAACGTTTGTTCGCAGGCGGCGTCATCATAGCGCTTCCACGATAAATCTCGAAGCACGTGGTCGTTTTGCTGGAATTCTGAAAATGGTCGCCTGACCCGGCTTTTTTTTATCTATTCACTTTTGCGGCCAGGGTGAATCAGCATTTTAATGCCAGGAAGAGAAGTGGAATCCCCGATCAAAAGGGTGTTCTGGAAATGATTCGGGGACTTCCTGAGAATTACCTTTTCCCCGGTAATAATAAAGTCTGGCATGGCATTGTTGCATGGCATTTCTGTTATTCCTGATCGTACAGATGTGCGGCCTGCCAATCAGGGAAGACAAGTCAGGACTTCTTTTGTCATCATCACGAAAAGCACCGCTGCGGTATCGGATGCCATGTCAATGTCCCCACCGTCATCTTACCCGTTTTCACAAAGGAGAAGGAATCCACCGGTACTAAAAAAAAAGGATTTCTTGTTTATGATGGACGGTATCCGAGCGCCTGGACTAACGCGATCATTTCCTGGACCTGTTCTTCCTGCTTTCTTGTCAGTTTCCTGTCTTTCTGGATCAACCGGCCCATCCTGACAATCTGCAACCGCTGATCGTGGGTGAGCGTTGTGGAATGGTGTGCCCACTTAAGAAGATCGAACCATTGTTTGCGGTTTATTGAGAAAGTAACCGGGGGAACTGGTCCACCAGGTTCTCCGGAAATTTTTTCGGCGTAGTCTGTTTCTGGTTCTTTTCGGGAATCCTCATCGTTATACTCATCATCAGGATATCCTTCCGCTCCCGGGATTTTCTCTGGTTCGGTTTCAGCAACCCCCGAAGGTTGCGATGCAAGATCCGCTTTTGTGAGGTCAGGTTCATTTCCTTCAAAAAGATCCTCATCGCAAAAAGTTTTTACAATATCAGTTACTGCCTCAGGGGAGACTTCTGAAATGCTCTTTGATGGTTCGGGTGAAGTCAGTTCATTTTCAGAAACCTGAGATTTTTGTTCGTCAGGAATTGTGACCTTGGTAAGCGCATGAGTTGAAGACTTCACGATCACCGGAAAATCTGCCTCTTTTGCAATGATTTCCCTTCCCGGTTCTTTTTTTATCCCAGCCGTTTCTTCCATGGAAAAAGACTGTTTCCGAATTTGGGTTCCTTCACCGGCAGCGATGGACGATTCGTCACTGTCTATATGATCCACCCACTCATCGGCAAGAGCAATTCTTGCCTGATCACGATCATCAGTGAGGGATTTGACGATCTTTTCTGCCTCCAGTTTTTCTTTCGTGAGGATAGTTACCTGTTCTTCAAGGGATTTTTGCAAATTGCATACGAGTTCGAACTCCCTTTCAAGATTCTGAATCTTGAGAGCGCGATCCTTTTCCTGACGCTCCTGCTCATCAGTTACCGCACAAAGTTCCTGTTTGAGATGTTCCTGTTCCCGGGCTGCTGCTTTCGATGCGTCCTCTGCAGCCAGGCGTAAACTCCGTTCATTTTCAAGGATTTTATTCAGCTTTTCCTGCTCTTCAGCAGATGAAATGAGATCCTGCTCAAGGCATTTGTTGGTCTGCATTAATTCCTCAATGCTCTTATCTCTGGCCTTGTGCAGACTATGTTTGGCATCGAGTTCAGCCTTTACCTTCTCCAGCTCGTCAGCAAGAGAATGTGCCTGTTCAACAGATTGTGCCCTGCTCCGATTTGCCAGATTCAGTTCATCGGCAAGCAGTTTGTTCTGTATTCTTGCAGCATCAAGATCCCTCTCAAGCGTTTTGGGAATTGCAGTTGCTTCCTCGAGATCGTGTCTTAACCTGATGAAGGTCGTTTTATACGATTCCAGATCCGCTTTTACTCTTGCTTCAGTTTTTTCATTTTCAGCTACTGCTTCTGCGAGATTTTCTTTTAACAATTTTGTCGTGTTCTCTTCGTTTTCAAGTGATGTACGGGTGGTTTCGAGCTGCTCCTGCAGATCAGCAAGTTGCTCTTTTAACCCGGTAATTGAAGAGTTAAGCGAGGTTTCCGATCGTTCCTTATCCTGCTGAAGTGATCTCAGCTGGTTTTCAGCCGAGATCCGCCGATCTGCCTCCGTTTCCAGGTCCGCTTTTACCCTTACTTCAGTTTTTTCATTTTCAGCCACAGATTCAGCAAGATTTTCTTTTAACAATTTTGTTATGTTCTCTTCATTTTCAAGTGATGTACGGGTGGTTTGGAGCTGCTCCTGCAGATCAGCAAGTTGCTCTTTTAACCCGGTAATTGAAGAGTTAAGCGAGGTTTCCGATCGTTCCTTATCCTGCTGAAGTGATCTCAGCTGGTTTTCAGCTGAGATCCGCCGATCTGCCTCTGTTTCCAGCTCCCGCTTCAGCCGGGTCAGGTCTGCTTCCTGATGTTGTTTTGTTTCATTGAGACCGGAAATTATCCTGGTCAGTTCCTGCTCAGACTGTGTTTTGGTCTGCAGCAACGTTTTAAGTTCCTCTTCTGCGGATGTTGCCCGTTTTTCTTCAGCAGTATATGCTGACCTGAGCTGATCACGTTCAGCCGTCAAATTATGGAGGGTTTTTTCATTTTCGGTAACAGCTTCTGCGAAATTTTCCTTCAACAATTTTGTTGTATTCTCTTCGTTTTCAAGTGATGTACGGGTGGTTTCGAGCTGCCCCCGCAGATCATCAAGTTGCTCTTTTAACGCAGTTATTGAAGAGCGAAGGGAGGTTTCCGATTGTTCCTTATCCCGCTGAAGTGATCCCAGCTGGTTTTCAGCAGAAATCCGCCGGTCTGCTTCTGTTTCCAGCTCCCGCTTCAGCCGGGTCAGGTCTGCAGTCTGTTGGGTTTTTGTCTCATTGAGACCGGCAATAATTTCGGTCAGCTCCTGTTCAGACTGCAATTTTGCCTGCATTACCGTTTTTAGTTCCTGCTCTGTGGATGTCGCACGGTTTTTCTCAAATTCGAACGAAGATTTCAGCTGATTATGTTCATCGGTTATCGAGCGGAGTGAGGATTCCCGTTGTTCCTTATCCTTCAGCAGTGATCCAACCTGGTTTTCTGCAGATACCCGCTGGCATGATTCTTCTTCCAGTTCAACCTTCAGCCGGGACAGGTCTGCAGTCTGTTGGGTCTTTGTCTCATTGAGACCGGCAATAATTTCGGTCAGCTCCTGTTCAGACTGCAATTTTGCCTGCATTACCGTTTTTAGTTCCTGTTCTGCAGAGGTTGCCCGGTCTTTCTCAGTCTCGAATGCAGATATCAGCTGATTATGTTCATCAGTTATCGAGCGGAGTGATTTTTCTGCGAGTTCTTTTTGCTGAGCAAGCAGTTCAAGAGTGCATTCCAGGGAGGTACAATGAATCTTTTCTGCTTCAAAATCAGCCTGAACTGTTTCAAGAGCCGTTGTTGCGGTATCAACCTCATTTGTCAGTTCTGAGATCTGCTGTCTGAGCATCTCGATTTCAGAGCAATACGATGTCTCGATATCCTTTTTTTCCTGGATTAAGTTCCGGATGTGACTGTCATTGGTGACAATGAGAGCTTTATGATGGTCGAGTTTCTCGGTATACTGCTCGATTTCGCCAGTCTTTTGTGCAAGTAATTTTTTCTTTTCCTCAACTTCATGGGTTAATGTCGAAATTTTTTGTTCTTTCTGCCGGAGATTCACTTGTAAGGTATCGATGACACGGGTCTGCTCGGTGACGCTGTCTTCAAGGTGTATTGCAGATGCAGAAAGCGTCTGAAGTTCCGCATTTATACGCGACAATTCCAAGGATTTACTGACCCCAATCTCAAAGGAGGAGAGGAGAAATTCAAGAAGTTTCCGGCGATTGGCAGCAACGACATAAATCCGGTCATCATGACTGATCTTGAATTGCGTTTTAATCTGGTCGGGAGTCTGCCGCTCAACGGGGGTTCCGAGCATGCTTTCAATTATTGAAAGACTATAAGAAAGATCAAAAGGATGCGGTACGAAATTATCCGCATTACAATCCAGGACCTGCAACAGATCCGTGAGCGTGGATGCCCTGGTAAGGATGAGAACCGGGATAACCCAGAAGTCATCATCAGCTTTTATCTGACGGCAGACCTCAAATCCCTCCTCGTCTAATGTCGTGCTGTCACAGATAAGGAGGTTCGGTTTTCCTGTTCTGAGTGTCTCAAGAAGGTATGTGCCGTCGGTAAAGAGGGTAACCCGATATCCCTTTTTCTCCAGGTGCTCAGTAAACAGCGGAACCACTGTTTCACTTACGCTTAAAACGAAAATATCAATGACACTTTCGTTTCCATCTGACGGTGGGTCATTCATCGCAATCTCTCTTACTCAATTAAAAACTCAATAAATTGTATACCTGTATATATGATCTTGTATACTCAATTATAGCACTTCTGGTCAAAGAGACCGTGCCTGTGCTGTTCGGCAGATAAAAAAAGTTTTTTTAATCTGATCATGTGTCACATACCCTGGTGTGTTTTTTAGGGAAATCACGAAAAACAAAGGATGATTCTTTGTAAAAAGCCCGGGTTTGAACCGAATCGGTTCAGGTCAGGTTCTCCTTTGCCGTTAGCCTCGGTTTTTTATAAAAAAAAGGTATTCCGGCTATTTATCAGGGGTATAGTCATATTCTAACAACGAACATTTCTTCGCGATTCAAAGAACTCATTGATGACGCTCCCGGGGGCACCGGCTTTTACCTCCTCCCCGCCTCTGTGGCGACCCCCGGGATGTGATACAACCAATTATGCCAATAAGAGCCGAAAATCCCTGGGTAAAAAATAAAATATTTTTTCTGTTCTGAATTTAGTTCCTTGTATTTTTCATTTTTCACATCGTAAATCAATTTTTAGTTTAGGGGTTAAACCGGGACTATACCCTTATCATCACACCAGGGGGACTGGCTGTTTATCCCCAAGAGCCGGGAGGCGCGTGGGTTTGACCAGGACCGGTTCGTCAGACTGACGGATTTTTTCAAGCACCAGGACCTTTCCTTTCCGGGTCATCGCAAAAATTGGAACTGAAATACCAGCCTGGAGAAGTGCCCCGGCCCCGGCGATTTCCCGGATGGTTTTTGATGCACAGGACGTTACCAGATCAGATGCTGAAACGAGTAATGCTGCTTCACCGGATGAGAGCCCGGTCACATGGACTGCAAAGATCAGGGTATCCGGATGGATCCTGCGGATAATTACTGCAGTTTCTGGTGTGGCGACGGTGACTGCGATATTCCGGTACCCTTCCATGTTTGCGAGTGCCACACCCGCTGCCTGATCGATCGTTGCATGGTCCCGGTCGAGTACTATCCCACCGCCCTGCTCAATCCGGTCCATGACCGATGAATGGGGCGACGTTTTTACCAGCCCGGACATCCTGCCCCCGATTCCCTGTGCCATTGCAGGTTTTGTAACTATGACTGTGCCCGCACCATCACACGCAAGGACCGCAGCATCGATTAGACCCGAATAAAGGCCAAAACTGAGCAATTCCGATGCGCCGAACCCGACAAATTCTCGGGTATCAAGTACCTCCCGGTTTTCAGTACACATACCAAAAGCTTGTATCCGGTGCTCAATGTTCATCCTGATGGCATCTTTGGTAATTGCAGGAATCGGGTACGCGAATCGTTTTGCGAGAGGACAATCGCTGATGAGTCCCTCGCCGACTTCGACAACATTTCCATTCTTAATGACAATACGACTTCGGCCAATCGCCTCGATAATATGTTCATCTTCATCCATTGCCATAGAAATTTACCTTACCTTCAATGATAAAAAAGATGTTTGTCGTTCCGCTTTAAGGAACATTGCAAGTGACGAAAAAAATGGGATTTCCAAACAGATATGACACAACAGTGACGATACAAGTACATGGATGAGATATCACGATACCGCGAGATTGATCTGGTCCGTGGTATTGCCATTCTCATGATGATTCTTTTTCATACGGTATTTGATCTCTATTTTTTCCGGATTCTTCCCCTTGATATCTATTCAGGATTCTGGCGGTATTTTGCCTTTTTGACCGCATCACTGTTTCTCCTGATTGTCGGAATTTCACTCACTATCAGCCGGGCACGAACTGCATCCACAAAATCCGGCTATCAGCTGGCATTAAAATTCGTGTATCGTGGAGCCGGCATCTTCCTTCTCGGACTTCTTGTCACGTTGTGTACCTGGCTGTTTCTGAAAGAAGGTTTCATTGTTTTTGGCATCCTGCACCTGATCGGCATATCCATAATGATCTCACCGCTCTTTTTCAGGTTTAAAAAAAGTTCCATTATTCTGGGTTTTCTGTGGATCCTGGTCGGGTTTTTTTTCGCAACCCGTACCGGACCAATCTGGCTTCTTCCCCTGGGCCTTCACCCGGCAACGTTCTGGTCAGTTGATTACGAACCGATCTTTCCCTGGTTTGGGGTGGTATTGATCGGCATGGGGCTTGGAGAATACCTGTACCCTGGAGGTATACGAAGTTTCACACTTCCTCAGATACCGGAAATTGTTGTCAGACCGTTGGCATTTTTGGGGAGACATTCTCTTATTATTTATCTTGTGCACCAGCCGATCATCATTCTCATCATTGCAGCAGTAACCGGTACAAAGGTGCTGTGAAGAGCCGTCAGCAATCGGCAGATGATTGAAAAGCACAGGCACGGTGACATCGGGGACAATGCCTGTCCTCCCATACCGCCCCAGTACCTGGCGATGATGACGTAGTACTTGTCCCGGGGTTATCGCATTGGGGAGCCACAGAGGCTGGGGTGAAACCCCCTTTTTGAGTATAACTTGTAATTGAGCATTTCCCATGAAAATTGAACTATTCTGGTATGATACGAGATTTTTTTTCACACGCCTCCATTTACGTGATTGCCGCCGCCCCCGAAGGGTCGCCCCCGCCCCCAAAGGGGGCAGGGCTGGCGCAAGAGGGGCGTTCAATAAAACAAGAAATTGGTGCTGAAATGTGAATACACCAGATGGTTCCGATCAGGATAATTTAGTGATCGGACAGGATTATGTAGATTCCAGTCCCAGATAACATACTATTTCCATGATCCTCCCCTTATTCACTCTCACCCTTGAGCCATCAAATCCACTTCATTTTTCAATCGATGATCTTCGCTCATTTTTTCATAAAAAATCTGCTGATTACACCCGGCTCCACAAGGATTTTCCAAAAGGATTTATTCACCGCTATCCGGTCGTGCAGTGTAAACAGATCAAAGGTACTATCATGGTGATCGGTGCCGGCCAGGGAGCAAATTTCCTGCAGGAGATTTCCGGCAGCGCACAGGATCTCCGGTTTGGAGAGACCAGCTGCATTATAACGGGCCGCGATCCGGAGATCAGGGATGAAGAGTTCGGCATCTCAGACGAGATCCATACCTATGAATTTCTCACACCATGGCTTGCTCTGAACCAGCAGAATGCAAAAAAATTCTATGATCTGAAGGGAAAGCCGGATCGGGATGCTTTCATGCAGAAAATCCTTGCCGGCCACCTCAGCACGCTTGCCAAATCCCTTGACTATGATCTTCCTGCACCAATCACGTGCAAAAGCAGGGTGCGGTTCAGAAGAGAGCGGATTCATCAGGAAAATGTCATGGTGTTCCTCGGAACGTTTGGAACGAATCTTACGATTCCTGATTACCTTGGGATCGGGCAGTCGGTTTCACAGGGATTCGGGACGATACGCTCTGAAGTCCAGGATCCTGACCCTTGATCATACTCACTACCAGCTCTACCGATCAAAAGGCATTCTTTCTCCACGGGTAGAATAACAAGCCCGATAAGCAAGTAATACCAGAAACAGTACCCGGATTACTTACCCATGCTCTGGATTCTCTTATCGCTCCTTGGAGCAGTCACCAATGCCAGTTATTTCATCATTATCAAGCGGTACATCACGACGCTGGATCCACAAGTCCTGACAGGTATTGGATTTACCTGCGGGGGTCTCCTGTTATTGGCCTTTTGTGTAATCCGGGGATTTCCGGTGATCGGCCAGGATTTTTACTCAGCGGTTGCAATTACCGCAATCCTGAATATTATCAGCCTCACTCTGATCTTCAGGGCTCTCTCCTCCACCGATCTCTCCCTGTCCATTCCCATGCTCTCGTTTACACCAATAATTCTTATCGCCACTTCCTATCTTCTCCTGGGTGAAGTTCCATCCCTTGCGGGAGTTGCGGGCATCTGCATTATCGTTATTGGATCCTATGTACTGAATATCTCGTCCTCAGATGAACACCTCTTTGACCCGGTAAGATCCATGCTGCGAAACCGCGGGAGCTGGTATATGCTCATTGTAGCATTCCTGTTTGCGGTATCGATCAATTTTGATAAAATTGCAATAATGAATTCGGACCCTTTCTTCGGTATGGCGCTTACGGTTCTTGCGATCGGCGGGGCCTTTGTTCTTATGGCTGCTTTTTCCTGCTGTTCTTTTCGTCCGGTATCCTCACAGAGACCGCCTGAAAATGGATACCGGGCACCTCTTTTTGGATTCCCTGCATTCCTGCAGAAAAAATATCTCGCTCTCACAATCCTTATTGGCGCATTCGTTGCCATTGAGGCTGCATCCATCAACGTTGCATACACCATGCAGATCGTGCCGTATGTCATTGCAATAAAACGGCTGAGCATCATCTTCGTAGTCCTTTATGGCACACTGATATTTTCTGAGGATGAAACCGTTAAAAGGCTGATGGGTGCTGCCCTGATGGTCGCAGGTGCAATTATTATCGTCCTGTTTGCGTGACAGGATCTTTTATTGTATAAAAAGCGGGACGAATGCAGATTCCCCGACATCAAAGAACCCATTATCAGTCATCCTCAGGGAGGGAATCACCGTCAGGGCAAGGAACGAAAGGTACATGAAAGGATCACTGATGCTGCCCATGCACTCAGTAACCGTGTGAAGAGATTTTAACCGCTTTACAACTTCAGGATAGGGTAGCGTTGACATCAACCCGGCGCAATCGAGCGGAAGGATTGTCGGGGTTTCTCCCACAACAGCCACCATCGCACCCTGTGAACGGATAACTTCTTCAATCGCTGCGTGGATTTCTGCATCGCTCGTGCCAACGGCGATGATGTTATGTGCATCATGGGAAACACTGGATGCAATCGCTCCACGCTTCAGCGAGAACCCATGGACGAGTCCGATAACGCATTCCTTGTCCCTGTACCGGCTGCAGACAACCACTTTCAGGATATCACGATGTAAATCGGGGATATCCTGCGCTGTGAGGGGATATCGCAGGGAATCGGTGATTATCTGGTGGGGTACAAGCCCGATTACCCGGGCTTCTCCGCTGCCGGTGATCCGAAGTTCACCAGCAGAAGGTACCCTGCAGGTAAAAGGCGATGGAAGGCTGGTGCGGGGTACAGAATGTGCCGGATGAACCTCTTTTCCTCCCACAAAAACTTTTTTTACGATGAACCGGTGCAGATCATCAACAACACAGAAATCTGCCCGTCGCCCGGGGGTAAGGGCCCCGCGATCGGACAGCCCGAATCTTTCTGCAGCAGAGAGTGTTGCCATCCGCAGGGCAAGTTCTGGTTCCAGCCCGCATTCGATAGCCCGCCGCACGCACCGGTCAATGTGTCCTTTCTCATAAAGTCTATCCGCATGGCAGTCGTCTGTGGCAAAACAGCACCGTGCTACGGTCCTGAGGTTCACCAGACCAATAAGATCGGCAATATTGTGTTCGGTTGACCCTTCACGGATGAATATATACATCCCGCGCCGCAGTTTTTCTTCTGCCTCATCCCGCAAAGTGCATTCGTGATCGCTTTGGATCCCGGCAAGGATGTACGCGTTGAGATCATGACCACGCAACAGGGGAGCGTGACCATCCCTGATAGCTGAGATCCGGAGTTTTTTTCCAATAGCAGGATCTGCGGTAAGGACACCGGGAACATTCATCATCTCACCAAGCCCCAGAATTCCATCACACCCGATATATTGCTGAAGATCATGGGCATCCAGCGTAGCACCTCCCGTATCCATCAGGGTCGCAGGAACACAGGAGGGAAGGAGATACCGGATATCAAGACAAGCCCCCGACCGTTCTGCAAGCATGAAATCAATCCCCGGTTTACCGGCAACGTTGGCAATTTCATGCGGATCAGCTATTACGGTAGTCGTTCCATGAAGGGCAACAAGACGGGCATACTCACGGGGTGCAAGGAGTGAGCTTTCGATGTGGACGTGAGCATCGATCAAACCGGGGATGATATAAGAACCGGAAAGATCATATTCTGTTTTTCCGGTGTAGGTACCGATACCAAGAACCAGTCCGTTTTTGATTGCGAGATCCCCCCGCTCCCAGTCATTGATAAACGGGTTGAACACCAGGCCGTTTTTTACAACAGCATCCGCGGGCGTGATACCCCGTGCTGCATCAAGTATGTCCTTAGAAAAAGTTTCCATCAATCACACTACGATGTCCCGGATAACCGCGGTTTTTCGTTCGCCATCCTGGATAAGATACATATTGAGTTTGTAGGTTCCGGGTTGGAGATGAAGAGGGATAAACACTTTATTGTCGCCGTTATTAAGGCTGACCGGATGCATGACAAAAGACTGTTCCTGCTGCGACAGGCCGGTCACCTGATATATCGTGACCTGCACAAACGCGTTGGTGGGTTGACCGGGATTGCTTATCGTTGCTGCAACACCATTATTGGTGTAGCTGACTTCCCCGATACTGCTCGAAACGCACCCGCAAACAATAAAAAAAAGAACCAGGAGCGCCAGCCCGCCAGGGATGATCTGCAAAGGTGCGGCCATTGATCTGATGTAAATTTTTTGGGACTTAATACTTTGGAACACGGTTTTCCTGCAAGGCAATAAAGGAAACATTCGTGAAAACGTCCCGGGAGCTGAATTATTAAAAAACAAAAAAAGATGAAACTCCCTGCTCCATGGCATTCAATCTTTCAGAGTATCCGGCCTGTGAAAAAGGCCTACAGTTTTTCGACAGTAACTCGTACGCGGTCCCCGGCTTTTACTGCGTGACCTTTGGGAATATCAATGTTAAACCACAGAGCATTCGGATTGTCCTGGGTCGGGTCCTGGGACATCAGGCAATCCTTGTAGTCATTAATATCGGCAACGAATTCTATCTCAGATTCAAACTCAAGAAGTTTTGCCATAATAAAAGGAGAAATGAATGGGCGGTGTTTTAAATCGCCCGTGGCGTGACCATCCACGTCGTACTGTTCGAATAGCTCCAGCGGATTATGTCGAGTTCCTTGCAGGTATCAGCAAGAATCGCCATATTTGTCCCAACCTCTTTGGGGGATAACCCGAGTTCTTTTGCAATATATTTTGATTTGAAGTAGTGTTTGCCTTTTGTTATGCCCGAGCTAAGGTACTGAACAATTTTGTGCTGGGTCTCGTTGTACGTTTCGCGTATCTTTTTTGTTGTCTGCATGTCATGCCTCAGCATTTAAATTTCATATAGAACAAATTGTATATATAATTATCTGATGGTACTGGTTAAAGAATCGGACGTTTTTATTTCCCTGCACTAATAATCTGACCAGAAAAAATATATCTGGCACGCAAATTGAGCTGATTTTCTTGGGCCTGATTTATGCGCAGTCCTGACATTTTTAACCGGTATTTATTGAGTTTTTAAAAATACAAGAGCATTTTTTTATTTTTGCACCTGAGCATCAGCAATTTTACTGATGAGCGCTTCAAGGACCACACCGCGCATCCCCTCAACGAATTTGATACTTCCGACCACAAGGTGCCCGCCGCCGCTGATACCACCACCCGGTATCTCGTTTCTGAGTTCCCGTACCATCCTCGGGATGTTCATGAGTACACCCCGCGAACGAAGCACTGCAAAGTCCGGACCAAATCCGATAGTCACAACAGGTTTATCGGCATTCTTTCTGCAAAGCCTGTCATGCACTTCACCGGAAGTTTTTCCTGGCGGGGGGAACGTAAATTTGTGTGCATGGATCTCTACATCAAGTAAGAAGAGGTGTGCTTCGTTTTTGAGTACCCGTGGAGCCACATGTGGCATGCAGGCGCTCATCTGGTCTTCGATCATCGTATTTGCCCCGTCAACAAGGAGGGCCACAAGTTTCCTGTGACGTTCAGGATTTCCGGTCAGGTTCAGGATATCCTTGATTATCTCCCTGCCATCATTGAACCGCAGCCAGAACTGCTCATAGTCAAGTGCGAGTGCAATATCCTTGCATGCTGATTCAGGGTACTGGTCGTTGACAAGAGCGAGGAACAGGACCCGTTCAGGAGCTTCGCTCCGGTCTCCGACACCTGCCACTGCAGGGAGATGCCGGATGAGACGCTCGACTTTTGGATTGATCAGTCGTGCGACTTCAGTACCGAGCATTCCTGCAGTAATGCCAAAGTCTCCCCCGACATGGTAAGGATTGACGTGCGCTTTGAGGTACTTATCGATGCTCGCGTCAGGATGGTGATGGTCTATCACAATAAACGGTATTTCATAAACACTGGCAATCTTGTAGGCTGGTTCATCCTCTTCCGTAGAACCATTATCGGTCAGAAGGACCAGCGGCATCTTCTGCCCGTACCGTATATGGTCTTTTAATGAAAAGTCAAGGTCGCGGGTGATATCTTCTATTTCATAGAATGGCGCTTTTGAAGGGGCACGTTTGAAAAGGAAATGATCGGCATCAAAGTCACCACCACTCTCCTTAATAAGTGAAACCACGGCCTGTTCTATCGCCACGGCTGAACAGATACCATCAGCATCGGCATGATGGCGCAGGATGATCGGCTGCGATGTGAAGACCGCTTTCCGGATAATTTTGGCAATCTTCTTCATCTCAGGACGGAGCTTTTCCATAACTTCGCTGTGCACAAGAAGAGGAATATTTTCCGGCTCCGATCGTGCATCCAGCGCTTTTTCAATGCGTATTTTCACCGCTGCTGCATCCTCATCGGTAAGAACAGTAAGCGAGTCTACCTCTATCTGCAGCTGGTTATTCCGCATCATCACTTCACCAATGATCTTGACAATGTTGTCAAGCTCAGCTTCCGGATATGCCCGGACCCCGGCTTCTACAAATGCCGCCGCATTCTGGGTCCCGGTCTCATCGACAATCGTAAAGATGGTAGGGCCACTGGTCTGTTTGATCTGGGCGATCTCACCCTCGATTGCCACGGTCTTTCCTACTTTACTGGAAAGGTCTGCGATGTTGACCGTCGTGGACTTGCGATCAACGGTCTGCACCTGATATACCTGAACTAGGACTTCTTCCAGATCGATGTTGCCATTCGGGCGGATCTGGCGAACCCTGACCAGGATAGGATCGCGTTCCTTGTGTTCTGCCTTGATATTGCTCTTGTGCACAAGACCCTTGATCCGGTCGTTAATCTGGGCAAACATCCCAAATGTTGCAAAACCCTGCACTTTTGCCTGGTAAGTCTTCCCTTCCTCAACATCGGAAAGGTCGCATCCTGCACCAAGCCGATAAATAATTACGTCATTATTTTCCATTGTTTTTCACCGCACTCAAGCGAAGCGTACCTATTGTCTGCATTGCTGCAATGGTATACTGCTACAACGTTGCATACCGACACAAAGCTGATTGAGTACTATTAGGGGTAGCCATGTTAAAGTTCATTGTATCTGACATAACCGCAAAATTCTGTTATTCGGGCGAGGATAACACATTTCTTTATCGGGGTAACGAAACAAACAGAGGATAGGGAGAAGAATGAAAAAAGGTGTAAAGACTGCGCTCATCATCATTGGCGTCATATTACTCCTCGGGGTTATTGGGTTTATCGCCTGGGGGTTAACTCCCCTGGGACCCACCAGTGAGGCCCTGGCTGCGATGGAATCGAATGCAAACGTCACCGTCCAGGATAACGGAAATTTTATCGTATTCACCCCGACCTCAGATACCCCTATAACCGGTTTCATTTTTTATCCCGGCGGTCATGTGGACTATCGATCCTATGCACCGGTTGCGCAGGAAATTGCCCGTCATGGATATATGGTTTCAATAGTCAGAATGCCACTTTCGCTGGCTGTCTTTGGTATCGACAAAGCAGACGAAGTGATCACAGCCTATCCAAAGATGCGTTATTGGGTCATCGGTGGTCACTCATTGGGTGGTTCGATGGCGGCATCCTATACCAGGAAAAATACGGATAAAGTACAGGGTTTGGTGTTTTGGGCATCCTATCCGGTGAACAGCGATGACCTGTCCTCCACCAGCGTAAAAGGTCTCTCAACCTATGGTTCAAACGATCAGGTCCTGAATAGGGATAATTTCAATGCGACCGTTGCGCTGCTCCCGCCGGGAACAATAATGCAGGTGATTCAGGGAGGCAACCATGCCCAGTTTGGTAATTATGGTCTCCAGCCGGGTGATGGGACAGCCACGATTTCGGTTACTGATCAACAGATACAAGCCGCCGATCTGACCGTGCGATTACTGAGAGCGGTGGAAGGCGAATAATCGAGGGTATTGTGCCATTTTAACTACCAACCCGTAAAGGAAATAACGAGAGAAATATAATCAGAATAGTGTTCCAAAATTCAGGTCGAAAAAGTGTTCCTGTTCAAAGGACACAAAACGCAGACGCTCGGAGGGGGTTCGCCCCGCCACTATGGCGCCCCGGTTGCGATGGCGTTGTAAACCAGGGATCAGGTATACCGGTAATACAGATGAATCGCATGCGCCCCCGTTTCCAAAGCGGGCAGGGCTGGCGCAAGGGAGGTGTTCAATAAAACAAGAAATTCGTCGCTGAAATGTGACTATACCGTAATCTCAAACCCGTGTCTGGCTGGTAGTGCGGGATGAAAGGTTTAACAGTTTTTTGACTTTTCATTGTTCCTGCAATTGATTTCTTTTTCCTGTCAGGACGATTGCATGAATCAAGGTTATTCCGTATTTGCCCCGGAAGCCTGAATTTCATCTCGGAAGGCTACTTCAATCATGTCCAGATCATTGGGTGCTATGATTGAGCCGGAGAATTTTTTCTTTGCATCTTCGATATGTGCCTGTGCATCCGGATACCGTGAACTGGTATGAATAAGAACAAGAGTCCGTGCATTGAGAACTGATGCCGCTTCTCCTGCCTGTGCTGCTGTTGCATGAAAAAACTCAGCCCCGCGTTCCGCTTCAGACTCATCATATGTTGCGTCATGGATCAGGAGATCGGCATCACGGGCAATCTCTCTGATACTCACATGGATGGCGCGTGTATCACCAGTATAAACGATTTTACGACCTGGCCGTGCAGGTCCCATCACGTGTACGGGTCGAATCTCACGTGCATCACCACCCGTTCCCAGCGTTATTATCTCGCCTCTCTGAAGTCTGCCAAAGAGCGGGCCGGGTGGGACACCCAGCCCTATTGCCTGCTCACGGTTGAACCTGCCAGGCCGCGCATCTTCCTCAAGAATATAGCCAAGGGAAGGAAGCCCGTGTTTTGTTAAAAAAGCCGTTATGGTATAACCATCAAACCGCACCCATGAACCCTGCCCAAGTTCGACAGATTCAAGGGAAAATTTCAGATTGTACCGAGCGACCTGCCGGAGGATACTGACAAATTCATGTACCCATTCAGGGCCATAAATGGTGAGGGGGTCAGTCCGGCCATTAAATGACATGGTCTGGATGAGGCCGAAAAGACCGAGGAAGTGATCTGCATGCCAGTGGGTGATAAAAACTGCATTTACTGTAAAACCGCACCGGGAACGCATCATCTGCTGCTGGGCACCTTCCCCGCAGTCAAAGAGAATTGTATCCGAACCTCGCCGGATCATGATGCAGGATGGATTCCGAAAAGGAGTGGGAAGTGCCCCTGCTGTACCAAGAAAATAGACATGCAGAGTCTCACCGCTCATAAAAAGCACTTCCTGAAAACTGAAAGACTTTTTTTCGCCTCATCGATAGACCTTCCTTCAATAACAACTACTCCGTTGTAGTTTGCAGCTATAGTCTTTCCGACAGCGGACCAGGAAATTATCCCATCTCCAAGGGCAAGATGTTCATCACTCATACCGTTATTGTCGTGAATATGGATGTGATGTGCTTTTTTTGTATAGAGAAGAAAATCGTTTACTTTCCCGATCGTATTCGCGTGCCCGAAATCAAATGTCATACCTATTCCCTCAATTCCTTCTGTCATACCAATCAGTTCCTCAGGAAGCCGGCAGAGAAATTCCTTGATACCGATCATATTTTCGAGGCAGGCAAGAACCGAATGCTCCTGTGCACATTTACCGATCTGCCTGAGTGCTTCTTTCTGGAGATCCCAGACTTTCTGGGGCATCAGTTTGCCCACCGGAGACAGGTATCCGGGATGGATGACAACCTTATCTGTCAGCGCTGATGCATGTTCAATACAGGTGCAGATCTGCCGTATCGACTCCCGCCATATCGGGTCGTTTAATGTAGCGAGGTTCAGGTCACCATACGGGGCATGTACCGTAATTCCCAGCCGCGTGCTCGCGATCACCTCTTCAATTTTTGAAAAACATGCAGGGTTATCCAACTGGTAATTTCCGTCTCCGACAATCTCCCATCCAGCATATCCCGCTTCTTCGATACCATATACCCAGGAAATATCATCCCAGACTTTTGAGGAGGATGAGAAATAGGGTTTGAGCATCATCGATCACACCCAATAGTCTCGAGGAGGTTTTGCGCTGCAACGAAAAATTCTGCAAGTGTCCCCTCATTGGAAAGGTGCAAATCGGCATCCTTCAGGGCGTTACCCAGGCCCCAGCCCATCTCGCGCAAATCCCGGGAACGGAGCCTGTCCGCCGATTCGAAATCGTCAGATCGACCCCGCGCCTTGATACGGGCTAATCGTGTTTCAAAGGAGGAGTCGATGCTGATGAGGGTAAAACCGTGAAAAATTCTGCGAAACATCGTTACCTCTGCATCTCCCCGTATACCATCAATAAGCACAAGGGGTGCAGTCTGGCGTTGTATCTCGGGAACACAGAGATGTGCGATTGCATCCATGCCCTGTTCCGCGCGGAGTTTGTTTGCCATTGCACCAAGATTTTCATCCGTCGGCTTTTGGCCTGCGTCTTTTACGGCATTCCGGATCATATCACCCATTACTATTACCGGGACACCCATTCCCGCTGCAATCTTTGAAAACTCGCCTTTACCGCTTGCGGGAAGCCCGACGACTCCGATCACCTTCATAGACAATTTCACCTCCTTCACGCGTCCGGATCTTTACGCTCCGTGCCAATGTATCCGCAATTTTTTTCAGTTCCGCTTCTGAAAGGGGCCGGACTTCCCCGGTTACTCCCTGCTGCAGTACGATATCCACCCCACCGGCCTCACGGGCGATTATGGGGACTTCATCATCATACCCGCGGAAAAGGGTAATCACGACCTCAAATTCTGGTAAACGTCCCTTTTCGTGAGACTCTCTGCAGATTGCAAGCGATTTCTGCACATCACTAACATAATTTCCCCTGAGAAGGTTATTATACCGCGCCCAGCGCGCTTTTATATCGAGCGCTACGCGATCTACAATACCCTCACGGATTAATGCTTCAAGCGTGCCCGGAAAGACACCATTTGTCTGGACACCAACAGCAAGACCAAGCCCTTTTGAAATACGGGCAAGTTCCAGTAACGGCTCCCTTTGCATTGTAGGTTCACCACCGGAAAAAACCACACCACTTATAGCAAACAGCGATCCCCGGATCATATCAGTAATTTCATCGAGCCCGCGCTCATCTGTCCCGGAAACAATGGAAGAGTTCTGGCAGTACGTGCAGCGGACAGGGCATCCCCGGAAAAAAACCGTGCAGACCGATCTGCCCCGCCAGTCAACTGTTGAAAGCGGAACAAAACCCCCAAAGTTCAGTTTGATAGTATCACCGTGCCGGATTATTTAAGTACGGACAATATTTGAGAGTATTGAGTTGTAATTGCAGAGTGAAAAAACCATGCAGCGGGTTCTTACCTGCAGCTGATGATACGGGTATCCGTTACGATTATATCCATTATGGCATCGGTTGCATCTGCAGGGATTTCTTCTACTTCCTGGCAGGAAAACGCAACCCCTATCCTCGTGAGGTGGGGGTGTAAAGAGAGGAACCGATCATAATAGCCGGCCCCATAACCAAGCCGGTTTCCTTTTTTATCGAATGCCAGCATGGGAATGATTACCGTTTTTATATCAGAAGCCAATGCAGGCAGTTCACAGCCAACCGGTTCGGGTACATGAAATGTACTCGCCTGTAAAACATCGGGATCTTTAAGGTACGACAGCCGCAGGGTTTTTGTATCCTTTTCAATAATGGGAACGACTACGGTTTTTCCATGGGAGATGAGATGTCCGATTAGTGGTTTTGTATTTACTTCAAGCGGTTTTGATGCATATATCATAAGAGGATCAGTACCGTCAATCACCTCCAGCAGGCGCCTGCAGATAAGCCCGCTTTTTTCTTCAATCTCTGCAGTTGAAAGTGAAGCCCGTACGGTTCGTGCATGATCCCGCAGCAATTTTTTTTTGTCGTGAGAAGAAAGAGCGTCCGTCATGGTGCTGATACTATCATTTAGCGCATCTATCCGATAATCCTGATGTTTATTTCTTTGTTGAAGGAGCAAAAAATAAAAAAAGAAACCTGCAGGATTAGAATTTAAAATGCCGGTTAACTATTTTTATGGCACAGTAATCTCCGCACATGGTACAGGCATCAGTATCAGCCGGCATCCGTTCAGCTCGTATCGCACGGGCCCGGGGCGCGTTAATTGCAACCGCGAACTGGCGTTCCCAGTCTAAATCGCGTCGTGCATGGCCCATCTCGAGGTCTGCTTCGCGGGTCTTTTTGAGTTTTATCATATCACCGACATGAGCGGCAATCCGGGAACTGATAACACCCTCAAAAACTTCCTCCGGGGTCGGCAGTGCAAGGTGCTCAGCGGGGGTCACATAGCAGATGAAATCCGCACCCAAAGATGACGATATCGCAGCTCCGATAGCTGCGACCCGGTCATCATACCCCGGGGCAATGTCAGTGACAATGGGCCCGAGCATGTAAAAGGGTTTATTGTTGGTAACGCGTTTCATGAGGGTGACATTGGTAGCAATCTCATCGATGGGCACGTGTCCCGGGCCTTCAACAATAACCTGAACACCGTCATTATGAGCCTTATCCGCAAGTTCCGCGTTGATGAGCAGTTCCTGCACGGCAGCCCGGTCAGTTGCATCGTGAATTGCGCCTGCTCTCATGCCGTTTCCCATGGAGAGGGTGACTTCATGCTCCTTCATAATTTCCAGCAGGTAATCGAATTCAGCATAGAGGGGATTTTCTTTTTCATTATGGAGCATCCATGCGGTCATGAATGCTCCACCCCGGGATACAAGTCCTGCATGCCGACCCTGGTTCCGGAGACGTTTGACCGTTTCCCAGTTGATGCCGGTGTGGATAGCCATGAAGTTCGTTCCGAGTTTTGCCTGTTCTGCAGTGATCCGGAAGAGGTCATCTTCCTGCATGTTGACAACAGCACCATCTTTCTGTGCTGCTTCAATGAAAGCCTGGTACAGGGGCACGCAGCCTACTGACAGTTTTGTATTGGCTATGACCTGTTTACGGATTTCGATGAAGTCTCCCCCGGTCGAAAGTTCCATCAGGGTATCTGCTCCGGCAAGTTCTGCCTGACGGGCTTTTTCAAGTTCCTCGGGTATATTTACAATGTCTGAAGAAGTCCCAATGGATGCGTTCACTTTGGTGCGCAGTCCTTCACCAATCCCGCATATTTTGACTTTCCGGTAAGGGGAAACCGGGATGACAATATGCCCCTGTGCAACCCCGCGCCGGACAAAGTCCTCGGTAACTCCTTCCTGCTTTGCGACGATCTTCATCTCATCCGTAACGATGCCATTCCTGGCATCAGTGATAATGCTCATACCATACACGTTGCCGTAAAGACAAGATAAAGCCTCGGTTTTAAAATTCTGGACTAAATCTGGCTTGTTAAGTGAACAAGTAAAATTGATTTGGACTAAGAAAGATTTTTTTGAGTTTCTTATCCTGCCAACCGATGATTTAAAAAGTGGTTATTTTTAAACCCAAGGAGAGATACAGAGCAGTGAATTGTAAAAAATATTTATATATAAATGAACGCTAACCTATGGTAAACCTTGAACACCAGGGGGATTTTATGATGACAGACAAAGATTTTACAGAAGTTACGGTAAAAGAAGCCGCTCACGAAGATGCAGGACGGGGCATTGCACGCGTGAGCATCGAAGTGATGAAGAAACTCGGGCTGGTCTCCGGGGACGTTATCGAGATCCAGGGCAAAAAGAAAGCAGCTGCAATAGTATGGCCGGGTTTTCAGCAGGATACCGGATATGGAATTCTCCGTATAGATGGTAACATACGGGGTAACCTGAGCACGGGGATTGACGAGAAGGTTAAAATCCGGAAATCCGAGGCTGAATATGCCAAGAAGGTGGTGATCCAGCCCACGCAGCCGATACGCCTCGTGGGGGGTGAACAGTATCTGTCACGGGTCCTGCGCGGACGGGCGGTATTTGAAGGCCAGACACAAAGAATTGACGTGATCGGGAATTCCATCACCCTTGTAATTGCCAAGGTCCTGCCGAAAGGAATTGCAATTGTTACCGATGAAACCGAGATTGAACTCAAAGAAGAACCCTACAATCCCGAAGAAGGTAAAAAGGAAGTCTCGGACATTCACTATGAGGATATCGGGGGTCTTGGCCGGGAACTGCAGCTCGTAAGGGAAATGATCGAACTCCCCTTGCGGCACCCGGAGATTTTTGAGCGGCTGGGTATCCAGCCACCCAAAGGGGTACTCCTTTATGGACCTCCGGGCACGGGTAAGACCCTTATTGCCAAAGCAGTGGCAAACGAGGTTGATGCCCACTTCATTTCACTCTCAGGGCCGGAAATAATGAGCAAGTACTATGGAGAGAGTGAGAAAGGACTCCGCGAAAAATTTGAAGAAGCTGAACAGAATGCTCCGGCAATCATCTTCATTGATGAGATCGATTCGATTGCACCCAAACGGGAAGAGACAAAAGGGGAAGTCGAACGGCGGGTGGTTGCCCAGCTCCTTTCCCTGATGGATGGACTCAGGGGCAGGGGGCAGGTCATTGTTATAGCTGCAACCAACCTTCCGGATTCTATCGATCCCGCACTCAGGCGTGGTGGACGGTTTGACCGGGAGATTGAGATCGGTATTCCTGATAAAAAGGGAAGGCTGGAAATATTCCAGGTTCATTCCCGGGGTGTACCGCTCTCAGACGATGTGAAGATAGATGAGTTCGCAAACTCCACGCACGGGTTTGTGGGCGCGGATATCTCCCTCCTTGTCAAGGAAGCAGCAATGCATGCACTGCGCAAGGTGATACCACAGATTAAGCTGGATGAGGACATCCCCAATGAAGTACTTGACCAGCTAAAAGTCACCAAAGAAGATTTCGATGAAGCACGAAAGCACGTTGAACCGAGCGCGATGCGTGAGGTGCTTGTTGAAGTACCGGATGTAACCTGGAAACAGGTCGGCGGACTTGAAGAGGTAAAACAGGAATTAAAAGAAGCGGTGGAATGGCCGCTTAAATTCCCGGATGTGTTCGAGCGACTCCAGACAAAGCCTCCAAAGGGCATCCTCCTCTTCGGGCCGCCCGGTACAGGGAAAACCCTGCTTGCAAAAGCCGTGGCAAACGAAAGTGAATGCAACTTTATCGCCGTAAAGGGACCCGAACTTTTATCGAAGTGGGTAGGGGAATCAGAAAAAGGTGTACGGGAGATATTCCGTAAAGCACGGCAGGCATCCCCCTCGATCATCTTCTTCGACGAGATCGATGCCCTTGTTCCCAAACGGGGGACCTACCAGGGATCATCCCATGTGACCGAAAGTGTGGTGAGTCAGATTCTTACCGAACTTGACGGTATGGAGGAACTTAAAAACGTCACGATCCTTGCAGCTACCAACCGCCCGGATATGCTGGATGAGGCACTGCTCCGCCCCGGGCGCCTTGAACGTCATATTTATGTTCCCGCGCCCGACGAGGAAAGTCGCAGGAAGATCTTTGAGGTGTATCTCGGGGGAGAGACCGGAAATATCCTTGCAAAAGAAGTTGACATCGAAGCGCTGGTTATGCAGACCGAAGGATATGTAGGCGCTGACATCGAGGCGCTCATCCGGGAGGCGAAAATGGCGGCAATGCGTGACTTCATTATCCTGATGGGTACCAGGAATGAGCAGGAACGACAAGATGCCATAAAGAATGTGATGTTGACGAAGGCACACTTTGACGCAGCAGTGTCTAAAGTCAAAGGCTCGCTTGACCGTAATGCGATTGAGAAATCCGAGCGTCAGGCCTGGGAAATGCTCTACAGCCAGGATCAGCGGACTATCCTTGACAAGGCGTCATCTGCCATCAATCGTGCCGGCATGATGCAGAAAAAGACTGACGAACCGTTACTCAGTGACCTTCGGAAAGCAACGTACCAGAGAAAAAAGGATTTTGCCGGGATCGCAAAACTCACCGAAGCTATGGAAAAGAAAAACGATACAGAATAATTTTTGGTGATTGTAAAATATCAGCCCCTAAATCGAAAACGCGAAATGTAAAAACTCAGTGAATTGAAGTCAAAAGATTAATCGCACAAGAATTTCGCTCTTGGAGGCTCCGCCCCCGCCGCTCGGGCTCCCCCCTTTGCGATAGTGCTGTTTTACCTGTTCTGGGGATATCGCAATGCGCCCCGTCCCCCTCGGGGGACTGGTGACGCAAGGGGGGGCGATCATGCCAAAGGGTGTGGTTGTCACCACATTTGGGGGCGGATTATTGATAGTCACCTAATTTTTTTTTCAAATGTTACAAACTAATATTTTATATAGAATTTAACACTAACCTATGGTAAATCAAAATGGAGGTTTACGAGTATGGCCAACACCATGAATTTTGACAAATTCACCATCAAATCACAGAAAGCCGTAGAGAAAGCAATAGAAATTGCAGCGGTACAACAGAACCAGGCCATCGAGACTTCGCATGTAATGAAGGGGATGCTACTAGTTGAAGAAAATTTTATTCCTTCCCTTCTGAAGAAACTGAATGTGAACCTTGATACTTTCACACCTGCACTCGACAGGATCCTCGATTCATATCCCAAAGTCACCGGCGGGGAGCAGCATCTGTCAAATGATGTTATAAAAGCCCTGCAGAAAGCCACCGAATTTTCCCATGAATTTAAGGATGAATATGTCCCCATAGAGCATCTTCTCCTGGGAATTCTTTCGGTGAACGACCGAACCTCACGGCTGCTGAAGGAGAACGGGGTTACGGAAAAAGACCTGAAAACCACCATACGCCAATTTCGGAAAGGTTCGACAGTGAACAGCCAGGATGCGGAAGAGACCTATGATTCCCTGAACAGGTTTGCTCGGAACCTGAATGATCTTGCCCGTACCGGGAAACTCGATCCGGTCATCGGCCGTGACGAGGAGATCCGCCGGGTACTCCAGATCCTTTCCCGGAGAACCAAAAACAACCCGATCCTGATTGGGGAACCCGGCGTGGGAAAAACAGCCATTGCCGAAGGTCTCGCCCACCGGATCATTGACGGGGATGTACCGGATAACCTGAAGAGCAAGCAGATCTTTTCCCTCGATATGGGAGCCCTGATTGCCGGGGCCAAGTTCAAGGGAGAATTTGAAGAACGGTTGAAAAGCGTGGTCAAAGAAGTGATATCTGCAGAAGGGGAGATCATCCTGTTCATTGACGAGATCCATACCCTGGTCGGGGCCGGCGCCAGCGAGGGCGCAATGGACGCCGCCAATATCCTTAAACCCGCACTTTCAAGAGGAGAATTGCATGTCATTGGTGCAACTACCCTGAAGGAATACCAGAAATATTTTGAAAAGGACAAAGCGCTGGAGCGGCGTTTCCAGCCGGTGACGGTGAATGAGCCGGATACGCTGGATGCCATTTCCATCCTTCGTGGAATCAAAGAGAAATACGAAACACATCATAACGTACAAATCAAGGATGAGGCTATCATTGCTGCCGTTGAACTCTCGCAGCGATATATCTCCGATCGTTTCCTTCCGGACAAGGCCATCGATCTGATCGATGAGGCTGCATCAAAACTCCGCCTCGAGATCAACTCGAAACCCGAAGAACTGGACACGATTGAACGCAGGATCCGTCAGCTGGAAATCGAACGCGAAGCCATCAAACGTGAGAAGAACCAGGAAAAGTTAAAGAGCCTGAATGAGGAGATCGGAAACCTGACCGAAGAACGAAACCGGGTGAATGCAAAATGGCTGTCGGAAAAAAATCTTGTTGAACAGATCCAGGCCCGTAAAAATGAGATTGAGAACCTGAAATTTGAGGCTGAAGGCGCCGAACGCAAAGGAGACCTCGGAAGGGTGGCGGAGATCCGCTACGGCCGCATACCGGATGCTGAAAAGGTCATTGTGGAGCTCAAGGGAAATCTGACTGTGCTGCAGAAGGATTCCGCGATGGTGAACGAGGAGGTGGATGCAGAAGAAATTGCCGAAGTTGTTTCACACTGGACCGGCATCCCCGTCAGCAGGATGCTGCAGAGCGAAAAGGAAAAACTGCTGACGCTTGAGTCCGAACTCCATAAGCGTGTCGTTGGCCAGGATGAAGCAATCGGGGCAGTTTCCGATGCAATTCGCCGGAGCCGGGCCGGTTTGCAGGATACAAAACGTCCGATTGGTTCTTTCATCTTCCTTGGGACAACCGGTGTCGGAAAGACAGAACTGGCAAAAGCCCTGGCTGAATTTCTCTTCAACAACGAGAACAGTATGGTGCGGATCGATATGTCGGAATACCAGGAACAGCATACCGTTTCGAGACTTATCGGTGCACCTCCGGGTTATATCGGCTATGAAGAAAGCGGGCAGCTGACAGAAGCTGTTCGGAGAAAGCCCTATTCCGTTGTATTGCTGGATGAAATCGAAAAAGCCCACCCGGATGTTTTCAACATCCTGCTGCAGGTTCTTGATGACGGCCGTCTGACAGACAACAAGGGCCGGACGGTAGATTTCAAGAATACCATTATCATTATGACATCGAACATCGGTTCACACATCATCCAGGAAAACCTGGAAAATGTCACTGAAAAAAACCGGGAAACTGTTTACGACAGCACCAAAAAACAGGTGTTTGAACTGTTGAAAAAGACCATCCGCCCCGAATTCCTCAACCGGATCGATGAGATCATCATGTTCAAACCGCTCACCAGTGACGAAATCCGGACGGTTGTCGAGCTCCAGCTGGAGATCATCCAGAAGATGCTCGAAAAGAGCGGGATACGGATCAGGGCAACAAAGAAAGCCATCCAGCTTATCGCCACTATGGGCTTTGACCCGCAATTCGGTGCACGACCGATCAAACGGGTAATCCAGAAAACCCTGCTGAATGAATTGTCAAAAATGATCCTGGAAGGAAAAGTGCATAAAGATGAGGAGATCGTGGTGGATGAGATAGAGGGAAAACTGATGTTCAGGAATAGCTAATCCTGAAAAACCTCTAATCTGGTTCTTGTGTCAGAATCTATCAAAACCAGATACTTAAAAACATACCATGAAATGGTTCTGCAGACACAGGCATGAATCCATATATTCTCACTCGAACCATGAAAATTGGTTTTCTCTACGACGGACGCCCGCTTCAGGGCCTCTCTTCAGGCACAGCGGGGCAAGGAAGTTTTTTTTTAATTTTTACTCATCAATCCGCCGCGGGGGCGTCCCTTCGGAGGCAGGGTGCGGTGGCAATCATCGTATCTGATGGAGAGGGGGGTAAAAATCCCGCATCATCTCTGAATACTACGATTTTCACAGGAAAAATCAGCACTGGTGAAATGTTTTTAAAAAAACCTGAACGCTCACGGGCTGATCCTGTAAAAATTTATTAAAAAAATGTTAAACCATCATATTGTGCGTTCGTTGGTTTTTAAATTTTTGATTAAAAATTCAAAAATATCTCAAATTTTACGATAAAAAATGCGTATTTCAATTATTTTTAATTAAAATTAAAACAAAACATTTATTAATAATTAAATAAAAAAGAAAAAAATATGCCCGAATTCATACCTTGTCCGAATAAGGGATGTAAAAACGGTAAAATTCATTTGTTTGTTGGTTTTGACATTTTCTGGAGTAATTGTCCGGTTTGCCGGGGATCGGGATTCATAGTAAAAAGTGTTCAGAAATCAGCATCCAAACTAGTAAAAGAGATCTGAGTGAATGCCAGGAGCAAAACAACACCAGTTCATTATTAAGGTGCACATATCTTGAATATACAACACCCCCCACCATTCACTGATACAAGGAGAGGGAACCGGATAGAAAATTAATTTCAAAATCAGAATAAGTCTGATAAACCTCTAGATCAAACTGCTACACAAATCAGGGTATCTTGGTAAAGTATCAAGGTGGAATGCACTTTTGTAACGGAGGACGGCGGTAAAAATGATACTCAAAGATTTCCTAATCAGCGCAGGAACAGAAAAAAATCTCACGGAGTTAATTCTCTTGTTGAGCACCCAGGCCCAGCAGGTGAAGAATGGTTTTTTCCCTACCTGCATGAAAACACAAGCGTGTGAACTGACCAGAAATACTTTTGGTGATGAGCAGATGGCTCTTGACAAGTATGCTGATGCGGTATTTATTTCCGGACTTAAAAAATCACGTCTTGTACATTATATTGCGACAGAAGAACAGGAACAGATTATCGAAGTCGATCATCCGAAAAACAACTTTGGTGTGGTCATCGATCCTCTTGATGGTTCCTCGCTCATTGATGTGAACCTCTGTATTGGATCAATTATCGGCATTTACCCGGGTCATGTTCTTGAAAAGGGCGCAAAAATGGTGGCCGCACTCTACATTCTGTACGGGCCACTTACCCTGCTGACACTGACAACCGGCAAGGGAGTTCATGAATTCGTCCAGGATGATACGGGTGAATTTGTACTGAAGGAACAGGATATCAAAATCCCGGAAGGAAAAATTTACGCACCCGGTGCCCTGAGGAAGGATTATCTTCCTGCACATGCCCGGTGGATTGAGCATCTCGAACACGAGGGATATAAACTCCGCTTCAGTGGCTGTTTCGTTGCAGATGTTCACCAGATCCTCCATAAAGGGGGTGTATTCACCTATCCCGGATTCAAAGGTAAGGAAAAGGGAAAACTGAGACTGTTGTATGAAGCAAATCCCATGGGAAGGATCATTCACGAAGCCGGGGGAAGAATCAGTAACGGTGGGACGGATATTCTCCAGATCCTACCGGAAAAGATCGACCAGGTCACTCCCATTTATATCGGGGGCAAAAAAGAGATCGGGCTGATTGAAAAGTATATGGCTCAAAAGATGATACAAGAGGAGTGATGAGTCTATGAAACAAAACGATTATGGTCCAATCCCTGGTTCAACGGTTTTTCGTGGCATTTCCGGCCAGAAAACAATTATCATGGCGGCAAATACGCGGATTGCAACGGTGGCACAGGGTATTTTCAAAGCCGCAAAGGAGACTGATTCCGCAGTATTCATGGAACTTGCCAGGTCAGAATGTGACCTGAAAGGGGGATATACCGGTTTAACCCCGATGGATTTCTCAGCAAAGATGAGAGAAGCTGCAAAGGCGGTACAGTTTGATATCTGGGCTCTGCATGCAGACCATATTACGATAAAAACGGGAGAACCCGCAGAGATAGAGAGCACAAAACAGTTAATCGATGCCCAGATTCAGGCAGGATACACCTCATTTGCCATTGATGCCTCTCATCTTTTCAATTTTGAAGGTAAAACGGTCAGGCAGGAACTGGATAAAAATATCACGGCAACCTCAGACCTGGCTCTCTATATCAAGAACAGGATGAAAGGCAGGGATTTCGGTCTGGAAGTGGAAGTTGGGGAAATAGGAAGAAAAGATGGTCACGGGATGATCCTCACAAAACCCGAAGAAGCTGTTGAATTCATTAAAGCCCTGCAGGAAAACGATGTCTATCCCCAGGTGCTGGCAATTGCCAATGGAAGCACGCATGGGCACGTATACGATGAGCAGGGGAATGTGATCGAACAACTTTCCATCGATATCCCTCAAACGAAGGCTGTTGCACAAGCCCTGCGGGAGAACAACCTGCATGTTGGCATCGCTCAGCATGGAATAACCGGAACCCCCCGGGATCTCATTAACCAGCATTTCCCGAAAGGGGATATCATCAAAGGAAACGTAGGGACGTTCTGGCAGGACGTCGTTTTCTCAACCCTGAAAGTGTACGAACCTGCACTGTATAAAAACATCCGGGAATGGACACTGGAGAAATACCGTCCCGCAAATCAGGGGAAAAAAGACAGCCAGATATTTGACGGGAATTGCAAGTTTGCGATCAAAGAATTTTTCAAAGAGATTTATTCGGTAGAGGAAGGCACTGAACAGGCAATCCGGGCTATGGCCTATGCTGAAAGCCTTGTCTTTTTCAAAGCGTTCAGTTCGTATGGGTCAGCCTCCCGGGTCAGGAAGATCCTCTAGGAAACCAACGTAACTTTTTTCTTCTGCAGAGAGATTCTATACTGTGATTTCTCATGCCGAAGACCACGATTTCTGTTATTAAAGCGGATGTGGGAAGTTTCCCCGGGCACTCCCGTACCCACCCGAAGCTTCTGGAAAAGGCAGCAAAGATGCTCAAGGATGAGGAAGGTAAACTGCTCATCGACTCCTTTGTCACCCACTGTGGTGATGACCTTGAACTGATCATGACTCACACCCATGGCGTGGACAATGAAAAAATCCACAGGCTTGCATGGGATGTCTTTTTAGAATGCACAAAAATTGCAAAAAGTATGAAGCTGTATGGTGCCGGACAGGATATGCTCGCCGATGCATTTTCCGGCAATGTTAAGGGTATGGGTCCCGGTGTTGCCGAGATGGAGTTTGAAGAACGGGGCAGTGATCCTGTTCTTGTATTCATGGCGGACAAGACCGAGCCGGGCGCGTGGAACTTCTTCCTTTACAAGATCTTTGCCGACCCTTTCAACACGTCCGGACTGGTAATTGACCCCTCGATGCATAAGGGCTTTGTCTTTGAGGTGCACGATCTGGTTGAAAAGCGCCGTATCATGTTCAAGTGCCCGGAGGAGATCTATAATCTCCTTGCATACATCGGTGCCCCGTCACGCTACGTTATCAAGCATGTGTTCAAACGTGAGGGGGACATTGCTGCTTCAACCAGTACCCAGCGTCTGAGTCTGATAGCGGGACGATACGTTGGTAAAGATGATCCGGTTATGATTGTCCGTTCCCAGAGCGGTTTTCCCGCTGTCGGTGAAGTGATTGAACCGTTCTGCATACCGGTCCTTGTTGCCGGGTGGATGCGTGGATCCCATCATGGCCCGTTCATGCCGGTCGGACTGTGCGATGCCAACTGTACCCGGTTTGACGGCCCGCCCCGGGTCATTTGTATGGGTTTCCAGATTAATAATGGCAAGCTCATTGGTCCTGCAGATATGTTTGATGATATAGGGTTCGATCATGTGCGGGCACGGTGCAATGAAATCGCTGATCTCATGCGGGCCCAGGGACCATTCGAGCCGCACCGCCTCTCGCTTGGGGAGATGGAATATACCACCCTTCCTGGTGTTGAAAAGGAACTTTCGAAGCGCTGGGAGCCAATTCCCCAGAAATAGGTTTTTCCTGGTGTATTCCAGACTGCATTTTTTACTAAAACAGCACAGGATCTGCATAAGACGGGAGCGTACGGAACCGGAGTAATGAGCAAACTTTAATTATCTTACATCCCAAATTAGGGCAGATGGTTAACGGAATTGTTTTGCCGATAAAAAAAGTGTTTGGCCTTGTGGATTCAAAAATATCTGTCGAGATCAAAGACGAAGGCCGGAAACTGCAGGGACGTCTCGTCGCTGTGGATGAGTACCTGAATATTCACATGGATGAAACGATTGAGTTTATTGATAACCAGCGGGGAAGAAGCCTTGGTACTGTCGTAATCAGGGGCAATAATATTCTTACCATTGCACCGGTTATCGGATGATGAAAAAGGTGGACAGCGTGGTAGATCCTGTTGATGAAGCACTGAAACTGATCCAGTCGAAACCGGAAGGCATTCTCCAGAGTGAGCTCTGGAAAGAACTGGGCGTTGACAGCCGGAAATGCTCCCGGATTGTCAAAAAGCTAGAAGATAGTGGACTCATTGACAGGACCGAGTTCAAGAAAGACGGGATCAAGACGTACCTTCTGCATGCCAAACAGATGCCGGTGAATCCTGCGCACCTGCTTGCAGGAGATGAGCTGATACCCTGCATAAGCTGTGAACTTGAGTGCATCGTTGAGGAATGTCATCCCCTTATGGACTGGATGTACCAGCTGGCGATTGTCCAGCATACGGAATAGACCTTCTTTTTTTCTCGTGATTTGTCGCTTCGTTTCGATATGCTCAATACCCATCAGGTGAACACTTTTCCTGTCAGTCATATGAACAAGTTCAAGATTTCGCTCCTGCTCCAGTGCCTTGTGTTTTTAATACCCGTGAACATTTATGTCATTGGAGATTGGCTGGGTACCGGTGTGCAGTGGGTGCTGTTCCGGTACCAGCAGACGTACCTGGGAAATAGCCTGATTCTCATAACCAGAGAAATTACCTTTGTTCTTTCCGGAACGATTGGCGGAAGGAGTGCAATCTCTATCACCCTCTGGGCGATCGGAGTTTTCCTGTTTATCATTGCAACAGTTCTGGTTATTCTTGCTAACGTCAACAAGGATTCCCCGCTGATAAAAAAAGCATCCTTTTTTACGATAGCCGGAGGGATAATTATTGCTGTTTCTATCCTTTTCCAGTATGGCTTCCTGCTCAACAGCCCGTCGGGATTTGCTCTTCCCGTAGGGATTCCGATCATCCTCATCATAGGATGGTGGATGTACCAGGATACGGATAATGAAACGGATGATGACAATTCTGGTCCTGAATAAAAATTTAAAGGAGCAATTAAATTATTTTTCATGGGGGTGAGTATTCTTCTCCTGATAAAAAAATTCTCGGACAACTATTTATCGCTCTACTATCCACCTCATATGAGTGAACAATCCACGATTTCCTTAAAAGAGATCCACCATGATTTCTGTTTTATATGTCGATGACAATTCTGATCTTTTCGGGCAGATCCGCTCTTTTTTGGAAAAGGCCGGTGATATCAGGATCGATAACGCCCATTCTATAAAACAGGCGTTGGAAAAAATCAAAGGCCGTACCTATGACGTAATCATTTCCTACGAGCAGATCCCCGAAGTTAACGGTATTGAATTCATGTCTGACATGAATGGGATTGAATTTTTACAGTATCTCAAATCAACAGGAAACACAGCACCGGTTATTCTGCTTTGCCGACGGGGAAATAACAAAATCGCTGTTGAGGAAGTCACCAATGCGACCGAGATCACTATTCCAAAGAGTGGTGATATCCGTCCGAATCTTCTGGAAATGGTCACGGTGATCAAGCAGACCATGCTCCGAAAAAAAGCGGAACGGGAGATAAAGGTGCAGAATGAACAACTTACCGCCATCCTTTCCGCAACACCTCTTGGCATATTTCAGGTACGCAACCATCTCATGACCTGGGTGAACCAGCAATTTTCAGAAATGCTCGGTTATGAAGAATCATACCTGGTTGGTAAAGATATGGGTAGTATTTTTAAAACTCCTGAAGACTTCGATCTGGTATGCCATCAGCTCCAGGTCAAGCGCAGCTCCCCGGGTTTTAGCTTGACAGAATGCAACCTTCTGAAAAAAAATAATTCGACCCTCGCATGCCAGCTGCAGGCACAGATGGTTGACCCGCGGGATATCGGTAAAGGCGGGACATTTGTTGTAACTGACATATCGGAAAGGAAGAAAATTGCTGATGCGCTCAAAGAGAGTGAGGCAAAGTACCGGGAAGTTCTCCAGAATACCCAGAGCATCATTATCAGGATGGATACCTCGGGAAATATCACCTTCTTTAATCATTTTGCACTCTCATTCTTTGATTATACCAGTGAAGAAGTGATCGGGAAGAACGTTGTAGAGACCATTGTTCCACAAAAAGTCCGCTCCGGTCATGATCTGTCCATGATGGCAAATGATCTCGGGTTTAATGCTGAAGGCTATGCTGTCAACGTGAGCGAGAATGTTCGTCGCAACGGAGACCGGGTCTGGATTGCATGGATAAATAAGGCAATCCGTGATGAAAAAGGCCATATCATTGAAATCCTGTGCATTGGCAACGATATTACCGATCGAAGGCGGAACGGGGAGGTCCGTATCAGTACTGATACGTGGAAGGACATCGTAATTGCCGAAACCGATGTGAAAGAGGAAGTGTTTGATGCTGTCTTCCACATAAGCACTGAAATTTCAATCGAGGGGAGGGAAGGAAAATCTGTTGGTACCACCTTTCTGATCGGAGATGCAGATAATGTCATGGCAAAATCGCGGCAGATATCGCTGAATGCATTTGAAGGGCAGAAACCTGAATCACGCAGTATTACCAATCAGGATATCAAGGAAAACATCAAGGAATTTGCCCAGCTTGACGGGGCCTTTGTGATTGACGGTGACGGGTATATCCGGGCGCAGAGTCGCTATATCACGGTTGATACCAGTAATGTTACCCTCCCAAAAGGTATGGGAACCCGTCACAACTCAGTTGCAGCAATGACTCAGGTCACCAATACCGTTGGTATCGTAGTTTCCCAAAGTGGCGGGGGAATCACCATCTTTAAAAACGGGTTAATACTCAAAAAAATTACGCTCTGATTATTTCTGCGTTCCCATAGCAGATGTGTTTTTAAAAACCCAACAAGGGATTCACTCCCGCTGTTTTTATGATATCACTTTCAACACCTTTATTATCCTGAATATTTATTGGGTTACTTTTAAAAACACAGGGTCAATAGTGGGTTTATTGTCGCCGCTGCGGGGGCTGTGTTTCCGGGAGTACTGCTTCTCGCTGCACGTGGGGTTCAGGTACATTTCCTGGAGTGAGGGTTCTTTTTTTTGGGAGTAGCTGTATTCCTGATGAGTGTACTGAGGTGAAATCTGCATAGGTAAAAACAGTCTTTTTCACGTATCACCTGCATTTGAAACATCTCTCATTCCCTGCCAGCAAAACACGAATCTGATAGTCCATATCCCATCGATAAGGTTACACCCTTACCTTACCTTCACACCCTTGAATGTTTTGGAGGACGACAGTTTTTTCCATGATACTCTTCCCAGCAGATATGATGACAGACATTTCCTACTGCTTTGAACGCATCCTCAAGATCCGGGAAATTCGGGATCCCTGCATCCCGGAGTATGCGCAGTGGCGTCTTCATGGAATCCCCGCCGATCATACACCCCACGATCATCTTGTGGGTACTTTTTGAGAACCGCACCAGTTCATTTGCAACGCGTACCGGATCTGATATTGCTGATGGCACTGCAATCACAAAAGCAATGTCCCAGGCATCCTGGTTTTTTATCATAACGTCAAAGGTCCTGGCAAACCGGTCAGCTGATGCATCACCTACCATGTCAATCGGGTTCTGCCGGTTCCAGTCCGCCGGCAGGATCATATCCAGTTCTTCAAGGATCACGTTGGGGAACTCCACCAGATCTATACCGAATATTTCTGCATAATCTGATGATAAGACCGCAAATCCCCCTGCATTACTGATTACAATGGCACGGATACCTTTGGGATACCCTTCAGATGACAGAAGTTCTGCTGTCTGAAATGCTTCACGCATGGATCGTACGGGAATTATTCCGGACTCCCAGAATGCTGCCAGATATACTTCGAAACTGCCGGCAAGGGATCCGGTATGGGAAGCTGCGGTCATCTGACCAATCCGCGATGAACCCGATTTGATGGCGACAACAGGTTTTTTTGCGGTGATACCGCGGGCAATCTCCATGAACCGTTTCCCATTTCTGATCTCCTCAATGTACAGGATTATCGCCCGGGTATGGGGGTCATTGCCGGCATACACCAAAAAATCCTCAAAACAGAGATCTGCCTGGTTACCAATACTGATTACTGCAGAAAAACCGATTTCTTCGGGCAGGCTCCAGTCAACAATGGTTGAAATTATGGCACCGCTCTGGGATATGAAGGCAATTTTGCCGGGTTTGGGTGTTATCGGGTCAAACGTTGTATTGATTCCCTGGTGGGGCAGCATGAGACCCAGGCAGTTCGGGCCCATAATCCGCAGGTTAAAGCGTTTTGCAATAGTGAGCACCTGCTGTTCAAGCTCCTCCCCAACGTTTCCTGACTCCCGAAAACCGGATGAGATAATGATGACCAGGGGGACACCTTTTTCCCCGGCTTCCTGAACGATTTTCGGGACAAAACGCGCTGGAACTACGATGACAGCAATATCGACAGGATCAGGAATTGACGCAAGTTCAGGGTACACTGTGCGTCCGAGAATTTTTCCGTGTTTGGGATTTACCGGATAGAGTTTTCCGGGAAATGCAAGGAGGTTGCGAAGGACAGCATACCCGACCTTATTGGGTTCAGGAGTTGCTCCGATCAATGCAATAGACCTGGCGTTCAGGATCTCCGGGAGCAGAGACGGGTGCTGCTGTGCGGGTACCTCTTCAAACCCATCGGTAATGAAGATCCGGGCATCTACAACACAGGCTCCTTTTTCGTATAAAAAAACCGGATTGAGATCAAATTCCACAATGGTGGGACTCTGGATAAAAAAACGTGCCACTTGGTCAATCAGCGAGATAAGTCCTTCCTTATCGCGTGCCGGTTCGTTGCGAAATCCCGTAATCAGGGGATATGCCTGTAATTCCCGGAGCATCGCATCGATTTCCTCTGTCGTGACCGGAAGCACCCGGATTGAGAGGTCCCGGATGAGTTCGACAAGCGTCCCCCCCATCCCGACCGTAATTACCTTTCCAAAGGTTGGATCTGTCCTTCCCCCTACAAGAATCTCCAGACCCTTTTCTTTTTGTTGTTCGATAATAAAACCAGAAATGATTGCGGAGGGATCAAATGCTTTCACCTTGTGCGAAAGGGTATCAAATGCTGTTTCTGCATCTGCGCTCGACCGGATACCTATACGAACACCTCCCGCATCGCTTTTATGGATTACCTGGGGAGAGATCACCTTCATAACCAGCGGGTATCCCAGCTGATCGGCAGCTTTTGCCACTTCCTGCCGGGTTCCGACAACCGTAAACTCCGGGACCGGTATACCCTGATTTTTTAGCAATGCATATCCTTTTGCTTCTGAAAGCATCGTGCGAGTCATGGCATCAGTTTCCTAGTAGGTATAGCCGTTTCGTAGGTTATGAGGGTTTTTAAAACAAACGGAATAAATCCCGCCTGCATCTGCGCAGTCCCTCTTTTACCTGACCTGTCTTATTGATTCAGGTGAACATAAAATGAATTCTCCAAAACCTGAAATATCAGGCTCTCATGGCCCGGGACGGAATAACGGTGAAAGATATTTCCCATCAATGACAGGCATAAAGTTAATAATATTCTATGACCATCAGTAATCACAATGCATATTCCCACCCCAGAAGAGCTCCGTGCCCGCCGTGAAGCGCTCGGTATGAAACAGACTGAACTTGCAAAGCGTGCCGGCATCAGCCAGTCCATGGTCGCACGGATTGAAGCGGGAAATGTAGATCCCCGGATAAGTACCTTATCCAAAATTATTGTAGTTCTGAATAGCGCTGAGCCAAAAAAGATCAGGGCAGTACAGATAATGCATACACCGGTTCTCTGTGTCCAGCCTCAGGATGCGATTACCCGTGCGGTTGAGATCTTTGAAAAGAATAACATCTCTCAGCTGCCGGTAATCGAACGGGGAGTGCCGGTAGGATGTATTTCTGAAACTGTGATTGTAAAAGCGATTGAACAACAGCGCCTGCACAAGACACACCTCTTTTTTGTCCGTGATTTTATGGAACCGGGATTTCCCACCGTACCCCCCGATATGGATGTGGAAACCGTGGTAAATATCCTGCAGCAGAATCATGCCGTGCTCGTTGTCGAGGGGAGGTTGGTGAGGGGTGTGATCACGAAGCATGATCTTATCTCGTTAATTGTATAATCCTGGTTTTTACCTCACAGATCCGAGAACCATCAGTCATGTGTCCATTAACGCAGAAAAATCCTGCGACCGTAGTTGTGTTGCATCCCGTGAACTTAGTAATATCCGTAAATTACCATAATCAGCGCGATGATTCACAAAAGGATTGAGCGATTGTCATATCCCGGAATTCATGTTTCTGACGCATAATCGTCTTATTACCCTATCCATATCATCGTCAAATTTCCCAGGTTTCTCATATATCCAATAAAGAAGCTTTCCCCTATCCGGGATGATTTGATTTTTTTTACTCTGGAGAAACAGACATGATTCTCTGGGGTTCACTCCCGAACCATGAAAATCGTAGGTATACGATGGAACCCAGCCTTAGGCATCTAAGAGGTACGGCGGGCAGGGTTTTTTTAATTTGTTTGTTCCTGATCCACCGCGGGGCGACCGCTTGCGGAGGGGTGGCGATTATCGTGAGGGAGGAACATGAAAAAAAATCTCGTATGATAACTGAATAGTGCAATTTTTTTATCGGAAATGTTCTCTGGAGAAATGCTCAATTACAAGCTATACGCTCAAGGGGGTTTCACTCCCGCCGCTGTGGCTCCCCCGATTACCTGAACAGGCGCTACGTCATTCATCGCTCAGCGCAGGGGCGGCATGGGGGGACAGGCACGATCCCCTCTTCATCGTACCAGCATCCTGAATTTCATATCAAGGGAAAAGGAATTCTCCAGAACCTTTTTTTTTTTAATTGAATCAAAAATCGTAGTGGCAACACACCCCATCCACAAACAAGTTATTCCTCTGATTGAAACTCTGTTCAGGTACTACCATGAACAACCAATTCAGGATGAAGGGGGTAATTACAGGTTTTCTTGTCATAATCAGCCTGATCGGAAGTGTAACAGCAGTCAGCCTGGCACCATCCTGGCAGGAACATCCAGCCGATGACGCCACATTTTCAGATCCGATACTATCAACAGATGGATCAATGGTTTTTGCCGGTGGGAACCAGTTGTTGGTCCGTTCATGGAATGGAGACACCCGATGGGGCGGTTTATCGGGAACCGTGGCGACTATGAGCCCGGATGGAAATTATATTGTCTCTGCACTCAATGATAATGTCCGTACATATAACAGAACCGGCGATGTAATCTGGAACAGGATCACTGGCAGTCCATTTCGTGCAGTCGCTGTCTCGAGTGACGGTTCTCTGGTGACTGCTGCAGATGACAGGGGTTACGTACGTTCCTGGACCGTTGATGGTAAAAACCTGGGAGTGGACAACGAAACTGATCAGGTGAAACGAATAGTAATTTCTCCGTCACAATCTCTGGTGGTTGTTTCTACCAAAGATAATCTGAAGGTTTTTTCACCGGAAATGAAACTGGTCTGGGAAAAGAAAACCCTGGGAAACCGTGATGATTTCATCGCATTCTCTGCTGATAGTTCTACCCTGATTCTGGCAGGAGAAAACCAGGTATCATCCTATACGGCCAAAGGATTACTGAACTGGGAAAAAGAGATAACCAATAATTTCATTATCGATATGACTTGCTCTGATGACTGTTCGACCATTGTTCTGGGAAGTCAGGATGGAAATGTCTGGGTTCTCAACAAAGAGGGGCAGATACAATGGAAATATCCGGCAGGCACTTGGGTCAATAGTGTAGGTGTTTCCCGGGATGGTTCTGTGATTGTGGCTGGAGCCCTTGACGGGACAGTGTATGTACTGGATAAGAATGGAAACCTGCTGGCCCGGACAAAAACAGATTCGGCAATCCTGCAACGATCTATTGCCGTCAATGAGGATGGCACCCGGATTGTTGTTATCGCTGAGCGCACAATGTACGGTTATAATCTTGATTATGATCGTTCTGGAATTCCAAAAGCGACCTATACAGAAATACCTGTCCGTACAACCCTCCCCCCTTCGACAATCACTACCCCGGTGCCTGTCAAAACAACCCGGCCAACAACCATTCCATCTCCAAAAGGTACTACTCTGCCAGAAACAAACAGCACCCCAAGCTCAGCTCTTACCCCATTGCTCGCAATCTTCGCATTGGCAGGTCTGTTGTGTAAAGTCAGGAGACGTAAAAATTAATACCTGCCTGACAGACACGTGGTGGATAAGGAAAAGACAATATTGACTCTGGAGAAACAGACATGAACGGGAGTTCACACCCGGAACCATGAAAATCTTCTCCATTCGATAGACTCCCGCTTCAGGGCCTCTGCGAGGCACGGCGGGGCAGGGAATTGTTTTGAATTTTGCTCACCGATCCGCCGCGGGGGCGTCCCTTCGGGGGCGGCTGCAATCATCGTATCTGAGGGAGAGTGGTGTAACCATCCCCGTATCATATCTGAATAAACGATTTTTATAGGAAATGCTCAATTAAAAGCATATGCTTAAGGGGGTTTTCTCTCCCGCCGCTGTGCTACCCATTTTCTTTAAAAAAAAGTTACCGGTTCAGAGTTTTGAGACCAGATCCCGGAGCACCAGACCCGGCTCTTTTGCTTTCACAACACTGGATGCAAGCAGCACACCATCCGTACCCAGATCCACGGCTATCTTTACACACTCCCCCGACTGGATTCCGGCGCCCGTCAGAACCTTTACCTGAGGATTCACTGCACGAACAGCTAAAACAGAGCGCCTGATTATATCCGGGTTGGCTTTTGAGACCGAGACTCCGCTCCCGATCAATTCCGGAGGTTCAATCGCTACATATTCCGGTGCAAGTGCTGCTGCACCGGCGCTGGTGGATTCGTTGTTCGAACAGACAACGGAAATAAGCTTTTGGGCCTGTAAAGCCCTGACTGAGGCTTCAATCTCAGCAAGTCCCAGGCGTCTCTCTGAATGGTTGATAAGGGATCCTGCAGCTCCTGCCATCCTGATGGCATCAGCAGTGATGTGCCCGGTGTGAGCCCCGGGTTCAAAACCGTCAACATGCTGAGCGTATACCGGGATGGCGAAGTGATGACAGAGCGGGTGTAGATCCACATAGGATGGCGCAATCGCAATAGTTACCCCGCTTTCATGCGCTACGAGTTGGGCAGCATTCGCGATCATATGGCCGCGGTTGCCCATTCCCTCTTTGAACGTCTTTAAGTTTACCAGGATTAAGGGTGCAGACATAGTAACTCCTCGTTTTTACGATCAGATTGGGTCCCTGATACACCATTTCGGTTCAACGGTGATGAATATTTTGCCCTGGAAAGAAACAATCAGTTATGATTCCTGCAGCCCCCGGACGAAGTGACCGGCAGTAATTCCTCCGAGAGCAAGGCGTTTTACTGCATCTTTCAGGTATCTGAAATGAGGATCATGGGCAGGGACTCCTTTTTCTGCCAGCAGTATTGCTTCCTGATAAAGACGAATCGTATCCATGGTGTAGGTACCCGTCCTGCCGCGTGCATCAATAAGCACTTCACTGATGCCAATCTGCATGAGTGACGGGAGATGGTCAATAAGGCAAATTTCTGCAGAGTTGTAAATGTGCGAGCGGCATTCACCATCGATGCGTACGGGGAACGTATGCCCGGTTGCATCCATGATACCGAAGAACCCGGAAATTCCCAAATCACCCGCTTTCCTGGTACACGGTAACCAGGGCTGGAGAATGCAGTTCTCTGATATCATTGCTTCAACACTTCCCTGCACGATAAGGGCAAACGAAGATGAGGAGCCCCCAAGCCGGGCTCCATGGATCAACAGCCGGATCTCATCACGCGATAGTTCCGGGGAAAGAGTGACCGATCCAAAACGGGAAGGAAGGTACCGGACTGCTTCATGATTGAAAATATTGAGCCCAATTGATCCAAAAAGAACTGATGACGGAAGACACTGCGTGAGAGCTTGGGCAGTGCCCCGGTTTTCCACCATAACTTCGGCGATTTCCGGACTCAATGTCTGCGACAGGAAGGGAAGGACTGAATCCAGGTAGTTGTTGTCCGTGATCCGGGGAAATTTGAGCACAAAGCGGATACCTGCTTCACGGCATATCCGGGATGCAGTAATAGTCTGTGATGCAAACGAGGGAAATTTGGCAGGGATCCTGCAGTTGCCCCCCGATGACGTGAATACGGGTTCAAAACAGATAAAATCGCATCCGGCCTCTGCTGCCTTCTCAACGGACAGGAGCGAGTCTGTACAGACACCGAGAACCAGTGAAGAAGAGGGCAGGGTCTCGCTGGTTTCTGGTGGGCGGATAATTACCTCCGGTTTCAAAATATTCCATCGCAGCTGTGCCTGTTCAACGCATTCCTGAGGAGGATGGGAATGTGCAATCATCATCTCTTCAGCCCGTGCAAGGAGTTCCCTCCGAACCCGGTTCAATCCTGCAAGGGGGGTAAATAAATCACCGGAATACTCAAGGGAAAAATTCCGTATCGCAAACGGGGTTCCTCCGGTTTTTTTCAGCTGCTGCTCCAGTTGCTCCCGGGTTAATGGATGAGAACGGGCAGGCACCAGGCAAAAATCAGAGCGGTATATCAGGGGTATTGATCTTCCTCCCCGGGTATGTATCAATCCTTCAATTACCAGATAACCCCCCTTATCAATCCTGACATCGAGATCCACGGGAACAGGATGTCGTAACCCTACTGGCGGATGAGCAATTATCTGCCGTGCACGCATTTCAAGATCTGCTGAAGAGGTAATGAAGACACCAGTACCAGGTTCAACCGGGTGCGGAACCCTGATTATAATTTCCCCGTCTTTTTGCACGGGAACTGTATTGAGGGAAAACCCATATTCCTGACGGGGATTTTTGGGATTGGTGAGGAGGAGCCCGTCACCAGGAGAGGGAATGAGAGATCGATTTGACCTGACGGTTATGGTTTTTGATTTTTCATCATACCGGCTCACATAGCCGATGCAGATGCCATGGTTGTCCGAAGCATCAGTTCCCATGATAGCTGCAGGGGATTTTTCAAAAAGATATCCTGAGGTAAAACCGCGGTTGAAGGCGAGGTGGAGATCCTGTAATGCCCCGGGATATTTGTACTCATTTCCCGCGGCAATTGCATCAAGAGCCCGCCGGTACGTAGAAACAACAATCGCAACATATTCCGGTGATTTCATACGACCTTCGATCTTCAGCGAGACGACCGGGGAGTTGGCGAGCTGGGGGAGGTTCTCATAGGTGCAGAGGTCTTTTGGGGAAAGCAGATAACGCCCCTGAGAGGGAAGTTCGCGAAGACCTGTCGGCCGGCCATATACGTCGGTATCCCCGGCCAGAAGAGTGTAGGGTTTCCGGCACGGCTGGGCACACATTCCACGATTCCCGCTCCTTCCGCCGATCACGGATGAGAGCAGGCATTGACCGGAATAGCAATAACAGAGTGCCCCGTGGGCAAACACTTCAAGCCCGATGCCGGATTCACCGGTTTCCCGTGCTATACGCAGTATGTCGTTGAGCGAAAGCTCCCGGGCAAGAACGACCCGGGAAAAACCCTGTTCCGCAGCCCATCGTACCCCTTCAGTTGAATGAATTGTCAGCTGGGTTGAGCCATGAAGTGGCAGCAGGGGGACAATATCCCGGGCGAGTGCGGCAATTCCTGTATCCTGCACAAGAACAGCATCAACACCGATTGAGTACAGCCAGATAAGATATTCAGCCACGTCTGATAATTCCCTGTCGTGGATAAGGGTGTTTATCGTAATATAAACCCTGATATCCTGTCGGTGGGCTACGCTGACTGCCTCTTTTATCTCCCCGTTGGTAAAATTCGTGGCAGATCTCCGGGCACCAAATCTCTTTCCGCTCAGGTAAACAGCATCCGCACCACCAGCGACAGCTGCCCGGAACGCTTCGGGTGACCCGGCAGGTGCGAGAAGCTCAGGGATCTCAGTATCTTTCCGGATGTGAGGAGACAACGGCATACATACTCTCGATTATTTAAAAGACCAGGTGGAAAATTCCCATCGTTGCAAGAATCGTTACGATGGAGATAGTGATATACCCTGTCATTATCAGGAGGATTGATCGGGTTTTTTGCCACCCGACCACCCAGGATACCGGAGGGCAGACATAAAATCCCAGGGTCATTACACCAGGTACCAGGCCATAGATACCATATTTTGTCAGGAACGAGGATTGTTTTGCCCGGTCTGATGACTTTTTTAAGAACCGTGATACTCTTTCTGAATGTTCCCCCATGATAGCAAATATATCAAACAATACCAGGGTGATCCCCAGTGCAACGCAGACCAGTACATACAATACAAAAACCGGGTGCAGACCAAGCCCGAGACCAATCGGTGCCGCACCATATTCGATTATCAATGTGCCGGTGATAAGCGCAAGGGTGGAGGGGATGGGGATAGAGAAAAGGAATGCGGCCGCAAGAGGTAAAACAACAACCAGAACGAGAGCTTTTATGATTGCCCCCAGTAGGGGGACCAGATAATCGGGGATAGGTCCGGTCTCCATATCAGTAACAGGAGTATCGTCACTGTGAGATAAACAGGTATCTTCACGTACAGAAGGGACGGGAAAACGGTTGATACAGATCGGTTTTTTCCGTATCAGTTCCAGTTTTTAAGATCTGGAGAATTCTTTTTCCATGATGTGAAATTCACGATGCTGGTACGAATGAAGAAGGGGACAGTGCCTGTTCCCCATACCCCCCTGCGCTGAGCAAGGATGACGTAGTACCTGTTCAGGTAATCTGGGGAGCCACAGCGCGGGGGTGAAACCCCCTTTAAGCGTATGGCCGGTAATTGAGCATTTCCCGGCTCTGGAGAATTCCTTTTCCATGATGTGAAATCCAGGATGCTGGTACGAATGAAGGAGGGGATAGTGACTGTCCCCCCATACCGCCCCTGTGCTGAGCGATGATGACGTAGCACCTGTTCGGGAGTTATCGTATCAGGGGAGTCATAGCGGCAGACTTGAAACCCGCTTGAGCGTTCAGCTTGTAATTGAGCATTTCTCCAGAGCACATTTCCGATAAAAATTGAACTATTCAGTTATCAGACGAGATTTTTTTTCACACGCTGTCCTTAACGATGATCGCCACTGCCCCGCAAGCGGTCGCCCTGCGGCGGATCAGGAACAAACTATTTAAAAAAACCTGCCCGCTGTGCCTAAAGAGAGGCCCTGAGCTGGAGTTCCATCGTATTCATTACGATTTTCATGGTTCTGGAGTGACCACCGGAGATTCAGATCTGTTTCTCCAGACTCGTTTTTTATAAGGACCAGAGCGGTTCTTTTTTTACACCACAAGCCAAGACAGTGTAACAATGAAGATCATTGCAGCGCTCACGGACCCACTTGATGCCTCCCGGGCGCAGGATCAGGGTGCCGATATGGTCGAACTCCGGTTCGACTTAATGGCAGGAGACCCGTTCAACCTTGTCCGGACCTGTAAAGACGTATGCTCCTTACCCGTCATTGCTACTATCCGTTCTGCGCAGGAGGGGGGACAGTTTTTCGGCGATGCCACAGAATGGTTTGAGAAGATCCGGCCGGTCATCCCGCTTGTTGATTATATTGATATTGAGCAGCGGTTTGCATCCAGGGCTCTGGACATAAAAGAAACCGGAAAACAGATCATTGCCTCGCACCATACAGGGCAGATGATGCCCCTCCATGACCTGTTCAGGCTTGAACGTGATCTCAGGGTGTTTGGTGATATTGTAAAAATCATTGTTACTCCTCGAAATGAAGAGGATATTATCGAGCTAATCGCTTTTACTCATGCGGTAAAAAAACCTGTCTGCACGGGAGTGATGGGAGCGCAGTTCCGGTATGCCCGTGCCATCCTTCCCCTGTTTGGTTCAGAACTTGTCTATTGTCATACCGGGAACCTGACTGCAGAAGGGCAGTATTCGGTACAGGAATATATTTCCCTGGTAAAATTGCTGACAAGCGGAACGTAAGGTTTACTCAAAAGCCGGTAAAATTATCGGTATATCTCATTCTATGCCGGCATTTTATGCAAACAATATCGCTTTAAAAATTTCCGTTCCCGGATGAAACGAATCAATTCACGCCCGTTTCTTCCAAGACACCTTTTATTGATACTTGACCTGTTCCAGCCAACAATCCATCAGCACAAGGGCGAGCATTGCCTCGGCCACCGGTACAATGCGGGGGACGATGCAGGGGTCGTGTCTCCCGCCAACGGATAGTTCAACGACATTACCGTGAATATCCCGGGTCTGCTGAACCTTTGCAATCGAGGATGTCGGTTTTACCGCTATGCGCACGACAATTTCCTGTCCTGAAGAGATGCCCCCGAGAATGCCACCGGCATGGTTGCTCAGAAACCCGTCACGGGTCATCTGATCGTTGTTCTCACTTCCAAATCTTCCGGCTACTCCAAATCCATCACCAATCTCAACCCCCTTGACTGCACCAATCCCCATCATGGCTCCGGCAATAAGCGCATCCAGTTTGCCAAAGACCGGGTCGCCAAGGCCCGGAGGGCATCCGTCAGCAGTAATCTCAACAATACCCCCGACTGAATCGCCCATCTTTTTTGCAGACATTATTTCCTGTTCGAATTCAGCAGGTTTTGTTTTTCCATGGATTTTCAGGATTTTACCGGTGATGGTGATGCCATGTTCTGCAAGGTACGTTACTGCAACGGCTCCGGCAGCAACCCTCCCCAGGGTCTCGCGTCCGGAACTCCTTCCCCCGCCACGGTAATCATGGATACCGTACTTTTCACGGTAGGCGAAATCCGCGTGGCCTGGCCGGAATTTTTCGCGAATTTCGTCATAATCCTTCGAGTTCTGATTTTCATTTCGAACCATCAGTGCAATCGGCGCGCCCGTAGTCGTACCTTCAAAAATCCCGGAGAGTATCTCTACCCGGTCCATCTCATCCCGCAAAGAGGTGAGAGGGGATGTACCCGGGCGCCGCCGGTCAAGCATCGGTTGTATATCCTGTACTGTCAGTTTCATCCCTGCCGGGCAACCATCGATGATAACCCCGACAGCTGCACCGTGACTCTCACCAAAGCTGGTAATCCGGAAATTTCTGCCAAACGAATTCATAGGACCAGTTCCCTCACTTTCTCCACCGGGACATCTATACCGAAGAACAGGTAGAACTGCTCCCGTGCCTGTTCGATGAACATTTCAACACCGGTAATAGTCCGGCACCCCTGTGCCCGTGCGGCATCGATCAGCGGTGTTACCGGGGGGGTATACACCAGATCGAACACGGTCATGCCTTTATGCAGCTGATCCATCCTTAAGGGATTTCGGGTATCCGGTTGCATGCCAAGGGGTGTGGCATTCACCACAAGCTCCGGTTTGATCCTGTCAAATTCGTCCCAGCTGCCCCACCCGCACCCGAACCGTTCAGCAAGTTTTTTTGCGTTTTCCGGTGTCCGGTTCAAGATCGTCACATCCATATCGAGATCGGTAAGTGCATATGCTGCACCCGCTGCAACACCTCCGGCTCCAAGAAGGACTGCCTTTGCCCCTTTCATCGGGACAAGAGGTTTACGCACCCCGAGCCAGTCCGTGTTATACCCGATGGCTGTCCCGCACGCGAACACCACAGTATTCACTGCACCAATCTCCCGTGCTGCGTGTTCATCGATCTCGTCGAGGTATTCTATCACCTCATGTTTGAACGGGATCGTAACTGAAAGGCCTTTTACATCAGTTATCCTTGCAATATTCATGATCTCTTCGAGCTCTGGATCCTCAAACCAGGTATAATGGCAATCAAGGTGATAGAACGCAAAGAGTGCATTGAAGAGCTTCGGACTCCGGCTATGAGCACACGGGTAGCCGGCAACCCCTAAAATCCGGGTCCGTGGATTACGGTCAGATCCGATGAGGATATCTTCAAGTTTCTTCAAAGGGAGAGGGGGGAGGCGTCCGGTTTTAAAAAATGCCACTGCGGTATCCCGCTGTTTTTCCGTCGGGACCCCGGTATTGAGCAGCGATAAAATTTTTTCACCGGCAAGATCCGGTGAAGTCTCGCTTGTATCCATACAGAAATCAGCAGAGGCATAGTAATTTTTCCTGCGGCGATCCATCATTGCAGCAATCTCTTCATGCAGGGTGAGGCTGGTAAGAGGGGGTCTTGGTTTTGTTATTAATCGTTTTTCGATTGTATCCAAATCAGCAAACAGGAGCACTACCGTGCTGTCACGGCGGAGATGTTCCATGTTTTTTGGATCACATATAACACCGCCTCCTGTGCTTACGATTACATCCGCTGCGGGAAGTGACGCGATAATCTCACGTTCAATGCTGCGGAACCGTTCTTCTCCATCATCATGGAAAATATCAGGTATCGACCGTCCGGTCATTGTCTCAATGAGATCATCGGTGTCAATCAAAGGAACATTCAGCCTTGAGGCAAGGATCTTTCCTATTTCGGTTTTTCCGGTCCCGCGAAAACCGGTCAATACAATCCTTCTCATTTCATTACTCCGGCAAGTATATCCCAGAATCCCGGGAACGACTTGCTCACGCACTCAGCATCCATGATGGTAATTCCTCCAATGCCCAGACCAAGCACAGCAAAGCTCATCGCTGTCCGGTGATCATTATCCGGGTTTATTATTGCCCCGTGAAGGGGTGTCGGGAAGATCGTTATTCGATCATCTTCTGCCTGAACGTTCCCCCCAAGCGCCTGCAATCGTTCTGCAGTACCTGAGATACGGTCACTTTCCTTGAACTTTAAATGGCCGATACCGGTGATTTTTGTGGGTGTTTTCGCCATTGCAGCGACCATACAGAGGGTCTGGACGGTATCCGGTGATGAAGACATATCAAACGTGATACCATGGAGATCTCCGCTCCTCTCAACAGTCACTGCATTCCCTGAACAGGTCACTGTACATCCCATTAACCTGAGCGCATCAAGAAACCTGCGGTCACCCTGAACGGAATCAGGGTTGAGATTTTTTACCGTCACCCTGCCTCCACAGATTGCAGCAATGGCAAAAAAATACGATGATGACGAGTAATCACCCTCGATGATATAAGTCCTGCCAGCATACGGGCTGCGATTGCTCACCCAAAACCGTGCATACCCGTCCCGTGTGACGTGCGCACCAAACACCTGCATAACCTCAAGTGTGATATCCAGGTAAGATTGTGATGCGGGAGGTGACGGGATCACGACTTCAACTTCGGTTTCTGCACAGGGTGCGGCGATGAGCAGTGAGGTAATGAACTGGCTGCTGATCGTTCCATCAACGAGAACCCTGCCCCCCTTGAGATGACCGCTTACTTTCAGCGGAGGATATCCCTCTTTTTTTAAGAAATCAATAGTTCCCCCAAGGCTAAGAAGCGCCTGTGCAAGCGGACCGACAGGGCGTTCCTGCATTCGCTGGCTGCCCGTAAGTATCACCGGATGCCTGCAAAGCAGGGCAAGAGAGGTGATAAGGCGAAGGCTTGTCCCTGAGTTATCGAGATTGAGAAGGGTTGTATCACGGGTGGGAAATCTGCCGCTGCATCCCTCAATAATTATCTGGTCCGGATGTACCGTTATGGACACTCCCAGTAGTCTCAGGGCATGTATGGTGAGCCGGGTGTCTTGTGCAAAGAGCGGCTGCAGGAGCGTTGTTGTACCGCTCCCCAGTGCCCCGATAATGAGAGCCCGGTGCGTGTAACTCTTTGATGGTGGCGCTGTAGCCACCAGATCCACGCTCCCGGTGCGGGGAGGTGTAACTATCATGGCGGGACTCCGATGTTCCGGTAGCAGCCCAGCTCCTTTACTGGAGAAATGGATTTAAGTTCATCAAGTGCCTCGCAGGTATCCGTTGTCCAGGCATAATCCAGAAAGAACACATAATTCCCCATACCTCTTTTTGACGGACGCGATTCGATCCTGGTGAGATTAATCTCCCGCCGGGCAAAGACTCCCAGAAGATCATGAAGAAGACCGGCACGATCGATGGTGGGGTCTATAACAATACTGCATTTTTGTGCCCCGGTTTTTTGTGAAACCGCTTGTGAAATGCGTACAAAACGGGTTGTATTGGATGCATTGTTCTCAATGTTGGAGACGAGGATAGGCATTTTGTAATAGGATGCAGCGGAGGCAGAGAGTATCGCACCCGCGTTGGGGGTTTTTTTTGCTTCAAGGGCACTGGATGCATTGCTGCTCGTATGGATAACGGGAAGTCCCCATTTTTCAAGATGCCCGCTGCACTGCTCATGGGTCTGGGGGTGTGCATAAATAACCCGCATCCGTGAAAACGGAACCAGGGAAGCGAGATGGTGGTGAATAGGCATATACATCTCTGCTGCTATGAAAACAGGGAACCGTAATAATCCATCAAGTGTTTCGCCGACTCCTCCCGCTTCTGAATTCTCAATTGGTACTATTCCATCCCCTTCCCCTCTGGCTACTGCCGAGAAGATGCCGTGAATAGTTGCTGCCAGACGCACAGACTGACATCCCATCTTCAGGGCAAGTTCATGAGAGAACGTCCCTTCAGGCCCCAGCGTGATTATCGTCATCGGTTCACCATACATTCTATCAGGGCATCGGTCGTTTTCATTGCTTCATCGCAATAGGTACCGAGATGCCGGGTGTTTTGAAGGAAGAATTCCCGGAATAGCGCAGGATCCTCTGAATCTACAATCCTGCTGAGATTCTCTGCTGATGAAGTACATATCGACAGCACCTCCGGCACAAAGGGGTTCTGCTGAAGAATATCTGCGTAGAGGGACGGATCCTGCGACAATAATCTTCCGACAAGAGAAAGTTCGATATGGTAGACCGGGCTGGTGAATGCCCGGGTTGTTTCGATATCGATTCCCAGCCGCCTTACTGAATCAGCCATGCAGAGAGTGACAAAATGGGTGAGGCCCTGTACTACCGCCATCATCCGGTCGTGCTGTTCGGGCGTTGCGATAGTGCATTGTGCCCCTTCACTGCGGAAAATGGACAGGAGGGATTCGACCGTTTTATCATCGGCACGGGCCGGGCAGACGATAATTGTCTGTTTCCGGAGGGATTGTACTGTTGGCCCGAACAGCGGGTGTAACCCGATCACACGGGCTTTAGAGTTGAGCATGGCAGCTATCGGTACTGTTTTGAGCGAGGTGAAATCGCAGAGAATCTGATCTTTTTTAAGAACCGGTGAAATCTCATTAATTACCCGGACAGTATCATGAATTGGAACTGATACGATGACAAGATTACATTGTTCTGCCAGATCGGTATTTGTAAGAGGGGTCGACCTCCCCGAAACCAGTACCTCATACCCTGCCCGCTCAAAGACCGGTGTAAAGAGCCTCCCCATTTTTCCGGTTCCGCCGATAATTCCTGCCTTCATGGATCACTTCTCACAGATGGTCTCTTTGACTGCCATGCCAAAATGCCTGCCTCCTTCGAGTATACATCCCATGATGGTGTCACCTTTCTGGAGGTTCACCACAGAGATGGCTTTCCCGTCCTCTCCGACAAGCCGGATAGTCTCCGCATTCTGGAGGATGAGGCTGACCTTTGCCTTTCCGGCTTCAGCCTCAACCAGCAGCAGGGGCCGGCGCTCGATCTTGGTCCTGCCGATGACGGCGGTATGGGCTGTTCCTTTCCCGTCAGTGACCAGCACCTGGCCGCCAATGGCGAGGTCAGACAGGTACGCGGTCTTCCCATCCGGCAGGAGAATGTAGGCATGGACTGCCCCGGCATTCACCCGGAACGGGCGGGGTGCCACATACGGGTTCTCCAGCGTCTCGGCATGGACAAGTAACAATGCTGACGAGGTGTTGCCCATCAGCATGCCTTCGCCGTCGCTGAGCAGGGAGCAGGTGTCCACGCAGACCCGGTCGCCCATCCCGACCGGGTGGATCTTCGTCACCTTAAAGGGAACGAGACCAACTTTGCCTGTGGGTGATTTCAGGAGTGCTGCAACGGATTTCACCATGGCCGGGCTGTTAGTTTTCAGGAGGATGCCATGCGTTCCTTTCTCAAGTACATGGAGTGCCATCCGGGCATCGTTCTCATCTCTGACCAGCGCAATGATTTTATCGGACTGTGCCACAAGATTCTCGAGCGGGATGACCGTCCAGTCGCTTGTCGCAACGATGACGAGCGTGTGCTTTCCCAGTTCGGCAGCCTTGTTCTCGCTTGCCTTGTCCGTGATAGTGCATTCAACCACATTTTTTCCGGGCCTGATGTCCCCGTCGGGGGCAACCGTGGTGATACGCCCGAGCCTGCGGACGTCATCTGCCCGGTCAACGACAAGTGCATCCGCTCCGCTCTCGATTGCTGTTGTGGCAATCTCCTTGTTCCATGGCCTGATATCGACCCAGAACTGTTTCATTTGTGCTGCTCCAGCGCCTTTGCCGGATCCACGTTGTTATGCACCACATTACAGAGTGCCTGGACAAACGACTTCGTGTCCTTGCGCTGGAAGGCGTTCCGGCCAACACAGACCCCGGCGCCTCCGCCATTGACCGAGTCCCGGATGATCTGGAGAGACTCGAGGTCACCGGTCTTCTCGCCGCCGGCAATGAAGACGGGTACCGAGCAGGCTTTCACGATCTTTTTGAACGCCTCGGGGTCATTGGGGTAGTTGGTCTTGATCATGTCAGCACCAAGCTCCTCGGCTACCCTTACAGCATGCCCGATCGACTGCGCCGAAAAGGAGTCGATCCCCTTGCCCCGCGGGTAACTCATGATGAGGAGCGGCATGCCCCAGCGGTTGCAGTCCCGTGCAACATTGGCACCGATCTCGAGCATCTTGGACTCATTGGGCGAGCCCAGGTTGATATGAATAGAGACTGCGTCAGCGCCGAGCGCAATCGCTTCTTCGACCGTGCAGACCTGCACCTTGTCGTTCGGGTCCGGGTTAAGCGAGGTACTCCCCGAGAGATGGATGAACAGGCCGATGTCACGGCCGTGCTTCCGGTGCCCACGCTTGACGAGCCCCTTGTGAAGGACGATCGCGTTTGCCCCCCCCTCGCTCACGTCAGAAATGACTTTTGTCATATCAAGCAATCCCTCGATCTGTCCCATAGAAAAACCGTGGTCCATCGGCACGATCACTGCTCTTCCCGTGTTCCGGTTAATGATCCGTTCTATCCTGATGTCCTTTCCAATCATTTTTTAGTCCTCCAGAATTTTCAGTGCTTCCTCTACGCTCTTGTTTGCATGCACGATACAGGCCGCCGCCCGGACGAACTTAGCCGGGCTCTTGTGCTGGAATGCGTTCCGGCCAATCGAGATGCCTGCTGCACCTCCGGCCATTGCGCCTTCTATCAGTTCCAGTGTTGTGCGGTCATCGGTCTTTGAACCTCCGGCCACCACGACCGGTACCGGACAGCCCCGGGTGACCTCACGGAAGCTCTCCGGGTCACCGGTATACACGGTCTTTACAATATCAGCACCGAGCTCTGCTGCTACCCGTGCCGCGAGTTTCACGTTCTCCGTATCGTTCTCCGCTTTCACCTTCTTTCCCCGAGGGTACATCATGGCAAGCAGCGGCATGCCCCACTCCATGCACTCGACCGCGACCACGCCAAAGTCAGCGAGCATCCGGGCCTCCGATTCGGCTCCGATATTCACGTGAATCGAGACCCCGTCCGCACCCATCTTCAGGGCATTCTGTACCGAGTTCACGAGCACTTTCTCGTTCGGGTCCGGCCCGAGCGATGTGCTCGCGGACAGGTGCAGGATTAATCCTATGTCCCTCCCACCCTGCCGGTGGCCATGAAGCGCGAGCCCCATGTGCCCTATCACGCAGTTTGCCCCACCGTCCGCAACCAGGTTCACGGTCTGGCCCATATCGATCAGCCCGGGAATCGGCCCGTTCGTCACCCCGTGGTCCATGGGCACGATGACAGTTTTTTTCGTATTACGGTTCATGATTCGTTCAAGACGGATTTCCTTTCCTCTCATGGTAACAACAACTCCTCCCCCTGCATTCACACAAGTTTTACCTTTTAGTGCAAACCAGAGGGTTTACCGGTACCAGAAATTATACCGGAAATAATAGCTGAAATAAAAGCCAAAGTCGCGAAACGCGGACGTACCAGCGTTCACGATTTCAGAAACGGTTGCTTCGATGCAGCGGGCGGGTGATCTAAAGATAAAGACATTCACGGGCGAAAAGACCCTCATGAATGCGGTGGCACTCGTCCTGCATGATTATTTTGTATAGAAGTATTGGTATTTAATGTTGTGTGCTACAGTGTAGCACGGTCAGACAGGTCATCAGACAGGGAGGAAGAGAAGAAACCATCAGATAATACAGCCTATCACGACTGAGCTCTGGCTCCGGTCAAAGCATGGGACATGGCGGTTCTTCCTGGTCATGCCGAACTCGCTGGTCGAGATCGATCGCGGTGGGAACCGGCTCATGCCGGGATCGGGACCGACGATTGGGTGAAGGGATCGGGAATTTCATTTTTATTGGAGAAATTATTCGTTGCCGAAGACCTGGTGACAGGGATCAGGATCATCGCCCATTTGTTTTTATCGTTAGCATCATGGGATATTTCCGTTGAAGAACCCCATGGTTTTTTCTCCTGCTTCAGGTTCCGGAAGGTCCGTGGACCTTGAGGACGAGAAGGGAAGCGCAGCCGACGTTCGCAGCAAAAAACCCTCAGCATCCCTGCCGGATGACCGACATTTTTCTTTTGAAAATTTCGTTATCTTTATCAGGTTATCCGCTATTCAACCTCGTGTGGTATAATTAATGAATATCGGGAGACCGTCATGAGAGAGGAAAACAACCCGTATATTTGTACAGCCTGTGGCTACATATATTGCCCGGCGCGGGGTGAGCCAAAGAATAGGATCCCTCCGGGAACCAGCTTCGAAGACCTTCCAACCACATATACCTGTCCGCTGTGTGGAAAAGAAAAGAGGGGGAAAGGCACGTTTTATCCCATGGAAGCCCATTCGGGGAAGTACCGTTGCATTACCTGCGGTTACATATACAATCCCCGGAGAGGAGAGCCAAAGAACGGGATAAAACCAGATACTTCATTCAGGGATTTACCCGACAGCTATTTGTGCCCTGTCTGTGGGGTCTACGCAAAAATTGGAAGGAACGCATTTTTGCCAACAGGATAATCTTCTCTCGCTATTCGCTGTTCTGGCAATTTAATTTTAAATAAATAATAATCAGTTGTGTATTTTCCAGAAAATGTGACACTCTCGATGGTCAGGGCTCCAATCACCCGAACCGGTGAAGCGATGCTAAATTTTTACCAGCCCTTGTGCAAAGTCAGCTATGATGTCTTCCACATCCTCGATGCCCACGGAGACCCTTACCAGGCCATCGGTTATTCCCATCTTCTCCCGCACCTCTCTGGGCATTACTGCATGGGTCATTGAGGCGGGATGCTCGACAAGGGTGTCGACACTACCTAAGCTGACAGCCATACCGGCGAGCATAAGATGGTTCATGAGCTTTCGGCCTGCCTCTACTCCCCCTCGCACCTCAAAGGAGAGCATGCCCCCCCAGCCACTCATCTGCTTACCGGCCAGCAAATGCTGCGGATGGCTGGAAAGGCCCGGATAATTGACTTTTTCTACCGCAGGATGCGAATCCAGAAACTCTGCCAGTTGCAGGGCATTTTCGGCATGTCTTCTCATTCTCAGATGCAGGGTCTTTATGCCCCTGATACAGAGCCAGGCCTCATGAGTGCCCATGGTACCGCCGGTCAGAATGGCGGTGCGTTTCATACCTGCAATGAGGTTCTCTGAACCCACACATACGCCTCCCAGGAGATCGCCGTGCCCGCCGATGTACTTGGTACAGCTCTCCACCACCACATCTGCACCCAGCTCCAGCGGTCTCTGGAAGTAAGGTGTGGCAAAAGTGTTATCAACAGCCAGAAGGGCCTTCGCCTCATGGGCTATCTTGCTTATCTCCACTATGTCGCTTACAGCTAGGGTAGGATTGGCGGGAGACTCCAGAAAGACCAGCCTGGTGTTTTCCTGCAGCCCGGCTTTTACTTTCTCCAGGTCTGTCGTATCCACATAGCTGACCTCGATTCCAGATTTTGGGAGAATATAGGAGAATAGTCCATACGTTCCACCGTAGATGACATCTGTGGTGAGCAGGTGATCGCCATTCTGGAGAGCAGAGAACACGAGCGCCGTCTCCGCCGCCATACCCGAGGAGAAAGCGAGACCCGCCTTTCCGCCCTCCAGAGAACAGATCTTTTCTATAAAGGCTGCGTGAGTCGGAGTGTGAGGGGGAGCACGAATATACTTGTAACCCGGACCTCCGGAGAAAGCGGCAGCGGCATGCTCTGCGCTTTCAAAGATGTATGTTGAGGTCTGGTAAATGGGGGTGGCGTGAGCGCCAAAAGGATTGTGCCCTTCCCCGGCGTGAACGCATCGGGTGCCGAATTTCTGCTTCATAAATGAGGTCTCCTTTATGGTAGAACGAAAGATGCAGCTGGTTATGCCTGATCTGTTTCGTTATTAAAAGTTGTTTCTTGTATTCTCCTGCTAGTTAAAACCAACGTTCCCGTTTATTCGTCGTGTATCCCGACCTTGGTAAATGCTGTCACCGGCACATTATGACAAGCCCCAGGCACCATGGTGCCAGCAAGAAACTCAAAAAAAGGATCAGGATGATGTGAATGAACAAGCTCCAACACGCTAAGACGAACATGACCGGGCGTCCGACTTACCTGCGTTCACGGGAAAATAATCTGCCTATTGCGGGTATTCGACTAATTGATAAAAAAATCAGATTAAGGGTTCAGGCTGCTGCCCGGAAAGCACGGGAAGCTTTGTGGTCTTGAAGAACACCTGCTCATCGCTCTGCCGGACTTTTTCAATGATCAGCTCTTTTGCTTTCTTCGTAACGGCAAAAATTGGTACCGCATCCCCGGCCTGCAAAAGTGCTTTTTTGCCGGCAACCTCCCGGATTGTTCCGGATGCACAGGACGTGATCAGGTCACCGGCTGCAACAAGAGTCTCAGTCTCTTGGCGGTTGAGCCCGGTGACATGGACCCCGAATATCATTACGTCGGGATAGTGGTCCCGGATCTTTTTTGCCTCTGCGGGAATCGCCACGGTGACAGCGACGTTCTTGTATCCCATCGCGTAGGCTTTTGCAACACCAGCGGTCTGGTCAAGTGCGGCATGGATCTTGTCGATGACAATGCCCCCGTTCTCTTCAATCCTGTTGATGACGTCATTGTATGGCACCGTTTTAACAAGGCCGGACATCCTGCCGCCGATGCCCTGCACGAGCGCGGGCTTGGTTACAATGACGGTCCCGGCACCATCACAGGCAAGGACAACGGCATCGAGCAGGCCGGCAGTTAAGCCGAAACTGAGGAGCTCGGACGCCCCGAACCCGACAAACGGCCGGGTATCGGAAACTTCGCGACGCGGGGTGCACATGCCCCACGTCTTTATCCGGTATTCGATGTTTGCCTTTACTGATTCCTTGTCAAGGGCAGAAATCGGGAACGCAAATTTTTTTGTGAGCGGACACTTTGTGATTTGTGCTTCGCCGACTTCGATGACGTTCCCGTTCCGGATAACAATACGGCACCTGCCGACTGCTTCAAGAATATGTTCATCGGTATTCTCTGTCATGTGGTATCAATCCTGAGATAATGGGATTCAATGGTAATGAGATATTGCATCGATCACACCTTTGGGTTCTGTAAGGCGCTTTCGTGTAATCGATCATCACAACCACCACCGTTTGTTCAATGCCGGTGATCAACACGCCTTTCCTGTGCCCGCGATTTCGTATGCAAGAGCGGGAGCGGATGTGGATTGATGTCGAAGCCGTTGCAGTACTCCGACAGATTTATGCTCGAGCGAGCGAAGTGAGGCAGGACCGCGTGTAATGAAAAACAATACGAGCGCTGCACCGATGGAACATTTATGTACCTTTAAACAGAACGGGGCACAAGCCCCAATTTTGATTTGACGCTCGCAATTTCGCTCCATTTTCTGCTCAAGCCGGTTTATAATAAAAGCCCATTATCTATCCAGATCCATGCTCCTTGTCAAAGTGCCCGGAGACGAATTCAGTAAAAGGAGGTAACACATCATGAAAAAACCCATAAATAACCAAATGAGAGCGAGGCGCCCCCCATGACCCGCTGCCCCCGCCCGCGCACCGGGCGCTGGCAGAAGCGGTCCCGATCGCCAAGGCCCAGGGCATCGTCCAGCTGGCACTCGCTGGACCGGAGCGGGTCTTCGACATCGCGATCATGTCGAAAGTCCCGGTCACGTTCGCCCGGATCATGTTTGCGCGGGAGATCCTTGCGACCACTCGGCAGCTTGCCGATGATTTTAAAGACGAGATCGCCCAGCTCCGCATCATTGTCCGCGACGCAGTCATCACAGCTGAGCCCTGGCTCCGGTCAAAGCACGGGACGTGGCGGTTCTTCCTGGTCACACCGAGCTCGCTGGTCGAGATCGACAAACAAAAAAACATGCTCGTGCCGGGGCAGACGTTTGGATGAAAGAGCTGGAAAATTTTTCTTATTTTTTCTACAGTTTTTTCAGAATCCGGGAACCGGAACCTCAGCCTTCTCGCACTACCTGGCTATTCACATTCCCATCTCTCGAACTCCTCCTTCATAGCCATTGATACCGAATAGCAAACAAGAACAAGCCGGAGAACGATTTTTTATTGATATTCTGAACGCATCATGTCACAAAAATTGTTACAAAATCTGTTTTTTAGCAATGATCTTAAATATTTCTCGTCAGATAGGGTGAACTGGAGATGAAAATTACATGGTAAAAATAAGCCAGAAAATCGTTCCTCACGTTTGGCTGGAAAAAGACGCTGAGAAAGCAGCTGAGTTTTATGTTTCGGTATTTAAAAATTCCAGGATCCTTAAAACCTCCTACTATCCCAAAGCTGCAGAAGAGGTTTCCGGTCAGAAAAAAGGGTCGGTTATGAGCGTCAGGTTCAACCTGGAAGGCCAGGAATTTATGGTTCTCAATGGCGGCCCGGTCTTCAAACTGAACGAAGCAGTCTCCTTTATGGTTTTTTGTGATACCCAGAAAGAGATAGATTATTTCTGGAATAAACTGTCTTTTGTTAAGGAAGCCGAGCAGTGCGGCTGGCTGAAAGATAAATTTGGCCTCAGCTGGCAGATAGTCCCGACAATTCTTGATACGCTGATCAGCGACAAGGATCCTCAAAAAGCGGAAAGGGTAACAGAGGCATTCCTCAAGATGAAAAAATTTGACATCAGCGCATTAAAAAAAGCGTACGAAGGATAGCATATATCATTTTTGCTTCTCTTCCCGGACCAGACAGGAGATTATTGTCAGAGATGAATAATCTCTCCCAGAAATCCCCCAGGGAAAATCGGGTACAACGGAGGACGTTTTTGGCTCGGTTGTACCTCTTTTCCCTCCCTTTCCTTTTTTTAGTGAGGTAATAATTCGCAAAAACGCGGAATCCGGGCTGCAGTAAAATTGAAGACAGGGCCGGTATCGATCCTGTTCCGGGTCCACCCCCCACGCATACTCATGAATCCCTACCGTTGCGGCAGGGATCCCATGAGGGAATAGAAATACCCGGGCTGCCGGGTGGTGAAAAGACCGTGCCAGGCTTCGAGCGTTGCAGGTACCATGACATCAAGGCTCCGAAATATATGGTACGCGAACTCTACCGGTGCAAGTCCGCTTGCGGTGATGAGATTGCCGGCAGTCACTGCGGGTTCGTTCACATAATAATTCTCGCCACGGTAGTTCGGGCAGAACATTTTCAGGGCTGCAGGATCGTTGCTGGTATGCGGGCGTTTGTCCAGCAGGCCCGCGTTTGCAAGGCCAAGCGTCGCACCGCAGATAGCGGCAATAAGTATTCCTTCATCAAGCAACCGGCCTGCCACCTTGAGGGTGGGCCCCTGTGCCGTATCAAGCCAGGTATCTGCTCCCGTCAGCACGAGAACGTCGCCAAGTACTGGGTGGATATCCCTTATGAGAACTTCCGGCGTTAAATGCAATCCGCCCATGGTGGTCACTGGGTCTAATGTACTGCCGCAAAGTACAACAGAATATCTGAGCGCCGGATCTTTCAGGTAACGTCCGGAGCGGAGCTCAGCCGTGACATAGCCCGGTTCCCAATCGGAAAGGGTATCGAGGATATTGAGATAGAGTGTGCGCATGATTCACCATTATAGATTATTGAACGGAATTGAGATATCTTTACTCCTTACATTTCATCCCCATTCGCTTCCCGGTGCCTTTTGTTCCGTCAGGAAAATATTCTCCCAAATGGTGGAGGGGTGATCCGGATTCAGCTTAGCCTGGATCAGCCCCCATTCACGAGGTTTTTATTAGCAGGAGAGAGAATACAGCGCTGGGTACGTTCCTGATGATTTGGATTGCAGCAATAACGGTACTTCTGGCTTTTGCGTTCACCTTCACCAACGGGTTTCAGGACGCAAGTTCCATTGCTGCAACGTTCATTGCATCACGGTCGGCTTCGCCGAAATACGGGATTATATTTGTGGCCGGTGTGTCGTTGCTGGGGGCGATCCTTGGGGGGAGCGCTGTTGCCTTTACCATTTCCGGCCTGCTTATCCTGCCCTCAGATGAGCAAACCCTGCTGGTACTCCTGATTGGACTCCTCACTGCAACGGTCTGGAACCTCATTACCTGGAAATTCGGGCTCCCCTCCTCATCTACACACTCCCTCATAGGGGGTCTTATAGGAGCCGGCATTGCTGCAGCCGGGATCAGCGGTATCTACTGGGGTCTTGCTGAGCTGGTCAACCCTCCCTATGAAATTACCGGTATGGTAAAAATCCTGTTCTTCTTTGTAATCTCAATTCTTATTGGATTTGTCGGGAGTTTCCTGATGCACAAGATCAGCAGTTTTATCCTGCGGAATGCACAAAGAACGGCAAACAGAACGATTGTATTCTGTAACTGGTGCGCAGCAGCAGTGATGGCTTTCTCAAACGGGGCAAACGATTCCCAGAAACAACTGGGTATCATTGCTCTTGCGCTCTTCGCTGCCGGGCTCTCAACTGCTGCTGAAGTGCCGCTGTGGGCACGGGTTACCTGTGCTATCCTGCTTGCGATCGGGACCATGAGCGGTGGATGGCGTATCATGAACACGCTGGGTCGAAGGATCTTCAAAATCGAACCCATCCACTCGTTTGATTCACAGTTTCTCTCGTCTTCATCCCTTGCAATTTCAACCTTTGCGGGGGCACCGGTATCGTCAACCCAGGTCATCACGATGTCCGTGATCGGCGTTGGTGCAGCAGAAAATCCCAGGAAAGTGAAATGGTCGGTTGGAACGCATATTCTGGTTGCAATGATAATAACCATGCCCGTTTCCATGGTTATCGCAGCTGTCCTTTACCTGATCATTTCCCCATTAATCGGCGGGTGAAGCGCTATGGTTATTGAAAAAGAAAACAAACACAAGAATCCACAACCGGAGAAAAAAAAGAACCTGTTCTCGGAATTTTTCCCACGGGAGTATGATTTCGAAGCCATGCTTGCCCACCAGGCCGGCATGACCGTTGCCGGTGTACAGGTATTCGTGGCTTGGCTGGAAACACGTCCTCTTTCAGATCCTCATGAACTTGTGCGGATAGAAAGTGAGGTGGATGTTATGCGCCATGAGCTGGAGGATAAGCTGATCCGATCCTTCTCCACGCCGTTTGACCGGCAGGATATCTACAGCATCTCCCGGCAGATGGATTATATCCTCAACTTTTCAAAAGAGACCGCAAAAGAGATGAACGCTTTTGGTGTTCAGGCAGATACAACAATACTTGCCATGGCACGATCCCTCCTCAGTGGTACTGAGTGTATCTCCCGGGGAATCACGAACCTGAACAGCGATAAGGATGCGGTGGAAGAAGAGATCCGCCATGCCCGCGATGCTTATCATGTGATGGAGGATGAATACATCACCGGTATGACCGTACTGTTCAGGACAGATGATGCGATGAATGCCTTACGGACGCGGGAGATCTACCACCACCTCCGGGATGCAGGGCGGGCGATGCGGGATACGCTGGATATCCTGCACAATGCGGTTATTGATCTGGCTTAAAAAGAGTTGATTTTTACAGGTATTGTTATTTTTTTACTTTCCTGATAATGGTAAGATCACCAAGCGTGGGAGTGAGGTTACTCTGAACCTTCTTTTCTGATTCCTGGACAGGGGCATCAATGAGGCGAATCTCAAGAACTTTCTCCAGTTTTTTCCGTACGGCTTCCTCAGGGATCAATTCACTGTTCTCAATCTTTTTGATGAGGTGTTCACGTTCCTTTATCTGCATGGCCAGATCTTTTGCAGAGAGCCCTTTTTCCATCCGTGCTTTTCTTATGCGGGCTGCATAATCCTCAACGATCTCTCCTTCCATATAATCAAAGAGATCCCGTTTTCTCCGGTCAACGGGAACTACGGTCGTCGGCGTTTTTCCCGGTCGGGGTGCTGCAGTGCTCGGGCGTGCAATATCTGCACGCCGTACCTGCTGCACTTCAGTGCCGAATTTCTCGCACTTGGTGCAGACCTGCAGTTCGGCACCCTCGACCCGAACTAATTTGGCGGCGCCCCGAATCGTTTCTCCACACATTTCACACTGCATATTCTCACAAACACTTTATATGCAGTTTCCCTATATAGCTATTTGAGAAACGAGATGGGAGACATCCTCCACCAATCACCGGAACCTCAGACGCCAGAGGAACTCTACCGATTGTACCGCACACTTTCGGAACAGCTTCGCGGACAACTGAGCCAGATCGAAAACGACAAGCATGAACTCGAGATACAGATGATGGATCGGGTGGGAAACCTTGAATCCCGCAATCTTGAACTCCGCGAGCAGTTGCGGCAGGTTGAAGCGGACAAGCGGTATATCGAGACCCAGAAGATCCGCTACGAACGTGAAGTCCGGAAACTCAAGAGTGAAAGCGAGCAGCTTCGCAGCCCGCCGCTGATCATCGGTACTATCACTGATGTAGTCGATGCTTCCCGTGTCATTGTGAGGAGCAGTGCCGGCCCGCGTTTCCTGGTACGGAGTTCTCCCTCCATCAGTGCTGAAGAGATCAAGCCCGGTGTCCGGTGTACGCTTAACCAGCAGTCGCTTGCTATCGTTGAGCTGCTGCCAACCAGCTTTGATGCGCAGATCTATGGCATGGAACTGGTGGATTCCCCGCAGGAAACCTATGCAGATATCGGCGGTCTTGAGGTCCAGATCAACGAGATAAAAGAGGCAGTCGAACTCCCGCTGAAGCGTCCTGAACTTTTCCTCAGGATTGGAATTGATCCCCCAAAAGGTGTACTGCTCCATGGACCACCGGGTACAGGAAAGACGTTGCTGGCAAAAGCTGTTGCCCATGAAACCAACGCCCATTTCATGCGGGTGGTAGGATCCGAGCTCGTGCAGAAATATATCGGTGAAGGGGCACGACTCGTCCGCGAGCTCTTCGATCTTGCCAGGAAAAAAGCCCCGACCATTATCTTCATCGATGAAATTGATGCAGTAGGTGCATCACGCTCTGAGGCAAACACCTCGGGGGACCGTGAAGTACAGCGAACGCTCATGCAACTCCTGGCAGGTATGGACGGATTCGAAAACCGTGGGGATGTGAAGATTATCGGCGCAACAAACCGCATCGACATCCTTGACAGGGCATTACTCCGTCCTGGTCGGTTTGACAGGATTATCGAGATACCGCTTCCGGATGAGACAGGACGGTTATCAATCCTGAAGGTCCATTCCCGGGCATTGACCATTGAAGAGAATGTTGACCTCGGTGAAGTCGCACGGCAGACGGACGGCAAGAACGGTGCAGACCTTCGGGCAATCTGTATGGAAGCCGGTATGTTTGCGATCAGGAAAGATCGCCCGGCTATTACCCAGGAAGATTTCCTTGCCGCAATCGCCAAAATACGTCTGGATTTCAACCGTGGTACGGCTGATGTTGAAGGGGCAATGTTTGCGTAAGGACTTTTTTCCTTTTTTCTGACAAATTCACAGGTATCACGATGCCGGACGAGAACCATTCCAATGATTGCGATTCTCAAAAGAACGATGCACCCCCAATGGAAGAGGGTTTCCTGACTATGGTTCCTGTAGGTATGACCCTGGAGAATATTATTGATCGTTCCGGAGAACTTGAACATTTAAACGAACTGGTTATGCTCCAGCTCAATAAAGCAGGGGGATTCACCTGCACTGAATCGTATTTTTCTCTTGTGCAGCCACTCCTGGATCTGCTTGAAGTTGAGATCCGGCTCCGATACTATCATGGGATGACTGACCAGGAAATGAAACTCCTTGTCCAGGACTGGATAGACAAAGAGATTGCGGAAGTGAGAAAAACATGCGATGTGCAGAACCCGTTCACACAACGGTGAGGGTGGTCTGAAAACTCACTTGGGGACCCGTTTTGGTTTTTTTCATCGCTTCGACATTTGATAAAATAAAGGTCATTTGGTACATCGAATACACGGAAGAATCGTGAATTTTTTTCCCGTTGTCGTACTCTTTCGAAGTTTTCACTATCAGGGAAGCTGGGTCGGTTGATTGGGTGGAAACCTTTATTCCCTGATGCGGAGATGAAACCGATGATATCGTCTGACAACATATTCCAGGGAACCTATAAGGGGTACTACTCCCCCAAGGGTAAAATAAGCCCGTTTCGGGCTCCGTTTGCTCTTTTTTCATGCCCGGAAAACCCCGCAAAACGCTCCGATAGTGCCCGGATCCAGAAATCCGACTATTGAGGGTTATTTGAACAAAGAACACCATATTGGCCTCAGATTCCGGACCCTAAAAGCTGCGTGGATTTAGATCCTGAGCCTGCTTTGGCCTGTCATGGTCGGGATCAGCCATGCAAAGGGCATTGGCGGCCTCGAAAAAAGGGATCAAAACAGGCGGATATTTAGGAATATTTTCGCTAAATAAACCTGATTTCTGGTTATTTTGGAGTGACAGCGAGGTAATGAATGACAATAAAAGATGCTATTTTGGCTCTGCAGAATTCCTTTACCATTGATATGAAATTCAGGATGCCGGTACGTATGAAGGAGGGGACTGTGCCTGTCCCCCCATGCCGCCCCTGTGCTGAGCGATGGTGACGTAGCACCTGTTTGGGAGTTATCGCATCGGGGGAGCCACAGCGGCGGGGGTGAAACCTCCTTGAGCATTTAGCTTGTAATTGAACATTTCTCCAGAGCAGATATTTTGGCATGGTGGGCAGAGAGGGGGGTTCTTTCCGGCCATTACCTGCCCGGGAAAAAATCGGAAAAAAGTTATATCCAACCTGTCATAAATGCCCACATATTCTGCAGTCCCGTCGAGATAACCACACGGGGATCAATTCCCAGAACCGGGAACACGAAAATGAAATAGAGGACCGTACCCAGGAGGCTGCCGAGATTTGCGAGAGCCGCAACAAGAACAACCCGGAAGAGCGGGATTTTTGCCATATCGGTCAGGGACTCGGCTTCATAGATCTTCCTGAAGTCTGTGACCGGTGGTTTTCTCACCCTGGCCTCTACATATGCACCAATCCAGCCGGCGTGGATCATGGGGTTTAAGGAAGTAAACCATGCTACGCAGAAAACGGTAAGCGCTGTGTAGGGATGTCCGCCCGCAAGGAGCGTGAAGACTGCTGCAAGCACCCCGTGAATGATTACCCAGAAAAGGAACGCATACAGCAGCACATCCCAGCCAACACCGGAAAAAGCGATCGCCGCGAGAAGCAGGAAAAAAACCGCTGTTACACCGAATCCGAACACTTTGCCCCAGGGGAATGATTTTGGTTCCTGGGTAAGTGGTTCGAAAGGAGGAAGGGTTGTCGGGTTATCAAGGTAATTTGCAATCCCCTGCCGGTGGCCGGCACCAACAACCGCAAGGATACGCCCTTCTGGTCGCTGGGCTTTCAGGAGGATGAGCTGGTGTGCAATGAAAGCATCCCGCTCATCAATCAATGCACGGGCACCATTGGGGGAGAACTTCCGGAATTCCTCCATGACTGCATCGATCACATTCTGTTCCTTGAGCGATTCGATATCAATCTCCTGACCATTGTCAATTTCAGCAATTGACGCGATTAGCGCCCAGAACATCTTAATCTTTTCAAAAAAACCCAGAGAACTCCAGAAGCGTAAAAGCGTGAGGCGGATATCCCGGTCTACCAGAGCAAGGGGAATGCCCCGCTGCTCTGCCTCATCAATGGCAATTTTCATCTCAGCCCCGGGTTCAACACCGACATCGATGCCAATCTTGCGCTGGAGGTAGGCAAGCAGCCACTGGACAAGGAGCGAATTGAAGTTCTTCACTTCAAGCACATCGTTTACCGAAGGGTCCCGGGCCTGCTTTTTTAACGCGGTGAATCGTGATGAGTCGAGTTCAATGGCCACAACATCCGGCCGGTAATCCCCGATTGCTGCCCGCACTTCATCGACACTCTGCTGCGAGACATGTGCTGTCCCGATGATCTTTATCTCTGCCATTGAACTCCGTTATGCCTTTATTATCTGTGCTTCATCCTCATTAAGGATGATGGGGGGATAGTGGTGCAGATTTTTTTAAAGGTAATTCCCCGCGCAGGAAAAATTGACAATGCGATTGTGTCGGGGTACTGCGAGGGGTAGTACTAGAAGAAAAGTCATGGAAGGATTCTTACCCTGCCTGTGTTTTTTTCGGGTTACCGCTTTTATAAGGAATCATACGGAAAAAAACCCGCTGTTCTACTATTGAATGGTGTGACACCAGATCTTCGTGTCCTGTTTTTTTTCAGAACTGATAGTATTGCTAAGACCCATAAGTTATGAGCGTTATTCAGTGCGTAATATCTTTTTTAATCTTTTGACAGGGTCGTATATTTTCGGATTTTTGTGATTCACTTATTTCTATATAAAAATTTGATTTTTAATTTCAAGCATAACATTTATTATATAGTGATAGGAGTATTCAATCAGAGGTATTGTAACTATGGCATGTGTTGAACCAGGTTGGCAAATAAATGCAGGAGCATTTGGAGCACCCGATTTCAGAGATCCCGTGCAGGGAGGAGTTCTCAAAAACTGTTCCCTGATCGCTGCATTCGCATCTTTGGCACTGAAACAGAAAATAATTGCACAACAATTACCGTATAAATTCACATTCTATAATAAGGATACTTCAGTCTCGAAGACTATTGAAACGAACAACGATCTCCCAACGGCAGGTTATGCCAAGTCAGATACACCAAACAAGATCTGGCCTGCAGTTTACGAAAAAGCATACTATCAATGGTTGGAGAATCCTCTAGCCCCACCGAATCACCCGCTTTTTTGTAAATACACGGCATGGCAAAGCCCTGTAACAGTGTTGAAACAGCTCACAGGAAAAAATCCCGGTTCTAAAACAGACTGTCTGAATGCAAATCCAGACGCGGTTTTTTCACTTATTGACGCTATGTGTGCAGATTACGCCAGAAATATTACTAACCGTATCATCAAGTTTCCGGCAGTTGCCTGGACGGATGCTGCAGGTGGCCAGTATAGAGATAACACAATCACCGCTCAACACTCCTATTCACTCCTTGGCGTGGTTGGTGAGAAAGTGAATAATATTTGGACTAAAAAATACGTAGTTCTTCGTAACCCACACGGAAAGGGCAAAGGGGACCCGGTTATACCTGAATTCCTCTTCACTGGAGCATGGTATAATATTAACCTTAGTGAAAATGATGGAGTATTCGCACTTAGGGCCGATCAGTTTGTGAAATATTTTGCTGGGTATACTTGGATAGTGTAGTTATCCAGATACAGGGTTGATCCATGCAAATAACCAGCATTGGTGGAGTACAGAAACAGATTTGGTTACCTTTCTCTTTTGTTTTCTGCGCGTGTATTCTGCTGGTATTCTCACTTGTCGTTTTTCCTGTTTCCGCTGTACTGAACGGCACAGAAACGCTGATTACTACTGATACTTACAAAACCCTCACGTATCCGCCGGTCATATACAGAGACCGGATAGCCTGGGCAACACAGGATATCGTAGATGATCCTGCATCAGGCTACAGTAGCAGATATATCATGATAACGAACCTGACAAGCGGTGATCAATACACAATTCCCTCCCCAATGACCTCCTGGAATTCTGCACCCTCTCTTGAGAAAGATACCCTTGTCTGGATGCAGGATCCGGATGGTTTGAATTTTAAAATCATTGCTTACGATCTGGTGACCAATACCGAGCTCGCTTCAATTCCAGTAACTCCGGGTGATTACTATACTGACCCAAAGAATAATGTCTTCCCAAAAATATCCGGCAATTCTATCATCTGGCAGGATTATTCCAATGGCAACTGGGATATATTTCATTATAACCTGACCTTGCCTCCGGGAACACCTCCGGAACAGATTATTACCGGGGGAGAAGACCAGAAAAATCCTGCAATTTCCGGAGATTATATTGTGTATGAGAACTGGAGCGGACTCAGCTCCACATTGTATCTTTACAACCTGTCAAACAGCACATCAGTCCGGATTTCACCATCAGCAGATGAGGTAAATCCTGCAATAGACGGTATGAATATCGTATGGCAGAACCTCAGCCCAACAGGTAAAAAGAGGATACTATATTACAACATCACATCCGGAGAAACCCGCCAGATACCCCCGGCAGACTCATTGTTTGACCAGACACATCCCAAAATCTTTGGGAAGTATATCGTCTGGGAAGATACCCGTAATCGCAATCCCTATACAGACATCTATCTTTTTGATCTCACCAATGATTCAGAAAAATGGCTCACTCCAGGGTATCCTGGGGATAAATTAATGCCAGCAGTCTATGATGACCGCATTGTCTGGGAAGACTGGCGTGCGATAAATAGTGGTGAATATAACCCGGATATTTACCTGCTGACCCTTGGCACTCCGGAAACCTGCCCCAGAGCTAATTTCACAGTTAATTATCTCGTGGATCCCCCCGGGGGTCTGGTAACGTTTACTGACGCTTCCTCATCAGGTACGACTCCCATAGCGTATCGTATCTGGAACTTCACCGACGGATCCTCATGGGAAAATGATCCTGCACCGGTCACGACCCACAGCCACCTGTTCAGCCACGATGGAGTATATACTGTTAAATTAACAGCAGGCAATGCAAAATGCAGAAATATTTCGACAGCAGGTCCCGGTCATACAATCTTTGTCAACAGCTCCCCGATTGCTGATTTCACCGCAACACCGCAGGAAGGATTATCCCCACTTACCGTCACATTTACCGACAGATCCTATGGTGGCCCGACAAGTCTTGCATGGGATTTCGGCGATGGCAGTCCGGTAGCGAACGGCAGTTCTGTGAATCACCTGTTTACAGAAACCGGGAAAGAGTATAACGTTACGTTAACCGCAACGAACGGACATGGATCTTCTTCGGCTACAAAAAATATCCGGACACTCATGGGAGCTCATAGTGCAGCTGCGACACCCATTGAGGGTATTATAGTTGATACCCGGTACAGAGGGCAGTTCCTTACCTATAATGCCACAATGCTGCCATCATTTATTCCTGCAGTTCCGACAACCACTCTCACATCCTTTCCACCCCTCCTGTACGGATGGCAGAATATCACCTTTGTGATTGCTGATAACGAGGGTATCAGTACGGATCCATCAAATACCACATTTTACGCAAACATTTCACGGTTCTCCTTAACGTCAAACGATACGATTGCCACAACAACCGGCTCGATTCCGCGGATTGGCAACAACTGGGGTGTCAGCTACCAGATAAATACGACCGAATATCCGTCAGCCGCTTCATTCCAGACTGATACCCGGGAAGGTGCATCGGCAGGAGACCGGATTGTTTTTGATGATATCGCCTCAAAGGTCTGGCCTTCCGGCACTCTGGTACGGGATATCGCATATACCGCAACATTCATGAAACAGAATATCAGAAACGAAGGTACTGCGATAATCAATATGAGTGTCGCCGAAGACTGGGTAAAGGGTCCAGCTGCATCGGTAACCGAAGGCCGTGATTACACCTATATTATGGCATATGGGTATGATACCGTGGGGAACAAGCAGGGGGCGATCCTATCCAGGCGCTATATTACTACCCATAATGGCCTGGACTATTATGAGGCGGAAGTTCCGGAATCAGCACGGTATCTCTCAAAATTCGCTCTCGTTAAACTTTCCGGTTCCGGAAATCCCTTCCAGCTCATCACCCTTACCGTTGCAAGCCATATTGATTTAGGTGATGGCGGGGGTGGAGGGGGGAGTGCTCCGGTTGCGGTTCAGAACACCGTAGCCCCGGAGATAAAACCAGCAGCACTTCCGGATTCGGGAAAAACAGCCAAAATCTACGCAAACCTGCAGGGGGTCATATCTCAGGCGACCATTCTCCAGTCAAGTGACGGGTTTGCAACGGTTACCATTGATGAGGGTATTGTTGCAAAAGACAGCATCGGTAAGTCACTTTCATCAATAGCTATCAAAGCAATTCCTGCAGAAGAGATGCATGCGATCCCCCCGGGTTCTGCATTTACGTTCCAGGGTATGGCTTATGATCTGCAGCCGGATAACGCGACATTCTCCCCGGAAATAACAATCAATTTCACGGTCCCGCAGGCACGGTGGGGACAGGTTTTCGTTGTAAAAACATTTGATACCCCCTCTGGTACCTGGCAGGATGTCCCCACCAGATATAACCCGAATACCGGTGTAGTCTCAGCAGAGGTGTCGCATTTCTGCTGTTTTGGGCTCTTTGCCAAGGCAGATGTTCCTTCCCCACCAATAACTCCTGTTCCTGTGCAACTCGCCCCGCAAGTGGCAGCACCACCTCCCCCCACTGCGATGTCCACATTCTCAGGTATGATCCTGTGGTTAATTGATGTAGTATCGAAAAATGTTCTGGTCGTTGCAGGTGTCGTAATCCTTGCAGTTGCCTTATTCCTGTATGGCAGGAAGCGCAGGCGGGACAGGGCGATGTACCTTCGCTAATACCTGTCCTGAAGATTATAAACCCGGGGTGCCGGTTTCTTTTTTGTCATATCGTCCTGGATCCCCTTGAAGATCCCGAGGGCAATAATAACCACCGGAACGATCTCAAGTCTTCCCAGCCACATGAGAACAATAAAAATCCATTTAATGGAGAGCGGACTTGCTGCAGATATGAATCCTACCGTAAGTCCAACATTGCTCAGCCCTGAAACCAGTTCAAAAATTACTTCATCGAGCCGGAACGAGGTAATGTACACATGCAGGGAGATAATCGTCGCGACAAATATTGTCAGAACATAAATAACAATAACGAGCATGTTCCGGGAGATCGCCAGCTCTGAGATCTCCCCGGAGAGTGTTTTCCCACCGAAACGGAGCGGTACAAGGACGCGGCTGCTCACGAAGAAACGCCGGAACCACCATTTCACTCCCTCATAGGCGAGCATGACTCGGTTCACCTTGATTCCTCCGGCAGCACTTCCCATAGACCCACCAATGAACATCATCATCCCGACAACTGCGATCGGGATTGCCACCCATTGATGCGGATTAGAGTTCTGCAGTCCACAGGTACAGAGTCCTGATATAGCAGTGAAGGTGCCCTGCCGGAATGCAGCAGCGAGCGGCAGATTGCCCAGAATGTACAGATCCCAGGAGGTTATGAGGGATCCCGCAAGGCCAATCAGCAACAACATTTTTACGGTCTTATCCTGGAACATCTCACGGACTTTACCATGGTAGAGGAGAAAGAATAGCTTGAACGGGATCGCACCGGCAAGCATCACCGGAATGAGCAGGATTTCCAGAAACGGGTTGTTGTAGTACGCCAGCCCACCTGAATGAACCGTGAAACCCCCCGTAGCAATTGCGACCATCACAAGATTAAGCGAATCCCAGAGAGGTATGCCAACAAGCATGATAAGACCGGTGAACGCAAAGGTCAGCACGAGATAGATCATCCACATCCGCCGGCTGGTTGAAGCCGCAGGTGAGACCAGTTCTTCTTCGCGTCCTTCCGCACGGTAGAGCCGGAACAGGGATACCCGGGTTTTCCGTCGCAGTGAAATCCCAAACGCGATGATACCAATACCCCCGATCCACTGAGTAAAAGACCGCCAGAAAAGAAGTGTTTTGGGGGTTGTGTCAAGAGAGGTAATCATGGAAAAACCGGTACCGGTCCAGCCGGACATGGACTCAAAAAAACTGTCGGTAAAGTTCATGTGCAGGCCGAACATGAAGGGAAGTGAACCAATAAGGGCAATCGCAAACCATGAGAACGCAACTGCGATAAGAGTACCCGAGAATGTTGGTTCAAGATCCTTATAGGAGAGGCGTGATAACAGGCCTCCTGATACCAGGAAAACGACAGGAGCAGACGCCATAGGAAGGAGCATATTCCACTCACGGAAAATAACCAGCACGAGAAATGGCAGCAGTGAAGCGATGCCAAGGAACTCAAAAATACGACCCATGTCGTGAGCGATCATGGCGATATGCTCGATGCGCTTCATCTGATAATCATGCTGATTGGTTGTTTTATATTGTTATGGGTATCGTTTTTTTAGTGGGGTGCTTTGTAAAAACCCGGCACAGCTATTAATTTCAGGCCAGGTACAATAGGTAATCATTCATGAAACAGCTCTATTCCGACCTTTTTCCCTTCGTCCTCTTTGTCATTCTTATCCTCACTGGATTCATTGTCTTCTGGTCGGTTGCGGATGTGGTAATACTCGGAGCTTCACTTGCAGTTGTCCTCATCCCGCTGCACCACCGGATTTCAGAGCACACCATTCCGGAGATCTCAGCGGCAATCGTGACCCTTGCGATTTTTCTGGGAGGGTGCATCATGGTACTATTCACGTACCTCGTCCTTTCTTCAAACGTCGCTATACTGACCGGATTGTTTGGAACGATTGGAATGTGGCTGAATAATCCTGCAACCAATCCCCTGGATTTTGGTATCCCGGTCGCCAAAGCCACATTGTTTGACCTGCTCAATAAAGGGACAGCCCTTTTTGTAGACTACCAGACAACCCTCCTCAGCAACCTGTCGCTTATCATATTCAGGATATTCGTGTTTTTCGTTTCTTTGTTTTCCCTGCTGAGATGGGGTGAACAGCTTAACATGAAATTCACGAGTCACGTTCCCGAAGTTTTGTCAGGGTATTTCAGGAAGTTGTCCGGAGTAACCGTGGATACGCTGTATGCAATTTACATTGTCCAGATCGCAATCGCGGCTCTCACGTTCTTCATGGCATTACCGGTTTTTTACCTGCTGGGATACGGAAATGTCATCTTTTATTCCTTCCTCGCTGCTTTCTGTGAGCTTATTCCTATTCTCGGGTCATCTGTCGTATTCATCCTGATGGGGACCTATGCATTTGCTCTTGGGGATACCCGGGGAGTCCTCATCCTGTTCTTCCTGGGTTACCTGATTGTTTCCTGCGTGCCGGAATTTTATATCCGTCCCGTGCTTGTGGGCAGACGGGTGAAGATTCATCCGGTTATTATGTTTATTGGCATAGTTGGAGGCACCCTCACCATGGGACTTGCCGGTTTCGTGCTGGGCCCGGTCATCATCGTCCTCCTCATCACAAGCTTCCGAATCTATGTGCAGGAAAAAAAAGAGCGATCCGTGCAGGGAACTTCATCTCACCCTTAATAAAAAAGGGTAATGTACCACACCAGCCCCTGAATTTTTTTTCTTACGACGACATTTTTAAAAAATTATGTGACTAAAACCGGAATGAAAAAAGTGACTATGATTTTCAAGCATTCTTTTTCGTGTTGGTGGCTCCTGTATTCTGGTCTATCGCGATATGGGGGTCGTCACAGAGGCGGCGGTGGAGGCTTTGCCGAACCCCCAGGAGCGTGATAACTATCGATTGGAGGAGTATTTTCAGAAGATTTTATGAAAAATTTTGAGGCTAAAATAACACTGTACCCCAAACAAATTATATCCCCCGTGTTAAAAGAGAAAGGATTATACCCTATTTCTGACGACAGGTATTGAAGGAATGCTTAAAAACTATTTCGCAATCCCGGGAATCGTCAAGTCGATGGGACTTGTCTTTGGAGATATCGGAACGAGCCCGATTTATACCTTCACGGCAATTTTTCTCCTCATCCCTCCCACCCCTGAGAATGTGATGGGTATCCTTTCACTGATTATCTGGACTCTCACAATTCTTGTAACTGTAGAATACACGTACCTCGCGATGCACCTTGGTAAGAAAGGTGAAGGTGGCACCATCGTGCTCAAGGAGATCCTGTTACCCTTATTGAAAACAGGAAATCAGGTTGCTTTTGTTTCATTCCTCACGATTGTAGGAATCGCTCTCTTTATTGGCGATTGTGTCATCACACCGGCTATCACTATCCTTTCCGCGGTTGAGGGGGTACTCCTGATTCCAGGTCTGGAGAATACCTCTCAGGTCACGCTTATGGTCGTTGCCGGAATAATTGCCATTGTTCTTTTTTCAGTCCAGGCACGCGGTTCGGAAAAAGTTGCCTGGGCATTTGGCCCGGTAATGGTAATCTGGTTTTTAGCGCTTGCATCCGGAGGACTGATGGCACTCTTTGCTGCCCCGCAGGTTCTCCTGGCGCTCAATCCAATGTATGGTGTCAATTACCTGCTGCATAACGGTCTTGCAGGATTTCTCATCCTCTCATCAGTAATTCTTTGTGCAACCGGCGGCGAGGCATTATACGCGGATATGGGTCATCTGGGCAGGGAGCCTATCGTAAGGGCCTGGTATCTGGTCTTTATCGCGCTTTCCATTAATTATTTTGGGCAGGGGGCATTTCTGATTACCCATCCCGGAGCGCAGAATATTCTTTTTGAGATGATGTATTCAGAGATGCAGATGCTGTATATTCCCTTCCTTATTCTCAGCATTATTGCTTCAGTGATAGCTTCCCAGTCGATGATTTCCGGTATTTTTTCGATTGTGTACCAGGGTATCACTACCCGCATCATGCCCCTGCTGCATATCGACTATACTTCCCCGCAGCTCAGGTCCCAGATTTATATTGATATTGTCAACTGGTTCTTACTCTTTGCCGTCCTTCTCATGATTGTCATATTCAAAACCTCAAACAACCTCACGCATGCATATGGCCTGGCGGTAAGTGGCACCATGGCCATTACGGGTTTCATGATCCTCTGGATTCTCATTCTCCGCGGTGAGATTGTGAAGACGGGGATTGCTCTGGGTGTTTTATCGGTGAATATTGTATTCCTCATTTCCAATTTAAACAAAATTCCCTACGGGGGATACATATCCCTGCTTATCGCACTGATTCCTTTCTCTGTCATCTTTATCTTCGTTAACGGCCAGAAAAAGCTTGCCTCAGCCCTGAAACCGGTTCCCCTTGACGAGTTCCTGGAACAGTATAATAAAGTGTATACCTCAATCAGCAGGATTTCGGGATCAGCCCTGTTCTTAGCCCGCGATTTCCGCAGCCTGCCTCCGTATATCCCGCGGATTATGTTCACGAACAATATCATTTATGACGATAATATTATCGTTTCAATTATCCGGACAGAACAACCCTTTGGCGTGACGTGGGGGGTCACCCGCGAGATCGCAAAAGGACTCTCTATCTTTGAAATATATCTCGGGTACATGGAGATCGTCGATATCGGGGCAATATTAAAAGAGGCAGAGATTGAAGAAAAGACCATCTTCTATGGTATGGAAGACATCGTGACCACCCACCCGGTCTGGCGTATCTTTGCAGCGATAAAGCGTCTTTCACCGGCTTTGGTCCAGTTTTATAAGCTACCTTCAGACAGGATCCATGGTGTTGTCACCAGGGTCGAATTATAATGACGGTCCGGTAGCAAGATTTACCAAAACCTTTCAAGGAACAGCGGTCTCATTATCTGTCAGTAAACAACTCCAAAAATACAACAATCAGGTAATTGGATAAAAAAATGTGTATTTTAAGAAATATCCCTATTTTAAAAAATGCGGAAACTTTCCAGGGTATTCACTTGTGGAGAGAAGTCGATCCATTTTGATGGATATACGTACTGGTGATGAAACAGGTATTACCCGGCTATCCCTTTTTCTTATAGACTCTATTCCTTGTTCTTCCGGGCTCCTGCTGTACTGTTCCTGCCAAGTTGACCGGCAATGACCATCAGGACAGCCAGTCCCAGGAGTGACACCACCATAACCTCAATCAGTACCTCGGGGTTGCTCAGGAAGTTGCTTGTGGCTATAGCAAATGCAGCTGCCAGGTTTCGCTGACCAGTCCCAAGAGCAAGAACCGTTCTGGTATCCATGCCTGGTCCTCCCAACAGATAACCCACAGCAGCTGAACCTGCAATAAGGATGATTGCCGCCAGAAACCCACCAGTCCCGATCACACCGAAGATCTCACTGAAATATGCCACGAAGTACCCTATGAACAAGACAATAAGCGACAGGTTGGTGGCCATGGTCATGGTTGGGATAAGCCCTTTTGCTACTTCTTCATACCTTGCCCGGATGAAAAGAGCGACTCCCAGAGGAATCAGCATCAGCAGAATGAGGCTTTTGGCTATCTCCAGAGGATTAACCTGCACGCCAATCAGCACAAAGGGAAGAACCAGGGGAAGGAAGGCAATGGTAACCACCATCAGTATGACCATCAGCCCAGCAGCGAAAGCCATGTCACCTTTGGCAACCTGAACCAGCTTTGGCAGAAAGGGGGCACCTGCTGCCATGCCGGTCAGGATCAGACCGATCTTCAAGCCATCAGACAACGGCATGACCCGGACGATGAGCAGCACCAGAAGCGGTACGAGTATGAAGTTTGCCACAAGGGACATGAGCACCAGCCGTTTATTTCTCAAAGGGGCTATGATCTGCTCAATCGTCAGGCTGAAGCCCATCCCCAGCATGCTGGTGACAATGAAAACTAGCACCCCAAGGCTACCTGTGGCAATTAAAAATGAATCTAACTGAACCATGTTTTTCGCCTCTCCGCTTCAGTGAGCACTACGGCAGGATATACTATAATGATATCTTCAGAAATGGGCACGAGTGGATAATGGCTGAATTTTTTTTTAGTCTTGCTTCCGGTGACACTTCCTGAATTTCAATCTGCCCGGGCAGAAAAACACGGTTCATTCCGACAGGGAGATTGTGATACTCATTCATCTCCCTTCCTTTACGTAATCCCTGTCTTTATGATTTCATCGGCCGGTCTGCTTCGCTGAACCGGGTCAGCCATGATTTCTTTTCGGGATCAGCACGGGTAAAAAATGCCCTGAAACCATTGCAAAGGTAATTCAGCCCGGGCTCTCTTTTAAGGAGTTTCAATGCGGCGGTTCTTTGGACACTCCTTTGTTGCACGCAAAGAGAACATCACCGTTCCGGCAAAACCGGGGCAAACTATCCTCTGTGTCCGGTCCAACCTTTTGTTGTTTTTTTGAGGCTGCCATGCGGGTTTTGCTGCGCAGAGGTCAACCGCGTTTTTCCTCTCCATGATTTGGTTTCATGATTTATTTCCTCGTGCAAGTCTGTGTTACTTGTGGCGGTTTTATCCCCTTGCACACAATTCAACTATTGCAAAATTTTTTTAGGACGGGTGATACGGTCCGGAGTGCCATCCAGATGTCATTAGGAGATACCCTGAATACCGGTTTGCTTCCCCGGAAAAATTGGTGAATTCAGATATATCCTACTTTTAACAGGAGAGAAATAAGCGAATAGAGTGCAAATGAGAATACGATCAGGGTTATCGCAAGAATACCAGTCCGTATCTTCATTGATTCCCACCGTGTATAGATACCACAGAAGAAAAGAACAATTGCAAAGAGGACGGTGTTGGATATGTACATATCCCCGTTCGTATTTGCATCCTTACCCTCGTTAAATGCCGCTGTTGCCTTTTCTTCCAGGCTTGCACTTTCAGTATATTTGGCCAGGGTATATTCAGGAAGTTCAAACGGTGTTCCCGGGGGAATCGGGTTTGTGGTATTAGCCTTGGCAATCCAGGCCTCAAAAGCAGGTCTGAACTCCTCCCTGAAACGTTCCCGTAAAAATTTTGCCTCTATGAGATCACCTTTCCCGACTGCATCCACCCAGCTCGTAAAAAGCTGCACATCGATGATTACCAGAGTATTGGCTGCGGTAGATGCCCTGACCGATTCAGTCCGGTACTTTGATGCATCACCGAAATCAACTGCCTGGATTCCATTCCACCGCGTAGCCTGGTAGACGCAGAACGCTGTTGAAAGTGTAGCAATCAGGAGAAGGATGGCAAAAATGATATCCATCTTCGGTATGCCTTTTTGCGGAATTTTCATCTGATTTGGATTGATCATTTGCAAAAACCCTGAAGATTCTCAAGTGAAGTTATCTGCCGGTAACTATAAAATAAGAGGTTGGAATCGGAAAATTGCCACGGTCGATGAGAGGGCGGGTGAAATTTTCCCAATAAATTTTTTACCCGGTACCTTGCAGGGAAGTTTTTACCGGATAATTTCATTTCTTCGTATATCGCAACTGAGGATTCAGACCTCACGAATATCCTTCCGGGGCTGATTACGCAGGTTCCGGATCAGGATATACACACTGACCACCAGCACCCATCCCGGGAAGATCAAGGTCACCCACATGGTATAATCGATACTCAGCAGCAGGACCAGCGCCAGGCCATAGGTCAGGAAGGCCCAGTTGCGGTGCATCATGTGAGTGCGGAGCCAGATACTGGCCAGTGATATCATGAAAACACCTGCCATGCGGATGGCATAGATGTTGAAGAGATGATGTAACACACTCCGGTTGTAGGTCAATACACCGCTTTTTATAAGGACACTCGATTCGATTGCGTAGCTGCTCAGCAGTCCGCCTGCCAGGGCTGCCCCAATGAAGGTTAAGGCAAGAAACAGCAAACCGCTGCCGAGGAAGACGGTTGCAAAGAGGCGGTCTTCCAAGTCGCCGAGGAGGTCGCGAATCACGCCAATGAACCAGAGGAAAGCAATCCCCGCGTACGGGATAAGGTTCAGCGCCAGAGTAATTGTCCGTACGTCTGTCTCCAGCCAGGGGAAGCCGGCCGCGGGTTCATGGGGGAGAGATATATTTATCAGCACCATACTGGCGCCGTAGAGTACAGCAAAGATGATGCCGGCAATAGCCGCGGACCGCGGTGTTTTGAGCGCTTCGCGCCTTGAAGTAACGGATGACTCGGTCATGGGATCATTCATCCCCGGTACCTGTGTTCACGGACGATTGTCCCCCGGTTGGCAGCGGTTCGCCTCATTTTTCATCGGTAATTTACTGAACATTTCGGAAAGAGAGGGTTATTCCGGTTATCCCAGTGAGCATTATACGAAATTCCTGCAAAATCCATCGTTTTCTTTGAGGCATTCATTTTCTTTATTTATATTTATATCGTTTAAACAGACACCCCCATAGCTTCTGTTTTTATACGTAATTCTTACTTCTGTATGAAAGCGAACTTATTAACCGGCATACTTCCAACAATTCTGTGCGATAATGAAAAAGTCCGGCCTTGTCTGGTATAGCATGCTGGCAATCGTCATCATGGTCATATGCTGCATCATCCTTTTAGGGTATATGAACTGGGAAGCCGGGACAGTAGAGGTCACAGCACTCTTGGTTCCCGGTGCCCCGGATAACATTGTTTTCATTGCGGATCCTCATGTACGGCCTGAGAACCTTGAGCATACAAGAGAGGTGATCAGGGTAATCAACAGCCTGCACCCTGCTGTTGTTCTCATCGGGGGGGATTTTTCCTTTCACAAGAACGAGAACCTCTCACTTCAGGAAGTATGGAGTGAGATCGATGCGCCGGTGTATGCCGTTCCTGGAAACCATGACTACCTGGCTGGTATTGATGGTGGCGGTATGAAGGGGCGTATATCATGGCTGCAGGAACTGTTCCTGCGATCAAATGATCATGATGCCAGGTTCCTGTACAGTGATTTCCCGGATCCGGATCATGCACAGGCTGTCGCCTCGGTTCTGGAACAGAACGGGGTAACGGTCCTCCGGAATGAGTACGTGGAACTTGATCTTGACGGGAAGCGCCTTGTGCTGGTCGGCGTGGATGACATCTGGGCAGAGAGGGATGATCCGCCGGATATTCCCGATACCAGTGACTTTGTGATCTATCTTGTCCATGAACCTGCATGGCGGAAAGGCTGGAATGCCGACCTCGTCTTATCGGGTCATACACATGGCGGCCAGTACAATATTCCCCCCTTGTGGGCAATCGATTACCTCCATATCATCCAGATACGTGGCCTTTCCTGGAAAAGTGATGTACCACTCTACATTACCCGGGGGACGGGGACATCCGACCATGCGTGGGAGTTCCGGTATCTCTCGCCTCCGGAAATCGTGGTTATCAATCCTGAACCGGGAACGCTTCCCGGTAATGCGGTTCCTGTTGTTGTTCGCCGGTAACACAAAAAAACCAGGAATCCTTTTGGAGACTTCCCGATCCCGGGATGGAATCAACTTAAAAAAGAAAATTTCTTGAACTCCCGGGACGAGTTGTTGCGTAACACTAACATTTTCCGGAGGTAATCATGATAACAGATTTCGTCGCAAAAATGCACACGAACCGGTTCGATCCTGAATATCTCCCCAGTTTCGAGAGCAAACTGTTCTTCGAGGGAGAAAGAAAAAACAAACAGATTGTAAACTTCATTGTCCTGCTGGCGCTTGCAACGGTCATCGCCACGTACGGAGTTGTTACCGATTCGACAGCTTCAGTCATAGGTGCGATGATAATTGCCCCCCTGATGACGCCTATTATGGCCTCTGCGGCTGCAGTGACCATGGGCTCAACCATCCGTCTCGGGCAAGCGCTGCGGTTAGTAGCGCTCGGCATACTGGGAGTCATCGTGCTCGCCATGCTGCTGACCTTTTTTATCCCGGATTCAATCATATCCTTTCCGACAAACAGCCAGATTACTTCCCGTGTATCACCGGGACTGCTGGACCTGGTGATCGCCCTGGCCGCCGGTGCTGCGGGGGCCTACGCGATAGGGCGGCAGGAAATTGCCGATTCCCTTGCGGGAGTTGCCATCGCCATCTCCCTCGTCCCCCCGTTAAGTGTTGTCGGGATCTCACTTGCAAAGGGACAATGGGTGGATTCCGGGGGCTCATTCCTCCTGTTTCTCACCAACTTTTTTGCCATCCTGCTTGCCGGTGCACTGGTATTTCGTCTTATGGGGCTGGAACGATGGGGATTTGCTGACGCGAATCAGGATACGAAACGGAAAGCAATCCGGGCTATTATTGCCGGCACGATCCTGATAGCGCTCCTTCTCGCAGGTACGACCTATAATGCATTTTTGAGTACCAATGAACAGACAGGCACGGCAGATGCCGTGAAGGACTGGTTGGGTGATACTTCCTTCCAGGTGGTGGGCATTAAGATACGACCTTCAGAAGTCGACATTACCATCAGGGGAGATAACCAGGTACCTCCGCTCTCAAATTTGCATGAAAAACTGAATGCGTTGTATGGTCATCCATCAAAGATTAACCTGCATGTGATTCCCTATCAAAGCCATTCCTATCCGTCGTAGCTGACCAGACCGGGTCTTTCATCAATAAAACATTCAGGCCAGGGGCAGCACAGGACCACAGCCTCAATAAAAAAATAATTATGTATCTATAGCGATGCTGATGGCTTTTTCCCTGATCCTGCAACTGGCTTCTTTCTCCATTTTGCGGCAACCACCCCACTCATGATGATCTGGACAATGATGTATGCCACAAGAACCGCGAGAATATCACCAATCTCTGAAGAAATGCTGGTAGCAAAGAGCAGGGCCATTCCGGCGTTACGATTGGCAGAACCGAAGGCAAGCGAGCGGCGGGTACCCTCTGCCGGTCCACCAAAGAGGTATCCAAGGATGAGCGATATTCCCACCGCAAGAATAATTGCGAGGATGCCCATGGTCCCGAACAGATCCCTCAATCCTCCGACAGGGTCTGGTGAGAATATTTTATACATCAGGAACGTTATGAACACAACAAGGATCATAATGTAGGAAGTCCAGACTACCGGTGACATCAGTTTATCGGCGATCGCCGGTAGCCTGGCACGGATAATAAGACCAGAAAGCATGGGGAGGGCCATCAACAGCAGAAGTGTCTGGATAACCGGCCAGACACTGATTGTACTCCCCTCGGGCAGAAGGAGGAGTATCGTGATGGGTGCCGAAACAAGGGCCACGGTGGACAGCAGGAACATAAGCCCGGTAGAGAACGGGACATCCCCTTCAGCAATCTCGGCAATTCTCGGACTATAGGATGCTCCCGGGGCACTCGTCATGAGGAGAAAGCCAACAATCATCGCTCCGGAAAGGGCAAAAACCGTGGCAATCAGGTAGCCTGCAACCGGGATAAGGATGAGGTTGACAAGCAGTGCAAACAGGACAAGCTTCACATTTTTAAAAGGTGCAAGAATGTCCCGCCAGGAATGGCCAAGCCCGATAAAGAGCATGGACGTGATGATAAAAAGGTAAATACTGAGCGTGATTATTGTTTCAGAAATCATCTGGTATCTCCATCTCACTTTTTTGTTCGGGGAATATAAATAGTGTAGGGAATTCTTTTTTTTTTAATTTTAGCCAGATTCTGTCCTGATTTAAAAGAATTCAACCTGGACTGCCCTGCTTTGCAAGCCTCTTTCCGATAACCATCAGAATGATAAGACCGGCTATTCCTAAAGACACAATCATGAGAAGGACGGTTGGATCATAAACAGACGAACCGGGATTTATCTCATATGCTAAAAGACTGAGCAGGGGAAATACCAATGCCACAGAAAGGCCCCGCTGGGCAGTTCCGAAGGATAAAACAGCTCGCATGTGGGGGGCGTATCCTCCCAGCAGATACCCGATACCAAATACAGCAGGGACAAAGAGGATTATCGCGAGGAATCCACCATAGCCGATTATTTCGGTCAGCTGCGTGGAAAACACAAATATTACGCCGATAAACGTTGCAAAGAAGGCACCATATGATATCCTGTCCAGCCAGGGGAGTGCTCGTGCCACTTTTTCTTCTCTCCCGGATCGCAGGTACATCGCTATAAAAAGCGGAATCAGGATAATTATTACAAACGTGATGAATAAAAGAACAGGATCTATTTTAGACTCACCAGGATTGAGGAATGGTGCGATTATAGGGATATAAAAAACGGAGAAGATGGTAAGAAGAACCCCAAGACCCCCGGCCAGTTCGCGTTTATCAGCAGGTATCTGGTTCGCCCTGGCAAGGAACGGCGATCCCGCCGCCGTACCAACCAGGATCAATCCAATCGCAATGCCCGCAGGGAGATGCAATCCTGTTACCAGCAGATAGGCAATTAGAGGGACAAGTATGAAATTGGCAAGGATTGCGCGGCTCATGAGATTTTTATCTTTCAGGGGGGCAAGCACCTGGGGAATGGTAGTTGATACTCCCAACGTTACCATGCTGACGATAATGAAGATCATGGCACCGAGGTTTGCAGCCAGTAACATGATCTCGGCTATCTTGTTGGCAAAGAATAAGACAAAAAGTGAAGCTACGGTGAATGAGGCAACGATGATGGGAATGGCGTGCCACCGTTTCCAGTTCATAAGCCACGCAAATACCGGTGCACCATAAATGCCAAAGGGTGGTATCCACGCAATGAAAAAACAGGATATAACACCATATTTCTGGAGCTGCGGATATTTTGCACTTGCTTTTTCCATCTTTTCAAGCCATTTCTGTACCCGCTCTGAGGTCTCAGACAGGCTGTCACATATCTCAAAAACAGCAAGTACCATGCCGAGGGCAAAACAGAACATGGTTATGATGATTACCGGATTTGAAATACCCAGTCCTACCCCAAGTAATGGAGCACCAGCCTGCAGGACAAATGTTGAGCTGATCAGGGTGAGTAAACTGGCAATTGATGTTCCGGTGATTGAACCCACAATAAGTGGAATTACCAGTGCGATTACCACAAAATAAATGATTGCCTTTGAGAGTTTTTTAAGGATAATCTTACTTTTATGTGCCCTGCTTTCCATACGTTATGATAATGCAGGGAATATATATAAATAAAGACTCCCTGTGCTTTTTTTTAAGAGAGAAAGGAAAAAAATCCCGGTAAAGGTACCTGATACATCGGGAAGTTTCTTTGACAGATACCCGGGATAAAATACGGGATAAAATGCCGTTACCTGAAAAGATATAAGATACCAGATACTACCCGGTAGTAGATACCCCGATGAATCTTCGATTGCCTGATAATAATTTCATGCGTTATTTAACCCTGGTCTTCCTCATAGGGTTCCTGCCTGCCTCTATTGGTTCAATTGGGTATATGTATACGGAAGGGAACTCTCCCGCAGAAATATCCACGCTCGAAGTTGATGGTGTACCGGCAGGAATCGTGTTTATTGCAGACCCCCACCTGAGAGAGAGCAATATCAATCAAACGCGGGAAATTATCCGGCAGATCAATGATCTTCACCCTTCTCTCGTGTTAATCGGGGGGGATTTTGTCTACGATGACGAGGACAATCTCACCCTCCAGGAAGTGTGGTCGGAACTAGATGCACCCGTGTACGCAGTGCTTGGCAATCATGACTATAAATCGGGCATCGTTGCTGCAAGCTGCTGGGAAAAGACTATCAAAGACCCAAAACCGCTGCTGCAATCCGGAGATTACGGTGCACTCAGGGTTCATGACGATTCCGCTGATTATGCCTATGCTGATGAGGTTGCCGGCGTTCTGGCCGAAAACGGGGTCAGGGTGCTCCGCAATGAATATGAAGAGATCATGATTGGGAACCAGAGCGTGGTAATTGTCGGTGTTGATGACGGCTGGGCTGGCATGGCGAATCCACCGGACGTACCGAATGAACTGAAAAATGACTCCTTTATTATTTACCTGGTCCATGAACCGTCATACAGTGGCAACTGGAATGCAAATCTGACGCTGGCTGGCCATACCCATGGCGGTCAGATTATTCCGTCAGGATCTGAAAGGGTTATTTCCGGGGGACTAATAACATTAAGCGGGAAGATCGAAGAAGGAGATACCATCACCTACATAAGCCGCGGTATAGGTACTTCCAACCTTGATGTCAGTTTAAGGTCTTCACCTCCTGAAATTGTGTTCATCAATCCTTCTTCAGTCTGACAACCTGAAAATCTGACCTGTGAGGTTGAGGTACTTTTTTTATCTGAAGAAAAGAGAAAATCCATTTTTATAGAGATTCTGAATCTGTGGAAACGCACCTGAGTCACAGACTCAGGCAAACATGATGAAAACAGGGGTCTTTCATGGTAAATCCTTATTCCCCGCTCCTGCTTTAAAGATATCAGGAATTTATCATGAGGAATCATGAAATGGGTGGCATTTCATCCGGTATCCAATGCAGGACACCAGGTTTTTTCTGTGTTTTCTCCTTGAGAATTATACAAGCTAATCGAAGGGGATAGGGTATCGTCATACGCAGGATGGATATCCTGATATGTGCGAATAATGAACGAAGGAGAGGAGAGTCCTCATTCTTACCGCAGGAAAAAGAAGAAATATCTATCCCTGTGCCAAAATGGAATAGGAATTTATCAGGAAATACAGAATGAAAGTCATAGAACCAATGCACCGTGAAGAAAACGGGAGAACCATCGTGAGCCTGAGATTTAAAACCAGAGATCAGTTGCTGGATCCTGATGATCCTTCTCCTCTCCAGAAAAAAGAACTCACCCAGGAAGCGGAAGATGCAATTATCAATAATGTGTTTGCTTACAAATTGGGAAAACCCGTGACCCTTGAGATACAGGTCCCGGATATAGCTGATCCAATTTTTGTACCAGAGATCTCTGATACCATTCGTCATCATTTCCGTTTTTTACTCACTGAACATAAACGCGACACCGCAATTTTCATCAGGGAGCGGAGGACAGCCCTTGCCCTGACCGGATTAAATATCCTGATTGCCTTGATCTATGTAGGATTTGCTTCCCAGCATCCGAACTGGGAGACCACAATTGCAGGAATATTCATCGGGGGATTGGTCATAATTATGAACTGGGCTACCATTTGGGATACCTACGAGTTCTTTATCTTTGACGGGCGTGAAAAGAGTCAACGGAAAAAACTGCTCACTAAGATCATAAACGGTGAAATCCGGGTAATCCCTCTGGCACAGAACAGCTAAATCCCAAAATGACTGATACCACATCCTATCTCTGTTTTTTTCCCATATTATGCTCTTTTTTCACGTAATCGGGAGAAGACAAAGGATCAGCTCATCCTACTCTCATAGAGGTGTGTCATCAGATCAATAACAAAGACTAAATATGGGTATACTGCAAAAAAATTACTCTATGTCCAATCGTCCGTACGGGATGTATCTCGCGTATTTTACCCTAGCAGCTCTTGTTTTTAATATCCTGCTCGCGGTGTATCTTGGTTTTGGTTTCGTCTCTGCACTTGTAGGGTTTCTGATAGCGGTCTTTCCCTTCCTTTTCACAAAGTATACGAAAATTAAATTCCCCTGGTTTGTTTACTTCCTTATATGCCTGGCAGTCCTGATCCACATTTCAGGTTATATCCAGGGGCGGTATCTCAATATCCCCAACTGGGACACGCTTGCCCACACGGTTTCAGGATCGATTATCGCTCTGCTCGGGTTCGTTTTAATCCTCTTTTTGGATAAGATGCGGAAATATAATCTGGATCCACCGTTTATTGCCGGCTTTACCGTCATGTTTGGACTGACGGGAGAATATCTCTGGGAGATCTATGAGTTCCTTGTCGATACCTTCCTTGGGGGCTCCCTTGCCGGTAAGATGCAGGCGGACAACACTGATACCATGGTGGATATGATCTTTGTCCTTGTCCCCTCCATCATTGTTGCACTGGGGTGTTACTATTACCTGAAAAAGAATGGAAAGGAAAAGATCATGCACGAGATGACCAAGGATAGTCCCTTTTTCCCCGAATAATTTTTTTCTTTTCGGAGATCAGGTAACGCAACAGGAAAAAAAGGATTTTTTTAAAATTTATCAATCGTTTCCGGGATCTCAAATTCGGGGGTTGTCGGAGGGTTTGTATATACCATCCAGCAGAAAACGGAAACACAGGTGATAATGATAGCAACAAGCAGTATTGCGCTTATTACATTTTCAGTTACATTCGTGCTCACCGCAATATTCATCCCCGTCGAATCGTTGAATAATTCGATCACCAGGGCTAATCCAAAAAACAGGAAAAATCCAACGAAAATCCCTAGGATTACTGCAGCAACAATTCTGAGTACCGCGGGTTTGGGGGCATTTTCTGTCATAAAATCACTATTTATTCCAGTAATATATAGTAATTGGCATTGACCGGGCCGGGTGTACTTCCGTGAACTCTTTTGAGATCTCCCTTTCGAGAAAATACTGAATACAAAGAGCAGGGAGGATGTAACATTCCCCTGACCTGAACACAGAAGTAAATATGAGGGATACTCCTTGCAGCCACAAGAATCTGACGATACGCTCATATTTTCACCGCACCTATATATCGACACGCGGGAGTTGCCCTTTTAGCTCAGTGGGGGGTAATTGATCTTCGCGGAGAGATACGGGTGATGCCGGTTCCAGGGTGTGGGTATCCGGGTCAGGTCAAAGCAGGGTACATTGTGAAAGTTTGCTGAAAGCCCAAAAAAACATAAAAACAATCGTGCGAGGATTGCCAAGCTTGGTTAAAGGCGCAGGGCTTAGGACCCTGTCTCGCAGGAGTTCGCCGGTTCGAATCCGGCTCCTCGCATCAGTTTAGAGGTATAGGTGACTTAAAAAAAATGCCGCTTTTTTAGATTTTCCTATCATATTCTTTTTGTGCTGATATGTCAGCTATTGCAGCATAGGGGTGCAGATACCGGCCATTCTCCCTCGTAAACGATTTTACTCCTGGTATACTCTTGATATGAACAGCCTGTTGGGGGCATGAATACTTTTATTTTCCATGGGGGAGCCACTGCGGCCTGAGTGAGCGCTGCAACGCAGCCGAAAAACTGATGTCAATGAAGAGGAAATAAGTAAAAAATATGACCGAAAAAAAAGGGCACTTTGAAAAAGGACTGTGGGTAGCAGAAACCGAACCTCCGGTCACTCACACGGGTGGAAATGTCATTGATAAAAGATTTTCGGATGCGACACAATCCCTCATATCATCTGTTAATGATGTGATTAAAGTCACACATGACCTCGTAACAACCGAAGAGGGAAAGCAGTACATTGAAAAAACCCTCACGGATACGCAAGCGCAGATCCAGAAATCTTTTGATGAGATCATCAGCCGGTTAAAGGATAAAATGGATAAAAAGTAAAAATTGTAAAATAATTTTTCCGGCTCTGGAGAAAACCTGCATTCTCATAAGTAACCCACGGCTTGACCAATCAATGGCGTGTGATGCAAGTGACCTTGGTAAACACGTACAGTGTGTACTGGAAATCGACTGATACACAATAGTCCGCTTGCAACTACCAACCATAATTAAACCGGGAGAAGGGTGTTCAAAACCAACCTCTCTTTTTCCCCATTTCCAGCTAACTGGGAATTGTATTGTAATCTCTACAAATCTGAAAAGAGATGGGGTCTGGGTTGTCCTAAATATGAAAAAAATTATGTTACAACATTTAACAATTTCTTAGCAGCCTTCGTTTTGAGAGGGATCTTCTTCCCTTTCCGTATTCTGTCTTTAACATATTTTGATACATTTCGCCTTATACCATTCTTCACCGCCTCTGATTGACGTGGTGTGCCATTTCTCTTCTCCTCCATCTGCATTCGCATCACCAATAATGATAATTATTAACAACCGATTGAAATATTGAGTGATATGAGGTCTTTACTGGTTTTGGTTTGTGCAGTTTTGTTCGTGGGGTTGCTTGTGGCAGGCTTTACAACAACGGTCACCATTGCCACCACATCTCCACTGACAGATCCCGCACTGACCGGACCGTGGCTTTTGAAGACAGGAATGAAAAATAATGAAACCTTATCCGTTATTTCAAATGCTGAGCCCACCATAACTTTTACCAATGACGGAACGTTTACGGTTTTTGGGGGATGCAACTATTATTGGGGAAATTATATCATTACCGGACAGACGACAGAATTAAGAAAAATTATCAAACTGGGGCCGATGTACGTTATTTCAAATGTTGAGCCCACCATAGCCTTCAACAATGAAGGAACATTTTCTCTTTTCGGGGGATGCAACTGTTACAGGGATAACAACATCCTTACCGGACGAACTGCAGAATTTAGAGAACCCATCAGATTGAGACCCATTCCCCAATCAGCAATGTATTGTACTCAAATAAATTATACGGAAAATAATTATCTCCGGATTCTCCAGGCAACCGAAACATACCATATCAGAAATAATATTGAGTATATGAACCTGAAAACTGCTGCCGGAGAACAGCTATTCTTCAGAAGTGGTAATCTTTAAAAAAAAGAGTGTTCCCCTTTACTCTTACCATTTTCTCCAAGACAATCCCCTTGAAAAACCAGTTATGTTCATTGCAATTCTTTTTTTGTGCAGACACCTTTCATTCGAGCCACTCGGGCACTTTACCTTATGATTTGTGCACCTGAAATCGCCAGAACACCTGTCAGGGTATACCTTGCCATGCACTGGCGCGTTGCACGAATTTATCAGGAATCGTGTATGAGCGACTAATCACCAATGAGTGAGATTAAAGATTTCGGGTTCCAGACACAGTATACCCTGGTAAAAAAATATCACCGTCACGTTCTCTGGCTTATTCTGGGATTATTATTTGCCCTTGATATTTTAACAACATCCATGAGTCTGCACCTGGGAAATTTTGAAAAAAATCCCTTCATGGTCCCCTTTGTCAATAACCCGCTTCTCCACGGGATAGTTAAAATGAGTGCCTATATTTTCCTTTTTTTCGTCGTTGAAAGAGCGGTCGTGTTCATACAGGAAAAACGACCGGAAAACAAGCCTTTCTGGATTAAACTGAATTTCCAGACATTGTACGGATTGATAATTTTTGTTTTGATTTATTTAATCTGGGTTTACCTCTACGTGGTGATGAGCAATATCCTGGTAATTTCTTAAGCAGTTCTTTTTAACATCCGAAAAATCTGACTCTGAAGAATTCCTTTTACTCTGCTAGGAAATTCAGGGTGCTGGTTCGATGACGGAGTTGATAGTGCCTGTCACCCTATGCCGCCTCCTGCGCTGAGCGATGCTGACGGTGCACCTGTCCGGGAGTTATCGCATTAAGGGGAGCCACAGCGGCGGGGGTTAAACCCCCTTTAAGCGTAGAGCTTGTAATTGAGCATTCCCATGAAAATCATAGTATCCGGTTTTGATACAGAAATTGTGAGCACGCTCTTCATCTGGTGCGATGAATGCCGCCGCCCCAAAACAGGGCACCCCCGCGGCGGATCAATACCTATTCAAAACCCCCCTGCCCGCCGTGCCTCGGAGAGGCCCTGAAGCGGGAGACCTTCGTCTAGAGACGATTTTTATGGTTCGGGTGTGAACGAACAGGTTCATGCCTGTTTCTCCAGATCATAAATTTGATACCATCAAAATCCGCTTCGAACCTAAACGCTCCTTCGGAAAAGTTTTAGAGGATCTTATCGTTTCAAATCCACTGATATCAACAATCCCGGCTATTCATGGATCATTGTCAGCATCATTTTAAACCGTTGCTGTGCATGGAGGGCATGCGGTTTGTTTGCCGGCATGATGATCATCTGGCCTTCTTTGAGCAGGTATTGGGTCTTCTCAATCGAGATCTCTGCTTCGCCATCAATTATCGTGGCAATTGCATCAAACGGGGCAGTATGTTCTGACAAGCCTTCACCGGCATCGAAGGCAAAGAGAGTGATGGTCCCGCTCTTTTTGTACACTATCATACGGCTCACTACGGAACCATCCTGGTAGGTGATGAGGTCTTTGGGATTCAGGATTTGGCCGGTTAGGTTTTCGTGGGATTTTTCGGGCATGGGATCACTTATGCATCTTTATTGGTTCGGCTATTCATAAAGACCTCTTTTGAGACTTAAAGGTTGCAGCGGAGGAGTGCAAATTATTCTGCTAAAACTCAATGGGTTGGAGAGTATACTGTAAATAATTAATATGGATAAATCACTGGCCTGATTCAATAATCGCCTGCACAAAGAAGACAATGATATTCTGGCAAGAAGCGCGAAATTGGAACTCACTTAAAAAAAGGGTTGGATTTAGACGGAGGTATCAAGTAATACCTGTTGTGATCCGTCATTGAATTCGCCGACAGCAATCACCTGAGTTTTACCTATGTAAGAATCCGTTCCACCAGTAACTCTCATGGTAGCTCCAACTGGCACTGGGCTACCCGTAATATAACATACATTAGCGTTATATGTGGCTGGTGCGGGACAACCTGTAATAGGGCTTGGTGAGGTGGTTACAGTGAGGTTAGTTAACGATGAACCATCCTGACCACCATTATTCATGACAGTAATAGTAGAGGAATCTACCTTCTGAGTTGTTACCGCAACCGTCTTGGTCTTTGTAATATTGCCCGACATTCCAAACACGAACGCAGCAATAACTGCTGCGAGGATCACCGTAATAGCGACCATCAGGATCACACCGATAACGGGTGATACTGCTTCATCATTCTTTCTTGTGTATACCATAATTTTGAACACCCTTCACAATGCCCACGTTGGACATGACAATGTATACTATTTCTATGAATTTTGTTAGTATATAAACATTTCTTTTGAATTGAGATTCATTCTGGGTTTAATACAATAAAATAAAACAAATTTTTATCGGGATACTCATAAAAACAGGTGTAAATACTTAATAATACGCATAACTACAGGAACGTCGCCTGTAATGACCACAGTACCACCATTTAAGTCGTTATCGCTGCACCACGGGAATTTAAAAAGGAAATTGCGACCCGGTATCTGCGAACATTAATAAAAGATCACTTTCGATGAGCGATTATCATTGTCATGGATATAATATTTCGCTCTGGATCATAGGAAATATCAGGTTACCGGCGTTTTGGGTCTTGGAACATGAGGAGTGCGAGGTCCAGGGGTTTTTGGCTCTTTACGGGATTTCCCGGGTAGGGTCCAGCAGGATTTCATGGGGCAACCCGGCAAGGGCAACTGCTCCAAGGGCGCCGATGACACCGTTGCCCCCGTGAAGCGTAATACCGAACCGCTCCGCTGTCGCTTCTGCAACAGCCCGGGTGATGACCTGATCCCGGACAAGTCTCCCATAATCTCTCAGCCCGCCGGGTATCTGGAGCCCGGACCGGATCGCAATCCCCCATTCATGGGAAAGTGATTCATCTGCCACAAACCGCAGCACTTTTTCTTCAAGATCTGCATAACTTTCCGGAGAAACTGCCACTTCAATAAAACTCGCCGAGTTGCCAGCGGTTTTTGCAAAAACGTCCTGGTTGAGCATTGCAACATGGTGGCTGATAGGAAGAACACCTTTGATCCGCGTCACATGGGAAAGAAGGGCCAGTGCAAGGGCAAACGTTGCACCGCCGGCTTTTGAATCAGTATCATCAATGCCTATGGTGACCTGCATCAGGGCCTGAGTCCGGACATTGCCTTCCACAATCGGCCCGGCATGACGGGTCTTCACCTGGATAACACCCTCCGCACGGGCCATCATATCCGACAACGAGTAGGCAGGGCCACCGATGCAGCGTATGTGCTGGATTACGGTATCTCCATCCCGTTCAATCGCTGTGACGCCGACCGCGGGAAGCGGTGAGAGCCCTACCGGAACCTCATGTGACCCGATCCGGGCACATTCCCTCAGCAGCGTTCCGTCACGCTCAACGCTGATAAGCACCCCTCCTGCCAGTGCATGATGGTACCCGCAGAATGCTGCACAGGCCCCGCTCAGGCAGTCATGATAAATCTCGACGTTATCACCATCAATCGTCGTGAAGATCCGGCGGCAGGCACTTGAGGGCATTGCACTGATCGCAACATAGCGTGCCGCACTTCGCCCGCGCTTCACCTCCCGTACAAGAACACATCCCTCGCCAAGCAGCCGGTTCACCCAGTCCTGTGCAGTGCTGCGGGGAATATTGGTAACGTGCTGGATATCGGTGACGGTAAAAAAACCGTTATCGAGAGTGAACTGCCGCATCAGGCGCAGATATTCGCGCCGGCGTTCAAGAACGCTGGACATAGCGGTCTTTGATGAACAGCAGGTCACCGATAATGGCACTTGCCGTTTCGATCGACCCGGCCCCCCTGCCTATCAGGGTAATCTCCTTTGCCATGTCTGTTTCCAGCGTAAGTGCGTTCAGCGTGCCCTCTACAACAAGCGGGTGATTTTTTTCAATGATACGGGGCGACACCCGGAGGATGTGTTTGCGGGGGATCGCTTCAGCTATCAGGCGGATCGTGCTTCCTTCGTCATCAGCCAGCCGTAATGCGTCGGGGGTCAGCAGGTCAATACCCGTACGCTCGATATCGCTTAACCGTGTACCATTGCCCCAGATAGTATTGACAAGAATCACCAGCTTGATGGCTGCATCTATTCCCTGAACATCATAAGTTGGATCCGCTTCTGCATACCCCATTTCCCGGGCTTCCATCAATGCCTGCTCATAGGTAAGTCCCTCGGCAGCCATACGGGTAAGGATATAGTTACAGGTGCCATTGAGAACACCATACAGGGCAAGGACCTCATTACCGGCCAGCCCGTGTTCCAGCATGTGCATGATGGGAATTGCACCCGCTACGGTAGCTTCATACCGCAGGGCTACACCATTCTTTGCTGAAAGCGCGCGGAGTTCCTTGTAGGCAAGGGCAATCGGCCCCTTATTTGAGGTTACAACATGTTTCTTTAAAAGAAGTGCTGTTTTGATATATCCAATTGCAGGTTCACCGGTAAGAGCGTTGGTGGGAGTCACTTCAATAAGTGCATCGTAATCCGCCTTTTTGATCACATCAGGAGCAGAGATCTTCTTATCCCCACAGTATCCTTTCCTGGTTTTACCTGCCAGCAGGCTTGCGATGTCAATCCCGTCAGGATCCAAAAAACCGCTTTTGGAATCGGCAATCCCCGTTATGGAAATCCCGAGATCCTTTTTCGCAATCATGCCGGCGACTCCCCTGCCGACCGAACCAAGGCCGATTAATGCAACCTTCATCATGCAATCTCCTCGAGGGGTTCGATAAGGAGCAGGGACTTCTGGTGGGAAACGCGGCGGAGAATTGCAAGAGCTGCCTCCATATCACCTTTGCTCACCGCTTTTATGGTTATCCGTGAGCTGGATCGCTCGTTCACGGCGGGCATCCTCATTGAAAGTTCGCAGACTTCAGCAAAACCGGTAGAATCAATCTGGTCAACCGTGTCAGAAAGATCGGTGTGCATAAGATGCCCGATCATAATCACCGTCCGTTTGTAAAGAAGGCGTTCCTCATCAATCCGCTGAATTCGCACTCCCTGTTCGTTGAGAAGCGCAACGAGATTTTCCCGGCGCCCTTCCGGCAACTCGAGCACAATCTGCACATTCAGGGTATCATCATCAAGGTCGGGTTCACGCTGGTGAATTACCGCAATGATATTTCCCCCGACATCGGATATGGGTTTAAGAGCAGCAACCAGCTGACCGGGAGAATCCTTCATCTCAAGTTTCATGGAAACCTGCACAAGACCACCTGTCAAGTAGTAGAACGGCTTTCAAGATAAGTCTTCTATTTTAAAAACCCTCAGAAAGGTCCGGTAAAATAATCGAATTATGGCGAATTTTTTGGATATTTTCAACGATACCGGGAACAATTCAAAAAATACTATCAGGAATTCCTTACATTATTGAGGAAATAAAAATACCGCACACAGTTCAGGGACGGTATTTGTCCCCCATTACCATTCGTCCTGGTGATAGCGATAATGATACAGAACCTTTTTTTAGGATGCAATGGGGGGAGACGAGGGGTCGGGGAGTGAATCTCCGCGGGGTGCAAAGATTATTTTTTGTAAATCAGGTGAAAATCATTTTGTTCCCGGATGATGCTGGATTGTTACTCCAGTATCCAATATTTTCGACGATTGATACTGCGCCGAAGGGACGCCCCCGCGGCGGATAGTGACGGAAAAATCCCAAAAAAACTCCCTGCCCGCTGTGCCTCCAAAGAGTCCAGGAAGCGGAATCCTTCATAGGGATGACTTTCATGGTTCCGGTGTATGCTGAATCGATTCATGCCTGTTTCTTCAGATCAGAAAAAAATACGTCGCGCTTTTTAAAACCAACAATCGTTAGAAGGACAGGAAAAATCAGATTTGTACCATTCAGAGCTTTCGGAGTTTATTGTCTACCTTTTCAAAGAAATTACGTTTGACGTCAACAAAAAGTGCCGGCTGTTCAGACCTTTTCACTGCAATTGTCATTGAAATTCCCAGATCAATCGTCTTCTGGCCATCAATAACGAGGTGTGCGGGTTTTGAACTCTCCAGTTTGACTTCCAGGTTACGATCGCTGCTGATGAGGTGAGGACGGGAGGATAACAGGTAGGGAGCAAGCGGAACAAGTAAAAATCCCTGTATTCTGGGGTCGACAATGGGCCCTCCTGCACTCATTGCATATGCGGTGGAGCCGGTTGGCGTGCTTATCAAAAGACCATCGGCACGGAACTGTTCGGTAGTAACACCATCGACAATGATGGAGAACTTCAGCATTTTTGCCGGGCGGGAAGTCACGATTAAAGCTTCATTCAGGGCGGTTCCCAGACAGGTGCTGTCATTGGAAAGCGTGATTCTCATCCGTTCCTCAACAGAAAATCCGGATGAGAGGGTATGCACAAAATCCAGCGCTTCAGCGGGTTCAAGATCAGCAAGAAAACCGACCTCTCCCCAGTTGATGCCAAGAACCGGAACCGGGAGGTCCATCTGCTGGATCGTGCGGAGAATGGTTCCATCACCGCCAATAATTATTACGGCATCTGTATGCGAATATTCGCACGAACCTCCAGGAATACCGAGAGACTGTGCAGTATCGTAGTCGAATGCAACTTCCAACCCTTCTTTTTCAAGAACAGTTCTCAGTTTTTCCGCAAACTGGAGTGCATCCCGGTTGTCAATCCGTGAAACGAGCAGAATTCTCATGGTAATCACCGCAGGTACTCGATCACCTTATGGTGCAATATCCCGTTTGTAGCCACAAGACACCGCCCGATCGTTACTTCATTGGGAAAACGTATCGATTGGCCATCGAGGTCCGAAACTTTCCCACCCGCTTCGGTACAGATAAGCATCCCGGCGGCAGCATCGGTGACCCTGAGCGTCCCCCGGAGATCGACAAATCCATCAATTCTGCCACACCCGACATAACAGAGTTCAAGCGCTGATGCCCCCAGGAGACGCCATCTTCGTATCTTCTGCCCAAGCTGCATCATCCCCGAGGGATCGAATTTTCTCCCGTACACACTCATGGCACATGCATCCAGATGGGAAACATTGGATACCGTTATGGGTTTATTATCACATTTCGCGAATTTCCCTTTTATTGCCGTGAACGTTTCGCCACTCGCAAGGTTACGGACAAACGCCTGCTGGGTAACTCCCTTCTCAGCGTATGCAATGGAAAGAGCATAGAAGGGGATACCGGCAACAGCATTGAACGTTCCATCAACAGGATCGAGAAAGATGGTCCCGCCATCTCCCGTAAACTCCATCTTTCCGGCTTCTTCACTGACCAGGAGAGAGCAGAGGGGGTGCTCATGTAAATACGCGACAACACAATCCTCTGCGACCTGATCGATCTTTTTTGTCGGGGTAAGATCAGCGCCCATCTTTATGGTCTTACCACCGTCAGGAGTGCCGGTAAGATCACGAATGCTTTCCTCTACAAGCTCCGCCATCTGGTCACAGGCAGAAAGAAACTCCATATGCTTTGGGACAACTCCTTTATTACACGCTGTATTTATGTAATGCGATGAAGATAAATTACTACCGCGTTTACGATATGTGGTTATTCAAGGTGTACATGAAATGAAAGAGCAGACAGAAATAGGAAAAATCAAAGAAGGACGCTATGTTGTTATCGAAGACGAACCCTGCAGGGTGCTCGGCATTGCCACTTCAAAGCCCGGAAAACACGGTGCAGCAAAGGCCCGGATCGATGCAGTCGGCATCTTCGACGGGGTCAAGCGATCTATTGTTCAACCGGTATCGGCAAAAGCATATATTCCGGTTGTCGAGCGCAAGAGCGGCCAGGTAATCTCCATTGCCGGCAATACCGCACAACTGATGGATATGAAGGATTTTACCAATTTTGAAATTCCCATCCCTGAAGACAGGAAAAGTGTTGTTGAAGTCGGCAAAGAGATCGTCTACATTGAATCCATGGGGAAGAGAAAGATCGATTAAGATCAGTGCTGTTTTTTCACAAGAATATTCTCACTTGTCTTTTTTAAGGGGAAAAAACTTCTTTTTTGAGGTTTTTCAATAATAAATTCCTCACGAGAGAACCTGATCGGTTTTACGGAGAAGAGAGAGATTTAATATTTTCCAATATATTCCACCGGCACCCGGATTTCAATAGTATAGGAACTGAGTGCCTGGGTGTTAATTACAAAATAGTAATTTCGCTGGCCTTCGTAGAATTTTTCTTTCCAGGGACGGGGATCCGAATCAGTCCATAATGTAGAATCAAGGCCCCCGGGAGGGGTGATGGTCCGGACAATCCGGTTGGGATCATCAGCATCCATCACCTGAATGTTAAAAACCGGAGTGATAACGGAAAATGATCCCTGAAGGAAACTATGGGATATCCCGCTTCCCTCGCCGCCTTCAACCGTTGAGGACTCAAGTATCTGATCTTTTCCTCCCATCTTTCCCGCTGGTTCAACGGTATACCAGAGTTCCCAGTAAGGAAACGGGATATGCATAACCTGGGTTGTACCACGGTATTGACCGGAAATTGTTGCATAGGTTATCCTGCTGGTATTACGGTCGGCACTGTCAATCCGGGTGCCATTCGGAAGTGACTGGTTCAACAAAATCCCATAGGAAGAAGGATTAACAAATCCGACCTTCATGATATTTTTGTCCCAGGTAGGAACCGGTGTCGGGGGACGTGTTATTGCAGAAGCCGCCGGGATCACTACGACCGTAACTCCACTCGTATCAGGAGTTGTCATTGGGTACGTAGGATACGGAGTGGTCGCTTCCGGGAGACCAAGATTCAGCGGTTGTCCTGTCGCAAGCGGTTTAACGACCAGTGCTACAATGAGGATGATGATCATTGCACCCACTGCATACATGACAGATTTTTTATCCATGCCGGAACAGTAAAAAATAGTTTGGTTTCCTTGCATAAATACTCGCATACCGGGCAAAAAAGAGGTTACAGAGGATATTTAGGAAAATATACCATCTCACAGTAACCATTATTAGCGCAGAATAAAAGTTGGGCGATTCTTTGTTCATGATTATTTGAATTTGCACTGAAAAAACGCCAAAATCCAGAAAAAAAGACAGTCTGCAAGAAAAACCTATATATACTATGACATCATTTAGTGAAATAGGGACGTTGGTATACCCAAAGTCCACTTTCCAACTAAGGTGAATTCATGAGTTTTATGAAACGTAATGATGAAGGGTTCACTGGCCTTGAGGCAGCGATTGTGCTTATCGCATTCGTTGTCGTTGCGGCAGTGTTCTCGTATGTCGTACTCGGCGCCGGGTTCTTTACAACCCAGAAGGCCCAGGAGACTGTGTACAAAGGTGTTGAACAATCGACGGCAAACATCCAGATGATAGGCAGTGTTTATGGTCTATCCGAAGACAATACACAAATTAACAATCTTACTTTCGGAATCGGCCTCGCACCAGGTGCACCTGCAATGGATCTGACAAAGATGACAATTGTCTTCTCCACGCCAAACTCTCCAACACCATATGTTTATTCATATTGTTCAACGGTGACAGCAGGCAAATTCACCGCCGTGATTGGTACTGTAGCACAACCAGCATTAGATGCCAACGAACAGGTTTTAATCGCTTTCAACGTAACTCCAGTGGATGCAAATACTAAGATGAACATTGAGTTGAGGCCATCTGTTGGGGCTGCATTACCATTCACTAAGACGGCACCAGCAACGATTTCAAAAACAAATGTTCTCTACTAATTTCTCCTTTTTTTAAAAAATTCCTGTTATATCCATATATCCCAAAAAAATAATGGGAGGATTCCTTAAAAAAGATAAGAGGTGATTCCGATATTTTTTCATCACAAGATTAACTTAGATTAAATACCTGAAGAAATTTTCATGACATTGATGAAAAAAATCCATGATATTCGGCTTAAGAGTTGTTATTCTAGGCCGGGAGGAGATAATCTGGATGAAGCATCGAAATTACCGGAAGGAGAGGTTTTGAGATAAATCGTCTCAATTTTTCTTATTTTTGCGATCTCCGCAATCACCAGGTACATGTGAATAATGGCGAGCTCCACATCATCTTTGGACACACGTTCGTGCACTACTCGTGTTTTTTCATGGGGGTGTTGAGCCTTTGCAAAGATATATGCCATTTCTGATTCGATCATGGCCACCCCGGGATCATTTCCTGAATTCTGTTCAATATAGGAAAAAATCCGGTTGAGGTATTGATCCGGTGCTATGCTCCGTTCATGTCCTTTTTTATCCCGGTAGATTTTTTCCCCCGGGGGAACAAGGGTATCGGCAACAATGACCAGTATCTTCTGGACAGCAGCAAGTGCCTGTGCATAGGACTCGGGATCAAAATACCGCATCCGCTCATTTATTTCAAGGAGCTGTTCGCCTGCACGGGGACAGTTCTCCCGGATAAACCTGTCTGCAGCCAGTCGGGTATCTTCAAAGATATCCTCGGCAAAATCGCCGACCGAGAGCGATATGTTTACTTCGGTAATATAATTGTGGATAGCGGTTTTAAGACGTTCAAAATCATTGACCAGTTCATGGTGTTTATTCAGGATCTGTATTTTCTGGCTTTCGTTTGCCCCTATTTTTGTCACAGATTCGATTTTGGTTGAATTGATATAGGATTCGAGATGGGGAAGACCGATGGAGTGAGGCCGGCGCGTCTTTTCGTCCCGTATCACCGGCCGGTCGCTTGTATAATATTTTTTGCAGGATCCCAGTTCACTGGGATCGAATACCACGGGATAGCCCATAATCTCATAATCCAGCCATTTCTGGGCATCAGAATCGTGCAACATGCGGGCCAGTCGTTTGGCTTTCATTAAAATCTGCGATATCGGCAACTGATTGATTTCCAAATCTCCAAGAATGGTATTGGATAATTCTTTTGCCATTCTCAGGTTCGAATTCTGATAATCGTCCATAACCATTTTTGGTTCTTCTCCCATGTTAGAAATCTTAATTGCTATAAATACGTTCTCATCATCAGGGACTATAACTCTATGGTTGCATCACCCACAGCTTGCAGGTCAGTCATGGTTTGTCCACCTGGAAAAGCGAAGGCCGGATACCCGGTTTTACATTCGGGTTGCCCTGAAGGGATAGTACCAGGAAACAGGAACTCAAATACCCACGGGAAAAAGGAAGAGGAAAACGCTCCGTAGTATCCCGGTTATCCCTTGAAACATGAGGTTGGTTTTGATTCAGAGTGTGGACAGGATACCTAGTTAAATTCCTCCTGGGGGGACCATTCGATTATTCTTTCAATCGTTTACCATGAAAACGGTAATTTGTGATTGTCCGGTAACCAAAACTTTTTTTATTCGTTAAAAAAACCTCAGGTTACTCTATGATGATGACAGAAGAGAGAATTTTTTAATTATCTCTAACAGATATACAATTGACCCAAATGATTCGGTTTTTCTTTTTGTTACTGTCGGGGCGGAGGAATTCATGAAGAATAAAAAACAGAGAGTTTGTCTCACAATCAGCCTTTATTCGGAGTTAAATTTTTTTGTTTTTCTGCTTTAACCAGTAATTATTGCTATTTACGTAACACAATATTTAATAATCATGAATGAAATATAACAAATAGATACATCATGGCGGTAAACCAGTCTCAGGTTGATCATATTATTACTGCTGCATCAGAAGATGATCCGGAAGTCAAGCTCCAGAACCTCGAGCGGGAGGTGGATCTCATCAAAACCTCCATTAAACGCCTTTTAATGGACATACGGGAACGGATGAATGAACTGGAGAATCCATTTACCCTTGCGGCTACCGGCACTGCCGGTGCTCCGGCAATACCTTCAGCAGCTGCAACTGAGGCAGAAGAGGCACAAAAATCTGCACTTGAAGCACGGGAAGCTGCACTTGAAGCACGCGAATCCCGGCTGGATGCCGCAAAAGTAAAATTGGAAACCGACAATAAAAAAGAGCTGGTGCAAGGGAAATCTGAACCGGTAAATCCACCTGTTGAAGACAGCAGAAAAATGCTGGATGAACAGATGCTCGCTCTCCTGAGATCCCAGGCAGGAGCACCCCAGAAAGCTGTTTTTACCGCCACGGCCCCCCCCGCTCCGACAAACGAGAAACTCCGCCTCCAGAAGGTTTACAAACTCTTCAAATGGACGCACCAGGCCGTCAAAAAGGTCGGGCATGACCGGCTGGAGATCACGTTGGAGTCCTACCGGGCAATGGGATACATAACCAAAGAATCCTGCGACGAGATCCGTGAGATCTCACGCCTTATGCCGGCAAACCTTGGAGAAGAGCATGAAGTTGGTCCTGATGAATTTGTTTCCGAACTCTATACGCTCAACAGGATTCTTTCCCCCGACGATACTTCACTTGACCGCGATATGATAGAAGTGATGATGGAACAGCGTCAGAACATGGCCACCGGCAAAGCCGGAAAAGTTGAAGAAAGAATTGATCTTCCCCGGGTCTCCCTGCTCGAGAAAAAATCTTCGATGCATAAAGAAAAAGATGAAGAATGGATGAATTTACCCGACAGGATCTAACCAGATGTCCTCTGAGACTATTACTACTGCATTGTTTCTGATCACCGCGGTGGTCGCATCGGCAGTACTGATTAATGCAGTATATCCGGTCATTCAGAATATGGCAGGAACATTTTCTTCCTCTACCCATGAATCCGATGTGAGGATCCGAACGGATTTTAAAATTATTGCTACATCAGCCTCCCAGTCTACCGGTACAGCCCAGGTATGGATGAAAAATATTGGATCTGAACGGATTTCACTCTCAGAAATTCAACGGTCTGATGTCTTTTGCGGAAAAGTTGGTAATTTTGACCATCTCACCTATACAAGCGGCAGCCCGGGGGATAAACAATGGACAGCAGATTTTGGCCCCGGATATGACCTTAACGGGAACAGCTACTGGGATTCGGGTGAGACTGTGAAAGTAACCGCCAAAACGTCGATTTCTTCTGGCGATAAAATCTATTTCCAGTTTGCACTCCCCAATGGTATCTGGCGATCAAACGAATTTACGGCGAGCTGATATAATATGGCCGTTGCTGGGATTATTGCTGCTGCGGTGGGGGTAATGCTCCTGATTGTTGTGGGGTATGTAGTGGTGGGCGCTACTATTACGACTGCTGAAACGGTCACCAATGCCCAAAAAGACGTTACTCTCCAGAATGAGATGCGGCTGGGGACGGCGATTGTCATTACCGATCCACAGCAGTCCAGCTCAAATATTACCTCGAATGTTACCAACTCCGGTACTGAAATCATCAGTGATTTCAGACATATGGATGTGATAGTGTATGACACAGGATCCAATGAGTATCAGGTCTGTATCTTTGATGCAAGCGGCAATCCAGGTACCTGGGGTATTACCAACCGTTACCAGGATTTCATCCATCCTTCTGAACTTGACCCCGGGGAAAAATACCAGATACGGGTAGCCACGAGCGGAGCTTCACCTTCCTGGTTCCAGATCACTACAAGTAACGGGGTTTATGCTTCAGCATATGTTTAATATAAAATGGAGGTCCTGAAATGGCAAACCTTTCCGATCTGATGGGGGGAGAAGACCGGCGGATTATTTCGACCGGCAACAGCGAACTGGATAAAAAAATAGCCGATGGTCTGCCCCTGGAATCCCTCACTCTCATCGAAGGTGAAAACGATACCGGGAAAAGTGTACTCACCCAGCAGATTATCTGGGGGGCAATGAAGCAGGGCATGTCAGTAGATCTCTTTACAACAGAAAACACCAGCAAGAGCTTTATCAAACAGATGGAGTCCATGAGTCTCGATATCTCGGAATATTTTGCCTGGGGCTACCTCAAAATTTTCCCCCTCCACGTGGTAGGTTTTGAATGGAAAAAAGAAGAGATGGCAGGTATTCTTGCACGCTTGATAAGCCATATCGAGAAAAGCAAGTCCCAGGTAATAATTGTCGATTCACTGACGCTTTTTACCGAGTATGCGGCGACGGACCATATTCTCACGTTCTTTACGAACTGCAAATCGCTTGTCGATCATGGCAAGACAATCCTGATAACCCTGCATACCTATGCGTTTGAGGAAGACACCCTCGTACGGATACGGTCAATCTGCGATGCCCACCTGAACATGAAAAAAGCCCTTGTCGGGAGCAAGTATGTCATGGTGATGGAGGTTATCAAGGTCCGTGGGGCACATAAAACAACCGGAAACGTTGTCAGTTTCGAAGTCCATCCCGGTTATGGTATGAAAGTCATCCCAATGAGTTTTGCGAAGGTCTGATATGGGTACTCTGTCTGTTGCTGTCAATCTCCCGTTCAAACAGGAGATCATTGATTCGAATGTGGATTTTTATAATGATATTGAATCAAGTCCACTCTATAAGATGCTGCCGGCAAACGCCAAAGAGTATGTGAAAGCCAGTCCTCATCTCCTTGAATACCTTCATACGTTCCCGGTAAACACGTATGGAATTCCCCTCTTCCTTTCGGAATTGAAAAAAGAACTCCGCTCCATGGAAAGCCCCAATATCATTTATCCGGTCAATGATACTACCTTTGTCCACATTCTCCCGGACCCGGATGATGTGAGGAACTTTTACATTCCCATCGAACCTTCATTCCTCCACAACGTGAACCAGCTTCTCCCGGAAATTGAGACGAAACTTATTAATCTTATCGATGGTCTCGAAGATGATCCAATCAGCGACAAGGAACGGGCTGAAGTGATAAAAAAGATGCTGGCTTCTGTGTCCGTCATCCTGCCAAAAGGTATGACTCACGCACAGCTTCAGGGAAGTGCGGCCAGCCAGCAGGATATCAAATCAAAGATCACGACATTTCTGAACACCGATTTCACTGCCCAGAAAAAAATGAAAGATACCAAAGTGAAGCACCAGGTTCCCCTCACTCCTGAAGGCAAGGTGATCCTGACCGAGGAGGAATACCGGGCCATTGAGTACCTGCTGATACGGGATAAGATAGATATGGGAGTGCTGAAACCATTCCTTTCCGATCCCTACATCGAAGATATTTCCTGTGACGGCGTTGGTCCGATCTTCATCGAACATAAGATTTTCAAAGGTCTCAAATCTGTTATTGAGTTCAAAGTCTCCCATGAGCTGGATGAATTTGTCGTTAAAGTGGCAGAAAGGATCAAACGTCCTATCACCTACAGGAGTCCCATTGTGGATGCCACCCTGCCTGATGGCTCCCGTATCAATATCGTGTATGGAACTGCTATCAGCAGGCACGGGAGTAATTTCAGCATTCGTAAAGTAAACGAAGTGCCATTGAGCATCCTCAACATTATCGACAGCAATGGTCTTGACTATCTGGCAGCAGCATATATCTGGATCTGCGTCGAGTACGGGATGTCGCTTTTCGTTTCTGGAGAGACCGCAAGCGGAAAGACCACGCTCCTGAATGCAATCACGGGATTTATCCCTCCCGAAAATAAAATTGTAACCATTGAGGATACACCGGAACTGAACGTGCCCCACCGGAACTGGATTCGGGAAGTGGCACTTGCCAAGGGAAAAGGAGAGGGGACGGGGGGTTCTGCTGCTGGCGGGGAAGTGACCATGTTTGACCTGCTCAAAGCTGCCCTGCGTCAGCGCCCGAACCAGATTCTTGTCGGTGAAATCCGTGGGGTTGAAGGAGCCGTTGCATTTGGTGCCATGCAGACCGGTCACCCGGTGATGAGTACCTTCCATGCAGCTTCTGTTGAAAAACTCATCCAGCGTCTGTGTGGAGATCCGATCAATATTCCCAAGACATATGTGGATAACCTCAACCTGGTGATAATCCAGAGTGCCGTCAAGCGACCTGATGGTCAGCTGGTCAGGAGGATGATCAGCTGCAACGAGCTGGTTGGTTTCAATGCCGAGACACAGGGATTCACCTTTGTCGAGATGTTCACCTGGGAGCCGATTACTGATACGTTCATATGGTCCGGAAAGGGCAGCTCCTATCTGCTGGAAAATAAAATCGCCACCATGCTCGGCATGCCCGATAGTAAAAAATCCGAGATATATCTTGAAGTGGAAAAGCGGGCAAAAATTCTCGAGCGGCTTCACAAAGCAGGCTACACCAAGTTCTGGGACTTATTTACCATGATGACGAAGATCAAGAAACAGGGGCTCTTGAAGATTGGTTCCTGACATGGTTGATACCCCGCCGGACAATGACAAAAAACCAGAAGGCCGTGCAATCCCGTTTGCCTCGCACATAAAGCGATTGAAAGAAAAAATCGCTGAGGTCACTGAAGACCGGAAAATGGGGGCTGACCTCCTTTTTTTAAACACGTATATGGCATCGCTGGCTATTGCAAATGCGTCAAGGCCTGAGATCTTTGCCTATGCGTCAAACCGGAAGGAGTACATCTCGGCGAAGTATATCACCAAAGTGGACATGTATGTAAAAAAATGGAATTACAGTTATTCCGAAGCGCTGGGGATAGTGGCGGACAGAACGCACAATATTATCCTGAAAAGCATGCTGAACCGGTATGCAAATGCAATCGACTCCGGTGTCCCTGACGATGATTTCTTAAAAAATGAACTGTCTACAGTCAGAAGCGTGTACCGGAGCCAGGTCGAGCAGGGGCTCGAGATGCTCAAAAAATGGGGAGATGCATATATTGCCATGCTCCTTTCCGGGACGGTCATCTGTGTCACCATCATGATCTCCATTGCCATCTATTCGCCCCAGGGTCTGGATGCCACGCTGAACATGGCGTACGCAATTGTTCTCACGATCTGTGTCTTTGGCAATCTGCTCATGTACACCTCCGTACCGGATGACCCGAAATCCCATGGTCTCAAGGACAGGACGTCAAAGGAACAGCAGACAATACACGCCATGGAAAGGGTTATTGTACCGTTGGTCCTGGGAGCGTTTATTGTCATGACGCTGCTCGGGATTAATGCTGGCCTGATATTTATGATGGTGGGGATCCTCATGGCGCCCCTTGGGATCATCGGGTTTATTGATGACAGTAATATCACCCTCCGTGACAACGATTTTTCCACCTTTATCCGGAGCCTGGGATCGATAATGGGGGGTCAGGGCACCACTGCCGTCCATGCACTTGCAACTATTGATAAAAAATCTCTCACCGCCCTCGAACCTCTGGTGAATTCCGTCTATTCCCAGATGAACCTTGGTCTTGATAATAAACAGATCTGGGATAAATTCATCGGTGAATCGGGGAGTAATCTCATTTACAAATATCTCAACATCTACCTTGATACTGTTATTATGGGGGGTCCGCCAGAACCTATCGGTACGGTAGTGGGATCTTCGGTACTCGAACAGACACTCCTGCGGGAGAAAAAGGATATGCACGCCCGCAGTTTTATCGTGCTCCTCGCCCCCATGCACATGGCAATGGTAGGGATCTTTGTGGTCCTTTTCCGCATAATGTTAACTTTGACCGGCTCGGTTTCGTCAATGATGGGAAAATTTGCCGCAGCGAATGCTGCCTCGTCAGGTGCGAGCGCCGGGGGGGTATCCGCGGGCAGTGCCCTTGGCGGGATGTCGATGTTTACTAACTTCCCGGAAAAAGAGATGGGCAACTTTGTAGTAATTTCTCTTACGATCATTACCATTTCCAATATTGTCGCGGCACGGATTGTCGGGGGAGGGGATCGGTATATGTTTTATTTCTATACCGCCCTATTCTGTGTACTTACCGGACTCATACTCCTGATCGCACCCATTGGAGTGAACATATTCTTCAGCCCCGAGGGGCTCTCGAATATGGGAAAAACAGGTGCCGGAGCAGCAGGGATGTATCTTATATGAAGGAAAGTCTGCGCAGGGTTATCCTCTTTGCGGTGATTGTTATCACCGGATCAGTCATGATCCTGTTTGATGTACCCCTCATCCTTATGATACCCCTGATCCTCGCTGTAGGGTTTGTAATTCTACTGCTTCTTGGTGCGATAACAATTGCTGATTTTAAATCGGTTTTCACGAGGAAAAAATTAAAAAATCCCAAAAAAATTTCCCTGATACAGCGACTGAACGGGATGAAATTTTTTGAGAAAAAACCAGTACAGCCGGATAAGAAACCCTCATCTCCTGCCAAATCCGTGGAAACACCAAAAAGTGCACCACAAAATGCCGGAAACAAAACCGGCGCAGTCTCCCATCTGCGTTTGGTTTTTGGCTCACTCGGTTCGCTGCGAACCGTTCTCAAAGAGCGCAGCAGACATGCAAAAAAAGTGGAGCACATTGACGAGCTGCTCGATAAAGCTGTCAGTGAAAAGGTGAAAAGCTCTGCACTCGCCAGTGCCGGTAAGGAAGTCGGTGCAAAAATTCCCCCCTCCGGCATGAGCGGTGGACCAGGCCTGAAGGATCAGGAAAAAGAGCAGGATCCTTTCCTGTCTCTCTCCGGGGATGAATTTGACGCAAGTCTTCTTGACGGGCTTGACGAGCAGGAAAATCCCGTGCAACCGTCTATGGGTCAGATCCCCAATCCGGGCACCCCGTTACCCGGGTCTGCCATGGTAATCAGCCAGCCTGAGATCCCGATGCCCTCGCTGGATATCAGTTCAGAAGCAGACGATATTCTCAAAGATAATAAGGAGGGTCCTGGAGAATTCAGCGGTATTGAAGGTGGGGAATCCATAGACCAGGACTTTTCCGGTCTGGATTCTATAAATCTTGATGACATTGATCTTGACGCCGAGTTGGAAGAAGAGCCCCCGTCAGCCACAGGGAGTTCTCCATCGCCAGCGGAAAAACCCGCCCAAACGGTGAATGCAGGGTGGATCGCTTCTGACGCTCCCAAAGGTGCGGATCTGCTTGGAGACGAGATCTCTACCCAGGATGACATGTCCTCATTTGCAAAAGGTGCATCAGCAAGCGATGCAGACCTGTTAAGTTCACTCGCATCGGATGTCAAGCATGTAACAAAAGAAAAAAATACCAGCCTGCTGAGAGATTTAAAAGATTTCAAAGCCCCGGCAACTGACATTGAGAATGAATTGAACATGATACATGAAACAATGAAGGCGGTCCCGAATCCCCGGAAAAAAGCGATCCCCTCACCAAAGAAAACGAAATAAACCGGGTAAATAGGTTAATGTTACAGGAAAGAACACATGAACAGAGTAAGGATTGCCCGTGAGGATATATGAAAGAAGTTCCGGTAAAAATCCAGCACAACAACGAGTGGATTGTCGTTAAACTGGGCATCGCGGATGACCTGATCGCAATTCCTGCCCCTGTCAATAAAGAAATTCTCTTCAAGACGGTAACCGATATTGCCGAAAAGAAAAATATCCTTATTATTACGGTAAAAACCGATACAGAAGCCGTGTACAAAATCCTGTCTGTTGAAAAAGTCCTGCAGGTTTTAAAGAAACTTATCCTTGCGTCCTGCAATGCCTACCGCCTTATGGCCTACTTTATGTCACCTGCTATCCGTGGTGGTGTGATGATCAAGGATGCCCAGTGGGATAAAGGGAGTGTTGTTGTCGTCAGTTCCGGGATCTGGTTTGTCTCTGCGATAAAACAAATCTGTGTCCCGTTCAATGACGTGGCAGCCATCGAACTTACCAAACGGGATGTCCAGGGCAAACCTACCGATGTCATAAAAATCGATCACCTGGATTCCGGGGAAGTGTCCTCCAGTCTTGTACTCTGCCCGCTTTCCACCCTTCAGGTACTCTACAATTACCTTCGGGAAACGACAAAAAGCATGGATATGAAAGGTACCGAGCTTGACGGCATAGACCAGCAGGTCGCCATGCTGGTCTATTCAGGCATGGACTCGCATGCAATCGAAAATATGCTCAATATCCCCCAAAAACAACTCGATATGATCTATGATAAAATCCTGAAACTCGGTCTCGGTGAAGTAGTCACAACGCGAAGAGAGATCCAGCTCACTACAAAAGGAGTCCGCTATATTTCCGATGCTACAAAAACCCAGACAAATTAGCATTTCTATGAGTATACACAGACAACGATAGTAAGACCTACCCAGAGCCCTCCTTATCTGCCTGCAGTGCAAGATCGACAGGTTCAAAATACTAAAAATCATACAAAAATTTTGTGGGGGATTCATTATTCCATGGACTTCATGTAAAATATGCAAAGGTAAAGGGCAAATATCAGATCCGAGGCAACCAGCATGGGAAGCAATAGACTTCGGACCAAAATATATTGAATGTCCAAATCGTGATTGTCTCAGTGGAAAAATTTACCTTAGCAGATACAAATCCGATTTTAATAATCAGTGCAGGTCATCAGACAAAGAAATGGTTGCCCAAAAAACGTAAAATCTGGATATCTATCTTTTCCATGCAGGGATACCGGATCTTTTCTCATCGAATAATTTTCACAATTTTTAAAAGTCAATTGTGTTTTTACCCATGAAAATCGCACTATTCAGATATGTTGCGGAGAGGGTTACAACTCTCCACGAGTTTACGATGATTGCCGCTGTTCCCGACGGGGCGCTTCTACAGCGGATTAGCGAGGATGACTATTTAAAAAAACTCCCTTCCCGCCGTGCCTCTCAAAAAGGCTCTGCGGGGGGTTTTATCGTATCCAGACAATTTTCTTGTCCACGGTGACCGAACCGAATCGAATCCTATCTGTTTTCTCCAGATAATGAATTCAATACTTCTTTATGGATAATCTACCAATTATTTTATTGATAGTCAATGGGAAAAATTCTGATAGTGGATGACACGCTCTTCATGAGAACCCTGTTAAAAAATATTCTGTTCTCCGGTGGGCATACAATCGTCGGTGAGGCGGGGGACGGCGAGGATGGCGTTGCAAAATACAAGGAGCTGAAACCCGATCTCGTGACCATGGACATCGTGATGCCCAAACTCAACGGGATTGAAGCATTAAAAGCAATAAAAGAGTTCGATCCGGCAGCAAAGATTGTCATGTGTACCGCAGTCGGTCAGGAACAGATGGTAAAACTCGCCATCAAGACCGGTGCAAAAGGGTATATTATCAAACCGTTCCAGGCTCCGAAAGTTTTGGAAGAAGTCAAAAACGTCCTTGCTTCCTGACCACTATGGTGAAAGTTCTCATTGTTGATGATTCCGTGTTCATGCGCACGGTCATCAGGGACATGCTGACCAAAGATGCCTCCATTGAAATAGTGGGAACTGCGTCCAACGGTCTTGATGCACTTGAAAAGATCCAGACGCTCAATCCCGATCTCATCACCCTTGACATCGAGATGCCCAAAATGAACGGTCTCGAGGTTTTAAAAGAACTCCGGAATAGTAAAAAGCATCCGAAAGTCCTGATGCTGAGCTCCCTTACCTCCAAAGACGCTGAGATGACCCATGATGCGATTCGTCTCGGCGCAGATGATTTCATGCTGAAACCAAAAGATCTCCCTCACATGCGGGAAATCAGGGAAGAATTAATTTCCAAAGTCAGGCACCTTGCCACACTCTCTTTACCCGGTATTTCTCACAAACCCCCCACGTCACCTGCCTCGTCCGCTGACCGGGTCGTGCTTATCGGCTCATCTGCCGGGGGACCACAGCAGGTCGATACACTGCTTTCCATGTTGTCTCCTGATCTTCCTGCGGGTGTGATTATCACCCAGCATATGCCTGTTGGTTTCACTGCCCCTCTTGCCGAGCGGTTCAACAGGATTGCCTCCATGCCCGTCAAAGAGACCCAGAACGGCGACATGCTTGAAACCGGAAAAATTCTGCTGTCGAAAGCAGGTGTCCACACGGTCGTTTCCGGAGTGCTGGGAGAGAACGGTAAAACAACCGGGCGTATCGTTCATACCACCTCACCTCCCGTCCACGGGGTCAGACCTGCAGTGGATAAGACCTTTGAATCCGCTGCTCAGGTCTATGGAAAAAACGCACTCTCGGTCATTTTAAGCGGTATGGGAAATGACGCGGGTGAAGGAGCACATGCAATAAAAGAAGCCGGCGGCGTGAGCCTTATCTGTGATGAGAAGGATTGTCTTGTATACGGGATGGCACGATCTGCAATCAGGAATAACGCGGTCGATCAGATCCTTCCCTTAAGAAAACTCTCAAAAGAGATAGAGCGGGTAGTTCATAGTATGGAGGAAACCTGTGTCTGAATTTGAGGCATATCGCGGGCTGTTTGTGGCCGAATCCCGTGAAAACCACGAGAATCTGGTCAAGAACCTTTTACTCCTTGAACTGGGCTCATACCAGGAAGCCATAGATGAAATCTTCCGCTCAATCCATACACTCAAAGGAGCTTCTGCGTCCATGGGTTTCTCCGCCATGGAGCACCTCTGTCATTCTATGGAGGATGTCTTCTCGCTCATCCGCAGCGGGGCCGCGGATATTTCCCCTGACCTGGTAAACCTGCTCCTTGCATGTTCCGATATCATTGAGCAGATGCTTGATGACGTAGAGTCGGGAGGAGATTCTTCGTCCAAAAATCCGGAGGCCGAAGTCAATGCCCTGAAGCAATGGATTGAAAAGCGTGGTGTCACACCAAAAGAGAAGCTTGAGACCGCAGAAATCCCGACTCCGGCAGAACAGAATCCCGAACCTCCACAGATACCTGAAGGGGAGCAGTGTCAGGAATACGAGATGCTGATCATCGTTGCAGGTGATTGCACGATGAAGGACGTGCGTGCTATGCTCGCCATCGGTAACTTACATGCCCTTGGCACCATCCTTTCGGTTAATCCTTCCCTTGAAGCGATAGAAGAGGGGAAATTTGATGGTACACTCCAACTCATTATCGCAAGCGATGCCGGGGAAGAGGCATTAATAACTGCAGCCTCGGGAACTGATATTTCTGAAGTTGAGATACGAGCTGCAGAGAAAAAGGAGAGCCCAACTCCTGTTGTCGCCCCAGAGAGCAAAAAAACAGCCGGCACTGGTACAAAACAACCCACTCCTCATGAAAAAAGATGGGAAATTCAGTCTCCCGACGAAGTCCCCGGGATCTTAAAAACAACCGGAATTAATACACAACAAGCGTCTGCTGCTGATAAAAGCCAGGAGATCCAGACTCCTGAAGATGTCACCGGGAGCACAAAAACAACCGGGGCTGATATAAAACCACCATTCTCTCCTGAAAAAAGCCAGGAGATCCCGACTCCTGAAGATGTACCCGAGAGCGGAAAAGCAACCGGAGTTGATACAAAACAATCCTCCTCAGCTGACAAAAGCCGGGAGATCAAGAATCTCCGGGTCAATATCCAGCAGCTTGACCATATCATGAATCTGGTCGAAGATCTTGTTATCAACCGTGGAAGGCTGAAACAGATTGCCGAACAGCACAAAATAAAGGAAATGGACGAAGCGATTGCCATGGTGGACCGTTCCGTTTCCGATCTTCAGAACCTGATGATGGTCATCCGGATGATTCCCCTGAACCATATCTTCAACCGCCTGCCACGGGTTGTCCGCGATGTTGCCCAGCACGATGGTAAAGACGTCAATTTCGTTATTGAAGGGGGAGAGACTGAACTTGACCGTAGTGTTATGGACGGGCTCAATGATCCGCTTCTCCACCTGATCAGGAATTCAGTAAATCATGGGATTGAATCTCCCGAAGCCCGGGAAAGGGGGGGAAAACCTCGGAAAGGGAACGTCAGGCTCTCTGCGCACCGTGACCGGGACAATGTAATCATTGAAATTATCGATGACGGCGCAGGAATCAATCTCGACAAGGTCAAGGCAAAGGCAATCGAAAAGGAACTGATTACACCGGAAGTTGCCGGTACATTAACAACCGAAGAGGCCATTGAGCTGCTATTCCAGCCTGGTTTCTCTACTGCCGAAACAATAACCGACATCAGCGGCAGGGGAGTCGGACTTGATGTGGTTAAAAGGTCTATCGAGGCGCTGAAAGGTACAATAAGGGTGGAAACAACACCGGGGAAAGGAAGCCGGTTTGAATTATTACTCCCACCGACCATGGCGATTGTCGATGTGATGATCGTCAGGGTCAATGGAAAACGACTCGGTATCCCGATCAGCAGTATTGTTGAAGTAGCACATTTCAAAAGGGATACAACCCACCACATAGGAAAAGGCGAAGCAATCCTGCTGCGTGACGAGGTACTTCAGATTCTCTGGCTGAATGAGATGGTCGGTGTTTCCAAATCCTGTGAAATACTCATTGTTGTGCAATACCAGAAGCGGAAGTGCTGTATTCCGGTGGACGTCGTTGAAGGTAAGCAGGAAGTAGTTGTGAAGCCATTGAGCAGTTTTATCGGCAACACCCGGGGCGTGAGCGGTGTTACCATCTTGGGTGATGGGGGCGTCGTGCCGGTGCTTGATGTTAACACCATTGTATAGGAGAAGATCATGAAATTATCGGCAGTTCAGGCAGATGCAATTCAGGAACTCGGAAATATCGGGGCTGCACATGCAGCGACTACGCTTTCCCAGATGCTGGGAAGTACTATTGAGATGAGTGTCCCCGCCATCAGGGTGGTGGATCTCTCTCAACTTGGACAGTACATGGGTGAAGAATCGGCGGCGATGGTGGCTTTCGAGCTCCAGGGGGATATTCCCCATGGAGGATATATCCTGTTTTACATCACCCGGGAGTCAGCAGTCCGCATGACGAACACGATGCTCGGATTAACGGAGATTAACCGCCCCCTCAGTGAGATGGACGAGAGTGCACTGCTCGAAGTAGGCAATATCATGGTCTCAGCCTTTCTTGATGCCACGGCTGAACTGCTCGGTTTTGTGATGCTTCCGTCCCCTCCGTCACTCACGATCGACATGGCACATGCAGCCATGCAGTCGCTCATTGCCCAGATGCAGGAAGAGACGGATGAGGTATTGCTGTTCTCTACTGAACTTGTCTGTGAAGAGTACAAGGTAGACAGCGATATCATCATGATGCCGGAAAGAAGCACTCTTTTGAGAATAATTGAACTGCTCGAAAACATGATGAAGCCCATATAGCTACCGTAGTACCTGAAAATGCCCGACCACCAACCCCAGAGCGAACAAACGGCGATGATCGGAATTGGAGAATACCGCGTAGGTTCTTTCCCGATGATGACCATCGGACTGGGTTCCTGTATCGGGCTTACCCTGTATGATCCAAACCTCAGGCTCGGAGCAATGGTGCATATCATGCTGCCCGAAAGCAGCGGCAGGATGGATCGACCAGGGAAATACGTGGATACGGCAGTTCCACTCCTGGTGAAGGAACTGGTAGCTCTTGGATGCAAGAACAGGTCTATAGTTGCAAAGATAGCGGGGGGTGCATGCATGTTTGAGTACTTTGGCACCAACCTCAATATCGGTGAAAGGAATGCCGTAAAAGTCAGGATTCTTTTAAAAGAGCACAATATCCAGCTGGCTGCAGAGGATGTCGGGGGCAAGGTTGGCCGATCGGTCACGTTCCTCCCAGCCGATGATGGCAAGGTTTCGATCCGCAGGGCAGACGGGACATCAAACAATCTCTGATTATTTCCGAAGGTTTTCCTCAGAGAACAGGGTGGCCAACAGTTTTTTTTAAAATTCCCTTGGTAATCTCCTGGTGTAATCAATTTTTTGGCTCTGGAGAATTCCTCTTCCATTGATATGAAATTCAGGATGTGGTACGGATGAAGGAGGATACCTTACCTGTCCCCCCATGCCGCCCCTTCGCTTTGCGATGATGAAGTATCATTTGATGGGGAGGTATCGCATCGGTATGCCACAGCGGCGGGGGTGAAACCCCCCTTGAGCGTTTAGCAGGTAATTGAGTAGTTCTCCAGAGCACATATTTTTTGACCTGTTTTGTAGGTTAGTCACGTCAATCTTGCTCCACCCCCATTTACGATATTGTCTGACACCATATTTCCAGGATCCTATCGGGGGCGATACTCTTCTGAGGGTAAAATAACCCCGTATCGGGCTCAGATTGCCCATTTCCCCTCTCCGGAAAACCCCGCAAAACGCTCCGATTTGACCGAAACACAGAATCTCAATAATTGAGGGTTATTTGACAAAATAGCACCGTATTGACCTCAGATTTTGACCCTGAAAGCTGCGTGAGTTTTGATCCTGAGCCTGCTTTTATCTGTCATGATCGCGATCGGCCCCGTGAATACCATTGGCGGCTCCCTAAAAAGGGATCGAAAATAGACGAATATTTCAGGTTATTTTCGCTAAATAATCATATTTCTGGTTATTTTGGAACTCCGGGGGAAGGTGAAACGCTTTTCTTTTTGATCTCTTCGGAGCAGTACTGATCAACGGAGTCCAGAAAGGCTTTTTTTGCCTTTTTGACCTGCATCTCATCATTCGAGAAGAAATCATTTGCTATATACCTGAGAGTAGTTGCGTAGTACTGGAAATGCGGAAATTCTTTTTCGAATTCCGCAATCCGGTTCAACGCTTCCGTTTTGTCACCGTTGAGAAGATCAAAGGCAATATCAAAAAGGTGGATAGTATGAACCGGCATCCCCTTCTGGTTCGCCAGCTTCCTGAAACTGTGATAGGTGATCTTTTTTTTCGTCAGGAGAGAAAATCTGAGTCCGAGATAAATGGGTTCGAGATCATCGGGATACTGACGGATGAGATGGTTCAGGACACCTGCAGCACCACTGGCGTCACGATTGTCAAGGTAATAATAATACATCACGCGCAGGAAATGATAATCATTGTAAAACCGCTCAGAACTAATATCCAGCAACCGCTTTCTCATTTCGGTGTCGTGGACAAGAGCTGCGTTTTCTAACCCGATTTCCAGGAACCATCGCTCACTGGGGAACCACTCGAGTCCCAAAAAAATCATCTGCCAGAAAAATTTCTCCAGAAATGACGGGTCTTCCAGTTCCAGCTGTTTCATTGTGTGTAACGGTGTCGATGAGTGTGCGAGGTCCAGCAGGGTTTCACGGGCGAGAAGTTCCATCTCACCGGGACGCTGGTTCTGTGCAAACTCATCATCACTCTTGAACTCACGAAGGGACAGGGTATAATAGCTGTATGCTACCGCAGTGCCAATCTTGGCATCGAGATTGACATAATATTTCAGGTAGTCGATGGCATGGGGATAGTCCCCGGATTTTAATAATTTCAGGCCAACGACAATATTGACCCCGGTTTCTGCATCTTTTTTCTTTTTAAAGCGAAGAGCGTTATGGATGATCTTCCTGACAAATTCAAAATCCCCGCTGTTCTTACTTGCATCCAGTACTTCAAACGTGATATGATCGATAAATTCGTCATATGTTTCATCAGGGATATCCGGAAAAGAATTCTCGAGTGCAGAGACTACGTGTCCATAAAAAACCGGTAGGTTGGAGTCCACTTTTTCCGAATTGCCCCTGATGTAGCCAAAGAAATCGTTTTTCAACAGGTTCAGCTTGTCGTAGACAATCGCGTCTGAAAGCTTCTCTCCCCGCATACAGGAAAAATGGCATGTTTAAATATTAAAAGGTATGACAGGCCAACCTTGTTCTTATCGGTTTTATCCAGTCATCCTTATCCATTTTCAGAGTGATACAAAGACTCCACACGCCCCGAAGGATTCCCGTAGCTGAACATCGGTGACCGACAATTACGCGCGTCAAACAGTAATGGGGTAATAAAAAAGGGTATTGTCACAAATTTAACGATGAACATTTCTTCACGATTTATCAAAAAACTCAATTGATGACACTCCCGGGGGGCTTCGGTTTTTACCTCCACCTTCGCTGCGGTGGCGACCCCCATAATTCGACAGACCCGCTAATCCCACTACGAGCCGGGAATCATTTGTCTAAAAAAGAAACACTTTTCTGTCCTGAAGATAGTGCTTTTCTATTTTTTCCCGGTTAAATAAATTTTTTTCATGGTTAAACCGGGACTATACCGATAAAAAATCAGTCATAACGGTGGGCAGAATAATATTCTCTCGGGGTCTCAAGACGTATCCGGTACGAGTCGATATTCTTTACGCTGATGATCATGTACATACTGGTATTTGCCGTCCGGACGATTCTGTAGGAGGTACCTGGTTTCACGATCTCTTCTCCGGTGATAAAACCCCCCGTGTCAGCATACGAGAGGGCCATGCGAAAGTTTGCATACTGAGGCTGGTTTTCTGCCACGACGGTAGTATTTATCACCCAGATGGGATATGGTACAGAAAAAACCTGGGTAAGGCCCCCACGTGTATTCTCAATCACGGCAAACGGCACCCATTCCTGAGTCTGCCGGGGTGCTTCGGACGCTCCGGTCGTCACCATGTTTTCCGGGAGTTTATACACGGGGTAGGAAAAGGGTTTGTCAGTATAAACAATGCGATACGGGGGGAGATCGGGTTTTGGCATTATTGGAGTGACTCCAGGGACCTGTTCAGGATATTCTGGCGGGAACGTGACGGGAATTGGGGGGTTTTCAACCGTTTCTGCAGCCTTCAGCAGTCTTTCAGACGAATTCTGCAGTCCCGACAAGTACTCAGGATTTGCCATGAATGCCACAAAGATTACAATAGCAATACCCGCAAGGAGGGTAAGAACATCACCAGTGTCCACATACTATACTGGTCATCAGGGCAATAAAAAACCTCCATGATACCCTTTACTTATGATCCAGTCCACACAAATTCCGGATTTGCCAGGCCCAATAAAAAATATCTGCCGGATTTACAATACGTCTTACCATTTTCTTGGAAAAGGAGAGAGCCATTCTGTACAATAAACGATAGTTATTATAGAATAACACATAAATAAAAAAAATATAAGGTGGTATAATTACAATCATTACTTTTTCTCACCATAAAGGAGGTACTGGCAAGACTACCTCCTGCCTTAATATTGCCGGTTTTTGCCAAAAAGCCGGGAGAAAAGTACTGGTTGTTGATTGCGATCCTCAGGCGAATGCAACCGCCGGGCTTGGCGTCGACCCCAGTGCAGCTTCCGGCAAAAATATGTATCAGGTTTTTATGAGTGGGATTGATGATTTTCCGAAAGTCAGGATACAGGATATCATTCTGAAAACCGCGTCGGGCGTTGATCTTGCACCTGCACACCTTGATCTTGTCGGTGCGGAACCGTACCTCTATCATGCGAAATTCCCCACCGGGGTGCTTAAAGAAGCTCTCGCCATTGTCAATAACCAGTATTCTTATGTTTTCATTGACACTCCGCCGAGCTTAGGTCAGTTTGTGATCAATGGACTTTTTGCAGCGGATCATGTCATCGTGACCCTCGATTCGGGATCGTTTGCGCTCAACGGGGTTACGACACTCTCCACAATATTTTCTGATATTAAAGAGGGTCTGGGTAAAGAAATCCGACCTGATATGGCAATCGTCAGCCGCTGGGGTGAGGGATTGCTCCAGTCAGATTCAAAACCTGAAAAAGATGAGGGAAAGGGTCTTTTTACCCGTATCCGGAATGTTTTTTCCAAACCGCCGGAACCTTCTCCTGAGAGCCTGAAAGCCGCAGAAGAACAAAAACAGGAGCATATGCGGCTGCTGGCGATGCTCAACCAGATTAAGCGAAGATTTCCCAGCGTGTATACTGTCCCCTACTCTACAGCAGTGTACGAAGCCCAGAAACGCGGTATGCCCATTTCTCATGTTGCACCAGACAGCAGTGCCGGAAATGCGTATAAAACCATTGCAGAAGAGGTTATGAGATGGAACTAAAAGAGCTAGAAAATGCACTAAAGAAAACCAGTGAAGGGAATTTCTCTGTCCGTATCGACGAGAATAAGGTTGATACAGAATTAAAGGCAGTGGCACAGATGCTGAACCTGACGCTCGAAAAGGCTGCAGTGGCAAAAGAGCTCAAGCATCGTGCAGACGTGATGATCCAATACAATCCTATGGCGATTGCCATACTGAGAAAGGACAAGACGAGGATCCATATCAACAAGGCCTATGAAGCCGTCTGGCGCGGAACCCGTGAAGAACTCCTCAAAAAGAAACTCAACGATTTTGATATTGCTATTCTCTCCGGGGAACACTTCTACGCCTGCTTTGAGACAAAGAAACTCTCGATCACTGAATGTCTTGTCACATTCCCTGACGGTGTCAGGAAATACCTCACGCTCAATGCCATCCCCATTCTCGATAAAAACGGGGAAGTTGATGGTGCTTTCTATATCTGGATAGACCACACGGAGCTCCACGGCAAGATGGAAGCAATAAAAAAGGTAGAGCAGCGGGTGGACCGGATCATTCAGGAAAACCCGTTTCCCCTTTTTACAATCGATGCCGAACTGAATGTAAAAATCTCTAACCTGGCATTCCTGGAATTCACCGGCTATTCCAAAGACAATGCATCTTCCCTTTCGATGAAGGACTTCAAGTACCTCAAAAATAAAGGAGAAACCGTCGAAGGAACAATAAAATCCAAGAAACGCAGTCATGGTGAATCCACGATAGAATTCCCCCGGGGTACATTCGTTCTTGAATGGTACTACATCCCCCTGCTTGATACAGAAGGTAATGTAGAAAGTTTGTTGATCGTTCTCAATGATATCACCGAACGGCGCAAGAAAGAAAAAGAAGTCGGGCAGCTGATCGAGGAGACGCAGAAGAAAGCCGAAGCGCTCTCTGCCAGTGCTGCAGTTCTGGAAAACGGGCTGGAACGAATTGCAAAAGGGGATCTGACTTTCATTATCCCACTCGTTGAAGGAGATCCGTTAATAAAACTGAAAAAAGACTATAACCTGTCTGTCGATTCAATCAAGAAGGTTATCGGGGAACTGGAAAAATCAATAAAACAGATTGAAGTAACAACGCAGGATACCAGCAGGGGTACAACGGAAATTTCCAAATCCACCGAACAGGTAGCAGTCGGAACGCAGAAATCAGCTGATGGTGCAAAAAAGCAGCTTGATGAGCTGGAAAAAGTTGGAAAAGAAGTCTCCGACCTCTCAGCTTCCATTGAGGAAATTGCCAGCACTTCGCAGGACCTGTTGAGTCACGCCCAGAAAGCAGCGCAGGAAGGGAACAAGGCTTCCGAACTGGGCAAGCTTGCAACTGCCAAGATGACGATGGTTGAGAAAATCGCCGGGGAGAGTGTAAGTGAGATCACCGCACTCAACGATCGAATGAAAGAGATCTCAAACATCGTGAAGATGATCGCTGATATCTCCAGCCAGACGAACCTCCTTGCACTGAATGCTGCGATCGAGGCTGCACGGGCCGGGGAGCATGGGCGCGGTTTTGCCGTAGTAGCAGGCGAAGTCCGCAACCTTGCCGGTGAGTCCAAAACCGCAACGAACCATATCGATACCCTCATCAGTTCCATCCAGAACAACAGTGATAAAACAGCGGCAGCAATTAAAAGCTCATACAAGGAGATACAGGCAGGAATTGAGAGTGTAAACAAGACGATTGAAGCCTTAAACCGGATTATTGCTGAGTCGAATGTGGTTGCACAGGGTGTAAACGAGATCACCAAAGCGACCGAGGACCAGGCAGAAGCAACGACCCGTGTGGTTCACGGAATGGAGAAATCCAGCGTTATTACCCGCGAGAACCAGGGACGGATGGAGGATATGGCGGCACTTGCCCAGGAGACCAGTGCGTCAACTGAAGAGATCGCCAGCGCATCGGCTGAGCTTGCTGAGCTGGCAAACCGGCTGAAGAAGATAATGGAACAGTTCAGGCTGCGGTGAACAATGGTCTCTACGGTAGATGTAGTAGAATTTGTGCTGGGGGGTGAGCGCTATGCTCTTGATATACAACTGGCGCGGGAAATTGTTGAGATGATTCCCATCACTCCCATTCCCCGTGCACCTCCTTACATCTCCGGGGTAATTAATCTTCGCGGAGAGATCACCAACATCATGAACCTCAATACCCTGCTCGGATTACCTCCTCAGGATACGCGGGAAAATCAGAAGATAATCGTCCTGGTACCGGATGCTGCATCCGGGAGCAACGTCGGGATCATTGTTGATGAGGTAACGAGTGTCCTCCAGGTTGCAGAAACTGATATCGAACACCTCGGCGAAGGACTCTCGTCTGAGGTCTCCAGCTTCGTAAAAGGGATTATCAAGATGAAAGGTGACGGTGCTGACAAAAAGAGCACGGGCTTGATCATCTGGATCGATATGAAGAAAGTGCTTGAGGATGTGGCAACAAAGTGAACGGCAGGAACATATCATGGTAAAAATTACTCGTGCAGGACAATTGACGGGGGGATGGATGTGACAGAACTACCGGGGAGAAAAGCGTTATTTACCGGGGCGGTAGCCCCTACAATACCCGCCAATCCTTCAGAAGAGATTACACCGGTCAGAGAATCTGAACAAACGATCGCAGAACTCCGGCAACGGCTTGACGTAATGGTCAGTAATAATCCTGTCCCCATGCTCCTGACCACACCCGGGTTCTCAATCGTTGAAGCAAATGCAGCCTATATTGAAATGAGCGGTATCAGGGAACGCGATCTCTTAAAGACCAATCTTAAAAATTTCAAGATTATCAGCCAGAAGGGCGAGGGGGCGAAAGTCGCTCTTTTGGAAAAACGGCGCTCGTTTGGCGAAGTGAGCGTGGAATTGCCGTCAGGTATACACATTCTGGAGCAATACTGCATTCCGATTATGAGCAAAGACCAGACAATCACCAGTCTGCTCTTTGTCTATAATGACACGACGGCACAGAAAAAGAAGAGCGAGGAAATCGAACAGCTCAAGCACCGATCTGAAACAATTGTCCAGCAAAACCCGATGCCAATCATCCTTGTGGATATGAATTTCCACATTCGTGTGGTAAATGAGGCATATGCTTCCTTAAGCGGAATCAGTCGCGTGGACCTGCTGAAGATGACCCTGCGTGATTTCAAGATACTGGACCAGACCGGTGAAGGAATCAGGCAGGCAATCCAGGAGAAAAGGCGGGTGGCAGGTGAAGTCCAGGTCGAATTCCCCACCGGTGCAAAAAGGCTGCAGCAGTATGGTATTCCTATTTTAGATAACAGCGGGAACGTGACCAGCATCCTGATCGTCTATAACGATGTTACTGAAGATCGCCGGCAGATGGATGAGATCACCGAACTGCACAGGACAGCTGAAACCATTGTCCAGCATAACCCGATCCCCATGCTGATGACCAATCCCGGTTTTGTCGTAATCGAAGCAAATGCAGCCTATGCAAAGATGAGCGGGATTCCCCGTGACCGCGTCCTTGGCATGAATCTCCGGGAGGTAAAAATTCTCGAGCAGAAAGGAGAAGGTGCAAAAGTGGCCATCGAGAAGAAACAACGGGCATTTGGAGAAGTTACCGTTGAACTTCCCAGCGGTATGCATATCCTTGAGCAGTACGTAATGCCGGTTCTTGATGCCAACAATAAAATCTCAAATCTCCTTTTTGTCTACAACGAGGTCACCGCCCAACGTAAGAGCCAGCAGGATCTGCAAAAGAAGATGGAGGAGGTAGCTCTCCTCAAGCTGCGGTCGGATATTATCGTCAACCAGAATCCCATGCCAATCATGCTGATGAACACCGGGTTTAAGATCATCATGGTAAATGATGCATATATCTCCCTGACCGGTCTTGCCCGGGAACGGCTAATCGGCATGAGTGCCAAGGATTTCAAGATCCTCGAACAGAAGGGAGAAGGGCTCAAAAAGGTGCTGCAGGAACAAAAAAGGAGTTTCGGGGAGATAAAAATTGAATTCCCGACCGGGGTTCGTATCCTCAGCCAGTACGGTATCCCCATGGTTGATCCAAAAGGGATTCTCCAGACCATTGTCTGTGTATATAATGACATAACAACCCAGCGCGAGCAGGAAACAAAGATCAAAGAGATGATGGACGAAGCACGGGCCAAAGCTGAACTCCTTACCGTAAGCGCAGAAGAACTCCAGATGGCACTCTCAAAAATTGCATCCGGTGATCTCACGTACCGGGTGAGCATAGATGATGCCGATCCACTGGTAAAGCTGAAGGCAGATTATAATGCAGCAGTTGATTCGATCAGGATTGTCTTATCCGACCTGATGCAGGGTATGATCAAACTCGATGCCACCATCAACGATACTATCAGGAGCACAGAGGAAATTGCAAAAGCCACCGAGCAGGTTGCAATCTCGTCCCAGAAAGCCGCGGACAATTCAAAACTGCAGCTCACGAATGTAGAAAAGATTTCGACGGATATTTCAGATATCTCTGCATCCATCGAAGAGATTGCGAGTACTTCACATGATGTAATGACCCATGCGGAGAAAGCTTCCAAAGAAGGTGCACAGGCAGCAGAGATCGGCCAGCTTGCCACAACCAAGATGCAGAACGTGGAGAAGGTCTCCAAGCAGAGTGTCGATGAAATAACCGCGTTGAACGAGCAGATGCGTGCAATCTCAAAAATCGTGAATCTTATTACTGATATTGCCAACCAGACCAACCTGCTGGCACTCAATGCTGCGATTGAAGCTGCCCGGGCCGGCGAACACGGGCGTGGCTTTGCAGTAGTCGCCGGTGAAGTCAAGAATCTTGCCGGGGAATCCAAGAAAGCAAGCAGTCAGATCGAGACCCTGATCAAAGCAATCCAGGCCAAGAGTGAGCAGACTTCAACATCCATGAAAAACTCTTTTGAAGAGATCAAGACGGGTATTGAGAGTGTGAACAAAACGGTCGATTCGCTGAATCTTATCATATCTGAAGCAAATATTGTGGCGCTCGGGGTAACCGAGATTTCCAAAGCAACAGAAGACCAGGCACAGGCTACTAACACGCTTATGACCGGCATCGAATCCGTATCAACCCTGACCCGGGATAACCAGAAACGGATGGAGGATATGGCAGCCCTTGCTGAAGAGACCAGTGCTTCAACTGAAGAGATCGCAAGCGCTTCGGCAGAGATGGCTGAGATGGCTGAACGCAGTCGGAAGATGATGGGGAAGTTCCACCTGAACTGATTGGTGAACACTTCATCTTTTTATCGGAAAAAACGACAAATGTCATCATCATTTAAAATTCGCCTGTAGTACTGAAGATAAATCGAAAATATCATGGATGGTTTTACATCGCTTAAGAGGTTTATCGAACACACACTGGCTATCCAGTGTTCAAATTACAAAGAGGACTACATCAAGCGCAGGATTCTCTCACGGATGCGTTCGACTGACACTGCAAGCTACGAGGATTATCTGGCGTATCTGAAAGCAAATCCTCCTGAGCTCGAGAACCTCCGGAACGCACTTACTATCAATGTTACCGAATTCTTTCGGGATACCGATGTGTATGACTCCATGAAAAAGGAGATCCTTCCCCTGTTATTCAGCCAAAGAAAACGGCTGCGTATCTGGTGCGCCGGTTGTTCTACTGGTGAAGAACCCTATTCCCTTGCCATGATACTCACCGACTTCATAGCGCAGGACCCCGGGATCTCTGCCCAGATCTTCGCAACAGACATTGACAAGGTTGTGCTTGCAAAAGCCCAGGAGGGCATCTATACCCAGAAAGCAATGATCAAGTTGTCTGAATCGCAAATCCACCGCCATTTCTCCCAGCTCCCTGACGGGAATTACCAGGTGAAACCGCACTTAAGAGAGCTGATCCGGTTCCGCCCTCACGACCTGATGAGCGGAGTACCTGCTTCGCGGTGGCTTGACATGGTCACCTGCCGGAACGTCACCATTTATTTCAACGAAAAGCAGAAGGATGAACTGGTAAAAATGTTCCATGGGGCGCTGGTATCAGGAGGTTTCTATATCATGGGTAAGACAGAATACCTGGGCCGGGCAGTGGAAGATCTGTTTGCAGCGCATAATTCCCTTCAGAAAATCTACCGGAAAAAGGATTAAAAAAAGGAAGATCATCGGGTTTTTCTGCTGTCTTCATCCTTTGGACCCCGTTCGAACCCTTGTATCAGGTGCCGTTGCAGTTCCTTTCTTTGTCTCCGAAGCAGGATCTGGTTATACAGGGTGAAAAAATGAATGCCGATGATAACGATGACAAGAAACATGCTGACCCAGAGCATTACACCCTGAACAGAAAGGAAGGTTGCCCAGAGGAGCCCGACAAACGAGATCAGGTATAACATAATCCAGGTCCGAAGTTCGGGGATCTCCATGTGGATCTCATATTACCTGATCACCTAATAAAATAACCCTAAAACTATCAGAAGGATCGTCAGGATATTGTTCCCCTGCATAAATTCCCTTTCAGAGGAGGAGAAAATGCACAGGTATGAAGAAGACGGGGATCGTGCCTGTCCCCCTTTGCCGGCCCTGCACTGAAAGGGTCATGATGAGGCAGACCTTTTTTTGGGAAATCGCATGAGAGTGAAGCCGAAACTGCGGGAGTGAAACACCTATTTTAGTGTTCGGTTTTTTTAAACCACACCGAGCCTGAAGCCTGAATAATCGTCGAACCTGCAGGTTATTAAACGCTTAAAAAAACCGGGAAAAGTGACTCTGCAGAATTCCTTTTCCTTTGCTATGAAATTCAGGGTGCTGGTACAATGAAGGAGGGGACATGAGCCTGTTCCCCCATACCGCCCCTGCGCTGAGCGAGGATGACGGAGCACCTGTTCGGGGATTATCGCATCGGTGGAGCCACAGCAGCGGGGGTGAAACCCCTTTTGAGCGTATAGCTGGTAATTGAGCATTTTTCCAGAGTCTGAAAAATACATGTCCTCACCCTTTCATCTGCCCATTTTCTTTTTCTCAGCTTCCATATCAAGGATAATCTCAAGTTCGAGGGATTTTCCAAAAGCTTCCTGGGCTTCATCGCTTCGCCCGAGTTCATCCAGACATACTCCTTTGATATACCAGGCAGCGGCATCATTCCCGTTGAGGGCGAGTGCCCGTGTGCAGGCAAAGAGTGCATCGTTATACCGTTCGAGATTGTAGAGCGCATGCCCTTTTTTTGACCAGGCATCAGCATAGTTCTGGTTGAGCTTAATTGCCTGCTCGCAATCGGCAAGTGCTTCGGTATTCCTCCCGGTCTCGATAAACACTACCGCCCGAAGATACCAGGCTTCAGGATTTTTGGAATCGAGCGACAGGGCCTTTTCGTAATAGGCAATTGCCTCCTTGTATTTCGTGCGGCTGGCATAGGTACGCCCTTTCCTTAACAGCCCGATTACGTCATTGGTTGTCATGGTCGTCTCTTTTTAAGATGTTGCAGGTATCCTGTTCAAAGTTTTCCTCCTGAACTACCTGCGGGTGATTCCTCAAAAAGATCCCCGAAAATCTTTTTTAAGGCTTTATTCTCGTACTCCCCTTTTCTTGCCTGAGCCTCCTGCAGATGTTGTGGGGATTCCCAGACAAACCAGTCTTTCATCGACATATAAGAGATAAAATGGTTCGTCATCTGCACACCCAGCCGGTAGATATCATGAAAATAGTCAAGATCCGGTTCTGCATTCCAGTCTATTTTTTGCAGGTACTTCTCCATGATCTCAAGCATGTTGTCGCCAAAGATCTTAGACTGGTACCACGAGGTATGTGTCCAGCGCGTGGTGAGCATCTCTTTTACTTCAAGGTGATTGAACTTTTTCATCTGCGGGATATTGACAACCGGCATCAGCTGATCTGCAGGAAGGGTCTTTGCGAGGTACTGGTCACGGGCATAGAACATTGACTTGTTCAGAACAAAGTAGCGCCGTGGGATGACATCTTCATACTCCATCATTTCATCCATGTCCATCTTTCCCTCCTTCATGAGATAGTACAGCTGGGTCTTTCTGATCTGGGGCATCCGGTGATAGACACGGGCGTTGGTTATCGGATTCCAGGGGAGTTCGTTGATATCGTCATTAAAATTGGTGTAGAGGATGTTGAGCATCTGGATAAGTTTGTGGACCGGGAGTTTTTTCTCCTTTTTTGCCTCATCCTTGAGGGCATCGATATAGATCTGATGTATCCCCCGGTACACGGAATCCCCGGTAAAGGAACAGACCAGATACCGGGACTTTTTTGCCGCCGCGCCTTTGATAAGCAGGTGCACGCAGTGCCTGGCAATGATAAAATCCTTTAACAGTCCGATGTAATGCGCCGGAAAAATAATCATATTTTTCTCGACATCATAGGTATAAATATCCACCAGCATGCCGTTTGGGTCTGCTTCAGGATTGCGCAGGAGAGAAATTTCCGTGTCCAATATGGCTTCAGTCTGACTTACAAAATGTCGGATGGGTTTGGACAAAGGCATATCAGTTTTCACTTTTCACTCACCAGATCCCGTGCTCATGAGCCGGATACAATTCTTACCGGTTCAATTGGCGGGATGAAACTTAATATATCTGATGAGTAGTCTTCAGCCTGCACCAGACTGATATTTCCTCAAAAAGGATAGGAGAGAGCTACCAGGGGATAGGGGAAAAACAAAGGTTCTTTTATGTTCCCGAAGGTTCAGGAAAATTTGCCTCTTCTCATATCCGGACCCGGTAATAAAAATCCTGAAATCTATTCAATATATTTATCTTGTTGACATCGTAAACAGACAATAAGATGTATTATGGCTGACATGCTCACGGATTTGTTAATTTACATCGCTATTGGAATTATGACTTTTGCAATTGGTGCAATTCTCGGATACCAGCTCCTCGTTATGTATTATACAAAGCGATTCATGGTAATCGCACAGGAATGTTTCGACGTCGAGTCGGTGATACCTATCATAGATGAACTCGCCCGGGAGACCTGAAATACGGAGAGACCATGGTTGACGTAGTAAGTTACACCTTAATAAGTATCACCTGCTTCTGCTTCGGACTGATTGTCAGTTTCCAGATGGCTCATATCCACTATTGCCGGAAGCTGACCGTCCTGGTGAGGCGATCAATAGCAACAAAAACAATTGCCCCGGTCCTTGTTGAATTTGAAGCAGGCAAGTCAGCAAAGTAATTTTTTTAAAAAAAGCGGTTTTCCCATAATTGCGTTTTTTTTCCGGGAAAAAGAGGCTCCGGAAAAGATTTTTTGGAAGTTTAAAAATTCGCTCTTGAAAAATGAAGATTCCATGATGCAGCAGAAACAGACATGAATCCTGGCGGTTCACGCCCGAACCCTGAAAATCGTAATGGATACGATGGAACCCCGCCTCAAGGCCTCTCCCAGGCACGGCAGGCAGGGTTTTTTGAATGGTTTGTTCCTGATCCGCCGCAGTGGCGACCGTTTGCGGGATGGCGATAATTATCGTACATAGAGGAGTGTGAAAAAAATTTCGTATCATAACGGAATAGTTCAATTTTTAAGGGAAATGCGCAAGCGAGAACCACAGCACCCACATAACGAAAGGAAATCGTCATTACATGAACATAATCAGCCAATGAGTCACCCGTGTCACAATTGTCACTCTCGCAAGATCGGTGTCGATTTACTGGATATGGTGATGTTTCCTGTGGAGGGGCTCCGTTGATGCACTATCGTCCTATCCGTTTATTTTCAACTGAATCAGTCATTGATTCCATTGAATTCAATAATATCCACAAATTGCCATATTTTTGTTGATGATTCATAGCGTGACGGAGGCTCCTGTCATGCCCCGATAATCGTAATCCTGATACAGAATCGTCTTATTACCGTATCCACACGGGTCCAGAGGAGCGAACTGCGGACCGGATATGTTTGCGCGCTCAGAGTCTGAAAAATCATCCGGCAGCGATTTTTTCCATCAACAAGTGCTAGAGATTATTTATAGTATATAATCATTTCTTTTTCAATTCTAAACCATTTTGAACGATTTTTTATAAATTGATAGTATTAAGAACAATTAAGTTTCATATAGACTTTCAACAGCCTTAATTCAATCTGGGGCAGAGAGAACATTACCGGAATATTCCGGATTGGTGTGATGAAATATGAAAAAATATCGAATTGTAAAGGGATGTATCCTGCTCGCACTGATTTTCATGGTTTCCATCGTCAGTGCTGCTGAACCGCAAGCCGATCTCAATGTCACAAAAGTGATGAGTTCCACGGGACCTTATGCAATAAATGACAGTGTAACGTGGGTCGTGACCGTCTCGAATAACGGACCCGACGATGCTACGAACGTAATTCTTAAAGAGGATATTTCGCAGCTCTCCGGCCACCGGGACATCACCGTTGAAGTCGATAATGGGACGTATAATGACGCAACAGGAACCTGGACTATTCCCACGCTGGCAAACGCTTCTTCTGCCAGCCTTACGCTGGTAACGAATTTCAGTACACAAGGGAAGAAGGTAAACAGTATCAGTATTACTGATCAAACCCCTGCTGATTCGCTCCGGGAAGATAATAGTGCAGAATCGGATGTTGACATATTTGACAAACTAATCCTGTCAGCAGATCTGAAAATCAAACCAACCACCCTGAACATCAATAGTAAAGGTGTATTCACGGTATACGTTACTCTGAATCCATCAAAGTCCAATGAGGGGGAAAAAGCAAAACCCACGATCGATTTTGCCCGCAGCACCCTGACCTGCAGCGAAGCCGAGCTGATCAGGGCTTCAGTATCGAATAAAGAAGGCGGAACCCTGATTGCAAAGTTCTACCGCCAGGATCTCCAGAATGTCACCAACGGAACTGGTGTGAGGATTAATTGTTCGGGAACGCTCTCGGTCGATGGTGAGAGCATCTATGTCGAAGGCAGCGACACGATCCGTGTTATCGGAGAAAAGAAAGGACTGGATAAGATCTTTTCAGACCTGAAAAAATTCCTCAGGATTGAAAAAGATGAAGTAGAGGTTAACGAGACCGGAAACGGTAACACTACCCTGACGGTCACGCTGAACCCGGATAGTTACAAAAATAAAGGCCAGCTCAAAAAGCAGATCGTAAATTCAGAGGATCAGTCCGTGACAAACACTGGCACCCAGGATCTCTCTGATAAAACCCGGGGACCCAAAGAGGATACCGGCAAAAATAACGATAAGGATAAAAATCTTCAGAAAAACAATGCCGGTGATACTACCGGGAAAGGCAACAATAACGCAAACAGGTCTGACAACGAATCCACCGGGAAATCAAACGGAAAAAAGACGAAATAACGGGGTATTGTAACAATGAATTATCAATAATTGACAATGGATGAATTCCATTGTCTGAAATCGCATTCAGAGATGGTTTTATGCGCAATGGAAGGGGTAATGAAGAAGGGTTCACCGGTCTCGAGGCGGCGATTGTACTGATTGCATTTATCGTCGTAGCAGCGGTGTTCTCCTATGTTGTTCTGGGAGCCGGGTTCTTCACAACCCAAAAGGCCCAGGAAACAGTGTACAGGGGTATTGAACAATCTACTACAAATGTCCAGTTGGTAGGCAATGTCTATGGATTATCCTCGAACACTGCTGAGGGAATTGACCAGATCAGATTCTCAATCGGCCTTGTTCCGGGAACTCCCTCTATCAATCTGGAAAAGATGAATATTGTTGTCTCCACGCCAACCTATGGTCCGAAAATATTGGCATGGACCAATCAGAGTTCTTCAACCATAGATACGAACTTTATTGCATTAAAAAATGGAGTTGGTTCATCTCAATCAACCATGACGTCAGGTGACCAGACAGATATACAATTTACTATAACCGCAGTCCCAAGGGACACGAAAATAACTATCGAAATACGTCCTGGTCTTGGTGCTTCGTATCCGTTTTCGAAAACAACACCATCAATTATAACCCCAAATAATGTCATCTATTAATTTTTTATGAAGAATCAGGCAGGTGAAGGGATATGTCGAGCGATAGTAAACATGAACTTCTAATCCGGCATTTTAATTGGAACTTCCAAAGAGCGAAGGTCTGGTTCTGGCCAATTGTTATTGGCTTTACCATTTTTTTTGGGTTATTTGCCGGGGTAGAGGGAGCATTTGTTGGTTTTTTCTACGGGCTCGTTTGCGCGGGATTTCTTCTCTATGAAAGTTTACCCGTGAGTAAAAAGTGAGACAGATCAAAAAGTTAAAAATCATTAATCCGGTGATTCCAAAATATCATCCACCCGGGGGTAGGGAGTAAGGTGGGGAGAGAGTGAACCTGGTTTGAGGTACCCCAGCAACCCGGTCAGAAGAGGCAGCTGAAGACTATTTACGAAAGATGGGGATACGTGAGACATTCACTCAATGTCCATACTGCAAGCGAGAACGCGTTTGGAAAGATACGACGAGGTCTCTACAAATGTTACCTCTGTCGAAAGGAGTGGGGCCGAATTTATGGGTGGATCACTCAGTCATTTTCCTTGTAGTAATAAAATTCACCCAATCCCTTTTGTTCCCGGTCAAGGAACGATCCGGGTTTGTTGATCCGGGGTCTCCCGCTCTGGTCCCTGCGGAACGTAACTTCAAGCACCTCGAGGAAACGGTTCATTCCTTCCCTCATCTTAAACGGTCCGGCTGCGGTTCCCTGCCTGCCCGGTTCCCCTTCAAAGACTAAAATCCGCTCACTGATCATATCGATGAGATAAATATCATGATCAATCACCATGATCCCGACAGACCTCCCCTCGGCATGGTGTTTGATCATCCTTGTTACCTTGACCCGCTGTTCAACATCAAGATGGGCACTGGGTTCATCGAGTATATAGAGGTCAGCATCCTTCGAGAGGCACCCTGCGATGGATACCCTCTGCAGCTCTCCTCCACTCAGGGAATCAACCGGTGACTGGAGAATTGCTTCAAGAGAGAGTGATTCGATAATCTCATGCTGATACAGTGAAGAATCAAACTTTGTGGTGCGCTGGCGGAGGTACATTTCGACAGTATCAGAGGTGTCTGCCTTGATATACTGGGGTTTGTAGGAGATACGGAGGGATGTTTCGATTTTTCCTGTCGTGGGAGTTTCATCACCGGCAAGGAGCCGGGCAAATGTGCTCTTACCCATACCATTCGCTCCGACAACCCCCAGCACTTCCCCGGCCCTGATCGTTCCACCGTTCACGGACAGGTAGAACGAATCATAGCTTTTGGTCATTGCCGGGATCTCAAAGAGGATTTCCCGTTCCGATCCTTTATCGTGAGCCCGTTTTTCAAAGACAACCGCGGTGTCCCGGAACCGTACGTTCTCTTCTACGAGGAACCCCTCAAGGTACTGGTTAATACCAACACGGACGCCTTTGGGGCGGGTGATGATACCAAAGACTGCCGGTTTACCATAGCCTACATGCACCGTATCTGCGAGCATGTCAAGAATCGCAAGATCATGCTCGACGAGTACTACGGGGCGCTGCATAGCCAGCTCGCGGATCAGCTTGGCAGCGGCAATCCGCTGGTAAATGTCCAGGAAAGGAGTAATTTCATCAAAGAAATACAGATCTGCATCCCGTGCGAGACAAGCCGCGATCGCAACCCTCTGCAGTTCGCCGCCGCTCAACGTCCGGATATCATGGTCAAGAATCATGTCGAGCTTGAGCACCGGAAGGATTTCTGCAAGTTTATTCCGCTCGTCGGTTGTCTGTAACAATTTCCTGACCGTACCGGAAAAAACATTGGGAATATAATCGATATACTGCGGTTTTGCGGCAATCTTCAAGATCTTTTTTGAAACGGTCTGGAGATAATCAAAGAGCTCAGTACCGGAATATCGCTTGAAGATCTCTTCCCACGCAACTTCGGTATCAAAGTTCCCGAGATTCGGGCGGAGCTGGCCGGAGAGGATTTTGACGGCTGTACTCTTACCGATACCGTTTGCCCCGAGTATCCCCGTCACTTTTCCCTCAACCGGTATCGGGAGGCCGTAAAGGGCAAATCCGTTTTTCCCATACCGGTGTGTCGGGTGTTCGAGTTCTTCTGGCAGGCTTACAATATCAATTGCGTCAAACGGGCACTTCTTGATACAGATACCACACCCGACACAGAGCTCCTCAGAGATAAGTGCCTTGCCATCCTCGCCGATGACAACGGTCTCGTCCCCGGTCCGCACCCGCGGGCAGTAGAGAATACACTCGGTCCCGCACTTTTTTGCATGGCAGCGGTCTTTGTGGACAATCGCGATTCTCATGAAAATCCCAAAAAAGATTTGATTATATCTGTACCGGGGAGAATGAGGTCAACAGGATCGTCCATGTCATGAACCAGAATGCAAAGGTCATGAATCCCTGGTAAAACCAGTCTTTTGCACCCAGTTTTGAGGTGTCCATGCCAAGCAGCTTGAAGATGTGTTTCTGGACGACTACCCCTGCAAGCATCAGCATGAACGCGAGAAATCCGTTTTCCTGCAGTCCGGCTATATTGGGAGTTCCACCGGACCAGTACGAGAGGATACCCGTTAAAATACCCAGCAGGGACGCTACAAGTGTCCGTTTAATGCGGGCAATATGTTCCGCCTGTTTATCTGCCTTGGTTTTTTCTTTTTTTGTCAGGACAGGCTGTTCTTCTTGTAATTCTTCACTCATCCCCATCACCAGTAGTCTTATTTTTTAGTGCGCAAGCCATATGTAATTTGGTTTGAAGCAGGATTGATACGGAATAATAACTCATTTATTCACGCTTTTTTTTTGAATTGTAAGGTAACTCAAATTTTCCGTGTAAATCTGTTAGGTTTTATGGGATTAAATAAAGATTGTTTTTTTTAAAGGTATACACATTAATTGCAAATAATCTGGCTTTCGTTCGCAACAAACGTTGGCGCAGGTATTCCCTTCTGGACCGGAAAACACGCCAGATGATGTGAGAAATACCTCGAAAGTACAGCGGAATTGCGCAGCAAGTGAAAAAAGGCCGGTCTTGGATATCTTGGAGCGAAGGAGAAAAATAGATCGGTAATTACATAAAGCAAATTATATAAATAAATAAAAATTATTAAATTTAGTCACGGAAAATCCCCGGTGGCCAGGAGGAGAAATGGTTTTTGAAGCGAAACGTGGTCCGTTATGTGAGGCCAAATATTTTGTCAGGCTGGCGCAGGAGCATGCGATGACAGGAGATCATTCTTCGGCGATAAAATATCTTAATAAAGCAATCGACAAGTATCCCAATTATGCTGAAACATATGCACAACTGGGGAATTGTCAGGATTGCCTCAATATATTTGAAGATGCTATTGCATCGTACAATAAAGCACTTCATATTGATCCTGACAATGCAGAGACATGGTTCAATAAAGGAATGTGTCTGAAGAAAAACGGACAGATCGAAGCAGCAAAGCAGTGCATTGAGAAGTCCATTGATTTGTTCTGCGGCAGGTAACAGAAGATCCTTTTTTCGACTGCATTGCACCAACGCCGTACCAGACACAATTTCACCCCCCGCAACACTTCTTCTTTCCAGGCCATGCAAAATCTGAAATCAGGGAAACGTATTGGTGTTCTTAAAAAAAGATTCAGACGGTAATTTGATTGTTGGCATAATATCGGATACTGCATTATTTCCCCGTTGCAAAACAATTTCATGAGCCTGTCTGAATAACCGGGTGAATGTCGAGAATAGAATTCGCTGACAGAATTTCTGGATTGGTGTGAGGTGCGGTACTTCCATGACAGGTATTCCAGGATCTTGGTAAGGTCTATCATGTCCTGGTAATCTTCTGACAGGTATTCTTTTATTGAGGAGGTAACGGGTGCCGGGTACAGGTCTTTTTAAATATTCTGATGAATAGAGGGGAGTTCCGGAATCTTTGATCAATCCGGAGGATAATTCAACAAACCAGATATATCGGTTTGCTAACATTATGGTGCCTCCTCGCCCGTTATTCGCATACCGGGGTAAGGAGGCACCGTACCTTCGCTTTTGTGGTCAGTGGTTTACTTCGGAGAACTCAGGATTTCTCCAAAGCCGATTATTTCAAATAAATAACTTTTTTAATATCATCGACCGTCATGCCATCGTTTACCCCGGCTCCATAAAATATTTCAAGGGCTTTTTTATCGATGAGAGTAAGCCGGGTATTGTTGTTATCATCAAAATAAAACAGACTGTCGGGATACGTGAAAGTATCCCCCTTAATACCGGCTACGAAATATAAACTTCTCAGGAGAGTGTGATTTCTCTGGTCACCTTTCAGATTATTGTTGATATATATTGTATCCTGACTGATTTTTGCGGTGGTTATACCCTTTGAAACAAACTCTTTTCCAGAAATATCTTTCATTCCTTCCTGCGGAATAAACTTGATTTTTAGATCGCCTGTTTTGCCATCCCGTATATTTTCACTGATATGATAAATTTTGGTTATGGTATTAAATTCAAAAATAAAATTTTGTAGTACTTCTTTATCACCACTACTTGCAGAACCGGTAGATATCTCAGAGGGAATCTTTTTGCTTATCCTGTACGTTTCCACACCAAAAGCCAAATCCATAAAATGTGTTTTGATATCCTCTGAGGTGATTGCCCGGGGGGTTTGAGCCGCTGCAAGGGGTGTTGTCGAGGTTACTGGAGGTTCTTCCGTTGTAACCGTTGTAATTGTCGCAGTTACCAATGCTGCTGGGGGGGTGGGTATTGCTGAATCCGGAGTATCCGGTAGTGTCCGGGAACCCGGACTGGTACATCCTGCAATAAGGACAATCAAAAAGAGCATGCCTATACCCATTGAATATTTTTTTTTCTCACCAGCCGGTTTATTCCCTGCCATAATTGTGTGTTTGAATATCCGGAACAATAAAACAATCTATAAAATTGCAGCATCGGCGGGAGTACGAGACAGCCTCCCTTTCGAAAAATCCCTCAATAATCCGCCTGATTTCACCGATACCCCGGTTTTGATAATGGGGACCAGTGCCGGATCACAATTACCACCCTGATTGATCCCGTCAGCACCTGAATTTTTTCTGCTGCACGGGTAAGATTCCAGAAAGGGGGGTATACTCACGATTCCAAAATTGAATTCAATGGCAGAGTGATATATCAGAGACTGCACCTTACAATCTCAAAAACAGGGGGTGATTATTTTTTCAACTCCATTTCCCGACAAGAGATGTCCAGCCACCTGTTCCGAAATAATCCAGTTTGTCAATGCCGGCGTCCCACATTCCGTTGCCGTTATAGTCAAGGTACCAGGTGCCATCCCGGAAGATACCGATCTTGGTCCTGCCGTCTCCATTCCAGTCACCTGCTGCTGATGTCCAGCCAACCGTTCCGAACATGTTCGCCTGGTCTCCGGTATTCCAAGTCCCGGAACCGTCGTTGTCAAGGTACCAGGCGCCATTCCGGTATATACCGATCTTGGTCCCGGTTGCGTCACCGTTCCAGTTGCCTAATACCGGCGTATAGCCGACCGTTCCGAAATAATCCAGTTTGTCAATGCCGGCATCCCACATTCCGTTGCCGTTATAGTCAAGGTACCAGGTGCCATCCTTGAAGATTCCTATCTCGCTCTTGCTGTCTCCATTCCAGTTGCCTACTACGGGAATCCAGCCAACCGTTCCGAACATGTTTGCCCGGTCTCCGGCATTCCAGGTCCCGGAACCGTCGTTGTCAAGGTACCAGGCGCCATCTTTGAAGATCCCAATCTTGTCCCCGGTCGCGTCTCCGTTCCAGTTTCCTATTACCGGCGTATAGCCGACCGTTCCGAAATAATCCAGTTTGTCAATGCCGGCGTCCCACATTCCGTTGCCGTTATAGTCCAGGTACCAGGTGCCATCCTTGAAGATACCAATCTCGCTCTTCCCGTCGCCATTCCAGTCGCCGAACACCGACGTCCAGCCGACTGTTCCGAAGACGTTCGCCCGGTCTCCGGCATTCCAGGTCCCGGAACCGTCGTTGTCAAGGTACCAGACACCATCCCTGAAGATGCCGATTTTGTCCGGATTGGGGGTTATCGTCAGGTTTGTATCAAGCTGGTTCGTTGTGCCATCGTTGACCCGAATCCTGAGATGCCCTGACTGTATCTTGTAGATCGTGAAATTCAGGAATGCCGGATTGTCAGGAGTCGTGATATTTCCCCGAACAGAGAAATCGATGATTGCACCATTGGCATTCAGGGGATATCCTGTGATAGAAACATTGTAGGTTGTTTTCAGGATATCATTTGTCATAAAGATCCGGTAGGGATTTGAAGTCGTCTGGTTTTGCTGGGAGATTGTTACCCCGTCCGCTCGTGCGACAACGAGCAGGAGCCCGCTTGCATTGAGGTTATCCCCGACCAGCGACGTTGATGCTGTAGTGTTGACAAATCCAAACGGCATTGCAAAGTTGTTAATCGAAAACGTCCCGCCCGTGGTATTCAGGTCAGCTGAACTGATATTGAGCTGGAACGTGTTATTCTGGGCAAGGCTGTTGACCTGGATGCTGACCAGGTCGCCGTTATGTACGTTCGTTAAGTTCGTTGGCGCTACGAGGGTAGCAGTATACGCCGATGCTCCCGGCATAAGGACAAGTACCAAAAAAGCGAAGAGAGGTATCACCAGTGCGGTACCTCTTTGCTTCTTTTTCTCCAATTGTAATGTGACCATATAAATTACTCCATAGTACCTAAGGTATGTTGCGCACATTTGTTTTTTTATTATTTTAATCATTCTATTTATCAAAATACCCGATGTCTACAGGTTTTTCGTCGTGTAGAGGGATTTGCTTCACGACCGCGAAAGCGCCGGCAGAAGGGGTACCCACGGGGAAAAAAACGAGGGCATAGAGAGTATTTTCCCCCCGTTTTCTCTTTTTTTGACCCTGGAGAAATGCTCAATTACCAGCTCTACGCTCAAGGGGGTTTCACCCCCGCCGCTCCTGCCATCCCAGACGCGATACTCCCCGGACAAATGCCCCGTCAGCCTCGCTCAGCGCAGGGGAGGTATAGGGGGACAGGCACGGTCCCCTCCTTCATCGTACCACATCCTGAGTTTCATAGCAAGGGAAAAGGAATTCTCCAGAGCCCTTTTATCTAAATTTCGTTTCTTCTTTCGCTCATCGGGATACAGGAGTGGCCAGGCTGGGGCTCAATGTAATATTTATCTTCATTGCACACTAAAATCCTGTTGAAATAGGCAGATTATGGGATTTTTTTTCACTCTTCATGTATGGCGCATCATGGCGTTGATCCTTTTCTGTACGGGTATGGTCGGTGCAGCTTCAGCGGTTGTTATAACAGAATCGCCATCTCACGTTATGCGGGGAGAGCCAATCACTATTGATATCGAGGGACTTTCCAACAGTGCTGAGTTTTCTCTTCTCATTGAAGCAACACTCGGGGTTACACCGGGACAGGAGTTTCTGTTTGAGACAACCAATTTTGCCATGCCCCTGGCACTCGATAACGGACAGATTTCCGCAAAGACCACCGGTGCACAACAGGCAACATTTTCGGCAAAGAAAGGAGGTACGACAGTTTCGGTAACCCGTGCCGCTGATCCGGGAGGAGTATTTTCTTTTTCCCAGGCACAATCCATACCGGCGGGTACCTTTGATTATATCCGGTTGCAGGGGACCCCGCTGCCAACGACAAACACGATCGTTTCAACCATCCGGCTCAACGGGAAAAAAACGGGTCCGGATACTTCCCACATTTCTTTTACCGTAAACGGTATTGACAATGGTATGGTGCAACTCACCGTTAACGTCGATGGTAGCCAGGCCCTGTACCAGACCGTGACAATAGGTGAGGGTATCACCTCTGGCCAGACAACAATCGTTCCCTCATCGAACGGCGGTGGCTCTCCTGTACCCGGTACAACCACGACCCTGACACCCGCACCCGGAAACACGAGTTCCGTAAAAACATTTTTTTCCGCAGATCGTAATGTCTCGCTCACCGTAAAAGGGGTAGACTACCTGGGTCTGCTGAAAGTCAAGGCAACCGGCGTCCCCGGAACCTGGATCCGGATAAGCGATGCCTACACGATTGCTCCTGATTCACTCTCATTCACCCCGAATGCAACGATCTCGTTTCTCCTCCCAGCACAGGCAGATTCCGGTACGGCTCCAGTCTATTTCATCGGCAGCTATCGGGACAACCAATGGATCAGGGTACCCGGCACTGCACAAAACACCACCATAACAGCCACGATAGACCGGGCAGGCACCTATGCGCTCATGGCGAACCAGCCGGAGAGCACCATGACGGTCTCCACCACCCTACCCCCTGCCGGCACCATGCTCCCAGAAAGCACACCAACGATTGTGTCAGTTCAGCAGGAGGCAGCCCCGACAACGGCTTCTCCAATACTACCGATGAGCATGCTGCCGGTTTTCGGTGCGCTCGCAATCGGTATCGGGATTGCCCTGGTGAAAAAGAAATAATTTTAAAAAATCTTCAGGATTATCCTCATGATATCGATTGTTTACGATACGGGCGGAATCCCGTCTTACCTGTCACTACATGTTTCCAGATTCTTATCGGAGTTTTTAATAATATGCTATTTTGAATAATAATACAGGTAATTAAAAAAACAAACCAGTGACTCAGTGTCACTGACGAGCAAGTATCCATCAAATTTTCTTTAAGGGTGTTCGATTTGTCTGAAACAACTATCCCTACATATGGAACAGTTGTCGAACACATAACATCCTCTCATCCCACCAGAAGGGAGATCCCCGTACAGGAGGCCAATGCAAGACCAGGAGACTCCGGCACCACAGGACTGATTGCAGTCATCCCAGCCTATAATGAACAGGTTGCCATAGGTTCTGTTGTGATCCTTGCACGACTGTTTGTCGAGCGGGTCATCGTTGTCGATGATGGTTCAACGGACAAGACTTCCCAAGTCGCCCAGCTGGCCGGTGCGGAAGTCGTAACACTCAAGGAAAATTCCGGCAAAGCCCACGCCCTCATCCTCGGACTCAAGAAAGCCCGGGAACTGGGATGCAAGGCAGTCGTCATGCTCGATGCCGACGGCCAGCACTTCACCAAAGACATCCCGAGAATTGCAGAGGCAGCGATAAACGGGGATGCAGATCTCGTCATCGGTTCACGGTTCCTCGAAAACAACGGCAACATCCCCATCTACCGGCAGTTCGGACAAAAAACCCTCGATCTCTTCACCAACATCGGTTCCCGGCAGAGCGTAACCGATTCCCAATCAGGTTACCGGGCCCTGAGCTGTAAGGCATTAAACTATATCGACTTCGAATCCGAAGGCTACAACCTCGAATCAGACATGATCGCCCACTTTTCTGCAAACGGTCTGGTGATTACGGAGGTCCCGATTGATGTCCGGTACAACGTCCCGAACAAGCACAAGAAAAATGCATTATCCCATGGGATGGGGGTTTTGGCACAACTTATCAAGTTAATCAGTTACCGGCGACCCCTGTTAGCGTTTGGACTTCCGGGATTTGCTCTGGTTGTGGGGGGTATGATTGCCGAGATCATGGTGTTCGCAGAATTTTATACTTCAGGTGTTTTTCATTATATTCTTGCCATAGGCAGTGCATTCATCGTGATGACCGGAATGCTTCTGGGGATTGCCGGGTTGATTCTGCATAGTCTCGTATATATCGTAGAGGAAAAGAGAAAATAGTATTATAAATTCAATTTTGTTTATGAATTTAGCGATATTCTTGAATCATCCACCTTGCTAGACAAGGTTGGAATATCAAGGAACAATTAATGGATGGAAAAAATGAATGTCCTCATGCTCGCACCGGAATTTTTACCCGCATGGGGAGGTGTAGGAGTATATATTTCTGAAATTGCAAAAAAAATGCCAAATGATGTCGAAGTTCATATTCTTACTCCACTAAGAACGCAATTCAAGCATAATAAAATCGAAGAAAACGATACAATACAAAAGCACATTCCCCCAAACATTCATGTCCATAATGTTGGGATTGCGAAAGAAAATTTTTTTTACAATCTGTCTTTCCAGATGAATTGTTTACGGAATGTGCCACAATTTATCAAAGAAAATGATATCGATATCATTCATTCGCAGAGTGCCATGCCGGATCTTTTTCTCTCTCCTCAAAAGGTTAAGGTACCAATTGTTACAACAATACATACTACTATTGAGCAACAGTTGAAAACAATCAAAAAAACAAACAGTTCATTCCGTGAATTGGATTCTTCTGAGAAGATGACAAATCTGTTTGGTCCTTTTCTGAAATTTATCGAAAATTACTATTACCAACAAGATCGGCATTACATCACGGTCTCTCAATGGGGAAAAGATACAATTCTAAAAGAAAAAAAAATTGAACCGGATAATATCACAGTCATACATAACGGAGTTGATACTGCAGCTTTCACCCCAGAAAATAAAAGAAAAGAGTGCAATTATTATCCAGAACTCATTGATATTGATTCTCTGAAGATTCTTTACCTATCAAGATTAATTAACTCAAAAGGTATCTACAGTTTAATCAGTGCTTTTCCAAAAATTATGAAAGCTATTGATGCCCATTTTATCATCGCTGGCGCAGGAAAACAAATTTTCATTGATGAGCATTTTAAAAAGAATTATTCATATCTTGGGTATGTTACCCATGAAAGAACACCCTTTTTGTACACCAGCGCAGAAATCTTTGTTTTACCCTCGTTTTCGGAAAATTTCCCATTAAGCATTCTAGAATCAATGGCTTCACAAAATTCTGTTATTGCAACGGAAGTTGGTGGCATTCCGGAAATGATACAAACATATCAAAATGGATTGTTGATCCCTCCTAACGATCCTGATTCCATTGCACGAGCAATAATAGAGTTAGGGGAGGATACCGCATTGAGAAAGAAATTATCTGAAAATGCACGAAATTCAGTTATTGAAAAGTTTAATTGGAAAACAGCGGCATTAGAGACAAAAAAATATTATGATAAGGTTTTACAAAAATGAAGGTCCTGCTGATTAATCCACCGCGTCTCAATAATATTATTCCGGTAACACGGGAAGACCGTTGCGAGGTAACAGACCGGTATGCGATTATCCCTCCGTATTCATTGCTTTGGCTTGCTGCTATTCTCCGGGAAAAAGGATATTCGGTTAACCTGATCGATGCCAATGCTTCTGGTATTACTTTTGACGATTTATCCACAAGAATCCAACAATTTGCTCCAGACATTCTTATTTTCCGATTTACCCCAACAACTTTCAAATGGGATATGAAGACTGCGGAGATCGCAAAAACCATTTTTCCTCATCTCTCTACGATTGGACTCTGTTTAACATTACATACTTTGATTCGGGAGGTTCTCGAGAAAGCACCTTATCTTGATATCTATATCCCTCAAAATTGGGAATTCAATGTTCTTTGTGTAATTAATTCGATAGAGAAACAAATCGATCTCGATTCTATTAACGGAATTGGTTATCGAAATGGGAAAGATCTCATAGCTACAATTGATGAAAATAATTTCGATCACGAAATAATGAAGGATTTTAGTACATTACCCCTACCAGCTTTCGATCTTATCGAAAATTTTGGTTACTATCGACCAAATACTCCAACAAAGGGTAATTTTATGATAATTTATACGAGCAAAGGATGCCCTTTTCCTTGTATATACTGTACGGTTGCAAAAACGCCGTTTAAATTAAAACCCGCAGAAAAGATCATTGAAGAATTACAATTACTTTATAAAAAATATAATGTCAGGCAGGTCTCATTTTTCGATGAAACATTCACCCTCGACAGGAAGAGAACTATTGAAATTTGTAATACCATTAAGAAATATTTACCTGATTTGAGATGGTACTGCAACACCCGTGTCAATCTGGTAGATCCTGACTTACTCGCATTGATGCGTGAAGCCGGGTGTCGGGGTATCGCTTTTGGCATAGAATCCGGTAATCAGGGAATCCTTGATAATGTAAAGAAAGGGATCAAGGTTGAAGATGCAAAGCAGGCAATCGCATGGGCAAAAGAGGCAGAAATAAAGGTATATGCAAGTTTTATTATCGGGCTTCCAGGAGAGACCCAGGAGACGGTTCAGGAAACGATCGCATTTATCCGGGAAACTTTGCCCCATGGTGCTCAATTCAATGTGGCCGTGCCTTATCCCGGAACCGTACTGTATCAGCAGGCTGTTTCTGAAGGACGGATTTCAAGGGATGCTAACTGGACGGAATGCTACCAGCATCATGCACTCCTTGGAACTGAAACCATGACAGCGGAAGATCTCGAGAAAGCAAGGATTATTGCGTATCGTAGCCTTTATTTCAATCCGGTTTGGTTGATACAGAATTTTAGATGGGTTATCAATAATCCTGAGGATTTCCGGCTCGGCATTTCGTACCTTGGCAAGATCATGAAAAATTTTCTTCTTTATGGAATGAAACATGCACATTAGGTGAGATATGAATTCGGTATATTTCTGGGGTGGGCCGCATCCAATCAACGAGTCCTATATATCATCACCACCTGAGGGAATTACCATTAAATCGAATCTTATTTCCCGCAGTTTTCTTGAAATCGGGGAATATACCCAACGTCATACGGCGTTTAAGGAACTTGCTACTTTTAGCTTGAAGGCGCTCGGTTTACCAAGGGTTGCCTGGATAAGAACGGACTGCGATGCGATTCATACCAATGGCGGGGTGATTCCTTTATCCAACCACCCATATTTTGTTACCATTGAGCATGCTTCGTCCTTTTTCCACCTTGATGATGACTTGTTTACATCAGAGCGTTGGAAAAAGACACTGATATCATTTCTTGTAAAAGACCGCTGTAAAAAAATTCTTCCTTATTCAGAAGCTACTCGCTCCTCGTTAGAATTTGGTCTTGGAAAATATTACAAGAAGATAGAAGACAAAGTTGAAGTGCTCTATCCTGCAATTGATGCTAAATTACATCTTAAAGATTATTCGCGAACAAAAAACAGGGATTCATTCAATATTCTTTTTGTGAGCAGGCATTTCTTCGATGATGGTGGAAGAGAGCTTGTTGAGGCTTGTACAACCCTCTCAAGGCAGTATGACATAACAGTAGATATAATCACGAATCCACCTCCCCATCACCTCCAATACTTTGAGGAGTATATCAGAAAGGTAGATCCCAAAATTATTCGGATCCACCGTGAATCGATTCCACGTGAAGTTCTTTTCCGGGACTATTATTCGCAATCCGACATCTTCGCTCTCCCAAGTTATATACATTTTTTTGGGTTTGTCCTCCTTGAAGCAATGCTCTATAAGCTTCCACTAATCACTACAGATGTTTATGCAATGCCCGAAATTGTTGAGGATGGAAAAAATGGATTTGTGATTCCCGCACCCATATCCTGTTTTTCAAAAGAACTGCTAAAACCTCGTAATGTGGTGAATAATTATCGGCGTGCGATCATGGAAAAGGACCTCACCAGCGTGACAGATCACCTTCGGGATTCTATCGCAAAGGTTATCAATGACGAATCACTCCGGCGTGAGATGGGACAAAATTCATTTATGAGGGTTAGTTCCGGGAAATTTTCTACGACGAAAAAGAATTCTCAATTGAAATCTATCTATGAGGCAACAGGATAAAAATGAAAAACTTTGAACAATATTCACAAGATAAGATTCATTTCCATTTTCACTCTGTTCCCTGCTTTTCAATTTTTGAAGGAGCAATCAGGAGAGATTAACGGTGGAAACCCAAACTTTTCTCCTCACAACTACCTTCTTCCCACCTTACCACATTGGAGGTGATGCAACCCATGTTTATCATCTTTCATGTGAGCTCGCAAAGCGTGGTCATGATGTGCATATTATTCATTTGATGAATGCATATTCCTGGCAAAGAAAAGGAGAGCCCGAAGCAACACAGTATCCACTTCCAGAAAACGTTGTTGTTCATCCACTTCAGTCGTCAATTGGGAAACTTGCACCGGCCCTTTCCTATATCAGCGGTATCCCATTATCACTTCGCCGAGATATTGAGGCTATTCTAAAAGATGTGAAACCAGATGTCTTACACCATCACAATATCGCTGGTTTTGGTCCATGGATATTCGGGCTTCAGGCACCGGTTAGATTATATACTGCTCATGATCACTGGCTTATCTGCCAGATGAATGGGTGTCTGGATTATGCTGGGAGAATGTGTAATAGTTCAAGGAACTGCATTTTTTGTTCTGTAATGTCAGGAAGACCCCCACAATTATGGAGATATTCCCCAATTCTCCAGAAGAAACTTCAGAATATTGATATGATCATTGCTCCCAGCGAATATTTGAAAAAACGATTGACAGCTTCAGGTATTCATAATCCTATTACCGTTATTCCGAATTTCGTACCTGAACCATTAGAACCCGGTCCAGCACTCTTCAAAGACCCATATTTTTTATTTGTCGGTGTTCTTGAAAAGCACAAAGGTATTCTTGATCTTGTAAATACATTTATTGAATTGAAGTCAGAAATTGGGAAAAAATTGGTTATAGCAGGAAATGGATCAGAGTTTAATAATATTAAGGAGTTAATTTCTCGAGAAAAATGTGATGATAATATCATCCTGCTTGGAAATGTGAGTGATTACTCTATTCTTTCAAATCTCTATTCTTTCACTGAGGCTGTAATTGTACCATCTTTAGTTTTTGAAAATTGCCCCATGGTGGTACTTGAATCTCTAGCCCACAGGACACCGGTAATTACCTCGAATATGGGAGGGCTACCAGAACTTGTTCAACGTTATAAAAATTGTTTAATTTTCAATTCTTCTGGTGAAATAAAGCATATAATTAAGAATTATCGAAAAAAATTCACTCCCCTTACACCGAATACACTTTTTTTCAATTATTATTACTATGACTATAAACGTATTATTTGTAAGATGAATTCTTGAAAGGAATGAATTGTAAAATGGTTAAAAAGATCATATTGAAAAAAATATTAATGATTATTCTTATTTTAATGCTTATATTGGCTCTCTTATTAATTTACAATGAACAAAGCAATGGGTATCAAATTTCGATTTATTCTGAGCATTCCCTAATTGTTTGGGTTATTCTCGTAAGTACAATAATTGTAAGTATTGGGGGAATTCTGGTTGAAAGTCAAAATAGTAAAAATGGAGGTAAATTTAACCATCTCTGGTTTTTTTTATTCTTTGCTTCAGGAATAATTGCCTCTCTAGGTTATTTAACAGGGTACGCATTTATTGGAAGGCATGATGCCCTTACTAACTTGGGGGAGATAAATTATATCATTACACATGGACATTTTTATTTTACCAATCTTTATCCAATAATGCATATAATCTTGGCTGAAACAGCATTAATTACTAACTTTTCTTCGATGAAATTAGCTTTTATTTTCCCACTATTTTTTTATTTTTTTTTCATAATGTCGATCTATCTACTGGCAAGATTTTTGTTCAAATCTAAAATAATTGTTATCCTTGCCGTAATATCAAGTACATTTTTTTTATTAGGAAAATATTTTATGGAAAGTTATTATCTTGCATTAATCCCTAATTCTTTTGCAGATTTTCTAATCCCATTAATATTGTTAACTTTTTTATCGTATATAGAAAAATTTAAAATAATTTGCATAATCTTCGTATTTTTAATTCCATTTTTCCATCCTTTGACTACTATTTTTTTAGCGATTACATTTTTTTCAATAATTCTTATTAGTACTGTTCTTAATAAATTAAATATCGGAAAAAAGTCGCAATTTTCACTTATTCCATTATTAATTTTATTATGTGTTTTCATAACTTGGCTAAGTTCCTTTTTAATATGGAATATGAGTTGGATTAGGATTGTCAATTTTATTAAAAGTCAAATAACATTCGGTTCCACATCTTCGGGGTTATCGACTAGCCTAAGTACTTTAAACTTAAATTTATCTGATTTATTATTATTTTTGGTAAAATTATTTCTTCCTAATTTTCTTTTTTTTGTTTTGTCTATTATTTCTTTAATCATTATTATTCGGAATTTTCAGAAACATTCGAATTATGTTATTATTATGAATTTTTGTTTTGTCATTTTATTAATTATCCCAATAGTTTTTTTATTTGTCCCATTAGGGTTCGAATCGACACGAGCCATCAATTATGCAATTATATTTACAATATTATTAGGCTCCTTTACGCTCAATCATTTATTAAATAAAAAATATGGAATTATTTTCGTAATGATTATTTTAATATTTTCACTGGTCTTTGGTATAATTTCATTATATAACTCTCCTTCAATATATCGGCCTAATCAACAAGTAACAAATATGGAACTAGTGGGAAATTCGTGGTTTTTTAATAATAATGACCCAAAATTCGATATCAGTTCAATAATGTCAACAAATTATTATAGATTTGCTGATGTAACAATAGGAATTGATAAAACTGAATCAAAGTACAATAGAGGCTACATAAATGTTGTTCCAGATCATTTTGGATATGATAAGTCAATAAAAGTTGGAGATTCTTTTAACAAACCTACCTATATTCCACTTTCTGAGCATGATGAAATATTATACATCCAGACTTGGCCTCAGGTGCATCGATATTCTGAATCTGATTTCCAAAAAATTAAATTTGATCAATCATTAAATAAGGTCTACAATAATAATGGATTCAGGGTGTGGTTAATTGACTAAATATGTTCATTAAACACTTTCTCCCACAAATTAAAACCAGTTTTCCATTTTCGCCATAATTCCAATCACCAACATGATAATCATGTATCCAATAAACCAAGCATATCCAATTCCCACCATACCATAAAAATTAAGAAAAACATAACTTAATCCTAGGATTAAAATAAAATTTAGGGCACTTATAACGAATAATCTCCCCATATCTTTTTGTGCTTTTTTTATCGAGAGATAAACCTGAAATATCGAATAAAAGATTGTCGATATTGCCATTATCTTCATTAATTCGAAACCAATTTTATATTCTTCTCCCACGAAACCTAATAAAATATCACCGAAAAAGCAGAGAAATAGAATAGCCGGAATTAATAGTATAAATATTGAGACCAATGTTTTCATTGTACTTCGTTTCAAAGATGCACCATGGCTTCCCTCAACAAAAAGAGAAGTGCTGAATGCCGAGGGGATTACAAGTAAAAGTGAAACAATTGTATACGTAATGAAATAAACTGCTGCAACAGTCGGACCTTCAATATTTAATATTAAAATTGTTTGAATCTGCATTGGGAGTATGAGTAAAAGACCTGAGAAATAGGTCCAGAAAGAAAAATTGTATGATTTTGAAAGGAATTCCTTATCTATTCCGTGTAGTCGAAGATTGTATTTATAGAACAAAGTAACAGGCAAAATGAGAGTAATTGCGACCGCAAGGGTAGTACTACCTAATATTCCGACGGAACCCAGAAAAGCGAGTGGAAAGAGGAAAAGAATTCTCGATCCGTTCATAAGGTTCTGAATAAAATACAAGTTAGCTCGTCTGATTGCTATAAGGGTAATACTAGAGACCGAATAAATAGAATTTATCAGAAGTGTAATAAGGAACAGTGGGATAATTGAATAGATTATTGATAATTTCGGAGACCAGATAGGAATACCTATTATGAAAATAATTCCGACCACTAGAGAAAAAACGGTTGTTACTAGGAGGGAGGTCATAAAGACTCGATCTTTATTCATTACCGGGAAAAATCGGATGATTGATTCCTCAAACCCGAGTCTTGAAATGAGTATCAATATTCCAATAGAAGCAATCAATGCTGTTGCAATCCCCACATCTTCTGGCGAATAGATCTTCGCTGCGACTATCCAGAAAAAAAATCCAAAACCTGCGGAAGCAATGGAGGATAAAATAAGGTAAAAGGAATTCTTATAGAGCGGATCCTTCAAATGATCCATGATAGTCGAGAGCAAAGATGTACCTCAAATTTTAAATCGGGGATAAATGTATCCCAGATCATACTATTATTTAATGTGGTTTTCGATCACGAAATAACTGCTGAAGAATATGACTTAGTAATGTCGATGATGTTCGCATTATGAGGAAGCTGACCCGCGGGGATAATGAGAATCCCTGTTAAAATCTAGGAGCCTATTACGAAAGAATTCACTGCCCTTTCCGGATCCCTCCCTGCAGGAATACCTTCCACCACCCCTTTCCTTCAACCAGCGTCCTTACGCAGAGAGCTCCAAATAAGAAGATAATACCAATCACAAGCACCTCACTGTTTGCAACCCCAAGAATATCCCGCGTCTCAATCATGACGCCAAGCCCGGAATTGTCCAAAGAAAACGGCCAGAAAAACCGGTAGGCCGGATCTGCAATTAACGCGTCTCCGAATAAGTGAGCTGCAACCCCAATAATGGCACAGACGAATGCATCAGGAAACCACATCCCGATGGCTGATGCAGCTGCAGCAATGACAAAAGCAAAAACAATCAATGCCAGGATGTTGTGAAAGTCACCGTGCCGGACTACGAATGACAGGGTAATGCCGGGAATTTTCCTGAGCTCCTGCAAAACAAAATCGATATCCGGGACAAATGCCACGGCTATGATGATCCATGACGGGTCGGTTCCCTTGAACCGGGAGAAGAACATGCCGACAATAACTGCAAGAGCTGCCGAGTAGATGAGATGCTCGATGAACACGCTGGTGAAAGGGTTGGTTCCCGTAAGGTTAAAGGATGATGCACCCCGGGGATAGCTGGCAGACCGGTCTTGTCACAGGGATTCCTTGTCCCAAAACAGGGGTTCTTTTCCGATATCGGTAGTTATGAGTGATCCCAGGGGAGATCCGCCTCCCAATAGGGAATAATCAGGCCGGTTTTCCTCCCGATAAAACCGTGTATTCTGGATTCTACACCCGTAAATTAAGAATTCGAAAAAATGTGATCAAAAATGCCCCAAAAAGACCGGTTACCGGAACCTGGCGAAAACTTGAAAACGCCAGAATTGTGTCCTGATTTGAATTTTAAGCCTTTTTATGTGCATGATGTACGAGCAGGGCCAAAAAGATGATCGTTGTTTCTCGTACCTGTCCGGTAACGATCATACCAGGAGTTCTTTTCCGTTATCGGTTGTTATAGGTGATCCCACAGGAGATCCGCCAGCCAAAAGGATCTTTTCGGGTCATTTTTCGAGAGCTATTTTACCGGATCAAATACTATATCGTTTTAAAAAAAGAGCCGTGACACAGGTTTTACACCGTATCATGCACCGATGGTATGAACAATGACAGGGATACTGATCTGGTTTGAGAAGGTCTCCGCATAACCGTCAGGGAACCTGACCGTAGTGACCTCGGGCGAGAAATCCGGGGTGATGACCCGGGCAAACCAGTACTGATTAAGGATCTTCTCCGCTTCCCCAAACGAGAGCGCCGGTGTTGTCATCGTAACTGTATTTTCGTTCTCCTGCTGTGATGCAAATCCCTTCACCACGAGCCGGGTCGTACCGCCATCAGCCTGGGTCACCATGACCGGTTTCCCGTAACTGTTCTCTAAGGCAGTTTTGAGTTCTCTGCCGGGATCGGCAATCCGCATAAAGACTGCAGCGTGCTCATACCAGGTGAGGTCGTAGTTGAAGGTAATGATCGCATCGGCAGTGTCCTGCACGGCAATGTCAAGGTTCTTTGCCGTGAATGCCTGGACAGGGGGTGTAACAGCCAACAGCGCCAGCACGAGCATGCCTGCCAGAACGAACGAGCTCTTCATAGATATTGTATCTCCGGATAGGTATTGTGGATGCGTTCTCATAAGGGTTCTGATGGCAGGAGATTCCTCATTGAAGATTTCCCGCTCAGGCTGACAATGGGAACATCCGGCCGATTACCTTAAAAAGAAAATTACCTATAGACCTAATTACTATCATTACCAGATGAAAAAGAAGGTGCTCGCAGCTATCGCACTGGTCGTCTGGCTGGTGATTATCGCTGTCTTTTCCCTTCTTGCCAGCACCGTGGATCTTGAAATTTTTTTTGTCCTCTGGCTGATCGGGCTTCTCATCATTGTTGAACTGATGGACATGCGGTTCTCTCTTCCCTCGTATCTCCGGTACATCAAATACCTTGTCGCCGCCGGCATCGTGGTGTTCGGGGCAATCGTGACCCAGAAAGTCCTGGAGATCCTCGCACCATGAGAGTCGATGCGAAATATGTTCTCATCGCGGTCATGGTCCTTGGTGTCCTGCTGGCGCTGGGACTCTTCCTGACAGGCCCGCTCCTCTATACGCTCGAAAAGGATACCTTTCCTTCCCGTTTCCATAACAATACCGACGCACTGAAGATGCAGTCCCTCAACAGCACGACCGATGTGCTGCCCCTGATGCAGGACCTGCTCGATTATTCCGGGCCGGTCGTGCTCAGTATCCGGATCAATGATATTGATCAGGCACGCCGTGACCTTGAACTCTTCACGAAAAGCCGGGGTTCACTGAACAACCTGATCGTAAAACTTGATATGAGCGAGAGCGAGATGCAGGAATTTTCCCGGAGCAAAGACCTGCAGCAGCAGATCCTGAGCGATCTCCTGAATTCATCCCTATCCCTTGACGAGCTGGAGAATCTGGAGATCCAGTACCGGGACCAGAATGATCCGGAGATGCTGATCTCCGTGCAGTACGAGGGGGACGCAATCCGGAAAAAAGTGCACGAACTCTATAACCAGTACCAGGTTGAAACGGAAAAGGTCACTACAATCAGCACAAAATTCGGCCTTGATACCACGCAGGAAGAACAGGGACGGGTGGAATTTGAACAGTACGTGCAGGAGATGGACAGTAACCGGAAACAGCAGGATGACCTGAACCGTGCCATCGGTCCTCCGATAAACGGAAGCGCCCGGCTCTCGTTTGTCATGCACCCTGACCACGGGGTGTACGGGGACCTAATCGATTGTTTCGGGTACTATTTTTCCGCGAACGGACCCGGGGATGCATCCGACAGGGAGGTGACGGTTTTTCTCGACAGCGCCCCCTTCTCCACGCAAAAGACCGATGAACGGGGAAGTTATACCGTGACTATCCCGGTCGAACGTATGGCGGCCGGCCCGCATTCCCTCTATGCCCAGTCCGGCACCACCGTCTCGGATACTCTCACCCTGACCATCAGTGAGGTCGGTTCAGCGACCACCCTTTCGGTCACAAGGCCGGACAGTAATGGTGATGTCGCGTGCACGGGCAGTGTGACGGCAAACCTCCCGGTTCGTTCTGCCCCGGTTCAGCTGGTCTGGGACACCACCCACATCACGGAGACGTCAACCGATGCACAGGGACAGTTCAGGACCACCCTCCGCCTCCCGGACGGGAGACATAGCGTTGTCGCACGGTTTTCGGGAGAAGGATACCCCCTCAGCGCTTCGGAGAGCACACTGCAGGTAGTGGATGTCTCACTCCTGCGGATCATTCCTTTCAGCACCATAGTGGGGATCCTGCTGACCTTTGGGGTGATACTCCTGCTCTTTGCCGGGATCGCATGGTACTACCTCCGGCGGACACCGGGCAGAAGAATCATCAATCTCCTGGCAGTCCGGGAGCCCCCCCTGCCCGGAATACCTGCTGGTGCCGAATTGGAAGGTGAACCAGGTGCAGAAGTACCTCCGGGAGAATCATCGCTCCTGCATGACGAGCCTCTCATCGCCCGGTATGCCCGTATCCTCAAAGAGGAAGGGATGAGTGCTGCGGCATGGGCGGTATACCGCCGGTTTGCCGGGCACATTGCACACACGCTCGTTATACCGAGGCACACAACACTGACACCCCGTGAGTTGTCTCGTTCGTGCATGCAAAAACCATTCTGTGAAGCATTCTCTTCATTTGTGAACACCTATGAGCAGATACGGTATGGCGGACAGCGGTCCGCTGCCATTCAGGAAGAGTTCGAAGGGCGGATGGACGCAACCAGGGCGGAGATGGAGGACGGATTGTCGTGAGGACTGCATTCTGGATTGCCGGGTTCATCCTTCTCGCTGCAGCGCTTCTCCTGACGGCCCACCTCACCTCCACCCCCCTGGAGTTTTCCCGGTACAATACCGGCTGGAACGGCACATCGCTCTTTTTTTCGGGACTCGATCGCCACCAGGTTACCGATATCACTGACCCAGCGGGGCTCACACCCTACAGGAATACCACGATCCTCCTTATCATAGCACCCGAGCGGGAACCGACCGGTCAGGAGACGGATGCCTACCGGGCATTCCTTGAACGCGGGAACACGATCCTTCTTGCGGATGATTTCGGGACCGGCAACGCGATCCTCCGCGGGATTGGCAGCCGGATAAGCATCCTTCCGGGAAACCTCTCGAGCCTCGACCGGGCCTATGGCGACCCTTACTCCGTGGTTGTCTACAATGTGACGAATGTGAGCCCGGTCCAATCACGGTCAGCAGTTGTCCTGAACCGTGCAGCACCCCTTGAAGGAGGGATCCCGCTTCTCAGGACCTCGTTTTTAAGCTGGACTGATACCAACGGGAATGAACGGATCGACTCAGATGAAGCGCTGGGTACATTTTCTGTCATGGCACGCGAGAAGACAGGGGAGGGTGAACTCATTGTCCTCTCTGACCCAAGCATTTTCATCAACTCAATGCAGAACATTGATGAGAAGTACGATAACAGGAAGCTGATCCGGAATCTGACCGAACGTGAGGGATCCGTGCTTATCGACCAGATGAACTCCCGGACTACGGCCACGGAAGGGTTGAGCACAATCCTTCATGTCATGAAAACCACATTAAGTACAGAGATCCTAGTTATTGTCGTGCTCCTCCTGATCGCTGCGATCGCATGGAAAAGAAAACTGGTGTAGATACCTTGATGGAACAGAGAGAAGTCCTCGAAAGAAAGATCGGTGAACTTTCAAAGGTTTACACCGCGGTCAACCGGAAACTGGAAGAATTTATTGTGGGGAACAAACCCCTCGTCGATTTTATGCTGATCGGCCTCCTGAGCGAAGGCCACATCCTGATCGAGGGTGTGCCGGGTACGGCAAAAACCACGATCGCAAAATCCATTGCAATGATTACCGGCTGCAATTTTTCCCGGATCCAGGGAGCCATCGACCTGCAGCCTGCAGACATGATCGGGGTCCGCATCTACGACCAGGAAAAAAAGGAATTCCTCCTGCGCAAAGGGCCGATCTTTTCCAATATCCTCCTTGCTGATGAGATTAACCGCGTCAACCCCAAGTCCCAGAGTGCCTTCATTGAGGCAATGGCCGAGCGGCAGGCAACCATTGACGGGATCACCATGCCGCTCCCCAGCCCGTTCTTTGTCATTGCTACCCAGAACCCGTTTGAATTTGAAGGCACGTTCCCCTTAGTGGAAGCACAAAGGGACCGGTTCATGTTCAGTATCAGCTCGGCGCATCTGAGCCCTGAAGATGAACTGGGCATTATCCGGCGCGTCCATGAAGGGCAGCTGGACTGGGAGTCATTCTCCCGGAACCTGACACCCCTGCTCTCGCAGCAGGCTATCCAGTACCATATTGATCTTGTCAGCCTCGTTGCCGTTGAGGAACCGGTCCTGCAGTATATCCGGGACCTCGTGATCGCCACGAGGACCCATGCCGACACCGATCTCGGGGCATCGTCGCGCGCCTCTATTGCCCTCGTGAGGGCGGGCAAGGCAATGGCAGCGATACGGAATCGTGCGTACGTCCTACCTGATGATATCAAGCAGATTGCTCCGGCAGTATTCGCCCACCGGATCATCCTCTCCCGCGAGGCGAAGATCGAGGGGATTACGCCGCAGCAGGTGCTGGACGAGATCCTGGCAAACACTGAGGTGCTCTGAATCGTGCGGATAAAACGGTGCGCTCAGGGCATTTCCCTGCTGATAATCCTGTTGTTTGCATGTGCACTCATCCTCGATGACCTGGCGATACTGCTCGCCGGCAGCATGCTCCTTGCCGGGCTGTTCGGGCTCTGGTATTCTTTTGACCGGCGTTTCCGGCAGGCAGTCGTTTCTGTCAGCGTTGCGAGATCCCTGGAGCGTGCAGTGGTGCGGACGGGAACAACACTACGGGTGAAAACCGCGATAACAGTGCAGGTGCCTGCCCACATGCAGGTGAGTGTTTCTGAAATCCTCCCGGGCGGAGTCGTGGTACAGGACGGGGAAACCGTTGCATCGTCCGGAACGTCTGCTGTACCCGTGACCTGGAAGTTAGCGTACCGCATCACACCGGTCGTGCACGGCACTATGCAGTTTTCCGGCATAACCCTGGGAGGACAGGACACTTTTTTTGAAAGCAGTATTGTGCTGTCAGCAGAACAGTTTCAGGGGCCCGTCCTTTCGGTACAGCCCCGGGGGTTATTTGAGTCATCGCGTAGGGGATTGAGTGGAGGGAACCGCGAGATCGAGAAGATGGCAGTCCTTTCCGCTCTTGGCGTCCGCTCATTGCGGGAATATTATGCCGGTGACGACCTGCGGAAGATTGATTGGAAAATGACGGCAAAGCACAACAAGCTCTTTGTCAGGGAATATGCAGGCATCATGAACCTGCCCCCCCTCATCATTGTAGATCTTCCCGGGAGGGAGGCTCCCTATCCCGGCGATGAGTTTGCCCGGATGGTGGCTGCCGTGGCAGGGCAGGTGGAACATTCCACAACAATGAACCATCACTCCACGGTGCTCCTGATCTCCGGACCAAACATCCTCCATGTAATAATTGAAGAAAAAGACCTGCAGCGTTCCCTGTCAGAACTCCGCGAATGGATGCACCCGGCCGGACGTACATCCCATTTCTATCGCATGACCGACCGCTCCGACCTCCGCCGACGGATCCGTGCACTTGAGATTCCGTCTGACAGGACACCGGATCCTTCCCTTGAGAAATTTCTCGGTTCGTTAAAAAAGCAGTACCTCAGTTCGCTCCAGGCGCAGCAGACTCCTGCATTCAATTCCCAGATTGCCCGGACCTTCAGCACACTTACCGTGGACGAGGTCTACCTTTTCTCGCTCTTCACCGGTGATGCCAGTCACCTGCATCAGCTCATCAGGCAGGCAAAAACCCTGAAGCTCCGGGTCCATGTCCGGGTACCCAAAGGTCTGGATCTGGTATCTTTTCCCGTATCAACGGGCCTCCTGGGAGCTGATACCGTGGAGGCATTTGCATGAAACTTCGCCAGGACCTTGGCTTTTTTCTGCTTCTTGCAGCAGGAGTCCTGATATTCACGGTTACTGCTTCACCTGCGTCATGGTACCTCTATCCCCTGCTCCTGGCCCTGACCGGAATGGTGCTGTATGTCACCCGGACGTGGAAGGACCGGGTGTTTTATATCCTCTGTGCAGGGCAGCCACTCGTGATTGCATTGTCTGCAGTGCTGGTCTGGGCAGGACTGTTTGCTGAATGGATGCTTTCAGGGATCGTGCTGGCAGAGCTCGGGAGGCTCACGTCACGCAATGACTGGCTGACCTATGCTGCCTTCTGCGGCGTAACCCTGGTCATCGCCGCAGGAATACAGGCATCAAACCATGTCCTGCTCCCGCTCTTAATCCTTGTGGGTCTGATCATCCTGTTCGCTGCAGTCCGGATCCTGCATGATTACCGGTTCAGGAAACAGTATACGGGAGCCACCCCATGAAATTCCCCCGGCTCAACCCCTTTTACCAGGCATCCCTCGTCCTGGTTGCAGCAGCGGTAATCCTTGTCGCTGTTGCGATCCTTACCGACCGCCGGGATCTAACGAGTGCCGCTCTCGTAATCTCAGCCCTGGTGTGCCTGATCACCGGCATCTTTCTTGCGCTGCTTTCCAGCAGCGAACCGCTCGACAGCCGGTATATGAGCCTGCTCCCCGTACAGGGGTGCATCAACCTCTGCTCTGTCTGTGCTGACCTGGGGATCTCCGGTAATGCCTGCATGCTTCCTGCGGGAAAAGACGGCCGGACAAAAACGATGCAGTTCATTCCGGTTGCCAACTATGAAGGCTCACCGGTTCAGGGGGATTCCTTTGTGACCGGGCAGGATACTGCCGGTCTCGTAACCGTGCCGAATGGCATACCCCTGTTCCGTGAGATCCGGGAACGGGACCATCTTGTTATTCCGCAAGGATTAGCCGATACCCTCCTCGTTGTGCAGGAGGTGGGGGAGGGTGTGCTCGAAATTGCAGACCGTGTCACTGCAGAAGCAGACGGATCTGTGATCACCGTGAAGATGGAGGGGTACCGGTTGATCAGTAGCTGCAGAGCGATTGCCGCCGAATCACCCCGGTGCTGCGTTACAAATCCCTGCCCGGTCTGCAGCCTGTTTGCGTGTCTTCTTGCTGAGGGAACCGGCAGCGTTGTCCAGGTGGAGCGTTGCATCCCTGAGGTTGGCATCCCGGTAGTCATCGCTGTCTTTACGCTGCTGCCATGACAGGAATCCGGATTCCTTAAAAAAGTGAATGCCGGATTTTGTGGAAAACCCGATTTTTTGGCTCTGGAGAATTTCTTTTACTCTACTATGAACTACAACGTCCTGGTACGAGAAAGGAAACGTCAGTGCGTGACCTCCCACACCGCCAGTGCACCAGCGGGATGATGGACTCCCTAATCGAGGGTTATCGATTAATCATAATAAATAGACCAGACCCCACAACCAGCCCCCCATACATTCAACCTTTATAATATGCAGGAGCAGGGTGATTCCTTGAATAAACGCCACTTTTCAGTGAATCCAAAAATGAAAGACTGGTCAAAAGCAGAACGTGATGCATATATACTCCAGGGTAAAGAGCCCAATTCACAAACCGCTGCAGGTTCGACAAAAGAACCCTTTGATTATACCTAACAACAAACAGAACGCGGATATAATCTGTATTCGATCATAGTGCCAAGCTGTGTGTTCCGAAATAATAGGTCGGGAAAAAAGTTATTGTTATTCTACTTGAGGATCTTGAAGAACAAATTCGTCATTTCCTGCCATTTTTTCATGTGCCCTAGTGTAGATATCCATCCTGTTTCTTGCTTTGCATTCGTCGTAGCAGGCATAACACATGAAATGATAATCTGATATGGGATTGTTATGTGCAAATGAAGAAAAAAAGACCATGTTCTCACATTCCCGAAGCAGGTCATGTTCATCTAACTGTTGCAACCTTGCAACATAATCGTGCGGATTTTGAACATTGTAATGCGTGATGGTGTGTTCGCCTATTTTGATAGGTTCGCAGATTAACAATCCAAGGGATTCTGCCTCGGTCTTTTTTTCCATATCTCTATACTCATTTATTCATTCGATAAAGTTTGTCTTTCATAGTAGGGATATAACATGCACCCACCCCAGCAAACGCTAGCAGAACGCGAATAATGAGATTTGAAAAATGGTGGTTTTTAGTTTTATTTTACTTTCTTTTACATTATCCCAGACGTCACAATTGGGTAAAGATGGATATGAAAAATGCGAGAGGAATAAATCCTGCATTAATACTCTATTTCAAATGTGAATTTGGTCGATAGGATAATGGTGAGTATTTCTCTATAATAAAAGTGGAAAGGAGAGACCCATTAGTCGATATCTTCTGACTTACATCCATGTATGCACCATAAAGCTTCAGGGGGATATTTACCCTTGTGATCACGTGTGGCAATATGGACGGATCCACATACCTTGCATTGCATTTCACCCGTACAATCATCAATTAGATTCATAACCTCTTTTACCATTTTTTTACCTGTTCTGTATATTTTTCTCTCATTCAATTACTATAGCGTTGGTGGTCTAACAACCAAAATATGTTGTAACGGTGTTCGTATTCGCATCTGTTGGCGTTTATGTTTGTATTCCTCACGACGAAAAAGGTTAAAATATTTACATCGGGCAGCCAGTGTTGTTGTTTTCGTCAAGAATCTTAGCGAGATCGAGCATCCTCTGCCTGTCACCAGATGCCCATGCAGCCTTCACCGCTGGGATGTTAAGTGAATACCCAGATCCAAACTCAGCTTTATTCAGGAATGCAGCAATATAAGCTCGAAGCAAAATCCTTTCCGCTCCTGAAATTCCTAGGCCTCCTTGATATTGCAGCATTTCGAAAGGCGTATCGTAGCCTGGGATTGCATTCAGATTGACATTGGGTAGTCGACACCTGGTACCATAGTAACACCTACCCAAGGATAGTGATTCTTCCAGTAACCAGGAGTACAACCATATTCACAAGGGCCAGCTACACCGACTGAAGCCAGTGCAATAAGCAATATAATACCAACGAGTGATAGTTTTGAAATTTTCAAAATCAACCTCCTCCAGTTCTCTGTCACATTATCGTGACATAGGTGACGATTATTAAAATTTATATAAAATGCCGCATTGCACCGATGCCTTGCCAGCCTTTATTATTTCATCAGAATAGTTAATCGAATAAGGGTGGTTGTGTTGCCCATACCTGAAACAATTACCATTCATCTGTCCCCCAACGAACGAGATTTATTGGAAAAATACGGTATTAACGTTATAGCGGCTGCCCATTACGGGATAACAAAAGAAATTAAAGAATATATCTACCAGGAAAAACAATTCCTTACTAAACACTAACACCCAAGAGAAAATATCTTTTCAGTGGGGCTCATATTCGCGTTCTGTTGGCGTTTATAGGATGAAGAAATTTTTGAATTATTCCTTGAGCCAGCTCCAAGCTTTTGCCATATCGGCTGATGGGAAGTACTTTGCCTCCTGAGCATAAAACGGACGGGCAAGGGATGTAATCCACTTCTCCCAGGTCTTGTCTCCAACTACCCCCATTTTTTGAATCTTTTCATGGAACTTATGTCCAAATTTCAGATCTGCCACCAAGGCATCGATTTTCTCCCATTTAAAACCGGTTAGGTTGAACAATAGACGTACATTTCCTTCTTTTTGCACCAGAGCATTGACTTCAGGCTCAATCTTTTTAAAATCATCAACGGTGATCGTTCCAGTCAACTTGTAGCCCAAAACATTTCCAGAGCTCTCAGCCATCTTTTCTATCATTCATAATCCTCCAATTTTTTGTCATTTTTAACATTACATACTGCTCTCCCCGCCGAACACTGAAAAGATGGGGTGCCAACGATAACCATGAAGCCACTGCAACCCGCTCAGAGCAGATGCGGGAGAATGTTTATTCAATTGGCATAAATATTTCGATAATCAGCAATTACACGATGGTCATATACGCGTTCTGTTGGTAGTAGCACATAATCAAAGGGTTCTTTTGTTGAACCCGCTGCGGTTTGTGAATTTATTATACATGTGCTTTTAATCCCGTTGTTATGATTCTGTTTAGTTTGACCTCATGTAAAGAGTGCAATTATAAGACGGGGGACAAATGCTGGGTATATGGAAACATGACACTGGGCCAACAAATAAAAAAACGTGTAAGGGGTTGTGAGAATTATCATCCCTGGTGGATGAGGGACTCATCACCACCTTATCATTAAACCATCATAGCCGGTCCTGGCGTTCATATTTGTGTTCTGGTGGCATTTAGCAGGGTGGCTGGGTAAATATTAACTATAGTAACTCATTTTATATTTTTAACAGATTTTTATTAATATTTCTCAAAAAAAACATTAAATAGGATTTTTCTTAAAATAAATAATTACATATAGCATCGGTGTATTTTGATAACCTGCAAGGTAGTTATCAGAAATCGAAGGTTTGAAAATTTCAAATGAACCTTGCGAAAGATTATGTGATGCTCCACGAATCTTTCGGACCAGAGAGATTTCCAGGGAGCAGGAGTAGCTACATGAAAACAAAACTACCAATGCTGATTGGATTTTTGATAGTTTTGGCATTCATTATCCCTGGTGTATCAGCCACAGGTAATAATGCCATGAGTGGGAAGCATTACAACCTCAACCTGATCAGTATAAAAAATATTGATCAGCTTCCCACAGATGATACAGGTAATAACGGGAACCGGATATTCGTTAATTTTGACGGACGAAGCAAGATTTTACTCAGCCAGAACTGGGTTGGAACCTTTAATGTCATTGATTATATCGCGACGAGAAATGATCCTGCTGAATTCACCTTACCGGCTCCGGAGAATGTCTATGATGCTGCGGGCAATTATGTCCGTGCCGGAGCATACAAGGTGTTTGTGCGGGTTGTTGGTACTCCCGGCGGATCTGGACAGCTTTCAACGTGTGCTGTTGATGAATTCGGTGCCGAGATCTGCTCAGTTGATATTGTACCCCTGGCAAAGTCCTCGAAATTCTCTGATGTAACCCGGCAATTAACAACCGTCCAGTACGACTTTGATGATGACACGGTACTCGAACGCATCGACCTATTCGATCCGATGTTCGAAGGTTATCTCTGGGCGTACGATAATAACGGCTTAAAGAATGTCCAATTGAGATTCTATCCGATTGCCGCCTGAGATTTTCTCTCATTCAATCCCAATCTTTTTTCAGGATAAAACGTCATGACCTGAATCTCAGTTTTGCCGTCCCGCTCTGAGGGAAAGGCATTTTCCATGATTTTATGATAAATGGAGTATTTTGTAAAAGATACCAAATCATTGCGAATGAAACAACAATGTAAATTATGTATGCCATCACCTCTGAAAATCGCAGGGGGCAATTATCAGACATAATGGTGTTTAATCTCGAAGGGTGTTAATAGAGGGGGTCGCAGAATGTCTCCGCAGGTATTCCCGGTAAAGGTCCTCCGCATCCCGGGGCGAGCTCGTTTTTATTAATATATTCTCACTGGTTTTCATCGGAGTTGACGTTCGCCATTCTGGTTCTGGATGTGCATGAAATTTTCATTCCGGGGACATTCGTGTGGATTCCACACCATCTATTGGAAGCCACTTGCTTTCCATCGGGTTGAATCAGGCCGGGCATGACATTTCTTTAACCATCGGCACGCCGATTCCTGGAACCATTTTGGTTTTAATGAACTCACAATCTATACAAAAATAGTATTTGCTCATTTGCGGTTTCCAGTTTGGTCGTAATTATCAGACATGACGTGGTGTATTGTTTGAGTGATGTTATATTCCTTATGCAGGAAACTTCAGAAAAGGAACGCTATGGGTCATGTTTACTCCAGACCTGGGGCGTATCGGGCTTCCCAGCTTTGCGAATCTGGATGCACTCCCCACCCCGCCACTGATCACATTTAGCCTTGAGGCAGGGTGTAAGTGCTATAGGTATTTTCATCAATTCACGAATATCATTTTTCTTCATGCACCAGTATGTTTCCATGAATTATCAAGCGAAGATTGAAGGTATCAATAGTTTGCAGGTAAGGGGTGAAAGTGTCATTCACAGAATAGCATACCCTTGTTTCAGGAAAGATTTTATTGAATCCAATTTTTGGAGTCTTTTTTCTCGAATAAGAATTGCCAGATCGGATTTATACGCGTTTCATACAAAATTCTCGATTAATGGAGTCTTTCTTGAAAAAAAAAGAATCTGGCACCGGTGACCTGATCTTATGACCTGATCGTAACCCAGAGGTTAAGGTCCCGGTAGCTCTGGTTTATCCGGTCCATCCCCCGTACACTTTCATCAGGAACACTCTCATTGAAGAGAAGAAACTCGATGCGGTTGTACCCCGTCCTTTCTGGAATGAAAGTATACGGAAGGGTGCTTGTCTGGTTATGGGGGAGGGGTACGGTGAACCGGTCGAGACGATCCATTGCCAGCAGGGATGAGGTGTTGGTCTTTTCATCAAATGACATGTTGACCAGATAGGTCTCAACCGTATAGGTAAGGTTCCGGTACTCGTGGTTGCCAATCCCGATAAAGAGCGAGGCATTATCACCGACGAGGAGCCGTGACGGGTAATCTGCGGCCTTCCCTTTTTCCCCGAGAATGAAAAATTCCGTAAATTTTTCTCCTTCCTTGGGGACAACGATTACATAGATCGTGGTTACGACAGCGGCAACGATCGCAATGAGCAGAAGTACGGAGACGATCCGTTCGAACCGCGATGTTTCCCGGGGGAAAAATTCACTGCCAATAGACTGTCGTACCGGATCCAGCGGAAGGACAAAACGCTTCTCCGGTACAAGCCGGGCCCTGCGGTACTGGGCAGTGAGGCACAGGCCGATGGTAAGGATGCTCAGTGAAATGATAACGGGGTCGAGCCGGATACCCCAGGGAGTGTAATTCAGGACAAGGCCCGTAAGGGGGACAATAGCAATGGAGAGGCCAAAAGAGAGAGCTGTCCGTTCGATACCGTCGATATCCTGTGCACCGGGAAACAATGCAGCAATCAGGGCATACCCCGGGATGAACAGGATCATGGGGATACCGAACAGGATGCGGAGGAAAGAATCATTGAGGACAGGGAGGTAAATACAGAGCAGGGTGGCGGCAATCCAGACGTAGCATATCAAGAGATCAAGAGGGATTTTTGTGGTTGCAAATGCCTCAAAAATCGTATCGAACGGATGACGCTCCTGCATCAGGAATTCACCACGATAATTTCATGTTCCTTTGCATGATCGGGAAGCAGATATGGTTTGCCACAAAAACGGGACACAACCCCAGCGGAGGGAGAGGTAATAGGTCCCTCCGTGATCCATTCAGGAGTTTTCTGGGGATAGCCGTAAAAGCGGGGCCGGGAAGAACGATCAGGCAGAACAGCACACCACACGCTGCAAAGAAACAACCTTTTTTTTTGAAACGGCAAGAAACACTTCCCCTCGTTAGCATTAGGGGACAGGGTTTGATAAATATTTCATAATCTGGCTTTTGCAGAATTCTGCTCTGGAGAAATGCTCACGTACAAACTAAACGCCCGGGGGGGTTCACCCCCGCCGCTGTGGCTCCCCCCGAGGCGATACCACCCGAACAGGTGCCACGTCATCATCGCAAAGCGCAGGGGCGGTATGGGGGGACAGGCTCATGTCCCCTCCTTCATTCGTACCAGCATCCTGAATCATATCAATGTAAAAGGAATTCTCCAGAGTCCGGAATTCCTTTTCTTATACTATGAAATAAAAAACACGGGTATGAGGATGGAGACAGGAAACCAGAATCCAAAAACCTTACCTGAAGAAGAATATAAGAGAAAATACTGGATTTTATCAGAGGTATGAAAGAAAGAATATCCCCTATGAACACTTCATAGATGTGGTACATTCATGGCATCAGAACAGGGCATGAGCGGGATCGATGTAAAGGCAATTACCGGTGATCTGTCCGGTAAGCTACCGCTCTGGATAGACAAGGTCTACCAGTTTGACTCCCGAACAATGAGTATCCGGTTAAATGGCGAAAACAAGGCCCGGTACCAGATGATAATAGAGTCGGGGAGAAGAGCACATCTGGTAAAAGACCTGCCGGAACCCCCGAAAAATCCGCCCCAGTTTGCCATGTTCCTGCGCAAGTACCTGTCCGGAGGAAAAGTGCTTGCCATCCACCAGCACGGACTAGAGCGTATACTGATCTTTGATATCGGGAAAGGTAATCTTATCTACCGGCTCATCATCGAACTTTTTGATGAGGGAAATATCATCCTGGCTGAAGAGGACTATACTATAATCAAACCACTCAGGCACCACCGGTTCAAAGACCGGGAAATTGTTCCCCGCGTACTCTATGTCCTCGGTGCCACAGATCCCACAGCGTCCCTTGAAAATCTCGCATCTGCAATCAGGAACGATGAACGCGACCTTGTCCGGAGCCTTGCGATTGGCTGTATGCTCGGGGGCACCTACGCAGAATATATCTGCCGGAAGGCCGGTCTGGACAAAACAATGCCAGCGAGTACCGCTGATCCCGGAACCATTTTTACTGCCGTGCAGGATCTCTTTTTTCAGGTAGTACATGCACCAAAGCCGGGAATCTTTGCAAAACACTGCGAACCCATCGATATCTGGGACAAGGAGGATGTCCAGTATTTTTCAACGTTCTCTGAAGCGCTGGAGGCTTTTTATCCGCTGACCAGAGCTGAGAGAAAAACGGCTGAAGCCAAATCAACGCTGAGCAAGGAAGAGAGGATCTTAAAATACCAGAAATCAGCGATAAAAAAATTCGACGAAAAGATCGAAAAGACCGAAGCAGTTGTTGCTGCGATTTACGAGAATTACGCGTTTGTGTCAAAGGTGATCAGTTCACTGGACACTGCGAGTAAAACCCATTCGTGGCAGGAGATAGAGAGACTGCTCAGGAATAACCAATCACCGGACGTAAAAAAGATCGTTGCCTTCTATGCCGAAGAAGCAGCAGTTGACATCGATATCGGGAAACGGGTAAAAATCTTTGTCCATGAAGGGATCGAACAGAACGCGGGCAGATATTACGATGTGATTAAAAAATTCCGGAAAAAAAAGGAAGGTGCCCTCAGAGCGATGAAAACAACCCAGCCGAAGAAAAAAGAGGTGCGGAGGGAATTTACCTTCATGAAGAAATTGTGGTACCACCGTTTCCGCTGGTTTATCACCAGCGACGGGGTAGTGGTACTTGGCGGACGGGATGCATCGCAGAACGAGGAACTGGTCAAAAAATACATGGGGGGACAGGACCTGTTTGTACATGCCGATGTGCATGGTGCAAGTGTCGTGATTGTCAAAGGGAAGACAGAGCACATGGATGAGGTGGCACAGTTCGCTGCGTCCTATTCCGGCTCATGGCGGAGCGGGCACTTTTCTGCAGATGTGTACAGTGCTCTCCCTTCACAGGTCAGCAAGACTCCGGAATCCGGTGAATTCATCTCCCGGGGTTCCTTTATTGTCCGGGGAGAACGCACCTATTACCGGAACGTGCCGCTGGCCGTCGGCATCGGGCTTATGCTCGAGCCACATGCAGCCGTCATTGGCGGTCCGCCTCTGGCAATCAAAGGAAAAACGAAAGCGTATACCGAACTCAAACCAGGACAGTTCGAACCCAACGATGTGGCAAAAAAAGTGCTGCGTATTCTCAAACAGAACGTTTCTGAAGAGGAAGAAAAAGCACTCAAAGGTATCCTGAACACAACGCAGGTTGCTGCATTCGTACCGCCCGGCGGTTCCGATATTGTGGGACACCATGAAAGCTGAATATGGTGATTTAAAGGACAGGTTTGGCGAGATCCGGTTATTCCCGGAGAGCATCGATGATCTCTGGCACCTCCGGCACCTCATTACCACCGGCGACCTTGTTTTTGCCACAACATTCAGGAGTGTTGATACCGCTTCTGATAAAATACGGCCGGAGAAGGCAGAAAAACGACCGGTCCGGCTCGGCATAAGGATAGAGCGGGTTGAGTTTTCCGAACATGGGATCCGGCTCCGGCTCACCGGAGTCATCGAGCAGGGAGTTGATACCGGAGCATATCATACAATCAATGTGGAGACAGGATTTGAAATTTCGGTGATCAAACAGTGGCGGTCTGTCGATCTCGAACGGATTGAGCGGGCGGTAAAGGCTTCGGTGTATGGAGTGATCCACATCCTGACCATTGAGGAAGGGGAAGCAGAACTCTTCAGGTTGCGCCAGTATGGTCCGGAAAGTGTTATCACGATCACGGCAGGGAGTGGCAAAGGATCGGATACCGATACCCGTGCCGGTTTTTTTGGACAGATTCTTACAACTATCACAGATATCACCGGTCCGCTGATCATTGCCGGTCCCGGATTCATCAAGGATGATTTCGTCCGGTTTGCAAAAAGTAAGTCAGGCACGAGTGCAGATCGGGCGATTGTAGTCGAAACACGGCGGATCGGGCGTGGATCCGTGCAGGAAGTGATCGGCAAAGGAGCACTCGATAAGCTGATAGACGACCTCCAGTTGTCCCGCGAGGTTAAGATGATGGACGAGGTACTGCTCAGGATCTCGCAGGACAGTGCTGTTGCGTACGGGCGGCAGGAAGTCAGGGAAGCCATCGAATTCGGCGCAGCAGAACAGGTGCTGGTAGCCGATACACTTCTGCGGGATGACGAGGTTACGCACCTTATCGAGAAAGCAGAGGCTATGCGGGCAACTGTTGTTGTGCTTTCATCGGGGTTTGAACCGGGGGAACGACTGGTTGCACTCGGCGGAATTGCAGCGTTGCTTCGTTACCGGCTTATCAAACGGGGATAAAGGATAGACCCTTAAAAAAACGCTCTGGAGACAGGTTCAATACCCAGCAAAACGCTCGCGGGGGTTTCACGCTTGCCACTTTTAGTTCCCCCCAAAATGCAATACTCCCTGAACCGGTAATACATCCCATAAATGCAGGGCGGCGTGAGAGGGACAGGCACGGTTCCCCCACCTGCATCAGACCTGTGCTTTGTATTTCAAATCATAGCCAGTGCCAGACTATCGATTCGATCCCTGCAGATCAGGACCCGGTGTAAAGGATATTCACGTTTTTTGAATCAGGAAAGAACCCGGATCCGATCAGCAGGTAATGTTGAACCGGTGGTCTGGGATCTGTCAACCACCGCCTCCGGAAACGTATCGACAACCCAACCAGGAATGACATGCAAAAGACCCGAGAGAAGGTGTGTTTCTGGCAGGTGAGGTCTGTCCGGACTTCCTTACCCGATTACCCATTCGGAAGAAATAATAAAGGAGGCAATGCCTCAGTGCCTTGCATTATTTTATAAAAAAACATCCCCCAGTAAAAATATTGTATCATCATGGTGTTTGTCGTATCTTTTCCAAATATTACCCGGAGAGCGAATAAAGGAGGATTTTTTTGAGACACACGTCATTATTTGTGATTTCCTGTACAGTATCACTAGGTATGCTCTTCCTGATAACGACAGCGAGTGCAGTTGATATTTTTGTGAATATGGATCATGATGACAGGGTTGTTTCGGGTAACGGCGCAAATTGGTCAATAATGAAAAAAGGCCCGGTTGCTGCATTTTCAGGAATACCAACATCCGGTCCTAAACCTTTGAACGTTACATTCAGTGATGCATCCACGGGGAATATCACCTCGTATGCATGGAATTTCGGCGACGGGATGACATCATCACTCAGGAATCCATCCCATGAATATACCGCTGTTGGTTCATATACCGTGACACTTACCGTCACTGATCCGGACAAATCTGATGTCAGGACGAACACCAATTACATCAGAGTCAGTGAAAGCCCGCCATCAGCCGCGTTCTCAGGAACACCAGTTTCAGGACAGAAACCACTCAACGTTGCATTCACGGATTCATCAACCGGTGTTATCACTACCTATGCCTGGGACTTTGGGGATAGAAACACATCAGTACTCAGGAATCCGTCCCACCTGTACACAACTGCTGGTTCCTATGTTGTAAATCTCACGGTCACCGGACCCGGGGGTTCCGATTTCGAGACTAAAACCAACTACATTCTGGTAACAAACACTACAACCAAAATAGGTATCTACAAGGATGGTACCTGGTACCTTGATTATAACGGCAACGGAATATGGGACGCCGGCATTGACAAACTGGATTATTTTGGAACGGTTGGCTGGACTCCGGTAGTAGGCAACTGGAATGGAGACCCGACCGGAACCAAGATCGGTATCTACAAGGATGGCGCCTGGTATCTTGATAACGACGGTTCCGGGACATGGAATAACGGTGATCGTGCTAATACGTTCGGAGCACTCGGGTGGACTCCGGTAGCAGGCAACTGGAATGGCGATGCAACCGGGACGAAGATAGGAATCTATAACGATGGCACCTGGTATCTTGACTGGAATGGAAACGGAGCCTGGGATGCTGGTATTGATAAGGTTTATACCTTCGGAGCAGCCGGGTGGACTCCGGTAACAGGCGACTGGAATGGGAATGGAATTGCGAAGATTGGGATTTATAAGGATGGTGGATGGTATGTGGATTATAACGGGAATGGAGCTTGGGAAAGCGGGGATAAAGAGTGTCTTATCCTGCCACAAAAATATACCCAGGTGGTTGTAGGTGACTGGAACGGAGACGGGAAGAGTGAGATAGGCTACTACAGGTGGGGATTTTGGTCTTTGGATTACCTTGGGGAAGGATATTATTCGAAATTCTCTCCACCCTTCTTCGGACAAGAATTCGATTACGTATCCACACCCGTTGTTGGTGACTGGAATGGAGACAACAAAACCAAGATCGGTCTGTATCAGTACACGAACGGAGTCTGGTATCTTGATAACGATGGTTCCGGGACATGGAATGCCGGTGACCGGTCTGGCACATTCGGAGCGCTCGGCTGGACACCGGTTGTCGGGAAATGGAGTTGAAAAACTCTGATTTTAATCGGAAGCAAAGGTAAAATTTCAACAACAATTTCACCCTGCCCATAGTGAAGGTTCGATGGCGGTCTGATGAGGTGTGTCAGACTCACCCCAGTACCGCACAAGGCTACATCATACGATGGGTCGAATTTCAGGGTTTTTTCAAACACTGTTAAAGCTTCCTCGTGCTTGCCGAGAGCCATCATAATGCCCCCCGCCCAACAACAGTACGTTTGTTTCACGGATCAATCTTCAGTGCGAGGTTATACCTGACCGGGGAATCGTAAAAATTTTTTCCTGGTCCAACCGGGGGTAGGCTGAATCGACGTAATATTTTGTTCTCCGGAGCCGGTTTTTAATAATAAAAATGGGATTTTAGTCTGAATCCATCTCCCTTTACATCCTCACTTCTGTTCAAATCCATTGGCCAGAGTACGGGTAGTACCATCAGGATTTGTCACGGTAACCGTATAGGTTCCCATTTGTTTGGGTGTGGGAAGAGTGAACCAGGCCCTGACCTGTGTGGGGCTTTCCCATGCGACACTCCGTGCCTCAACCACAACAGCCGTACCCGCGCTCTTGGTCAGTTTAGCGGTAAAACCCTGCTGGAAACCCTCACCAACAATCGTCATTGGTACATCGTTTCCAAAGGTAGATGTCGGACTGATGCTGGTGATACCCCCGGAACCGGTGGGGGATGTAGTAGTAGCGGTACTGGTAGATCCGTGGATGGAGAATATGTTGGAATAGGATACGTATTGACCATCAGGATTGGTGATGACAACGTCCCAAGTCCCTGCGGATGCATTGACCGGTGGATTAAATGTGCACGTTATCCATGTCGGGGACTGCACATTGACATTTGTCGCCGTAATATTGGAATTGTCAGATTTCATCAGAGTGACGGTGGCTCCTGGCTGGAAATTTGATCCGGTCAGAGAGGTGATGGATATTGCTGTCCCGGCATCCCCAAAATCAGGAACAATTTTCTTGAAGGTAGGTTTCCCGGTCGGAGAGACCGTCGTGGTTGTCGTTGTCGATGTTGAGGTTATCTGCGTCGTGGATACAGCCGTCCCCGTCGTTGTTGGAACCGTTGGCGTTCGGATCACGATAGAAGCGAGCGGCTTATTGGTAATTTTTTGTGTATATGCTTTTTCCATGGCTACCCTTGCTGCTTTTTCCGTATTGGAATTCCTGCGATATCCCCAGCTGCCATCTGCATTGGGATAGATGAGCGCCCGTTCGTACGTGTCCGTGGCAGCATCGTACCTGATAATCAGCATAGCTGTGGCTGCGCTGGAACCGGGGATTTTGACAATATCTCCCGACACATACTTTGCACTCCCGGACGGGGAAGTAGTTACCACGCCTGCCGGGGTTGTTGTATTCGTTGTACTGGAATTATCTGTGCAACCGGTAATAAGAACACAGGAAATAAGAAGTACCACCAGACCCGATACCAGGAGAGTTTTCTTATTCATAGTATAGATTGAGCGTGGAGATTATTTTAAAAAATCGATTTATCCATATCTCCTGTTTCGCTACCCCAGGTCCGGGCTGGATAGTGGGATCTCATGATTGTTCGTGGGAAAGAAAGAGAGAGAAGTGGGAAAAATACCCATAAAAAAAGCGAGGGATTATTCTTCCTTCTTTTCAGGACGTTTAAAGGTTTCAACCAGGGTGATTTCTGATAAATCCCTGATCAACTCGAATCCCTCGTGGATGATCCTGCTTCTCCAGAGAAGCCAGCGGCGGTCATAGTTAATGCCCGGGGGAAGGATTACGGTTGCCCTGCCATCATCCATCGCGATCTCCAGGTCCCTGCCGGCGTACAGCCGGACCAGCCCTTTCAGCTGCTCGAGCGGATCTGTTACCTCATCTTCAATAGTATAATGGTACGACAGGGTCTGGCCTGCGAGCGGGGCATTGAAATCGACAATAACCTTCGAACCAATTACATCAACGACCGTCCCTTCACCCATCTCATCCATCTTTACCGACATGCCCCGGACAGGTTTTTCCTTGAACTGGCTCTTTGGGAACGACTGGATACGTTTGGGATCCCGGTCACCAAATGCTTTCTCCGGTGTTACAACAACATCACCGGTTGCACCTGTTTCCTTGCCGACAAGTTCCTCATCCAGACCAAGTATTACATGTTTCTGACCGACGCAGATCGTGACAGGACCGTAAATCGCATTCGGACTGTGGATACCCGCAGATTTTGCCTCTGCAGCATCGGTGGTATCAAAAATATTCTCATCGACACTTCCCGAATAGCTCAGTTTAATAAAATCTCCATCTTTTATTGCCATAATTCACCTGACTATATTAAATTGCAACGAAAACAGATAAACGTGTGGCACAGTCATGCTTGAATTTGAATTAAAAGTAGGAATATCATCGCTCGATCCTGTGCGAAAGCAGCTGATCGGGCACAATGCACAGTTTTGCGGCAGGATACATGAAAACGATATCTATTATAACGCACCCCATCGCGATTTCAGCGTAACTGATGAGGCAATCCGGGTAAGGTATACCAACGGTGATGCCCTCGTCACCTACAAGGGACCAAAAATAAAAGCGTCCGGGCTCAAGGCACGCGAAGAACTGAATATGGTTGTTGATTCCGGCGCAGTTTTCGAGCAGATGCTGGGTCGCCTTGGGTTTACCCGGACTGCTGAAGTGAACAAATGGCGTGAGAATTACCGGCTTTCCGGTGCAGCAATAACGCTTGATGAGGTTGAGGACCTTGGCACCTTTGTCGAGATTGAAATACTGGCAGAGGATGAGAATTCAAATCCCGCGGCCCGTATTGAAGAAATTGCAAAAGAGATTGGAGTTTATGGCGAGCCGATCCTCGCATCATATCTTGAATTGCTGCTGTCTAAACAGTCAGGAGTTCAATCTTAATATCCCGGGCATCGTTGCCGAAATGGATCATCGCACAGTTACCGTCCATTGCCGGACCGGGATTTACAATCTTTACCCCATCGGATTCCACAATACCCCGTGCCTCGTGAATGTGAGCACAGCACACCAGATCAAAAGACTTCATGTGCTTACGAATGCTGTGGCTCCCGACATGTTCGGCTCCGGGTTTGTCAAGGAACTCATACGGGGGTGCATGGCAGAGAAGAACATTATGAACGGTCTTCTCCATTTTTTTCATCGCGCTGTTCAACACGTCATCTATCTGCTTGTCGGTCAGCTCGAACGGGGTACCGAACGGGGTCGGATTTGAACCACCAACCCCGACAATGATCATCTTTCCCAGATTAATCCGGGAGCCATGAAGGCAGACCGTGTCGGAGTGTTCAAGTGTCTCGAGGATCTCACGCGGGTCGCAGTTGCCGGGCACTGCAAAACACGGCACATCGATACGTGAGAGCACGTCATCGACCGCATCAACCGGACCCATGTTGGTGATATCACCTGCAATAAATACCGCTTCCGGATTCAAATCCAGAAATGAATCAATTTTACCGAATTGACCATGGAGATCTGCTATCAATAGCACATCTTTCATGGTATATCATTTGAAGGGTGTCTAAAAAACCTTATCTCAGGATCATTCCACGAACCGGTTAATTTACCCGATAAGGCGAGTTTTCCGCAGATTTTTTCGGTTTCCGGCAGGAGTGATCGCGCGTTTGTGCCGGCAAGCGGTGTACCGGGAAGGGGCATGAACCGGTGCACGTGCACATTGCCATACCGTGCAACCCACTGTATCAGGTCCAGGGTCCGGCTCTGGTCCTCGTCGGTCTCGAACGGAAATCCGACAATAAAGTCCACAACCGGGGTAATCGAAAATTCGGTGCAGAGTTCTACAGCTCGGATTATCTCATCAACAGTGTGTCCCCTGCACAGTCGTTCCAGCACCCCGTCACTGCCCGACTGTGCTCCAAAATGGAGTCTTGTGTTGGAACAGTACTGTACAATGAGAGAAAGGGATTCCTCGCAGATGAATTCCGGGCGCACCTCGCTGGGGAAGGTACCGAAATAGATGGCATGCTCCAGCTGTGAAAAAAGGCGTTCAATTTTTTCCCACCGGGGATGAATACCATCGGAGCCGTAAGCAAACGCATTCGGCGACACGAACCGGGCATGCCTGTACCGGTTCGCATATTCAGCGATGGTATCGATTGACCGGTGGCGCATGCAGTGACCAAAGATATGCGGAGTCTGGCAGTAACCGCAGGAAAACGGGCAACCCCTTGTGATCTCCACATAGCCTTTCGTCTTGGAAAATGCCGGATAGGCATCGAGTCGTACACAGGTATCGGGCGGTTTAGAGAAACGGGAAGTTGCCACACCGGGTATTTTCGTATCACCGTCACGTTCAATCTGTGCAAGAAGCCGGGGGAGGGTGAATTCGCCTTCACCAACGATCACATAATCGGCATATTCCGCTACCTCTTGGGGACAGGCCGAAGCATGAGGACCACCGACGATAGTAATGCTTGCTGAAGAAGAAATCTCATCCCGGTACCGGGATTCGTTCAGTGAGTTAAGACTGTAACAGGTTACATCATCTGCGGGTTTATCCACCTGATGAAAAATAAACCCTTCCTGTTCACATGCCGCAGACAGTGCAGCAAAAGAGTTTGCTGCTGTGTGAATCTGCCGCCAGTTGACCCGCATGATTAAAAAATCCTGCCTGTATTTTTTTTAAAAAAAAGGATTGGTGAGGTTTATTGTTCACTAATGGATGCGGTACTCGCGGAGCACATCATTTATTTTATAGGTTTGCCCGTTATCCATATCCACCCAGACCTCGACGCGATCTGTCTGTTTCGTGCCTTCCAGTTCGATAGTAGATCCTTTCTTATTTTCCAGGGGTTTGGTCTGGGTCTGTCCATCTGCCCGGGTAATTTTTGCAGATATTTTTTTCACATGGATCTGTCCCATGCCTCCCTGGTAGATAACCTCAATATTGCCCAGATAATCTTTTACTCCCACATCAACAGTAACCTGGTTGGTACCGGGGACTATGTCAGTTGGTACGGTGGTCAGAACAGCTCCTGATGACGCAGGGGGGGTTCCTGATCCGGTAGTTCCGGAAGCCGGTGGAGTTGCAGCCGGTGGAGTCGGGGTACTTGTACATCCGGCTATGGCAAGAGCACTACAGAGAAGCACTATCATAATTACCCTGATTCTGATTTGCATACCAGAAAATGAGAGCCGGTGTTATATCATGCTTGCGCTTGCTGGCAGGTCCCGGTTCTCCTGTAATTTTGGGAAAGAGTTTTGCTTTTTTTTGTGAAATTGACCCAATTTAATCTTTTTTTGCGAAATCTTTATGTGGTGCAGAAGTTAATGGCTTTTTATCAGTAAACAATAGTATCGTTTCCTGAAAGGGGATTATTCATGGCAGAAGAAAAAAAAGAAGAAAAGAAGGAAGAAAAAAAAGGATTTGTTGCGGAATTCATGGAATTCCTGTTGAAATACCAGGTCATTGGCCTGGCAGTAGCGGTCATAATTGGTGCAGCAGCTACCAAAATGGTGACCGCCATGGTAAATGATATCATTATGCCCATTATCGGGGCAATCATTCCCGGGGGAAGCTGGAGAACCGCGGTTCTTGAGATAGGTTCAGTAAAATTCCTTGTCGGGGATTTTGTTGCTGCGGTCATTGATTTTGTCATCATTGCATTCGTGGTATTCCTCATTGTCAAGTTTATGATTAAAGGGGACACCTCGAAAAAGATCTAATACGATCCTTTTTTCCACAATTTTTTTGTTTTTGTAAAGACGAACAGGACCCTTGCAGGGTTCACCCACACCGCTGTGGCTCTTTCTGAAAAAATCCGATAACGCATGTTCGGGTGATACATCGTCATCGCACTATTGTGCAAATACGGTTCAGGTGAGACCGTGTCAGGTCTCCCCCGTACATTTTCGTCACTGATTACACCGCATAAAAAACACCCGGTAAAAAAATACCCACTAATCAAAGGAATTCTTTATCGCTTCCCGCGTCCAAAATATCCGGAAATGGATCCGTCCTCTCTTATCGATCTTGTTCTCCACTTTGATACATATCTCCCGGGAATTATTGCAGTATACGGATTCTGGACGTACCTGATCCTGTTTATCATTATTTTCTGTGAAACGGGTTTTGTAGTGTTTCCCTATCTTCCGGGAGACTCACTTCTCTTTGTAGCCGGGACAATGGCAGGGGCCGGCTTCCTCAACGTAGAAATCCTGATTGTGACCCTGTTTGCCGCAGCAGTAATCGGTGATTCGGCCAATTACTGGATCGGGAAAAACGTGGGAATGAAGGCACTTGAAAAGAACACGTTTGTGAAAAAGGGCCAGCTGGAGAAAACCGAGGAATATTTTGCCCGCTATGGGGGTCTGACCATCGTAATCGCCCGCTTTGTCCCCTTTATCCGCACGTTTGCACCGTTCCTTGCCGGTGTTGGAAAGATGAACTACCGGTGGTTTTTAGGTTATAACATAGTAGGTGCCCTTCTGTGGGTTCTCGGGTTTGTGCTGGCAGGATACTTCCTGGGAAGCTTACCCGTAGTGCAGGATAACTTCAGTCTTATCATCTATGCAATCATCGGAGTCTCACTGCTTGCTGTCGGATCCGTTATCCTCGGTATGGTCCGGAAAGCACAGCCGAACCCTGCAGAAGAGCGGACAGTGGCAGAAAAGAAGGAATAATTATTGGTGATTGTAAAATATCAGCCCCTAAATCGAAAACGCGAAATGTTAAAAAACTCAGTGAATTGAAGTCAAAAGATTAATCGCACGAGAATTTCGCTCTTGGAGGCTCCGCCCCCGCCGCTCGGGCTCCCCCCTTTGCGATAGTGCTGTGTTACCTGTTCTGGGGATATCGCAATGCGCCCCGTCCCCCTCGGGGGACTGGTGACGCAAGGGGGGGCGATCATGCCAAAGGGTGTGGTTGTCATCACATTTGGGGGCGGATTATTGATAATCACCTGATTATTTCGGGTAAAGTGTCATTTTAACTCCTGAATTTTTCATAAAATCTTCTGAAAATAATACTCCAATCGATAGTTATCACACTCCTGAGGGCTTTTGTAAAGCCTCCGCCCCCGCCGCTGTGGCAACCCCCATATCGCGATAGACCGAATGCAGGAGCCATCAATACGAAAAAGAATGCCTGAAAATCATAGTCACTTTTTTCATTCCAGCTTTGGTCGCCTAATTTTTTTTAAATGTCTTCGTAAGAATAAAAAATTCAGGGGCCAGACTGGTACAATATCCATTATTTAATTTGCGATTAATAAAAAAAATCAACTGCTCGATTTTGCTCACTGAATGAAATATAATTCTGAGGATGAAAAAGATCACTTCTGTAACAACTACCGCGCTCGAGCTTTAGAGTAGTGCAGCTGTATCTTCGTGGAGGTATCAGCCCTTGGGAGTTATATCCCCGATATATCCCCTTATTGCAGTCCGGGTCGTGCTGTCAAGGATAACCGAGAAGTCAAGGTCCACAACAAAGACCGGAAAAAAACCATTCAGGGTATTTCGCTTAATGGTGTAGATCTTGGTTTCAAGCAGCCGGGTTGTCGTTTCAGCGCGATTTTCAGGATTCGCGTTCCCGGATCCGACGGTTTTCTGGAGGTCAAGAAGAACATTTTCTTTGTAATCGAAGAGCCTGTCGGCCATTGTCCGGCTCGTGTTGCCGTGGATGTAACGGATAATGAAATACTGGCTGATGGCAAGGAGGGCGAGGAGGGCTACGAGATTTCCCAGTTTTGTGAGTTGTGACTCGTCAAGAAATGCCTGGAGAGTAATTCCGGGCAGAAGAATGATCGTGGTCAAAAATAACACCAGAGCAATCAGAAACCCGACGAGGAACATAAAGGTTATAATGCGGGAAGGAAGTTTTTCATGGATCAGCCTGCGTTTGACCTGCTCTACACTCTTTACATACTTCATAGAGAATGGCTCTAATTTCCATACCAGAAGATAAAACACAACAATTATTACACACTGGGAAATGACAATGATAGTAGTCCTTATCGGGAGTTCCAGGGTGATATAAGCCCGGATCGCATAGAGAATATCTATGGTGAATATCAGACTGATCCCAAGAGATAATGTCCTGCTGTTGATGAAAAGGGAATTGATAAACAACTTCGTAAACCGGGCTGTTCCTGATGTCAGCCCTATCTCTTTAAGCCAGCTCCGGAACCGGGAGATATCAGCTTTCGGGAGACCCGCATTTTTATTAAAATTTTGGGGTATCAGAAGGGTGATGAAATAATACATGTTGAGATAGAAACTGGCAGCGATAAAAAGATACAGATAGTCACGCCGGAGAAGGGAATAGGTTGCGTTGATACCGACACACAGGCAAAGAATACCGATATGTATTCGGTAATTACCATGTTCTGCCATCAGCCCTGCACGGTTTTTCCGGACAGCAGACAGTTCGTCACTGATGACCTGACTGAGGGGGATTTCTGACGGGGAGCCGGGTACAGCATCCTGAGGCGGAAGTGCCATTTTGTAGTGCGTGGGGTTTACAACTATAAATATCGTAGTAAACACCTGCAATCGGGAGAATTTTTAAAATATTTTTTTCTTCCACATCAGCAGGCCCATACCCACCGAAATTATGACTGAAATACCAAAGATGATCTCAAAGGCAAGAGGTTTGTCAGATAAGGGAATATCTATCACATTCATTCCATAAAAACTTGCAATCATCGTCGGCACCGCGATGATAATTGTTACTGACGCTAAAAATTTCATCACGATATTGAGATTATTTGAGATGATGGTGGCAAATGCCTGGGTCATCCCGTTCAGGATATGGAGGTAGATCTGGGACATCTCCATTGCCTGCTTGTTCTCGATGATAACGTCTTCTAAAAATTCTGCATCCTCCTCGTACATCTTCAGCGGTTTTGAGCGCAGGATGCGTTCAAGAACAGCCTCGTTGTTTTTGAGGGAGGTTGAAAAATAAATCAGGCTCTTTTCCAGTTCCATCATCTGGAAGAGCTCCACATTCTTCATGGAGCGATGAAGCTCAACTTCAATCCGGGAGATCGATCGTTCAATCTGGCGCAGGTGGCTGAGATAGTCCGATGCATTGCGGTAAAAGATCTGAAACATGAACCGGGTTCGTTTTGCAGTCGTAAAATGCCGCACTTTCCCGGCAACAAAATCATCCAGGACCTGCGACTTGCGGCTGCAGACCGTGACCAGATAATCTTTGGCGATGATGATTCCCAGCGGATGCGTGGTTAAGGTCTTGATCTCTTCAAATTCAGTCATCACCGGAATATCCATGACAATCAGGACAACATCATCTTCCGCATCAATGCGGGGACGTTCCTCTTCATCAAGGGCTGCTTTTAAGAATTCGGGAGGGATTGTGCATTTTTCTGCAACGATTGCAAGTTCGGTTTCTGTTGGTTCGTACAACCGTATCCATGCATTCTCGCAGATCTCGTCAATTTTTTCAGTGATGGACGGTTCCTGCTCTTTTTTTGTCTTAAAGATCTGCATCAAGGCCAAATCCCTCCTGCATCAGTAATATAATTAAAAAGGGAAATTTCAAGCGGTACGTGTTGAAAATACCCTTCCTGTTCCAGTACTCATCATCTTTACGCTGGTAAAGATTAATTGTCACCGCCTTTATTTATGAAGTACTGTTGACTTTTTAAAATCGTATGAATCGTTTTTTTTACCGGGGAACCTGTTCACAAAAAAAACTCCGATCCCAGTCCACCAGGAACCCGCGAATTACTCGTGTGTTTCCCCATCTCGTTTATTTTTGTCATAGAAGGTGCAGAACGACCCGCACCGGGTACACCCTTCGTTACATGGCTCAGTATGTATGGTAATATTGGCCCGCGGAAACTCAGTTTTCAGGTCGGATTCAAGATGATCGGAAAGATCGTGGGACTGCAGCACAGAGACCGTGCCGGGCATAACAAGATGGAACTCAATAAAGATTTCAGGACCGGATCGCCGTGTCTTCAGGTCATGAAATCCGGCATAACTACCTGCATGATCGCAGATGATCTCCTGTATCCTCCGCTCATCTGCAAGGGGGATGCTCTGGTCGATGAGATCCGAAAAAGAACGCCGGGTGAGATCATACGCGGCCTTCAGGATAACCAGGGAGACACCAATAGCGATAAGCGGATCAAGAAGAGTGATACCGGTCAAACGGATAAGAATGAGCCCGATAAATACCCCCAGCGAAGTATAGACATCCGTCCGCAGGTGCCATGCATCGCTTTCGAGTGCGATGGAATCAGACTGTTTCGCTACCTTCATTAACCGCTGGGAAACAAACCAGTTCACCAGCGCAGAGATACCCATAACCGCAATACCGTATATGAGCAGTTCCGGTTGCAACAGCTCGGATGATTCTCCGAGCAGTTTTTGTGAAGCCTCCCAGATGATCAGGATCGCAGCAACGAAGATCAAAAGAGCTTCAATCAATCCAGAGATATCCTCAAACTTGCCATGACCGAATGCATGATGGGCATCAGGTGGTTCGGCTGATTTCCGAACCGAGAAAAATGCAATAACCGCTGCGACAAGATCCATCGATGAATGGATTGCTTCTGAAATGATACTGACAGACCCAATCGCAAACCCGACAATAAATTTCATCAGGACAAGCCCGCTGTTGGAAATAACGGATAAACGGGCAGTTTTTTCTTTCAGGTGATCCAGCGCTGCTTTTTCCATGGGGGGATTATTCATGAAGTTCTCTGTACACATCGGTGGTTTGTTCACATCAAAGTATTGAGGAATTTTCCTCCTGAATATCAACAGGCCTTGCTATCCAGGGATTCAGGCATTATTTCCATAAAATGTGATTATATGGGTAAAAATTGTTCAGAAATCAATGTAGTTAAATTAAAATGAATAAATTAAAAAAATAAAATTAATATATAGGGAATAACAATTCAAATAGATATGCCCGGCACTTCCTCTTTCCGGTCTTTTTTTACAAAAACATCAGACGGACAGAATGCAGGTGAACTGTCAGAGGATAATCTGGCGTTCAAACGTGCAAGGTTCTGGTTTTGGCCAATTGTATTGAGCGTTACCATTTGTTTTGGGTTCTTTGCCGGAATACAGGGGGCATTTATTGGTTTTTTCTACGGCCTTGCTGGTGGGGGGCTTCTGCTCCATGAAAGTACCCGGGGGAAAAAAAAGGGAAACTAAGAGTAGTGCGAAATGCGAAGGAGGAGAAAAATCTTATTGAATGCTCAATAAAATCTCAGTGAAACAAGGACTGCAATAAATTCCTCCTGAACCTTTCCTTTTCGAATTAATGACCGTAAATATACTCTCCAAAAACACACTTCCGCATAATGTTACGGTACTATTAAAAGGCAAGTACCAGAAAAAACAAAAGACATCAATAACACGAGAAGAGAAGGGAGGGATCGGGTTTTTGGGAAATCTCCTGGTTATGGTCTCCATTTCCCGACAATAGATGTCCAGCCAACCGTTCCGAAATAATCCAGTTTGTCAACACCGGCGTCCCACATTCCGTTACCGTTATAATCCAGGTACCAGGTCCCATCCCTGAAGATACCGATCTTGGTCCTGCCGTCTGCATTCCAGTCGCCTAACACCGACATCCAGCCAACCGTACCGAACAGGTTAGCCTGGTCTCCAATATTCCATGTCCCGGAACCATCATTGTCAAGGTACCAGGCACCATCCTTGTAGATCCCGATCTTGTCGCCCGTCGCGTCTCCGTTCCAGTTACCTGTTACCGGCGTATAGCCGACCGTTCCGAAATAATCCAGTTTGTCAATGCCGGCGTCCCATATGCCGTTGCCGTTATAGTCCAGGTACCAGGTGCCATCCTTGAAGATACCAATCTCGCTCTTCCCGTCGCCATTCCAGTCGCCGAACACCGACGTCCAGCCGACTGTTCCGAAGACGTTCGCCCGGTCTCCGGTATTCCATGTCCCGGAACCATCATTGTCAAGGTACCAGGCACCATCCTTGTAGATCCCGATCTTGTCGCCCGTCGCGTCTCCGTTCCAGTTACCTGTTACCGGCGTATAGCCGACCGTTCCGAAATAATCCAGTTTGTCAATGCCGGCGTCCCATATGCCGTTGCCGTTATAATCCAGGTACCAGGTGCCATCCCTGAAGATACCAATCTCGCTCTTTCCGTCACCATTCCAGTCACCTGACAACGACGTCCAGCCTGCCGATCCGAACAGGTTAGCCTGGTCTCCGGCACTCCATGTCCCGGAACCATCGTTGTCAAGGTACCAGGCACCATTCCGGTAAACACCTATCTTCGATTGTAAGGCCTGCCTCTCGGGACGGGAAAAGTTATGACAGGAGGAGCAGACGATGCCTTCCGCGAGATGCCTGTTATGGACACTCACAAACCCCGGATTATCCTCTACGGAGTGGCACTGGCTGCAGGTCTGGGACAGCGGTTGCTTCGGGGCATACCCCAGGGAGCCCTGCAGGTCCATACGGGTAGGCGCTCCCCCTGCATAGGCTGCATGACACTCTCCGCACTGCAGGGCGTTTAAAGCTGGCTCCACCTGGTGATTGATAGTCTGGTAGGTGTGCACGTTTACCCTGGACCAGTTGCCCGTCATACCGAAGTAATCCTGCCCGGCCTGGACCGCACGGCTGAAGTCCCCGGTCACAAAGAAGGTGAATGTGGAGAAGGGGATCATCTGGTGGGTGGAGTCCAGCATGGCCGAGTTGGAGGTATGTTCCTTCATGGGAACGATCTGGCCCTCATTCACACTCCCATAGGGTGCGGCAAACTCGTACATCCCGTCCGGGCGGAGCGGTGGAACCTGCCCGCGAACATAGACATAACTGGTGCCATTAAACCAGGAGTAGGTCGGAGTGACATTCCCCTGGCGGATTTCCTCAGGTTTGTAGCCTCCCTGGTTGGAGAACATACCAGGGAACCAGAAGGGGGTGGTCCAGTTCCTCTCCATCTCGGTAGTGGTCAGTTTGGCATACTCGGGGATGTGACAGGCCTGGCAGGCTACCCGGCTGGTGTGGTTGTTCACCTCAGTAATGTTGTGCGGAGTGGAGGAGTGGCAGCCGGGACTGGTGCAGGTCAGCCGTTGCGGGACGTCATTTTGCCGGATATCGAGGCCGCGGCCCAGTACCCGGTGGCTGGTGAACGGGTGGCAGGCCTGACAGGTCAGGTTCGCACCCTGGGGGGACATATGCACATCGACCGCAACCGGGGGGTTCACCATGCCCGATGAGAGATCTCCCCGCTTCCCGCAGTCACTCCCCGCCGCATAGGCATGACAGCTGAGACAGGTGCCTCTCGTAGGAGTGTGGACGGTCTGCGCTGCCACCACTGCGGAAACCGGCATACGGGTCTCATCAATTACGTACTGGAAATTACCCTGGGCATCTTCCACGGGTAGTCGCCAGGTGTGAACGGTCCCGTTGTAATCAGTATAGGTCAGGTTCTCAAAGGGGGGCGCTGGCGTCCGCCGGTATTGTTCCTGATGACAGGTCATGCAGTCTATGTTGGAGAGCTGCGTCTCGCTCATGGTCTGATTGGGAGCCAGGCCGGCACCAGCATGACAACTGTAACAGGCTATGTGCCGCGAGGTCTCCACCGATCCACAATAGGTGTTGAACCCAAGATCGTCTTTTCCCGCGTCACCGGGAATATTGGGTACATTGGGGGTCGCACCCGTCCACTGATAATGGACAGCGCCGAACATGGAAACAGCCTGCTGCCGGTGACAGGCCAGGCAGGTGGAGGGTCCGGTATAGGCGGTGATATTGCTATGTTCCGGTGGTGTGGCAGCGATGATCGAAGAAGAATCTGGTGGAGGAGTGGTTAGTGAAGGAGAGTCTGGGGGTGAAGCAGGAAGTGAAGAAGAATTTGGCGGAGGATCGGTGAGTGGAGGAGAGGCTGGAGGAGGAAAATTGGAATTCGTCAGGGTTTCGCCAGTTACACTATTCAATCCAATACTGGCGATGAGGGCGAACGCCACAAACACAATCAGAAAGTGAAAAGCCTTCATGTATATTTGAAGAGTCTTATACTCGGGTCAGTATATTAAGATTATGTCCCAAAAAGAGGGTTGACCACCACTTCCGGAAACAAATACATCCTCCAGATGGAGAAGCATAGGTATTCCTTAAGGGCAGGACCTTAATGCCGATCAGAACGAGAAGGATCCGGACCCACCCCCCGGGCGATACTGCAGGTGTGTTCCTGATCAGCGCCAACAGCCCATGGAAGCGACCGGGGAACTTTACTCGGGCGAGGATGCTGATGAGATCCTGCACCAGGTTCAGCAGATCAGGAGAGGGGGCACATTGCCTTCCTTACACAGAGTGGTACTGCAAGGCTCATTTCCACGGTTTTCTGGTAAGGAGCACTGCCCCGAAGAATATTTGGAGGTACAGGGTATCCCCAAGGATCCCTTTCCTGCCCTTCCCTCATTCCTGCAGCACCAAGGTAAAGGTGAGGAGGGTCACTGTCAGGATCAGACCTAAAAAGGCGAGCAGCAGCTGCAGGGCGGGTAGCACCTCCGCAGTACCTTTGAGGAGACCTGTCGTCGCCCGCACCGCCGGGAGGAGAATGGGCATACTGACAGGAATGAGCAGGAATGAAAGAAGGAGTGTGCTCCCTTCTGAATACATCACCAGCCCGGAGACGAACGCTGCCGCAAGGGAGAGCCCGGTGATTCCCAGAGCATAGATGAGGAGGAACCCGGCATATCTCCCTCCCAGATCGAGGGGGAGAAACAGGCAGGTGAAGAAGAGGAGGACAGATCCTACCAAAAAAATCAGAAGGGTGCCGAACACAACCTTTCCTCCCAGGATGGCCAGCGGTGAACAGGGGAGGCTCTTCAGTCCACCAAGGGTTCCCCGATCTGCCTCCCGGGCAAAGGAGGTGGTATAGGTGAGCGTGGTGAGGAAGAGAAGAAGAATCCAGATGAGGGATGCCACCATATCCGGAGATGCCTGACCCCCACCGAGAGTCAGGCTGGATATCAGGACCGCTCCCAGTGAAAAGGTGAGGAGTGAGATGACCTCATAGGGCCTGCGGAACTCTGAACGAAGGTCTTTGATGGCCAGCAGCCACACATGATGCAGCCCGATACTCCACCCGTACCGGCGAGAGTCGTAACTCCCTTCATGCGGCATACTGTACGTCCTGTACGATGCTTCCCCTTTCCAGGGTAATCGCCCGATCACCGATGAGCCCGGCACTCTCCGGGGAGTGGGTGGTCATGGTCAGGGTGATTCCTGTCTCTTTCAGGGCAGCCAGATGTTCGCCCAGCAGGTGTGCAGTTCTCTCGTCCAGACCTGCAAACGGTTCATCGAGCAGGAGAAGGTCCGGATTATGGAGCAGTGCCCGGGCTATGTCCACCTTCCGACGCTGGCCGAAAGAGAGACTTCCCACCCTCACCCCGGCGTAGGGCCGGATCTCGAACATCTCCAGCATTTCCCGGTACCTCGAATCCGCTACCGGATAGAACTGCCCGTAGAACTGCAGATTCTCCAGCACCGTCAGCTCAGGGTAAAGGAAACTCTCATGGGTCACCAGCCCGATACGAGATCTGACCGTACTCCCCTCTCCCCGCGGGTCCCGGCCGAACAACCGAACCATTCCTTTGGTGGGACTGACCTGGGTAGACAGGATTCGCAGGAGTGTGGTCTTCCCTGCCCCGTTATGACCCAGCAGCACAAGAAACTCCCCCCGCGGGATCAGCAGAGTGATGTTACGCAGAACGTGACGATACCCGTAACTTTTGGACACGCCAGCCAGCTCCACCACGCTCCCCTCAGCGTCCGGGGTGTTATCAGCCATCGCTCTACTGTACGAGGAAGATATATTTAGACCCTCGGGTATAGTTACTACCTGATGCGTCAGAGCCTGCTGTATTCCGCTATCTGCGGAAGTATCGCTGCGTCCTATCTGGCGTTCGTATTTGCTCCACCGGAAGCGACTATGGGGGAGCTCTACCGGATCCTGTATGTCCACCTCCCCGCCGCCTGGGTCTGTTACCTCGCCTTCACTATCTCCATGGTCAGCAGTGTGCTGTACCTGCGGCGCAGGGAAAACCGCTATGACACCTTTGCCGAGGTTTCGGCATTGCTCGGTCTTTTGTTCGGGGCGGTCACTCTGGTCACTGGATCCATCTGGGCAAACTCTGCCTGGGGTACATACTGGAACTGGGACCCCCGGGAGACTACCACGCTCGTGCTATGGGTGGCCTACCTTGGATATATTACCCTGAAGCTTTCGCTGGAAAATGAGGAGAGGAGAGCGGTGGTTGGTTCTGTCTACAACATTCTTGCCTTTGTCACCGTCCCACTCAGTTACTTCTCCCTGCAGCTGCTCCCTACCCTGCACCCTCAGGTGGTGAGCGGAAGTGGGATCGCCCTCACCCCGCCCATGATCCTGGCCCTTGCACTGAATGTGGTCTCCGCTACAATCTTGTTTGCCTACCTCATGGGAGCCGGCTCTACGGTGCAGGCCCTTGAAAGAAGAGTGGAAGCGCTTCAGTATTTGCAGGAAGAGGGAAGATAGCAATGCTTGAAGTCTTTCTGGTTTCAGTGGTATACTGGACATCTCTCCTGCTCCTGTTCATCTGGCTGAACCGCAGGGTGCAGCGGCTCACCGAACGCCTCGCAATGCTGGAAGGGGACAGGGCAGACAGAGAGGAGTGAAGACTCGTGCGCATCAGGCCCCTCTATCTGGTCGTGCTGGTCCTGATAGGAGGCAGCATCTTCCTTGTCTATAGCGCTCTGGCCCCCTCCATCAATCCCTACCTCTCCGTTAGCCAGGTAAGAAGCGGGGCCTATTCGGAGCGGGAGGTGCAGGTGCTCGCCACCCTTGAAGACTGGTCAGTCGGGGAGGAGGGGGTCCTCATGCTCAGGCTCACCGACGGAAACGCCACCCTGAATGTGACGTATCACGGTCTCCCTCCGCAAGGAATGACCAAAGGACAGAAGATCGTGGCCATCGGGGTCCTGCACCCTCCCGACATCCTGGACTCAAGACGACTCCTGGTGAAGTGCCCTTCCAAATATGAATGAAATCCTCAAAGGCAGAATGTTTTCGCCTTTCTTCGGATGAGATACCATGATCCCCGCACCCTACTTTCTGGCCGAACCTTTGCTCTTCCTCGCATTCCTGTTCCTCTGCCTCGATTTTCTGCTGCTATCAGGAAAAGGGACGGTAACGGCTTTTCGGTCGAAGACGGCATCCTATGCTGCTTTGCTGGGTTGCTTTCTGGTAGTCACCTCCTACCTGCTGCTCACCCTGGGTTTTGTCACTGACACTTTTTCCCTGGGTGAGGTCTATTCCTATAGTTCTTCCAGCCTTTCCCTGGCCTTCAAGCTGGGAGGACCCTGGATCAGCGGTAATGGTTCTCTGGTCTTCATAGCCTTCCTCCTCTCCCTTCTCTACCTTGGCTATCGAGTATTGGGCGGGCAGGAGAGATCCGTCTTCCAATCTACCACATACCGCATCCTTGACGTAATCCTGATCGTCTTTATCCTGGTTCCCCTGTTGCAGAGTCCTTTCAGCGAGGTTGTGCCCGCACCTCCCGATGGGATCGGCATGAGTCCGCTGCTCCAGACCTTCTGGGTGCTGGTCCATCCTCCGGTAATCTTCTTCGGCTACGTCCTGGTCTTCTTTGCCTTCGCCCTGCTGGTATCCGCTCTGATCACCGGACAGCGGGATCAGCTCCGCAGCCGCTGGTACACATGCAGCCTCTCTGCGGCCTGGCTGTTCCTGGCCATGGGCATTGCCCTGGGGGGGTACTGGTCATATGTGGTACTGGGTTGGGGGGGATACTGGGCCTGGGATCCGGTTGAGACTGCTTCCCTGCTTCCCTGGCTCGCCCTGACCGCCTACTTCCACCTCCCCTCCCCAAGGAGCGGGAGGCTGAGGGAGCTTACCCTGATGGCCACCTTCTCCCTGGTCCTGTACGCCACCGCGGTAACCCGGGGGGGATTCTCTCCCTCCCTCCACGCCTTCGGAACTTCCCCGGTGGGGTACCTGTTCCTTGGGATCGCCCTCGCCTTCATCCTTTCTTTCCTGTTCCTTTCTTGGAAACCCGGCCTGCATCTTCCTCCGTTGGAGGTTGACCTGCGTTCAGTCTCATCCCTCTCCTTCACCATCGCCTTCGCATCCATTGTCGCTCTGCTGGGAGTGTGCTTCATCGGAGTCACCCTGCCGGTCCTTGGCGGAATGATCGGGATCCCCATCTCTGTCAGCGGAGCGTTTTTCACTGTCGCCTGCTTCCCCCTGATCCTCGCTCTGGCCGCCGCATTCATAGGGTGCGGGAGCTCCCTGACCAGGGAACGCTTTGCCGGTCTTCTTATCCTCACCCTGGCAATCGGGGGAATATGTTCCCTGCTCCGCTTTCCCACCCCTAACACACTGGTGAATTTCAGTCTTCCCCTGCTGGTGGTGAGCGGTGTGATCATCCTGGTGCGACTGGGGTTATCCCTCCGAAAAAAGTACTTCTCATCCCGTCTTACGGGGAGAACTCTCATCCATTTCTCCCTGATCCTCATCCTGTTGGGAGTGCTGATAAGTTCCGCCGCAGAAACAGAGACCATAAGTGTCCCGGTTCGGACAGGTTCCTCTGCAGATCTCTTTGGAACGTCAATCGTGGTGACCGATATTTTCGTGTATCCCGGGGTTGGTCAGGTCTACTACCCATCCCACGGTTTTGTGGGCCCGGAGCACGCTGGCCTGACTGTGCTCGCAGAGGTGGAGAACACGGAGATCCATGGGCAGAGGATGCTGGTGATGTCCTACTACCCCCTGTACGGGATGGTCTCTGTACCAACGGTAATCTCCACTCCGGGTCGTGATTTCTACATCTCCGTCCATCCCTCGAACACCAGCCAGAATACACTGAGGGGGGCTCTGATGGGAATGAATGTTTCCCCTGATGAGGTAGTGCTCTCGATGAAGGTGGTCCCGTTCATTGCCCTGATCTGGGCCGGAATCGCCCTCATGGTACTGGGAATGACGATGATCCTTGTCGGAGAACTGGTGCGCAGGCGATAGAGATTAAATAACAGAATCCTGTACCCTGTCTTCATTGAGAAAAGTCGGGATTCGAACTTCCGGTTAAGATGCGAGGGATGGGATTCGAACCCAAGAACTCCTACGAGACTAGGCCCTCAACCTAGCGCCTTTGACCTGGCTTGGCTACCCTCGCTTTGTGCCATAACAAAGAGGTTGTCTATCTAATAAAATCTTATGCAAGTGAATTCCCTGTTTTTTTAAAAAATACCTTCACATTCCGAAAATATCAGAGTTCTTGTCTCACTTCAGGGTAATTCTGCAACCGTTTTGTTATAGAGTAATAACCTGTCTCTGATGACTTCAGATCAGCATCGCTGTATATTTATATACGTCATTCCCAGTGGTGAGTATGTGGTCAGACATCATTCATGAGTTTTCTGACTCTCCTTCGCAGAGTCGTGTAGTACGGTTCTTACTTGAGAATGGTTTTGGGGTAACCGAAGACGGGCGGATCAGTTGTAATGGTATCGAGGTCCCGGCAACGGCGGTAGCAAAAGCCATAGGATCCGATCGCCGTGTCGTTGATTCTACAGCACATCGCATCCTTGAACGCCCGTTCCTCCGGGATATTTTTCTGAATATGCGGGCAACGCCGGATCTTTCCAAAGTTGCAGAATCCCTTGGGTTTGTTGTCATCACCGTCCTTCCAAAAAATGCAAGTGAGCGGGGTATTGTCGGCGCAGTAGTCCATGTCCTTGCACTGCACGATGTCTCTATCCGGCAAATCTTTGTTACCGACCCGGAGTTTTCCGAGGAGCCCCGGCTCGTTATCATTGTTGAAGAGTCCATGCCGGCAGGGGTCATCGAACAGATCCGTGCATTGCCCCAGGTAAAACAAGTCACCATCTAGGCAGTACCACCCTTACAACAACCAGTCCCTTTCTTTGCCCCTTTTAAAAAATACGATCAACAAAAAGATTATCAGATCTGAACAGGATTATTCTTTATGCCTCAGAGGACCCTCACTGCATGGCTTTGCCCACCTGCCGGGAGTTCACCTCCGAAAAAAAATCGGATGAAAATTTTTCGGGAAATTCCTGAACATGACGACAGATCCGGTAAAAAATATTCCCGGTCCAACTAGAATAAGAAAAAGAATGAGAGCGAAAAATTCGTACACTCCGAAATGATACTGTTTTCTGGTTTTTTATTGTACTTTTGGATGATTTTTCCTGCCTGTTTTTTCGCTGCAAAGCAACTCAACTTCCTGCGAAAGGAGATATATCCGATGTCTTACCTTTCTTGGCAGGTGAATGGCAGACGCGATACTTTCATCAACAGTCACCCGTTTTCTCCCTTCAATCAGGTTGTCGGCGTGGGTGACGATCTTCTCTTCTGTCGTCAGTGGCATACAATCGCGGGGAGATAACCTGAGTAGTGTACATTCGTCAGCAGTAAGTCCTGCGCCCGTATGGCATTCAACAATACGAGCGACCTCCTCGCTGATGCCCTCTGCACGCAACAGGTCTGCTCCCAGTTGTGCATGCAGGATTGTGTGACTCGCCCCTCTTCCTATATCGTGAAGCATGGCACCCTTTCTCACCAGATCCACAGTAACAAGGGAATTGCGCTGCGCGTATTCCAGGGCGACATCACATACCGCCCGGCAGTGAGCCAGAACCTTTTCGCTGCATCCTGCTTCACGCAGCAGCTGCTCACCGGTGTTTTCTGAACGGTCAGGCATGACCGAGTGATTTTTTAATATCGTCGATCCGGTGTTTGAGGGAGCGCAGGAGCATATCGTTGTCAAAATGGGTCACGGGTTTCTCGCAGCCCGGACAGTTGAAATCGCAGTTCATTGCCTGCGGGAAAGTAAAGAGCACCTGGCAGTCCTTGCAGATAAAGAAGTCATTTTCTTCTTCATACTTTTCGCGCCGTTCGAGTTTTTCCAGTACAAGCTCCATGTCTTCCCGTATAGCACTATAGATATGATCGGTACGCAGTTGCCAGAGATACGTGAGCCAGCCGGTCTCATTGTTTTTAATGCGGTGATACTCGGCAAGCCGTTTTTCATACAGGGTATAGAGGGTATGCCTCACCGTATTCAGGTTTATACCGGTGCGGGCAGCAAGATCTTCATCGCTGTACTCACCCTCACGCGGGAACCGTTCAATGAGGTTGAGCCCTTCATCCTTTACCAACCGGTGAAGGTATGCACGTATGGCCGGATCATTCAGCAGGTCATCTATGGGATCCATCACCGTATGTATTGTCGGACGGTGCTAATATGCTTATCCAGCAGACAAAATGCAGCTTCGCGGGTCGGTCCCCAGCCATACACACTGACTAATGCCTGACCTGCTTCAAAAGATGATCCCGGCCACGGGATGTCAGCCACATACGATGCCAGATCTTTCAGATCTGAGGTAATAGTCAAATCCCGGTCTGCAAAGAGGATGCTGCGTACTGCAACCTGTCGCGGGAAGAGCACCCCTGAAGGGAGTTTTCCGGCACAGGCATCGACATGATACTGGAAAAGATTACAGCCATATGCCATTTCAACGGTATCGATTGTTCCCTGAAACCGCGGATTTACTTCAATTGCATACGCAGTAGTGCTGCCAAGAACAAAGTCAATCCCGATGGTGCCGAGGCACCCGCTTGCCGCAGCGATCTGTTCTGCCCGGGTAATCATTTCCCGGGAGAGCGGATGATCAAATGGTGTGACCGACCCACAGAACCCGAACGAGGATTCTCCCTTCCCCCGTAAAATCTGCTCGTTTGCAGTAATCGCCCGCGCCCTTGTACCATCGGCAACACAACAAACGCTTGCAGGAATACCCTCAACGATTTCCTGGCGGATAAAGGGTATGCCGGGGTTCAGGTTTTCCCATGCAGAAAACCCGGGACCATCCCGCACGATCGCGTTCCGCCATCCCCCGGCTCCCCTCCGGGGTTTGATCATGGCAGGATAGTCCCCCTCATCCATGAGCCGGGGTACAGGGACGCCAAGGGATTCAAAAAAATGCTGGATATCCAGTTTATCCAGAAAACGGGTGACGTTGCCATGAGGAGTCCCGCAGAGCGGAAGGGGGATACCAAGATCTTCTGCACCCGAGGTGACAATAACGAAGTCAAAGGTATTGCGCCGGCATATCTGGTGCACCGCATGAGGAAGATCTGCAAGTTCTGAAAATTTTTCCCTGTCTGTTGTATACCAGGAAAGGTCCTGATCGCAGAAATGGTCAACGGCACATACTTCATAGCCTGCACACGCTGCTGACTGCGCCACATGCCGGGTTGAAAATCCGGCGACCAGCACCCGGCCCTTCACATTTCCTCCGTCTGTTTTCCTGCTTTTGAAGGGATAATACGTATCCGGGCCCCGGGAAATTCATTTCTGAGTTCCTGCCCGGAAAAAAAATGATCGAGAAAAAGGGCAAGACTCGATATCTCGGAATGGGGTTGACCGGTCACGGCCACATTATAATCTGAAAGTCCATAGATCTCGCCGGGCACTTTCTCGGCACCAACAATAACGAGAATTTTTTCATGGGTCTGAATATCCCCTATCACATCGGGAAGGTTCAGGCCATACATGGTAAGGTGAACGACAGTCCCCCCCTCTGCCTGCCAGTCCCGTATGCAGGAGCGCCATTTCACCGTATCCTTACAGAAAAAGTCACCACCCCACCGGCTGACTACATCCTCAATACTCTGGACAACACCCTTATCAGCGGCAGCCAGGTACATCCCCTTTGCACCAAGAGCCCGGGCTGTTAAGCCGACATGAGTGGTTACCCGCTGATCGCGCTCAGGGCGGTGGCCAACCCGGAGAATAATAACTTCGTTTCCTGGCATGCTACCTTTTCCGCTCTTTAATCACACCATTTTCCAGGGTGTACGGGAGATCCCCGGAGTACTTAATCTGGCAGCGCAGGAGGGCTTCACCAAAGTTCAGAACGCGCAGTTTCCCGTCAGTCTGTTCGATCAGAAGATATCGTTCAAGACGCTTGAGCGATGCATCAACCATGCACGAGTCAAGCCCGCTTGCCGTGACCAGACCTTCCAGCGAAATAGAGGGTTCCCTGACAATGAGGTGATAGATTGCCCAGTCCGTATCCTCTTCTTTCACCTTTATTCATTCCTCATGGGGGTGAATAAGGGTTTTGTCCTGCTGCTCAAAAAAAAATGCTTCTTCATGAGCTTTTTTTTATGTCTTCACAACCAATGACTGGCAATGAATCCTGACGGAGCCACAGTTCCTTATCCCACCCTGGTGGCCCTTGCGGACCATCTTTTCGAAGAATGCGAGGATGATGTCATATGCCTTTCCCACAGGATAGATGCACTCGATTCAAACCTGCGCCACGAATTGCTTGTCTCAGATCTGCTCAATGCGTATCAGGTATTTTATTATTTTTTCCGCATTCTGCCTGATGAGCTGGTTGGTGAGCGGCTTGAACTGGAGCCTGCCTCGTCACTCACCAGAGGAGTAAAAATTGATGAGGTAGAACTTCTGGACCTGATCTTTTTGGTAAAAGATAATGAACCCGTAATCATGGTGTCAGATGGCGAACACCCGCTCGTGACCTTTACGGGAAAATCTGCTTATACCGATGGCCTGAAATATATCGAAAATCCTCCGTATTGACAGAATAATCGTCATGAACTTTCCACCGATCCGGTTGCGTACGTGTCCAAAACAGGGGAAGGGGATAAAGAATATTTTTTTGGCTCTGGAGAAACGGCATGAACTCATCATATTCAAACCAGAACCAAATTGCCTGACGATGAACACCCGCCTTTGGCTTCTCAAAAGGCACGGCGGGCAGAGATTTTTTTAATCGTTCGTCACCAATCCGCTGCAGGGGAGTCCTTTCGGTAGTGGCGGCATCTGTCATACGGTCTTTTTAGCCGAAATTCACCAGAGAATATTTCATGGACACGACACATAAAAAGCCCGTATCCGCGTTCTGTTGGATCTCTCAAATATTTCTCATTAAAATTGGAAAATATCCCTAAAATAATCATAAAAAGTAATTATTTCATTTATTTTCATTTTAATTAAATACACAAACTATATGTATTATAAAAATAAAAGAAAAATATGTATGTGAATATACCTTGTCCAAATCATGGATGCAGAAGAGGTAAAATTCATACGATTGTTGGTTATGATATTTTTTGGAATGATTGCCCGGTTTGCGGAGGATTGGGAGTAATCAAAAGACAGGTTCCTGATTATATAAGTGAACTTCAACATCAACGTCGCAGATTTAAACGGCCTTTGTAAATTTAATACCTGAATTTCTCTTTTTTTCAGAATGTTCTGTTGCGTGCATATTCGCATTCATTTAGTAGATCGCAAGGGAGGAGGCAGGTTCCTTTGTGGCAAATGAAAAGAAAGGTATTTTCTCTCCCTGCTGAAATTCAGGTGAAGCACATGATTGAAGGATAAACAGACCCTCCTTAATCAGGGTAACATAATGGTATTTTTTGAGTGAAATCTCCCATATACGCATTTTGTCAGCATTTCTTCAGTCTCCGCATAGTTTTATTGTGACTAAGTGTCGTTTTTAAAAGTCTGCTCTGGAGAAATGCTCAATTACCTGCTAAACGCTCAAGGGGGTTTCACCCCCGCCGCTGTGGCTCCCCCGATGCGATAACTCCTCAAACAGGTGCTACGCACCATCGCTCAGCGCAGGGGCAGCATGGGGGGACATGCACGGTCCCCTCCTTCATTCGTACCAGCATCCTGAATTTCATAGCAATGGAAAAGGAATTCTCCAGCCATTTTTTTCAAACACATTGTCAATAAAGAACACAGACAAAGTTTTTTTATTCCCGTTATATCCGATCTCCTGCACTTATCAGCTGCTCATCGACCACCGCAGAAACCAGGGGCGGGAGATTTCCCCATTTCACCAGGGTATCTCCCATAATGGCAAAAATCCCGGTAACTTCATCCGGGTTTATCCGGTCGAGAACCGTCTGGTCATCGGGACGGATCTGGTTGCAGACCGAGGTAGCCCAGGCATCGGCAAGCGCAACATCATGAGAGAATATCGTAACAGCATCCGCACAACCAAAGGAGATGGAAGGTCCAACCGTTGCCGATGAGGTGCATATACCCAGTATTTTCTCCTGTGGAGGGACAACAAAGGCAATCCGGTTGGAAAAAACTGCCTCACCGGCATGGACTCCGACCCGGACCGGGCGATCGCTCAGGAGTGCAATGTCACCGCCGTTATCGATCACGCCGAACACTGCACCTGCATCCACCATTGCCTCAACACCAGCCCATGCAATTGCACCTGCCACCGCTGCCATGGGACCAACACCGGCTTTTCGCGTTGCGTGGGCCATCCTGAGAATTATCTGCTCATGGGAGTCCGGCGTATAGGGATCAAAGGTAGAAAGAAAAAAAGGATCGCGGACAATATGCGCCTCCAGCACCTGCCGTGCCTCAATCATACCGGATTTCGCGGCAGCAATATCTTCGGGCGCATCGGCAAGTATTGTTGCTATCGTTTCGCGGAACACGAAAGGTGCGCGAATCATAAAGGAAGCGTGAGCGCCTGTTGCGGACACGCTTCGATACATTTACCGCAGAGCACGCATTTTTCTTCTGCCAGCTTCAGTTTAAAGTCCCGGTCCAGCGAGAAGACCTCACGGGGACAGATGCTGATGCATGCTCCGCAATCCACGCATTCGCTCTCGTTTACACTGATGCCATGTTCAAGGAGGTGTACCGTTGCACCGAGACTGATCATCGTATCCCTGACGAGCTGGCACTGGTCGTCCGGAACATCGATGAGCGCTTCTCCTTCCGATGAATCAATGATCGCCCGTTCTACATTTATCAGGACACCGGTGTCACGGACGACCTGTGCGATAATCGGTTTTCTCCCTTTCTTGCGCGAGAACGTCACCAGCAGTTTCATTTCAGCCACCTCCCGCCGAAAAGCTTTCCAAGATCTATTGCCGTAAGCATGGCAACTACATGGTGCCCGCCATCCACGACCGGCAGGGCACTGATATTGTTCTTCTCGAGTTTTTGCACAGCAATATCCACAGCTTCATCGGGTGTTGTCGTGATTACTTTCTTTTTCATAATATCCTTGACAAAGAAGGCTTTGCCGGGATTTGCGACCGCTTTTGATACATCAAACGTTGTTACTATACCGACCAGGATATTGTCATTGTTGATGACCGGGAGGTGGTTGGTATCCCCCTTCAGGAGTTTTTTTGCCGCTGTGGTAATCTCTTCATCCTGCCCGATACTGACGACCTGACGGTCCATGATGTCCAGCACCCGCGGGCCTTTTACACTCTGGTGCATGGGTTTTACCGGCTTTTTTGAATCGATCAGACGGGTAGGAAGCGCGAGTTGCATTTTACCGGCTTCAACCCAGTGTTTCAGTTCTCCGGCTACCTGCCTTGCTTTCCGGAAGCTCGAAAGCGATGATGTCCGTACCTCCTCCCCGTTTATCTCAACGGTACCACTCCGCAGTTCAGCATAGGTTATTTTCCTGATTGCAGGACGGTTCCGGCTTGGTACACCATAATCCAGAAGATCCACTGAAATGTCTTCATCCCTGACCGCAGTCGCACGCACTACATCAAGATCGAGCACCGGGAGCGGGATGCCAAGCCCTACATAGAGCGTGACCCCGTATCCGGTCATGGTCGCCGCCCGCATGTAATCCTGCGACATCTCTTTTAAGTCCCCGGTTACCATCAGGGTCCCGAATCCTCCGGCTGGTGAGTGCTGGGTTCCCTCACCAATCACCATTCCCTGTGCTCCGCATAAAAAGATCGGAACACCGCTTCCGATCAGACGGAGTTTTGGGTCATTGGAGAGGGGGTTGAGCACTCCCGCACCGGAATAGGATACATTGCCGCAATTGGGCAGCAGCACCCCCATATACGTATGCAAAACGCGGTCCGTTGAATTGGACGCTGCATTATAGCGCTGGTAAGCATTGCGCGGATTGCACATGATAGCCTGGTTGAAATGTTCCAGCAGAAGATCGGTGGTTATTGTCCTGCGCGGGTAACAGTCAGTGCCCCGTGAACTTGCCCGGAGTTCCACGGATTTTCCTGCAACAAGATCCTCGATTACATGCGCTCCGCCATATTGCTCTTCGAGGGTATCGGATTGCTGGGTCGCACCAATATACGTATCGACTGCTGCCAGTCCGCCGTATGCTTCCACATTGTTCAGCCAGATTCGTTCCATCCGGATCGGTGGTTCGGCATGCCCGAAATTGAGGAATGCGCCTGATGAGCACATGGCACCGAATGTCCCCGTAGTAACCACGTCAACTTCTTTGAGCGCCCCCAATTCACCCAGCTCGGCAACAATAGCGGGCATTTCCTCGGCAGTGACAACGCGGGCAGCGCCGTCCCGGATCCGCTCGTTGATCTGATCGATGGACTTCTGCATACCAGAAATACGCTTTAATGTATATTTAAATTAATTGTTATTATCCATGGTAATATGCGTTTTTTTAACCCCTCCTAACGATACTTGTCTATGCATGTGCATGCCTTTATTGAAGAGATGGAGCGACTCGCCCCTCCCGAGCTTGCTGAGGATTTCGATGCCGGACGAATCGGGCTTGTAGTTGAAGGAAAACAGGAAATTTCCCGGGTGTGCTGCGCCCTGGATGCAACACAGAACGTGGTAAAACAGGCAATAACGGCATCAGCAGATATGCTGGTCGTTCATCACACCCCCTTATGGACACCGGTCACGACCATTACCGGGCGTGTTGCGGGATTGATGCGCGCCCTCCTCTCCGCAGACATGAACCTGTATGTCATGCACACAAATTTCGACAGGGCACCTGAGGGGGTTAACGATGCTCTTGCAGAGATTCTCTCGCTCAAAGACGTTTCACGCATGTCCACAGGATGTATTGGTTCCTGCACATTGTCCCCTGCTGAGATATCGAAACGTCTTGGAGGAAATTGCCGTCTCTGGGGAAAGGTAAAAAAGATCCGGCGGCTGGCACTTGTCGCCGGTAGTGGTTTTGATCCGGCTTTTCTTGAAGAGGCAAAAGCACTGGGTGCCGATACGTTTCTTTCTGCTGAAATGAAACATTCGGTTGCACGCACTGCTGCCATGCCCTGCATTGAAGCAACCCACTACGCACTTGAATCTCCCGCTATGCAGCGCCTTTCCACCCGGATGGACTGGCAGTATATCGATGATCCACCAGTCTTTCAGATAATCCCATGAGCGATCTCTGGCAGCGTCTCTCCCAAAAAAAGGGTCTCGATGCATCCCTTCGTCTCGAGATCGAAGAAACTTTTGGCACACGGGGGAAAAAAGCCCTTGCTGCACTCGATTCAGGTAAAATCAAAAAATACCTGGATTTTTTTGTTGTGGAAGGCAGGACTGCCGAATATGTGGTGGATGAAGATTTCTGTACCTGTGGCGATTTTCTTTACCGTGGCAGGACGTGCTGGCACCTGCTGGCAGTCAGGATAGCGCAGGAGACCGGAACATTCCGGCACATCGAAACCTGGTACCAGGATACCTGGAAAAAATAAGCGTATACAATACAATAATTACCGTTCGTAATCAACTGTACTGACGATTACGTGATAATTCATGCTCGAAGAAGAATACCAGCTGGAATATTTTAAGACCCAGGGAATGATACGCAAGGTCTGTAAAAGTTGCGGCTCAGCGTTCTGGACACGTGACAGTTCCCGCGAAATATGCGGTGATGCCCCGTGTGAACCCTATAATTTTATCGGTAACCCGGTCTTCAACACTCATTCCCTTGACAGCATGCGTGAGGCTTACCTCTCCTTTTTTGAAAAGCAAGGCCACACCCGGCTCGGGCGTTACCCGGTCGTTGCACGCTGGCGGGACGATATCTACCTCACTATCGCATCGATTGCTGATTTCCAGCCTTTTGTAACCGGGGGTGTCGTGCCACCTCCGGCAAATCCGCTCACCATATCCCAGCCGTGCATCCGGCTCAATGATCTCGATTCAGTCGGCAGATCAGGGAGGCACCTCACAACATTTGAGATGATGGCGCATCACGCTTTCAACACACCTGCAGAAGAGATCTACTGGAAAGACCGGACTGTGGAACTGTGCGACCAGTTCATCGCCTCCATCGGGGGGGATATCACCAAAGTCACGTATAAGGAGCACCCATGGATCGGTGGCGGGAATGCAGGCCCAAGTGTTGAAGTGCTTATTGGCGGACTTGAGATTGCAACCCTGGTCTTCATGAGCCTCGGCCGTCAAAAGACTTCGGCACCGGGATATGACCTGAACGGGGAAATGTACTACCCGATGAAGCTCCGGATTGTCGATACGGGTTACGGGCTTGAACGACTAGTATGGGCATCCAAAGGTTCACCTACCATCTATGATGCAGTTTTTCCGGAGATGGTCAGCAGAGTAATGAGTGCAGCCGGGCTCTCGCATATGCTTGACAACAAGGAGTTCACCAAGATCCTTGCTCTCAATGCAAAATTTGCCGGGCTCATGGACATCTCCGGCACGAATCTGTTCCAGCTGCGCAAGAAAGTAGCAGCAGCAATTGATATTTCCCCGGAAAAACTCGACAAGATGATCACCCCGATCGAGAAGGTATACGCGGTAGTTGATCACACCCGCTGTCTGGCGTACATGCTCGGCGATTCCATCGTTCCGTCCAATGTCCGGGAGGGCTACCTTGCCCGGCTTGTCATCCGGAGAACGCTGCGGATGATGAACGAACTTAAGATACAGGAACCGCTTGCCGATCTTGTCGAACAGCAGACGAGAATCATCGGCATAAATGCCTTTGAGCAGGATATTTCCATTGTCCGTGAGATTATTGACCGGGAGACCGAGAAATACGCATCCACGCTCGAACGTGGAACGAGGATCGTACAGAAAATTGCAAAATCCTACAAAGCCAAGAGCCAGCGTGTCCCGCTCTCCGAGATCATCACCCTCTACGATTCACACGGCATCCAGCCTGAAATGGTGAAGGATATTGCTACAAAAGAAGGCGCTGTTGTTGACCTGCCTGACAATTTCTATTCAATGGTGGCGGATATGCATTCCGAGTCGAAAAAAGAGGTTGTTGAGGACAAAACCTCAAAGTATCTGGCACGTGTCGATGGACTCCCCCCGACAAAAAAGCTCTACTACGACCAGCCCTCGGACATCGAATTCGAAGCGGTCGTGCTTGACTTTTTTGATGGCTATGCGGTGACCGACCAGACGCTCTTTTACCCTGATGGTGGTGGCCAGCCGGCAGACACCGGTTCGCTGGTCAGTTCTGACAGTATGGTCCGGGTTGACGGGGTGGTAAAGATCGGGGAAGTGATACTCCACCACATCACCGGAGGAGTTCTCCGGCGCGGCGAACGGGTAAAAGGGATGGTAGATGAGGAGCGGAGATGGTCCCTGATGCGCCATCATACCGCTACGCATATTCTTCTCCATGCTGCAAAAGAGGTCCTGGGAGTGCATATTCACCAGGCAGGAGCTCAGAAAGGAAGCGAAAGTTCCCGTATTGATATCCGGCACTTCAAGCATATCACACCCGATGAACTTCGTAAAATTGAGACTGAGGCAAACCGGATGATCATGGCAAGCCAGCCGGTTGAGATCTCGGTTGAGGACCGCACAAAAGCTGAGCAGAAGTATGGTTTTTCCCTTTACCAGGGGGGCGTTCCCCCGGGGAAGGATATCCGGGTGGTGAAAGTCGCCGGTGATATCGAAGCCTGCGCCGGTACTCACTGCCGGAACACCGGTGAAGTCGGCGTGATCAAGATCATACGGGTTGAACATATCCAGGACGGAATTGAACGGATCGAATTTTCCGCGGGTCTGGCCGCGATCTTTTATATGCAGCACCTTGAAAACATTGTTGCATCCTCTTCTGAAGTCCTTTCGGTGCAGCCGGATAACCTCCCGTCAAGCGTGTCGCGGTTCTTCAATGAATGGAAGGATCAAAAGAAGGATATCGAGCGGATGAGTGCCCGGCTGGTAGACCTGGAGATGCAAACAATCGTTGCAGAATCAATAAGCGGTGTTTCGGTGGTCATCAGGCGCATCGATCTCCCAGCAAAAGAGCTCGCTGCACTCGCGACGTCCATCTCAGAGAAAGGGGGTGTTGCTCTGATTGCCGGGGCCGGGGATACGGTGCGGGTAGTGCTCACCTCGGGTGACTCGCGGGTGAACGCCGGCGAGATCATCAGCCAGGTCTGCAGCCTCCTCGGGGGAAAAGGTGGCGGTAAACCAGCGATGGCGCAGGGTGGCGGACCGGATGCAAACCAGCTTGACCTTGCCTTAAAGGTAGGACGCGAACGGATAATCGCGGCGCTGCATGGCTGATAATGTTGTAATCCTGGAACCAGGCGATGAGCGGGCACAGAAGATTTCAAAAGCGATGGCAAGCCAGACCGCAAGTGACATCCTCCAGCTCCTTGCGGAGGGCCAGAAAAGCCTGACGGAGATCACTGACAGGCTTGATATCCCCTTAACAACCGCAAAATATCATATCGAGAACCTGCTCGAAGCAGGTCTGATCACGGTTGCAGAAACAAAATACAGTGTCAAAGGACGGGAAATAAAAATCTATGCTGTCACAAACCAGCTCCTGATCGTTGCCCCCCGCCAGTCCAATGTGCGATCGCTGCTGTTGAAATACGCTTCACTCTTCGGGATTGTCCTGTTCGGGTCGCTGGTTATTGCCATGCTGTCACCTGTCCTCAAACAGGGCATCACGACCGGCAGCAGCATGAACGGGGCAACGCGTATGGCTGCACAGGAATCAGCAGTCACATCAGCAAAAGCAGTAACCGACGGGTTATTGCAAAATGCCACACCAGCTCCTGAATTGACTGCTGCAGCAGCAAAGGGAGTACCGGGTTTTATTGGCGGCAACATCACCCCCGAACCCACACTCCTGCCCACCCTTGTTCAGGCGCCGCTGGTCACTCCGGTCCCCATCCCCCCGGATATAGGCGCATCTGCCAGCGCCACAATGCCGGATTTGGCATTTGCATTTTTCCTTGGCGGGTCTCTGGTAATCCTTGTGCTGTTCATCTATGAAATCTACATCTGGAAAAAGATGAAGTCATAATCAGGATGAAGAGAATCCATCTCCTTTTTTGCAGTATTCTTATCGAGGACGTATTTTTATACAGGATCCGGGGAACAGGAAATCTTTCAACACGTTTCAAAGCCATGTCTTTGACCTTTCCCTTGCCATCATTGTGCCAAAATACCCATAAATAATGTCTTTTTAGCGAAAATAACCTGAAATATTTGTCCATTTTTGATCTCTGTTTAGAAGGTCGCCAAGGGTCTTCACGGGGCGGATCCCGGCCATGATGGACTAAAACAGGCTCATGATCAAAACTCACGCAGCTTTCAGGGTCAGAATTGGGGTGCGATAAGGAGTTATTTTATCAAACAGACGTCAAATTTGCGATATTCTTCGCAGAGTTGAATCGGAGCGTTTTACCGGGTTTTCCTGATGGTGAAACGGGTAATCGGAGCCCGATGCGAGGCTATTTTCCCTGCTTAAGAGTATCGGGATTACAAGGTTGCAGGTTTCCTGTTATCTTTGTAAAAAACGAACATCTATTTTTTAAGCCTTACAAACCTGGTAAAAAAAGTGCTATTCTCTTATCGCTTTTTCATCAGGACTACGGAAACAAAACCAACAAACGAGAGCGCTGCAATAATTGGCAGGAGGGAAAGAGGTGCCTGGGTGGTTGTAGGCAGGGGGGTAGGTACTGTTGTCGGGGGGCGGGAGGTAACTACTGTTGTTGTACGAACGGTTGTCGGTACCGTTACAGGAGCAGTGACCGTGAATGTTTTCACCCCGATATAGCTCTTTTGATCCTTGAAATATACATCATACTGACCAGGCTTGATCACGGGAACTTTTTGCGTGAATTCTCCTGCCCCGGATTGAATGAGTTCTGTTGTACCTATCCACTTTGGCCCGAAGATGCTGCTGCCGTCAGGATCTCTGACCTCAATCTGAACCCCGTCATTTCCAATTTTCGCAATAGACCCCTCGATGCGGAGAGCTTCAGTGATTATCTGGGTCATCGGGGAGGTAATCGTTATCTCTCCTGAACGGTCGATAAGTACCGGGAGTTGCAAGGTTACGGAATCGGTTGACAGTCGACCCTCATCGTTACCCATGAAATCTATCTCCACCTTGTATTGCCCACCGGGTAATCCCTTGGTATCCAGTATCGAGTACTGAGTGGGATTATTCTCCTGGATGGTCATAGTCTGGCTTTTGACGGGTGTTGCGGTATATCCGGATTGGTACATCGCCACATCAAATGTTGTCCCGGCAGGGAAGTTACTGTCAATGGAACATTTCAACGGAATGCCAACCTGCACCGATTCCGGACAGCTGAGATAAAACTGGTATGCTGATGCTGTCCCGATAATACACATCATGCAGAGAGCGATGAGTATGATCTTTTTCATATCTACAGCATCGAATGGCCGTCATTAAAAGGTTTCCCGTTATTATCGGGAATTATGATGATGAAACAACCAGGTAGTTGCGATACGGTTATATCATACCGATGAAATTGTTCAGCAGTCTCAGACCGATCGCGCCGCTCTTCTCAGGGTGGAACTGGACACCACAGGTATTATTTTTCCCCACGGATGACGCAAAAGGACAGATATACCGGGTGGTTGTAAGCGAATATTCAGGAGTTGTATCGACATAATAGGAATGGACAAAGTACACATATTCGTCCTGGCCAAAACCTGCAAAAAGCGGGTTATCAGTATGTTCAATTGCCAGAGAATTCCAGCCCATGTGAGGAACTTTATACCCTGATCCCCGGGGAAATCGCTTCACACGCCCCGGGATAAGCCCGAGTCCCTGGTGAATTCCATGCTCCTCGCTGGTATCCATCAGCATCTGCATGCCAAGACAGATCCCGAGCAGGGGAACATCACGGGTTGCCTCAATTACGGTTTCTTTTAAGAAACCCAGCTGGTCCATTCCCTCGCGGAACGCTCCAACACCTGGAAGCACTAGAGCGTCTGCAGCTGCGATCTCTTCCATCTCTGAGGTAATTATTGCATTCGCTCCGGCTTTTTCAAGTCCGCGGATAACACTCCGCAGGTTCCCGAGCCCGTAATCAATAATGGCTATCTTCGTCATTCTTGCCACATTCCCTGAGCCGCCATTTCCCTTCAGTGACCCATTCAGCAGAAAGCCCCTGAGTCAGTTGCCATTGTTCAAGACGGCTTCGCCAGCTCTCCCAGAGATCCGGATACTCCGCTTCAATAATATGGATCAATGCCATATCGCTTGACGGGCACATGAAACATCCGATCCGGTCCAGGTGATGCTCGTACAGGATGTTGTACGGCGCATGCTCGCGCATGAGATACAGCCAGACATGCAACGCCGTCCAGTTATGGATCGGGGCGGCCGAGAGCTGGGCACGGACGTTTGAGTTTCGCCAGACACGATCGCTCTGCGCACGCGCAGCAGACTCATATCTTCTCTGACCGATAAAAGAAAGACATTCACCCCACTGTTTGCGGATAAGGTTCGCCACCGGAGTCAGCTTGCAGACCCTGCAGCACCACCGGGCGTTCACTGCAGGGGGGCCCTGTTGCTCAAAATTTTCCCAGAATTGAGTTTCACCATCGGTACGAATCAGGTCAAGCCCGTAATACCGCGATGCTTCTTCCACATTGGCATAGGTTTCGGGAAATTCCATACCGGTATCGGCAAAGAGCAGCGGGACCCTGCCAATGGCTTTTATCACCACCAGCAGTGTGGCGAGGCTGTCCTTTCCGCCGGAGTACGAGATGTTTGCCACGAGATGCGGGTTTTTTTCAGCAACCTCCCGTACGAATTCAACGGATGAGGATTCGGCATTTTCAAGCGCGTCAGCGTTTGCAGAAACTGCTGCTCCCCAGCTTGCCGCACCAGGCACAATACATGAAGACACATTCCTGCGGGTCCTGACAATCGAACCTTTTTTCATCTGCCGGGCGGTTACTGCGTCCACTTTTGCCCGCCCTACACCTACCGGTGAGCCATCTTTTGCAAGGATGAATACTTCGTCTCCAGCACCTACTGCATCATCAATAAAAACCAGCCCGGGCGCAAGAACACTCATTCCCTGGTCCCTGATAAAGGGAATTGCACCATCATCAACGATAACGAACCGTTTCTGAGGGGTGAACAGGACACATGCCTCAGGGCGGGGGATGGGTTCCCAGCGCCGTTGTTTGGGGAGATACCGGATGATTCCGGCGACTCCTCCCCCAACAACAATCTCTTCCATCCGGTCATGATCCGGCACTTTATTCAGGAGTGCAAGGTGACCTTCAGGGATCAGCGCTGCACCGAAATGATCTTCATAGATCCGGTTGATGAGTGCAATGTCTGCCGGAAATGCCGGACGGGCATCGCCCGGGGGGGTTACCGGGACCTCCCGTGTCTTTTCTCCGCAGGTACAGCAGGGTGCAAGAACCGGTGTGTGGCACTGATCACACCAGCGTAAAAGGATCTTCCCCAGATAGGACGGACGCATCTCTTCTATTCATTCGCTCCGCGGGGATAAAAATGGGAGGGAAGGGATACGCCGGGAAGAACGAAACGTTCGATATTTTTCTGCTGATTCTTTTTTTATGGATTCGGAGCTGACCATAGCACAACCCGGAGCGGGAGGATTGATAAACAGGAATCTTCCACACAGTACTGTAGTACATGATAGACTCCTGGCTTTTTGCAGCACTCTGCCTTATCTTCCTGTCAATCTGCGCTATCCTGATGATCATTCACGGGCCGACCCGCGATGACCGGCTCATTGCAGTGAATACAGCAATTACTATTGCTGCAGGAGCAGCAATAGCGCTCAGTATTTTCCTGGGAAACCTGTTCGTACTGGATGTTTCAATCGTCCTTGTTGCACTTTGTTACGCAGGAACAATTGCCATTGCACGGTCAAAGAGAGGTGAAGAAGTATGAGTGCTCCTGTAATTGATGCAGCAATTTTTATCCTCCTTGTCATCGGTATCGGTTTTGGCGGGATTGGGGTGATAGGTCTCATGCTCTTTCCCGATATACGCAGCAGGATGTATACCGCATTCAGGGCAACAGTGATCAGCTTCAGCGCGATTATTCTATCCGTAATTATCTATGCACTCTTTATCTTCAATTCAAGCGGGGGGGATCAGTATATTGCTCTGATTCTCCACTCCATGGTTCTCCTGTTCATCATCGCAGTGGCAAATGGTGTGGTATACAAGACTATTCTCGACCGGACAAAATCGGTAACATTCTGCCAACTAGCCACGGGACAGAACGCAGACAAGAACTAAATTTTAAAATTTTTTGGGGTATTGTCACATTCCAACGCGAACATTTCTTCACGATTTATCAAAAAACTCATCGATGACGCTCATGGGGCTTCGGCTTTTACCTCCGCCCCCGCCGCTGTGGCGACCCCCAGGATGTGATAGAACGGATAATCCCCATAAGAGCGGAAAATCCATTTGTCAAAAAATGAAACACTTTTTCTGTCCTGAATTTAGTACTTAATTTTTTTTCACGTCTTAAATCAATTTGGTGATTATCAATAATCCGCCCGCAAATGTGGTGACAAACACACCCTTTGGCATGATCGCCCCCCCTTGCGTCACCAGTCCCCCGAGGGGGACGGGGCGCATTGCGATATCCCCAGAACAGGTAACACAGCACTATCGCAAAGGGGGGAGCCCGAGCGGCGGGGGCGGAGCCTCCAAGAGCGAAATTCTTGTGCGATTAATCTTTTGACTTCAATTCACTGAGTTTTTACATTTCGCGTTCGATTTAGGGGCTGATATTTTACAATCACCATTAATTTTTATTTTAGGGTAAATGAGGATTATATCCATTTTTTTTTTAGATTCTGCAGAAAACAGATAGGAATCTATCTGGTTCACTCCCGATCAGTTCATGACCGTTTCTCAAAAGCCTTTTTTACTACTTCCTTAAGAACACGATACATGCAACTGTCAGCGCATTCGTCCTGCTGAACATCAATTCACCGGCGATAAAAAAATTTATTCTTCAAATATCGGTTTTTTTTAAAATCGGAGAGGAATTTGAAGGATTGCGCATTTTAACCAATATCACTTTAAAAACTGCTATTGTCATGATACTGCCATTTTACTGTGATATAATTGGTAGTTACTAGGGATTCTAGGCACCAAAACGACGTTGCGACCAAAATATTTATTAATTCGTAGATTAAAGAAATTTATAACCCTTTCCGGTAGGAGGTGGAATACACATGGCAGCAGCAAAGAAAGCAGCGGCAAAGAAGCCGGAAGCGAAAAAGCCAGCCAAGAAGGCGGCAGGAAAGAAGAAATAATCTTCATACTACACTAAGCCTTTTTTTATGAAAGATTTTTTGCGGGAATTTTTGTTTTATTCCGGATAAAGCATCTGGTATTGATCTTTTTTCAAAGGCTAAAATGCAATCCGGGCACAAACCAAGAGTTTATTCCAGCCCCGGTCTTCTGGTCAGGCACCTCCGGCTCATTTTGTGAACCGACAAATCCCCGTCCAATGAGCTGATTTCTTTGAATGTCTGGTATTTTGTGTCCCGGTTCCGGGTATCAGAAAATGCTGGCATTTACCGGGAGATCCTGATGATTCTCTGGCATGCTTACCTTCTGATTCCCCACGCTTGGGGTAAGGCAGATTCATTATCAGAGCAGGTCACCTTCAGATTCACCATGATTGAAAACGGGTATCGCCAAAACAAGGATCCTGCAGCCAGGTTCCTTCCCTTTGTTGATTGCCAGCATCTTATCCCTTGAGACGCACGGGGGCCTGATGCTCATGGTCAGGGAAATCACCCGCATGGATAAAATCCGTTATTAACCGGCCACGAATCTCCCGAGGAAGATATCCCAGTACCTCTGCAATCCCTTCATGTACCTGAAGTACCCGGAAATTACGGTCAAGCACCCATATGCCTTCCTGCGGCGTTTCCATAATGTGGTGATAATTTTCTTCACTTACCCGCAGTTTCTGCTCTTTTTTGTTCAGTTCATCGTAATTTTGCCGCAACTCCTCTTCGGTTGCAGCAATCTGTTCATACGCTGCCTGGAGTTCGCCATTGATTATGCGCATTTTTTCTTCAGAACGTTTGGTTTCCGTGATATCGCGACCTACTGACTGGTATTCGATCAGGCTCCCCTGATTATTAAAAATTGCACGATCGCTCCAGCGCTGCCAGCGTATCTCCCCATCCGCCATGATGATCTGATGGTCAATAGAGGCAATCGGATTTTCCTTTGTCAGGGAGAGAAAATGTTTCCTGACAAGGTCCTGATCCTCTTTGGGGACAGAAGGCCTGAAAATGTTCCCAAGAAGCTCCTCCTTTTTTTTATTGAAATACCGACAGTATGCCTCATTGGCAAATACGTGAGTATAATCAGGAAGAAACCGTGAGATAAATTCTGTCTGGTCTTCGACAACATTGCGGTAATGTGTTTCACTTTCCAGCAATGCTTTCTCTGCCTGCCTCCGACGGACGGCAGCAGTAATTTTATGCCCGAGTTCCAGGAACTGCGGAGTAGGTTTCCCGCCTTTCTGGAGGTAAAAATCAGCACCGTTATCAAATGCTTCTATCACAACCTCTTCCCGGCCTTTGCCGGTAAATATGATGAAAGGGAGATCAGGAAATTCAGCACGGATCGCTTTTAAGAAGGTAATTCCATCCATATCCGGCATCTGGTAATCGGAAACAATCGCTTCAAAGGATGTTGATTTTAGTAATCTTAAAGCTTCACGGGCCGACGTCACCGTATCAACCCGGAACTGGCCGGATTTTTCTAAAAAAAGTTTGCCGAGTTCAAGCAGCTCCTCTTCATCATCTACATAAAGTACGGATATCATAGTCAGTTTTCCTGTACGTCAATGGGAGAGATTATATGGAAAGATTAATATTCATCTGAAACTATTTTCACCAAAGGATCTGACTCAGATATTCTCCATAATCTTCTTTCATGAGTTTCATATCCTTGAATGAAATTTGTCGAGCTCGTCATTTATTTATCACGGGGATTCAGATTATCCGCAGCGATTAACATTCACCGGCAAAATGAATGTTTCTTTTGTCCCTGCATTGATCTCATGGATTCTTTCAACAGCTTCGGCTATAACCGCCGCCGGCATTTTGTATCGGACATCAGGGATACTCTCTTTTTAAGAATTCGCGACTATGGAGAATTCCTGCTGTACAGTTCACTCTTCCTGGGTTCAGCTGCAGTTGGTATGGCCTATACTTCCTGTTTTATCCAGGGTATAACCTGGTCAGGCTACATCGCTGCCGTAATGTTCCTGATTGTATTCTCTGTGTATAATTTAAACCGGAAAACGGATGAAGCGGAAGACGCTCTCAACCATGAACGTCGTTTCCGTATAACCAAAAAATTCGAACGCCACTTTTTTATCGCTGCGCTCGGCGCATACATCATTGCACTCACCATTGCCGCATTTCACGGAATTGCCGCGGTCTGTGTGGTTATGATACCGCTCGTAAGTGGTATATTCTACAGCGTTCCTGTACTCCCGAAGTGGTGCGGATACCGGCGTTTAAAAGAAATTCCTGTGATGAAAAACTTCGTGGTCTCAATCTCATGGGCACTCGCGTTTTCGCTGGTGCCGGTGTATCTGGGTGCTTCTGAACCGGGTGCAGCATCCGTGGTGGTATTCCTGTTCATTTTCTGCTGGACATTTATTGCTTCCGTTCTTCCCGACATACGGGACCGGAGCGGAGATTCTGCAACCGGTGTTGCAACCATTCCGGTTCTTTTGGGAGTTGCACGAAGCCGGGGCATCCTTACGATAATAAATTTTTCAGCAGGAGCCATTATCCTGCTCCTGGGAAGCCCCTTTATTCCGGTGCAGGCAATTGCCGTTATCCTCATTTCTCTTGTGTATTCCCAGGTTTGCATCATTTCCATCGATCGAACGACCATGAATGATCTTCTCTGTGATGTCATTTCTGATGGCCAATTCCTGACTATTGGGGGATTATGTCTCCTGATCACATCATTGTCTTACCTGCGACCCTAAAAACAAAAATCAATTACCCACGCTCATGAGATTCCGGAGGCAGACCTGAGGGAGTCATAAACGAACAAAATATGTACATCTCAGAGATAATGTATTGCAGTATGGATACCCTCAAAATTTACGAGCGTCATAAACAACCGATCCATTCCATATACAGTTCACGGCTGAAGATTCAGATTCTGCTTACCTTACTCCACAATAAAGCATCCCTCAGCCGGCTGCGTGAGGTCACCGGCAGCACGTCCCAGGCATTAATTCCCAAGATCCGTAACCTGGAAAAACAGGGACTTATTGAAGCGGTGAATTACGAGTACTGCCTTACTCCGCTTGGGGGGGTGGTTGCAGAGAATGTCGAAGGATTTGTCCAGCTCATCGGAGGGATCAGCCAGCATCATACATTCTTTACAGACCATGATCTTACCGATCTTCCGGTGACCTTTCTTTCCCGGATCGGGGACCTGTATCAATCAGAACCTAAACAGGATACCACGACCGATATGTTTTATGTTTATTCCCACTATCTCGAGATCCTGAAAGATGCCGCGTTTATCCACGGGATTTCCTCGGTGGCAAGTCCAGGTCTTGCCCAATTCATTGCAGAAAAAGTGGTCACCGGTATTCCGGTCGAACTTGTGGTAAATAACGAAGTTATAGAACTTTTAACAAAAGAGCCCTATGCATCAAATATACAGGGCCTTTCAGGGCATCCCAATTTTTCCGTCTGGGTAACCAGTGAGAGACTTCGTGTCGGGCTGACCGTCACCGATAAATACCTCTCACTGGGCCTTTTCAAGAAGGATTCCCACCTCTACGACAGTTCGTCTGATCTCTTCAGCAGTGATCCCCGTGCAGTGGAATGGGGAGAAGACCTTTTCCGGTACTATAAAGAGCGTTCAACAAAACTTGATATTGCGACATTATTCGAAGAAAAATAAACAAACCGGTTTTTCCCGGAATTTTTTTATCCTGATTTTTTTAAGACACGGTTAAGATTCAAATTTTTTTCACTCTGGAGAAACAGCCATAAATCCAGGTGTTCATTCCTGAACCATAAAAATTGTACTATATTCGATGGAACCCCGCCTCAGGGTCTCTCCGAGCCATGGCGGGCAGGGTTTTTTTAACACAGGGGAGTATCGTTGGGCATAAAAATTACTCCTGCGAAAAAGGGGAGATAATTTTCCCAAAAATAATTCCTTTACTATTTTCAAAAATTAAACGGTAATCACCAGAATTTGCAAATGATGAAATAACATGCCCATTTTCTGGATTTTTGATAATATACACATGCGTATATCTGAAATTATAATTATTGGAAACATTCTCAAAACAGAAGGTATCTTCACAATTGCTTAATTCAAGATCGGCTAACCATAACTGAGGCTTATTTGACCATTCATTTCCGTAAAATATATTGAGAGTTTTTCTGTGGGTTATAGCAGGAAACCAGTCTCCGATCCAAAACTGATTTTTTTGTTCACTTGCAATAACATCCTTTACGATAAATGCGCTATTGTTTTCAGTATTCTGTTGTATCCAGTACATAGCTTCGAAATGTCCTTTTTCGTCATCTTTCAGGGAAGAATACCTGGATTCAAAAAAATCCCGGTTTTGAATGTAACTGCCCCCAAGAATCAGGACTACTAACAGAATAGTAAAAAATAAGGGTAAAAGAGTTTTTTCTGGTGTGTCAGCATTCAGGGTAAACTTCAGAGCGGGAAATATAACTTTCATCAATCCAACAGAAAAAAGGATGATTACCAATATCAGAGGTATAATCACCACCCCATACCCCCCACTTATTACCAATAAAAAGAATAAAACAGGTAAAAAAAATTCTTTTTTGGCCAGGTAATAAAAAAGGCCAAGTAAGCATATTAAGATTAAAGATAACTGATAATTATAAAAGTTAGTTAAATAAATATTTATAAATATATTAAATACTGCAGTTGGTTGTCGTACCATAAACCCATTTAACAGAATATCAATTCCATGATTCCGGATAACGGTAAACCACCAGGGAGAGCTGATTAACGTCGCGATAATCACAATAAACGCCAGATTGAATAACGTTTTTTTCCTTGGATTGAGGAATGCAACGGTAAACAGGACCAGGGCATATGCAAAGGCACACCGGGGACTGGATACTATCAATAATCCAAAAAGAATTCCTATAAAAAAAATGAATGTATCGTTCTTAAATTTCATCCATCGGAGAACAAGAATCAGACCAATAATAAAAAATAACGAACCAACACCATGAACGAGGAAGAGTCCCTGCGCAGAATAAGAAATCAACGGGAGGTATAAAGCAAAAATCAGCGTACTTATGAGGATTAAGGATTTTTCAGAGAATAATTCTTTTACCAAAAAATAAAACGCAAATATGCATACTATGCTGATTATAGTCGGAATGTAAATAACAAGAGTTAATAATGGGACAGGGAACAGGGTGTTAATCAATGCTAATACATAAAATATTAACGGGGGATACGCAAAAGGGATTCCAGTTTCTGTATAAAACGGAATATACGCCGGGTATGAAAAATTATTCTGAACAATAATTTCTGAAAAAAACAGATACAGTCCACCGTTATTGAGGGGGAGATTTGAGGAAAATCCCATAAATATATGGGGTAATAATCTCAAAAAAATCCCTAAAATTATGGAACTGATAAGAATACAATTAAAAAAAAATTTCGTGTGTATGAATGAATAAAAATCTTTCATATCTGTTCCATCTCTTTTTATTGTAAAACTTACCTTGGAGGAGGGGAAAATTTCAATAATATTTTTTATGTTTTAATCTGGGAAATTTTTAATAATTACACCGAACAACCGAAGGGAAAATTTTATTCCTTCTTTTTTTTCACTTGTATGTACAATAAGTAAGTTTCCTGATACGAATAGGTTATGGAGAATATCAGATAATTCAATAAAGAAATTATGAGGAATAATTAAACGTAATTCTTTTGTCATGACGGTAATGTCTGCTCCATCAGCAAAAGGAATGCATCCATAAAATTCCTGAGATACGATTAAGATTTAACGTGTAAGCTCCTTAAAAATCAAGGCAGAATGCGCCGACCGGGACTCGAACCCGGGTTTAGGCGTTGGCAACGCCTAGTGATAACCACTACACTATCGGCGCAGATGTGCTTTAAAGTGTGAGCATTCAAACAATTTAAGGATATCGAACCCTTGGGCTCCGTCAGATATTCTTCTTTGTGTTTTTATTTCTCTTTCAACCCTTCATTTGTTCGGAAATGGCTGTCTGATCCTTCCATGATAACCGGTATTCCCGTAAGGATTCAAACCTGCACCTTGGGGCAATGCAGGAAAAATACACAACGATTCCAACATCTTAAAGTAACGCAATAGCCCTATCTATTACCTTGATGATCCCGCTCTTTGTGGATTGTTCGGGCAGACGCATTATTATATTCGGAGGAGGGGAAGTCGCATCCCGAAAAGCTGCGTATTTTTCCCGTGAGGCCGAGGTTCTGGTGATAAGCCGTTCATTTTCACACAAGATGAGCATCCTTACGGTAAAACGCCGTATGCTGGACGCGGGAAGGGTTTCTGATGAGGAACTCATGGGGATAGTTGACGGGGCCTTTCTGGTTATCGGGGCATTATCTGATCCCGCCCAGAATAACCGGATTAAAAATCTCTGCGGGGCACAGGATATCCTGTTCAATAACGCGGATGGTGAAGCAGGGGATGTGATTATTCCCTCGGTAACCAGGGGGGAAAATTACCAGATTGCGATCAGTACGGGGGGAAACAGCCCGGCAGTATCCCGGTTTATACGGGAACACCTCGAATCAGAGTTCCCTGCCCTTGATGACATGATAGCATTGCAGCGTGACCTGCGGGCGCGGCTGAAAGAGACTGAATCTTCCCAGTCCCGGCGGAATGCGATTCTTCGGGAAGTGTTACAGGATCGTGAGATCTGGAAAATCCTGAAAACCGATCCTGCAGGGGCTTGCCAGCAGGCAAAAGAGAGGTACCTGCATGAATGAACCTGCAGCAGTTCCGATCGCGATTGCCGGTGTAAGCCATCACACGGCAAATGTTACTGCCCTCGAAACATTCCGTTTTCCAAACGAACCCGAATTTCTCAAGAAAGCCGGTCAACAGTTCAAAGGGGTTCTCCTGCTCCAGACGTGTAACCGTGTCGAGTTGATCGTTGAAGGAGATGCGGATGATCTCAGGGATTTCCTTACCGGACAGGGAAGACGGGATTTCTTCATTCACAGCGGGAAAGGGGCACTTTGCCATCTCTTCAGCCTTGCATCCGGTATAGACTCGATGATTGTTGGTGAAGACCAGATCATAGGGCAGCTGAAAAAATCTCTTGCCGATGCACAGGAAGCCGGAACTGCAAGCAACTTCCTCGAATTCTGCATCAACAAAGCAGTACACGTGGGGATCGAAGTCCGTAAACGCACCCTGATCAACCGTGGGGCAGTTTCCGTGGGGTCTGCTGCGGTACTGCTTGCTGAATCCCAGATCGGGAGTCTTGAAGGCAAACATATCCTCGTTGTCGGAAGTGGAGAGATGGGGATGCTGGTCGCCCAGGCACTTGCAGCAAAGGACTTAACAGCCATGTATGTGGCAAACCGGACCTATGGCCGGGCTGTTGTCCTTGCCAACAAAATCGGGGGAAAGGCTGTGCGGCTGTCCGAACTCTACCATTATATCACGCTGTCAGATGTTGTGATCTCCTGCACATCTGCCCCCCACCCGGTCATCCATACAAAAGAGCTGGAGCTGGCGATGAAAAAACGATGCTGGCCGGTTGAAGGACATCCCCGCCCACTGATACTGATTGATATCGCCCAGCCCCGGGATATCGAGGATGGGGCATCGACCATCGATGGTATCCGCCTTTTTTCTATCGATAACCTTCGCACGATAAATGAGCAGACCATGAGCACACGGAAAGCAGAGGCTGAGCGGGCTCGTGAGTTCGTGGATGTGGAACTCGAAGTTTTCCTCCGTCACCTCAACCGGAAATCTGCTGATGACCTGCTCGCCGCACTGCACACGTGGGCTGAAGCCGTACGGATCCGTGAACGGGATCGGGCACTGGCCCGTTTGAGTTGTCCGGACACAAAAATAGCAGAGATTGTTGATGACCTGACCCGGGTTCTTGCAAAAAAACTTCTTACCGATGCAACCTTTTCTATCCGTGAGAGTGCTGAGGAAGGAGAGCTTGCAGCTGCAAAGGCACTGGTAAAAGCAATCATGCAGGGGGACAGGATCGGGATCGAACTATGCCGCAGGGAATAATCAGCTTGCGCGTTTTCTCATCTGATAATCCGGAATGACGGGATAGTCCCTTCATCAGAAAAGCTCTGCACGGGATACGGAATGCTTCGCGATGAGACACTATTTTTGACCCGGAGAAGACCGTATCCTCAATAAAAAGAAGAATGGGACTAATCCCCTCCACATATCGCAGTGAAGGGAGTATACTGCTTATTGTGTCAGGGAATCTTAGCATACGCTTTTTGTGCAAGGCTGGCAAGAGTTGCATAGTCAGCCCCTTCACCGGTCATACGGAGCACCTCAAGGATGTCACCTTTCGAAAAGATAATCTCGACAAAGTCCTGCTGAACTGTTCCCTCAACCGAACCAGGACCCGGCAGATTCCCGTTGTCGGGTTCCGGAATTATGAGGGTAGGTGCAGTTCCTGAGAAAGCCTGGCTGTAACTGCCGAGTGCCGGGGAAGAAAGGTTAGTAAATACCATAGTATTGTCGGATCGTTCCTGTTTTTCTGCAAGTGCAGCTATGGCGGGAATATTTTTTGCAGGATATCGGATGACTGTCTGAAGAATCTCAATCCGGCCGGAAATTCCCTCAGGGGGACGGGTAAAACGCACGACATATCCCTGCTGCCAGCCGAGATCCCGTGCGAGCTTACTTACCTCAGTGGAGTTTTTCACCCTGCTCTCGCTCAGAGTAAAATTTTGTGGAATCTCTGAAGGGGTCAGGACCAGCGATTCAAGGGTAATGTGTTCAGGAGTTGATGGGGCGGGGGCAGCTGTCCCGGCAGGCCCGGTACATCCTGTTGCAAGCACGAGTGAACAGACAAGAAGTGCGATGATCAAACCCCGGGAAATGCTCATTTGTTATGATCATTTCGGTTACTACAAAAATATGTCCATTTTGTTTCCTGCAGTTTGTTGCACCGATCAACTCCGGCATTATGAACAGACTATTTCTGTTCCTGCTCAGAACCCCTGATGCAATAGTATGCTTTTTTGAGTCCCAGGACTGGCTTGAGCGGACAAGTCGGGCAGACGCACCCCTTTTTATCAAAGGTACAGGTCGGGCTTTTTCCCATTACACAGAATAAGAGTTCATCTCCAGCCCGCATGCACTCATTATAGGTCGGGCACGGTTCACAGATACACCTGGCCCGGTTCTGTTCATTGTTGTTGATGTCGTTTTGCATATTTTTAGCTCCATGATCCGGCACTCAAAGGCCATCAGGACACTGGATGGGCTGTTCCCGAAATTTAGATCAATAAGTAGATTATCGCGGGCTCCTTGATAATTAAATCATGCCTGCACCACTGGTTGGACGAAAATTTGGTGTCACTATCATTCCACCGCTGGACCCTGAAAAACGAAAGGGAATCAGCGTGCTCGGGCTCTCGGGTTCGAGCCGGCAACAACCCGGGATGAGTAAATCCGAGCGTCTCCTCCTCCGTGCGCTCGATGTGTACAAAGAATATGGTTGCAAGACCACGTTTCTCAGATTGAAAGATCTCAACATCCACGATTGCGAGGGTAACTATTCTGAAAATCCGGCTTACTGTACGTATCCATGCCAAAGCTCGCTGAAGTACGACGATGACCAGATGCAACTGGTGTATGACGCAGTACTCGCGTGCGACATCCTGATCCTCGCAACCCCAATCCGCTGGAATAACCACTCCGCGATAGTCCAGAAATTTGTGGAGCGGATGAATGCCATTGAGAACCAGTACTCATGGTTCGGGAACCGGATGATCAATGACAAAGTCGCCGCCATGATCATTGTGGGCCATGTCGACGGTGTGCAGCATGTGGCAGGTAATCTCATGAATTTTTTTTCGTGGCTCGGGTTTCACACCCCGGAGGTTGCTATCGCGTCCTGGGTCGGCGAGAATGATGAGGATACCACCAAAGACTGGGGTCAGATCGAGAGTAACCGGTACACAAAAGAGGACCTCAGCAACCTGATCACAAGCGCGTTGAGGCTTGCGTATGCACTCAAGCACCATACCGCGGAAGGAACCATAGGAAGTGTCTAAAAAATGCAGCCGGCTTTCGTTATTCGTTGTATCACAAAAACAATTGTCGTCACATTTTCGATGAATAATTTTTTCATCTAAGAAAAACATCATCGGGAGATTTTGAAAAAAAACAAAGGGTACAGTCACATTTCAGCGACTAAGTTCTTGTTTCATTGAACGCCCCCCTTGCGCCAGCCCTGCCCCCTTTTTTGGGGGGCGCATGCGATTCATCGGTATTACCGGTATTCCTGATCCCTGGATATATAACGCCATCGCAAGCGGGGCGCCATAGTGGCGGGGCGAAGCCCCTCCGAGCGTCCCGCGTTTTTGGTCCTTTGAACAGGAACACTTTTTCGACCTGAATTTTGGAACACTATTCTGATTCTATGTTCTCTCGTTATTTCCTTTACGAGTTGGTAGTTAAAATGGCACTATACCCAAAACAAAAGTACAAATGTTTTTTATAACGTTTATCTGTTCGGAGTAAATACCATGGAATGCAAAAAATGCGGGGCGTGTTGCCGGGTGATAGTACTCCAGCACAGCAACCCCACAAAAAAAAGTTTGGAGTATTACCGGGCAAGGGGGTGGACATTTGATCCTGTCAATGAACTGGTCTGGATTCCTTCTGTATGCCTGCATCTTCTTGATAACAACACCTGCACTATTTATGAAAACCGGCCTAAACAATGCAGGCTCTATCCCACCAGGACACCAGGATTAGTAGTTCTGCCCGGTTGTGCATTTGAAAAATAAATTCCTTTTTGTAATGTACCAATCCAGCCCATGAATTTTTTTATTCTTACGACGACATTTTAAAAAAATTATCTGACTAAAACGGGAATGAAAAAAGTGACTATGATTTCCAGGCATTCTTTTTCGTGCTGATGGCTCTTTGTATTCGGGTCTATCGCGATAGGGGGGTCGCCACAGCGGCGGGGGTGGAGTCTTTACCGAAATCCCCAGGAGCGTGATAACTATCGATCAGAGTATTATTTTCAGAAGATTTTATGAAAAATTCAGGGGATAAAATAACACTTTACCCTTCCTTTTTTTAAATCGACTTTTTTATCCCGGTTCCCGGGGTGAACTCTCTTCGGTTATCAGAATCCATCTGGGGGAATGCAGGAATTTATATTCGCTTTTTTAAAAAAAAATGCCTTGCACCGGTGCCTTGCCAGACTTTATTATTTCATCTGAAGAGGTAACCGGTTGAGGATTTTAAAAAATGGTATCATCAGTGCCCAAACCTGGCAGGGTGCTCGCAAAATGCCTGAACTGCGGGGTTATCTTCAGCGTCAGTAAAGCTGAATACAGTATGCGGACACAGAACAGCGAACAACCGGGTCTCTTCCATGTGCGTAAGTGCATGGATGAGTACCGGGAAACCCATAAAACGGCAAATGCTATGAAACAGCGAATACTGGAACTCAACAAACGAGGGAAACAATAATCGTGCTTTTAGTGGACTGTACCTCAAACACCAGAGATGAAAAAATGAAAAAAAACCGTTTTTATCTTTTGGGAGGGCAAATGCGTTCTAACCAGCAGACCAGTCCTGCATTATCATCAAAGGTTCATAGCATTTTAATTAAGATACCGGAAAACATCAAAAGCCATATCCAGGTAAAGAGGCGTTTATCCGTGGAGAGGATTCAATTCCCTGTTTTCCCCTGCCGGAATCGCCCATGAGTTTCTCATGGCATGAGCACGGGCATACTCGTTAATCCGGAGACATCGGATTGCACATCGGGTCAGAGGAATATCAGGATCTGACCACCATCGTCGTTACTTTGCCATGGGTAACCACATATGAACTGACACTCCCACTCAGCAGACGATCAATACTGCCCTTTCCATGAGAACCAATAACGATGAGATCTGATTTTTCCTGTTCTGCAAGAGAAATAATCTCGCTTCCTGCATCTCCGTATTTCATGTGAGGAATGAGAGTAATTCCTTTGTCGGCACAGTATTTTTTTGCTTTTTCCAGGACCTCTGCTCCCTCGGATTCTTCCGCTTTTTCTATAACCCGGTTCATTTCAAAGGTAGTATCCATCCCATAGGTCTGGTCAATGGGAAGTGAATTAAACTGGGGAGTCTCGGCTGTATATATGGCCTGAATCTTTGCATTCCATATTCTGGCCTGATCAACAGCCTGGACAAGCGCGATCTGACTTATTTCCGTTCCATCGAGTGCGACAAGTATGCTGGTAAACACTGGTTATCCCTCCGGACTGCCATGATTTTTTATTGGATTAAAACATTAAAAACCGTTGTAACAAATCAAGTTGTCGGAAATTCGTTTTACTAACGGGACTATTCGATCCTGGCTGATGAAGGGAATGGTCCGGGAATGAACTCCCAAGCACGGGCAAGAAAATGGTTGGGACAATGCCTGTAACGTTATCACGCCTCTGCGCTTATGTCTGATGAGGTATTACCTGTTCGAGGTTTAACGGATCCTGGGGAGCTTCAGTGGCGGGGGTGAAATCTCGATGAGGACCGGGGCTTGGTATTGAGCAGTCTAAAAAGATTCAAAATCCAAGAGTCAAAAAACACGTGCTTTTAATACTTCCAAAAAAGATATTGGTTGATATTCTATCGCATTTCCGAGGAGAATAAGGTTATTCAATAACACCGTTGTTCAGGTGGGAAAATAGCCATAAATACGATGGATTTTAAAAAAATGTAAACAACCATACAGGAGATGGAATCAGAACATGTTTCCCCAGCGAAGGATGAGGCGGTCGAGATCACGTACTATCCAGCCGCTCCTGTGTGAAATTACTTTATCGAAAAACGATCTCATCGCCCCGCTCTTTGTCGACGAGACAATCACTGCTCCGCTTCCTATTCAATCGATGCCCGGCCAGTTCCGCTACCCGGTGAGCGGTATTGCCGATGTAGCAGCAGAGTTGTGGAAACGTGGGGTGCGGGCTATCCTGATCTTCGGTATCCCGAAAGAAAAAGATCCTTTTGGCTGTTCTGCCTATCATCCGGATGGTGTTGTACAACAGGCAGTCTCCAGGGTCAAAGCGGTGGTTAAAGGAATGGTCGTCATCACCGATGTCTGCGCCTGTGAGTATACCGATCATGGTCACTGCGGGATTGTCGGGGATACAAAGTGCGGCCCGGATCTTCTCAATGATCCATCACTTGAACTGATGAATAAAATCGCAATAAGCCATGCAGAGAGCGGTGCTGATATCGTTGCGCCGTCGTGCATGCTCGATGGCATGGTTGGTTCCATCCGGGCTGCGCTGGATGATACCGGCTTTGAAGATGTGATGATCATGTCCTACTCGACAAAATTTGCCTCTGCCCTCTACGGGCCATTCCGTGAAGCTGCAGATTCAGGGTTCTCGTTCGGTGACCGCACCACTTACCAGATCCATCCCGGCAACAGCAGGGAGGCAATTTTGGAATCGCAGATGGATGCTGATGAAGGAGCCGACATCCTGATGGTGAAGCCGGCAGGGCTCTACCTCGATATTCTTGCCGGGATCGCAACGCTTGGTCTCCCGGTCGCCGCTTATCAGGTAAGTGGTGAATATGCCATGATCAAGTGTGCAGCGGAGCGCGGCTGGATCAGGGAAAAGGAAACTGTGCTGGAGAGCCTGATATCCATCAAACGTGCCGGGGCTTCACTGATCATCACCTATTTTGCAGGCGATGTCGCCGGGTGGCTGGATGAAAAGCAGTGACTTGTTTTCAACGGCAAAAAACCTGATGCCCGGCGGTGTCAGCAGTCCGGTGCGGGCGATCAGGCCTTACCCGTTTTACACTGCGCAGGCGAACGGGTCGTATATTACAACAGTTGACGGTCCGGTGCTTATTGACTGCTGCATGGCATACGGCCCGCTTATCCTCGGGCACGCCCATCCTCACATCAGAAAAGCCATCGAAGCGCAGCTGAAGAACGGCTGGCTCTACGGCACTCCTGTACCGCATGAACCGGCTTTTGCAAAAATGATCTCGGGTGATCATAAGGGCATGGATATGGTACGGTTCGTATCGAGCGGTTCTGAAGCGACAATGGCAGCTATCCGGCTCGCACGCGGTTTTACCGGAAAAAAAGATATTGTAAAGATCGAGGGGGGGTTCCATGGGGCTCATGATGCAGTGCTGGTCAAAGCCGGATCTGGCGCAACAACCATGGGTGTACCGGATTCTGCCGGTGTGCTTGCGGATCTGGTAGCCCATACACGGCAGGTGCCCTACAATGATCCTGAAGCGCTGGAATCACTTCTTGCGGCACACCCGGATGTGGCAGCACTCATCATTGAACCGGTTCTTGGCAACATCGGACCAATAGTACCTGAGGATAACTACTTACAGGATATCCGGGAGATCACCCGGGCACACGAAGTTCTCCTGATTTTTGATGAAGTAATCACCGGTTACCGGCTCGGCATTGGCGGGGCACAGGAGATGTATGGCGTAAAGCCGGATCTCACCACGCTGGGAAAAATTATTGGCGGGGGACTTCCGATCGGCGCATTCGGGGGAAGGCGTGAGATCATGGAAATGGTTGCTCCGCTGGGTCCGGTCTACCAGGCCGGGACCTTTTCGGGAAATCCGCTTTCGCTCACGGCTGGCCTCGCCACCCTGCAATGGCTGCATGACCATCACACTATCTATGATGATCTCGATGAAAAGACCCGGGCACTGGAAGAGTCTCTTGTGGGCACAACCGGGGGTTCATTTGTCCGCGTCGGGTCAATGTTCAAATGGTTCTTCCGCAATGAACCGCCGAAAAACTACCGCGAGGTAAAAGAGTGTGACACCACCTCATTTGGCCGGTTCTGGAAGAGGATGCTGGATGCCGGTGTCTTCCTTCCCCCTTCGCAGTTTGAGACAAACTTCCTTTCCTCAGCGCACAGCGATCAGGATCTTACCACTCTTTCACGGGCGTATACTCAATGGTTATCAGAATAGGAACCCGGGGGAGTAAGCTGGCACTCGCCCAGACAGCGACGGTCTGCAAAAAATTATTCACGCTCGGCATATGCAGCGAGCAGGTAATTATTACCACGCAGGGAGATACCTCAACGGGCGTACCGCTTCACGAGATAGGGGGGCAGGGGGTCTTTGTACGGGCTCTTGATGACGCGATCCTTGCAGGGGACATTGATTGTGCTGTGCACAGTATGAAAGACATTCCTGCGTTCCGCCCGAGCGGGCTTTTTACTGCAGCTGTACTCGAACGTGATTCAGCAGCTGACTATTTTGCCTACAACGGTTCCCTGGATGCGGTAAAAGTGATCGGGACCTCCAGCACCCGCAGGCGTGCCCAGCTGCTTCGCCACGATCCTGACATTTCCATACAAGATCTCAGGGGTAATGTCGATACCCGGATCCGGAAGTTGACTGCCGGAGAATTCGATGCCATTGTCCTGGCAGAAGCCGGACTGACCCGGCTGGGTATCCGTATCCCGGGCGAGCGCTTCCCCCCGGAAAAATTTGTCCCGGCACCCAACCAGGGAACGATAGCTGTTGTCAGCCGTGCAGACCCTTCCCTGATGGAAGCCCTCTCCACCATCGACCATGCACAGAGCCGTACTGATGTGGCAATCGAACGGGCAGTGATGGAACAGCTTGGTGGGGGGTGTTTCACTCCTCTGGGCATCTACTGCCACGAAGGGCACCTGATCGCAGAAGTTCTCTCGCTTGACGGAACACGCACCGAGAGAATCGAATCCGACGTGCAGAGTATTGAACAGGCTCGTGAACAGGGAAGGCAACTTCATGTCCGGGCAAAGGAGCTGATTGATGATGCATATCAAAAACTGGGGATAAGGCATGACCGGTAAAGTATACCTGGTCGGATCCGGTCCCGGCGGAGAAGGACTGCTAACCCTGCGGGCACGACGAGTAATTGATGCCGCTGATGTCGTTTTATTTGACCAGTTGCCCGGGGAGGAGATCCTTGCATCGTTACCCCCGGGAGCCGAAAAGATTGACTGCGGCAAATACGGAGGGAAACACACCCTGGAGCAGGACGAGATCGAAGCCCTGATTGTTGACCGGGCGAAGCAGGGCAGGAACGTGGTAAGGCTCAAAGGTGGCGATCCCTTCCTGTTCGGCAGAGGTGGAGAGGAACTGGAAGCTGTCCGCAGCGCCAGCATACCTGTTGAGATGGTACCGGGAGTGAGCAGTGCGCTGGCTGTTCCGGCATCCGTAGGAATTCCCCTCACCCACCGGAAATATGCGTCACAGGTTACTATCCTCACCGGCAATGAAGACCCGGCCAAACCCGAGCCGGCACTGGACTGGCAGCTGCTTGCCCGGAGCAGGGGCACCATTGTGATCCTGATGGGTGTGGCTAACCTTGGCAAGATTGCTGACGTACTTATCAGGAATGGTAAAGCAGGCACTACCATGGTTGCCATCATTGAACGGGGACTGCGCAAAGACCGGCGGGTGACTACCGGGTCACTTGCAACCATTGCTGAAGTTGCCAAAAAAAAGAGTATTAAACCTCCTGCGGTAATCGTGATCGGTGATGTAGTAAAATTATATAATCCGGATAATCCGGACCTGATACCTGTCGAGGGGAGAGGGAAATGATTGAAATTGTCAATAAATTTGAAAAAGGGGTCTACGCGGTGCTCATGGCCCTGCTTATGGTAGTAATTGTTGTATCCGTGATCGATCTGGCATTGATCCTGTATAAGTCCTGGGGAGCTACCAGGCTTTATATGCTGGAAACTTCAGTAATCATCACCATACTGGGCGCTTTCCTGCTGGTGTTAATCTGTATTGAACTCCTGGATACCATAAAAGCATACTTCTACGAAAACACAATCCATGTGGAGATTGTTATACTCCTTGCCATCATCGCAATATCCCGGAAGGTGATCCTGCTTGATCCCTCCGGTATGAGTGGTGTCGAATTCGGCGTTGAAATGATTGGGATCGGGGTGATTGTGATCTGTCTTGCGGCGGGATATTATTTCCTGAAGAAGGCGGGTATCTCGACGCGATCGGTCAAACCTGAAGAGAAATAACCGGGTTGACGGTAAAAGATCTTTTATTTTTTGATTCTCCAGATCTAATTTTTTTATTGAAAAACTCCACCAAATCCCTTTACCTCACCTGCTCTCCCATTTCTTTTTGGATACTTTGTGCCACTAAAAACCCGGTCGAAAATGCAGCCTGCAGGTTGTAGCCACCGGTGTCACCATCAATGTCCAGCACTTCACCAACAAAATAGAGATGGGGTACAATTTTTGATTCCAGGGTTTTCAGATTCACGCTGTCAAGTGCAATCCCGCCCCGGGTCACCATTGCAACCGAAAAACCGCCAGGCGCTTCAACGTTCAGCGGAAATTGCGTGCAGTTGGTGATCAGGAGAGCCCGTTGCTCAGCAGAGAAATGATTGCACTTGAGATCATCAGGAATTCCCGATACCTTCAGAAGTTTCCGGTTCAGGCGTTCCGGGATCGGGTATGCAGCAAGTATGGTGCTGATCTGCCAGCTCCTGTGCTCCTCCACACGTTTTGTGAGATCAGCAGCAAATTCCTCACGCTTCAGGTTTCCCACAAAGGAGAGTTGAATGACATCATTTGGCTGAATGTTCCGCGAAGCATCAAGGATGCCCGGCCCTGATAAACCAAGGTGGGTGAACAGGACATCTCCCGTGCGGTCTGCTATTTTTTTCCCTGCCCGCCAGATCGAGAAACGCATGCCCTCAAACGAGATACCCGCGAGAGCAGCGAACGGGTAATTCCTGATAAGCAGGGGGGTGAGGGCTGGTGCAATTGCTGTTACCTGCTGACCCAGGGATGCAGAAATCCGATACCCGTCCCCGGTCGATCCCGTCTTTGGATAGGATGCTCCGCCGGTTGCAATGACGAGGACCGGAGAAAGATAGGTAGTTTTCGGTGTTGTTATCTCAAAACCTTCATCAGTCCGTTTCACACTTGTTGCCGGCTCACCACAATGAAGATTGACGCCCCGATTTTTGCATTCTTTTATGAGCAGGGCGAGAACGTCTGCTGACCGAAGAGTTTTTGGGAATACTTTGCCGTTCTCATCCGTAATCATCACAAGCCCGCGTGTGCAGAAGAATTCGATGAGATCCTGGTTGGTGAACCCGAATAAGGCGGATTTTACCTGTTTTCCATGGTCCCCGTAATGAGAAAGGAAATCACGGATTTCACCGCCATGAGTGATATTGCATTGCCCGGATCCGGAAAGGAGGAGCTTTGCACCGGGATACGGATTTTTCTCCAGAAGGAGAATTCTCTGCCCCGGCATACCTGCATGGAACGCACAGAACAATCCGGCAGGGCCTGCACCGATTACTACAACATCATGCTGCTCCATGAGATCTCTCTAAACTACAATACAGTCAATTTCTCAGGATATATCGTCATTGCATCCGAAGTAAAATGAAAGATTATTAATAATAACATATGGATAAAAAAACATAGATGAACAGGGAAAACGACGGGGAAGAAAATAACCTTCAGGATATGCTCCGGGAATATCAGGAGAAGTACCGTATCCTCACTGATCTGATGCCTCTTGGGGCATTCCGGCTCGGTCCTGCCCCGGATTACCGTGTCCTGTCAGCAAACCGGATGTTTCCACGGATGCTGGGATTTGATTCTGAGGATGTCATAGAAGGAGTACCATTAAAGGATCTGATGATCGACCCTTCACACTGGCAGCAGATTGAAAATGATCTCATTCGGGATGGATCGGTCACCCAGCGTGAACTGCAGCTGAAGCAAAAGGAAGGTTCAGGAATTCTGGTAGCGCTCAATGCCCGGGCTGTGCCCGATTCTGATGCGCCGATTGCATGGATTGATGGTGTAGCAGAAGACGTGACGGAACGTAAGGTGCTCGAAATGGAGATGCACTATCACGAAGCCGAAGTGAACCGTTACGCTCTTGCCCTCACCCGGGCAAATGAAAAACTGAACCTGCTCTCGAGCATTACCCGTCACGATATCCTTAACCAGCTGACAGCACTTTCCGGGTACCTGGAGCTGATGGATGAAGGTCCCAAAAGCCCCCAAATCCAGAAATATATTGAGATCGAGAAAAGAATTGCTGAAACAATAAAAAAACAGATCCAGTTCACCAAAGACTATCATGAGATTGGCGTCCAGTCTCCCCAATGGTATAATGTGAAAAAAACGATTGAGACGGCAATTGTACCTCTTTCACCTTCCAAGGGGGCGCTTGTGATTTCTTTTGAAAATGTCAGCATCTATGCAGATCCTCTGCTTGAGAAGGTTTTTTATAATCTTGTCGAAAACGCACTCCGGTATGGCAGGGAACCCATCAGGATTACCTTCTCCTCCTGCCAGCACGGAGACAAGCTTTCGATCATTTGTGAAGATAACGGCCAGGGGGTTCCTGATGAATTCAAAGAGGCGATCTTCAGACGACAGTACTTCAAACATACCGGTTTCGGGCTCTTTCTTTCCCGGGAGATACTGGGAATCACCGGCCTCTCGATTCACGAGAGCGGTGAACCGGGCAAAGGAGCACGGTTTGAGATCACGGTACCTCAGGGATATTTCCACATCAAAGATCTGGCCGGATAATACAGGTACTGTAACCCCTTTCTTTGAATTCTCACCCTTTTTTTTGTCCAATACCCTTAACCTGTACCAGCACCAACCCCGGAGTACCCATGGTCAATGAACGCGAAAAGAAAGTCATCCTCATTGTCGCATGCCTTGCATCATTTCTCGTTCCCTATACCGGCTCGTCTATCACCGTTGCCCTGCCAGCTATCGCAGCGGAGTTCAACGCGGACGCGGTAACGCTGGGCTGGATTACCTCGGCATATATTGTTTCTGCCGCACTTTTTATTGTCCCGTTTGGCCGTCTTGCTGATATTGTCGGGCGTAAAAAGATCTTTGTACTGGGGGTCCTGATATTCACGGTCGCATCCCTTGCATCTGCGCTCGCTCCCACAGCAGGTATCCTGATTGCCGCAAGGTTCGTCCAGGGAATCGGGGGTGCAATGATCTTTGCCACATCCGTTGCGATGGTGACACAGGTCTACGGGCCCGGCGAACGCGGCTGGGCGCTGGGGATGACTATCGCAACCGTGTATGCCGGACTCTCCATCGGGCCGTTCCTCGGCGGTTTTCTTACGGATCATTTCGGGTGGCCGTCAATCTTCCTGATTAACGTACCGCTCGGGCTTGCAACAATCGCCCTTACGCTGAAGGGTGTTTCGCATGAATGGGCTGATGCATCCGGTGAACGTTTTGACCTGTATGGGTCGGTTGTGTACGGGATCATGCTGTTTTGTGTAATTTTTGGCATGCTCCTGCTTCCCGATCCTGCTACACTACTTTGGATTTTTGCGGGAGTATGCGCTTTTGCCATTTTTATCTGGTGGGAAAAACGCTGCACCAGTCCTCTCCTCAATCTTTCCATCTTTTCAGGAAACCGTACCTTCCTCTTTTCCAACATTGCGGCGATGATCAATTACGGTGCTACCTTTGCTGTGGCAGTACTGCTTTCGCTCTACCTTCAGTACATCCGGGGATTTTCAGCAGAAACAGCAGGGTTCATTCTTGTTGCCCAGCCGGTTGTACAGATGATCTTCTCACCCCTTGCCGGAAGATTATCAGACAGGATTGAGCCTCAGATCGTTGCTACCACAGGTATGGCCATTACCGCGCTCGGGCTCTCATTTTTTATCTTCTTAACACCGGTAACACCACTCTATCAGATCATCATCAGCCTGATGGTTCTTGGTTTTGGGTATGCACTCTTCTCCTCACCGAATACCAATGCGATCATGAGTTCGGTCACTATCCGATATCTCGGGATCGCATCCAGTATGAACGCAACCATGCGATCGCTCGGGCAGGTACTCTCTATGGCAATCGCTATGTTCTGTTTCTCGGTTTTTATAGGGAGCGTAGCAATAACTCCGCCAGTCTATCCCGCACTTCTTACCAGCATAACTGTTGCATTCCTGATCTTCACGTGCCTCTGCATCGCAGGGATAGGGATATCGTATATACGGGGTACCATCCATAATTCATAAATCCGCCCGTCTCTAGTACGCCCGGCGAGTACCGTTCATGATAATTACAAAAAAGAGTAAGCAAGACACTTACGCGTGATGGCCTTTTGCCTTTTTTCGCAGGGCTTCAGTATAATGATGGCGCAGTTCCGCAGTTTCTTCGGGGCTGAAATCGGGTTTCTTCGTTGTATGAAGATGTTTTTCCATCTGTTTTACGATATGTTCTGCTTCAAGATAATGTTCAACTTCTAAGTAAGCCGGCGCTTTGACAACCTCGTGGGCGTGTCCGCAGACAGGGCAGAGCTTCCATTTCTGGAAACGATCCACGTACGTAAAAGTCCTGCAGGACGGGCACCGTATAATGAGGTACATGACAAAGAGGTGATGCGTGTTATCCTGATAAAAATATATCGGCTGATTGCAATAAATTACGGTTCTGGAAAATTCGGCTCTGTTGAATTCCTTTTCCGTTGATATGAAATTCAGGATGCTGGTACGAATGAAGGAGGGGACCGTGCCTGTCCCCCCATGCCGCCCCTGCGCTGAGCGATAATGACGTAGCACCTGTTCGGGAGTTATCGCAGAGGGGGAGCCACAGCGGCGAGATGAAACTCCTTGTGCGTTTAGCTTGTAAATGAGCATTTCCCATGAAAATCAACAAAGATAAATTTACCATTCATACCAAAATAAAAAACAGGGTATTCGATTTTCATGGTTTGTGGGTGAACCCGATCCGTTCATGCTCGTTTCTAAAGAGCAGAAAATTCCTTTTATGACACTTTGAACTACAACTATTGACGGGATGAGGAAGGTGACTGTCCCGCCTACTGCTCCTGCTCCTGGTGATGGCGATGTAGTTCCTGTTCGGATGTATCGTATCAGAGGCCTACGGGGGGAATAAAAACCTGTTCCGGCATTTTGCTGTTATTGAGCATTTCCCAGGGAAATCGTACGGGATTGTTCCACTCATTCCATCTGGCATGATGAATACTGCTGCCCCGAGAGGGCACCCCGGCAGCGGATCGATGACTGAAAAATGACCTTGCCCGCTGTGCCTCGGAGGGGCCCTGAAGCGGGGTTCCATCGAATATATTGCGATTATTATGATTCTGTGAACGTACAGGTTCATGCCCGTTTCTCCAGAGCCTGTTCTCCTGATGAGGTCATGAGTATCCGTAAAAAAACCGGAAGGTGAAGATCTTTCAATGAGGGATGCGTACCGAAACTCCTTTATTATCAGATCGTCTCATAGAACTGTTACTATGGAGCAGATTCAGGTCATGGGTGTGCAGGGGCTTCCCCTCATTCATGCAGGTGACGATATTGCGGCGATGATTTGTGAACGGTTACCGCTGCAGGATGGCGATATTCTCTGCATTGCCTCAACAATATACTCAAAATCAAAAGGGTACACACAACCTCTCGCAACCATCACCCCATCAGAACGGGCACAGCGGCTCGCGAATCTGAATGGTGAGGACCCCCGGTTTGTCCAGGCAGTACTTGATGCATCGTCAGATATTATCATGGAACACCCTTTCATCCTCTCTGAACTTGCCTTCGGCCATATCGGAGTACGGGCCGGCGTCGACCAGAGCAATATTGAGGATGGGATGGTGATCTTCCTCCCGCCGGACCCGATGAACGCTGCACAGGAACTTCGGGAACAACTAAGAAACCTGGTTTCCCGGGATGTAGGTGTCATCATTACCGATACCTGCGGAAGATCATTCCGGCGCGGGCAGACCGGCAATGCAATAGGGTGGAGCGGTTTTACCGCGATACGGGACTTCCGCGGGGATACCGATCTTTTCGGACATGTCCTGAAGATAACCGAAGAAGCTGTGGTGGATGAGATTGCGGGCTTTGCAAACTTTGTTATGGGCGAGAGCAATAATGGTGTCCCGGCAGTTGTCTTCCGCAACTGCCCGAAATGGTCAGGTCATGACAATCTCTATTTCCGGAATGATGAGGACATTACAAAACGTGTGCTGAAAAAAGAATGGTGCCATTAATGTATGGCAAAAAATATACGGTAAAATAAAGGGAGTTATAATTTCGTTGCGAACATAATATCAAGGATCAAAATGATAATACCGACCGCTGCTGCGACTGCCATTACGGTTATAGGACTGATATGAATAGCCCGCCGGTCTTCACTCTCGTAATAGTTGACGAGACCGGCTGAGGAGAGCAATCTGCCACCTTGTTTCTTTGCCATGCAAATATATTTCTTTTTTCAATATATAAAAGAGAGTCACGGCGTATGAATAACATCCCGCTCATGGTTTCCGGACATGCTTTCATCGGAGAGGAGCTTGATCTCAGGCCGGTCGATATTGTTATTGAGCGCGGTATCATTACGGCAATAGAGGAAAACCCAAAGGCCCCCGGGATATGGATCTGCCCGGCATTTTTTAATGCGCACACGCATCTCGGGGATACCATCGCCATGGACTGCGGGGTAAACGGAGATCTCGTGTGCCTGGTCACTCCACCCGATGGACTGAAACATCGCCTTCTGGCTGCCGCTTCTCATCAGGATCTGGTCACGGGGATGCGTTCAAGCATTCTCGGGATGATAGCCGGGGGTACAGCCGGGTGTGCAGATTTCCGTGAATGCGGGGTTACCGGGGTTTCAGAACTCAGAGAAGCAGCAGAGGGGTTGGCATTCCGGCCGCTCATATTCGGGCGTGACGGGGGTGAGGCAGTTGCTGATGGACTGGGGATCAGCAGCACACGGGATATACAGGATGCCGGTTCACGGGTAGCAGAGGCACGACGTGCAGGGAAAAAAATTGCCCTGCATGCCGGTGAACGGGACGCTGCGGATGTTGATGAGGCGCTGGCTCTCGACCCGGATCTTCTTATTCACTGCACCCACGCAACAAAAAAACAACTCCGCGAATGTGCAGACAGACAGATTCCGATTGCAGTCTGTCCCCGGTCCAACTGGGCACTCGGGGTTACTTCATCACCCCACCACCCTCCCCTGCAGATTATGCAGGATCTGGAGTGCATAATAACTCTCGGTACTGACAATGTGATGTTTGTGCCTCCGGATATGTTATCTGAGATGGCTTTTACTTCCGCGGTGTACCGGATTGATCCAAAAATCCTGCTGCATGCTGCAGTTTGCGGATCTGAGCTGACCGGGACCTCATTTTTTATCAGGACAGGAGTGAGGGCAAACCTGTTCACTCTGGATCCGGCACAAACCTCTCTTCATTTCAGCCGCGATCCGGTTACATCTATCATAAAAAGGGCTTCTTATTGCAAAATAAGCCATAACGTTTTTAATTTGTAAATCCAATAAAAGAGCCATGTTTGTTGTGGGTGATGCCAGTGTTTACTAACATACTTGTCGCACTAGATGGATCTGAGGTAAGCCAGCGCGCGCTTATCCGGGCCGCTGAAGAGGCGAAATTATGGAATGCAAATCTCCATGCCATTTATGTAGTAGAGACCGGACTCTTCTCTTCCCTCCCCCTGGATAATACTGTTGAAATCATGTACAGCGTCCTCGAAAAAGAGGGCAACGAGGTTCTGGAGAGAGCAAAAAAGTACGGTGCTGACAAAGGTATCGCAGTTACCACTCACATGGAACAGGGACATGCCGGAAGCGAGATTGTTGCGCTTGCAGAACGGGAAAAGATCGACCTCATCATGGTCGGCTCACATGGCAAGAGTAATTCCGATCGCCTCCTTATTGGCAGTGTCAGCACATTCGTAATCACCCACAGCCCAGTATCGACCATGGTGGTGAGATCATAACAGAGATGGTTGTCAAAGACTACATGACATCTGACGTAGTTCACGTCGAAATCCCGGGAAACCGTGACGATGTCTTAAAAATACTCAAGCGAACAGGAATCTCCGGTGTACCCGTAATCAAGAACAATAAGATCGTTGGCATCATCACGCGAAAGGATCTGTTGAGAAAACCCGAAGAAGTGCAGCTCGGGCTCCTGATGACGCCCAAACCCCTCACCATTAAACCGGATACCGATATCCGAGAGGCCGCCCGCATCCTGATCACCCGCCGCATCCGCAGGCTCCCGGTTGTGGAAGATGGTCACCTGGTCGGTCTCCTCTCTGTTGCAGATCTTATGCAGGCAATCGCCAAGCTCAAGATGAAAGACGAGATCAAGGATAAGTATACCAGCCTGACATTTGCGCTCTGGGAAGAGACGCCCCTTCCGGTTGTCGGGAGAGTTATGGAAATATCCGGTGTAGATGCAATCCCCATCCTTGATGCCGAAAACCGGCTGCAGGGAATCATCTCTGAGCGGGACCTCATAAGGAGTTCAAGTATAGAAGATAGTGTTGGTGTAAGCGATTTCTCCAATGGCACTGATGACGATGAATGGACCTGGGAAAGTATCCGTGACAATCACACCATCAGCTTCGGTATATCAAAAGTCCAGCTCCCGAACCGCCCGGTAAAACTTGCCATGGTGAAGAATGTGCTCGCTGTTCCCGTAAATGCTGAAGTCAGTGAGTGCGCACTCAAGATGCGCCGTGCACGGGTGGACCAGATTCCAGTGGTGAACGGGGATAAACGTCTCGTGGCAATGCTCTATGACCGGGACCTTATCCGGGCTCTCTGCCAGGATCCGGCAGAATAAAAACCTTTAAATTTCTCCATATCATTTAATAGCACAAAGCGCTTTTAAAAAAGATTTTGGCGTTTATTTGTTTTTGAGGTGTCAATATGCCTGAACAGTACCAGGAGTCCATGAAAGGGACGACAACTATTGGTCTCGTTTTTTCCAAGGGTGTGATTCTCGCGACCGAGAAAAGGGCGACCATGGGCTACATGATCGCAAGCAAGAAAGCAAAAAAAGTATACCAGGTTGCCGACCGGATCGGTATGACGACAGCAGGAGGTGTCGGTGATGCCCAGCAGCTCGCCCGGATCCTGACCGTGGAGTGCAATCTTTACCAGATTCGCAGATCACGCCCGATTACCGTCGGAGCCACAGCAACGCTGCTCTCAAATTACCTGAACCAGAACCGGTACTTCCCGTACTATGTCCAGCTCCTTGTGGGTGGAATTGATGAAACAGGCCCGAGCGTTTATTCCGTCGATGCAATGGGTGGTGCGACAAAGGAAGAAGAGATCGTAGCGACCGGTTCAGGTTCTCCGATGGCCTACGGTGTGCTTGAGGACCGGTTCCTGCCCAAAATGAGTGAAGATGAGGCAATAGACCTTGCAGTCCGGGGACTGAAATCTGCAATGAAGCGCGATGCAGGATCCGGTGAAGGTATCCATGTCGTGGTAATTACAAAAGACAAGTATGAGGAGTTAAACGAGGACAAGCTCAAAAAGTATCTTGCCAAATCTCCCGCATGATCTTTTTTTATTAGGATGACTTTTTTATGCTGATTGAAGAACGGCTCAAAGAGCTTAAAGATAAGATTAATGAAAAAGTGCCGAGCGGCATTACGGTTACGCAGGTTGAATTCGAAGGACCCGAGCTGGTCATCTACACTGACGACCCGAAACGGTTTGCAGATGAGGCTGACTTAATCAAGATTCTCGCCCGCGATCTGCGGAAGCGGATTGTGGTCCGGCCTACGATACTCGAAGATCCGGAAAAGGCACACAATGAAATCAAGTCTGTCGTACCGGACACTGCCGGGATTACCGATATCTTTTTTGACGCAGATACCGGCGAAGTCCTGATTGAGGCGGAAAAACCCGGTGTTGTCATAGGTAAAAACGGCGCTACGTTACGGGAAATCACCAAACATATCGGCTGGACTCCAAAAGTTGTCCGGACACCTCCTATCGAAAGTTCGACCGTCAAACAGGTCCGGCAGTACCTGCGCTCCGTAAATGAGGAACGCAAGCAGTTCCTCCGTACAATCGGCAGACGGATACACCGGGATATACCGGGAAAAGACGATACCGGCAAGGACACGGTAAAAAAGGACCAGTGGGCCAGGGTTACCATGCTCGGATGCTGCCGGGAAGTCGGGCGGGCTGCATTCCTGCTTACTACCCCTCACAGCCGTGTACTGATTGACTGCGGGGAAAAACCGGACAATTCAAACGGGACTCCCTATCTCTATATCCCCGAGATTCATCCTCTTGCCCAGCTCGATGCCGTTGTGCTGACTCACGCTCACCTCGACCATTGTGCACTAATTCCTCTCCTCTACAAATACGGTTACGAAGGCCCGGTCTATTCGACCCCGCCAACCCGTGACCTCTCGGCCATGCTCCAGCTCGATTACCTTGACGTGATCCACAAGGAAGACCGGAAAGTTCCCTACTCCTCAAATGAGGTCAAGACCTATATCCGGCACTCAATCACACTTAACTATGGAAGCGTGACGGATATTGCCCCCGATATCAAACTGACCTTTCACAATGCCGGTCATATCCTGGGCTCAGCTATTGCCCACTTTCATATCGGTGACGGTTTGTACAATATCGCATTTACCGGCGATTTCAACTACAGCAAGAGCCGCCTTTTCAATCCGGCAATCAACCAGTTCCCCCGGCTTGAAGCGCTCTTTATGGAGAGCACCTATGGGGGCTCAAATGATTTCCAGCCTGCCCGTTCGGATGCTGAAGCGAAGTTATACGACACAATCAATACCGTACTTTCCCGTGGCGGCAAGGTAATCATCCCTGCGTTCTCTGTCGGGCGATCCCAGGAAGTCATGCTCGCCCTTGAAGAAGGGATGCGTCTTGACAAAATTCCGAAAGGAAAGATCTATCTTGACGGGATGATCCGTGAGGCAACGGCAATCCACACAACGTACCCCGAATACCTGAACACTGAACTCCGCAACCTGATCTTCCGTGAAGGAATGAACCCGTTCCTGGCCGAATGTTTCCAGCAGGTCGACAGCCAGGAACTGCGTGAAAAAGTGATGAACGGCGATCCGTGCGTGATAATTTCTACCAGCGGTATGCTGAATGGCGGTCCGGTAATGGAGTATCTCCAGAACCTTGCCCAGGAAGAGAAGAATGCTCTGGTTTTTGTCGGGTACCAGGCAGATGGCACCTATGGGCGGCGTATCCAGAAAGGATGGCGTGAGGTGCCGATGGGGCGCAGAGGTACCATTACCATCAACCTTGAGATCGTTACTATTGACGGTTTTTCCGGTCACTCCGACCGCCGGCAGCTGATGAACTATATCGGTCAGATCCAGCCGCGTCCGGAAAAGATCTTCTGCATCCACGGCGATGAGAATAACACCATCGATCTCGCCAGTTCCATATACAAACGGTATCATATCGAGACGCACTCGCCGATGAATCTTGAAACATACAGAATGGTCTGACGGTATCCATGAGGACACGTCTGTCCATCTTTTTTGGCATTTTTGCTGTGATGGCACTTTCCAATGCCATTGTTCCGGTGCTTCCGGCCTATGCTGAGGGATCGGCCCTTCAGGGAATCATCTATTCCGCATATTTTCTCGGAGCATTTGCTGCCACACTCCCGGCAGGTATCCTGTCAGACCGGTATGGTCGTGTTCCAATCATGCGCACCGGGCTGGTGATTACGGTTATCAGCGGGCTCCTTTTGTCGGTTCTGACAGCCCCGTTTCCCGTGATTGCCATCCGTCTTTTGGAAGGAGTCGGGGCGGGATTCTTTGCGGCAGCTTCAATGGCCTGTGTCAATTCACTGCCGGACCATGAAAAAAAGAGCGGATATTTCATGGCATCACTCAACGCCGGACTCGTTATCGGGCTGGTTTTTGCCGGGTGGCTTGCAGCACATACGCCGGACCCGGCAACCGGCATACTGGTATTTGCGGGACTCTCCATTATTCCGGCTGCAGCAAGTTTTTTTGTCCGGGAAACATCTGCAGCTACTCCCAAAGGAGATTACCAGGCACTTGTTTTTCTCCTCAAAGACTATCGCTGGTTATGGTACTCAGCAGTAATCCTGATCGGTATTACCGGGGTTGTTACCTCGCTCTATCCGGAATTTTCCGGCTATTCACCGGATAGCGTTGGCATCTGGATTTCCCTGATGAGTATTGCAACTATTGCCAGTGTGCTGGTTGCATCACGGCTCTCGTTGCCCCCCGTTCCGACTATCCGCTGGTCTGCAGTTTTCATGGTCATCGCGGTCATGGTTTCATACTTGTCTCCGCTGGGTTTTGTCATGATCGGCATAGGTGCAGGGATTGTGATGATTGCCCAGATGTCTTTTCTTGCACAGGCAAAGGGCCATCAGGGAGTTGCCATGGGATTATTCTCCACGGCAACCTATCTGGGCATGACGTTGCTTCCCGTCATTACCGGAGTACTGGCAGATTCGGCCGGCTTTTTTTTCGCGTTTTGTGTTACTGCTCTCCTTGCGGGGACGGTTTTTCTTACGATTGAGCGATGCGAATGCAGGTTGCACAGAACGCTGTAGTCATCATGCGAAAAAAACAATACATTCATCTGCGATCAAAGGAAATTTCGTCATGAGATTATGAAATCAAAGGCACTATTTCTGGTTTTTCTTCTCATCCTCGTGAGTATACCGGGGGTGCATGGAGAAGATGCTCTGGATTGGTACACACGGGGACAGTACGCTCTCGGATTGGGGAATTATGCTGATGCCCTGGCCAATTTCGACAAGGCTCTTGCTGTTGACAAAAATTATGCCCTTGCATTATCGGGAAAGGCAGTTGCCCTGAATGGCCTTGGAAACCATGCTGACGCAATCATTGCAGCGGAAAAGGCAATTGCCATCAAACCATCTGACCAGAATGCCCTGAATGCACGGGCATTCGGCCTGCTCAAAACAGGACAGTATGCAGAATCAGCAGCTGCCTATGATACACTCTTTTCGGTTGGGTTCGTCCGTGCCGATGCCTACTGCAACCAGGGCTATGCCTACCTTATGCTGAATGAATCTGAAAATGCAGTTATCTCCTTTGAAAAGTGTACAGCAATTGACCAGTCAAATCTTGATGGATGGAATCAGAAAGGTCTCGCACTTATGAATCTCGGTAAATACCAGGATGCCCTGAAGGCCTACGATGAAGCAACCTCCATTACGGTCAAGAATGCTGAACTCTGGAACAACAAAGGATTGGCCTATGCAGCCCTGGGAAGGTACCAGGACGCACTCCAGAGCTTCAACAAGGCGCTGGGATTAAAACCGGATTTTGCTGACGCACTGAAGAATAAGGAGAGCGTCATGGGAAAGGCACAGGTAGTTACTTTTTCAGGGACTGTCACCCCGACCGTAACCATTAGTCGTATCGGAACGTTTTTTACGACGGTGACACCTTCCCCGCTCCCAACTGAAGTTACACCCCAGGTCACGGTTACCGGAGAGCCCCAAAAAACAACCGTCCCTGTTGCAAAAAAGACGACATACTCACCGGTTTCACCATTCACTGCACTTGTCAGTCTGTTCGTTGTCTGTGGATTCGTACTTGCGGTAAACCGTATCAGAAAATAACCAATTCTCTTTTTTTTGTCCATTTTTTTTGATGCGGAGAAATCAAATAGAAAACTTTCATAGCGCTCTTGGGGGGGCTTTTTGCCTATATTGCTCTTGCAGCTGCCGCCCGTTCCTACCCACATCCGAGAATTGTTCTTAAAAAGGTAATCCGGCACTATGTTAAAAAAAGTTATCCTCTGGAAATACACAGATAACGGTTATAAGAGTGAAAATTGATTGAGCCATCCCTCTTAAATCTCTTTAGTTTGCGCTCCGATTACCATTTATTTTGAAAGAATATATGCATTGGTTGCTCCCACCAACATCGTACTGAAAGTATGTGGCTAACTGTCTTTTTTGAACTTCGTAATCAGCCACATTGGACAAAAGTATACTTGTCACCTTTTTTTGATTCGCTCATAAATTCGTTTCATGCGTACTGGTTCACTCGCATGATCACAGATTTTTGGTGAAACTCACATAAACTAACAGACTCGAATATAACCATTTAGAATTTTTTTGGGCAAATATGAACAAACTGAGTACACAAAGAATCTCAAATGTCTTCTGCCAAGCCTAATAAGCCTTGATTTTTTGGAATAATTGGTCGCATTATGGGAAAATTTCTCCTTTGAATAAATACACAGGTGGGCAAGCCTCCCTCAAAATACATCCGGTGACATGATCAGGAGAAAGAAAGTGAGAGGGGGGTATGATCTCTGCCTTTTAGCGGGATTGTGTTTCTAACTCAATTTTTATCATATCGTCTGCGTCTGAAAGGAGAAGTGTATCATTGGATATAGAATGCCGGGTGACATTCGGTAGTAACGTTAAATATGCTGTCTCCAGCTCCATCATTCCCGCGATACCACAATATGCCCTCGTCATCTGCTGATCCCCAATGACAAGAGAGTTCTTTCCGGTTTGCTGGTAGGGTCCGAAGTGATCGTTGCATCCGGCATTTCCGTACAGATGGCCATCCGCACTGAACAACAGTTTAATCGTAGTCAGTCTTTGAGGAGTGAAAATCTGACCCTTATCATCGACAAATGATTTCACGTACCAGGTAGTTCCGAGCAGAGGCGCGGGAACAGATGTACCTGGGGGTGTCGAGGTATAGATCAGGAGTGTCTCTCCCTGATCGTCCCTGAGTATAAATGTGGAACTATCGGCAGAATATGTCTGTGTTTCCTGAATTCTGGAGAGATACAGAGCCTCCTGGGTCATGATCCCTGAAGGAGAACTACAGTTCATCTTGGTGGAGACAGGGGGATCGATCCTCAGTGTATTCTGGGTGCCTTTGTAAGAAGCGCTGAATTGGTTGCATCCGGAAGAACCAGAGAAATTGCCCTGACCATCAAAAAAAGCGGTAAGCGTGGTATTCGGAATGACCATGACTGAATCATTTCCCTCCTGGAAAGAATGCAGGTACCAGGTCATGCTGGGAGGACCGACCCTGGGAGGGACAGTGGGAAACGGAATCGGTTGGGTTTGCGAAATGGAGGGCGATGTTGGGGGATTCGAGGGTAATAACTGGGTACATCCGCAGACGCATACCATCAGTATAAAACACCCGATAATGAATCCAGATAGCGGATATCTCATATGCTCTACTATTGGGCTTTCTTACTTAATCCTAATGGTGACGAGGAAATGAAAAAATTCTCCTTACTCCTCGGGAAGCTGGATTCTTTATGCTCACTCTTTCAATCCGTATCATTCGGGAGATCCTCGCGAGAGTGCTCAGGAATATTCATATCACTGGGTAGATTTGTACAATATCCGGAGCGACGATCATATCGTTTGGACATTTTTTTCATCAATAGAAACGTCTTCCATGACGAATACACCACGATTTATACCATCACTCATATTGTCACAATCACCTTCACGTCCTTCCATCCTCTCTTCATATGGATCTTTCCCTCAATTCCAAAACGTCGCTTCTTGAGAAATGAGTCGTGCCCGTTTGGAGACCTTCAACCGGATTCGGAATTCGTGTCAGCTTGATCTGATGCACCAATCCAGTGATCCTATTGTCGCTGGTCAATTTTCGGAATGATTTACACCGTGAAAAAGAAGGAGAAACATCCTCCAAGACAGATATCCCGGTATAAAAGTGCAATAAAAAGGAGGAGGGAGATCCTTCCCCATGCTTGTGACAAAACTCATCAGGGTGTCATTACCTGCACCGTATTCGACCAGATGGATTGGCCCAGGTTATTGAACGACTGTACTCTGAAGAAGAAGGTCGAGGATCGCGGGACATTTCCGGTGGTGAATGACGTGGCGTTTACTCCAACGGTGCTGGTAACCAGATTGACCGTGAATCCCCCGTTTGTAGCCCGCTGGATCCTGAAGCCCGTTTCGTCGGCGGAGTTGTCCAGCCAGTTCAGCGTAACCCGGTCATTGGGGCCACCGGCCCGGAATGCGTTTGCGTTCAAGTTAGTGGGGGCATTCGGAATGTCAGGAACCGGAACATTGACAATGTTAGAGTAAGCCGATTGTCCCACCGGATTGATGGCTGCCACACGGTACTGGTAGGTGTGGGCTGGTGCGACAGCGGTATCGGTATAGCTGACACTCCCTGTGCTGGTTCTCGAACTGACGGTGGTGAGCACAGAGAACACTCCTCCGTCCACAGTTCGTTCGATGATAAAACCGGTCTCGTTGACGGCATTATCCCTCCAGGTCAGACCGATTTGCGGTCCATTCTGAAGTGTTGCCGTGAGGGTGGTCGGTGCCGCAGGAGATCCTACGGCAGCAGTACCGAAGAGCGCCAGATTCGAACCAGTGTTCAGGGCTTTTTTCGGGAACCCGACAGCGGGAGCAGGATACACCGCCTTATCACCGACTACATTAGAGGCGATTACCTGGTAGTAGTAGCTTAATCTCCTGTCGATTGTAGCATCACTATAGGTCATCTGCCCCTTTGTCGGTCCGGTCACGGTAGACGGAATCGTGGCGATGGTCGTCCACGGACCGGCCATAGAGAGCGATCTGTTGACGATATAGTCGGTCTCCGACACGGAGTTATCCATCCAGGTGAGCACCGCTCTGATGTTATTCCCGCTGCCCGCAGAGGTAACAGTCAGGTTGGTGGGCGCTTTAGGTGGAACTCCGAACAACATCGAGTGCATCATGTCCATCTCTTCGTGGGCAAGGATGTGGCAGTGGAAGACATACTCCCAGCCATAATTGACCAGATGATTGACGACTTGCACCGGTTGTCCGGTGGGATCGAAGAACTGGAGTTGTCCTCCCGGCGCACCCTTCAGGGGTACCCCCAGCGGCTCTGTGGGCGCTATCGGGCGGATGCTGTTGGGGAGATCAAAGGGCAATATCGGTGCATAGGGTCGCATTGCGACGATTGTATCTTCGAGCGGATTCACCCGCAGGGTCTCCTTCCAACCCAGTTCGTTCGGGTCAGGGGGTCTGATGGCATTGTCCCATGCGACCCGGTTGATGACCTGCACATTGAACAGGTGCCAGTGGACCGGGTGGGTGTCCACACCGTTGTGCGTGATCTTCCAAATCTGGGTCCCATCCCCGAGCTCTCCGATCTGGGTGGTGGTGATGTCCGAGTCGGTCAGGATATCCACCGGCGGGCTTTCATACCCGTAGAGCAGCAGGTTCTGCTGTCCCTGCGGATTCTTGTACTGGAGCCCGAGGAACCCGCTCATCCGTCCGTACTCGTCGAATGCCTCTCCCATCTCATCCTGAATGGCCTTCGGCTGCAGGGGAAGCGTCACCGTCGTTCCAGTGAGTGTCTGGAATGTGTAGGAACTGTCACCAATCCGCACGAAGTTATCCTCTGGGAAGTTGTCGTTATATGCAGAGTTGTATGCTGCCTGGGTTGAGATTACATCGTCCTGCGACACTTCGAAGACACCGTTCTTTGTGGGAGTTTTTTCGAACACTGCCATGAGGTTTGCAGGAGTGACACCAGGTGTTTCCGTGCCAGGAGTCACTTCCGGTTTCACACGGATCTGCATGATGGTCCGGGTGTTGGGACCATACCCCGGATAGGTCGGGGGAGTACCGCCGGTGTCGGTCAGATCGGGATGGTAGGTGTAATAATCATACCGTGGGTCGAGCGCCGGGAACGCTGCAGGAGCGTCGTTGTAAAGAATGAGTGTCTTGCCAGAGTACTGGGAGAAGTTGACAATGACGTCCGCCCTCTCAGCACATCCCAGGATGAGTGTCCCTTGGTTCACATTCCCGGCGGCAAAGGTTGTCGGGTCGACGTTCCAGTTGACGGGCAGGGTCGGGAGTTGCGCCGGTGCGGGTAGGAACCCACCTTCTGTGCCGATCTGGATAAAGTCAGGGCCCCTCGTGTTCGGGTCTGGTACACCGCCCGCCCTTCCGTCCGTCGGCCATTTGGCCGGGAAGCTCGGGGTGGGGACTGCGGGGACCATACTTACTTCAGTGGGGAATCCATCTGCGGTCGTATAATCCGAGGAATTGGCTACATACAGCTGCAGGTTAAGGAACCGATCATCGGCCGCATTCAGTATGCGGAACCGGTAGGCCTTGGGCTCCACCTCCAGGTAGGGGTAAACCTTGCCATTCACCACGGCCGTATCCATGAAGGCCTCCATGGCCATTGAGGGATTCGGAGTGCCAGGTATTACCGGTGGCTCAAGGGGTTCGTAGTTTGGCTTAGTTGGATCCGGCTGGTAATAGGGGTTCGCGACTGGTCCGAATTCTGTGTTCGTGGGTGGCCAGAACCAGGGGCCGTAATGCCACCGTCCGAAAGGATTGATGCCGGTTGGATCATACGCATTCTGGGCAGGAACGTAGACATGCGGGTACCACAGGTCGCCAGTTTGGGGCGTCGGAATCCCATTAACCAAAGGTCCCGTTCCCCATTTCCATGTGGGATCCTGGAATGCAATCGTTGTGTTATCCACAAAGGTCTTGTCCTGGATCACGAGGGGGATCCCATAACCGGGAAGGACCTGCAGGTGATCCGGATTAACGCCCGTGTCATTGGTACCCATGATCATATCCTCTTCAACATCGTCTGTCAGCAGGTAACCGGCTGCCTCCCCGGCATAAACATTGAGACGGGTGATACCGTGGGCATGGTCATGATAGAACATAAGCCGGGCACTCTGCTGGTTGGTGTAGTAGAAGGTCAGTACTCCCTGGGGTGGCGGATTCGGATTCAGCCCATTAATCGGCATGTCAGGAACGTTGTAGACACTGACACCGTTTTTATAGGGTGTATTTTCAGTAGCTGGAGTAGTCCACTGGAACGGTGTGCCGTCACTTATCCAGGGGGAGAAACCGCCATGAAGGTGCAGGGTAGCCCGGTTCTGTGTGTATTGGGTACTTCCACCCAGCGGACCATGTCCTGCCCCCATAACGGTATTATCAACAGGGATAAACAGGTCGCCGCCACTACCGGCGGGGAGATTGTTCGTGAATTTGATCCTCACGGGAGTATCACGTTTCGCGATGATCGTGGGTCCAAGATATGAGAAAGGAGTCCCTCCCATATTCGTCTGCCGGTAACCACGAAGAGTGGTGGGAGTCGTCAGGTTCGTATGCAACTGCTGAGTGAACTGCCCGAGCTCAATCTCGTAGTAGTCCGATCCAACCGGCGTGATTCCCGTGATAATCCCATTAACAACCGTGGCTGTTCCAATGGCATTTACTTTCGCATTGCCACCTTCAAAAGTTACAACAGGCCGGTCGGAGTATCCAGAACCTCCGTTGATTATATTCACCGTTGAAACTCTACCATCGGGCGTCACAGTAGCCGTTGCGTTTGCGCCAGTACCGGTGGCATCAATGATGACTACCTTCGGTGGCGATGATGATGAATAACCGGAACCACCTGCCGGGAACGACGTAGTATCTGGAGTGGCGACAGAGAGTGAGGGCAGCGGGTCTATGAATTTTCGGATCCCGCTCACGCCGTCCGGTGCGATGGTCGCGGTGGCAACGGCTCCAGTTCCTCCAGTGGGATCATCGATGATGACCAGGGGAGCGGTAAAGTTGGAACCTCCATTGTTAACAGTGATGGCAGTGATGATTCCATTACTAACCGTTGCTGTCGCGTCAGCAGCGTCTGTATTAGTCTCGTAAAGGTCGATGATGGTCACTTTAGGTGCGATATAACCACCCCCTCCGTTTTCAACGGAGATCAGGCTAATCGGCCCTTTAGGCATCGGACTGTTGGCGTAGTTCGGGTAGGGTCCGAAATAGTGGGGAATGCCACCGGGATCAGGCAGTGCCTGCTGAGTGATCAGAGCCGCTTCATAAGCTTTTTTAATGCTCATGGCAGCCGCCTCTCTCTCATCCTGGGTGATCTTTTTATCTTCTCGGATTTTTAATTCGGCCTGAATCGACGCAGGGTTTTTTTCAAGTTTCTGATCCTTTATGGTGATATCAGTGGTATTATTGATGGTTACCATGTTTTCCTTGTCGGAAGCCGCACTGACGGGCAGCCACGCTACAAGAGTAATGGTGATAAGAATAGCGATAATGAATATTACTTTACAAGATCTCCATTGACTAAGATAAGTACTCTTTTTTCTGAACATCTGTTATAAACCTCCTCCACGAGACTGACAAGTATCGATTGTTGCATCATATTATGGTCAGGGCACTAAAGTGGTCAATCTCAAATCGATTACCTACTTTGACGAGATAATAAACATTTGCAAGGCACCGGTGCATTGCAACATTGCAACATTTCGGTATGAATCATTCGTTATCCACACAGTGAATTTTTGCAGTTTAGGCTGGTATGAAAAACATCCAACGATTAAGGACAGCATCTGCTAAGAATAAACCCATATTCACAACTGAATTGAAGGTTCTTCACTATTACGAGATTTTAAAGTTATAGGCAGAGTGGCACAATGATTCTCTGGGGGCTTCTATCCGGAATCACCAAAAAGAATAATTCCTAACAATATGTCACAGCCAGACTATTTTTGGTATATACCAACAACAACTCCCCATGGCAGGGAGTATACGCAGCGAGGGGAAAGAACCATCACTCCGCGATCTTACCCGCGTCAACATTACCAACCTGGGCAGGGATATGTACCCGGCACTCCATGTCACCAAACAGGAAGTCATCACCTACCATATCATAATGGCCCGGCGTATCCTCCCCTTTGTTCATAACCGGCCGCTCTCACCATCGTATGCAGACGGACCGTTACATAGACCAGCCTGAGTGGCACATTTAGGAGCGTAAAGCGGGGGTAAAACCCAACAAAGCGTTCCCATTCCTTAACACATCTGAAAATAAAGAACACATTATGCATCTTTACTGGCATATGCAGTCATAATCCCCGCATACACCGCAGAGGCCTTCTTCAGGTCGTCAATCTTAACCCGTTCATTCACTGCGTGCAGGGTAGAAATCTCACCGGGCCCGTACTCGATCACATTAAAACCGCAAAGGCGGAGGTGACGGGCATCGCTCGCCGCCCACTGGACAATCGGGAAGACCGGTCCGCCCTGCACCCGCTCCACTTCATTACAGGTAACCCTAACAAGACGGCATGAGGGATCCGTCATTGAGGGTTCATGAGTTGTCTGTGAAACGATTTTCCCGAAAGGGGAGTGGGATTTTATCTCTTCAACAAGATTCGGAATTGAACAACCCCACGGTATCCTGAGTTCAAGGTCAAGATCACAGTGTTGTGCAACAACGTTTGACTTCTCTCCTCCCTTAATGACTCCCGGGTTGTACATCAGTTTTTTCAGGACCTCTCTCACGTTAGGGATGTGGAATTCCTTTTCAAGGACACCGGAGGAGCGTTCAATGATCTCTTTAACCCGCTCATCAACGGGATATTCCCGGTTATGCATTGCTTTTACGAATTCAAGCAGGGATAATGCTTCCATAACAGCACTCACCCCAACCGCGGGGTAGAGGGACCCGTGTGCAGGTGTCCCGTTGAATTTCATCTCGAGGCGGCAGAGCCCTTTTTGTCCGATACAGGGATGACGTACCGGGGAGGGTTCAGCAATCAGGCAGTCTGAGGGTTTTATCATTTTTTTTGCGAGAAGATACCGTATTCCGTGCTGACCCCCGGTCTCTTCATCGCAGACAAATGCACAGGATGCCGGTAATTCTATACCCTGGTCAACCAGCATCTGGCAGGAGGCAAGCAGCGATGCACACCCGCCCTTCATGTCCGTAGCGCCCCGCCCCCACACAAAACCGTTCCTGACGGTTCCGGAAAAGGGAGGGTATGTCCACCCTTCATCCAGTGCCGGTACCACGTCCACATGGCCGCAGAAGAGAAGCCGGCTGCCGGTTCCGGTGGTTATCAGGTTATTTTCTCCTGTTTTGTTCAGGGTAATTTTCGATCTGATTCCCAAGGTATCGAGAAACGTTCTGATATATTCGATAACTTCAGCTGTACTACCGGGAGGATTTTCACTCCTGATCGCAACAAGTTCTGAGCAGATACGGCTGACATCCATTCCGGAACACCTGACTGGTTTTTAGCACGCGGCACTATAGGATTTAAACAAAGTCGAGAGCGAAGCATCTTCGTACAGGCTTTTTAAGAATTCCGTTTCAAAGAATTCGTCTATGATGACATAGAAGAAGTCAATCGGAAGGAGATTTCTGCTGTCCGGGTCAAGTACAATTCGGAAACTCCGATAACCTGCCGGGTCTTCAGGGTCATAAATCATCTGCCAGAGTGAAGGCAGACGGGCGAACTTCTCCGGGCGGTTTTCCTTAAGCCATGCAATAAATCCGGGAAATTTTGCCCGGTCTCCTTTTTTCTCCTCATCGATACGCCAGCGCAGGTATTCCCCGCCCATGATGTTTTTTGGTGACAGGATATTGAAGGCATAGATACCCGCAGTGTAATCGATATGGGCAAGGGAATCGACCAGGTAAAAATAAAGTACTTTATTGAACTGGCCGGGGTCCTGGAGGATCAGGGTTTTTTCATACAGGTAGGAAAGAACCGACAGGAACTCATTTTCTTCCATAGCCTCTTTGTTCGTGCCGGAGTTGTAAATAATTGCCGTTTTAACTAAAAAAATCGAACCGGTGATTCATGCTACTGTCCATGACAATAGCATTCACCATTATTTATAAAATGGCTCCCGCAGCGATACCGCTTTTTTGAACAATGCTTCGAGTTCCGCACCTTTCTTTCCCCGGATATCGATATGGTTGTCGGTACGCATGAGGCAGGGTTTGAGTTGCCCGTCTGAAGTAACCCTGAGGCGGTTGCAGAAAGCACAGAACTCAGTATTATGGAGCGGGCGGACAACTTCAACCTCAGCGCCGTCAAGGCAGTACTTTTTCCGGTGGTGCATCCTCCGGGTAATAATCTGTTTTGAGCGGGAGGCGAGTGAATCCTCCAGCCCGTGTAAGTCCCCATGGTAGGTGCAGTCATTGAAATGCATCAGTTCAATCAACTGCAGAATAAGATTCCGGTTACCCCTGACATAGGTAAGGAAATCATCAATCTCGTTGTCATTGACACCCTCAAGCACGACCATGTTCAGCTTCACCGGTGTAAGTCCGGCATCGAGTGCAGCATCAATACCAGCAAGGACATCACTCAGCCGATCGATCCCGGTGATCCTTTTATAGGTATCCGGATTCAGGCTGTCGAGGCTTACATTAACCCTCCTGAGACCTGCAGATTTGAGAGCGGATGCACAATCAGCGAGAAGAGTGCCGTTGGTGGTAAGAGATGATTCCATACCACGGGGTACTGCTTTTACAATTTCAATGAGATCCGGACGGAGCAACGGTTCGCCGCCGGTAAATTTTACACTGCGAATTTCAAATGTTGCCGCAGCCTGCAGTACCTCTGCAATATCCCCGGCCGATATCTGCTCCCGTGGAGATTTTTCCCCCTCTTTATGGCAGTAGATACAGGAAAGGTTACACGCCGGGGTAAGACTTATCCGAAGGTTGCTTACCGGACGGTTATAGGGGTCTTTAAGAATCATTTTGATTTTGTGTGCCTTTGAAATTCTTTGCTACGATATAGAGCTCGGTACTCCCTTTCCGGGTTGATCGGGTGATGCAGGTTTTCACGGAATAGAACTGTTCCTTCGTCATGGCATACAGCTCGGGAAAATCCGTGCCCTGGAAGGATTTCACGACAAAATTACCGCCTTGTTTTAAGACTTTGCAGGCAAACAACAGTGCCTGTTCATTCAGCTCGATGATCCGTGCCTGGTCGTAACTCTTGTGCCCGGAGAGCTTGGGTGCCGCATCACAGACTACTACATTCACGATACCGAGCATGGATCGAACCTGCTCCTGCACTTCAGGATCATTGAGGTCCCCTTCAATAGTTTCCACGCCATCTAGTGCGGCAATCTGATTGAGATCAATGCCAACAACCTTTGCCTGCGTAAGTGTCCGTTCCACCTGCAGCCAGCTTCCGGGAGCTGCTCCCAGATCGACAATATTGTCATCTGGCCGGATAATGGCAAACTTCTTCTGGATCTCGAGGAGCTTGTAGGCTGCCCGGGAGCGGTACCCCTCGTGTTTTGCCCTTAAATGTGTCCGGTCATATCCCCATTGTGAACCCATTGTCCTGATCGTGCCTCTTTTTTAGTCCGGATACTATCCCAAAACGCTGTGTTAATTGTACGACTGCATATCGTATAATAGATTGGATTTACCAACACGGGATAGTAAATACCTTTCTTTCGGGAATCCGATTAGGAAAAAGGATATTCTTTTACCGACCCTGGAGAGATGGTTGATAATAAGCTAAACGCTCAACCGGAGTTTCACCCCTGCCGGTTCGGCCCCCCATAGATGCAATAACTCCTGGACAGGTACTACATCACCATCGCAATAAGCCCAAGTGCGGCAGGGGGGAGGCACGGTCCCCTCTTTCATTTGTACCAGCATCCTGAATTTCATAGCAAGGGAAAAGGAATTCTCTAGTGCTTCATATTTTATATAATTTAAAAAGGAATTTTGCGACTCTTTTTTTGTATTACCAAAACCAGGATGCAGCTCACGTGATAACTGATATCAGAACAAGACCGGAAAAACTTCCCCGCCTTAAAAAGCATTATAAAAGTTCACCTTCGTACATCATCTCGCCGGAATCCCCATTCACCTGAACCTGGACTCCACTGCGCAACCGGTTTATCGGAATATCAATATGGTCGATCATAGGAATCTCCCCGATGATTGCACCCGTGGCGATGATAGGTTCAGCCTCGGTATTAACAATCGCTGCCGGGGCATGCCCGTTCCGGCTTAAAGCATAGAGAACATAGGAACCAACCGTTGAGCCCTTGCCGTAAGGAAAGGCAAGAACCGTTCCGGCAATACACGCGCCCTGAAGCGGATGGCCTTTTTCGACAATGATCCCGGATTCCGGATCAACTCCTGATAAAAATGATAGCGGTACCGGGCTTACCAGCAGGGGACCCTTCCCCAGCCCTCCTGCAATTCCTCTTCCCCTGATTAGCAAAATCACACCTAATAAATGTTTGAAGATTACACTATAAGAGTAATATGGAAGAGACTTCCGTCAATAATACTGCGCCTTCAACTGAGCTCAAATACCAGATCCAGCTCAACGAGCTTGAAGCCAGCCTGCTCGACATGAAGGTGAAAGTTGACGAACTCATAAAGGAGAATGCGCAGCTCCGGCGGGAGAACAACCAGCTCAAGCGTATGCCGCTGTTTGTCGCCGTTATCGTTGATATCCTGGATAACGGAGAAATTTATCTCCGTCAGCAGGGAAATAACCAGGAATATCTTACTACGGCAACTGAAGAGCTCCGCCCCCTCTTAAAACCCGGCGCAAAAGTCGCAGTCAATAACGCGTTATCCATTGTAAAAGTAATTGGCAACATATATGATTCGCGCATCCGTGTCATGGAGCTTGATGTATCTCCTGATACGAGCTATGCCCAGATTGGCGGGCTTGCTGATGTAATCAAAGAAGTGCGCGAGGCCGTAGAGTACCCGCTGACCAAACCGGAGATATTCGAGCGCATCGGTGTGGAACCCCCCAAGGGCATTTTACTCTACGGCCCGCCGGGAACCGGAAAAACCCTGATCGCAAAAGCCGTGGCTCACGAGGCTCATGCGACGTTCATCCGGATGTCCGGGAGTGAACTGGTCCACAAGTTTATCGGAGAAGGCGCCGGGCTTGTCCGCGAACTCTTCATGCTTGCCCGCGAACGTGCACCTGCCATCGTCTTCATTGATGAGATCGATGCGGTTGGCAGCACGCGGACTCATGACGGTACATCAGGAAGTGCCGAAGTGCAGCGTACGCTCATGCAGCTCCTTGCCGAAATGGACGGGTTTGACAACCGGGGGGATGTACGTATCATGGCAGCCACCAACCGACCGGATATGCTGGATCCGGCTCTTCTGCGACCGGGGCGGTTTGACCGGGTTATCGAGATCCCCCTTCCGGATAAGGATGCACGGCTCCAGATCCTCAAAATTCACTCGCGCAGGATGCATCTTGACAACGTGAACCTGGAAGAAATCGTGGATATGACCGATAATACCACAGGTGCTGAACTCGAAGCTGTATGCCGTGAGGCCGGCATGATGGCTGTCAGAAGGGAAGCGGCGTGCGTTGAGATGGTAGATTTCATCGACGCTGTCCACAAAGTGAAGAACGAGATCATTACCGATAACCGTATGTATACGTAAATCACGTATTCGTGCGTTATTTTCATTTTCATCGGAGACCCGGATGAATATCCTTTTGATTCAGCGGGACGGAGTCGATCTCCACCACACCCTTTTTGCATCTGAAACCAGCCGTATGGCACTGCGTTTTTATCACCCGAAGAAAAAATCCTGCGGGGTGTATATTACCGTATCAACACTCGGAAGTGCCTTATCCCTTGTATCAGAACTGCGCTGGTATATCCGTCGTTATGTTAAAGAGACGCTGTTTGAAGTGACCTCCGGCATATTCTGCACCCGCACACTGGCACAGGATGTTTATTATGAACGTACAGCGGTTCTTGGAACTGCATGGCCGTTCCGCAGGCTCTACGGGTTCCGCCAAGGGAAACTGATCAGCAGGGTCGTGATGTCACCGGGATCAACTATCGAGGAATATCACCAGGAATATATCGGCATTGATCGATCGATCGAGATCTGGTGCACGGAAGATGAAGTCGAAGAGGGTGAACCGATGGCAGAAGAACCCGGGGACACTGAAGGTACCATACCGGAAGATGAAGAATAAATACCCGGATATACCGTGAATCCGGGCGTTTTTTTTTTTGGATTTACTTTTGGCGAAGGTGTTATTTTAGCCCCTGAATTTTTCATAAAATCTTCTGAAAATAACACTCCAATCGATAGTTATCACGCTCCTGGAGGCTTCTGCAAAACCTCCACCCCCGCCGCTGTGGTGACCCCCTATTGCGATAGACCCGAATGCAGGAGCCATCACCATGAAAAAGAATGCCTGGAAATTATTGTCACTTTTTTCATTCCAGTTTTCGTCACATACTTTTTTTAAAAAATGTCGTCGTAAGAATAAAAAAATTTAGGGGCTGGATTGGTATATTACCCTACTCTTTTTAAAAACTACTCTTTTTTAATTTTACGTGAGGGAAGTAAAGCGGGTCGAATTTGGTACTGCGGCAAAAAAGGTGTACGGGTAGTCCCGGTTTAAGGAGAATCAGACCACAATAGAAAAGATTTTCATCGATAATCTGGATTATCAATACATGAAAAGAGTGTTCTTTCTGCTCATTATCTGCCTGACCTTTTGTTTCATAATGGGATGCTGCAATCCTCCTCCGTTACCTCCCCCCTCAGACAATCCTCAATCATCTCAATCATCCAAATCATATTATAATGGATCAACTCTCCATACCATCCCGTTAATCCCTTCAAGAATTGAAATTGCATGGAAGCCAAAGCCAACTGAAACAATCCCTTCCATGTACGAAGTCCAGATCGAGACGTATAAAAATCCGTTGGGATCAGATCCCTTTATTTCCACGACATTCCGCGGGGGTTCAGGTCAGGCATATACGCAAAGCATGGATGCACTCGTTCTCCGGTCGGACAACATGATTGAATTCGAATCAATTCCGTATCCCCAGGTCGGATCCCAGATTATCATGAATGGTACCACAGGAACCGACAGGCTTGTGGTTGATATTGTCATGGCAAATGAACGGTACAGGGTCGTGGATGAACTAATGCCTCTGAAATCCTATAATTAAGTGAAAAAACAGCTTGCCTGCGCTCTAATGAGAAAAACAAATTTTTTAAAAAAAACTCTATTAATTCCATTTACTTTTCCTATGAAATACAAAGTACTCTGCTGATGACGGAGAGGATATTCCCTGTCCCCACTACGGCCGTGAGCTATTACGATAATATCGTATTACCCGATCAGGAATTATCGCATTTTGGGGGGAGAACAAAGCGGCGTGGGTGAAACGCTGCCAGAGCGTTAAGCTCGATATCAAACATTTCCGGAGGAACAAAAAACAATTGCCATTTCCCGATCTTTTTTACAATTCTCCAGAGGAATAATAGGTCAGGTCCTGCTCTTCGGCTTTCCATGCTTTTATGATATCATTCACGGAACTGTCAAGCCTGACTGCCCCCATTTTTTCCTCTGTACCTGATGAGCGGAGAATATCCCGGACCTTGCCGGAAGCATTTGCAATCCTTAAGGTAATTCCCTGTTTTGAAAGATCGTCATACAGGTCATTGATCATGTCAGCTGCGGTAATATCAATAATAGGTGACGGGGAGAGGTCTATTACCACCAGCCTGGCGGGTATTGCCTGCTGTTGTATAAGGTTTTTCACCCGTGCCGAGAGCATATGAATGTTGGCAAAAATGAGCGGTGCATCAACACGGAGTATCAGGATTCCAGCGGTCTCTTCTTTTGCCGGTTTTCGTGTTACATCCCCGTAAAGGGTAGTTCCGGGAATTCGTCCCTGCACAGGAATATAGGGGAAGGAGATATTGTAAAGAATACCGATTAACGAGAGAAATACTCCTATAATAACACCGCCAAGAATGCCTAATATCAGTACCCCTGCAAAGGTGATGAGTGCAATATACACCTCATATTTATTCACCGACCAGATCCGAAGGAACCCACGGAAATCTACCATGTTGATTACGGCAGCGATAATCAGAACCGCAAGTATCGGCTCCGGCAAATAATATAAAAAACCCGTAAAGAACAGGACTACCAAGATAGCAACCAGTCCGGCAAGTGCCCCGGAAAAGGGTGTCTGGGCACCTGCCCGGTCATTCACCGCAGATTTACTGAAGCTGCCGGCAATAGGGAACCCCTGGAAAAAACCGGTCCCGATACTGCTTGCCCCGAGACCAAGCAGCTCCTGATCCGTATCAATCTCATAGTTACGTGCCTTGGCATACGTCCGGGCAATGGTCGTCAGTTCCACGTATGAAAGAAGGAAAAGAGCCATGGCAAGAGGAAAAACTAAGGAGAAATCCCCGATTCCCACATCCGGGATCGAGAAACAGGGAAGTCCGCTGGGAACTTCCCCGACAATCTCCACCCCTTTTTCAGGAAGGGATGAAAATGAGGTTACGATGATTGCCCCGACCACCAGAACAAGGCTGCCGGGCAACCGCGGTATCTTCTTTTCAAGAATTAACAGAATGACAAGTCCGGCAATTCCGACTGCAACTGAATAGAGATTTGCGTATTCAAGGTTTTGGAGAATATATACCGCTTTTGCGAAAAAATCTGAGGGGGCTCCTGCAATACCCAGTATTTTTGGTATCTGGCTCATGATTATGACGAGGCCGGTCCCAACCAGAAAACCCTTAAGCACTGGTCCCGAAATAAGGTTCACCAAAAATCCCAGCCTGAACAGCCAGGCAAAGAGGGCAATCACCCCAACCAGGATAGCGGTATACGATGCCAGCATGATATACCGGTACGGATCCCCTGCTGCGATCACGGCGAGGACGGAAGCAAGAAGAATTGCTTCAGATGAACTGGCTCCAACAACAGCCTGGCGCGACGTTGCAAAAAAGAAATAAACCAAGGGGGCAACGATGGAGACATACAGCCCGTACTGGGGAGGAAGCCCGGCGAGGGATGCATATGCCATCCCGTCAGGAATCGCAAAGGCAGCGAGTGTCAGACCTGCCAGCAGGTCGAACCGAAGCCATTTCCGATCGTATTTCGGGAGCCAGGAAATCACAGGAATATACGGGATTATCCTGGATAGTACCTTTTCTTTACTTCCTGGTTCGTCGTTCATTTTCTTCTGACCGGGATTTGATTCTTATGAAGAAAATGAGGCAAATCTTATTTAATCTTTCCATAGGAGGGACAGGTGGCAAAAATACCTGTCCTTTTTGTGCCCCGGGCTATTATTCCCCGGTTTCGTATTTTTATAAAATAATTGCTTTGGAAAATCTTTGTTTTTTCAATAAAAGACAGATTATACTTTGACGGAGGAAGAGTGCCTGACCCTTGGATTGCCCCTGCGCTGAAAGCAATATTGACCTATTACCTTTGCAGGGAGTTATCGATTAACAGGAAAAGCACAACAATACATTATTCTATATAATAGGCAGGAGCAGGGTGATTACATGACTAAAAGCCACTTTTCAGTTAATCCAAAAATGAAAGACTGGTCGAAAGCAGAACGTGACGCATACATACTACAGGGCAAAGAGCCGGAGCAAAAGCGTAGTCTATGATAGACCTGGGACCAGCGAAAGGATTGCCATGAAGGTTGTACCCCCACGATTGGGATCCGCCAACAGAACGCGAATTGAAAACTCAAATATACCATCTTTATTATCATGAACATTTATTGTGTTACTTTGATAACAAATGGTCAACGTATGGTCGATATTAATTGGTATTTTGGGTGTGATTGTTGGAATATTTCTTATTGCACCTACCAGTTATTTAGGTAATATTCTTGGATTGTTGTTCTTTGTTGGGGGAGTAGGTCTGGTTATACTGGGTTTGTTGAGCGAAATAATCTAAACACACAAAACAACCTTCCCTTCTCGTACCAAATGCATTGAATCCCGCAAATAAAAGGTTGGTTATCGATGAGAAATGTTTCAGATTTAAGGTGATTTCAAAATAAACGTAACCAGTGTATCGGGTATAAGGACATACGATTTCCCATCGGGTGTGATGCTTACCCAAAGAAGATATCCGTTGAGATTATTACGGGACGGGTTTCACCAACAAAACCGTATCCGCCGCCCCCCAAGGGACGCACCCCGATGGTTAGTGACTAAAAATTAAAAAACTCTCTGACCGCCATGCCTCGAAAGAGGCCCTGAGGCGGGGATCCATCGTATCCAGGCGGTTTTCATGGTTCCGGTGTTCACGTTATAGTTTCATGACAGTTTCTCCCCTGCAAAATAAGGGATGTAATCCGGTAACATCAAAAAACAGGGGCGAAGGACAGATTCCCGGTTTTATGGAATTTCATGCTCTGCACCATTAACGAATTTATCGGGGCGGAGAGGATGATCACCTCAAATACTATGAGTATATATCCTAGTGCATGAACTGGCACCTTTTTGCTGTCTTTGGCCTTATCGCAGCCGTGATCCTTATCGCCGGTTGCAGCATGCTCGTAAAAGAACCTCAAATCGATGTAAACGATGTAGCGGTAACATCGGTTTCTCTTCAGCAAATCGGACTCAACGTCACGCTGAATGTCAACAACCCAAATCCCGTAGGTATTACCTTAAAATCAGTAGTATTTGATGTGTATTACCAGCAGGGGAATGACTGGGTAGCTGTTGGTCATGGAGAAGGCGGGGGATATGAGATCAAACCGGGAATGAACCTGGTACTGGTCCCGGTTACTCTTAAAACATCAGAACTTCTTGGCGCAGGTATTGGTGCACTCATGAAAGGCGAGATTACCCTCCAGATCCGCGGGACTGCAGTACCTGACCTGTTCGGACTCAACCCGAAGATACCGTTTTCTCATACCGCAACAATACCGGTGAAACTGTAGGATCGTTGACCTGAATTTTTTTTCCTTTTTCCGACAGCAATTGCAGCTTGATAGGAAGAGAGAAGGGAGATTTTTGAATGCCGTCGTGGCATGACCAGGGAATTCATCGCATTTTGTCACTTCTTCATCTCCGGTTCACTATCAGGAAAGAAATTATCCTCTCTTCTGAAAGCATGAAGGACCTCTTCTTTTCTCTCATCCGTTGTCAAACATACCTGTATGATACCAGCAATCGTCACGTAACGTTTCGATCTGCAGAAAAAGCGTCGGGCCGGGCAGCACAGGGAGCCGGACAGACAGCACTCACCATACGGCGCGGTAAAAGGGGGGTGCAGTTGTTTTCCCCCCTTCGACAAGATGGCGATCAGGGTGCCACTCCCTGAATACGCCTACGTAGCGGTGCACTCCATCTGCGAACCAGGTACAAGCACCGCCCATGTGTTTATACCCGGGCTGGCACTGCGACGCCAGGAGTTGCCGCATTGTGCCTGCGGCGGATGCGCAGGAAGACCTTGAGGACCTCGTAAACGATGAGCAGGACGAAAGCCAGGCCGATGCAGAGCAGCCACTGGTTACCGCTGAGTGAGGTCAGGCCCAGGCCGCGCTGCAGGAAGCCCAGCTCCGTAGGCAGGAAGATGAACAGCAGGGCCAGACCGTTGAGCAGTACCTGGTTTTTATCGTGCAGGATATCCCGGTTGAACGCTGTCTGGGTCTCACTGTGGCAACTGAGACCGCTGATGACAACGAAAAGCGAGAAGACGACGAACGCCATGGTTGCGGCCACCGCGGCTCCCACCGGCGCAGCGACTGCTTCCACGATCAGGGTACCGGCCGCCATGAGGATCCCGATAAAGCCGAGGCGCACCCATTGCGAGCCTGAGAGAACGGGCTGGCTGATCGGGCGCGGCTTTCGTTCCATCAGCCCGGGTGCAGGCTTATCAAAGCCAAGGGAGATGGCGACGGGTACCTGGACCAGGAAGTTAATCCACAGGACGACGAATGGTGCAAAAGGCACACCGCCGGCGATGTAGAAGAAGGCTGCACCCAGGTATGCAGCGATGTATGCTACCAGGTTTGTCATCTGGTAGCGAATGAAATTGGACAGGTTTTCGTAGATCCCCCGTCCAAATTCCACCGCTTTTACAATGGTAGCGAAGTTGTCATCGGTCAGGATCATCACGGCAGCTCCTTTCGAGACCTCGGTGCCCGTGATGCCCATCGCTACCCCGATGTCAGCCTTCTTGAGGGCCGGTGCATCGTTAACACCGTCTCCGGTCATGGCGACGATGTTCTGCTGCCGCTGAAGGAGATCCACCAAGCGGATCTTGTCCTCGGGGGCTACGCGTGCCACCACGCCAATGTTGGGCAGATCTTTCATCAGCTGGTCATCGCTCATGGCGGCGAACTCCGCGCCGGTGAGTGCTTTACCCTCGATTCCCAGCTCATGCCCGATGGCCGCCGCAGTCACGGCATGGTCCCCGGTGATCATGCGTACCTGGATGCCGGCACTGTGGCATTTGGCAATTGCATCTTTGGCCTCAGGACGTGGCGGGTCCACGATACCTACCATGGCAAGCAGGGTGAGATCCTTCATCTGGTCGAGTAATTTGGCCGTCGGATCGAACGTCTTCGGATCGAAATCGCGACGTGCGACCACCATCACCCGTTCACCCGCCTGTGCCATGCGGTCATTTTCCCTGAATGCCAGGGGACAGTTCTCTTCGGTGATCGACAGCACCTCACCGCCTGGCATCCAGTACGAGTTGCTGCGGGCGATCAATACATCCGGAGCACCCTTGACGAAGCAGCGCACCACGGGCTTGCCCTGCTCGTTCTTCATGGTATGGAACGTGGCCATGAACTTGTAGTCGGAGTCGAACGGCACCTCGGCCACGCGGGGGTACATCTTGCGTGCACCGTCCACGCTGATGCCGCCTTTCTCCGCCAGCACAATCAGCGCACCCTCAGTAGGATCGCCGATCAGGGTGCCATTGTCGAGACGGGCATCGGCACACAACGCCATGGGCAGAAGGATAGGATCGAGATCAACTTTGGCGCCCCCTGCACTGAGCAGCTTGCCTTCCGTGCTGTAGGAAAGGGTGTTCTTCTGCCACGGTTGTAATCCTGCTACACCGCTGGACAACTGCATGGTCCCCTGCGTGCCATATCCTTCACCGGTAACCGTGAAGCGGTTCTGGCCGGGGATGGTGAACTCGCGGGCTGTCATCTTGTTGAGCGTCAGCGTGCCGGTCTTGTCGGAGCAGATTGCCGAGACCGAACCCAGCGTCTCAACAGAAGGCAGACGCTTGACGATGGCACCCAGACTTGCCAGCGCCCGTGTCCCCATGGAGTACATCGTGGTCACGACGGCAGGCAGGCCGGTGGGGATAGCCGCAATCGCCAGTGCGATGCCGGCGAGGAAGATCGTCTCGAAGGAATCACCGTGGCTCAGACCCAGGATGACCATCAGGACAAACGCCAGGCCGGCCATGCCGGCGATGATGATAATCAGCTTGTCGAGCTGTTTCTGCAAAGGTGTCTTGTCGGACTTGGTCTTGTTGAGCAGGTCGGCGATGTGGCCCATCTCGGTGCCCATGCCGGTGGTGGTCACGATCATCTCGCCCCGGCCGCGGGTCACCGCGGTGTTCATGAAGGCCATGCACAGGCGGTCGCCGAGAGGAACTTCGGGTCTGGTGATAGCCACGATGTCCTTGGGTGATGCAACACTCTCGCCGGTCAGTGCGGCCTCCTCGATCTCGAGGGTTGCCGTGACGAACAGGCGTCCATCGGCCGGCACGCGGTTTCCCGCCTCCATCAGCACGATGTCGCCCGGGACCAGCCCCTCCGCTTCGATCTCAATCGCCAGGCCATCACGGCGTACCCGGGTGATATTCTTCATCATCTTCTCGAGCGCAGCCAGGCTGGCCTCAGCCTTCGATTCACCTCGCAGCCCCAATATTGCGTTGAAAACTGTCAGGCCTAGGAGCACCAGGGTCGTACCCACTTCGCGAGTGACCACCAGGCTGATCAGGGCGACGCCCACCAGGAGGATCTGCATGAAGTCCCGGTACTGGCGCAGGAAAGCCTGCCAGCCCGATTCCTTCTTCTTGGCGGCCAGAACGTTCGGGCCGTACTGCTGCAGGCGTTGCTGCGCTTCAGCTGCGCTCAGCCCTTTTGCCGGATCAACCTTCAGTTGTTGCGCAACTGCCTCCGGCGTCATCGAATACCATTTCGGTTGTTCCTGTACCGTGTCTGCCATCCTGTGTGCCTCCTTGTTTAGTATTTCTCCGGAATCCAGCGGAAGGGATAGTCCGGCTCCACGTAGTCACCCTTCGGCTGGCGTTTGGGGAGCTTCACCTTCTCACGGGGGACTTCCTTATAGGGGATCAGGCTCAACAGGTGGGCGATGCAGTTCAGTCGCCCGCGCCGCTGGTCGTGCGAATCCACGACATACCAGGGTGATTCCGGGGTATCCGTGGCCGCAAACATGGCATCACGGGCCCGCGAGTAGTCATACCAGCGGCGATGGCTCTCGAGGTCCATCGGGCTGAGCTTCCAGATCTTGCGGTAGTCATCGATGCGTTCCTCGAAGCGCTCGGTCTGGTCTTCCATGGTCTCTTCCAGCCAGTACTTCACCAGGATAATCCCGGATCCAATCATCGCCAATTCGACCGCGGGCACCCAGCGCAGGAATTTTTCTACCTCGGCCTCGGGGGTGAATCCCATGACCCGCTCAACTCCCGCCCGGTTGTACCAGCTGCGGTCAAAGAGTACCACTTCCCCAGCGGCCGGAAGGTGCGGAATGTAGCGCTGGACGTACATCTGGGACTTCTCCCGCTCGGTGGGAGACGGCAGGGCCACCAGCCGGAAGACTCGCGGGCTTGTACGTTCGGTAATGCGTTTGATGACGCCGCCCTTGCCGGCGGCATCGCGGCCTTCGAAAAGCACACAGATCTTGGCACCGCTGACCTTCACCCACTCCTGCATCTTGACGAGCTCGATCTGGAGCTTCTCCAGCTCCTTCTCGAATTCCTTACGGCTCATCTTTTCCCTGGACTCAACCGCTGCATAAGGAGCTGATCCATCAGCCGCAGATGGGATGCCGGCTTCCACTTCGGCCCTCGTCTTTGCCTTATCCTTCATTTTTTTCTTGTCTTTCTTTTTCGCCATAGGTACCACTCCATGTTCTTTTAACTTTATAAATCCTGCATTCCGATTCAGGAGCGATGGATTCAAATCATCTGAATCCGGGATATCCCTGGTTCTCTCCTGATAACGGAGACAAGCCTTTTCCCGTCGATCTTCATTATCATGTCACTTACTGCGTACATGGGGTGGCTCTGTCATATTCTTGGCGTGATACTCTGGCCGTGGGCGAGATCTTTATACATCTCATGGCTACAGGAACGGAATTCCCCTGGTGTCGTATAAGGCGGGAAATACCGATGAAATCGAATCAAATCCCTTTTTTTATTATTTAAAAAGTTAAAAGAAATAACTCTGGAAAATTCCTTTTATTTGATATGAAATTCAAAATGCTGGTACGATGAGGGAGGGGACAGTGCCGTCCCCCCATACCGCCCCTGCGCTGAGCGATAATAACGTAGTACCTTTCCGGGTAGTATCACGTTCGGGGGTCGTGAACCAATGCGGCGGGGTGAAACCCCCAGGGTGTTCAGATTTAGTCTGGAACATCTCTCCAGACCATCATTCAGACATGATGCGGTCAGGTTGCCCGCTCATTCTATCAGGTTCGATATTTGCCCCCCTCAAAGGGATACCCCCGCGGCGGATTGTTAACGAGAAAAATCGGGAAAAACTCCCCTGCCCGCTGTGCCATGGAGAGGCCCTGGGGCGGGCGTCCACCACAGACAGAACTTTTTTCTCAGTTTGACCGTAAGCGATTCGACTCATGTCTGTTTCTGGAGGGGCAAAGAAATATTCAACGGGGTGTCATACCTGCCCCTCTTCCGGTACCGTTTTTACTCCCGGTAAACGTCTGGCCAGCAGATACGCCACAAACGCCATGAAGGCCATAAACACCAACGTAATAATGAACGCATTTTGCCGGGCGGTATCATAGATTCTGAGGGCTTCAGCTTCATACACTCCATTCTCCTGGATGCTTTCCGACACCACATCGGTCGAAACAACCTCCATGCTCGTCGCCATGTCCTGGCTGATCTGCTGCTTTAATTCGCAGGGAAATACCGTGCTTTGTTCCACCATCATCCCTACCCCACCCGTTAACGCAACCACCAGAATAGTGCCGATAACCGCGGTTCCCACCGAGCTCCCCAGGGTTTCCAGGGTTGAAGCGATCCCCGACGCCTCCGCGGTCTGCCCGGGTGTCACCGCCGACATGATCAGGTTGACAATCTGCGACACTACTAAACCCATCCCCAGACCGTACACAAACAAACCAGGCATCAGACCTATGGGGGCATTTCCGATAAACAAATACCCGATCATAATGAGCACCCCGGTAACAGCGATTAAAAATCCCCCCATGACCTTCTTTTTGGGTAAAATGGTGAGTCCCCGTTTCGCTCCACCCATGGCCGTCAGCAACAGACCTGCGGTTAACGCCAGGAGAATAAACCCGGTTTCAAAGGCGCTGATCCCATAGGTCACCTGCAAAAACAAGGGTACCGAAAAAGTAGTTCCGGCAATCAGAGCTACCTGGATAAATCTCACGTTCAGGCCTGTTACAAAATCTTTGATTTTGAACATCATCAGGTCTATCAGCCTGTCCCTGCCCGTATCCTCTAAGTGCTGCTCCCAATGGACAAACTGGATTAAACATAATACTGCTGCTCCATATAACAGCGGGACAATGGAAAGGCCAAAAGGAGCAAATTCGTAACCTGCGATCATAAACGGTTGCTTGGCAAAGATCAACCCGTAATCTGCAATCAGGAGCGTCCCTAAAACAAACAACACCATTGCCCCTGCCTGCCACAAAACTCCCACTTTATCCAGTACCGGTCTCACGGAACCCATCACGTCTTTGGGAATTGCTTTGCTCATCAGCAAGACCCCGACCAGCACCAGCACTTCCAGACGAAAAGCCCAGCGCCAGGAAAAATACGTGGTCAGAAAACCACCAATAATCGGTCCTACGGCCATGGCCATCGCATTGATGCCGCCCATCATCCCGTAAGCCCTGACCCGATCTATCCCGGTAATATAAGCCCGGATGATGGTATTCACGTTTGGCAGCATCATGGCCGCACCAAAACCCTGAATAGCACACCACCCCAGAATAAAAATCGTTAAATTATTACTCACGGAAGCCAGTAAACTACCGACAATGTAAAACAGGGCTCCTGTCAGAAACGTTTTCTTCATCCCGATAATATCAGCCAGTTTCCCGCCCATAAGAACAAACGCGGCCATCATCAAAGCGTTGAGCGCAATTGCCGCCTGTACCCCGGATACGGTGGTCTGTAAATCGGTGACCAGCGCCGAAATGGACACGTTCATGATGGTGTTATCCAACACCACGACAAACGTTCCCAGAGCCATTACCACTACCAGACTTTTTCCAACCTGCAGGGCCATTCATGTGCTCCTGATAAAACCTATTCATTACCTTTGTATAGGAATTCAAACCACACTTAATGTCAATTGCGGAAAATATGATTTAAGCGTTCCTATTTTTTCCATCTCACCGGGAAAAATACAGGGAAAGCAAAGATATCTGCAGTTCCGGCTGGTTATAAGGTAAGAACGGGGGTATAACCCCACCAATGAGATAATCGGGAAATTCAGTATACATGAGCATGACGGAAGGATGAAAAAGACAGGATAGTAATATTTAAAATAATGTGCACCGTCTAATAAAACTGACAGGTTAATTCCTGAAAGAGTGTACAATGAAAAAAATTGTTGTGAAAAAAGAAGAGCAGGGCGGGACCGTTCTTTTTACCTTCAGGTTCAAGGCACTCGGGCAGCTTCTCGATGAGGGAGATCCCACCCCGCTTCCCGCAAAAGAGCTGACGGAAGAGGCAGAGGACGCAATCGCCGGGCATCTCGATGAATACCGGGTCGGTAGATCTGCAAGCCTGGTCATTGAACTGCCGGAAAAAGAACTCGCCGGCGTTTCATCCTCCCTCATCTCTGAGGCCGTTCGTAACCATTTCGGATTTCGTTATGATGACGTGACCCATGATATGAAAATTCACTTGAGAGAGGGGATTTATAGTATCGTTCTGGCACTGGGGAATGTGGCCATTCTGTTATTGTTCGTGTACTTTGCCGCCAGGAATGAAATACCTGCAGATGCAATCAGTGTTACCCTGATCATAGGATTTATTACGATCATGAACTGGGTGACTATATGGCATACCTACGAACATTTTATGTATGATTACCGGAACCTTGCCCGGAAACGGTGGATTTTTGAAAAAATCACAAAAATCCCGGTAACTATCAGAGGTTACTGATCCCAGTAACTTTTTTTTAAAGTGCGAAGCATTGTTCCGCGTTGAGGGCAAACAGGGGAATTAATGACCCGGATGCCATCGGCAGGAGGGAAATACAGGTCAGGAAAAGGGTGATGAATGAGGGATTTTCCTGTGCATTTCATCTCCACCTTTGCACTCCCGGGGTTGTTCGTACTACGGGTTCCTTTCGACAGAGATCGGTAATATGATTAACAGGTTGCTTTCAAATACAGCAATAGTATGGCTGCTGAAAATCCGACAATGGACACACCAGAAAAGCGTGTATGGCTGAAGAATCTGTATCTTATCAGCCGTATTCTGGTAATTATTGCCATTATAGGGATGATTATTACCTCGATTATTGTGATAATAACCGCATTTGTGGAAGTATTCCGGATACTATCATTTTTCCTGCACGAAGGCCTGCTATCCGAAGAAGCAGGAACATTTCTCTCGGTCAACGTGACAGAAATGATAGATCTCTACCTTTTAGGGCTTGTCCTTATTATAATGTCAATTGGCCTCTACCAGCTCTTTATTGATTCGGACGTCGACCTCCCGGAATGGCTGGATACCCCATCATTTGATATCCTGAAAGCACGCCTCCTGATCGTTGTTGTCGTGATCCTTCCCGTGATGTTCCTGGGCTTTGCCGCCACCGCTACCGATGGACCCTTCATAGCTGGTCTGGGAATCGCCATTGCACTGGTAATGATAGCAATCGGCTATATTCTGAGTATTGCCTCAAAGGGTGCGATTGAAAGAAAACGACTTGAAATGATGGGATCTGATCAGAAGAAATAATCCTTACGTTGTACATGAGCGACAATTATCAAGAAATATCCTGTTTTTTCCTGATCTTGTACCTTTAAATAAGCCTGGAATGATGTAATGCTATGACCCTGAGAAAGGCGTCAGGAAACGATCACCTATGGTAGAAGAACAAATTAAAGTAAAAATAGATTATGCCGGATCCTCTGAAATCCTCAGGACATCCCTGAAGTTGAAAGGTTCTCCCGTGGCAATAGGTTTTGCGACAACCAAAGATGACATTCCCCCCGGCATGCCGGAGATCGACAAACCAATCAGGCACTGTATGATGGTGGGCCTTGCCAGGAACGAGGGCAGGATCTTCTACTCCACTGCAGATAAACACGAATGTAATGGCGGCGCCTTTGCTTTAGGACTCAAGGATCTTACCCCAGCCCTGAAGACAGGGCATTTTTATTATAAACTGGGAAAATTTGAGAGTGTTACCTCGAGTAAACGTACGATGGACAGCGTACCGCACCTTCCCACCGGGGAGACCTATGCTACCATGTACGCTCCCTTAGAAAAGACGCCATTCACCCCCCAGGTGATTATTATTATTACCTACCCATGGGCTATGCTGAAACTTGCGCAATCTTCGTTATTCCGGATGGGTGGGAGACTCCATGCCGAGTTCTCGGGTATCCAGTCAGTCTGTTCAGATGCAGTCGCACAGACCGTTCTAACCGGAAAGCCGAACTTTTCTCTCGGTTGCGATGGTTCAAGAAGGTTTTCCGGGATTGCCGACGATGAGATGGTCATGGGATTTCCCGCAGAGATGCTGCCAGAGATGGTAGAAGCAGTAAAAATTATTACCCAGGCTCCCGGTTCTAAAAAAATATAACTCTTTTTTTTTGTTTAATGCACAGTTGACGGTGATTTTTTAATACTATTAAAATCACAATTTTGGACGGCAGAAGGCACATTCAATTCTTTTTGAGATGTTCAACCACTCCATGCATTTACACCGGGCGGTGAGTAAGATAAGAGGAAGAATGTTAATGCTCGCTGCAGGAATTTAAAAAGGCCTGAAAATCTGAAGATGGCTTGGATTTATTGTTCCCTGAACTTGGGATCATGACAATATCCCCCCATAGAAGTACCATCTGCTCAACGGGGATAAGAATTATTATCACACAAATCCAATTGCAACACGTTCAAGGGGAGGAAAAAACATGAGCCAGGAGAAAGGGAAAAAAAATGACACGATATTTTGGGTAGTCTTAATCGCTCTACTTGTGTTGGTAATAGTCGGGGGTGCGTATTTACGATGGAATTTTTGGACAGGGTGAGCAGCAGAAAATCCGGGGGGATTTTGTACCTCTCTCACTCCTATACCAGGTTTTCAATTCTTCTTTAACAGGCGTTCATATTCCCGTCTGTGGGCATAAAGAAGGCGTCTTTTACCTGATATCAATGGGAATGTCTGAGCTGTTCATCGCGAAAGCACCTCTCTTCCCGTAAAGGTAGAAATACGCATTCTTGACGACCTCAAGACGAGTATTCGATTGGATAAAAAATGTATTCATTTTGTTAGGGCCCGGCGGCCTGATGGACACACCACCCATATGCCAGCGATCGCATTCAGATTTAGCACAGGGGAATAGCAGAACAAAAAGAGCCAGGGATGTATATGGATGACCTGATGAACCTTGGAGGATTCGTACGCTCACCCCTGCCAATTGATAGTATTTTATAGCTCGTGAAATCACAGTTTGTCATGGCTTCGAATCCAATAACAGGGTTCCAGAGAAGATACATGTCCTTTGGGGATATGCTCGGTGAGTGGTTCTACGGGTTCCTCATGGTCGCTGTTGTCTGTGGGATAATCGGCGGATACAGTGATATCTTACTGGCCAGCAATCTCGGATATGGCAGGATATACCTCACGGTGGTCCTGGTGGTACTCACCTTTGGGGTGAACATAACGTGGGGGATCATCGATGGGACTACCGTGATTTACGGAGGCCTGACGGATAAGGCGGACCTGGAGAGGATCATCAGCGAGCTCAAGAAAGACAGGAACAACCGTGAATTAAGGGACAAGGTTCTGGACTCGATCGGTGACTCTTCCGTTGACTATCTTCCGGATGCAGAGAAGGAAAAGATCGTAGACCGCATCATCGATGAAGCTCCGGAAGCCCCGCTGAAGTATCGTTTAAGCGGGGACGACCGCAACACCCTGATCGCCATCGCCTCCTGTGACATCCTCGCTGTCATCCCGGTCATCCTCCCGTACCTGCTCCTCGGCTTCGGAAAAGTTCCCCTGATGCTCTCCCGGATCATCGCCGCTATTGCCATCGGATACATTTGTTACCTCTATGCCGAACACACCGGCAGAAATAAATGGCTTGCTGCCGGCATCTTCGTTCTGTTTACCTTCGTGGTCATGCAGATAACCTACTACTTCGGCTGGTGACCTGGACTCAGGATTGGATGGATTCCATTCTTTTTCGTATCCGCGAGTCCAGCTCCCTCGTCCACAGAAAGAGGATTTTGTGGTGCCTCCCAAGGGAAGGAGGGAAAAAGGTCACGGTAAAAAACGGAAATGATATTCAGGTATGCCGTAGGAAAAATCGCTGATTACCAAAAAAACAGGGACTTTACCTTTTCATTTGACCCAGCGACTCCGGGGGGGGATTTTTTTATGTCACTCGCAGAAGAGGGCTCTGTAAGAAATGACCGTTTTCAAAATATCATAATCTGAATCAGCATAGTGGTAGCAGATACTAATTTTACCGTTGTCATAACTCTTGAACTGGTGTATAATTCCTATGCGCTCCCTGACATATTTCCTTTCAAAAAGCTCCGGGGAACCCGCAAATGAACACAACCGTTGAAAAAAGTTCCGCTATGACTATAAATAGGAAAAGAACAAGTTAGATGTAACCATTGGTGATTTACATGGTTGAACAAAATGTTACTTCTCAACAGGCGGATGTCCGCCTCTTTCCCTGGTGGCTTGTCCTCCTGTGGGGTATTTTTGCAGTGATCATAGGTGCCATGTTCCTGGCGTATCCTCTCAACTCGCTCATGGCATCTATCGTGTTCCTGGGTGTCTACTGGTTTATCGGTGGAATCTTTACCCTGTTTGCAGCGTTTATGGAGCCAACTGACCGGGGCTGGAAGATCCTCATAGCGATCATCAGTATCCTCGCCGGTCTGGCCATTCTGGCATATCCGTTATACAGCTTCCTGGTCCTGCCAGCCTTCTTCATCATATTCGTGGGATTCTGGGCCCTGTTTGTCGGGGCTGTCAAGATCTACCAGGGTTTCGCCGGAAAAGACTGGGGTGCAGTAATACTGGGCGTTATCAGCATAATCTTTGGTTTCCTTCTGCTCGGTTCCCCCTATGTCGCAGCTGCTCTTCTCCCCTACATCTTCGGGGGATTTGCACTGGTTGGTGGAATTGCAGCCATTGTTGTCTCCTTTATGGTAAGGGGAGAACAGAAGGCATTATAAAACCGGTAAATTCTTTTTTTTCCTGAATTTTAAGGTCATACGTGATCTTTTGCGATTATATCGGGTTTCCCCACAGTTTTTCCCAAAGATACTGTGAGGCAGGGGATACTACCATGAATACGTTGAGAAAACAGCAGATATGGATGAATATATTCCCTAATGTATTTATTTAAAAAAAAAGAGCGGTTTGTTTATCACTTCTTGTCTTTCTTCTTCTCTTCTTTCTTATCGTCTCTTCGTCCTGAAACTGCCTTGGCAGCAACGACCTTTTTAGCAATGCCCATACCTGTTTCCACCTCCCAGCACCCTCGTGAATCAATACGATTGATACCCTGGAAGTTGTGCTAAGATTATCTCACTTGTTAATGATTTATATACTTGGTGGGAAAGCCGGGGCTGAAATGGGGTCTGGAGACAGAACAGGCCCCTCCTGAACCCTGAATACCTGCTCGTTTTTTTTTGTTCCCAAGAATATAAATGCTTAAAAATACTTTAATTGAGAGTATAAAAGGAGGAAAAATATGGTTGAATTTGGACCGATACAGATGTTAGCGATGGGATTTCCAAACCAGGAAAATCTGCATGGTGAATTGATCAGTGAGTTATTCAGACTGAGTGATTATAAGATCATCAGAATGGTAGGATTCCTCGCAATTGCGAAGAATCAGCAAGGCAAGATTGCATCTCTTCAGCTTACCCAGCTTTCTGATGATGACAGAATAAAATTAGGTGCCGGAATCGGAGCGCTTATTGGTTTAGGTGCAGCTGGCGTAGAGGGTGCCAAAGTTGGAGCAAATGCTGGTGCTGAGGCTGCCTATTATAAGGAATTTGGACTGGACAAGAAACAAATCAATAACATTGCAGAGAAGATTCCCAATGGCACTGCAGCTGGATTCGTGCTCATTGAGCACCTGTGGGCAAAGAGATTCAAGGAGATTGCGCTCAGCAAACATGCTGTCCTTCTCGCGAATGGTTTCATAACCATGGATTCCCTTGTGGCAATGGGTGCTCACCTTGCAGAGGGAGCCAAAGCTGCAGAGAAAGTAAAATTGAAATAATCGTGGGTTTATCCAATAACCCCCGATTTTCACGATTAACAGGTATCTTATTATTCTTATCATCGTTTTTCATGACCTTTGCATAATTGTGAGCAATCACACCGTTGCTAATTCTGAAAAAAATTGAATTTTGTTCCGGATCGGTTGTAATCCTGTGTCTTTTTGGGATTGCCCGAAAAAGACCAGACAAAAATCGGTAGGATTGTATTGATTATCTTTGCATCCGAGCGGCAGGTCTGGGGACAGAACAGGCCCTTCCTGAGCCCTGAATACCTGCACGTTTTTTTTATTAAGTTCACAATAATATATATACTAAAAAATCCTGTATTAAGAATCATTAAAGGAGGAAAAAAATGGTTGAATTTGGACCGATTCAGATGATAGCGATGGGATTTCCGGAACTGGAAAACCTAGATGGTGCACTGCTCAAGGAGATCTTCAAGCTGAGTGAACATAAGATCATCCGGGTAGTAGGGCTCCTTGCAATTGTGAAGGATGATAAAGGCAAGATTGGATCTGTTCAGCTTACCCAGCTTTCTGATGACGACCGGATAAAATTAGCTGCCGGCGTCGGGGCACTTATTGGTTTTGGTGCAGCTGGTGAAGAGGGTGCAAAAGCATTATCAAATGCTGCTGCCGAGGCCGCTTATTATAAGGAATTTGGGCTCGATCAGAAACAGGTCAAGGACATTGCAAAGAATATTCCCAAAGGCACTGCAGCTGGTTTCCTGCTCATCGAGCACCTGTGGGCAAAGAAATTCAAGGAGATAGCAATGAAAAAACACGCCGTTCTTCTCGCGAATGGTTTCATAACTATGGATTCACTCGTGGCAATGGGTGCACACCTGGCAGAAGGTGCAAAAGCCGCAGAGAAAGTAAAATTGAAATAATCGTGGGTTTATCCAATAATCCCCCGATTTTTTTTAAATCAACTGGTTTCTTTAGTATCGTTTTTCAGACTTTTGGATAATTGTCGGCAATCATCAGGTTGCCAATCCAAAAAAAAAGGTTGACGTTGTTTAAGGGTTGATAATTCCTCATGCTAGCGAGGGAACCTGGCTTCAGATTGAGGTCTCTGGTTCGTTTCTTCATTTTGCTGCTGAATCACTTTTTCCTGGACTCTGCCGATATACTCGGTGAGAAATATATTCAGAGTTTTAAACGGAACGGTCGGGGGTAAATCCGGATCTACTTTGATATCCCGAAGGTCGGTTCTTGCTGCGGTTGACATCGCAAGTGCGGTGCTATAATCACCAAAACTTTCCGCTTCTGCAGCATCGGCTATGTGGTTGGCGCCACTCTTGGCTCTATAGAGGAATTGAAGATAGGCAATCCTTTTTTCTTCAGTTTCGGGCGTATTTGTTTTCATATTCAGGGTCAGATCATAATCTCTTTCAATCGTATGTCCAAGGTCTTTTGCTTCCAGATACAATATAGCGGGAGAATAGACAGCCTGAACACTCAGGGATCCCGGAACCATTGCCTCAACAACCGATGTTGTTTTATTGACAATTTCAGTCGTAGATTTCACAAAAAAAATATTAAATGCGGCATCGCTGGCTAATGTTCCATCATGATCCAACAGCGTAGTATTGGATTGCGGCATTTCAGTTATTATTACCTTTGAGCTGGTGGGCAGGGTAGTTACCGGGGTTTCAACAATGGTTTGCGTTCCGGTAGCTGCCGAAGTTGGTGCAGGAGGAACAGGTGTTCCTTCTTTGGTTGAGGTACATCCTGCACCGAGAACGAACAGGATACAAAAAATTCCTAACAGGGTCCCAATTAACACTTTTTGGTGCATGGTGATACATTGGAGCGAGAGAAATTAAAGGATTTCGCCCGGCCTGTGTTTAGGCAATTTTCCTTCCAGCGAATCCTGGTGTCCTGGTATTTGAAAAAATAATTCCAGAGCATATTGATCATTTTTAAGTATTTTTATGCGGATTAGAAGGTATCAAAACACAGGGAAGATAGTATGACCAAACCGTGGAAAGGAAAAATTGCTGTTGATATCAGGGATTCCAAACCAGATTGGGTCCCGTTTACCCAGCCGATCGCACCCGGGGGTGCACCAAATATCCTCTTTATCGTCTGGGACGATGTGGGGTACGGCACGATGGATACGTTCGGGGGACCTGTTGAGACCCCGAATATGACCCGGATAGCTGATGAAGGCATCCGGTTCAGTAATTTCCATACAACCGCTCTCTGTTCACCGACACGGGCAAGCCTTTTAACCGGCCGGAATGCAACCAGCAACAACATGGCCACCATTGTCGAAGCATCGTGTGGATTTCCTGGCCTGAGTGCCCGGATTCCCTTTGAGAACGGGACCATTGCCGAAGTGCTCAATGAGCGGGGATGGAATACGTATGCCGTCGGCAAGTGGCATCTTACCCCGGGGGAGGAGACGGATCTCTCGGCATGGAAAGCGCGCTGGCCACTCGGTCGGGGCTTCGAACGTTTTTATGGCTTCTTAGGTGGGGAGACCAACCAGTGGTACCCGGACCTCGTTTATGATAACCATCCTGTTGATCAACCGGCCTCTCCAGAGGATGGATACCACCTTTCAAAAGATCTCGCTGATAAGGCAATCGAGTTTATCAGGGACGCAAAAACCGTAGCCCCGGATAAGCCATGGTTTATGTATTTCTGCCCGGGGTGTGCTCATGCTCCTCATCATGTGTTTAAGGAATGGGCAGACAAGTATAAAGGCCGGTTTGACATGGGATACGAGGAGATCCGGAAGCAGATCCTTGCAAACCAGAAAAAGATGGGACTGTTACCGGATTCAACAGAATTATCTCCCATCAACCCACACGGGGAACCCGCGGTAAAAGGACCGGACGGGCAGCCGTGGCCGAAACTTGATTTTGTGCTGCCATGGAATTCCCTGTCTGATGATGAAAAGACGCTGTTCATCCGGATGGCGGAGGTATTTGCCGGATTTGTGTCGTATTCCGACCAGGAAATCGGCCGCGTCCTCGATTATCTCAGGGACTCGGCACAACTGGAGAACACCATTATTGTTGTGATCTCAGATAATGGTGCAAGCGGGGAAGGCGGTCCTGCTGGTTCTTTTAATGAAATAAAATTTTTCAATAATGTTCCTGACGATATCAAGCAGAACCTTCTCCGCCTTGATGACCTTGGCAGCCCGAAGGCCTATAACCACTACTGCACCGGCTGGGCATGGGCCTTTGATACACCGTTCCCGTACTGGAAACGGTTTGCGGGGTATGAAGGCGGGGTAGCCGACATGTGTCTTGTTTCCTGGCCGAAGGGAATCAAAGCACGGGGAGAGATTCGCGACCAGTACATCCATGCTGTGGATATTGTGCCGACCATCTACGAGATGCTTGGCATAACGCCCCCGGAAGTCCTGAAAGGGTTTAGCCAGAACCCGATCGAAGGAGAGAGTTTTGCAGCGGCAATAAAGGATCCAAAGGCAGAAGAAAAAGCTGCCCAGTTCTATTCGATGCTTGGACAGCGTGCACTCTATTACAAGGGTTGGCTGGTAAACACCCTTCACCCGCCCATCTCCGGCTGGGGTAAGTTCGAGCACGATGTCTGGGAACTCTATAACCTGAAAAAAGACCGTGCCCAGATGCATAATCTGGCAGATAAAAACCCGGATATCGTAGAGAAATTAAAAGGGCTCTGGTATTATTATGCGGGCATTTATCATGGTCTGCCTCTCGATGACCGCGGTGCCCTTGAAATTCTATCGGCCCCACGGCCGGAACCATCAAAACCACGAAACCGCTACGTCTACTATCCCGGCTGTGCCTCGGTGCCAGAAATGGTTGCGGTCAATATCCGGCGGCGAAATTTCACTATCGCTGCCGGTGCTGTTATTGAAACTCCTAAAGCAGAAGGAGTCCTCTTTGCTCATGGCGGGGTTGGTGGAGGCCACTGCCTGTATATTAAAGATAACAAGCTCCACTATGTTTATAACTGGCTGGGTGAGAAGATCCAGCGGGTGACCTCGTCTGTCGGGATATCAACCGGCAAACATGTCTTTACTGCGGAGTTTGTGAAAACAGGCGATGACAAGACGATGAGTGCAGTGGGCACTCTTACCCTTTTCATTGATATGAAGAAGGTCGGGCAAGGGACTGTCATGACCCAGCCTGGTATGTTCGGAGAAGGTCTCTCCATCGGATCTGATAGTGGTGCACCGGTTTCACAGGACTATACTGCCCCATTCCGGTTTACCGGAGGAGTTATTGACAGAGTGGTTGTGGATGTAAGTGGGGAACATTATATTGATCATGAAAAAGAAGTCACTGCCTGGCTCATGAGGGATTAATCCCGATATTTTTTAAGAAATCCTGTCTTCGTTGGCAACAACTCATTAATTTTTAGAGAAAGACACAAACACGTGATTATGGAACCGTCCCCAAAACTCCCTGCATTCCACCTGATGGCAAAACCGTGTGGTCCTCAGTGTAACCTTGCCTGCGGGTACTGTTTCTATCTCCCCAAAAAAGCCCTCTACCCGCAAAGCCGGTTCCGGATGCCGGACACCATACTTGAAGCATATATTCAACAGACAATAGAAGGCCACCTCGTCCCCGAGGTCACTTTTGCATGGCAGGGTGGGGAACCAACACTCCTTGGACGTGCATTTTTTAAAAAAGCCCTGGAACTGCAGAAGAAGTATTGTAAACCCGGTATGGTAATCCGAAATACCCTCCAGACCAACGGTATATTACTTGATCAAATGTGGTGCAGATTCTTACGTCAGAATAATTTTCTCGTAGGTATCAGTATCGATGGTCCAGGCGAACTCCATGATGCCCTTCGTAAAGACAATTCCGGAAAAGGGACGTTTGACCGGGCGATGAAGGGGCTCTCCCTGCTGAAGAAGCACGGGGTGGAGTATAATATTCTCTGCACGGTGAACAGTGCCAACGGTGAATACCCCCTTGAGGTCTACCGGTTCTTCCGTGACGAGATCGGAGCCCGGTTTATCCAGTTCATCCCCGTTGTTGCACGTGATGAAAAAACCGGGGAAGTTACCGCCTGGTCCGTCCGGCATGCTCAATATGGCAGGTTCCTGAACGGTGTCTTTGATGAGTGGGTGCGACACGATGTTGCAAATGTCTATATCCAGCATTTCGACACAGCTCTTGCGAACTGGTACGGGGAACCACACGGGATTTGCGTTTTCTCCCCTGCCTGCGGGCAGGCAATGGTGATCGAACATACCGGGGACATCTATTCATGTGACCATTTTGTTGACCGGGACCACCTGCTCGGTAATATCATGACAAATCCCGTTGCAGAACTCGTGAATAGTCCCCGGCAACGGCAATTTGGCCGGGAGAAGCAGGATGGCCTTCCGGGATTCTGCCGGAAATGCCGGTTCCTCTTTGCCTGCCGGGGTGAATGCCCAAAGAACCGGTTTATCAGGACTCCGGATGACGAGTCCGGACTCAATTACCTGTGCGAAGGGTATCAGCTGTTTTTTGACCATATCTCTGAACCAATGAAGTTCATGGTGCAGGAGTTACGTGCCGGTCGGGCACCGGCGAACATAATGAAGGTAATGAAAGAAATACCCTCATAGGACAAGTGAACAATCCGGACTGAGTATTGGTTCATTACAAGGTATCTGATCGAACACGCCCGGAATTGTCGTCTGTTCTTCGATCTGAACATGCCGTCCATGGATCCGGGCTGTCTTCATTGACAAGTTCACAAAATCGTTCCAGGTGCATTTTTGAGATTCACCGCTGGGATCATAACGTATGCAGGCAAGTTTACCTTTATTCCACTTCCGGAAGGTTATCAATAAAAATTAACGCGAAAAAAAGTTTGTTTCAGGGTCATTAACTGAGGATCTTCTTCTTAGCAGCGGCAAATTCTTCATCCGTCAGAATGCCTGATTTGTGCAGTTCAGCCAGTTTTTGCAGCTCAGTTGTGACATCTCTGGGAGGTGCCGGAGGTGCTGCAGCTGCGGCTTGAGTTGCCCCCTGCTGCTTTGCCTGTTCTATTGCAGCCTGCTGCTGAGCTTGTGCCTGCATCTGCTGCTGAGCTTGCGCCTCCCCTATTCTGCGTCCTGCAGCGAGACATAACAATCTCCCCCTCATCTTACTCACCACCTGGTGTAATCAAATCCTGCTCCACTTTTCTGATCAATTCAGAAGGAATCCTTCCCTGGTCCACCAGCTCTGCTCCTGTTTTGAGAAGCGCATCCTTGAAGGGAATCGCCCAGGTATTTTCATATAACAGAATAGCTGCAGAGCAGTTATTAGGTAAAGATTCTGCAAATACTTCAATGTCAGCCTCTGAGAGCCACTCACGTACCCGGTGAGCAAACTCACTGAAAGCATCACCTTCAACTCCTCCGAGATTCTTTGCTTCGGTAATCAATATCTTTCCTTTCATGTCTTTAAGCACGAAAACCAGATCGATTATCCGGATAAGACCATTTTTTTCCAGCTTTTGAAGCTCTGGAGCTATCAGGCCACTAAACTTGTTCCCCGGAAAACGTACTACAAGGTAATCTACCGGGCCCATGATTTTACCTGGCTTTGCGGGAACCTTTTTTGCCATACCACTTTCTTTTTTCATACCAATCCTCTCTATGCTCTCAATTATCAGAGCGACATAAATTACTGGTAGACTTCATAAATAAAAATGCTATGGAATGCCACCTCTGCTGCAGCATCTGATAAGGCTTTGAGTCAGTCACCCGGACTTCTGGCCGGTCAAAGTTGTGCCGTTTACGTAATGAAAATCCCTGTTTTTTAAAAATTTTTTGAAAAGTTGGTTTCAAACATCCGGGTCTCTTACGATTTTATTTCTTCAGCATCAGTATCGCGTGGCTGATTGTGCAGGTTTCGAACCAGGAGGTAAACACTGATCACCAGCACCCATCCCGGTAAGATCAGGGTCACCCAGAAGGAATAATCGATGCTTACCAGCAATACCAGTGCCAGCACATACGTCAGAAAAGCCCAGCCACGGTGCATCACGCCGGTACGCAACCAGATTGTGGCAAGTGATATCATGAACACACCTGCCATGCGAACGGCATAAATGTTGAAAATATTATACACCACCGTACTGCCGTAGATCATTACTCCGCTTTGAACGAGAACACTCGATTCGGTTGCGAAGGCACTCAATAGCCCTGCTGCCAGGGCTGCGCCAATGAAGGTTAAGGCAAGAAACAGCATACCGCTGCCGAGGAAGACGGTCGCAAAGAGGCGGTCTTCACTTTCGCTCAGGAGATCGCGAATCACACCAATGAACCAGAGAAAGGCAATCCCGGCGTACGGGATGAGGTTCAGGGCCAGAGTAACCGTTCGCGGGTCTGTCACCGTTCTGGGAAGACCGGCCGCAGTATCCGGGGAGAGAGAAACATTTAAGAGCACCATGCTGGCACCGTAGAGGACAGCAAAGATGATGCCGGCAATAGCCGCGGATCGGGGGGTTTTAAGCGCCTGACGGGTTAAGGAAATTGGTGTCTCGGTCATAACATTACTCTTTCATTCTATCTATCAGGGTGCCCACAGTTCAGACCACATTTTGAATTTCAGTTTCAATGATTCACTACTCTGTTTTATATGACTGCTGATCCTCTTCGATCAGGCAGCCGGGTTGGCTTTCCGGTCACTTTTTTTGTTACAATACTTTCTTTTTCATACGAGTCCTCAATAGGGCTTCCAAAGGTAAGAGCCAGCATACGTTACTGGTAGGTTCATTAATATATAAACTATGATTATTTTCACCATTCCTTAATACAGGGATATCAGAGAACTTAAAAGAAAAATTTATTCGACGTTAAGAAGCGATTTGATAAAGTCTCCGGTTTCATCAATTTTATTCCTCGAAATTTCTCTATTGGAAAATAATTTTTTTTATACGTTAGTTCACCATTAAAAGGGTTTTTTAATGACGGTTGATCATATATTTATTGAAGAGTGACAGATGATTCAACCATCCGGTTCAGCGTCGCCGATCAAAGAGCCGGAACGTTCCGGCATACAAAGAATTGAGAAATATGTGCCAGGAATAGGACTTATTCGCACTTATAAGAAGGATTTGCTGAAGACCGACGTTGTTGCAGCTGCCACCGTTTTTGCTATTCTCGTTCCCTCAGCTCTCGCCTACGGTGAGCTGGCTGGTTTTGAGCCGGTGGTTGGATTATATGCTGCTCTGGTCGGCATGATCGTGTATGCACTCTTTGGCAGTTCACGACAGCTCATCATTGGTCCCGAGGCCACAACGGCAATCTTAGTAGCTACCGTAGTTGCACCTCTGGCAGGAGGGGATGTCGCCCGGTATGCAGCTCTTGCAGCGACACTGGCTATCCTCATCGGTGTTATCTGTATTCTCGCGGGCAAATTCAGGATGGGGTTTGTGGCCAATTTCTTCTCAAAACCCATCCTCACCGGGTATATAGCAGGAACCGCACTGATAGTAATCTCCAGCCAGTTAGGCAAAATTTTTGGCATCTCACTGGAAAGCGATGGTTTTTTTGCAAAAATCTGGGAACTGATAATCAGTCTGGATGAGACTCACCTTTTAACGCTGGCAGTGGGATTGGTTACTATTCTGGGACTTATACTCCTCAAACGCTTCGCTCGAAAGGTTCCCGGCACACTCGTGGCATTAATTGTTGCCATTATCATATCTTCATACTTCAACCTTGCTGAGTATGGGGTAGCCGTTGTCGGGCAGGTTGCGAGCGGCCTTCCTGAACTGCAGATACCGATAGTAAGCCTGAGCGACATTGCAATGCTTCTGCCGGCAGCACTTGCCCTGAGCGTTCTCATTTTTGCTGATGGGGTGCTGACATCCCGGGTATTTGCAAGGAAAAATCATTATGATATTGACGCCAACCAGGAGCTGGTTGCTTTAGGAGCAGCGAATGTCTCAACCGGCTTTTTCCAGAGTTTTTCTGTCGCGGCCAGCTCTTCACGGACGGTTGTCAATGATAATTCCGGCGGAAAGAGTCAGATGGTGGGATTCATCGCTGCCGGACTGGTGATTGTTTTTCTTCTGTTCTTTACATCGCTCCTCCAGAGCCTTCCCACCGCAGTGCTGGGTGCGATTATCATCGTTGCCTGCATCAGCTTATTCGACATCCAGGAGTTCCGGAGTCTGCATGTCGTGCGCCATAGCGAATACTACCTGGCCATTCTGACCCTCTTTGGCGTGCTCGTCATTGGAATCATTCCGGGCATAGCACTTGCCATTGCCTGTTCCCTGATTGTGTTTATCCAACGCGTGTACCGTCCCCACACCTCGGTATTAGGAAATGAGCCGGGGGTAGATGGATATCATGGAATAGCACCTGGACGTGACCTGCAGGTTTTGCCGGGCATGATCGTCTATGGATTCGATGCACCACTGTTCTTTGCCAATGCTCCTTATCTTATGGATCAGGTCAGTGACCTCATTTCAACTGCTGATCCACCACTTAAGTACCTGCTCCTTGATGCAGAGGCGATTCCTGATATCGATACTACCGCAGCCGACACCCTCAAAGACATACACCAGGTACTCCAAGAGAAGGGTATCACCCTGGGTATTGCACGGGCAAACAAACGTTTACGGGTAACCATGCAGCTCACCGGTCTGGAAGATCTCATAGGTGTCTCTAATTTCTACCCATCTGTCAGAACCGCAGTAGAAGCGTTTCGTGAGGATTCCCTTGCCGGGAAGTAGCCGGAGCCAATAAAATCAGATAGTGAAGTTAAAAAAAAAAGTTCGATCCATAGTAAAAATCTTAAAAATTATTTAATATTACCTGTTTTTCCAAACTAATACCAGGATTTGAGGAATCCTATCCCCCGAGTGCTATAGTAACCACGGTAATGATAAATGCAATCAATGCAGTCATAGATCCAGTCCAAATCTTCTTGGAAATCCGGGGTTCCTCTTCCCTCCAGTATCCCATCAGGAATAACAGGAGAATTCCAAGAATATTGGAGATGAGCAGGGCATTCATTATAACTGAAGTGGATTTCTCACCGAGGACAAAGAAAAACGGCACGAGCACAAAGATGGCAGATCCTACCACCAGCGAAAATGCCAGAAGAATCGTTATAACATCGTCTTTAAGGGGGACCTTGCCAATATCTGTTTCCGGTAATTTCTCCAGCACCTTGCGATAGATGTGCTCCTTCTCCTCATCATCCAATTCACCTACCAGCGTATCATTCAGATTCTGATCTATAAGGGAGCGGGCAGCTTCCCTTCCAGCCGGTGTTACCGCAAGGGAGACCAATTTTCTTTTCTTATCCTGTTCATAGTGAGCTTCCCAGGCGTAGAAGATACCATCCACTAATCCCCAGGCAATGCAACAGGATATCGCAGCCAGAATAATATCATCAAGAAACAGATACATTTTTTCAGGATTCTGATTGTACCGTAAAATGCAGGTGAAACATACAACCATAATCACCCCGAACATCGGCTCAGAACTATACCAGAATTTCCCCAGATAATCTGACAAACCCATTGCGAAACACCTCAGTATTCCGTATACAGGAAAAAACGCCTTCTTACTAATAAACCCTTGCCTGAAAGCGAATAATTTTTTGTACCTCACTCAGGTTCAAACGCAGTTTCTGCAGTTTATATCACTGCCCGTAGTGAAGCGAGTGCTGTAAAAGAAAATAATAAATTCAACATGGAAAATCTATAATAAAAACATGTTTATTTCAACAGGTAGACGATCACATCAAATAATAGCGTCCAACATGATTACTATTGGAAAACAGAGGTGGTAAAAATTCAAAATCGATTGATCCCCGGAGTAAACAACCGTCACCGGATTCAAGGTGCGAGGAGTGCAAAATGACGACCGGCAAGTCCCAATCCCTGCCGGTGCCGGTCTTTGCGGGCGGAACGAAGGCGATCACCACGACTCCGGTTGTCGGCACGCCGCGACGGAAGTATTCCGAGATGTTCATCCCTGGTGAAGAGAAGATCGAGGACGGTGAGATGCGGGTGACGGTGCTCGGGAGTGGCAACCCCTGGGTAACGCGTGGCCAGGCCTCGGCCAGCATCCTCATCGAAGTCGGTAATGCAGAGCGTGACCTCCTGGTGTTCGACATCGGCAGCGGCTCCCTCGCGAACTATGCGAGCCTGAAGCTGCCGGTCAACAAGCTCAACAAGGTATTCCTGACGCACCTCCACGCCGACCATACGGCCGACCTCATCACGCTCTCGGGCAGCTGGTCGAAGGTAGGACGGGCCGACGGGCCGGTCTACGTGTGGGGTCCCAGCGGCACCGAGCCTCGCCTTGGCACACGGCACTTCGTTGAAGGGATTGAGGAGGCCCTCGCCTGGGACACCGCAGCCGGGCATGGAGCCATCAACCCGGAGAGTATGAAGATCGTGGTGTCCGAGTTCGACTTCAGCAAAACCCAGGTGGTTTACGAAGAGAACGGCGTCAGGGTTATATCGTTTCCCGTAGTCCACGCGTTGAGTGGCGCCGTCGGTTATCGGGTCGACTTCGCCGGCCTGTCAGTCGTCTTCTCGGGTGACACGCGTGCCTGCTGGCCGCTCGTGCGTGCCTGTGAAGGCGGGGTTGACCTGCTCATCCACGAGTGTTTTCCACCCGCAGCGGCGCTCGCCGCCGCCTCGGGTCTCTCCATCGAGCGGGCGACGATCGCGATCAATGCCGCCCACACCTCGCCAAAAGCTGCCGGCAAGGTGTTCGGACTGGTAAAGCCACGAGTGGCCGGCCTCTGGCATACGCTGCTTTCGCCCGAGGTGATCAGCATGGTCTTATCGGAACTTGGCAGCGTGTATAACGGCCCCGTGGTCCAGACTCAGGATCTGACGGTATTCAACGTGACGAAGGAAGCGGTAGTCACACGCCAGGCAAAACAATTCGACCACCTGCCGCCGATTCCGGGCAAGCAGCGTATGGCATTCACACCTGTCGCAGTACCACCTCCCGATTGGTGGGCAGAGGCACTCATCCCGCTCGAGTAGGTTTTCGGGTCACCAGCGACAAACACGATGCAAAAGTATGGTTACCAAATAATCCGGTAGTTCCGGGTTTTTTAAAAAAATACTTTGATAATATCTGTTAATTCCCCTCACGGCCCTGAAGTTGACCTTTTTCCAGCAAAGGTTCCAGCTTTTCGACACGGCTGGTGATCTCTTTATCGATCTTCTCCCGGTCGCTCATCAGCTGTTTCAGTTCTCTGAGATATCTTTTTGCCGGATCTTCGCCAGCCTGAGTCTGTTCCGGAGATTCTTCCTCTTTTGTGGCGGGAGATAGGAGTTTGCTTGATATTAAACCGGCAAACGTTGCAAAAACGGCGACACCTGTGGTCATCACCATGATCCCCACAATCCGGCCCATTGACGTAACGGGGAAACGGTCCCCGTAACCGACTGTGGTGATCGTTACATAAGCCCACCACATCGCGTCACCGGCGGTGAGGATATTCGCCGATTCTGACACTCGTTCCGCCTGCAGGACAAAAAAGCTCCCTGCTTCGATGATAAGGATAACCATCAGCACCAGAATATATAACGCCGCTGCGGCCCGGTTTGTCGAAAGGAATGTTTTGATATATTGAACCCCGTACTTTTTGACGAGCCGGTATGCCTTGTATATTCGGAACAACCGGAAGATGCGAAACTGTGGAATGCATGCCAGAAGGTCAGCCCAGCCATAATCGCGGAAGAAGTAAAATGACCGGGATGGGGCTGTTCCCAATCTGAGACCAAAGTCGAAAATGAAGAGCAGGGTGAGAACTGCGTTGATAATTGAGACAACATTGATCGCATCCTGGTCAACTCCCGGTATATAAAAAAGAAGCATGTTGAAGACCGAAAGAATCGAGACCGCGGCGATGAATAATTCATACCCGAAATCCAGTTGCTCTCTGCGTTTAATAGCGATCATAAGAATTCACAACAATAGAAATGAAGTCATGGTTTAATAAAACTGTTATATAGGTGGAGATCGATGTTCAGGCAATGATGATCTGGTTTATTGCAGCTATCCTGATTCTGGTCAGAGAGGAGAAGAAAAAACGGATAATAGCTTCTCCCCCAACCAATGACGATATCCCGCGGATTATTTGTGTGTTTCTGACAGGATCGAAGCGTACTTTCAAACACACGCGAATATGAGATTTGATCCATCCAACGGGAAAATTATAAAGAATTGCGTAGAAGTTTAATATTATTACCGCGATACTATCGAAGAATATGGTTGTCAGAATATGACCAACGCTCAGGAAAAGAGGTCCGGAAGTAAGGTCAGGAGTCTGTTCCCGATTCTGACGTGGCTCTCGAACTACAACTGGAAAGACCTTCGCTTCGATGTGATTGCGGGCATTGTGGTCGCAGGCCTGATCATCCCCGAATCGATGGGCATTGCCGGTGTGGCAGGGGTAGAGCCACAGCACGGTCTTTATGCCATTCTTATCGCACTTTTTCTCTACGCCATCTTCGGTTCCGGACATCGCTCGGTGGTTAGTGTACCGAGCGCTATGGCTCTGCTCACCGCTACGGCCATCGCTACTCTCACCCTTACAGCTTACGAGGATGTGCTGGCAGCGGTCGTGACCATCACGTTCCTGACCGGGCTGATTCTCTTAATCATGGCGGTTTTGCGCCTCGGATTGTTGGCGAATTTCATTTCCTATCCGGTCATGAAGGGGTTCCTGTTCGGCCTCGCATTGACCATTATCATCGGTCAGGTGCCTAAGCTGCTCGGTGTAGCAAAGGGGGAAGGAAACTTCTTCGAGCAACTGTGGAGCATTATCGGTTCGCTGAGCCAGACCAGCCAGGTTACCCTGGCTTTGTCCATCATCGCAGTGATTATCCTCTATGTGCTGGAAGAGCGGTTCAGGAAAATCCCCGGTGTGCTGGTGCTCTTTATCATCAGCCTTTGCGCCTCATACCTTTTGAACTGGGAGTCTTTAGGGGTTGAACTGGTGGGATTCATCCCTGCCGGATTGCCTTCGTTTTCCGTCCCGCAGGTAAACCCTGATCTGATATCCCTTGTCATACCTGCCGCTATTGGCATCGCCTTTGTATGCTTCTCGGAATCTGTGGCCATCGGCGATGAGGTGGCAGAGAAGCACAATGACGAGGTGGATCCCAACCAGGAGTTGATTGCTGTTGCGGCTACCAACATCGGGTCGAGCTTCGCCCAGGGAATAGGGACGGGAGTGAGCATGTCTGCCACTCACGTCGGGGACAAGAGTGGCTCCAGATCCCAGATGACCCTCATCGTCGCAGGACTGACGGTACTGGTCACGTTACTCTACCTGACTGGAGTCTTCTACTATCTTCCTGAGTTCGTTCTGGGCGTCATTGTCATCTTCGCCGTAAAGGGGGCCCTGAAGGTAAGATTAATTGCAGGCTATTATGGGACACAGCGGATCGACTTCTATTGCGCCATACTGGCATTGTTCGGGGTACTGGTCTTCGAGGTACTGGCAGGCTTGATGTTAGCAGTTATCATCGCCATCGGTCTGGTCATCCTGAGGATTAGCAATGAACAAGGTACCCTGCTCGGACAGATGCCAGACGGCCGGTTCATGGATCTCAGCCTGCATTTGGAGGCCAGGGAAATTGAGGGAGTGAAAATCTTCCGGCTGAACGTCGCCATGTTCTACGCCAACGCACCCGTGATTAAGACACGCCTGTTCAACCTGATTCGGGAGGACCCGCGGCCGAAGGTATTACTCATAGACATGGAAGCCCACTACATCCACCTCGACATCAGCTCAGTTCGCGTCCTTGAAAAGGTGGTAAAGGAAGCACAGGACAAGAATGTGCAGGTGATGTTCGTTGGAGTAAATACCGTGACGATGGGAGACATGGAGAAGCAGGGACTGGTTGAATTGGCTGGCAGGGATCGTTTCAAGGATACTATCCAGGAGGCTCTCCCTGACGTTGATACCCAATGATGGAATAAGATCTTTTTTTTAATACACCGTTACCTGCGATTAATTCGAACATTATAAGAATTGGTCGGGGGCAATGCCGGATTTACTTCAATATTCCGAAGAACATCTTTTTCTGTGACGCGGAAGAGGCGTATAGGATGTGGAACCTCCCCCATGCAGGTCCATATTCTCGATGTTCGTACTCCCGAAGAATATGTTTTCGTTGGCCCATGCGGAGATGGCGGGGAACATCCCCCTCCTTTTCGTAAAACACGAGTGGAACGCTGAAACCAACCAGTCAGCAGTGGAGTCCAACCCCGATATCATTACCGAAGGGAGACGTCAGTTCAAGCCCGCCGAAACCATCCTGGTCATGTGCCGGTCCGGGGATCGCGGTGCGATGGCAGTCAACGCTCTTGCAAAAGCTGGTTTTGTAAACGTCTACAACATCATCGATGGGATGGAAGGGGACATGGTGGACGATCCCACAAGCAAACATTACGGAAAACGGATGAAGAACGGTTGGAAGAATTGCGGTTCGCCCTGGACGTATGATGTCAATCCTCACCAGACATGCTTATCGAGCGCTAAAAGGTGAAGTGCTCTCGTTGAATTACTTCACTTCCGACGCCGGACCCGTGAAGAGAGGTAATCACACTACCGCGGGTTCATACATGACGAATCCTGGACTTTATGGGGGATAGAAACATAGGTATATTATTGAGAGCGACAATCAATTTCCTTTGAGTGAGGAGTACCCGTAGATCGAGGTTTACCGCATGAGATTTCCGTTAATGAGCAGAATCGCAGGCCGTCACACATGGGATCGGATGAGTGTGAACTTCCTGTTCATTCCCGGGGTCATGGCGCTTGGAGCGATTCTCCTGGCGTGGTCGATGTACTGGCTGGATGGCCAGATCCCCAATGAAGTCCTGAATACCAGCCGTTTCGTTATTTCAGGAAGTCCCAGTGAACTGCGTGGTTATCTCTTTGCGATGGCCACCACGGTCCTCACAACCGCCGGAGTGGTCTTTACGCTCCTCACCCTGCCACTTTCTACGGTGGCGTCCCAATACGGCTCACGATTGATTCGGGTTTTTCTCGGTGATCGAACTACCCAGTTTGTTCTGGGTATGTTTGTGGCTACCTTTACCTATTGCATCTTTAGTGCTCTGGGGATTCCTCCGGCTGAAGTAGAACCCGATGGGCCTCAGATAACTACTACAATTGGCCTGTACCTTTTAATCGTAGCCTTCGCTTCACTCATCCTGCTCATCCAGCATATAAGTACCATGCTCCAGGCTCCCAATATCGCGGCTACAGCGGGTGTGGAGTTGCTGGAGGTGGTCCGTGAAACGAACCAGCCAGAAACACGGGGCGGGGAATACCAGCGTCAAACTGCTAAAATCCCTCCGGATTCACTGATAACGGCTGAAACTCGTCCGGTTCGTGCAAATAAACCCGGGTATATCCAGTATGTAGATCCGGAACACATCCTTCCCCTCGCCGAAAAAAAGGATATCGTGATCCGTATAGTTCCCAAGCCAGGCGCCTTTGTCAGGAGTGGCATGGTGATTGCACAGGTCTGGCCTGCCGATCGGGTTGATAACGACCTGGATAACGAAATCAGAAACACCTTCCATCTTGGAAACCAGCGCACACCGACCCAGGATGTCGAATATGCTGTTAATCAGCTTACTGAGATTGCCGTCCGGGCCATGTCTCCCGCAATCAATGATCCTTTCACTGCCATGACCTGTCTGGACTATATTGGTAATGGTCTGGCGTTGTTTGCCCGAAATGGCGCAATTAACCCCAATATCTCTGATGGTCATGGCAACCTGCGCCTTATTTTCGAGCCGGTTACTTTCAATGAATTGTTGAGCGCGGCGTTCGATATGCTTCGTCATGCCAGTGCTGATAATGCAAGTATATTGTTGCACATGCTACAAACAATCAATGTTATCGGTGATGACACAAAATCGCCCGAAGCACGTCAGATGTTGCTGCATCATGTAACCCTCATCCAGGTGGAAAGCGAGACTGGTTCCCTGGTTGAAGGTGACCGGCAATCAATACGCCGGAGTAGTGAAGCCCTGCACCAAAAATTGAAAGGCCCGTTATGACCCCTGAGGTCTTCCCTCGCGGGAGATCAGGCGCAGGCGACATACTGTACAATGCGGTTGTTACGGGCATTTCAGGGAAAAAAACATGAAGCGTTTGTGGAAAATCCTCGGTATCATCGTGCTTGTCATTGCCTTAACCCTGCTCATTGCTCCCCTTCTTTACCAAGCCCCCCCTTTGGCCGGGACTATACCTGAACGTGAACTTGCTGACCCGGACAGCAGGTTTGTTGAGGTAAACGGGGTGACCGTCCATTACAAAGAAACGGGAGAGGGGAAGCCGGTATTTATCCTCCTGCATGGTTTTGGAGCCAGCGAATTTTCCTGGCGCGAAGTGATGGAACCCCTCTCCCGGTCCGGTCGTGTCATCGCGTATGACCGTCCTGCATTTGGTCTGACTGAGCGTCCAATGGAGGGAAACTGGACGGGGACAAATCCCTACAGCGTCCAGGGGAACGTTGAATTGCTGGATGGATTGATGGATGAACTCGGTGTGGACAAAGCCATCCTCGTGGGGAATTCAGCGGGAGGAGAGATCGCAGCCGCGTATGCCATTGAACACCCGGAACGGGTGCAGGGGCTGGTGCTGGTGGATCCCGCCGTGGGGAAAGGAAATCGGGGTCCAGTCCCTCAATGGGCAGTATCTCTCATGGCCTTACCACAAATACGAAACCTCGCTCCTCTGCTGGTGCGTACTATCGCCGGTGATATGGGAAATGACACCATCAGGATGGCATGGCATGATCCCTCCAGGATCGAACCGAAAGTGTATGAGGGGTATCGGAGACCCCTCAAGGCTGACAACTGGGATAAAGCGCTCTACGAGTTCGCCATCGCAGGGAATCCAGTCAGTTATTCCGAACGCCTCGAAAATCTGACGATGCCGGTCCTCGTCGTCACCGGTGATGACGACCGGATTGTGCCCACCGATCAGAGCATACAGTTATCCAAAGAAATACCCGGAGCGGAGTTAGTGGTATTGAAAGACTGCGGGCATGTCCCTCAGGAGGAATGCCCGGACCAGTTCATGACGTCAATGCAGGCTTTTCTGGCAGGAGCGAAATGAGAGAAGATTGTTCATAAGGAAAACAAGCACTGACTTTGTCTGTTTTTTTACGATTTTTCGCAAACCTCATCCGGTCAGGTTTATTTCTGGTAAGATTGCGTCAGATGAAAAAAATTCTTGATGGTATCGGCAATTTCCTTTCCACGTTTCACCATTTTCCCGTACTTTTTGTCGTCCCACTCTTTTCGGTAATCCAGTTCAGGTAATAACTCTTTCAGAACCCGACTATCATCAATTACCGTAATCGTTTCTTTCCCTTTCAAGAGAGAGGTGATAAAAAGTATTCTCGATCCATAAATACAAAGACGTAATTTCTTCTTGTGGGTTACACTGAATTTTTCGATACATCCCAACCTGAACCTTGATTTTTTCTAAAAAGTCCGGGATCATATCGTGAAGCCGTTTCAGCAGCTTGTTGCATTCGGTTCTGCCACCTGGTCCCATGTCCATACGGTGAGACCGCATGACAAATCTCATGGATGATAAGGCGAGGGTCGGGAACTCCAGAGAACACATGTTTCAGACTGGCATTACAAAATCCGGAATTCATCCATTTTTGATTATAGCAAATGACCAGGGTTTTTCAGCGGGGAAAATATTTCCTGCAGAGGTCTTTATCCAAAATATCAATTTTTTTCATACAACCAAAATCAGTAATCTTTGATTCCCGTTCCGGGAATTAGAACTGTCATATTCCACGCTCAAACGGCACAATCATAAAATACCCTGGAGGTAATTATCAGGTATGAAAAAGATACTGGTAATAACCTCCGCACTTGTGCTCTGCGTTGTGCTTGTTCTGGCAGCAGGGTGCACGCAACCCGCAAAAACCACAGGAACACCAACGCCAACCATTGCGGTTACCTCCGCTGCAGCTCCACCAGCGGCATCGGCATCTGCTGTTTTTTCAACGCCGGGACCAACCCAGACCCTTCCTTCCTATTGGGATATTGAGATAGAAGTCGAAAGCAATGGTTATGCACCGGATCCTCAGATAATCACCACCGTCCGTGGCGGCCAGGGGCTCAGCTTTATCCAGCAGATTGATGTCAAAGTCACCAGGACTGATGGTATTGTCGAAACGGGAATTATTCCCAAACCCCTGGAAGTCGGCGATTTCGTCTCATTGGACGGCACCGATAAAAACCATGACCGGGCAGAAGTCTGGGCGACCGACCCACAGGGAACCAGGGTTAAGATCTTCGACGATTACGTACCGTTCCGGACATACAACTGATTTTTTTCCTTTTTTATTCCTGGACATACTCCGGGATTATAAACCATGATGCGGGATATATATCGCATTAAGACGTAACAGCAATATATGGGAGTGTTGCCTTTCAGTGAGGACCAGAAACTTCTGCTCGTCATGAGTGGGATAGTAATTCTCGCTATCATTGCCTTCTGGCCGATCATTGATATGTTTGTCTGGGCGGGTGCTATCGCAGTCGTCCTTATCCCGTTGCATCACCGGCTCTCCCGCACCGTCCCGCCATCTACGTCTGCCACGTTCATCACTATCTGGATCATTCTCGGGATACTCCTGATCTTGTCGGCTGCTGCATCCATTTTGTATAATAATCTCGATTATATCGGGGGCATCGTAACAGCGATCGTGAAAGGCTTTGACAACTCAGCCATCACGTTTTTGCTCCCGAAGTTCACGCAGGAACAACTTGCCAACATGCCAAACACCCTTGTCCAGATGCTCCTGCATGCCCTCATGTCACTGACCGAAAACCTGATGCTGGCACTTCTCCGGATCTCCATCCTCTTCCTCTCGCTTGCTATGCTCATCTCGTATGGCGAGCAGATCTGGATGACCCTGACAAAAAATCTCTCCCCTAAACTCGGTGGTGCCGTCTCGAAGATGTCAGAGATCACCAGTAACACAATCTACTCCCTTATCGTCGTGCAGATCTCCGCGGCAGGTATATCCTTTCTTATCGCCATACCGTTCTTTTACTTTTTCGGGTACGGGAACGTCCTGCTGTTTGCAACCCTGATAGGGATTGCGCAGCTGATCCCTCTCGTCGGATCTGCTGCTATCATCCTGGTTTTGACCCTTTACCTGATCGCGCTCGGGGATTACCGGGGGGCGGCAGTCATGCTCCTTGTCGGTTATCCGCTCATGAGCGGGTGGCTGGATTATTACTACCGTCCGGTTATGATGGGAAAACGCGTTGCCATCCACCCGATCCTCATGATGATTGCAATCCTTATCGGCGTCCCGTTTATGGGATTCGTAGGTTTCATCCTCGCGCCGGTACTGATGGCCCTCCTGGTTACGGTCTATAAACTGTATGCTGAAGAGGTATCTTCTCATGCCTCCGAAAACCTGACCGTATAGGATAGAATACCGGGAATTCAGGAGCTAAAAAAGGGATACAAGGTGAATCTTTTAAAAAAGTTCATATTCGCTTTCTGGTAACAAATTTTTAGGGTCATTGGGGGGATCTACCGCCTCAACAAACCCATTACGAATACTCCTACACCCCCAAGAAGAAACATCGCTCCAAGAACTGTCCCCACATAAGTACTCGGTGCAAGAAGAAATATTCCAACTACCGCACCCAAAATACCCGCAATCATAAACCCTATATTGACCATGCGTTATCCAAGTACCACAACAATGTTCATGATAATAAAGATGTGGTAAATGTGATTCACCTCAGTATTCTGTTGGCAGATCTCAATGGCTGGAAAGGTTCGTATGAGAAAAGAACAGGAAGAGAGGAATTACGATAACATTGAATGAACACTCCTGTTTGAAATAAAATCAGGTATGATTTTCTTTCAAGTACTGTTTTCACTGGGATTTCGCCACGTATTTATACTTCTCCGTCGTAGTATCTGTTCCAAAGGAGTGATTGATATGGAAAAAGGACGACCTATTGGTGTTACTATCCTGGCTATCGTGGCGATAATAGCTGCGATTAACGCATTTATCATTACATTACAGATGTTACATCTGCTTCCCACGTATCTTGGACCCGTTGCATTTTACCAGTTCAGTCTCATAGGGGCTCTTATATGGGGATTCATTGCCTTCATATGGCTGGGTATAGCCGGGGCGCTGTGGACAGTCCATCCCTCGGGATGGTTGTGGATGGTGCTGATTGCCACTTTTGACCTGATATACGGAATTATCTGCGTACTGGGAGGGTCATCCTGGGAGGCAATGGCTCCGCTTATCATTATCAGCGGCCTGGTATTGATCTACTGTATATTGCCCGGAACGAAACAGTCATTTGGGATTCCGCAGTAAATCTGTGACAATCCTGAAAAAAACCTATTTTCTTTTTTATTTCTTCCCGCCTCCGATTTCAGTATTGCCTTATTTACAACATCATCGATGGCAGGGAAGGGGACAAGGGTGATGGCCACGGAAACGTCAACCGCGGAAAGCAGATGATGAACATCTGGAAGAATTCCGGATCGCCCTGGACCTGGGAGGTCAATCCAGAGCTGATATGGCTTACCGAGCGGCAAGAGGTGACGTTCTCTTCAAAATCAACCTGCCGAAGAAGGGAAGATCACTTCATAGGCTCAGAAAGAACCAATCCTGCACCAGCGCTGACGGACCCGGGTTAAGAAACGATCCTGCAGATCAGGCCCGGGTATGCTCATGTGCGTTAATTATATCTTTGTCCAAAGAGAAGGGAAGCATATGTGGAAATTTTGGAAAAAACCGGAAAAAGCCAGGACAAAAATCGACAAACTGTCAGAAAAAGTGGATAAGACGGTTGCAGAAACAGAGAAAGATCTTCAGGGATTATCCAAAACCAAGCCTTCAAAACGTGAAAAAAGTGTGGATGATGCCATTGTGAATTTAAAGGGTGATCTTAAAAATATAGAAAAAAAGAAATGAAAAATTTCTCCCGGACTCTTTGCGGGAGGGCTGCTTCTATCTCGTTTTCAGTTTAAAAAATCCTGACCTTTTTTATTTTATACCACTCTCACTAGAACGATAATTGCGAGAAGATACGGAATATTCCGGCAGCGGTCGGGTTTGGACGTTATCTGGTGCAGCACCTTTGGTTAATTTGAAATATGATCAGTCGATTGCTAACATGATCATAAAAAATCCAGAACCAAAACCAGAAAGATTAATTACCCAAATCAGCAGCCCGTGGCAGGAGACAGTTCCAGCTCCCCCAGGCACTCCTGGGTGGTATCGGGATCCAGGGAGACGAAAGACCATGCATCCCCCTCCCCGATAAGAAGGGCAACCGGAGTGCAGAGGCAGATCCCGCCCTTTTCATGGGAAAAGGAGAATATGCGTATGAGCGGGACAAAGAGCCGCCCTTCCCAGGCGAATGGTGGTGCAAGACGGAGGCTCGAACCTGCAGGGTGCGGCATCGGGTCCTTAACCCTCCCGGAGTCCAGCTATCGCATTTCTCACATCGCGGTCGAAGAAGAGCCGGACCATCGCGAGGAGGAGGAGGAGTGGTCGGTCGATCCTGACTTTTGCCATGATCTCCCCCTCAAGAACAGGCCGGTCGAAAACGGGTGTGACGTCGAGGGATACTTGAGAAACCATGAGGGTCGGAAAGATGGCACAATACCAGCCATAGAAGATCCCGGTATCCGCCGGGTTCCGGAAACCGACTATCAGGTTGCCCCGGATCTCCTGGAGGGTCATGGAATGGAGAAGCTTCCTCCCAAGATCCGAGAGGGGCTGGATAAGCTGAAGGAGATGGGGGACTTTGCGGAGGTGAGAGGGGATCTTTCGGAGTTCTTCCCCCACCTCCAGTGCACGGGTCTTTTGGTCCTTCACGGTCCTGGTGTAAAGCGTACGCTCTCCGATGAGGAATTCCTGCCGGGACTCACCCCCCTCCATTCTTGTCCTTGCACCGATCACTCCCCATGATGCCTGAAAAAGAAGATACCCGGACTCCGGGGTCTTTCCAAGAGCGATTTGTGCAATGACCGGGATAAAATAAAGAGTAAGGGTGATGAGAATAAGGATCCCCACGACCAGGAGGAAGATGGGGATCATGGAAACGAACCGATGGTTATCCTTAGTCGTTTTCCTTTTTCTCAGCCCCGGTCATAACCCTGAGGGCTTCGACGATCTGGGGTGCCAGGTTTTCTGAGATACACTCGCAGACCTGAACCAACGGATTCCACCGGAGGGAGAGGACCTTGATACCCTCAGGCCCACTGATATCCTTGTGGACGATTATGAGGGCGATTGGCTCGATACCTCCTCCTGCACCGCCCCCCTCCCCGCCGTTCTGATTCATGTGGGCGCCGCCGGCCCCGAAGCCGAAGCCGTACCGGCTTAAGGTGATCATGGTCTTGTCACCAAGGTCCACCGGAGTTCCTATAACGTTTTTATTTGCAAACATCTTCTCGAGATTGGAAGCAGTTTCCTTGAGCATTTCCTGGCTGGTCAAATAATTCACCGACCACATATAGGTCGATGAAGTATAAATATCCAATCCATATAAAGAATGGACTTCTCATCAGGAGGAACATAAGCGAAGTATGGGCAGGAAACCCGGCCTCTTTGAAAGTACTTCCATTCCGTTTTCTGCTTCTCAACAAACCTGATAAAAGCCAGTCCGGACTCATTCCTTATTATCGTGCCGCGGGTAATGTGTATAAACAGAGAAAGTGTTGAGGGGAGGCAAGAGTGAATTTTGGAGATAGTGGTGGAATTGGCTGGGTTGTTGACAGTTACCTTGCAACACCTGAGGGACGGAACACGGTCAAAAAATATCTCACTTCTCCAGAAGGTATTAAAATGCTACAGAAATTTGCCGGGACCCCTGAGGGAAAGGTGACGATCGTACATATTCTTCCCCACATTCTCGACGGGCTCAACCTCCCCCGGGGGCTGCTGATACAATCAAGGGTGCCCTTGGCAGTAAGTAGTGTGCAGGGATTTTTGTTTTTCTAACCTTTTTTCGTGGAACCGTATTGACATTTACTGAGATACACCGGTAACCAAACCAGAAGAACGACAGCGGTAAACACCTGCCGGGAGTGAGTTTGTTCAACCAGGCAAATCACCAGGGGTCAGACGTTCCCGGGTCATGCCGTTGGCTTCATCAGTCATCATGGTGACCTTGCCTTTATTCCAGCCTGTTAGCCTTGTGCAGTGTATCTTAAGGGGGATCTGAGGGAAACCCGCACTCCTGCCAGATGCACAATGTCTTGTGTACCTTTTCTCCCTCCATCTGGTCATCAACGACTACAAATAATCCCTCTAAACTTCTTTTACCGCCTGAATCTCACCCGATTCCAGTGCATCGAGGAACAGCTCACAGTCCCGCTCGGTCTGCTCAGCATACAGTTCTGCAAAGTTCCCGATTGCCTTGTCAAAGGTGTCGGATTTCCCGATATATCCATAAATCATCGATGCATCGCCGGACCTCGCATGGGCACGTGCCAGAGTCCAGCCGCACACTTCAGCATACCGGGATAATTGTATAGGTTTCATGCTCGAAATATCGAACGCGAATTTCATATCACGGAGCTGCCGGACATAAAAATGGCGTTTTTCTTTTCCGGTCGCCCACCCGAGCAGCATGTCGCTTGCTGACTGCATCAGGCGCTGGCCCACCACAATCCTCTCTCCTTTGTGATCGAATTGACTTTTTCCCGCGTACGGTTCAAGGACGGAAGCATTCGCCTCTTTTACCTGGAGAAGAAGGGGATCATTCTCTTCTGCCATCAGGAGCACCACACCACACCGGGTCCCCACACTCCCCACACCGACGACTTTATAAGCAACATCCTCGATATGATATCGATCCAGCGGCACCCTTCTTTCATAGGAGAGTGTTTCACGATACTGCTGGAATGCATCAATTATTGCTTCAGGAACATGTTCTTCTGGAGGGGGATGGTACACGAGGGGAAGCTCATCGACAATGAGCCGCCTTCCATCATGAACCCGGGTAATTTTGGGAAATACGTACTCCGTTATATGTGCTCTTGCTTCAGCTGCAATACGTTCCCTGTTTTGTTTTGCCTCAGCATCAGGTGCATTTTTAAGGATAGTATCCATATCAAGCCTGGCATACCACACATCGAGCACTTTCATCGTGGAAAACCTGGCAATTGCTTCACGATAGGCCAGAACACAGGTTCTCGTGATACTATTACAATCCTTTTCGGAAAAATCATTATCCAGAGCAGCTACGTAAAAGCTGGTCGCAAGACGCTTGACATCCCATTCAAAGGGGGCGGGAAGGGTCTCATCAAAATCATTGATATCAAAGATAAGGTTCCTCTCGGGAGTTGCAAACAGCCCGAAATTGGAGAGATGACAGTCACCGCAGGCCTGGACCCGGATATTGGACGTCGGGGTCTGTGCAAGGTCCATTGCCATAAGTGAAGCCGTGCCACGATAAAAGGCAAAGACACTCTTTGACATTCGCCCATAGCGAATGGGTATGAGGTGTTCGAGCCTTCCTTCACTTGACTTTTTAATTACCTTCACCGGATCGGTCCGGTCCGGAGCCACTTCAAATTCAGCCTGTGACACCCGGGGGACCTTGTCCCGCAGGGATTTACCTTCCTGTCTGCGCTGCTCACTTGTTTTATACTCTGAAATGAATCTCGCAATCCCAAATGCATCGCGCTTCACCGTAGTTCTATTCTTCATAATCCCCCACCACATTCTCAGCAAACAGAGCTGTGCCAGAACCCTGTCGGTATCCTCCCCTTTGCGTTGATAGGGTAAAGATTTTTCTTATACGTCATTTTTCTACGGCAGACTATCCTGTGATGTTACCTGTATTGTTGTATTTTTGATTTCCCCGGCTTTTATGGTTCTCCGGGTAATGTATCGTTCTGATATATTTTCCATACTCCGTTTTTGGCTCTTTCTGGGGGATATCTCAGAAATAAATTCCACAATCCGTAGTACACATTTTCCTGTCAATTAAATAGGTTATCTGGTCAATTGGGTTCTCCAGATTCGAGAAAAAACGATATTGTCCTCGTTATTCGAGGTAATATATAAATACAAAGACTTCAGAGGAGTACTTTGGTAATTTATATGGCAGTTTATAGTGCAAATGAGGGTCAGGTTACTGACCTCAGGTGGGGGTCTTTCGTACTCCTTGGATTGCTCGCAATAGTCTTCGGACTCTTAATTGCGTTCTTTCCCCAGATGACAACCCTGATCATGATAGAACTCATTGGTATCTTCCTCGTGATCGTATCGTTCGGCGCAATCATGATGTCAGCAGTTGCCCCGGGAGGTCTGAAAGGTTCGATACTTCTCGCAATTCTCGGGATCATCGGATTCTTCTTTGGAATTGCAACAATTCTCTCACCCTATGTAATGGGCAAAGCAATCTTCATCCTCGCAGGTATTGCTCTTTTAATAGGGGGTATAATTGGTCTGGTCCTTGCAATTTCCGAAAAAGAGATGGCTCACCGGGGGCTGTTTGCACTCCAGGGTATCCTCTCAATTATCCTGGGTTGCCTTATTATTGCCGGTCCCGTCATTGGTGCAGCTCTTCTCGTCCTTCTCCTCGGTACCTATTTTGTTGTCTGGGGGATTCTCAGCGTCATTATGGGTTTTGTTGTCCGGAGTGCCAGAAAGGCATAGTTCTGTAATTTCAAAAATTAATTCCTTTTTCTTATCATCTCAGGATGGATCTTGAGCAGTGTGACATACGGGCGTATAAACCCGGTTAGGGTATACCCTCAGTCTCGTCAGGATATTTTCCTTTTAGTGATTTCACCACCAACACGAACATCCACCCCATTCAAAGCTCAAAATGAGTGAAATAAACCCAATACGGGCTCCGATTTTCTCCAAAATTCCCCTTCCTCTTTTGAAAAAACCCGTAAATCCACCCTTTTCTGTTCGTGTGGAGAATACGTCAAATTATAGCCCTGTTTGCCAAAATTAGGCCGTTTTGCACCTCACCTGTTGGCTACCAAAGCCCATAAAATCGATCTGTTTTTTGCCTCATACTATATACCCTCGGAACCCACAAACCCTGAAAGAACACCAATGAGAGGGTAATTTTTATGGAGCTTTTTCCAATTCCCATTTTTACCTGCTTCAGGCCATTTGAGCGGAGTTTTGCCTCCCGATAGGTGCTATTAGCGGATCATTTTAAGCTCCAAAATAGCCCCCGATAGCTAAATGGACAGAGATTCGGGGGATTTCCAAACCAATAAATTCTTTTTTAATGAATTAGTGTCAAAAAGGAACCCGCAACGTGAAAACGGGGCCTGAATCGGGGAGATTAGAGCGTAGTTCCCATATCGTAGTTTTACACCGTTCTCTCGCTTACTTTGGTTCGGCAGGATATACTCTGATCATCAGGAAGTAGCTGGATCTACCGATAGCCTTTTCAAGAGAGTCTTTTGCGGTTTTCTGCTGATTTGGCATCAGAATACAGTTATTTTCTTTCTGTACCTGAATTGGGATCATCACGGGGGTGTGCGATAGTTACTGTTGTTGTTGTGGAGGATATACTGATGTCCGGGTACTCCTGAACTTTTTCCAGGATCATCTCGGAGATGCGGGTACGGAAAGCCCGCCGTTCTTTCACCCGGGTCACATACCTGACATGAAAAGATATCCAGTTGTCGGTCGGGGTGAGATAGACGGCAGGTTCAACCATCCTTCGTGGGAGATAGTAAGTTTCTCCAATCTTTTCTATCTCTGCCTCAGCTTCTTTTACTATCTTCGCCGTCTCACGGGTGACAATCTCCAGCATGACCTCCTTTGCCTTTTTCCAGTTACTGGAATAGGAGATCGGGATCATGATTTCGTCCCAGAGAAATGAGTGATCTTTGGTATAGTTATGAACGTCATTCGTGATGACCTTCCCATTTGGAATGGTAGTTATGCGACCCGTGGCCTGGTCTGAAGCGATCCATCCCCTGAGCTCCATCATCGTGGTATTCATGATACCGATATCCATCACATCCCCTGTTTCTCCCGCGATTTCTATCCTGTCACCAACGTGGTATAAATTTCCGGTGAGTATGAGTATTCCTCCGGCAAAATTCCTGATTACGTCCTGGAGAGCTATGACAATCCCTGCACTGATGACACCAACTGCAACAACCAGCGACTGGGTGTCCGGGAACCAGACGTGGAGGATGATGGCTATTGCAACCGCTGCAGATAATATAGTGATGATTTTATTCAGCGAATACCGGACCAGTTTGTCGTCTATCTTCTGAAATAGAAATTTCGCGGACAGGACCTTGATAAACAGGTATGCACCTGCAATTGTCCAGAGCGTCAGCGAGATCTGGTAGAGATATTGTCCGGGAAAATAAATATTTCCAATCCATGCAAGTATGGCTCCTGACACAATTCCAATAAAGATAAGGACTTTTATCAGCATTCAGTGACCTTCTCCCACCAGCGAGTTCCCCAAGATTCATACGCCAAACATGACATCAGCTGCGTAATATCCGGGTAATGGTTAAAATTATTGACCCTGTATCTGATCGTTCAGACTCAAAGAAGAACTAGCCGTCATAATTAAAAATAGCTTTCCTAAAAAATCCGCCTGCACTTCTTTTTCAGGTCACTCATTACCGGTCTGATTGAATGTACAGAAGCATCACGAAAACTTCATTCTACCTTATATACAATCGCACCGGTACGTTTAATGAGAAAATTATTCATGGCAGGAACAGTATGAGTCCGGACAAAGAAAATCTCCCTTCGGGAAATGATAAATCGGAAAATACCGGGAATAAGAAACGGGGCATTCATTCATTTGTCGAAAAAATGGCATTATCCAGTACATGGCTATTCAGTCTTGCCGTAATTGGAACCGGAATTATTTCAGCCATGCTTTTTATTTATGGATTTTTATTGAGCATCACTGGTGCAATTCAGATGATCACCGGATTCAGCTTGGATATCCATGTAATAAAGGAATACCTGGGTACCTCTATACAGATTATTGACCTTTTTTTAGTGGCAACCGTTTTTTACCTGATATCCATGGGACTGTATGAACTATTCATTGCGAAAGCACCTCTTCCCGGGTGGGTGGAAATACGGAATCTTGACGATCTCAAAACGAAACTTCTGGGTCTTACGGTCATTGCCCTGGCGGTCGTCTTCCTCGGTTATGCTCTCACGGTGAGTGCCGAGACAAGTATTCTGGAACTCGGTGCCGCTGTAGGAATAATGATTGCAGCCATTTCTGCCTATCTGTGGGTAAAACATTAAAAGAGGAAATCCAGCTGATGTCGGATTCGTTCCTTTAAGAAAAGAACAATCCGGCAATTATCCGATCCCTGACAATAAATCCCTGAAATATCCTGTTCAATAACAGTTTTTTTCTTCCTGCCGGTACATACTTAAACAACTCCATCAGGATCCGTATGATCAGCTCTCACCATCACAGAATACGCAATAATGCCCCGCTTCTCCATAAAATCAGGGAAAGGGGGTATACACCGGTGGATATGCATATTCATACGCACCACTCGGATGCTGCAATCAGTATTCCCTCGCTCCTTAAACGCGCAAAACACCTGGGGATGGGGCTTGCAATAACAGATCATAACGAGATCAGCGGGGTGATTGAAGCTTGGAATCAACCCCATGGTGTGCTCGTCATCCCGGGTATTGAACTCAGTTCACGTGAAGGCCCTCATGTCCTTCTCTATTTTTATTCTGCGGATGACCTTGCTGATTATTTTACTACCCATATCAAAGGAACCCTGAGAAAAAGCCAGTATATGGCCATACAATTGTCGGTTGAGAAGATCCTTGCATCTGCAGAGGAGTATTCCTGCATGAAGGTTGCTGCCCACCCGTTCGGGTATTTTGGCATCAACCGGGGCATCCTGAAATGTATCGGTAATAAGACGCTTCCTGCAGAAATTATTGATCATATCGATGCTATCGAAGTGATATGCGGGGGAATGGGCCACGATCTCAATGATAAAGCTGCCAGGTACGCAGGAGAGCATGATCTCCCGATCACGGGGGGTTCCGATGCCCATGTACTCCCATCCGTAGGAGGGGTTGTCACCGGAGTGAAGGCAGATACTGTCGAGGGATTTCTGAATGGAATTCTGGCAAAGGAAAGTGTCGTGATCGGATCCACAGCAAATCCCCTCCACAAAGGGATGACAGCAGGAGTAATTGCCTGGAACTATATCCCGTACACCATGTCCTCACTCCAGGTCCACTATGAGCAGAATATTCCCCGGATGAAACGGTATCTGAATGATTTGATGAAATAATCCGGTATACTCCTGGTTCAAAAAAAAGAATGCCGGGATTACAGGACCGCGGAGAAGAGACGGGAAAACGAAGATCTTGCCTTGAAATACCGTGAACGGCTCGCATACCATGCAGGGGTAAGCTCGGTACAGACAGAGAGATCATTGAGGTATGCCTGCTTTAATTCTCCCGCAATTCGTTCATCATACATGAGTGCATTTGTCTCGAAGTTCAGCCGGAAACTCCTGATATCCCAGTTGGCACTCCCGACAGAAGCCACGGCACCATCGATCACGATTGTTTTGGCATGAAGGAACCCGTTATCATAGGTATACGCCCTGACACCCGAATCAAGGAGGTCTTCAACATAGGAATGGCTGGCCCAGTATACAAACATGTGATCCGGTACTGCAGGGATCATTAACCGCACGTCAACTCCTGACTGGGCAGCGATGCGAAGTGCGTCCATTATACTTTCATCGGGGATAAAATAGGGTGTCTGGATATACACCGATTCTGTCGCCGTATTGATCATCTTGAGGTAGGATTCCTTCACCGGGTTCCATTTCGTGTCAGGCCCCCCGGAAACTATCTGGATCGTAGAACCTTCCGGGAGAGGACTCTGGTGGAAATAACGCGGCTGGACCTCCAGGTTTTCCTTTGATGCGAAATTCCAGTCGAGATAAAACCGCATCTGGGCAACCAATGCACCGGTACCTTTGATCCGTACGGCAGCATCCCTCCAGTATCCCCAGCGTTTGTCCAGCCCCAGATAATCATCACCAATGTTAAAGCCACCGATAAATGCCGTCTCACCGTCAATGACCGCAATTTTCCGGTGGTTCCGGAAGTTGACCCGGAAGTTAAAATAGGAGAACAGGGAGGGGAAAAAGACTGCATGCTTTCCTCCGGCAGCAGTAAGTTCATCATAAAAATGTCTAGGCAGGCCACCACTTCCTTCCCCGTCAACAAGAAGCCGTACTTCCACTCCTGCACGAGCCCTTTCGGTGAGTGCCTTCATGATGTCCCTGCCGAGGCCGTCGTCTTTGAGAATAAAATATTGCATATGCACGTGGTCACGGGCTGAGCCAATTTCCTTAATCAGGTCAGCGAACTTGGCTTTCCCATCCGTGTAGGGGGTGATATGATTGTTGGTCGTGATCAGAGCCCGGTTATTCTGGAGCAGGAGAAGGGCCATCCTCTGGTAGGCACCGGACCATCGATCGGTCAGCTTGCCCTCTTTTGTTTTTATCTCCTTTATCTGCGATGCCATCACATCAGTTAATTTCTGATCGGTCTCATTTTTGAGGGAGAACAGCTTTTCTTTCCGGTAATTCTGACCAAAGACCAGGTATAAAAAAAATCCGAGGAACGGTAGTAACAACAATACCAGGATCCATGAAACTGCACGGTTCGGATTTTTTCTCTCAACAAACACAATAGTGATAACAAAAAAAATATCTGCGACAAACAATATCGGATACAGGAAATAGTAGATCGCCTGCAGGAAATCCCATATCTGCACCAGAAGATCGGAGACCATGATTATACACCTCAGCACGGTATAATTTCAAAACACCGTTGATGGATAATTCAATACCCAAACCTAAATAGTTACCTAAAATTTTTTGGGTATGTACCCCGCTTTGGAATCATAGATTACCGACCTTGAGGAAATTATAACTTTTTTAAAATGAGTAAAGTGATTCAAATACGAGGTGGAAAATCACCAGACTCAAAAAAGAGCAGAACTGACCGGGAAACAAGTCCCCGTCTTCCCGCCTTTCTTATTTCTTTTCTTCAGTCTTTGCGGCTTCTTCTTTTTTCGCTTCTTCTTTGCCCGCTTTGTGTCCTTTTACTGCCTTAACAGCAGCGACTTTGCCTAATAGTCCCATCTGATATTACCTCCTAGCTCAACTATTCAGCAAGACTCTTCTGGTCTCTTAATGTTGGGCTGAAGAATACTATCCTGTTTTACGATTTATAATTTTGTGTTATTTGCAGCAATTAGAACGTTCCGCCGAAGAGGAAAATAACTGACCCCTGATAACTCTTCCGTTGAGATCGGGACACTTATGGATTTCCTCCCGCCAGGGAGTCCCCTGGATGCAATTGCTTCCGAACTGATACCCAAGTAGCTATCACTATCTGGAAAGGGTTTGAAAGGGGTAAGCCTTCTCTCTTGTTTTTCCCCTAATGCCACAACCACATGATTGAATACTTTCCGATACTACGGAAGTTCTTGCCAGGTAAAAGAAAAAGTAAAAAAAATCAGGGTCTGGTTAGTCTCTTCGCCTTTTCATCAGGACTACGGAAAGCAGACCTATAATAAAAAGAGCTGCCACGATCGGCATCAGGGAAAGAGGCGACTTCGTGGTTTGCTGCGGTAAGGGCGTCAGAGCAGCATTGATTACTACCGTCTGCCCGGGGCTTATCGAGCCCGAATCAGTATAGGTTTTATAACCCTGCATCCGGATTTCAATCGTATAGGTTTTTGTTGCATCTATGGGTACATTCTCGAGAGATAACGGGGTGACACCCTTATAGGCATTGTTGATGTAGATATCAGCCCCGCTTGGCTGGGAATAGATCTCTGCGCTTGCAGTTGTTGGTTTCGCCGAAGCAGGCTGAAGAACCGCCGCTACCTGTGCTGTGGTCCCTGCCACGATCTTTGCAGTTGTTGTGTAATCCTGGTATCCTGATTTTTTCAGAATAACAGTATAGGTCCCGGGAACCAGTGATGTAATGTAAAGAGGGCCGGAAGAGCGGGTTTCTCCTTGATAATCTCCGTTAAGATAGACCGAAGCACCGGAGGGTGTTGAAGAGACGTCGAGATCACCCGTGGTCGGGCTCGAGACCGGGGAGAGGGTAACAGAAACAGATGTGGTCTGTGCGTTATATACCGTGGCTGTCTGTGAAAAATCCTTATAGCCGGATTTTTTCATGGTTACCGTATGAGTTCCTACAGCAAGGTTGCCGACGATCTGGTTGGTGAGTCCTTCGTAGATAGTATCCACGTACAGGCTGGCCCCGACGGGAACTGAAGTAGCTGATATTGATCCGTATTGCGCATTCGGTACCAGGGTGGCATACACATTGCTTGTTGCACCCGATTTCACCTCGATGCTTGTCGAGTAGAGCTGGTACCCGGACTTGGACACCTGGACATTGTGCCATCCGGTGCTGACTGCATTGAACGTCCCGGGAGTGGTAAGCTGGTCATATCCGTTATCCAGGATCGCGGACGCACCTGCCGGGTTGGAATTCACATAGATGTTTCCCGTCTGGACAATAGGAACAAGGCTTGCGTGGACAGCGATGTGTTGTCCTGCAGCAGGATTCCCGGAATAATACTGGCTCCATGGCTGATAACCCGCTAAATTGACTGCAATTGTATGGCCCGGAGTTCCTGTCACGTATACGGTTGCCGTTGTTGGTGTGTTTCCAACTGGCGTGCTGTCAACGGTAACAGCTGCACCACTCGGACTTGACGTGATGTCATAAAATCCCGCATCTCCACCGATAGGCGTCATGACGACTGCCGCGGATGTTATCCCTATCATCGCAATTGCGATAATGAGCATTACCAGAAACATCGTTTTCATAATAGATCTCAACTGGATTTTTAAATTTATAAACGAATCGCTATTCTCTTTAAAAATGATGCCTTTAACATACGAAAAAAGATTCTGGCAACCTTGCTATTTTACACACGTGCGTATTAAACAAATGCATACTAAAATAGGATGAACTGAATTCTAAAGTTCAGAAGTTCTCATCGTTAAAAAAAATAATCAGGGTCTTTTTAGCCTCATCGCTTTTTCATCAGGACTACGGATACCAGACCCACAAGAGAGAGAGCTGCTACGATCGTCAACAGAGATACCGGGGATGCCGTGGTTGGCTGAGCCAAGGGTGTAAGAGCAGCATTGATTACTACCGTCTGCCCGGGGCTTATCGAACCCGAGTCGGTATAGGATTTATAACCTTCCATCCGGAGTTCAATCGTATAGGTTTTTGTTGCATCTATCGGTATATTCTCGAGAGACAACGGGGTGACACCCTTATAGGCATTGTTGATGTAAATATTTGCCCCGCTTGGCTGGGAATAGATCTCTGCACTCGCAGTTGTTGGCTTCACCGATGCAGGCTGGAGAACCGCTGATATCTTCGCCGTTGATCCTGCCACGATATTCGCAGTTGTTGAATAATCATTGTATCCTGATTTTTTCAGGACCGTTGAATAGGCTCCCGGCGATAGTCCGGTGATGTAAAGAGGACCGGAGGATCGTGTTTCTCCCTTATAAGCTCCATTGAGGTAGACCGAAGCACCGGAGGGCGTTGAGGAGACATCGAGATCGCCGGTGGTGGGGCTCGAGAGCGGGGAGAGTGTGATAGACAGGTACGTGGTCTGTGCGTTATTCACCGTAGCCGATTGTGAATAATCCTGGTACCCGGATTTTTTCAGGGTAACAGTGTGGGAACCAACGGCAAGGTTGCTCACGATCTGGTTGGTGACCCCCTGATAGATGGTGTCCACGTACAGGCTGGCCCCGGTCGGGTTTGAAGATACTGAAAGTGAACCGTATTGCGTGGTCTGAACAAGGGTTGCGTACACGTTACTTGTTTCACCCGATCTCACCTCGACACCAGTGGAGTATACCTGGTACCCGGACTTTGAAACCTGAATCTCGTGCCACCCTACCGGAACCGCATTGAATGTTCCCGGAGTAGTAAGCTGGTCATAACCATCATCGAGGACCGCAGAGGCACCTGAAGGATTGGAATTCACGTAGATGTTTCCTGTCTGTGCAACCGGGCTGAGGGTGGCAAAAACGTTCACTGTCTGATCGGCAGCCGGGTTCCCGGAATAAAACTGGCTCCAGGTCTGGTAGCCGGATTTAGAAACCGAGATAGTGTGGTCGGGAGTCCCGGTAGTACTAACGGTAATGGTAACCGGGGTTATCCCATAGTTCGTACCATCGAATAAAACACTTCCCCCGGTGGGGTCTGAACTAACCTTGTAGTATCCCTTCTGGCTGCCAGGCGCGGGAGTCGGGGTTGGAGTCGGTATTGCCACCAGGACTGCGTTGACTGCAACGTGTTGTCCTGCAGTGGGGGCCTCAACGTACTTGCTCCAAGGCTCGAATCCCGCTTTATTGACAGCGATCGTATGCCCTGAAGCACCCACGATCACGGTCGCCGTCGTTGGTGTTGTTCCGACAGCCGTGCCATCAACCGTAGCAGCTGCACCGCTGGGACTTGATGTGATATCATAAAATCCCGATTCTCCAACGGGCATGGTGCTAATGGCCGCTGACACTATCCCGATCATCGCAATTGCGATGATAAGCAATACCAGAAACATCTTTTTCATAATAAGGTGAACTGTCCTTTGTTGGTTAATAAAAGAATCGATATGTTCTGAAAAAATGATGAATTCAGTACCTTACACAGATGAAAAATTACACAAAAAAAGATTCCGGCAAGCCCTGCAATTTTTTGAAAAAGAGTGTACTACTACGATTGCCAGCCTTCTGTAGTTTGGTAGTTCTCATCGCCAAAAAAGAAAAAAATCGGTGTCTTTTTAGTCTCATCGCTTTTTCATCAGGACTACGGATACCAGACCCATAATCGAGAGAGCTGCCACGATCGTCATCAGAGAGACCGGGGATGCCGTAGTTGGCTGAGCCAGAGGAGTAAGAGCGGCATTAATTACTACATTCTGCCCGGGGCTTATCGAGCCGGAGTCGGTATAGGGTTTATAGCCTACCAGCCGGAGTTCAATCGAATACGTTTTTGTTGCATCTATCGGCACATTCTCGAATGATAACGGGGTGACACCCTTATAGGCATTGTTGATATAGACGTCTGCCCCGCTTGGCTGGGAATAGATCTCTGCACTCGCCGTTGTTGGCTTCACCGAAGAAGGCTGGAGTACCGCTGCTACCTGTGCGGTGGTTCCTGCCACGATATTCGCAGTGGTCGAATAATCATTATAACCTGATTTTCTCAGGACCGTTGAATAGGCTCCCGGAGAGAGTCCGGTGATGTAAAGAGGGCCGGAAGCGCGTGTTTCTCCCTTGTAAGCTCCATTGAGATAGACCGAAGCACCGGAGGGTGTTGAGGAGACGTCAAGATCGCCGGTAGTTGGACTTACGAGAGGGGAGAGCGTAATAGAGAGATACGTGGTCTGTGCGTTATTCACCGTTGCCGTTTGTGAATAATCCTGATAGCCGGATTTTTTCAGGGTAACGGTGTGGGAACCAACGGCAAGGTTGCTCACGATCTGGTTGGTGACTCCCTGATAGATGGTATCCACGTACAGGCTTGCCCCGGTCGGATTTGAAGATACTGAGAGTGACCCGTATTGCATAATCTGAACAAGGGTTGCATACACGTTACTTGTTTCACCCGGTCTCACCTCAACTCCAGTGGAGTATACCAGGTACCCGGACTTTGAGACCGCAACCTCATGCCACCCGACAGGAACAGCATTAAACGTTCCCGGAGTAGTAAGCTGGTCATATCCGTTATCGAGGACCGCAGAGGCACCTGCCGGATTGGAATTTACGTAGATGTACCCTGTCTGCGCAACCGGTGTTGGTACCGGGGTTGGTACCGCGGTTGGTACCGGAGTTGGTACCGGAGTTGGTACCGCGGTTGGTACCGGAGTTGGTACCGCGGTTGGTACCGGGGTTGGTACCGGGGTTGGTACCGCGGTTGGTTCCGGAGCGGGCAGAGTGCTGACTGCCGCTGACACTATCCCGATCGTCGCAATCGCGATGATACACAATACCAGAAACATCTTTTTCATAATAGGTGGAACTGGATTTTTTGATATATATAAGAATCGTTTTGTTTTAAAAAAAAAGAAAGGCTGAACCCAAATTTTTGTTGGGACACCTTATTCTCCCGAGAAACTGCATGGGTGAATCCCGGAGATCGTGTCCTGTTGTCAGAAAAACATGATTCGCTTTACCACAAACCCTGTACATATCCTGGCTGTCTGAACTGTATACGGTTGCGCAAACGTATCGGAATTATCAACGGTATTCTCTTTCCAGGACATTCCATTAAGAGGAACCTATGCTTCAAACAGGTTTTTTACGATCTGCTCATGCCTGAAAAAGAATGAATGAAAAATGAGGATTTTTATTCCCCATCAGAGGGGATTCACCTTCAGGCCCGCTGATTTGTAGATCAGAATCTTTGTCCCGGTTGCATTAAACAACGTGAGCTGATCACCGGAAATTTCATACTTCGCTGCTGTTGGCAGTAACGAGAAATACTGGGTTTCCTGTTGCATGACTGATTCCGCACAGGCCATCATCGTCGAAGTTGGCTGAGTAATGGTGATGCCATTCGATGCTGTTGTCGTGTAGCCTGCAGAATACTCGTTACACCCGCCAGAGCCGGACAGTTTCCAGTTCGATCCGAATATTGCAGTAGTTTTACTGCCTGCAGTTACTGACTGGATAGCTCCCTTGCCATTGTTATAGTTGAACAGGTACCATGTGCCTGTGAGGGGAATAGTCGCCTGCTTTTTGTAGATCAGGAGTTTTACTCCGTTTTTATCGAACAGGGTGAGCTGATCTCCTGAAATTTCGTACTTCGTAGCCTGCTGGAGCAGGGAAAGGTACTGGGTTTCCTGTTGCATAACCGGTTCCGCACAGGCCATCAGAGTGGTTACGGGCTGGGTAATGGTAATACCATTCGAGGCAGTGGTAGTGTACTGTGCATTATACTGGTTACACCCGCCTGAGCCGGAAAGTTTCCAGTCAGCCCGGAAATCCGCGGTAGTCTGGCTTCCCGCAATTACCGTCTGAATGGCTCCCTTGCCATTGTTATAAGAGACCAAATCCCAGACACCAACAATCGAAGATTGTGATGCAATGGGTTGTGTAACGACGGGTAATTGAGTCGCAACTGGTGCTTGGGTAGTTGGTGTTGTAGCAGGCTGACTAGTGCATCCTGCAAAGCAAACCATAAGCATAACAATGCCCAGAATCAACAGAAATAATTTTTTCATAGCTCTATTAGAAAGAACCATTGCACTTAAACGTTTCTTTAAGTTTTAAAATTTGAAATACTTCTATCATCATGTTCTTCATCATTGGTTTATTTTAAAATTAAAAAAAAATACACAGTCTATAATAAAAAACCGTAAAAATGATAGGAGTGACGCTTCGCTGCAAGTTGATCCCCAGGGAGATGTTCGTGGGTCTTGGCCTGTGTCCCGTGCTACCACCAGGGAGGGTATCATGCCTCGCACCCTCTCCTCCCTGGGGAATGGTGAGCGAAAAGGGGGAGTCGTTCTCCTTCCACAATGCCTCTGGCGGGCTCATCTGAACTTCCAGGAGATAGATCATTTGCGTTCCGCAGGAAAACTCACTTGCCCAAAAACACACTGTCCGTTGTGTAGTATTTTAAAAAAAAAGAAAGGGAATATCAAAATAAAATCCGGAAAAAATTCTGCTCTGGAGAAACGTGCATGAGTAGGATTCACTCCTGAACCATGAAAATCGTAATGTACATGATGAAACCCCGCCTCAGGGCCTCTCCGAGGCACGGCGGGCCAGGGGTTTTTTTGAATTGTTTGGTACTGATCCGCCGCGGGGGCGACCCTTCGGTGGCAGCGGCAATCATCGTTCATGGAAGAGTATTAAAAAAAATATCGTATCATAGCTGAATAATTCAATTTTCAGGGGAAATGCTCAATTACCAGCTGAACGGTCGGAGGGAGTTTCACCCCCGCTGCTGGGCTCTCCCTATGCGATACCTCCCGGACAGGTGCTACGTCATCATCGCTCAGCGCAGGGGCGGCATGGGGGGACAGGCTCATGTCCCCTCCTTCCTTCGTACCAGCATCCTGAATTTCATATCCATGGAAAAGGAATTCTCCAGAGCCGAAAAAATTGCATTTTATCAATATGAAGGTGTTTTGATCCTTCGATGTTATCCACCTTAATTATTTTTTTTGGCAATCCCAACAAAAATCCTTCCTAATCCTGCACTGTCACATTCATCCGGGTAGGGGATTCCAGAACTTCCCTGAGCTCCGGCGCATCAGCCGGCAGTGAAGCCATTTTCCTTGCATACCAGGTGATGGCCGGGTTTGCGGAAATACCGTGCGCAAAGACACTGAATAAAACAGTTGTACTCACTACGACGGCAATGGTCTGCAAACCGGGTATGTCCGGGGCTTCGTTGAGCGTTATGAGCAGCAGGACAATCGATGCCAGTCCCCGCGGGCCAAACCATCCAATAAAAAGGACTGAATCTGATTGTAATCCGGTTTTTAATAATGAAAGTGCTACCGGAAGTATCCGGATGAGGGTGAGACTCAGTACTGCATAGAGAATAACGGTCTGAGTGATGCCGGACAGGAGACTTGCTGCAATTACCCCAAAGATGAAAAATACGCCAAGACTGAAAATTTCACCATCAGTGGAGGTAAATTTTATGATCGATTCGCCGACTCCCCTGCCCGCGAGAGAGGTCGCCAGTCCACCCACAAACGCAGCAATGAAACCACTTCCTCCCACCGCGGTTGCAGCAGCATAGGAAATCACTGCGAGGGCCAGAAAGCCAATCCACTGGAATCTCCCCCGCATCAATCCCTTTTCTATAGCTTTGTTGACGAGATATCCCCCTGCAAGGCCTACAATGAGTCCTACAAGAATGCCAAATCCTATCTGCTCAAGGGCAAATGTGACCCATTGGCTGGTGGGAATATCGAGCTCTTCTGCCTGGGCAAGAACCAGGAAGAAGGCAAAAAACGGGATTGCTCCCCCATCATTGAGTCCGCTTTCCACGTTCAGCGCCTGTCGTATGCTGGCAGGGACTTTTGGACTATTGACAATTATCTGGCCAAGTCCTGCATCTGTTGGTGCAAGAATTACTCCTATCAGCGCTGCTTCAGGCAGGGAAAGATCGGTAAAAAGCAGTATTGCAATAACTGCCCCTAAAAAAATCGTCAAAGGAAGACCTATTCCCAGTAATCGCGATGGAAAACTCCGGTTTCCTTTCAATTTTCTGAAATCCAGGCGGGCTGCATCGGAAAAAAGGATTAATACCAGCGCAATTTCTGCAAATAACAATATTAACTCACTACTTTCACTCAGAGGGATGATATCCAGTCCCTCCGGACTGACCAGCAGACCAATCGCCACAAAGATCATCGGGGCGGTAACCATTGACCCTTCAAGGCGATGCGATACAAGAGAATAGGCAAAAAGAGCCAGGGTAAATATGATGACACCGATGAGGGCCAGAGACAGCATAACCAACAAACCAATACTTACGATGAAATCTATAAAAAAGTGCGTTTTTTATCGTGAAACTAATGTGATGACATTCCCGGGATCAATAACGTAGAGAATCGGGCAGATAACGAAGAAAAAGGAAAAAAAAGATTTTTTTAAGAGGAGAACCCCGATTTACTGAGGAACCCCGAATGCCTGCTTGGTGCCGGGCAACAGGCAGTAGATCAATATCAGTCCGCTTATTATGATAATCGGTGCCATTGCTTCCCAGGATGACCCGCCCAGCACGCAGATGATTCCGTAGATCAGGTCAAAGATGGCAATCAAAACCATGAACATCCATCCCTGTGGCTGGACTTCCCAGAGCATACGGAATACCGCGAGCCAGATGAAGAATAACAGACCCCAGAAAAAGGCCCCGATGAGGCTGAACTGGTAAAATGCAATCGGTCCAAGATAGGTGGGAAGCAGATGTAACATCTGCAACGTATAGATCAACGCGTTAACCGCACCGAGAATAGCCAGAAAGGCCAGAATTGTAACACCAATAGGTCGTTCTTTTACCATAAACAATCACTCCATAATGCACGATAACTACGAGGGGGAACTATAAAAACGTGGCGAAAATCGACAATAAGGTTCGTCAATGCCAAGAAATGACAATACTTCGATCTCGTGCACCATTCCGGAAATAGGGTAAACAGGTAAAAAAAGGATTGTTTTTGAATTATTAACCAAGGAGCTTCTTCTTGGCAGCAGAAAACTCTTCGTCTGTCAGCACGCCCGATTTGTGCAGATCCGCCAGTTTTTGCAGCTCGGCGGTGACATCCTTGGCTGGTGCTGCTGCTGGTGCCGCTGGTGCCGCAGCCATGGCCTCGGCTGCCCCTTGCTGCTTGGCCTGTGCTACCGCTGCCTGCTGCTGCTGCTGCGCCTGAGCCTGCTGCTGGGCCTGTGCCTGTCCCATCTTCATTCCCGCTACGAGCATTAATCCTCTTCCTCTCATTTCATACACCTGCCTTTGATATTACTTTCTGCTCCACACTTCTGATTATTTCTGAAGGGATACGACCCTGACTGACCAACTCTGCACCTGAATGGAGGAGCGCTTCCTTGAAATGGATTGCCCAGGTGTTCTCGAATAAAAGAATGGCTGCCGAGCTGTTCAGGGGTAAATCTGCTGCAATCGCTTCAAGATCGTCAATTGAGAACCATTCAGCATCGCTCACTGCCTGAGCAAAAGCGCTGAATGCATCTCCGGTATGTTTCCCCACATCCTTTGCTTCTGTTATCAGTATTTTTCCTTTGGTGTCTTTTAAGACGAAAGCCAGATCAATAATGCGTATAATGCCATTTTTTTCCAGCTTAGCAAGCTCAGGGGCGATCTCACCACTGAACTTGTTCCCGGGAAACTTTACTACGAGATAGTCCACCGGGCCCATGATTTTTCCGGGCTTATTGGTAACTTTTTTTGTCATACTACTCCTTCACTTTGCCTCTCGATTATTGGAGCCGGCATAAGATACTGGTCGATCTTTATAAATAAATATGCTGCGATAATTTGCAGCAATTGAAAAGTACTGTAATGGTCATCAAGCTGTCAATTGCATTGGAGAAAACTCCAATATTGTATGGGTCGTTGCAATTACCAAAATCCAAACTCCTCATAACACAATTTTAAGACATTAAAAAAGGGAATTTTTTAACATAATACTAGAGTTTTGGCAGCAAGGCGGCAGTTGAGCTCATAAATGCGATGATGACTGCAGACCAGAGACCGAAAAGAATGATTATAAGAGCTATCGGTATGAGTACAACCAGAACAGCTTTTCCGAGTTCCATTTCGTGGTTTTCCTTGAGACCAATAACCAGAAGGACGAGATACCAGATATACGCAATAATCGATACAAACGGGATCCACCCAAAGAGCAGAAACGGGGTTGCTGCGTACATCGTTGTCTTTATCGTCTGCCGGAAACCTTTCTCTCCACCCAATAGCAGGACAAACGCATGGAAAAACAGACCCGAGACAAATATACCTAACAGGCAAATGAGGAACACGAGATAGACAAAGAATACTCCCAGTGCAATGACGAAGCCAGAGAAATTCGCAACAGCGCCCGCTGCAACGCCTCCGACGATAGGGACAGCCCCCATCTTATCGACCATGGAGGTGAACGTGGCAAGGCCCATGCTCACTACAACAATTCCGAACAGGACCGTGAAGATTACAAGGAGAGCTGCATAATACTGGTAGGCTGTACCAAGGGATTTTCCGTTTGTCTTTTTAAAGGTTGCAGAAGGAGCCATGAGGAAACCCTTCATTTCGTTCATTAAGTCGTCGAACATACGTGTATGATAACAACCACAAGGTATATAATACTTGACGTGTCAATCCGCAGAAAAAACCGGGTATACCGGATAACCATTCATCCAATGTATTTGTCTTTTTTAAAAAAAAAGATACTATCAGATAAGCCCGAAAAATACTATTCCACCAAGTATAACAAAGATAATCAGGATAACCACCCCTATTTTGGTCTGGCATTTATGACAAATCCCGGACGGTGTCGGGTGTTCAGGATAGACGTACTTTTCTTTACACATATGACAGGCCGGGGCTGGTTTTGCATCTTCATGTTTTTTTGAATCATGATGTTTGGCGCACATGGTTAGAGATATGAAATAATCGGATATTAACATGAGTATTGGAAAACGAACTCAAATGCCTGAAGCTTGAATGTACGAGCGATATCCGGAAGGACTCCCTCGATAGATCGTATCGACGCTAATGAGCAGGATCTCCGACCAGATAGCCTGGCTTTTGCCGGAGTTTCCGTTCTGATTTCCTCTTTTTTACAGTAATGCAAAATTGAAATCGGACAACCCCCTGTTTGATGCATTCCACGAGCAGTACGTACCTGGAGAACGTGGTCCTGATAAAAATGCACTTAACACGTCGGTCATAGAAGGAGAATTTCCCGATCTTTGTCTCAAAACAGGTGTTCTTTTCCTTTTGACCGTGCTATCCCACCAGATCCTTGTAGTTTCGCCTCCAGATAGGTGCTGTTAGCGGTGATTTTCTGCGTCGATTCAGACCCGGATAGCCCATTAGGCTGAAGAATGGAGTATTCCGAAAATATGAATGCTGTTTTTTCGCAAATTAGTGCTGTTTTTGAAGGCAGGAACCCTTCGCGGAGACAAGTCTCCGTCGGAGCAATGGTCCGGGCGATGGAGGTGATCTCATCAGTCCAAAAGGATTGATCGATCCGGGAAAGCCTGGGTATCAGGAATAAAAATTTACGTCGATGTTCGACGGAGAGTTTCCCGATCTTTGCCTCAAAAAGGGCGTTCTTTTCACCTTGACCCTGCTACCCCCCTCGCCCCCATCAGTTTCGCCTTTCAATTGCGTCTGTTAGCGTACATTTTCCTGCCCGTAAAATGCTAATTTTGGCTTGAAAACTGAAAATTACGCCCGGTTAGAAAACCTGTGCCGGAATTTTTGTGTTTTTTTGCAATAAAACAAGAAAAGTCAACACCCCGGAAAAGAAGTCACCGTCGGAGAATGCGATTGAGAGAATCCACGTCCCCGATACGCAGCCTCATACCTCCCGGCAGGAAAAATGATACTACAGGGTGTATATTCAGAAACCAGCCTGTCCGGCTTCGAAAAATCAGGGAATAAATACCATTATTACCTTCCCACAACCAAAATTGAGAAGATGTCCACACCAAAGCTTGCCGGCGGTCAGACCCAGGATGAGATTATGGCAGTCTCCCTGTTCAAGCTGGGACTCCGCAGCACAGACACCATGCTTGAGATTGGCTGCGGAACAGGTAAAGTCTCGATCGCTGCTGCACAGCGGGTGAGAAATGTCTTTTCCATCGATAAAAGGCCCGAAGCAATAAAGACTGCACGGGAATCAGCAGAAAAAACTACTCTGCACAACATAGAATTTTTTTGTACGGATGCTACCGCGTTTCTTGCATCAGACCGTATTTTTGATTGCGCATTTGTCGGCGGAACGCAACAACTTGCCCAGATCCTTCCCATCCTTGCAAAAAAAGTGCGAAGAACGATTGTGGTAAACGCGGTTCTGTTGAGCACCCTGAACCAGGCTGTTGCATCAATGCAGCAGCTTGGCATCTTTTGTGAAGTCGTCCAGGTACAGGTTGCACGATCGCATGAGATCGCGGGAAGCCTCATGTTCAAACCGATTGACCCGGTCTATGTGATCGTCGGGAAGGGAACTGCATGCTGATAGGTGTGGGACTGGGACCGGGAAATCCTGAACTTCTCACCCTTCAGGCTGTACGGCTGCTCAAAGAGGCAGATACCGTGTTCGTACCGGGACGGATCGCTTATGATCTCGTAGCACCGTATCGTGTTGCGGTGATACTCAAATTCCCGATGACAGACGATGAATCCCTGATCCGGAAGTGCCTTTTAGAGAATGCAGAGAAGATTGCCCCTGCAGCACAGAGAGGTCTTGCAGTGTTCGGCATTCTTGGCGACCCGAATTTTTTCTCCACATTCTCACGGTTGTGCAGTATTCTGGCAGAGAGATATCCCGCTCTGGAATACCGGACAGAACCCGGGATCAGCTCAATCACCGCATTTGCGGCTGCTGCCGGTATCTCGCTCAATGGCGGTTTTACCGTATCTGACGGACCTGAACCCGATTCGCGGATTCTTCTCAAGGTAAAGCATCCAAAGGAAAAGGCTGAGGAACTCCGAAGGGACGGCTACCGTGAGTTTGTGCTGGTCGAGCGGATGTACTTTGCTGACATGAAAGTGTACAGGAATAACGATCTCCCGGAGAAAAGCGATTACTTAAGCGTCATGTATGCGAGGCGTTAATCGTGCAGGCAAAGGTCTGGTTTGTCGGAGCAGGTCCCGGAAACCCTGACCTTATTACCGTTAAGGGACTCTCCCTTCTCAAGGATGCAGATGTTCTCATCTATGCCGGATCCCTGGTCAATCCTGTGCTCATCGAAAAGTCCGAAGCAGCAATCAAACTTGACAGCTGGGGTATGCATCTGGATGAGCTTGTAACAGCTATGGAGATGCCGGCCAAATCTGGAAAAACCGTTGTCAGGCTCCATTCCGGTGACCCCTCGCTCTATGGGGCGATTGTCGAGCAGATTGAAGAACTGGAGAGGCGGGGGATCACCGTCGAGATCGTCCCGGGGGTCTCATCACTCTTTGCAGCGGCATCTGCGCTGGGTACCCAGCTTACCCTCCGGGGGGTGTCTGAAACCCTGATTGTCACGCGACCGGCAGGAAAAACACTCTCCCACGACCAGATCGCAGAACTCTCTTCCCTTGGTTCTACCATGGTCATCTTCCTCGGCACCGAAAAACTCGGGGAGATTACAAAAAAACTGAATTGTCCGCTGGATACACCGGCAGCAGTTGTATATCACGCATCCTGGCCGGATCAGAAAATTGTACGGGGAACCATTGCAGATATTGCACAAAAAGCACAAGCTGACGGGATCGAACACACAGCACTCCTGATTGTAGGTGGTGTGGTTGACCCCCACAGGAAAGGTTACACGAGGTCATATCTCTACTCATGAATGATACGGTAGTCATCGCACTCTCCCGGTTTTTGGGCGAAGCAGAACAGATCGCAAAGTTTCTTAGCGCTGATGTCCGTTTGTATACCCCCACAATTTTTTCAAAATTGTTTCCAAATACCCGGCGGATTGTCGCAATCATGTCAATGGGAATTGTTGTGCGCAGGATCGCTCCCCTCATTAACAATAAATGGAATGATCCGGCGGTGGTCGTGGTGAGTCCTGACCTTGCCTATGCCATCCCGGTTATCGGCGGTCATCATGGAGCAAATGAACTGGCAAAAGAGTTGTCAGCACTGGGTATCCGGCCGGTTATCACAACAGCAACTGAAGCCACCGGCAGGGATTCTGTTGAAGCACTCGCTCAACGAAGCGGATGTGATGTCATTAACAGGGAGTCAACACGAAAGGTGAATACCGCTATACTTGACGTGGATGTCCCGGTTTTTACCGTGAAAGGTCCCGGCATCGTCATAGCAGGCTCTGATGTTTCCATCCTGTTAAAAAAAGGGGAATATACCGTTGGAGTCGGGTGCCGCAAAGGAGTGAAAAGCCAGGAAGTGATCGATGCGATATGCAAGGCACTTGAAGAAGCAAAGGTTACAGAACACGACGTACTGGTCTATGCAACCACGCAGAAGAAGAGTGGCGAGAAAGGACTCCTCCAGGCAATCTCTGCCCTCTCTGGCAATTTAATATTCCTTGACGATGATACCATAAACGCACAGAGCGGGGTTACCCCGTCCCGGGCAACAAAGATCGGGCTCCTGGGTGTTGCCGAGCCAGCTGCCCTTGCTGTCGCAAAAAGAAAACAGCTTGTCATGCAAAAGAAAGTGTACGGGAGAGTTACGGTTGCCATCGCACACTGAACCAAAAAAAGGGAGCCTTGCCATAGTCGGTCTTGGGCCCGGACGCAGGGAATACATGACCCCCAGGGCGCTCAAGGTAATAGCCTGCGCTGACTATGTGATTGGCAATGCCCTCTATCTTGATCCTCTTGAACCATTACTTTCGGGAAAAACCGTGATCCGGAGCTCGATGGGAAAAGAGGTTGAACGGGCGCAACAGGCAATCGATCTTGCCCGGTCCTCCGTGGTTGCGATCGTCTCCGGAGGAGATGCCGGGGTCTATGGCATGGCGAGCATCGTCATTGAAGTCCTCGAGCATTCCGGTGCTGCTATCGAAATCGAAGTGATCCCGGGTGTCACCGCGGCAAATGCTGCAGCCTCAAGGATCGGATCTCCCCTGTCCGGTGATTTTGCTGTCATCAGTTTGTCGGACCTGTTGACCCCGCTCGAAGTGATTGAGCAGCGGCTTGACGCGGTCTTTTCCGTGGGGATCCCGGTAGTGCTCTACAACCCGAAGAGCCGGGGAAGACCGCACAATTTTGCACTTGCCATAGCACATGCCCGCAAGTATCTTGGGGCAGAAACACCCATAGCAATCATCAGGAACGCGTTACGCGATGATGAAGAAGTGATCGTGACGACACTTTCCGATGTGGAAAAGGTTGAGAACGCTGTGGACATGCATACAACAGTAATTATCGGGGGAAAAGAGAGCAGGATATGGAGGATGGGTGACGATGTCAAAGGAATTATCACGCCACGGGGATACCACCACAAATACGTATATTGATCCCGGTGCTGAAACCAAAGAAGCCTACGAGATCTCGAAAAAATCGCGGACACTTGCACGGACCATGGTTGGTAATGCAAATGAAGAAGACCGCGTCCGGCAGCGGTGTTCTATCGCCGTCGGTGATTTTGGCATGGCTGAACTTATGAGATTCCAGCGTGATCCTGTTGCCGCAGCACTGGCTGCACTGGAGCGACACGCACTCATTATCACCGATATCCGCATGGTGCAGGTCGGGATCCAGAAAAAGGGGCACGCAAGCGAAATCCTGTGTGCACTTGATTTCGGTGCCGGGATCGCCCAGGAACGGGGAATTACCCGGAGTTCAGCCGGCTTTCTTGCCCTCAGGGAAAAACTTGCAGGGTCGATCGTCGTGATTGGCAACGCACCGTCAGCACTCCTGTCCCTGTGCGAAATGATCAAAGCGGGAATTCGCCCGGCTATTATCATCGGAGCCCCGGTAGGATTTGTCAACGCAGCGGAGTCAAAGGAACTGCTCCGCACGAGTGATGTGCCTTCGATTTCAACGGAAGGAACACGGGGAGGCACACCGGTTGCAGTTGCCGCCATGAACGAGTGCATCACGATATTTATAGAAAGGCACCACTGATGAGAGATCCGGTCACCGGCTTTGATTATCCTGAAGCATGGGTGAAGAAGTGTTCATCCCCGGATTTACTCCATCTTGCAGAGGAGGGGTTAGCAGTCCTTACTTCCTCGGGTACAGTGATCCGGCGCGGCTATACTACGGGAACAACTGCTGCTGCTGCCTGCAAATCTGCCATTCTTTCTCTTTCCGGTGTTGTGACCTCGGTTCCTGTCCATATCCCCTGCGGGCTTGTAGTTTCTGTCCCGGTCTTTGCGTTAGCCGGGAATGCCTCCTGTAAAAAATTTGCCGGAGATTATCCGGATGATGTGACTGCTGATTGTGAGTTCATCGCAGAAGCAACACCGTTATTGGAAGGAATCCGGTTTGTTCCGGGGGAGGGGATCGGGCGGTTTTCACGCGACACCCCCCGCTTCCGGAAAGGAGAACCGGCTATCAGTCCCGCTCCGCTGGAATGTATACTCACCTCGATACAGGAAGCAATGGACCAGCAGGGACTTTCAGGTGTCCGGGTCAAGCTCCAGATCCCCCTTGGGGTTGAGATTGCAAAAAAAACTCTTAATTCCCGGGTAGGTATCGAGAGAGGAATCTCCGTGCTCGGTACTACCGGTCTTGTCGAACCATGGGATGATCATCTTGAAGATGCAATGCGGGAACGCGTATCCACATCCCACGATGCAGTACTCACTACCGGTCGTATCGGGCTCCGGTACGCACGCCTCCTCTATCCGGATCGTGATATCGTGCTCGTGGGCGGTAAAATCGGAGAAGCAATCGAAGCAGCCAAAGGAGAGGTGATACTTTTTGGCCTACCGGCACTCATACTGCGGTATATCAATCCGCTTATCCTCGATGGGACAGGGTATGCCACTGTTGAGGAATTTGCAGTATCTCCAGCATTTAACCCTGCTATGAATGCCAGCCTTAAGCAATTCAAAAAAGAGTACCCGCAGGTCAGGGTAGTTCTTGTGAACCGGAATGGTGTGATTATCGGAGAAAGCCCATGAAAATTATAGGCGTCGGTTGTGGACCAGGGATGCTCACCGAACAGGCAATCCGTGAGATTTCCCGGGCTACCATTATCTTCGGATCAGACCGGGCAATCGAACTGGCAAAATCACATATTCCATTTGACTGTACGGTAAAAACAATCGATGACTTCAAAAATCTTGACAAACTCGCAAAAGATGCCATTATTCTTTCTACCGGTGATCCGATGCTTGCCGGATTAGGATATTTACGTGGTGAAGTTATTCCCGGGATATCATCTCTCCAGGTCGCAACAGCCCGGCTGCATATTCCCATTTCACAGGTATCAGTTGTTGTGGCACATGGCAAGGGACATGAAAAGGGCATGCAGGATACTGTTGACGAGGTAAAACGGGGGAAGATCGTTTTCCTGCTGGCTGACCCTAAGTTCGACGTTCATGAGCTCTACGCAAGACTTGAGACACTTTCCATTCCCCTGAATATCGCACTCTGTGAAAATCTCGGGTATCCTGAAGAACGCATCCTTGTTCAGGACGTCCGCTCTCCCCCCAACCCGGCTGAAGCACTCTATTCCCTGGTTATCGGAAATTTCTGACCAGACCAGATTTCCTTCAGGATTTATCGTGGAACAACAAAGCTTTTTTCCTGCCGCATTCGATACGTTTAATGAAAGGAAGTATACCGATGGATAAAAAAACCAAAACACAGTTCAGTCTTGTATTGTTAATTATTGGTCTGATAATGCTCTTCATTCCTTACTTAAAATATTTTGATTCGATAGTTCCGGGGATATCCCAGTCTTTTAATCTTATGTTTTACCTGGGACTCGTGTTGATCGTTGTCGGATACTACCTTAAATAACGGGGTACAGGTAAAGAAGAACCCTTATTTTTTTCCGGGCTCGCTGGCATCAGGTTTTTTTACCTCTTCAATTTTAATTTCACACTGGCGATCGCCGGTACACATGGTCCTGACAAACCGTGCAGAGTACGCCTTATTCAGGAGCGGCACCGTAGTCAGGGTTAATACCATGCACTTGTGGAACGTGGATGGGTCTCCCGCTTCCCTGTCAAGACCGCTGTCCGGTAACGGGCATCGTTTGACAAGAACCACCGCACCGCTCGAGGATATTTCAAGGGTTTCAGCAGTATAATCGGGGCCAAAGAGAATCCCCATAACAATCCGCATACTGTCGGCAAGCTGACCCGCATTACCATCAGGGAGAGAGAGATCGTGGACAATATCAGATGCCATGCGTGAGAGTTCCATCCAGATCTCCTGCTCGATCTCATCGTATTTCTCTCCAACAACTCCCCGGTATGCAGAATCATAAAGAGCAGGGAGAAGAGCCGCCAGCTGTGCGGCAAGACGCCATTTCACGCCATCGGGAATAGATTTCAGGTCCGGCACAGGAATCCCCTCTACCCGATTCTATCGTTGAAACAGCATATCAATACATTGGTTTGAAATATTGTTTGATACATCAATACATTTTTCATCATGGATCCAGGGAAATTAGATTCTGTCAATTATTCTGACAGGGAAGACATGAGGGAACAAAGCCCTTTTCGTAGTACTACATGAATTTTCAAAAGCAGAAAGATGGGGAAAATTTTTGAGATGAGAGTGAAATATTGTTGTGTTCCCCGCATTGATCTGTTATTTCCTGTCGAAAGCCTGAATAATGACGGTTTCAGCTTACCTGCCGCAGTAGAGATCAATCGATTTTTCAACGCACGACGTGGCTTCTTTGGCCTTCCCAAGTTTCTTCAGACTCATTCCTTTGTTAAACCACGCTTCTGCATGGCCGGGATCGATCTGTAGTGCTTTGTCATAGGATGCTATCGCATCTTCTGGTTTACCCTGGCAATCCTGACAATTCCCCAGTAAGGTATATGCCTCTGCATACCGGGGATATTTATCAATTGCTTTTTTAAGATAATTCTCTGCTGATACATGATCTCCTGCCATTGCTTTCTCCTGCGCCTGCCTGACCAGATATTCGGCTTCTCTTACGGTGCTGTGTATTCCCTGAAGTTCCATTTTTACTACCTCCATGCCACGTGATCATCGCCAGGATGCTCCGTGACTGAATTTTAATAATTTTTATTTATTTATATTAATTTGCACAATATAATTGCAATATATATCTGAATTACAGGTCTGCATCAAAGGTTGCCATGCAAATATTCTTTTTGATATTCATTGAGGAAGATATTTTTATTATGCAGGTAACCTTCCTCATAAGGAATTCTGTCTGTGCACGAATACACCAGTTAATCGAATTATTATTATTCATCCTGACTGGACAACCCCGCCAGTCGTTAATGAATGCATTTTTTTGTTACAGTAAAAAGAGAATCTGTATTGCCGGAGTGCGATTGCTGTAGTAAAAGGCAATGATCAGTGGTCAAGATCCACCAAAATTTTCCCTTGTAAGAATATAGATTGCAGAAATTCATAAAATTGTATTATTTGAGGAAAACGTTTGGTCAGGGCAATGGCAGTTCCGTTGCTGGTGATAAAGAAAGGCATAAAAATCCTGAACCTGTTTCATTTCATGAGTAAAAATACTAAGATATTCAGAAGGAAAAACGGTTTTCAAGAAGATATTTTCTATTTAATCCATGCGTTTGCGGCAAATTCCAATAGTGTATCAGGAATGACAATAACTAAAAAGCGTAAATTTTGATTGAGAGTAAAATATATTAAAATTTTATCTTTCGGATATTGTCTGAATTCCTCACCAATAAATCACAAGATTTAATCTTGGTTGATCCAATTCGCAATTGTAGGAGGTATTCTTATGGATATGAATTACGTACCAACCACGTGTCCGTATTGCGGGACCGGCTGCGGCTTCAACCTTGTTGTCAAAGACAAGAAGGTTGTAGGAGTCGCACCGTGGCACCGCAACCCGGTTAACGACGGCAAGCTCTGCCCGAAGGGCAACTATGCCGCAGAATTTATCAACAGCCCGGACCGCCTGACAAAGCCGCTCATCAAGAAGGATGGGAAATTTGTCGAGGCGAGCTGGGATGAAGCATACAAGCTGATCGCTGATAATTTCAAAAAGTACCAGGGCGAGCAGAGCGCCTGCCTTGCGTCAGCCCGTGTCTCCAATGAGGAGAACTACCTGATGCAGAAGTTTGCCCGGGCTGTCTTAAAGACCCCCAACATCGACCACTGTGCCCGTCTCTGCCATGCATCGACTGTCGTCGGTCTGGCCGGAGCGTTCGGGTCCGGAGCAATGACCCAGTCGATTGCTGATATTGCTGAATCCAAGTGTCTCCTGATTATCGGCAGCAACACGTTTGAGACGCACCCGCTGATCGGTCGCCGCGTCATGCAGGCCAAGGCGAAGGGTGCAAAAGTCATCTACGCCGACCCGCGGTTCACCCCGACCGGGAAGCAGGCAGACCTGTACTTACCGTTTTACTCCGGAACCGATGTTGCCATCCTCAACTGCTTCATGCACCAGATCCTGAAGAACGGCTGGGAGAACAAGGACTTTGTCAAGAACCGGACCAAGGATTTCGAAAAGGTCAAAGAGATCGTGATGAAGGACGCCTATAGTCCGGCAAACGTCTCGAAGGTCAGCGGTATCCCCGAAAAGGACCTTATAACAGCGGCAGAATGGTTTGGCAAATCCGGCCAGTCCGCGGTCCTCTACTCGATGGGTATCA
>CAZPVQ010000001.1:519959-669806 GCA_964590415.1 uncultured Methanoregula sp. | reverse complement strand
AAACCTGCGCCATACCAGGCTTGGCTACCTCAACAGAGGAATCTCGCATCTTGTACAGACACTCGCAGTGAATAGTCACTGCTCCATGAATGGTGCTTACAATATGGGAAGGGTCTGGTAATAAGTGTTTGGCAGGAAAAAGCGCCCGACCGGTCCTGTTGCAATATCCTTACTATGAATGAACGAATACGGACGCAAGCGATATTTAGTATCTAAGTGGGATTACGTTTTATTTCAAGACCTGGTTGTTGAGTCTCCCTCGACCGCCTTGGTGGCGCCCCTTCTGTGGCGGCGGCGTTCATCGCATTCTCAAAGGAACACCAATACAAGACAACCACTCACAGGAACCAGGATCACCTTATTGCTGGATCATTCCAAATAACGATGTGTGAAAATCATCAGGATTGCAGTCATTGCTGTCCTCATTATCACCTTCGCCATTACCATAGCCGTCTTCCCGTCAGCTCCGGATCGTATCGCATCGCACTGGAACGCTGCTGGCCAGGTTAACGGCTACATGTCGAAGTTCTGGGGGCTCTTTCTCATCCCTTTCATCATGACCGGCTTTGTCGCGCTGCTGGCAGTCCTTCCCCGCATCGATCCGCACAAAAAGAATTACGAGAAATTCCGGGACTATTATGATGGATTCATTCTCCTGTTTGCCCTCTTCCTGCTTGCCATCCAGGTCCAGATTATTCTCTGGAGTATCGGGTTCCAGATCAGCCCGAACCTCACGTTCCCCGTTCTCATCGGGATACTTTTTATCTACCTCGGATTTCTCCTTGACCATGCGGAACAGAACTGGTTTGTTGGAATCCGCACACCCTGGACATTAAGCAGTAAAACGGTCTGGAAAAAAACACATGTGCTCGGGGGGAAATTGTTCAAGATAGCAGGAGTTATTTCTTGTTTAGGTATATTTGCCGGGGTATATGCGCTCTGGTTCGTTCTCGTACCGGCACTTGCAGTTGCGGTGATTACTGTGGCATATTCTTATTACGAATTTCAAAAGGAGTCGAAAAGCGGGGAAAAAGTGGGTTGAGTTTTTTGTTTTTTATTTCTTTAATTTTCGCCACCCGGGTAGTTACGGAAATCAAAACAATGAAATCGTATCGAAATACGATAGAACCCGCTTCAGGGCCTCTCCAAGGCACGGTGGGGAAGAAAGTTTTTTTAATTTTTGGCTATGCAGAAATCCCCTCGCGTTTTTTGAGCTGGTGTGGAAATTGCGAGTGGGCCCCTCGACCCCCAATTGCGATTGGATTTTTCTCCACGCTGCCAAGATTAACAGCAATGCTCCGCAGGGCGAGCCCCGACGAGGCGGTGAGCGCCCGTGGCCCCATCACTATCCAATACCGGTCCCCTCTTCGGTTTTTTAACGAGCATGATTTCTACAGAGATTTTAGTCAATGATCCGCCGCGGGGGTGTCCCATCGGGGGCGGCGGGGTTAATCGCAATTATACCAGAGGGAGAGAATGATAATATCCACGATCGAAAAGGAGGAGGATTTGGATATTACAACGCCCGAACAAGAGAGCGACGCGTGATAATACCAACCAGTTTGCCTTTATCAACGACCGGAATTGAACTGATATTTTTTTTCAGCATCGTGCTGACAATATCTGCCATCTTTGTGTTCCTGTCGATCGTAAGGATTGGGGAGGTCATAATGGTCCTGACGATGATGTTGTGAAACCGGAAGTCCTGGTGCCGGTCCTCTATCTTCTCCCGGAATTTCCGGAGTGATATTGCAATGTCGGTTTCCGTTACGATGCCACTGATTTTTTCGCCTTCCATGACAATAAAACGGGAAATGTTCTGTTCCTCCATCAGTGACTGGAGGTGGGAAAGCCGTTCGTCTGCTTCAATGGTATGAGCAGGTTCCGTCACTCCATCGATATTTCCACGGGGCTGAAGCACCCTGAGTAATTCCCCATATCCGACCTGCCCGATAAGGCGCTTTTCACTGTCATGGACAACCACCAGTTTATGCTTTTTTAAGAGCGGGACGACAACCCTGATCTCCTGCTCTGGGAGCACCGAGGGTATATTTTCCTCAAGCGAACTGGCAACATGAATCTTTGCCGTGGAGATCGTTGCCTTGTGTTTACTCCCCAGCTTATCTGCGATTGATTTGCGTGATATTGTTCCCACAACCTGGTGACTTGCAAGCACAATGAGCGGGTCACTGTTTTCATCGAGCATCTTATCCAGAGCTTCGTTGATTGACTGGGATTTTGAAATTGTCACCGGCTTTGCCATTACGTCCTTAACCAACAACTGAACTGTCATAATACCTCATCGATCCTTCTCCCTTTTGTCTATTCTCTGTTTATTTTTTTTATAGACACATCTCATCGGACACGTTCCGGTATTCCCTGCAGAAGACTCATTGTCTAAAGCGCGTTAACCAGCGACCTTCGCGTGATGATACCGGACAGCCTTCCCTTATCCACGACCGGAACAGAACTGATGTTCTTTTTCAGCATCAGGTCTATCACCGCTGAAACACTTGCCGAAGGATCGACCGATATGAGAGGTGCAGTCATGATATCCCTGACAATCATATTCCGTATCCGGTGGTCCTGGTGCTGGTCCTTGACTGCCTCCCGGAATTTCCGCATCGCAATAGCGACATCGGTTTCTGTGACGATTCCAATATATTTGCCTTGATCCGATACGACAAAACGGGTGATATTGTCATCAAGCATGCGGCGGCGCAGGTGAACAACGCGTTCATCTGCCTCAATAGTGATGACCTTCTCAATCGCACTTTCTATCCCGTTTTCCGGCTGGAACTTTTTCAGCAGATCACCCGCACTTACCTGGCCGATCAACTTGTGATCACCATCATACACAACGACCAGCTTGTAATGCTGGAGCAGAGGGATGAGTACGTTAATACTTTCATCAGGATAGACGCTTGTGAATTCTTCCTCAACCACACTCGCCACATGAATAGCGGTGGGTGCAAGAGGGGAGTTCTGTTTGCTGCCCAGCTTCTCAGCTATCGCCTGCCGTGAGACTATACCTACTACAGAATTATTATTGACTGCAATAAGGGGATCAATCCCCTCTGCAAGCATTTTATCAAGTGCTTCGGTGATCTTTGCCGATTTGGATATGGTGGTTGGTTTTGCCATAACATCTTTGATAAAAACTTCTTTTGTCATTTCGCCACTTCCTTTATGATATCATCCCGTTTAATAATTCCAGATATCGCGCCATTTTCCACAACAACAAGACTGTTGACATGGTTTTTTCTCATCAGTTCAAGGGCATCAGGCAGCAGTGTTGCCGGATTTACCGTAATCACCGGACTGGTCATTACATCCTCCGCAATCACTGATTCGACAGTTCGTAAGTGGTGACTGCTTGTCCCACCCGCCTCTTCGCGTCTCCGTGTAGTTACATCTTTTTTAACCACCCTGGAAATCGTATGCTCATTATCAAAGAACGCAAGGTTCGTTTCGGTTATTATTCCGGCAATTGTACCATCATTATTCATGACAACAACTTTGTCATCGCGTTCGCTCATCACTGCTATCACATGGTCAAGCGAGTGGTAACGGCTGATCGTTGCCACATCCTCCATCACGTCATTGACGGGACAGGTAAGGTTCCGGACAAGACCGGATTTCATCAGATCCGTTTTTGTTACTATTCCAACGATATGTCCTGCATCAACCACCGGAACACAACTGATACTGTTTCCTGAAAAAATACCTGCGATCGTCCTGATCCCTGCATCGGGTGCAACGACGATTGGATTGCCAGTAGCAAATACACTTACCGGAATCTGGTCAATGGGGCGCCGGCGCCATGCGGGTTCTCCCTGGTGAAGGCGGTACGCAATGTCCTTTTTGGTGAGAATTCCCGTGAGCCTGCCATCCTCCATAACCAGGACGCGTGAGATTTTGTGCTTCACCATCAGGTTCCTTGCGTAGGCGACCGTTTCATGGGGGGAGACAAAATAGACCGGGGAAGTCATTACATCATGTGCAAACATTTTTTGTCACCCCTTCGCAAATGCCCGGACAAGGTCGAACTCGGTAACCAGACCGATCAGCCGGGAACCCTCAATCACAGGTAATGCTCCGATATTTCTTGTCAGCATCTCCCGGGCTGCGAGGTTGATGCTCTGCATCGGTGTAGTGGTAAAGAGGTCCCCCCCAATCAGCGTACGCACGGGCAACTCCATAACTTCCGCAACATTACCGGTTGTCAGGCGCGAAAAAACCTCACGGCTCCCAAGATACTTCATTATATCCGTGGCTGTTATCATGCCATAGAGCACGTCATCACAAACCACAGGTAACCGCCGGAACCTGTACCGGACCATGTCATGAGCAACGTTCACTATTGTGCAGTCCGGGCTCGTCACACGAAGCGAGGAACTCATAACTTCCTCAACCGTGAAGGTACTCCGCTCCGCACCTAGCACCCGCAGTACATCGCGTTCAGTGACGATTCCACTCAGCACACCATCATCATCGATGATGGGGAGTCCCCCGATCTTTTTTTTGACGATTATATCTACAGCATCACTGATTCGTGAATCATGTGCGAGCGTGGTAATCTGCTGGGTCATGATGGTTCGCACGCTTTCGTTGACCGCCGCGAGCAGGTTGCCACCATGCCTGACCTGTACGAGTTTGTACTTGTCACCTCCTCCCATGAAATTGATAACATCGCCGGAGGTGATGATCCCGCGTAGTTTCTTTGAACCGGCATCAGTCACCGGTAAACGACGGAATCCGCATTTTGTCATGATCTCCACTGCCCCGATAATACTTTGCGTAGGCGGTACCGATATGACATCATGGGATGCGATTGCCATGATCTCACCTTCCTGCTGGACTATGTGGGATTTGAACTCAACCGGCCCCCGGTCAAGTTTCCCCTGCATTTTTAAGAGCCGGTCACCCTGTTTGATTCCCCGGTCATTCTGGTTCATAATTCCCCTCCGACAGGTTCAATAACCCTGATTATATGATTTTCTGGAACGATACAGGTCGCCATTTATCAGAAATCTGCTCACTTCTGGCAGATTCGCAGAAAACATTCATGCCAGACCTTTCAGTACATCGTGCCGGTCAACAATTCCGACAATCCGGTCCCCATCGATGACGGGGAGCCGGCTCACATCGTGCTTAACCAGCAGTTCCGCAGCAGAACCGATCGGTTCATCAGGACCAATGGTAACCACATTCTTGGACATAACCTCCTCAATGGTTGTGTGGGCGTGCCGGGCAATTATTGACTGCACCCGCCGTGTCCGGATGAGGTCGCGTCGGGAGATTATGCCGACAATCCGTTTCTTCTTCACCACGGGAAATGCGGAAAATCCGCTCTCCATGATCATGGTATAAATCTTCTGGATTGTGTCTGTCGGGCTTGCTATAGTGACATTCCTGGTCATATGAGATGCAACAGTCCCGTGAAGTTCATGACGTGAGATGATAACAGGAAATACATCTGACAGGAGCACACCTCCGATAATATGAGGGCTGGGATCCACGACAGCAACGCTGTCCGTCTCGTAATCCCGCATCACCCTCGCCAGCTGTTCAATGGTATCAGCCGGGCTGACCATAGGCGCTTCCTTGACGTACCCTTCAACGGTTACATTCGATTTTGTCGCAGTTACCCGCAGCCCATCCGTGAGGTCAATATAGCCGATGAGTTTTTTTTTCACGTCCACGACATAGACTTCACGGAACCGTTCGTCTCGCAGGATCTGCCGTGCCTTGGTTATCTGGTCATTATATTTCAGCACAGGGATCCCGATCATGAAATCCTGTGCTGTTTTCATGCAATAGAATCCTCATCACGGCAGCGGGGACAAAGCAGGAGGGTGTCAACCCGTTTGAGATCATCAGACATCTGACCGCAGCGATTGCACATGCCCTGCTCAACGATTTCCTCGCGATTAATCTCTACAAGATCTGTGAGGAGTTCATTGAGTTCATTGGATACGGTAAGCAGGTCTCGCACGGTAACTATTCCGATGACTTTCTTTTTTGCATCGATAACCGGCAGTCTCCTTACCTTATGCTTCACCATCATATGGGCGGCATCTCCTACAGTTTTGTCCGCACTCACCGTAATGAGTGGCGTACTCATGATTTCTTTTACGTGTACAGTACTTGGCTTGAGATCTTTTGCTACCACCTTACAGGCAATATCTTCCTCAGTAACTATACCGATGGGTTTGCCTTTTCCTACGATGATCACACTGCCAACCTCTTCCTGGCACATGGTTTTTGCCGCTTTTGCGACCGTTGCATCGATACCTATCATGGCTGGGTTGTTTTTCATTACGTCCCTTAACGGGATCTGGGTCTCAAACCGCATTTCATTGGTTGTTTTTTTCATGAGTCACCTCCTTGAAGTGCTTGTTCTGATGATTTACAATTAGCATACTCCCCTTCACTTGTATAAATACAATTTGGCGGGGGGCAACGGGTAATGCAGCACAGTAATATTGGGGGACTTGAATGAGAATTACGGGGGGTAAGGAAAGGCATATTATAAGAAACATAATAAAGAGCGATTTCTATACACTACTAACGAATTATGGTGAATTCTTTGTTCCGTTGTACAATGCGCAGCCAGGGGGGTTTCCTATGAAGATATTTTATCAGGCCTATGGTAAGGCAAAAAAGAAATTTTCCAAAATACTCACCAGGTTTTTCAAGAAGAAGAGGACCCGTATCGGCATATACGGCCCGCCCAATGCAGGCAAGACAACGCTTGCAAACCGCATTGCCCGGGACTGGACAGGTGATGCAGTCGGCCCGGTAAGCGAGATCCCACACGAAACCAGAAGGGCAAGGAAAAAAGAAGATATCATCATCTCGGGAGCAAACGGCAGCACAATAATGATTGATATTGTCGATACCCCGGGAGTAACCACCAAGATTGACTATCACGAATTCTTAGAATTCGGTATGGAAAAAGATGAAGCGATCATCCGCGCCCGAGAGGCAACCGAGGGTGTCGCGGAGGCGATGCACTGGCTTAGAGAGGATATTGACGGTGTCATCTACATGCTGGATTCTACCCTTGATCCATTCCTGCAGGTCAATATCATGATGATTGGAATCATCGAGAGCCGAAAACTCCCGGTTATTATTGTTGCAAACAAGATCGATCTCGCTGATGCAGTTCCTGCACGGATAAGAAGTGCATTCCCGCAACACCCGGTTGTCGCTATCTCCGGTCTTGAAGGACGGAATGTTGAGAGCCTGTACGAAACCATGCTTGAGTGCTTCGGGTGAAGGGCATGCCGCACAAATGTACAAAATGCGGACGGGAATACAAGGCTGGTTCAACGGAGATCCTTAAAGGCTGCGCGAGCTGCGGAGGGAAAAAATTCCTCTATGTAAAGGATACAGAGATCAACAAGGACGTTCTGGAAGAGAAATCAATATCTGAAATTGCTGATGAATCTCATGAGGATATTCTTGAGATCATCGAGCCAAAGAGAAGAGAACAGGTGGAGATGTATGACCGTGTGGAGACGATCCGTATTGTCTCCCCAGGTACCTACGAGCTCAATCTCGAAAAAATGGCACAGAGTGACCAGCGGATCGTAAGTGTAGGAAAAGAGGGAAATTATATCATTGACCTCATGTCCATGGCAAAGGATGAGCCGAAAAAGAAGAAAGGAAAGAAGTAGAACTTTTTACGATATTGTTGCCAATTCATTTTTTATCCCGTCATAAGGCGTGGGAAGTTCAAGTTTTTTGAAAAATTCATCGGTAAAAGAAAGGCTGTTTTTCACCGCCCATTCTGCACAGCCGTGCCCGAAGCATATATCCGGAAAAAACGGGCGGTTTTTTTGAGCCAGCGGGTTGACCGGAAATTTGTTCCTGAGCATCCGCTCCAGTTTTTCTCCGTGCGTCTCTTCAATATCCCCGGAAATTTCACCTTTTTGAACAACAATCCATTCCCGTTTGTAATGCATCAGGGAATTCCGGATTTCTATTAAGTTCCGGATGTTGGAAAAAACTTGATTGTCGTCATCGAAAAAGGGCCTCTGTGCGATCATGAGTATTTTCTGGTACTTGTTTACCAGGGGGGCACGATCAAAATTCTTTTCGTTTCTCCATTTCTCACCGATAGTTTTCAGGAGCTCTTCATTTTTTTCATCGGTGAAAAAATAGGCATCGTCTGCTGCATCAGCATAGAGCTCATTGATGGTGGATTCGAGGAATGCAACAGATGAGAGGATTGAGTTGAGGATGAATACCTCATGCCGGAGGCGATCGTTTTCGGAAATAACCCCTGACTCCAAAAAATCCTTTTCTATCCGGTGACCCAGCCTGCACAACAACGCAGCTGACTGGATATACCGGACAGAGAAACAGTCCCTGAACCTTATGGAGGATTCATCGTCAATCGTTTCCAGAGGTATTTTATCCATTCTAACATTCCTTTTCTTTTTCCGTATAAAAAGGAAGGGGGCTACAGATGAAAAGTGTCGGGTTCATAGATCTTAAAAGATCACCGGAAAAGTGAAAAGGATCAATCCTTCCTGAGAGGATTAAAAATATTTGCTCTGGAGAAATGCTCAATTACAAGCTAAACGCTCAAGGGGGTTTCACCCCCGCCGCTGTGACTCCCCCGATGCGATAACTCCCGAACAGGTGCTACGTCATCATCGCTCAGCGCAGGGGCGGCATGGGGGGACAGGCACGGTCTCCTCCTTCATTCGTACCAGCATCTTGAATTTCATATCAATGGAAAAGGAATTCTACAGAGCCAAAATATTTTTATTAAAAAATAATTTTAGGGCTTATGAGTAATGTTCAAAGAAGCTTGAACATCCGACAGTGATTTCACTCCAGCCCGCTCCGGCTCCCCTTATGCGATAACTCCTGAAAAGGTAATACATCTTCATCGCTCAGTACAGGGGCAGCAAGGGAGGACTGGACTGTCGCCCCTTCGTCTTTCCTGTCCTTTTTATTTCATTCCTCCAAAAGAAAGTCCGTTGAGCTGATTCTGGCAAGGTTCATAGCTTAAAAAACAGTATTGCTACAACAGTGACTATGAGGATAATGCCTATAATCGCATAAAGAAGGTTTTTTCCCAGCGTTGGTTTTTTCTGTGATCGGCGTATCAGGTTCCTGATATTCAGGATTTCTCTTTGCGATTCTTCAACCGAGTCCCGGATCTGACGAAGTAAAACACATTCATCTTCAGGAAATCGGTTTCCGCAGTGCATACAGAATGCTGCACTATTTTCGTGCGTTAAATTCCTGCAGCACTCACACATTTTCACCATTGTTGCTCAACTTTTGTGCACGATATTGCTCTGATAATATTCTATCAGGTCAGTAGGTTAATAAATTAAACGTTATCGATTCAAAAAAACCTGATTGCCGCTTTTACGAGAGCAGAAATCGGGTGGGCATATCTTCAAATCCCCCACCACTTTAGCCCGGCTTTGCCTGCTATTCCGGATGGGTGACTATGCGGCAGAAAAGGAACAGGATATCACGGTTCCCCCGAGGTGGTAACCCGGACCCGACACTCTGCTTGTTCGCGCTGCAGATTCAGGAACAAATTACGTACCCATAAAAATCTGTACCTCTATGGATTTTTGGCGAGGATACTAAAAACCAGTATTCGATCCTGGGTGATAAGGGTGATCTTTTTATTTCAGAAAACAGTATTAACGTTAAGAGTGCTGCAATGTTCAAAAAAGTGCTGGTTGCCCTGGATTTTTCACGCTCTACACAAAAAATCCTGGATCGTATCAGCGAGATTCCCGGAATACAGGAAGTAGTTCTCGTGCATGTAGTGGATACCACACGCCCTGCGAGACTGGATTGGACGCATGGTCGCCCGCATATCGAAAATCCTCAGCTCCTCTTAGAAGAGAAAAAAAGGTTTCTTGAACAACGCGGTATGAGAGTGACCATAAATGTTGATGTGATAGTCAATGCGATCACGCAGAGCCCAGTTTCAAACGCCATCCTGGAAATTGCCAAAACCGAAAACGTGTCCCTGATTGTCATTGGTGCCCGGGGCATAAACCCGATCCAGGAACTTCTGCTGGGGAGTGTATCATCCTCGGTAATCCGGTATGCAACGACAAATGTACTCATTATGCATTTTCCCCCTGCCTCTGATGAGTCACAAGCTTCACCTGCTTTTACCTACCAGAAACTGTTTTCAAAAGTGCTGGTGCCTACAGATTTTTCCCGCTCCGCCAGCGATGCATTAGCATTTGTAAAAATGATTCCTGGGATCAAAGAAACCATTCTCCTGCATGTTGTCAGTCGCGCAGAATCAGGAAAGGATATCGAAGTTCATTTAAAAATCTCAGAAAAAAGGCTCGAGGACATGAAAAAGGAATTAATCGATACTGGTGCTGAAATAAAACTTCATGTTGGTGCAGGAGATCCGACAGAGATGATACTATCGGTTGCAGATGAAGAGGATGTAACCCTGATAGCAATGAGTGCCTTTGGCCTGGACCGGATAAGCGAGCTTGTGCTAGGAAGCACCACGTTTACTGTTGTAAGAAGAACAAAAAAACCGGTTCTCATCATTCGGACCGGACAGGAAAACAAAACCAGCTGATTGCCTGTCAGGAACCCGGGTGGTGTTTTTCCAGGCTGATGCACCGGAGGTTCAACCAGAATATTCGATAAACTCCTTTTAAGAGAAAAACGAGTGTTTTTTTTAAAAAAACTTTTTTTCCCCTTAAAAAATTGTTTGAAAAATTAATACTCATCCATGCCGGGGGGCATTCCGCCCATACCACCGGGAGGCATCCCCCCGCCAGGTGCGCCGGTTTTCGAAGATGCAATGACATCGTCAATGCGGAGGATCATGACTGCCGCTTCTGCCGCGCTTGATATTGCCTGTGTTTTCACCCGCAGAGGTTCAACGACACCTGCCTTGAGCATATCCACGGGTTTACCCTCATAGACATCAAGCCCGAAATTCTTTTTGCCCGCCTCGTGCGCAGCACGGATTGCGACAAGCATATCGATGGGGTCGAGCCCCGAGTTCTCAGCAAGGGACCGGGGGATTACCTCAAGAGCTGCAGCGAATGCTTCAATCGCAAGCTGGACGCGACCTCCTTCCTGCGAGGCATATCTCCGCAGCTGAAGCGAGAGTTCTGTCTCGGGTGCTCCGCCACCGGCAACGATCTTTTTGCCCTCAACGACGACGCTCACGACCATGAGTGCATCATGGATGGCACGTTCGAGTTCATCGACAACGTGCTCGGTTCCTCCCCTGACGATAATGGAGACTGCTTTGGGATCTTTACATTTCGAGATATAAATCATCTCGTCACCCGAGACCTTGCGTTCCTCAACAAGCCCTGCAGCGCCGAGATCCTCTGGGGTTATTGCATCGATGCTGTTGACGATGTTTGCACCCGTTGCACGGGCAAGGTTCTCGATATCACTTTTCTTCAGCCTGCGGACAGCAAGCATCCCGGCTTTTGCAAGGTAGTGCTGAGCTACATCATCAATGCCCTTCTGGCAGAAAATGACGGTCGCACCGCTTTTAATAACCTTTTCCACCATCGTGTGGACCATGTGCTCCTCTTCATCGAGGAATGCCTGGGCTTGTCCGGGGGTGGAGATATTGATCTTCGCGTTCACTTCGGTCTTTTTGAATTCGAGCGCTGCATTAAGGAGCAGGATCTTTGCATTCTTCACCGATTTGGGCATGCCGGGGTGTGCACGTTCCTTGTCGACAACCATACCTTCGATAAGATTGGTGTCATCCACCGATCCGCCGACCTTCTTTTCGACGTTGATATGAGCGATATCAACCTTGCCGTCAGGATCGGTAACGAAGGTGATCGCCTTCACGATGATGTCGCAGAGTCGGTCTTTCGATACCTCGGCATTCTTACCCGTGAGTGCTGTCTCTGCGATCTTTTTGAGCTTTTCTGTATCTGAGGGTTTCACGGATATGGCGAACCCGTTGAGCATCACGAGCGCCTCTACCGCTGCCATCCGGTATCCTTCAGCGATAACGGTCGGGTGGACGCTTTGGGTAAGAAGCCCTTCAGCGTTCTTTAAAAGTTCCCCTGCAATTACAACTGCGGTGGTTGTCCCATCGCCGACCTCAGCGTCCTGGGTCTTTGCGATCTCAACCATCATCTTTGCGGCAGGATGTTCGATGTCCATCTCCTTTAAGATGGTGACCCCGTCATTGGTGATGGTGATGTCACCCATGCTGTCAATGAGCATCTTGTCCATGCCTTTGGGACCGAGGGTCGAACGTACAGCGGCTGCCACTGCCCTCGCCGCGGCAAAATTATTATTCTGGGCTTCCTGCCCCCGGTTTCTCGTTGCTCCTTCCCTGAGAATAATTATGGGTTGTCCCCCGAGTTGTTGTGACATGGTATTCCTCATTAAGTGGTATACATGTTATTTTTTATATGATAAATAGCGTTACATTCCACATTTTTTTCCTCATCAAGGTTTTCGGTATTCCGGATTATTATATCCGGGCTCAAACCTGGATCATCGTAAGGTTTGATAAAGCGATACTTTCGTATCCTGTGATGCGTTCATGAGGGAAAAACGGCGGTAAAATTGGGGGAGCTATCGGGATGTCACGAGATATTCGCACGGTTCGCTTCACTTATCTTTCAACAGAATTGTCCGGTTCGGTTCGATCCCCGTTTCCTTCCTCATTGCCCTCGAGTCGCCGGATATATTGTTTCATGGAGTGGCGATACCGTTCCGTATCCTTTTCAAGTTCAAGGATACGTTTTGTGTTTTTGGCATCTGCTTCGGTTAACTTGCTTACTTCGCTCTTCCAATCTTGGATTTTCTGCGTATACTCTTCAATTGCTGAACGTGTTCTTTCCGCATCACGCTCAAATTCAACAATCCTTTCACGATTTTTTACCTCAGATTCCCTGAGCGCTCCAAGTTCGCCTTCATTTTTCCGGAGCTGTTGAATATACTGTTCAATTGTTGAACGCAACCGATCAGATTCTCTTTCCATTTCAGCTATTCGTTTTGCATTTTTTGCTTCGGATTCCCGAAATGCTCCGATTTCGACCTCCTTTTCCTTGAGGTTCTGGGACATATAAAGGTTGGAAGTCTTCACAATCGCATAATCAGATTTCAAATCCGCCAGAAGCGATTTCTGGTGATCCAGATCCTGGTAAACGGATCGTAACTGGTTTTTGGTCTGCCTGTTCTGATCAGTGAGAGAATCAAGTTCGTTGTTGAGGGTGGTGAGTTCGGTCCTGGCAGCAGAATTCATTTCAAGAATGTGACGCCACCTGAATAATCTTCCCAAAAAACCAACAGATTTAAGTTTTTCAAATAGTGCCCGTAAATTATCTGATGTTGAGATGACCATTATCCACACTCGGTAAATCCAAAGTCCATTAATGAGTACAAACGTTCTTAGTATTTAAAAATTTTTATTATATTTCTTCAAGGAAAGAGGGATAAAAAGAAAACAAAGGTTAATTCGAGGATTTAATCCCTATTTTTTTCTTTTGGGGACGGTTTTTTCTTTTTTTGGCCAGAATACCAGGAGAATTGCAATTACTCCCAAGCTTACTATCGACATTGTCACGATACCCCAGAATGTTTTATCTGTCCCCTGCGTAAAATACGCCAGGGAAGCAAAGGTCAGTGCACCGGTGGCTATTATCAAGGCTCCCCCGGTAAATATCACCATGACACGGGATAAATGAAACATTCGTTCTGCAAGGTCATTTGATTTCTTTTGAGATTCCACGGACTGTATCAGGATGGCAGTTGCAATACTGTCCGGACTATCTTTAAGTTTTTGATATGCCTGTATTTTATCATCAATTTTTTTTTCAAATTCTGAATAATTGGTGATTAAATCATCGATATCGTCTGCATCCATATTGTAGAATCATTCAGGAAGGCAATGCTATAAAATGATATTCCATGCACCGGTGCCTTGCATCATATGAGGTATAACGTGAGGAGGGGATATCAGGAATTGTTCAAGGGGGATTAGTGGCGAACTCGAATGCCCCCATCCCAAGGTCCCCCAGGTCCCAGCTCTGATGAAGGACTGTTCCCCGTGCACCCGGGCCTGCTGCCCCGAACACAGCAAGCAGCGGCATATAATGATCAGGATACGGGTGAGCCTCCCGGGCGTATGGTGCAATCGTGCGGTAGTTGACCAGGGTTTTGCGATCTCCACTGGTAACGGCACGAGTGAGCCATGCATTGAACTCTTTTGCCCAATCGTCTGTTGGAGCACCCGGGCCCAGCGAGGCGTGAGGATTGCCAAGCGGGTGGACCGCACCTCCACTGCCCAGAACAAGCACACCCGTTTCCCTCACTTCCCTGATTGCTTCACCGAGGGCAACATGAGCTACCGGGTCCAGACTTTGCTGGATCGATAGCTGGACAATCGGTACCTCAGCCTTTGGGAACATAAGTCGCAGAGGTACCCATGCTCCATGGTCGAGACCCCGGGTAGGATCGAGATCGCAGAGAAAACCTGCAGATTTTAGAAGATCGACAACCCTTCCTGCGAGATCAGGACTCCCCGGGGCAGGATATACGATCCGGTACAATTCCGGGGGGAACCCGTAAAAATCGTGGATCGTCTCATGGATTTTCCCGGGATTAACGCAGGGTCGTACGGTATTCCAGTGCGCAGATATGCAAAGCACTTCCCGTACCGATCGGTAGCGGGAGCCCAGATCCACCAGGAATTGTCGTGCCGGAACGTGTTCAAGGGAGAGTGTGGGTGCACCATGCGAGACAAAGACCGTGGGCATTGCTTGAGGGACCATGGCTCATTACTTTGATGATGCTCTGGATTTAAAATGATATACATGCCGATGATTGCAATTGGTCTGACGTAGGAACACTATTCTTTAAAAAGTCAGGGTATTTTCAGAATGCAATAATTCGGGATATTACCAAAAATGAAAAGAAATATACCAGAAAAATATTAATCAGGGTCTCAATACAGTAGCTCGTAGTGCATAGTAAACAATGCTCTGAACTATCCCCAAGGCGCAGACAGGTCCCGATTACAATAAACACGTTCCTGCCCAGCTGCCGGAAGAAGATACCGTGGGACCGAAGGACTCGTGGAACTGGGAGGATATTCGGGCAGGGGCCCGCCGAACCATTATTGGCGCCAAGAAAAACATCGAAGACCCCTCGATATTCCATAAGATCGCCCTGATACCCGTTCTTGCCTGGATCGGGCTTGGGGCTGATGGCGTCTCGTCGTCATCATACGGACCTCCTGAGGCGTTCGTTGCACTGGGAGAACATACCTATCTCGCAGTTTTTCTCGCACTGGGTACCGCATTCACTGTTTTTGTTATTTCTTATGCTTACACCCGCATCATCGAACATTATCCCGGCGGAGGCGGGGGATATATTGTCGCCACCCATACGATCAGCCAGCGGGCAGGGGTCATATCGGGGAGCGCTCTCCTCATTGACTACATACTGACCATCACGGTCTCCATCGTGGCATGTGCCGATGCAATCTTCTCGTTTTTGCCCTATTCGTACCAGCCGTACAAACTGGCGGTTGCCTGCCTGTTCATCATTATCCTGATTGAAATGAACCTGCGGGGGGTCAAAGAGTCTGTCATGACACTTGCCCCGATATTTCTTGTGTTCATCGTAGCTCATGCGCTGCTCCTGGGGTATGGAATTTTTGCTCATGCTCCTCAGCTTGGCGTTGTCGCTGAAGGATTCCAGTCGGGACTCTCCAGCGATCTGGCGGCGGTCGGCATGATTGGTGTGCTGGCCATCTTCCTCCGGGCGTATTCTCTCGGTAGTGGCACGTATACCGGGATTGAAGCAGTAGCAAACGGGATGCAGATTATGCGTGAGCCCAAGGTAAAAACCGGTAAGCGGACCATGGGATATATGGCATTCTCCCTTGCCATCCTTTCCGGAGGTCTCTTCCTGTGCTACCTGCTCTGGAATATTCACCCGGTTCCGGGGCAGACCCTGAATGCTGTGCTGGCGACAAATGTCTTTGGTGGCTGGCCTTTGGGAGGATTCCTCGCGCTGGTCACTATCCTCTCTGAGGGAGCGCTGCTCTTTGTGGCAGCCCAGACCGGGTTTATCGATGGGCCCCGGGTTATGGCAAATATGGCAATCGATTCGTGGCTTCCCCGTTCCTTTGCCAACCTCTCCGAGCGCCTCACCATGACAAACGGAATCCTCCTCATGGGGATATCTGCCCTCGTTCTCATGATCTTTTCGCGCGGATCGATTGTATTTCTTGTCACCATGTACGCCATCAATGTGTTCATCACGTTTTCTCTGTCCCAGTTTGGTATGGCGCAATTCTTTTACAAAAACCGGGCGAATGAAAAGAACTGGAAACAGCATATCCCAATCCACATTATCGGGTTTGTATTATGCAGTACAATCCTCGTTATCACAATCTATGAAAAAATTGGCGAGGGGGGTTGGTTCACGTTATTTCTGACATCTGCCCTTGTCGGGCTCTGCTTCCTGATCCATGGGCATTACCAGAAGGTAACAAAAGGGTTGCGGAAATTAGATACTTTGCTTGATGTTATTCCCGCTACCGGTACAAAGAATACCGATCCGGTAAATCCCCACAAAATGACCGCGGTGCAACTCGTCACCGGGTTTCATGGTTTTGGGGTAAACACATTTTATTCTATCATAAAAAATTTTCCCGGCGTCTATGAAAATATCATTTTTGTCTCTATTGCCGTAGTAGATTCAGGAACATTCAAGGGTTCTGCTGAAGTGACGGCACTTTCGAAATCTACGAAGAACTCGCTCATGAAATACGTGGACCTTGCCCGGGAGATGGGCTTTGCTTCAGATTACCGGATGGATATCGGAACTGATGTTGTTGACCTGGCAGTACCACTCTGCAAAAACATCGCAAAGGAGTTTCCGAATTCCACGTTTTTCACCGGACAGATTGTTTTCCGTCATGAAAACCCGTTCCAGAAAATACTGCATAACGAGACGGCATTTGCGATACAGCGACGTTTACAGTACAGTGGTATTACGACGGTGATTATGCCGGTCCGTGCAGAAAAGTAGGTCCTGTCGTTCAATGGATGAGCCTGATTCGTATGAAGCCGTGCAGTTCATAAAACAGATCGATCAATGCCCCCTGCTTACCCTTTATAGCGGTGATATTTCATCTGGGGTAATCCGCTCATATACATTGAATCATCAAAAGAATCGTACACCCAGTCGGTTATTTGACCGGTAGCTGACTTCATTGCATAGAGACCGGGTTCTTTCTTTGTCCAGGTTCCTGAGTCCGTCGTTTCCCCCCGGTTTAAAAAGAAATTCGTGGAAAAAAATGTCTGGTTTTCAAAAAAAATGATGTGGCGGTCTGATGCCGGCAGTTCACCTCCAATCCACTGGCCGATAATGGGATCGGGAGTGTCACTGATAATATGCATACCCGGCAGCTGGATGCAGCCGGCTATGAGTATTGAGCAGAAGACACACATGGTCATGATACACCCCGATCGCATAAAAGAAACTGAATCGTTCTGACACGTTTAAGCTTTCCCTTATTGTCAGTACATCGAACGGGATTGGGACCGGGCCTTCTCATAGTGCCGAAGGATCGTTTTCCAATATGCCGATGACATTTCCCTCCGGATCCCTGAGATGCGCCTGGTGCCCCACCCCGGTATCACCCGCTTCGTTAGAACGATGATTCCCCTGGATGCGACAATCTTTTTGAGACGGTCATTCAATCTGTGCAGGTACAAGAACCACTGAAGCAGGTCGGTCCTTTTTCTGGCAGTACCTCCATGAATTCCCGGTTCACGGTCCATTCCTGTTGAGATCAGCCAGTAATCCACAGGGCCTTCACATTTCTAAAATGTTCCAGCCTGGTACTTTTTTATATAACCCTGCAACCTGTTCCGGGTTATCCGCGGGGCTCTCATAATGCACAACACGCGACACGAGATATCCCTTTTCTGTAATTCGTTCACTGATATGGGAAAAACTACCACAGAGAATTTTTTTTGTGATTTCCGGATCCTCCTGGATTTGAGGTTATGGATACATGCCACCGACACTGGAGAGTCGTATACCATTGGAGCCCTATACGGGCCCGGATTGGCTCTTTTTGATCGGGTGATTTGATTTGAGGTGCAAAAAATGCCGAACGGAATACATGTTTTTTGAAATACGCGATTATATCGGTTTTCCTGGCAAAATACGGCAATTGCCTGGTTTAAAATGAGCCGGTTTGGTGCAGTTTGGTTGGCGAATCTTAATAGTGATCAACCATTCCTACCGATTAGTGAAAAGAATACCTGTTTTGATCTTCACTTTATGTTGATGAAAGAGAGAGATCGTCTTTTTGGATCTTCTCTTATCCCATGCTCATAAAAAGGCTCGGAATGGAAATCTGAACGCAATTCAGGTAGATTCGATTTTTCGCCAGATCCCGGTGACCGGTCGTATTGGGGCGTTTTTGATCACTTTTTTTCGAATTCTTACTTTGGGGGCTTAGAATCCGGAATAGCCCATTTTAATGGGAGGAAAACCGGCCTTTTTATTCCTTATTGGTTGGCAGATCTCATGTTTGATCAACCATAACTACCGATTAAGGAAAAGAACACCTGTTTTGAACATTTCCCGCAAAACCCCCTTCATCGGTTGTTTCAGGGAAAACGGGCAGAGAATCAGGATTATTTTTTTATTTTTTAGAGACTCGGGAATACCATAGTACTCCATAACCATCTTTTTTTTCTACTAAAGTTTTATTTTTCACACAGTTTTTCAGATATCTCCTGAACATAGCTAAGGAAATATCCCCGATTCTCCAGGTGATCTTATCCAGACTGAATTTTCCATTGAATTTTTTTAGATATTCATCCAATTTCTTTTCCATTTTTGTTTCTATATCATCTGTTGTTGTTATTGACCTTACCTGATTATTGATCGGTGATACAACTCCACATTTAACAAAATTGCTGCAATTTTTCTTTTCCTCTTTCCATATATTTCCGCATCTTTTACAACGGAGAGAATTCAGGAGACTATACACATTTTTGCTTGAACAGACCGGACAACTTATTTCTGTCTCCATTTCTCCACCTCATTCATATTCACCATGAATCGGGTAACAAACGCTACTATTTACTTAAAGTAGGGGTACATGGAAATGCGTTACTTGATATATAATTTTTTTCATTAGAACAGCAAGCATAACAGACACATTGTATTGGGGAAAAGTTGGAATATTCTTAATGATATCAGATCTGATCCATTACGAATTGTGGGAACCACAAAACAAATTGTACGTGCTGATTTCATAATTCGAATGGTATTTCCACCCATTCCTTCATCCAAAATTCCGGAAAAAAATTGCATTAAGAAATTGGCGTGAAAAACCATCGCAACCCTTATAATTGCTCAACCCAAATGGAGTCAGGCACTTTTACATATTGTGCTGACAGATGTAAGTCCGACGTGCTTTTTTAAGCACAGCCTCAACCAAGGCTTTGGGATTACAGGGAGTCAGTAAAAAATACTCGACTTTTCTGGACTTACATACGACATTAGGAGGCTATTGTATGGCACGAATGCATGCTCGAAGAAGAGGCAAGTCATGCTCTGTCCGCCCCTACCGGAAACAGGCGCCTGCGTGGTCCAACATGGACGCAAAGGCGATCACCAAAGTGATCCTGGATCTCCGTAAGGAAGGCGCATCGAGCAGCAAAATTGGGCTTGTCCTGCGGGACAGCTATGGCGTCCCGGACGTGAAACTTGCCCTTGGTAAGCGTATCGGTGATATTTTAAAAGAAAACAAGGTTGCATCCGAGATTCCTGAAGATCTCCGCGATCTCATGATAAAGGCACTCGGGCTGCGCAAGCACCTGGGTGACAACAAGAAAGACCTGCACAACAAGCGGCAGCTGAACCTGACTGAGTCGAAGATCCGGCGCCTTGTGCGGTACTACCGGGGAACAAAGAAAATACCCAAGGAATTCGTCTACAAACCTGAGACCGCAGAAATTCTGTTGTCAAGATAAGGAACAATCGTCGTCCAGAGAATAACCATGCCCCTTGAATCCATAGCAGAAACGGTTGCAGATCAGATCCGGCGCCAGGAGTTTGTCGAGGTCTATGCGCACCATGATGCAGACGGCATAGCAGCCGGCTCGATCCTCTGCCATGCGATGGAACGGGCAGGTATCCGGTTCCGCATGAGGATCCGGCATGAAGTCAATCCTGCCGAGCTGCAGGGAGACGCTGGCCACCTTCTCTGCGATCTTGGGGGGGGAATATCTGATCTTCCCGCTGCAACAATGGTGGTCGATCACCATCTCCCGAAGTTTGAGGGAACATTCCATGCAAACCCGAGGCTGGCCGGAATTGACGGTGACCGTGAACTGTCCGGAGCAGGTATGGCGTATCTCGTAGCCCAGAAGATGGGAGACAACCGCGACCTGTCAGGGCTTGTAATACCCGGCATTATCGGGGACGGCCAGGAGATAACCGGCAAAAACCTCGAGATTTTCAATGATGGCATCACTGACGGCATCATCGTTCCGGACCGAGGACTCACCCTCCCGGGCAGGGACATGACCGAACGGTGGTATACGGCAATCAGCCCGTACCTCGACGGGATCAGCGGGGCGGAACAGCTCATCGCCGATCTCATCGGCCAGGCACAGGACCAGGCAAAAGGTGAGAATGCGAGCCGGCTCGACATCCTGCTCTCACGGGTAGTACTGGAAGCCGCACCAAACGCGACACGGGCAAGTATCGATATGATCTATGGGGATACCTACCATCTCCAGCGTGAGGTAATTGAGGATGCTCATGCACTCACTGCGGTGATTGATGCCTGTGGGAAAAGCGGTCGTGGCGATATCGGCGCAACCCTCTGCCTTCGATCGTCCTATTATCTCGACCAGGCATGGGAGATTGCCCGGCACCACCGCATGAACGTGATCGATGCGATCAAACATTTAAGCCCCGCTGAAGGTCCGGTCGGTGTCTACGAAGTGCAGGACGTTTCCCTGGCAAGCGATGTCGCAGATATCCTTGCCCGTGACCTTATCAACATGTGGCCGGTGCTCGTGTATGCACATAATGGCGAGTCCTGCAAAATCTCAGCACGCTGTCCTGCAGGAATTGTACGGGAACTCGGGCCGCTGGTCAGTTCGCTCGCAGCTGCATGCGGGGGCACCGGCGGGGGGCATATCCGCAGGGCTGGGGCAACTATTCCCTGCGGGAAGATGGGTATTTTTACCAAAGGCTGGCAGGAGGAACTTGCCTCATGATGCAGATCAAAGGCGGGATCACGACAGCGCACAGGAATGCACGCTGTGTTGCCTCATCATTAGCGCCGGACAACCTCACCAGCATGACCACAACTGCTGAAGGTGATAAGGTGACGACAGTAATTACCGGCACACAGCTCAGGTCGGTCATCGCATCCGTAGACGACTATCTCATGAATCTGGCAATTGCGGAGGAGACCTGTTCGTCTTTTTCGCAACAATCCGCAGATACTCAAAGGTAATAACGACCGTAAAACCTGGTCAGACACTCCGGGAAAGAATACGGTTGCAGGAAAAAAAGTACAGGGAGGAATTCCTCCAGGTGATACCATGGCAAAGAAAAAACAGGTTGGAAGAAGAGTAGAAGGCTGGAAAGCCAAAAGCTGGTTCAAGGTGTACGTCCCCGACAACCTCGGTAAGGCGTACATCGGTGACACCATTGCAAACGATGCTGAGAGCGTAGTTGGCAGGATCATGCAGGCAACGCTTGGTGAGATTACCAACGATTATGCAAAACAGCATATAAAGATGAGCTTTAAGATCGCAACCGTGACCGGTGATGCTGCATATACTGAATTTGTCGGCCACGAAGTAACAAGGGACTACCTCCGCTCGCTCGTCAAGCGTCGGAGCTCCCGAGTGGACTGCCAGGTTCCGCTCCTCACAAAAGACAGCAAAAAAGTGCGGCTGACCATAAGCTGCTACACGTTTGCCCGTGCAAACATTACGCAGGAGCATGCAATCAGAAAAGCCATCACAGACACGGTCGTTGCCCAGGCAGCAGCATGGGACCTGACCACTCTCGTCAACGGCATTGCTTCTGGTGAGATTTCACGGGATCTCTTCAAAGCGGTCAAGACCATTTACCCAACCCGCAGGGTTGAGATCATCAAATCCAAGGTCGAGCCGGTCGCAGCACGGGTCTCCACCGTATAATACCAAAAGAATCCTTTTTTTTCATTGAGGTGACTTTCAATTACTTCTATCCCACGATTTCCTTCTATAGGGGAGACGGGCAATCCCAACACATCATGACGGGATAAAAACCGGGGGGATTAGCCGTGACTTTACGCTTCAGGCCCCGGATTCACAAGGGTTCTGCCGCGATAAGCGGGAATACTCCCGTCGACAGGTTGTTTGTACCTTAAAACAAGGGTATTTTCAGGATAATTTCCGGTTTTTATCACCCGACCAGAGAAACATAATTAGTCACTACATCCAACCATTCCATACGAATGACCGCCCAAAAGATCCTCTTTATCGTTCTCGACGGCATCTCTGATCGCCCCTGCCCCGAGCTCGGAGGACTCACCCCCCTTACCGCAGCAAAAACGCCGGTGCTTGACCGGCTCGCACGGGAAGGGATCTGCGGTATAATGGATACCATTGCAGCGGGAGTCCGCCCGGGTTCCGATACTGCCCATCTTGCTCTGCTGGGGTACGATCCGTACCACCATTATACGGGGAGAGGTCCCCTTGAATGTGAAGGAACCGGCATTCACATGGATCCCGGGATGATCGGGTTCCGCTGCAACTATGCTACCATTTCGCGGGACGGGATCATTACCGATCGCCGTGCAGGAAGGATCCATGACACCACTGATCTGAGCACCGCAATCCAGGAAAGGGTAGACCTGTCAGACTTTGGTGTCGAGGTCATTTTTCGTTCTGGAGCAGGACACCGGGCATCACTGGCGTTCAAAGGTGAGGGACTCGGGTACTGCATTTCGTCCAATGACCCGAAAAAAGATGGTGTCACCCCGCTTAAAGTAACTCCACTCAGGCAGTCCGCAGGTGATGATAAAACGGCTGCTGCCTGTAACGAGTTTATCCGGCAGTCCACCAGGATCCTTTTTGACCATGTCATCAACAAAAAACGTGTAAAGAATGGATTAAACCCGGCTAACATCGTGTTGATGCGGGGAGCCGGGGAGATGGGGCATTTCGAACCATTCTCAAAGAGATACGGACTGTCCGGCAGTGTTATCTCGGCTGCAAGCCTTATCAATGGTATTGGAAGCTCTGTCGGGCTTTCCCGTGTCTCCGTGCAGGGAATCACCGGGTCACAGGACAGCAATATTCCCGGAAAGATTGCAGCAGCAAAAGAGGAATTGAAAACAAAAGATTTTGTTCTGGTCAACATCAAGGGAGCTGACGAATCCGGGCATGACGGGCTTGCCGGGCAGAAACGCGATTTCATCACAAAAACCGATACAGCCCTTTCACCCCTGCTGGGTCTTCCCCAATGCATCATTGTCATCTGTGCCGACCATTCAACTCCCTGTACCATAAAGGATCATAGCGCTGATCCTGTTCCGGTACTCATTCACGGGGAGGGAGTCCGGGTGGATGATGTCATGCGGTTCGATGAATATTCCTGTGCACGCGGAGGACTTTGCCGCATTACCGGCGGAGCACTCCTGCCAACAGCTCTTGACCTGATAAACAAGGCACATAAATTCGGGGCATGATGAACATTTCGGGTGACAGATGAAAGAGAGAACCGTAAAAAACTGGCACAAGCACTGCCTGCTCCCTGACGGGACAGAATTACAGGAGCACAGTATCAAGACCGACCGGAACATCGTTGTCGGGGAATTCTGCCAGATCGAATACGGGCTGAGAGGAGCCGATGTTTACGTGGGCGAATCCTCTAAGATCCGCGAGTATGTCTGGGCAAACGGGGACGTGCGGATCGGGAACTGGTGCGATGTGGGCGGCGATGTGATCGCCAAACAGGACGCATATATTGGGGAAGGAGTGCATATTGCCGGCAAACTGGTTGTTTCCGGAGCCCTCGACATCGGGGAAAAAGTCGAGATAAAAGAGGGGTTTGAGGCTCAAGGCGACGTGGAAATACGAAACCCGATGCCGGTGTTCATGTTCATCATTATCTACTTGATGACCCTGTTGAGGATAGAGAATGAAAAGGAGCTTGACCGGATCATTGATGACCTGTTCTCTGAAGAGGAGGCAAAGCGTGAGATCCCGCTTATGATACCTGCCCGCTCGAAGCTGAACCTCAAGCTCTTTGCTGTCCCGTCCACCATGAAGATCGGGAAAAGCTGCCGGCTCCATGGCAACATCCGGGCAGGTTCCATTGATGTCCAGCAGAACTCGGTCATCTTCGGAAGCCTGCGGGCAAAAAACCGTATCACGGTCGTTGACGGTGTTACCGTCCACGGGAATGTGGAAAGCGGCAGTACGGTCTATGTGAGGAAGGGGGCTCATATCCTCGGTGATGTGATTGCAAAATCCATTGTGCTCCATGAAGAGGCAACTGTTGACGGGACAATTGAAGCCCCGCATGGTATGCGAATAGAGCGGGGCCCATGAGAGCTGAGGAGATTCTCGGGATCGATACTGTCAGGTTCATAGAACCCGGATTTGCCGCACTCACGGACAGCAGATTCAATAGGGTCCTTGCAGAAACTCAGGGAGATGAAGGACGTCTTCTTTTGGATGAGCGTGAAGACCCGATAGCGCTCGCATTCCATGGATCGGATGGATGGATCGCCGGTTCGTTCCTGTGCAGGAATCCATCGGTTGCACTGATCGAACTTTTCGAAAACATAAACGGGGAGATATTCCAGGAAGACCGGGCTGTCTGGGCAGCGGCCGTACGTGAGAACTTCAGCAATGCCCTGGTGGCCGAAATTCCCCCATCAATAGAAGATCTCAATCCCACGCGGCATGGAATCTTAAAAAACCTCATCACCAGCGTCTGGGGAACAAGCCAGGGGGAGACCTGTATCGACTGCTGCTGCGGATCGGGTGTCGGATCAGCGGTCCTGCGTGATCTTGGGTTTTCTACCCTTTCCTATGACAATGATGAGTCCCTCCTCTCCAGGGGACTTACCGAAAAGCGACTGCTTCCCGAAGAGACGATGTGGATCGATGCGACCATTGCCTCGCGGTATATCGAGCCGGTACCGAAAGGAATCGGGATCATGATGGGGGAGATCAACACGTTTTCCCAGGATATGTGGGTTCGGATCATTGAGGAACTCTGTACGATAACCAGGGAAACCCTGATCACGGTAGGGACAGAGAAGGAAGCGCTTCTGATCCAGGATTGGGGAAAGGAGATGGAACGGGATGTGGAAATAACCGAGAACCCTGCGGACCCTATTTACGATCTCTGGGTCTGTCGTGTTCATTCGGGATAAGGGCTTGCAGGAACGTTTTTACACGTTCTTAAGCAAATATCGATTTTCAGAAGGATTGGAAGAAGAGTGTGATGTTTGCTTACCAGGCTATTTTCTGAGGGAATACTTGCATCGTGGACCACACCTCTTACTTATTTTGGGAGCCTCTCACAAGATTCACCCGCTCCAGTGCCAGCGCGGTCTGATTGGCGAAGGCCATGAGTACTCTGTCCTGTTCATGGGTGATGACACCATCGGGTTCCGCCGGTTTCACCCCCATTATCCCGAGTACTCCTTGAGTACTCTGGAGGGGAATGTACCTGAGTTGTGATCCATGGAGCGTATCGGTGTCGTAACCGGCAATGGTCCCATGCTGGAATGCCCACGTCGCAACCGCAAAATCATCAGCATCTAAACGCAGGCCGCTACTTGCGTAGCGCATAACAAGCTCGTTTCCTTCCGGCAGAAGGAATACACTCTCCCACTGGAAAATCCCGCTGATATGCTTTGCGACCGCAGTGACAATTGAACTGACATCCACCGCAACCGCGAGATCCTGCGAAAGCGCGTACAGGGTTCCAGTCTCTTTCTCCCTTATCTGGGCTGCGTCGGCATGTTCACGTGCACGTGCGACAAGCAGGCTGATTAAAGTGCCAACGATGATCATAATGGCAAATGTGATGAGATATTCTGTATCCGAGACCCTGAAGGTAAAATGTGGCGGGATAAAGACGAAATCAAAAGCAAGTACCCCTATAACTGCAGTAAAGATAGCCGGTTTCAATCCCCGTCTGAATGCAATAATCACAACTGCAAGCAAGTAGAGCATCGCAAGATTTGCAGGAGAGATGAATGACTTTATCAGCCAGCCGATTATGGTGACAAAAAAGACGAGAACCAGACTCGCGATATAGTCCTGGGGGAGAGATGCCGGGAGCAGGGGTTCCATTGGTACGGCTTTCTGCGGAATTTTTTCTTCACTGCTGATGACGTACACATCGATTGTACCGCTGTTGTGGATGAGCTGATCAACCACTGAACCAAAGACAAATTCCTGCCAGCGGGGACGCAGGGTTTTACCAATAATGATCCGTGTAATATTATGTTTACGTGCGTAGTCTATTACCGTGTTCGCAACATTGATTCCAAATACGCTGGCAGTTGTGGCACCTAACTTATCTGCAAGCTGGAGCGTCCGGGATACCTGCTCTTTTGCCTCCTTTGAAAGACGGTGATGTGACGGTGTTTCAACATATATCGCACTCCATTGGGCATTCATACGGTCAGCTTGTCTGCGGGCAGTGCGGACCAGCCTTTCGGAAAGCGGACCGGGACCAACACAAATGAGCAGACTTTCCCCGGCAGCCCACGGGCCCGGGATTGCACGTGTCTGCATCCATGCGAGCATCTGGTTGTCGACCCGTTCTGCTGCCCGGCGGAGAGCGAGTTCACGCAGTGCATACAGGTTGCCTTCATTGAAAAACTGCTCGATAGCCCGGGCTGCCATATCGGGAACATATACTTTCCCCTCCCTGAGGCGCTGGAGGAGTTCCGAAGGAGCAAGGTCGACAAGCTCTATCTCGTTCGCCTCATCGATCACGCGGTCGGGTATTGTTTCCCTTACCTGGACCCCTGTGATCTGGGCAACGACGTCATTAAGGCTCTCGACATGCTGGATGTTCAGAGTAGTATAGACATCAATTCCTGAATCGAGCAGTTCCTCAATATCATGGTAGCGTTTCTGGTGGCGTGAACCCGGCGCATTGGTATGGGCCAGTTCATCGACAAGGACGAGGTGCGGACGGGCTACCAGAACTGCATCGAGATCCATCTCCGGGATCATCACATTCCGGTACTCTACCATCTTTCTTGGAATTACAAGAAGCCCTTCAACCAGTGCCTCTGTCTCGGCCCTGCCATGCGTCTCAATATACCCGATTTTAACATCAACCCCCTCATTCTTCCTGAGGTGAGCTGCCTCCAGCATCTCATAGGTCTTCCCTACGCCGGCAATGTAACCAAGGAAAATTTTGAGCTTGCCACGGTGCTTCTGCCGCTCTTCACCCTGCACATGGGCAAGAAGAGTATCCGGATCCGGGCGATGTTCAGAATTGACAACCATAAAAACCCATTTACACTCCCATGATTACGAGAAGCATATCAATAATCTTTATTCCGATGAATGGAGCGATAAGCCCCCCTATTCCGTAGAGGATAATGTTGTTCCTGAATGCTTCTTCCGCAGTCATCGGGCGGTAGGTCACTCCGTGAAGTGCGAGGGGGATAAGTGCAATGATGATGAGCGCATTGAAGATGACAGCCGAGAGAATCGGGTTTTGGAGACCAAGGAGATTCAGAGCGGCGAGCGCCGGATACGTAGAGACGAATGCCGCGGGGATGATAAAGAAATATTTCGCAAGGTCGTTGGTGATGGAAAAGGTGGTGAGTGCTCCCCGGGTCATCAGAAGCTGCTTTCCAATCTCCACGATCTCGATCAGTTTTGTGGGATTACTATCAAGATCGATCATGTTCGCCGCTTCGCGTGCAGGCTGGGTACCAGTGTTCATTGCCACAGCGACATCAGCTTGTGCGAGAGCGGGGGCATCGTTTGTCCCGTCACCGGTCATAGCAACCATCCTTCCGCCTGTCTGATATTCACGGATAAGCCGTAGTTTACTCTCTGGTGTCGCCTCCGCAAGGAAATCATCTACACCTGCTTCAGCGGCAATGGTTGCGGCAGTAAGCCGGTTGTCACCCGTAATCATCACGGTCTTGATTCCCATCCGGCGCAACTGGACAAAACGCTCCTTGATCCCGCCTTTAACGATATCTTTTAAATGGACAACCCCGAGTGCCTTTCCGTTTTTTGTCACGACAAGGGGGGTCCCTCCTGCACCAGCGATGGCAGTTACTGCCTGCCTGAGCTGGTTGGATATTGCATTACCGCTTCCGGTTATGTGTAAAAACATAACATCTGCTGCCCCTTTCCTGATGTGGGTGGTGCCGCAGTCAACACCGCTCATCCTGGTCTGGCTGGAAAACGGTATGAACTGGAGTTCATGTGAAGCTCCTGAAGCCCCCACCGTCCTGCCCCGCAACCCGAACTTCTCTTTGACCAGTACGACAATACTGCGGCCTTCAGGAGTCTCATCGGCAAGCGATGCAAGTTGTGCAATCTTTGCAAGATCCATGATTTCAGTATAATCAACCGGGATCAGTTCAACAGCCTGCCGGTTACCAAGGGTAATGGTGCCGGTCTTGTCAAGAAGAAGCACATCCACGTCTCCTGCTGCTTCTATAGCTCTTCCAGAGGTTGTGATCACATTGCGCCGGATCAGTCTGTCCATGCCGGCTATCCCTATTGCGCTGAGAAGTCCCCCGATTGTGGTTGGAGCAAGACAAACAAAGAGGGCAACAAGTACGGTGATCGTCACCGGGATCCCGGCACCAGTAACCTTAACGCTGTAAAGCGAGAACGCGTAGAGCGAGACACAGACAACGATGAAAACCGCAGTCAATCCTACGAGGAGGATGTTAAGGGCTATCTCGTTTGGAGTCTTCTGCCGTTTTGCACCTTCAATGAGGCTGATCATATGGTCGAGGAATCCTTCGCCCGGGTTGGCACTTGCCCGGATGATAAGCCAGTCAGAGAGAATGACTGTTCCGCCTGTGACAGCGCTCCGGTCGCCGCCAGACTCTCGGATCACCGGTGCACTCTCGCCCGTGATCGCACTTTCGTTTACTGAAGCGATACCCTCAACGACCTCTCCATCGACCGGAATAGTATCCCCTGCCTTAACGTAGAAGAGGTCAGACCTGCGCAGTGTTGCGGAAGAGACCACCATGCAGTCTTTCGGGACGGGTTCCCTCCCTTTCTCGATCTTATATCCCAGGTAGAGTTTCTTTGCCTCAGTATCCTGCCGCATCTTCCGCAGGGACTCTGCCTGCGCCTTTCCCCGACCTTCGGCAAGAGCTTCTGCGAAATTGGCAAAGAGGACTGTAAACCAGAGCCATGCAGCTATCGCGCCGATAAACCCGGCAGATGCCTCACCGTGCCCGCCTAATGCCTGCACCCAGAGGAGGGTGGTTATGACGCTTCCAATTTCTACGGTGAACATGACCACGTTGCGGTACAGGGTCCGCGGGTCGAGTTTAAGGAATGCGTCGATCAGCGCACTCCTGTAGAGGGCGTACTGTTGTTCCGACGATGTCACGCTGCCGGAATGATCCGCCATCAGATAATCCCCCCGGAGATCATGGCGAGATATTCGACGACAGGACCAAGCGAGAGTGCGGGAAGGAAACTGAGGGCACCGACTACGATCACGACAAAGACAACCCAGATGATAAAGAGGGGGCTGTGATCGCGGAGTGTCCCGTCGCTGACCGGCACAATTTTCTTTGCCGCAAACGATCCTGCGAGCGCGAGCGTGATGATGGCGACTGCGTACCGCCCGACAAACATGGCAAATGCTGTTGCGAGATTGTAGAACACACTATTGGCTGACAGACCCGCAAAAGCGCTTCCATTGTTCTGGGAAGCGGAGCTGAACGCATACAGGATCTCAGAAAACCCGTGCGGGCCAGGGTTGAGCACTGCTGATCTCCCTTGATCGGTGAGAACCGCAACGGTTGTGAGGCCAAGGATGAAGATTATCGGGATGAGAATGTGAATCGTGGTAAGGGTCATTTCGTAGGGCTCGATCTTTTTGCCATAGATCTCGGGGGTCCGCCCCACCATCAGCCCTGCAATAAACATCGCGAGAATAACGAAGATGAGCATGGTGTACAGGCCGGAGCCAACTCCTCCGAAGACCACCTCGCCGAGCTGCATAGCGAACATCTGCACGAACCCGCCAAGCGGCATGAACGAATCATGCATCGAGTTGACGGCGCCACAGGAAGTCACGGTGGTAACGACCGAAAATAATGCAGACTGCACGATGCCAAACCTCATCTCCTTCCCTTCCATATTCCCGCCCGGCTGGAGAAGGGTGGAGTTCTGGTCAATTCCCAATGGGGTGAATGCCGGGTTGCCATTTACTTCCGACCAGATGGCGATTCCCGCAAGCGGTACGAAAATAATGGTCATCGCGATCAGGATGGCGATACCTTTTCTCGCTGACCCAATCATTTTGCCGAATGTATAGCAGAGTGCAGTGGGGATGAGGAGGATCACCAGGATCTCGAGGAAATTAGAAAAGGGGGTAGGGTTCTCGAACGGGTGAGCCGAGTTCGCATTGAAGAAACCCCCCCCGTTGGTCCCGAGTTGCTTGATAGCGATCTGCGATGCAGCAGGCCCGAGGGGGATCGACTGTGTGGTGACAAGCGCCCCGGTGCCGTCCCTGACTGGGTCAAGAAGTGGCACGGTTACCGGCCCGCTGAATGTCTGGACGGTTCCCTGCGAGACGAGTACGAGTGAAAGGATAATGCAGAAGGGGAGCAGGATCATGACGCTGCGAATGAGGAGGACCCAGAAATTCCCGATCGTTATCACCGACCTGCGCGAGAAACCGTAGATGAACGCGATAAGGACTGCCATTCCGACTGCTGCCGACAGGAAGTTTTGGACGGTAAGCCCGATCATCTGGGTCAGATAACTGACCCCATTCTCGCCGGCATACGCCTGCCAGTTGGTGTTCGTCGCGAAACTGACCGCGGTATTGAGTGAGAGGTCCCAAGGGACCGCTCCTGCATCAGCTGGGTTAAGCGGCAGGAGCAGCTGGACACTCTGGAGAAGGAAGACTGCGGCGATCCCGATCAGGGAGAAGACCATCATCGCGACGGCAAACATTTTCCAGTCCATTTCATCGCTACTGTTCACACCAGAGACCGACAGAATCCATCGTTCGACCGGGTTGAGGATAGGAGAGATAATGGTCCGCTCGCCGGTATACACCTTGGCGATGATCCCGCCGACTGGGACAATCAGGGCTGCAAGAACGACAAAGAAGAGGATCAGCTGGACCCAGTCTGTAATTCTGAGGCCGAAAACGAGCGGTGAGGGAACTTCCTGCTGTTCTGACGATGGCGATACCGTGATTCGGTGTGCGCTCATATCATCCAGTGCAAGGTTGAGGGTAAGGACATTTATCCGCGGTTCACCGAACAGACCGTACTGCTGATCTTTGGTATGTTGCTTTACGAGTTCAGCCACAATGCTCTCACTCAGGTTCCTCTCACGGGCGATGCGGGGGACCTGGTAATTCGCTGCAGCCAGACTGATATCAGGATCAAGACCGCTCGCTGAACTGGTGACAAGGTCAACGGGAATCGGCTGGGAATTATCCGGGTCAGCTGAATGAAGTGCGTTCACACGAGCCTTCACCTCATCCATAAGTGCCGGGTTCGTAGGGCCAAGGTTGGATCCACCGGAGATACCTGAATTATAGGGCACCGGACTTGTTGCCGAGAGACGGCCCCAGAAGTAATGGGACGATGTGAACGGCTGGCCGATCAGAGCAGAACCGACAATTTTCCCGTTATGTTCGATTAGATTCCCACTCGATTGTACAGGAAAGACCAGCTGTGCAATACCCGTTATTACGAGCGGGTACAGGACACCCGTGATCAGAGTGATAATTAAAAAAACGATAAACGCAGGTCCCGACTGTTTCCGGATCATGGAACCGAGTGTTTCAGGAGTCACCGAATATCCTCCTCAATGCTGATTCGCCCTTTGTCAGCATAACGAGAGTTCGATGTACCAGCGTGCTGATCCGCCGATATTTAATCCCTCTGAGAACCTTATCATCGTGAAAGATTACCAAAGGCAAAGACCGATCCCGATATACCTTCAGATGAAATTGAATTTTAAATAGAAGGATACTTCCATAGATTAGTATATAAACACAATAGATCTCGCAGAAAAAAGGGGCAGAGGCACCAGTATAACAAATATCCAACAGACTTCTGATGGGGGGGTTTATGAACGATAAGGATGAATCAAAAAATAATGCTTATGAAATGATTCTCCCGCTGACAGCTATTCCACCGTGGGTAACTGCTATGGCGTTTGGTTCGCTTGGTTGCTGGTAACACACATTAAATGTATACATCGGACCTGCCGATACATATGCCAGATCAGTAACTACATTTGAAGACCCTGCCGGCAGATTATACCCGGGTGCAGTAATTTCGAAATTAAAGGTATAGAAAGTAATTCCGGATTTTTCCATGGGGGGTGGCACGTAAAATGAAAAATCTCCATTTTCCTGCGTTATGCAATCCGCAATGTGCGTTTTATTGGAAGTTCCGATAAGAGTCACTGCAACTTTTGTGCCACCAACAGGGCTACAGGTTGCAGTTCCTGAATGGGGTACGACCAATTCTCCCGCTGGAGCTTTTAAGGTAATGCCGTTTTCAACAACCTGAGGTGATGGGGCAGATTCAGGAGTTTTATCATCTGTATTAATCCCTGCAGGGTCTACCGTATTGGATTTCACGTGAAACGGAGAATTATCAGAAAGCGGGTTATCAAAAACGGTGTGCATTTTTTCATCGGTCAAAGACTGGTTACCAGGCATCATTGCAGTATCATGGCTAGTGATGACTGACAGGACACTGGAGAGGGGAAGGGGTATCGTTATTGCAGAACTGTCATGTATCTCAGCTTTCAGGTCTCCCATTAAAAGACCCGTACATCCACTTGTCATCACGAGTGCCAGAATAAGTATAACAGTAACAACAAAATGCCGGTATTGCATAATAACCCCAGGATAAATTTATTATTTAATTATAGTATAAAAAATTTGCTATTTTTATTTTTGCCTTTATTAAATGAATTTTTTTAAATAAACCATAAAAAATGCGTTAAATTGGACTCTGAAATAATAAGGACTGCACAACAATAACAAGATTTTACTTTACATTTACCATATGGATACAACCTGCTGCAATTTTAACGGTCAGTACGGTCCGGTTGGGTCTGCAATTCAAAAGAGAAGACGGAAATCTGATTGTAAGACAGCTTGTCTGAAAAGATTTAAAAAAAACGGGCATCCTGCAAGACCCGTTTAAGATCAAAACCATCATTAAAATCCGGTTATCGACACATGAAATCGCAACTGGCCCACCCGTCTCACAAGCAGATTCGGAAAACCTATTAATATCTGGATAGGATCATTTTAGTTTGATACCCCATGACATCGGCACCCAGACCGGTCAATACCGTCCGCATCCGTCCCACGATGGCGGCAGCGGCAGAACCAGGGGATGATGACCATTACCTGCCATCAGATCCAGCACTTCAGCTCAGGGCTGATCCAAAGCGTCGGTCTCCGGTGAGGTTCAAGAGTAACGGGGTCACGCTCGCAGGTCACCTCTACCGTCCTCCGGGGTTTGCCCAGGATCGGCGCACCCCTGCTATTGTCATGTGCGGCCCGTTCAGCAGTGTCAAGGAACAGACTCTCCCCCATTATGCAGAGCGATTTTCGAGCGCAGGCTATACGGTCCTCACCTTTGACCCCAGGACCTATGGTGAAAGCGAAGGTGAACCGCGGGGGTTTCATGATCCGACCCGGATCACTGAGGACTACGTAAACGCTGTACGGTATATGATGACCCGGGAAGATGTCGACCCGGATAACGTCGCAGCGGTCGGGGTCTGTATCGGCGGGGGATATGCCGTCTCTGCCGCAGCCCGGGAGCGGAAGATCAGGACGGTTGTCAGTATCGCCGGGGGATTTAACGTCGGGGGAACATTCCAGCAGTTTATGGGAATCGAGGGCTTCGCCGCATACTCCGCAAAGATCAACGCGGCCATGCGGGAGCAGTACCGGACCGGCAAAGTCCAGTATGTCCCAACCATCGCCCAGGGATTTTCCGAGGCTATTCCTATGGCTGCAATGCCGAACCCGGAGGCGTATTCCTACTACAGCCGTACCCACAAATCGGATGCACCGACATGGTCGGAGAAGATGACTGTCGCATCGCTCGAGGCATTCTACTCCTACAATGCCCTTGTTCACGTTCCGCTCATCGCTCCGGCCCCCCTCCAGCTCATCCACGGTACAAAGGATCTCTTCCTCCTGCCGGAGTATGCCCAGCAGGCGTACGACGCAGCACTCGGGCCGAAGGAGCTCGTGTGGATTGAGACCCACAACCACATCGAACTTTATGACCAGGATCCCTACGTGAGCATCGCGGTTGCAAATGCGACCCGCTGGCTCGACAGGTACCTGAAGTAATAGAGAGCACTCTCAAGGTACCAGTACCGGCGACGAATTTTATGGATCCTGCAGATAAAACAACGTCACTGCCATGATGGCCTCAGCAGTGGGACAATGGGGAAATAAACGGTCCTCAGTTGCGGAATACTAAAAAGAGAAAGCCAAAATGTATCTTTAGAGGCGGAAAGGAATACTGACTATGGCTCTTTTTTCCCGAACGTCGCTTTTGTCATTGCAACAATCCATCTACCGTGCATAATGAGGTGCGCGAGGACAAGGAGTCCCATGACAATGCCGGAAATGTCATGTATTTTCGAGAGCGTGGAAGCAGAAACAGTCAGATAAACATCCCCAAAATACCGCGTCAACTCCGGGATCTTGATGACCCCGGTAATAAATGCCAGAAGAAATGTAATGATCAGACCGCAATCGATGAAATAATTCAACCTGCCTTTCCCTGTCATCTTGTATCCGCCTGGAACCGATGGGTTCCAATGAATCATCTACGCACGTGCGCAGAGATTAATCTTCTTTTACTGGAAAGTTTATGATGTCCTTATGGAGGGGGTTTTGGGGGGTTTGTAGATTTTTTTAAGGCAGGGGATTGTGTGAAAATTTATTTCAGGTTTCTCATCCCCCCTACCTCCTCCCCCTCCCCTTCTTCTGGTGCCCCTGCAGAGTCATACTAGGCTGATGCCGCTGCCCCTCTGTCTGCTGATGCTTCGGCTTCTCATACTCCCTCACCCGCTGCCCCGGTTTCCCCGGCCCCTTTCCCTTTTCTGTCTTTTTCTCCTTGTGGACATCCTCGCTCTCCAGCTCCGCGATCACATCTATGGGATCGTCCATGAATTTTGTCAGGCGGAGGATCTCAAGGAGCCGTTCCATACCGATAAAGTGTTCCGCCATCACCTTTGCAAGCGGTGACATGACAAGCCGGGTCCCCCGCTTCTCGACAAGCCGGTGCGCAATCAGATCGGGTAGCACCGGTTCCACCGTGCCGACCATCATACCGTTAATCCGGTTGAGATCTGCTTCCTCACCGTTACAGGCAACGGCATTCGCCACGTATTCTTCCGAACTCTTTTCGAAATCATGCTCGGGAGCTACCTCTTCCATCTCTCCTTTGAGAAGGCGGATTGCAACCTCCTCTTCAGTAAACGGGTTCTCCCGGGAATAGGTACCTCCCGGCTCAGCAAGGAGAACTACCCGCCCGAGATCGTGGAAATCCGGTCTTCCCGCCCTGCCCGCCATCTGGTTGAATTCCTGCACCGAGAGCCAGTCCCTGCCCATGGCAAGCGCATCGAAAATCACCTGCGATGCCGGGAAGTCTACACCCGCACCGAGCGCTGCGGTTGTGACCACGGCCATGAGTTTCCCGCCCAGGAACTTTGTCTCAACATCCCTCCGCTCCTGGGACGTGAGACCGGCATGGTATGCAGCAGCTCTTATCCCCAGCGCATCGGCAATCGTATGGCAGCGGGCCCGGGCGTTAGTAAAGATGATGGTCTGTCCCCGGAATCCCTTTGACGAAGTCCGCTTGTACTCTTCGGTCGTCATCTGTTTGATGGTTGGGATTTTCTGTTTGCGCTCAAGAAAGAGGAGATACCGCTCCAGACCCACCGGACGTTCGGCATACCGGACAAGACTGCAGTTTAATTTTTTTGCCAGCGTCTTTGGGGAGCCGATGGTAGCAGACAGGTACAGGAACTGTGCCTGCGGGGCGAGATACTTCAGTCGTGCAATCATGCCATCGAGGCGGTGCCCACGGTCTGCATCCTCGAGCATCTGTACCTCATCAATAACTACGGTCGCAATGTTGGCCATCTTCTGCCCACAGCGGATCATGTTGTCCACACCTTCATACGTCCCAACAATGATCGGGGACTGGGGGTTCCGGTCACCAATTTTCCGGGTCTCGGGAAGGTTGAGCCGGCTTACACCGGTGAGGAGCCCGGTCTTTGCAAGTTTCCCGTACCGCTCTGTGAACCGTTCATATTTCTGGTTTGCAAGTGCCACCAGCGGTACGAGGAACAGCATTCTTCCCCTCCCTTCAAGATAGTTCTTAATCCCTGCCATCTCACCAATGAATGTCTTGCCGCTTGCTGTCGCGGCAACCACCAGCAGGTCTTTACCGTGCAGAAGACCTGCTTCCACCGCGAGCTGCTGGGCCGGCATGAGCTGGGAAACACCGCTTGCTTCAACAAACTGCCGCGGGAGGGGCAGTTCCCCGATTGCTGCAGTTGTCATAACCGGGTGCGGTTCGAGCCGGTCATAGAGCGCCGCTTTCATCGTAAGCTTGTCGGGCTGCAGCGTTGCTAATACACGGTCAAGATTGCGAAACGTGAGGAGCAGGTTCTCAAGGTGAGCATACCCCTCCAGACCCAGCCTGCCCATGTGGGAAACTTCACGGCGCAGCTCACGCTTCCCGCACTCAAGACAGATCTTCTCACCTTTACCAAACGTGACAGAATTTTCCTCATTTAACTGGGTGAAACGCTCGTCCAGCAGGCACATGCGGCAGGCGTCAACAAAACCAGCTTTGATCTGAAAATCTCCAAGAAATGTTTCAAATTGCGGATCGGGTTTGACCAGACGGACCTCTGCCTCACGGAGCCGGGCAATCAGTTCCTTTGAAGGTGTATGCCGGTACTCTTTCTTGGTGCCCCACCTGAGCCTGTACTTTGTCGGGCGCGGTCCCCGGGGAGTCTCCGTCAGATCAACAAACCCGGCACCGAGCACATGCCTGCCATCATACAGGAGAAGTTTGTAACTGCCACCTTTCTGAGGCTGAACAAGGATCTTCATGGTGAGATCAGATCATGGATCACGTACGAGAGTTCCACGCTCTCCAGTCTCTTTAAAAAGTCCGTGAACTCCTCGTCAACGATGACAATTACGCAATCAATTCCGTGGAATGCTGCCTCAATGACGCCTTCCCGTGCACCAAAGAACATATCGGGTTTTTTCCCTGCTTTTATCAGCGCGATGTATGCCTCAAGACCCACTGCTGCGACGATGCCGGAACTGCCAATGACGTCCAGCAGCTTGTCCCGTTTGATCTTTTTGGAACCCCCGTGCAGGATCCGCGGTACTTTGCACACGTGAATCATCCCTTCCTTGTGATCGATGATCCCATTTAACCGTGCAACACCGACATCCTCATCTTTTTTTGCATCCGCAATGACCGTCCCGGTTGCGGCAAGTGGCTTTTTTCCCGCATAGAGGAATCCGGCATTCATATATACGCCGACATGATCTTCTTTTTTTAAGTCCTCGGCAGCAATTGCTGTCCAGACGGAGACCTGCTGGATGATATCACGCCTGATGTGCCGTGCATAGGATTCGAGCGACTCGGCATTTTCCAGTACCCATTCGATACCTGCCTTGGTCACCTCGTAATTGCCCCTTCCGCTGGCAGAGACCTTCCCTTCATCCACGAGCTCGCGGATATACTCTGAGATTGCCTGAGGGGTAACACCCAGTTTTTCAGCAATCTCCTGCTGCCGGACTGCCGGCTGGTGCTCAGCAATCTCTACAAGAATCTGGAGGCGCGACACCTCACGTTTGCTGCGCAAAATAGAATAAAGTGGATCCTTAGCGCCCAGTGTCAAGCAGCACCAGTCCCTGTCCCTTGACATCCATGTGTATGATCCGTTTTGCAAGTCCTTTGATAAAGACGGGACTGACACTGAATTTCCGGGAGAGGTCGTTGATGGAATTGTTACCCTTACCGAGTTCTCCTTCAATCTTCTCCACGACTTCACGGAGGTTCTCATCATTGGAAAGCGAGATGTATAAGATATCGGAGAGGTCCGAAAGATTGCACTGGAAGTTCGCACGGAACTTGTTATAGGTTGAACGGAACTCTTTTTGCGGTTTTGCACCGGGTTTTGGCATCCGCCACTGTTCCTCTACAAGGTTCCCCTTCTTCAAAATCTGGAGACACAGGGGAATACTATCATTATTGACGTGTATACGGATCTCATCTTCAGTCATCCAGGATTTGTTCAATAGTTCATAGACCTTTTTAAAAGATGGGTCGTTGAATGTCATCAGGAGAGGAACAAGCTCAACGGGATCGTTTACAATTCGAATATGGCCCGGCACGATAAAACCCTATAATTATATGGTTCCCTGAATCAATAAATTTTTGCGGCACAACCATGCAAAAAACGGGTAAAATCACAGTTCGCGGAATTGTCCAGGGTGTCGGGTTTCGCCCGTTTGTTTATGCACAGGCATGTGTATGGGGAATTTCAGGGACGGTCAAAAATCTCGGGAGTGAGGTGGAGATTTTTGCACGGGGAGAGCAGTTTGAAATGTTTTTGGCTGCAGTCTCCCGGGGTCCCCCGCTCTCCCGGATCGATGCTGTTGAAGTCACCACGAGCCTTCAGGAAATCCCTGAAGGATTTTTTATCCTGCCGAGCGGTACCGGTTCAATGACCGGCATGATCCCCCCCGATGTGGCGATCTGTGGTGATTGTATTACCGATATTTTCCATAAAAGCGGGAGATATAAAAATTACTGGGCAACCTCGTGTGTAAACTGCGGACCACGGTACAGTATCATCCATGAAATCCCCTACGACCGTGAACGGACATCCATGGCAGAATTTCCTTCATGCCAAATCTGCGCACAGGAGTATAAAGATCCCGGTTGCCGGCGCCACCATGCACAGACAATCGCCTGCACCATCTGTGGCCCGGAGATCGAACTGTCCGATACCCTCGGAAACAAGGTAAAAGGCCTGGATCCAATAAAGGAGGCAGCGGAACTGCTCGATGCAGGCCGGATCCTTGCAATGCGGGGTGTGGGGGGATTCCACCTGGCGTGCATCGAAGAATCTGCCAATGAACTAAAACGCCGTCTGGGCAGAATCGAACAGCCATTTGCCATCATGGTGCGTCCGGATTATATTGATCGGCTGGCGATAATTTCCCGGGAGGAAAAACAGAGCCTGGAAAGCCCGGTTCACCCTATTGTTGTCCTAAAAAAACGTGATCAGACTGCCCATGCAACAATCAGCAATCTCCATACGATCGGCTGCATGCTGCCGTATACCGGCCTTCACCACCTGCTCTTCTCTCACCTGAAACACCCGCTGCTTATTATGACCAGTGCCAATATGCCCGGCTACCCGATGATTACGGATAATGATCAGGCCATGGCAAAGCTGAACCGGGATGCAGATTTCTTCCTCACCCATAATCGGAAGATCGTGAACCGGTGTGACGATTCAGTAATCAGGGATGGCTACATCATCCGCCTCTCCCGCGGAATTGCCCCGAAGAGGACCGCGATAGATCTGGGGAAGCACTGCATTCTCGGGGTTGGCCCGGAGCTGAACGCAAATGCGACAATCTATAAAAACGGCTTTGCGATTACCTCACCCCATATCGGAAATGTTCGCAATCCGCCAACGCTTGAATACCTGCAGGAAACCGTGAGGAACCTGCAGCGGCTTCTCGGGGCAAAGTTAGAGGTGATAGCTCATGACCTGCACCCCCAGTTTCTCTCCACCCGTTTCGCCCGCGAGATCGCTTCAGACCACGGTCTTGAACTCATCCCGGTACAGCACCACCGTGCACACATCGCAGCGACGACCACCGAACCCTGCATTGGTATTGCGATTGATGGGGTCGGATACGGTGACGACGGGGCAGTCTGGGGATGCGAGATCTTCTCCGGGCAGGTGCCGGATCTCAGACGCGTTGCCCATCTGGAACCGGTTGCCATGCCTGGAGGAGATCTTGCAACCCGGTTTCCCGAACGGATGCTCTACGGGATTCTGCCGGAGAACACTATCCTGTCGCTTCTTGGTGAACGCGGCTGGTCTGGTGTTGAGCTAGGCATGCTTGAAAAACAGGTCATGCGGAATTTCAATGTCATGAGCACCACCAGCACCGGGCGGGTACTCGATGCAGCTGCAGCCCTGCTGGGGATCTGCCGGGAGCGTACCTATGACGGTGAGCCTGCCATGAAACTTGAATCCGCCGCATTTGGCGGACATACCGAGACGTGGGATCTCCTGTTTACTATGCTGAATGGTTGTGAGGTACTTTCAAGTCGTTCCCTTATGCAGACAGCCTTTGCCCGCTTACGGGCAGCACCGGAACGGGATGTGAGGGTCCCCCGGGATATTGCCGCTTCCTTCCAGTATAACCTCGCCCGGGGAATCGCACAGCTCGCCCTTCATGCGGCTGAACGGGAAGGGATGAAAAAGATCGCCATGAGCGGGGGTGTTGCCTATAACCATGCAATCCGGGAGACTATCCGAAAGGAAATAACTTCACATTCCTGTGAATGTGTCATCAACGCGGACTACCCGCTCGGGGATGGTTGCGTCTCGTTCGGACAATGTGTGTATGCAGGAAAAAAACGGGAAATAAGGGACTGATGTGTCCGGTATTCGAGGAGCGACCAATTTATCAGGATGGAACATAAAAAGGAAACCACCAGCCATGGTGCTATCTGACCAGATCATCAGCCAGGAAAGGCAGATCAAAAAACTTGAGATGGAGTTGAACGATCTCCGGCAGGGTCTTACAACCGTACGGGATTTTTATAACGATCTCCGGTGCGTGTCAGAAAAACGGGAGACTGCAGAAAACATTGAACAGGAACGAGTGAAACCGCTGAATGATGAAGACAGGGAATTTGATCGGATCTGGCATTTTCACCGGGAACGACTCATCGCTGATCCATCGGGTTGTGTCCCAAGGGCTGAAATGTATGATGCCTTCGTCCGGTACAACACAAAAGCCTCACGATGCGGTGTGGAACAGGACGCATTTGAATTTGTATTTGCCCGGATAAAAGATCCATCTCCACTGTTTACCAGAGGTGAATGGTGGGGCTACCGGCTCAAAAACGTATGAGAAAGAACTGCAATTTCTAAATTATCCCGCTTTTTCATGACACACATCAGAATTACCAGCAAATCCGAAATCCCCCTTGTCGGTTCGCTCTACTTTGGCATAATCGACCGTGGTACCAGTCTCCTGCAGGTACGCCCGAGTTGCGGCTGTAACCTAAACTGCCCTTTTTGTTCGGTGGATGCCGGGCCTGAATCAACAACTCGTGCCACCAGCTATGAAGTGGAGATGGCGTACCTGGCAGAAGCTGTTGAGGAAATTGCAGGGTTCAAGGGACCGGGGGTTGAATGTCACATTGATTCGCCGGGTGAACCGGTTATGTACCCGTATCTTCCCGAGCTCATCGGGAAGCTCAGGCAGATTGAGGAGGTAAGTGTCATTTCGCTCCAGACTAACGGCACCCTGCTTACCATGGCGAAGATTGCAGCACTTGAAGGGGCAGGACTTGACCGGATTAACCTTTCCCTTCACGCACTTGATCCGGCAATTGCACAGCTCCTTGCAGGCACTGACTCATATGATATTCAAAAGATAACCGATTCAGCAAAAGCGGTCGCCAGGAGCAGGATTGACTTGCTCATCGCACCCGTGTTCATACCCGGAATTAACAATGCAGAGATACCAAAACTGATCCGGTTTGCGCAGGAGATTGGTGCCGGCAAACGTTTCCCACCGCTGGGTATCCAGAAGTTCGAGCACTACCGGTACGGCAGATCCCCCAAAGGGGTGAAAGCCCAGAGCTGGTGGCAGTTCTATAACCAGAGCATCAAACCATGGGAGAAGGAGTGCGGAATAAAACTTAAGCTCGACTCGGTCAGGGACTTTGGCATGGTAAGGCGTCCCTTTATCCCTCTTGTCTTTTCCAAAGGGGAAAAAGTGACAGTCGAGATCCGGGCACCGGGGTGGATACACGGTGAGATGCTCGGTGTTGCCCGTGACCGGGTGGTTTCGGTATATAACTGTCCAAAAGAGTCAGGACACGTCAGGGTGAAGATCGTAGCGACGAAGCATAACATTTACGTCGGGATACCAATATAACAGCTGATTTCTGATCTGAATAGGGAACTTTGCGCCATCAAAAATAATTACCGCTAAATTTTTTACGTCGTTAGGATACAGATACTGTTCATTTCCCTACCAGTACAGGGGAAGAGTGCGACATATTTATTAGCCCTTCGAACACGAGTATAGTTTGGTGAAACGATAATGGAATTACTTTCGGATGAAAAGATCATCATGCAGGATGATGCCAAGTCAGACTTCTTTGGCAAGGGAATACTCTATATGACCAATGTCAGGATCCTCCTTGATGTAAAAACCGGGGGATTCATGTCAAAAACCACAGAGGTTAAACTCGATAAAGCATTGGGATCTATCCAAACGGTTTCAGCCCCAGGAGGAAAACAGCTCCAGATCCAGTTTGAAGGGAGCGTCGAACCGACAACGTTCTTTGTTTCAAACGCCGAGAAATGGGAAGCGGCGATTAGAAGTGCATTGACCATTAGCGGCAGAATGTAGAAGCAACCGTCCTGGTTCTGCACACCTTTTTTTTCCTTCCTCATGTAGCCCTTCATCATAGCTTTTTTTTAAAAAAAAAGTTAATACAGGGGTTTTCCTATAATCAGGGAAATTATCGCGAGGATTATAAAGATGATAATAATCCACTTTCCAATTGTCCATGCTACCCTGCCGATAAATCCAAGAATCACAAATATTATAGCAATTATGATGAACAGTATTCCAAGCGTTAAGAGCCAGTCCATAATTTACCTCTTCTAAAGTGTCTGTTCACTACCTTTAGTTTTATAATTTGCGCCGAATCGGGCTCTGAAAAGACATGCATGAACGAATCAGGTTTAGCCCGGATCCATGAAAATCGATTAGTTCGAGAATCCCCGCCGCAGGGCCTCTCCGAGGCACAGCGGGGCAAGAAGGTTTCAGCATTTTTTTAGTTCCTTTAACCGCCGAGGGGACGTCCCCTCGGGGGGGCAGCATCCATCGCATTCGTAAGATGACAATCTCCCTGAATAACCGGATATCCAGTGTTCATAGGAAAAGCTCAATAACAAGCTGAACCCTCAACCGGGGTTTCCCCACACCACTTAAAGCTCCCCAAAATGCGATAATAACTGACCAGGGAATACGTTATCATCGGTCGGATCAAGGGTCCTTGCACGGTCTCCCCCATCACTTTACCTGTGTATTTAATTTCAAACCGTGATAAAAGGAATTCCCAAGAGCCCTGAATTGTATCTCTTTACGTACACCAAAACAATGCACGGTGAAAGAAAATAAAACAGGGCAACGGGTAATCTGGCAAAGATAGGAAAAAAGAGAATTATCCGAACAGGGCACCAAGCCCTGCCATGCCGCTCTCTTCGTCTTCCTTCTTGTGCTCTTCTGGTGCTTCTTCCTTTGCTGCGGGTGCTGCATGGCCTGCTGCTGCGGGCGCTGCTGCTGCAACCGGTGCTACGGCGGCCTTGCTGATTGCATCCTCGATATTTACGCCATCGAGTGCTGCAATGAGTGCCTTTACGCGGGATTCGTCTGCTGTTACACCTGCGGCGGTAAGGACTGCCTTGACGCCATTCTCATCGACCTTCTTGCCTGCTTTGTGCAGGAGAAGTGCTGCATAGATATACTCCATCTTGTTCACCTCAATATCTGATACTTATTTTACCAGGCTTTTAATTGCCTGGCTTTCTCTGTACGCTTTACCAATAATCGCATCAACAACGTCTTTTTCATAGATCGCTGCTTCAACTGCAAGCCCTCGTGCATCCCTGACGGCTTTTGTCAGGATCGCACCCATTGTGTCCTTCGTCGGGATCGCTGCGTTAACCGACAGGTTGAATGCCTGCAGGCCCGCGAGCTGGATCTGGCCGAGGATAACGGTTTCGTCAACGGCAAGCACGGATGGCTCAAAGATATCACCGTCATGGTAGGCAACCTGCAGTGCAAGTCCGACATCCATGGGCTTGATATCGAGCTTGGCAAGGATGGTCGCGAGCTTGGCCGAGATGACACCGCCTTTCTTGACGACGGTCTTAGTCTCGCGGATCTTGACTTTCCCGCCTTCTATCGCTGCGGGTATACCAGCCTGCTGAAGCTCACCGACAATCGGACCCGGCTTGAAACTGGTCGGACCTTTCTCGATGATGATATCCTCCGGCGCTTTTTCGCCAGCCTTTGCCGCCATCTTTGTCTTGGTCTTTTCCAGCTGCTTGAAGAGTTTGAACGGGTTGTCGTTGGTGAAGATGAGTGCCGAGTGACCGGACACATATTTTGTGAGTCCTTTCACATCGCCGCCAATTTCTTCGAACGCGTGCTTGATGAGCGTGTTCCTGGTCACCTTGATGACAGCCTTGCCGCGGAGGTTCCTGCGGATTTGCTGCACCTGCTGTGCCGGGATACCGTACATATCGACAAGCCCGATCAGCGTGAACTTTTTTACGTTCTCCTTGATATCAGCGACCTCATCCTTCTTCCAGGAGGGTAGGTGGTGTGTATACAACGCCATTATTCCAACCTCACTGCAGGACCCATGGTCGTCTTGACAAACACAGAACGGACATTCAGCGGACCCTGTTCGAGAACAGATTCAATCCTCTTGACGATCGCTTCGATATTCTCTGCGACCTGTTCGGGCTTCATAGCTGTTGTTCCGACCTTAGTAGAAAAGACCGTCTTGTCCTTTGTCCTGATCTTCACCGAGTTGCGCAGACGTTCGACAATCGGTCGGATATCCGTGCTACCGGCAATCGGCATCGGCATCCTGCCCCGTGGACCGAGCCGCGGACCCAGATATCGTCCGACCTGTGGCATGACCGCCATCTCAGCAAGGAAATACCGGTAAGTACTGGCAACTTTCCGTGCTTCACGGGGTGCTCCGCCAAGCCGCTCAACTTCTTCAGGGCCGATAATCAGATCAACCTTGGCATCTTTTGCCTGGGTGACAATATCTCCCTTCCCGATCACACAGATACCGATCTTTTCGCCGATACCGTGGGGAAGCAGAATCGTCTCGTCAATACGATTTTTCGGCTGCGCCATATCGATATTCTTGAGATTGATGGTAATATCGATGCTCTCAGAGAACTTACGCTCTGGCGCTTTTTCAATCGCCGTTTTTACGGCTTCCAAAATTTTGGCCCTATCAACCATCAGATTCCTCCATAGTTCTGCGACCAGACCTTCCCGATCTCCTATGGTTTTCTCATGTTATTTCACGAGAACGCTGTCGTACTTGCCTTGTGCGATGAGGGCGAGAACCTCTTTGGGTTTCTTGCCGTCAACGGTAACTCCCATACTGACACACGTGCCAATGACTTCCTTAACGGCAGTCTTTAACTCGTACGCGAGCATGTTTTCGAGTTTCATGTTGGCAATTCTGATAGCGGCCTCGAATGGTAGATTGCCTACCACTTTGACGTTAGGCTCTGCGGATCCTTTCTCGATATTGGCCTCTTTCTTGATGAGTGCCGTCACCGGTGGGATACCCACGGTGATCGTGAATTTCTTCTTGTCGTCAACAGTAATAACGACCGGGACCTGCATTCCGTTGAAGGACGCGGTCTTTGCGTTAATCTCATCGACAACAGCTTTCACGTTGATACCGAGTGGTCCGAGCGATGGTCCTAATGGGGGACCAGCCGTTGCCTTTCCGCCGGGTACTAAAACCTCGACCACTTCTGCCATAGTCTTTGCACCATGCCGTCCCGTAAATGGGCACTAAGCTTGGGTCTGTAGATTTTGACGGGAAAGGAAATAAAGGTGATCTTGGAGCAGAAGCAATTGAAATACGTGGCTCTCGCAGGGAACAGGATTTGGAAAAAAATGAGTTAAAGTGATTACCGGTCCTTGAATTTCTCGACCACACGGACATTGTCGCCCCTTACCGTGATCGGGATTGGGACGATACTTTCGTACAACTCGACGGTGATCTCTTCTTTTGCTGAGTCAACACGCTTGACGACTGCTTTCTCGCCTTTGAATGGTCCGGCTATCAGCTCAACAATCGTGCCTTCATCAATACCGGCAACAACCGGTTTTGGAATGAGAAAGTGCCCGACTTCAGCAAGGGTCGTCTCACCTTTGATCACTGTACGCGCATGTGCAACCTTTTCCACGAGCTGTTCAATCCTGTTCAGCTTTTCGGGAGTTTCAACAAGAACATAGCCCTGCAGCTCGTTGGGAACAATGATGGCGGTTACCTTGACGTCGGTCGCTTTGGTGTCGATCGCTTTCAGGATGTTATCAGCTACGGTGCGCTCCTGTTTGGAGGTCGTTTTAATCGCAAAGATGCGGTTGATAAAGACCTCCGGCTCTGCGGGAAGCTGAGGCGCTCTGGGTGCGGGGGGTGTTGGTTGCGTCATACCAATCAGTAGGGTAATAATACGAAGAGCTCGTAGATGATGAATCCGATCAGTCCGACGAGTAAGACACCCGCGGCAGCGACGGTCGCGATCTTGGTAAACTCTTCCCGGGTAGGGGTTCGTGCGAGTTTTAGCACCCGCCAGTATTTGCGGAATAACTCCTCGTGGAGTATATCGACTTTGAAGTCAGGTTTTGAAATTTCCATATCTGCTCACTTGAGAAAATCGATCTCAAACTGTTTCTGTACTTTGGGGGTAAGCTTTTCATTACGACCATATATTTGTGGCGACCGTACGCCCGTGACAACCAGCAGGGTCCGCATCTTACACTGCATTGCGGGGTCGATCTGTGCCCCCCAGATGATCCGCGCACCCGGGTCAACACGGTTATAGACTTCCTGCACAACCCCTTCTGCCTCTTCCATGGTCATATCCGGCCCGCCGACCACGTTAACAAGTGCAGCGGTTGCACCGCTGATATCCACATCAAGGAGCGGAGAGCGGATCGCCTTTTTCACTGAGTCAGCCGCTTTATCCTCGCTGTCACTCTCGCCCATACCTATCATGGCAACGCCACCACGCTCCATAACGGTACGCACATCCGCAAAGTCAAGATTGACTAACCCGGGCATGGTAATCAGTTCGGTAATCCCCTTGACTGCACGCATGAGAACTTCATCGGCAACCTTGAAAGCGGCATAAAGTGGGAGCTTGGGTACGACTTCCAGCAGCCGGTCATTCGGCACAACAATAACCGTATCTGCCACATCCCTGAGGCGCTCAAGCCCCGCCTCTGCATTCTCCATACGGATGGCACCTTCCGCAGAAAAAGGCAGGGTGACGATTGCAATGGTCAGTGCCCCTTCTTCCCGGGCAGCCTTTGCAACAACCGGGGCGACACCTGTCCCGGTACCGCCACCAAGGCCAACGGTAATAAAGACCATATCGGAGCCGGAAACGACCGCACGGATCTCCGCCTCGTTTTCCAGCGCAGCCTCTTCTCCTATCTGGGGGATGGACCCGGCACCCAGACCCCGGGTTCGCTGCCTGCCGACAAGGATGCGCTGATTCGCCTGGGTGCGGATCAGGTGCTGGGCATCCGTATTGATAGCGATGAGTTTTGCCCCGTGAATACCTTCCTCCATCATGCGGGAGATCGTGTTCGATCCCCCGCCACCACAACCAATCACCGTGATTTCAGTCTTGAGCTCGGCCAGGATCTGGTCAAGGTCTTCGTTATTCTGCGAGGTGGAAACGGGTTCGTCCCTCGCCTTAGTAAGTGCCTCTTCTACAATTGACCTCATGAAAACTTCTCCAACCCCGGGATGTGGAGTTTAATTTCACTGCAGGAAGACACCATGTCAGGAGTAATCATCCTGCCATCGATCTCGACTACCTGACCCGCCACCAAGTGTTTATAGGAAGGTCCTGCGGGAACCCCCAGGTTGCGCGCTTTATGGGGATCGAACCTTGCCTTATGTATGATCAGGGTATCTTTCTCCGTTGCAGTGATCTCTTTGTTACGTATGATTTTTACGCACAACGTATTTAAATCATTTATTATTTGTGAAGAATGGCTTTCATACGTGATAAATTCCGGAAGCAGGCGGTTCTCGTGCGTGGAAAGGTGAACGACCGGAATTTTACCAAGCGATTGTATCAGGGCAGTCTCATCAGATTTCACAGTTTCACCAATCAGATCCGGATTTACACTGACCATACACAGCGTCCCCTCCCCAGTCAGATTATGGACATAGCACCGTGCGCCTGAACAGATCTGCTCTGCCATAACACGGACAGCCTGGTAGGTATTCCAAGACAGGTGGCCCATTGCCATGATCTCACTTTCCGATAGCCGGAGAATCGAGAGCCGGTTGAGCATCCTGTTCAGATTGCGGAGTTCTTCGCGATCCAGCGCTTTCCGGTCAATATATGCAGCAACAGCCCCGCTTTTTGCCATCATCGCCAGCACCAGCTCCTCATCAAGCATCGGGATTTCCCGGGTATGGGCGATATGCCCGAACGCCCCTCGGGAGGTAAGGGCAATCTCAGTCTCCCGTGTTGCATAGTGGGTACCACCAAATCCAATCAGAGGCACTGAATTCACTGCAGATGCAGACAAAACGCTTTCCGCGACAGCTCTGGCAGCAACAGGATCAGTCCATTCTTTTTCCGTACTCCCGATTTCGACAAAGAATGAGGGATGTGAAAGACCGGTCGGTCCGTGGTGGGTGACTTCATAGGAGACCCGGTACCCTTCAGGACAGTGTTTTCTGAGTGCACGGAGCGTTGCCTGCATCATCGCAGGGGCTGCAGGCGCAAGAGTGCGGGGACTTCCCCCGACTTCTGCAGCACCAAAATTTCCGGTCACATGCACGGTGAGGACCGGAACAGGATTGGCACTGTAATGCCGCGAGAGAAAGATCAGGAGATCTGCATCAATCTGAATATCGATATGTTCTGCATGGATCAGACGCTCAGCCACATCATAGAAATCATAGGTACGATCCTGATACTGGTCCCCCCCAGGAACAATCGTACCAAGAAGGTGTTCAATGTGGTGCCGGATATTCACTCCCGCTTTGTCCTGCCGGGAGTTGATAAGAGCGACCTTCATGTACTTAGAATTAGCAGTTCATCACGATTAAGAGTCTCATGGTGATTGAAAGGTAAACCCTATGATGAAGTAAACAGCATAGTGTTACCATGGACGCAGATAAGATTGAACAGGCATTCAAGAGTGCAGGCATCGAAAAAAGTATCACCTGCCCGGAGGCATTCTCCATCGCTGCAAAGTACCGCATCCCCAAAAAGGAGATCAGTGAGTACTGTAATGCAAATGGTATCAAGATCCGCGGCTGCCAGCTGGGCTGCTTCAAATGAGTCTTTTTTTAAAGGTAGTTTCCGTTTCAAAGGCAATCGAAGAGATAAGGAATCTTGCTCTACGTTGTAGTGGTGAACCGATCCCGCTCATCGAAGCACTCCACCGCATTCTCGCAGAGGATGTACTTGCAGATGTCGATATTCCCGGTTTCACCCGCTCTGTCGTAGACGGGTACGCAGTACGATCTGCCGATACTACGGGCTCAAGCGATACCATCCCCTCAATCTTACCCCTTCGGGGCAGCGTTGCCATGGGAGCGTCCGTGGGCGACTCCCTTCGATCAGGTGAATGCATTTACATTCCTACCGGAGGAATCCTCCCGGAAGGTGCAGATGCGGTTATCATGATCGAATATACCGAGAAGATAGGCAAGGAAATTCTCGTAAAAAAACCTGTAGCACATGGGGAAAACGTTCTCTTTTATAATGAGGATTTTTCCTTAGGAGACACTGTTTGTAAAAAAGGGAAGAGACTATCACCACAGGATATTGGTGTCCTTGCCGCTGCAGGGTGCATGGACGTGCCGGTTGTCACGATACCCAGAATCGGGATCCTCTCCACCGGGAACGAACTGGTGCCGGTAAACATACAACCACTTCCCGGACAAGTACGGGATGTCAACTCGTATGTGGTTGCCTCGTTTGTACGGGAAAAGGGATGCACTCCGGTAATCTATGGAATCGTACCGGATGACCGGAATGCGCTTCGTTCTGCTCTCAGCAAGGCAACCGCAGAATGCGACGCTGTCCTGATCTCCGGGGGAAGTTCCAAAGATGATCGCGATATGGTAGCGGCGATTATCAGGGATATGGGGGAGGTCCTGATCCACGGTATTGCAATTGCTCCCGGGAAACCTACCATTATCGGGAGATGTGGGAATAAACCGGTCATCGGGCTGCCCGGCCACCCTGCATCTGCTTTCATCGTGCTCGTTGCAATCATCCGTTACCTGTTTGCAGGAATGACCGGGGATACGGATAGCGGGGTGCGATCAGTACAGGCTACGCTTGGTCAGAATGTGCCATCGTCAAAAGGCAGGGAGGATTATGTGCGGGTCGCTGTACATGATGGAATTGCAACACCCCTGTTCGGAAAATCCGGGCTTCTCAATACCCTTGTAAAAAGCACCGGTGTCGTCCGGATTCCTGCTGAAAGTGAAGGGCTGGAAACCGGAACACTGGTAGAGGTGATTCTATGGTAAAACGCTATCTCACGGTGACTTCATTATCAGATACCCTCTCACTCCTTCGCACCGGATTCTCCTGCACACCGACACGCGAGATGGTCCCCTTACTTAAATCGGTCGGACGGGTCACTGCAGAACCCATCTTTGCCCGGTATTCAGTGCCTGAAGTGCACCTTGCCGCGATGGATGGTATCGCCGTTGAAAGTAAAGATACCCGGGGAGCAAACGAACAACACCCGGTTACCCTGAAGCATGCGGTGAGAGTGAATACCGGTAATGTCGTGCCACCCCACTATGATGCCGTGATCATGATCGAGGATGTACATATCGATCATGAGAGGTATACCATCCGCAAGGCAGCCCCGCCATGGCAGCATGTCCGCCCTGCGGGTGAAGACATAGGAGAATCCGAAATGGCGCTGCCATCACGCCACCAGATTCGCCCGTCCGATCTTGGTGCTCTCGCTGCATATGGCATTACCGAAGTGCCTGTACTTACCTTACGGATCGGGTTGATCCCTACAGGAAGCGAGCTTGTCTCCCATGGTAATCTCCCTGCACCCGGACAGGTTGTTGAGAGTAACACCGTGATGGCAGAAGCGATGCTGGCAGCGCTCGGTGCACGGTGCACACGCTATCCCATGGTGAAAGATGACCCGGTGCAGATCAGGAAAGTGCTGCAGCGTTCGGTCGAGGAAAACGATCTCGTAATTATCTCTGCAGGATCTTCGGCCGGTACAAAAGACTTCACTGCCGATGTGATTGCAGACCTCGGCGAGGTGCTGATCCACGGCGTTGCCATCAAACCCGGTAAGCCGGCAATAATCGGGCGGATCAATAAAAAACCGGTCCTAGGTATGCCGGGATATTCCCTGTCAGCATTGACGGTACTCCGCGAGATCGTGACACCACTTGTTCACCAGTTCGGTCTTCCTGTACCCTCGTTTGGCAGTATGGAGGCCTGTTTTACCGTTTCGGTTTCCAAGGATATCGGGAATGACGAGTTTGTCCTGTGCTCGTTAGGCCGCGTAGGTGATCGCTGGGTGCTTTCCCCATTATCACGGGGTGCAGGGGTCCAGATGAGTGCGGTCCGGTCCAACGCGTACCTGAAAATGCCGGCCGGGGTTGAGGGCTACGAAGCAGGAACCCGGGTAACCGCAAACCTGACCGTTTCACCAGCTGAAGCCGAAAAGGCACTCCTGTTAACCGGGAGCCACGATCCTCTGGTTGACTATCTTGCCGATCTCCTCTCGCAAAAGGACGTCGAACTTCATTCCACGCATGTGGGAAGCATGGGAGGGATCCTCGCTCTCAAAAAGAACGAGTGCCATGCTGCCCCGATGCACCTGCTCGCCGGAGATGGGGACTACAACATCCCCTACCTGCAAAAATACCTGCCTGGGAAGGATATTGTCCTGATTTGTGTCACGGAGCGACAACAGGGGATAGTTTCAATAAAGGGAATCGATTTCAATGAACTGCAGTGCCACACTTTTGTAAACAGGCAGCGGGGATCCGGTACACGGATGTTGCTTGATCACCTGCTGGGGAAGGATCGTATCGACCCATCCCAGATCCAGGGGTATGAGCGGGAGGTGACCACCCATCTTGCCGTGGCTCTTGCAGTGAAATCCGGAGAAGCCGATGCCGGGATGTGCGTTTATAGTGCAGCAAAGGCACTCGGACTCCGGTTCATTCCGGTGGCATCGGAACGCTACGAGATCGCGATACGTCGCGAGCATCTTGAGGATCCCCGGGTTTCGGAACTCTGTGAAACCCTGGTCTCACCTGCATTTAAGGAGATCCTTGACCGCCTCGGAGGGTACGATACAAGGGCGACAGGGGTGCGGCGTGAACTGCCATAGCACCAAGACCCATCCAGCTACTCCATCCCGCCATTCCGGTTTATCACCATCAGCCGGAGCTCGGTCATCTCCTCAATCGCATAGCGAGGACCTTCACGCCCGATCCCTGACCCCTTCATACCACCGTATGGCATCTGGTCGACCCGGAAGGTGGGAATGTCGTTCACAATTACTCCCCCCACTTCCATCTCTCCAAATGCCCGCATAACCCGGTTCAGGTTCTGGGTGAATATTCCGACCTGGAGACCGAACTCACCCGTGTTAGCCATCCGGAGTGCTTCGGAAAAATCATCATAGGGGATTACAGAAATTACCGGAGCAAATACTTCCTCACGAACTACTCTCATATCCGGTTTCGTGTCGACAATAACGGTGGGTTCAAACAATGACTCTTCCAGTTTACCGCCGATCAGAACGCGTGCACCCTGCTCTTCGGCTTCCTGGACTTTCCTATGTGCCTCCACTGCCTTCTCCTTATCGATCATAGGACCTATATCTGTCTCAGATTCGCGGGGGTCGCCAACCTTCAGCGCCTTCATCGCTAAGAGAATTTTTTCAAGGGTGTGATCGTAGACAGGGCGGTGCACCAGCACCCGCTGGACAGATATGCAGACCTGACCGGCGTTGATAAAACCCCCGGTAGCGATCCGGTCTGCAGCAAAATCGAGGTTTGCATCCTCGTGAACGATAACCGCTGCGTTCCCTCCCAGTTCCAGTCCTACCTTTTTTCGTCCTGCAATAGTACGAAGGTGCCAGCCAACCGAACAACTGCCGGTGAACGAGAGATATGCAATACTGGGATCCCGTACGAGATTTTCCGCACGTACTTTTACACAGGGTACCACGCTAATCGCTTCCGGGGGGAGACCGGCTTCGAGCGTCATCTCACCAAGAAGTAAGCTACAAACGGGTGTAGCGGTTGCAGGTTTGAGAATGATGGAGTTCCCTGCAGCGATAGCCGGTGCGAGCTTGTGGCAGGCGAGATTCAGCGGGAAATTAAATGGGACAATCCCAAGAACAGGCCCAAGCGGGAACCGCTGGAGAAAACCAACTTTCCCTTCAGTTTCATCTGTCCAGTCGAGCGGGATTATCTCCCCGTAGATTCTTTTTGCTTCCTCCGCAGAAGTCCGGACAGTTACCTCTGCACGGGATATCTCATTGACCGCAAACTTTTTTGTTTTGCCACCTTCCATCACTATCACATCGACCAGTTCGTCTGACCGCTTATGGATCTCATCGGCAAGACTGGAAAGGATTCGTGACCGTGTTCCTGAAGAAAGTCTGCGGGTTTTTTCATATCCCCGCACAGCTGCCGCAACTGCTTCCTTCAAATCGCTCTCGCTCGCCAGGCAGACCTTTGCGTATAGTTCACCAGTGTAGGGAAAACACACATTCACGAATTCCGCGGTCTTCTTCTTAACACCGCCACAAATAATGGGATATGTCTCCATCAATGATCATTCCGGTCAGTTCTGCTGTTCTGTTTTATTCCGTAGTGTACTCCAGAATGTCCGTTGTGGCATGCAAATCGTTACAGCATCTGAAGACATCCATAGAACTATTCCAACTCTAAAGGTAGGTCTGTCCAAATAAAAGGATTCGGTTCAGTCTAAAAAAAGTAGCGTTTTTCCTTGCACCGGCATCAGAGCCGTGTAATTTTTATTGGTACCCGGAAGATGGCATCATTGATACCGGATTCCTTCCGGTCATCAGCACACAGGAAATACTTACCCTGATTCTTTATCGTGAGGGTCTTTTCCTGGGGAACGGAGATATCATTGAGCTGGATGAGGGGTGAAATCCCGTCATACACCCAGGTCTTCTTTACGGTATCCCAGGTTGGTGTGACAGTCTGGATCTTTTCATAATCATCTACCTTAAGAACCAGAATATTCACATTGATCGTCCCCCCCGCAGGGGATGTTGCCCATATCGTATACTTCTGATCGGGGTAAAGATAGTCAACCCCGAGAGCCTTCTGGATGTCAAGGCATTTATAGTCATTAAAATGGGTGTCGATGGTGGTCTCCAGACCACTGTTTTTTGCCGCCTGATAGGCAGAAGTTACCTGAGTATACGAGGGAACCGGGGGAACTCCCGGTACTGTTGTTGTCGCAGCCACGGGGGTTGTATTCGGTGTTGTAGTACAACCACAAACACATGCAAGCAGGATCACCATTACCCCGATAATGAGAGAGTATCGTTCGAATCTCATGATGTTCAATTCAAAAGTTACGCATATAATTGTTACGATTCCGATCCCCCAGGTACTTCGTTTTTTGGTACTGCCGGAAACTTGGTTACCTGTTATGGGAGAAAAACTACTTTGTCCACCAGCACCAACATTGCCTACGCACATTTCTGCGTCATAAACATATTCAAGAGGGGTTTTGTGAGAGAAGTCATCGCTAACTTCAATGCACAGTCGATAGAGTGTGCGGTGCAGGAATACTGGCGCACCAATGATACTTACGCAACCGTAAAACAGCACCGCAGTGGAGGGAAACCGTTCTTTTTTGTTGACGGTCCCCCCTATACCACAGGGACCATTCACCTGGGAACTGCGTGGAACAAGATACTAAAAGACTCTATCCTGCGCTATTACCGCATGAGTGGCCGTCATGTAATTGACCGGGCTGGCTACGATATGCACGGTCTCCCGATCGAAGTAAAAGTTGAGCAGGCACTCGGCTTTGAGTCAAAAAAGGATATCGAGAAGTATGGCATCCGGAAATTCATCGATCAATGCCGAGAGTTTGCTACCAGGAACAAGCTCCTGATGGATGACCAGTTCGCCAGTCTTGGTGTCTGGCTGGACTTCCCGGGCGCTTACCAGACGGTTATGCCTGAATATATTGAGGCTGCATGGTGGACACTCGCACGGGCTGAGGAAAAAGGCATGCTCGAACGCGGGCACCGTGTTGTCAACTGGTGTCCCCGGTGCGAGACAGCGATTGCAGATGCTGAAGTGGAATACAGGGACGTGAACGACCCCTCGGTTTTCGTCAAGTTCCCCCTCAAAGGTAAGAAAAACGAATACCTTGTTATCTGGACGACAACGCCGTGGACACTACCGGCCAACGTTGCCGTGGCCGTAGCTGGGGATTTCGAGTATGCAAAAGTGCTCGCCAAAAAAGACGACAGGGAAACACTCCTCTGGATTGCCGAACCATTGGTAAAAGCGGTTCTGAAGAAGGGACGCTGTAAGGACTTTTCCATTCTGGAGACAAAGAAGGGGGCCGATCTCGCAGGATGGGAATACGAGTCACCGCTCTTTTCCTGCGTGCCACTCCAGCACGAGATCGATCACAAGGTTCTCACCGCAGAGTTCGTTGCGCTCGAGAATACCGGCATGGTACACATCGCACCTGGCCATGGCTGGGACGACTTCGTGCTTGGGACAAAGGAGGGACTTGCCATTGTCTGCCCGGTGGATGGTGCCGGGAAATTCAAAGAAGAGGCCGGGATCTTTGCAGGTCAGTTCGTGCGGGATTCCAATGAGAATGTTCTGGTAGCGCTTGGCGATCACCTGTTTGCAAAAGAGACCGTCACCCACCGCTATGGTCACTGCTGGCGCTGCAAGACACCGATCATCTTCCGGGCGACATCACAATGGTTCTTGAAAATCTCCGAGATGCGGGACCTCATGATCAACGAAGTGGCGAAAGTCACCTGGTACCCGGATTGGGCAGGAAGCGCACGGTTCTACGACTGGATCAAGGAAGCCCGCGACTGGTGTATCTCGCGCCAGCGCTACTGGGGCATACCTATCCCCGTCTGGGTCTGCCCGAAATGCGATGCTTATCGGGTGATAGGCACTATCAGCGAACTCGAAGAGCGCAGCAGCAGGCCACTCGCGGATCCACACCGCCCCTTCGTTGATGATGTTACAATCCCGTGCAACTGCGGCGGCACGATGAAACGGGTCGAGGATATCTTCGATGTCTGGTTCGACTCGGCCGTTGCATCGTGGGCTACGCTCGGATTCCCGGGTAAAACCACAGAGTTTGATAACCTCTGGCCGGCAGATTTTATCACAGAAGGACAGGACCAGACAAGGGGCTGGTTCTACTCCCAGCTCGGAGCGAGCACCATCGCATTCGGCAAAGCACCCTACCGGACTGTCTGCATGCACGGCTTTGCTCTCGATGCCGAGGGTAAGAAGATGTCAAAAAGCCTTGGCAATGTCGTAACCCCCGAAGAGGTCATCGCAAAAGTCGGTGTCGATGTACTCCGGCTGTACGTGCTTTCCTCATCAGCTCCCTGGGACGATCTCAAGTTTAACTGGGAGGGTGTTGGCACAACCAACCGTGCAGTGAACATCCTCTGGAACGTGTACCGTTTCCCGCTCCCCTATATGATCCTGGATAAATTCGAACCTTCGAACAGGAATGGAGTCTGGGATGGGGCGTACATCCGGGCACATCTCAGTCATATGCCAGACGAGGACCGTTTCATCATATCCCGTATTAACTCCGTAGCTGCCACCGTTGATACAGCGTTGAAGGAATGCCAGCTCCACCGGGCAACCCGTGAACTGGTGAACTTTATCCTGGAAGATCTCTCCCGCTGGTATGTTCAGCTTGTCCGCCCCCGCATGTGGTCCGAGGGGGAGTCGGTTGACAAACGCCATGCCGATGAGACGATCTACTATGTTATGCGCCGGCTCACCGGGCTCCTTGCACCGTTCTGCCCCCATATCACTGAAGAGATCTACCAGAACCTCAGGTGCAGGAATGATCCCGCAAGCATTCATCTGCAGGACTGGAATGCCGGGGATCCGGCACTTGTTGATGCATCTCTCGAACATGGGGTTGATATCGTCCGATCCTTTGATGACGCCTGTGCAAATGCACGTCAGGCAGGCAAGCGGAAACTCCGCTGGCCGGTATCAGAAGTTGTTGTCGTGACGAATGCTGAACCGGTGAAAAACGCAATTGAACAGTTGAATGCAGTCTGCCTGGACCGGGCCAACGCCAGAAAGGTCACTGTCGTTATGGGCAGGTGGGATCGGATCGGCTGGCATGCAGAGCCGGTCATGAAGGCACTCGGAAAAGGATTTGGGAAGAACTCCTTCAAAGTGAAGGGGCTTATCGAAGCTGCTGACGGCAACCACATAAAAGCAGAGATCGCGGCCGGGCGGAGCGTAAAACTCGGTTCCAATGGCGAGGTTTTCGAAATCGGTGCGGAACAGGTAACATTCACCGAAAAACTCCCCGCAGAAGTATTTTCCGCTCCCATGCAGGATGCAACGGTGTATGTGGATGTCAGGCTTGATGATGATCTCGAGAAAGAAGGGTATGAGCGTGAGGTTATCCGCAGGATCCAGGAGATGCGCAAGGAACTTGATCTGGTCGTCAGCGAGTTCATTTCGGTAGAAGTGCTGGTAGATAATGCCAGGATCTTCAGCCTTCTCAGTAAAAACAGCGGAAACATTATTGCAGGAGAGGTTCTGGCCACAGGACCTGACACAGGTGTCCATTTTTCCTTTCTTAAAACGGGGGATAAACTGATAAATCATGATTTGATAAAAGACTGGAAAATTGAAGGGGTAACCGAGACCGTCAGCATGACCATAGGGATCTCACGGGAAGGTAACTAATTTTTTTCTTCCCATCTCACAATTGATATCAAGGGTAAAAAAGGGATTGATCAGATAAGGTTCATGATCGGTCTTGTCCCAATCACTCCGTCGGTGAATCTGGAAAAAGATGAATGTTATGGTTTCCACCCCAACGTTCGGTCCAAAAACATTTGCATGGACCAATGCGAGTTCGTCCACAAAAGACACGAACTTCATTGCATTAAAAAGATGCGGCGGCATCTCTCGATCGGCCATGACTCCTGGTGACCTGGTTGAAGTTCAATTTAATGTGACTGCAGTGCCAGGGATACAAAAATAACTATCGAAATACGTCACGGTGTTGGTGCTTCCTATCCATTTTCGAAGACGATACCAGCCATCATTACTGCAAATAATCTTATCTACTGAATTCTTTTTTTAAATCGGCGAGAATTACCCGTTCCGGATCCGTAAATCCGAACTGAAGTATACAACAGATTTGGGAAGGGAGGGGATACCTGTCCTCGTTATCCGGAATACCCTGGATGAAAAAGACAGATAGTGAAACGGGTACAGGAATCTAAATGTTTGCATCTTTGCGATCAGGTAACCAATTTTCCCAGGAACTCTTTTCCTTCGGGGCTTGTAAACAGCAGAAGATCACGATCAACCGTAACAGCACTGCGTTCGGCTATTACCGTCTGTTGGGTGATCGGGTTGAACCCTTCCTTTTCCGTGAGCTTCTTATAGACCAGCACACCCCTCCGCTGCCATGCCGGAGTAGTGGCAAGGTTGAACCCCTGTTTATGCATCATCTCATGGAGATCTTTTGCCGGCAGGCCTTTTAACCGGGCTGCAGCCTTTTTTGCACTCATCCCTTCTTCAATCAACGCCTGCTGGCAGTAACCGTTCATGTGATTACGCCATGCCTCGTTCTGCCGGTTGGTCAGGTATTCGAGAGCAAATTCCCGTGTTGCCGGAATGATCCGTGCATCGAACGAAAGGGGTGTTGTCGCTCCGATGATAAGGGTGAGGGAACTTGCCGCAAAGGAAGCGGACACCGAGTCGATCTTTTCCACCCGGCCATTAAACGGGAGTTGGGTGAAATAGAGGCTGATCTCATCTGAGAAAGTAAACGCAAAATCAGGACAGAGCCCGCTGTCAGCCACAAGCAATTGGCATACCTGAACCATTGCGTCGCTGAAACGGTCATCAAATGGTTTTTTCAGGGCAAGGTTCTCTGCAAGCCGGTGAAATGCACGCCCGTCAAGCCTGACAAAAACAGGGGGAATGGTGATGATTGCTGAAAATATTTCCCGGTTTTCCATACAACAACCATGCAGGAGCAAAAAAATACGAATGATTCTCCCGCAGCAACCCGATTCCTTTTTTACTCTTCCACACTGCCGCCCGTGAAGGCTCCCGGCAGGTGGCGGATCAGGACGATATCGTCTATCGCGCTGATGATTCGGTAGGGGATCTTGAGGCCTTTGAAATTTTTCAGCTCAAAGAGCTGGTCATTGACTTTGCTGACTACAATTGAATCTATCTTCTTCTGATCCACATCAATGAGAACATCTTCGACTTCGCCGACAAACATGCCCTTGTCCGTATAGATCTGAAGCCCGAACAACTCCGTAATCTGGGTTTCCATCGTTATCAGATGAAAGTATATACTTAAGAGTTAAAAAGATAATCCTTTGTTATGGAAGGATCGTTTCGGATCGGACGAATCTTTGGTATTCCGATCCTGATCCATTATTCCTTTATCCTGGTCATTCCACTGTTCGCCTGGATCATCGGGAGCCAGATTACGCTCACCGCAGATATGCTCCATGGAGTTTTTTCCGTCCCGATCGATACCTCGCTTATTACTGAGGGCATTATGCCCTGGGTTCTTGGTACCGTTATTGCTCTCGGTCTTTTTGGAGGCGTCCTCATTCACGAGCTTGCTCATTCGCTGGTTGCCCGCCGCAAAGGGATCAAGATTAACAGCATCACGCTCATGATCTTCGGTGGCATTGCGGCTATGGAAGAAGGGATTCCGGACCCGAAAGCCGAACTGCCCATGGCGCTGGTAGGACCGATCGCCAGTCTCGTTGTCGGTCTGATGTGCGTTGGGATTGCGTATGCAGTTCCTGCTGTCATAAAGAACCCTCCTGTCGCCGGTGTGGTGATCTTTGTGTTTGGATATCTCGGGTTGCTCAATATTATCCTCTTTGCGTTCAATCTCTTACCTGCATTCCCGATGGACGGGGGCAGGGTGCTGCGTGCATGGCTGGCTGAAAGGATGCCACTCCATCGTGCGACAAAGATTGCTGCAGACATAGGGAAAGGTTTTGCAATTGTCTTTGGGCTTATCGGACTCTTTTTCTTCTCACCCTTCCTGATCCTCATCGCGCTCTTTATCTATATCGGTGCGAGCATGGAGTCGGCAGCGGTGAAGTACAGTTTCCTGCTGCAGGATGTAACTGTTGGCGACATGATGAGCAGCCCGGTAACGACCGTTCCCCCCACTCTTCCCGTCAGCCAGGTGATCACCATGATGTACTCAAGCAAACATCTCGGGTTTCCTGTAGTCGAGCGGGATACGTTGATCGGCATGGTGACGCTTGCTGATATTAACCATATGACTTCGATAGATCGTGAGGCGATGCAGGTCCGGGATGTCATGACCCGTGACCCGGTTACACTCCCTCCTACAGCGCCAGTGATTGATGCACTGAAGATCATGTCAGCACGTAACTTCGGCAGGATCCCGGTCGTGCAGGACGGCAAAATTCTCGGGATCGTAACCCGGACAGATATCCTCAAAGTGACGGAACTCAAACAGATTTGATTTTTTAAGAACTCTTAAAAAAACGGGTACTGGAATTTGTTATGATAAAATTTTCAGTTGCAGTCTTGATCGTTGTGCATGGAAATGCCGGACCCAAAAAAAAGATGGTCTGTTAATCGGTCTGGACACATCTTTCACCAAGGTTCCGGCCTTCAAGGCAATAGCTAATCTCTTTCATAAGCTTCCCATCCGGAGCTAATCGGGATTCTAGACTGATGCATGCATTCTGCCCTATATGACCGCAGGAAGTACCTGCAAGATCAATACACCTTGTCATACTTACCCCTTGTTCGTTGAGATCATTTCCTGCTGCTGAAATATCCCGTCCGATACTGTCGCACAATCCAGGGTCTTTGAATTTTACCGCAAGGTACTGGATACAATCGTAATAGGTATAAGAGCCATTTCCTGTCGACTGACGAGCTAGTGGATTACACCAGCTCCCCTTTTTCCACCACTCTGCCACGAAAATCCGGCATTTGCTCCTGGGTCCGGCCTCTTCAATTTTACCACATAATATGGCATTTCCACTGAACCGTGCTATGTACTGGTAACAATGGTCCTGATCTTCTCCCGATATAAGTTCACAAACACCTCCCAGAGACTCCGTTGTCTGGTACCACGGTCTCAATAAACTCTCCTTGCTAAAATTTCCGGTGAGTACTATTAAAAAAACAGCCAGGATGAAAAAAATTAAGATCCCCAAAAATATTTTCCGGTTCCAGCCCATAGTTGGGAGTGAGTGATGGCAGGAATTATATTTTTCGAGAAGTGATTTTTTTTTTTAATCAGTAAAAATATCCCCGGTAGTGAAAGTTACCTCGCAGGATCAGATGTGGATCACTGAGTCCAAGGGGGAAGGTCCTGCAATTCTGCGGTATTCATCCAATGTCGCAAATGGCCGTTTCACCAGCACCGAAGCCACTTTTTTCTTCCCTATACCCGGCAGCCATTTTAATGCGGTTGCCGAAAGCAGGTTGATCTCGACGGGAACGGGTAAGGCTGTCACAGAACGCATACCCCAGTCAACCACCACTGCATCAATAATACTCCGTTCGGAAAGACGGACCGGAATTCCGACCAGGAGGGGGTACGAGCCCATCTGCCGCCCGAAAGAGAGATCCCCGCAGACTTCAATACGAACATCGCGAAGTACGGTACCAATGGGAAAGACCCGCTGGAGCATCGGGAGATCAATTTTATGCCTCACAAATTCCTTGAAACGCCTGAACCGGTGATCATATTTCCCCAGAGTATTGTGTGTATACGCAGGTGTGCCTTCAAACGGCATTACCTGCCGGATGTTTACGCGCCTGACGGAAAGCCCGGCATCACGTACTTGAACGAGAAACTGTTCGTTCATGTCGTAGGTCTCCTCGGTCTCTCCCGCCAGACCGCAGACGAAGTTGAGCCCCGGGAGCAGTTCAGGTACGTTGTCCCTTCGCATGCCACCCTCTTCATTTACGATCCGGATCGCCCGGAAAACTTCATCTGATTTTGCCTTGAGGTTGTTAGCCGCTATCACGGCCGGGTCAGCAGTCTCCATACCAAACGCGGCGACATCCCCGGGGGTATGATGCCGTATGATTGCCCGTATTGCCTCACGGCTCTCCTCTTCGTGCTTTGCGATTGTCGCAGGGTTCGTATTGTCGATATGCAGGGTTTTTAATGCAGGTGCTGCAGTGCGAATTGAGGCAAAGAGGGTTTCCAGGAGATCCGGGCGCGGTGCGGGATACTCTCCGGCACCCGCACCATAGGCAAGAATGTCAGGCTGCCGTCCCACCCTGAAATGCCTCGCCCCGTGAGTATGGAGTGAAGTGACTTCGTCAATTATACTTTCGATGGGACGGTACTTCGGTGTCCCGTAGAAAGGTTCGGTGCAGAATGAACACCCCCCCGATGCACCATGAGAGCAGCCCCGTGCGGTCTCGAGCTCACACATCACCTGAGGGTAATCCGGGTGCTGCTCAATAATCCCACTGCCGGAAACACTCCACGGGTCGGTGCGAGAGTAATCGAGTGCTCCTGCTGGTTTATTCCCCCCAAGATAATTGTCCAGTGCAATGGCCGGTTCTCCCTTAAGCAGGGCGTCAAAACCACTGATGACCTGTTTGATCGCCCGCTGACCACCCTCCTGAGCATAACCGAACCCGATTGGCCCCCCTATCAGTTTTTTTGGTCCTCGGATCATTTGTCCGATCTGCTGGATCTCAGTAAGGGATGAGGGAGTTCCCCCGAGATATTTTCCCGGTACAGTTACTCCGGCAATCATAACCAGAAGGTTCGCACGGTCCAGCTTATTGATAAAATCCGGGTCGTTCCGGAGCTGGTCAATAGTCAGATACCGCACAGTGTACTTGTGTCCGATCAAAACACCAGCAACGGTGCGAATATAGGGGGACACGTAGGGCGGCACGCCAAGACATGAAGGTTCGTCTACATACCCGTCAAGGATATAGGCTTCAGCAGGCATGGCCGATCAGGGCAAGCAGTTTTCGCGCCCAGAAAAGTTTGCCCCGCTTCATCGGGTCTACATTGTTGTCATCAAGGTCAAACCCGATGAGCGTGATATGTGCTGCACCGAGTTCGTCAGCTGCAAAAACTGCACGGTCACCGTCAGAAAATCCACCAAAATTGTGGACATGCGGGAGCGGGATGCTCTGCGTGGTCGCGACGACCGGGCCCTGGAATCGCGGTACCCAGTGTCGGAGCAGGGGTATGTTATCACCATGCGCATGAATTACCACAATTGTACCCGATTCATTCAATGAAAGGAGGCGGTCTGTCGCACCGTCAAGATCGGTGAAAACCGCATCCGGGCGGATATCGTGTGCATCAAGCACTTCAGCTGCTGCATCCGCGGCGAATACAACACCCTGAATTTTGCCAAGCTCATCTTTCAGGCAGGGTGCGTTTCCACAAACAGTGACGTAATGATCGCAGGTTAGTGCAGCAAGGGAGAGAAGATTGTCCCTGGTCATGAGTGCAGCCAGCACCCGTGCCGCTTCCTCATCCTGTGCTCGATCGAACCCGAAATATTCCAGAATTTCGCGGTAATACGGCTCCCACTCGTCAAAATCCATAGCTAATCCCAAACCCTCTGATGAACTTTTTTCTGATACCGGCTTTTTACTTGTCCATCACTTTGCCTGAAATGCCCGGAAAGCAGGTCTGATGAAGCACCAGTTCCCCTTCCCATTGTTCAGCACATTTCTCAAAAATTTTCCTGTTCCGAATTGATTTTTCCCGTATTTTCAAGAGATTATACTCCATTCTTTCTTCCCTCGTTTTCCAGTCCGACGAGGTTCTTGAACTTCTGCAGGATGGGTTCGATGACAAACTCAAGCAGCTGGTCTTTGTCCTCGACCTTGCCAAAGTAATGGAGGGGGAGGGTGGCTGCAGCCATATTCGGGTGACCGCCTGCATCGCCCATTTCCCCGAACGCTTCTGAAAGTGCATTGCCGATATGCAACCTGATATCGCGGTTGCGGGCAGAGATCACGATCGCGTTGTCCGTGATACCATACACGAGTGCTGTATTCACCCCTTCGAGGGTGATAAGTATGTCGGCTGCCTGGGGGAGTGCATCACGGTTCATAACATAGCCAACATTGGCAAAGAGATACCCGCTCTGCACCTTGCGCCGGGTAATAGCTGAACCAATTACGTCAAGGGTTTCCTGCGACATGGAAGGTGACATGATCTTATCGAGCAGGTCAGCATCCGTAAGCGGGAGGAGGAACCCCGCGTAGTTGAGATCCTGCGGCGTTACATTGCGCTTGAACTCCTTGGTATCCGTACGGATACCATAAAGCAGTGCAGTCGCGACCCGTTTGTCAACCGGGACATCGAGCTCCTGCAGGTACTGGGTAAGGATGCTTGCGGTTGCACCCACACCAGGGCGGATATCTACAAATGTAGTCTGCGTTGCCATGTGCCTGCCCTCCTTGTGATGGTCGATGATAATATTAATCCTGGTCTGCGAGGGTATGTCATTGTTCGCACCAGGTCCCGAACTGTCGACCAGAGCAAGATAGGTGCATTTCTGGAGAGCATCTGCTGTCATGTGTTCCATCTTGATGTCGAGCAGGTTGACAAAAGTCCGGTTTTCCTGGTGGCCAATGCTACCTTCGTAAAAGATCCGTGTTGAGAGTGATTTCGGGTTGGCATGCTTTGCGATCTCAGCAAGGGCCATAGCAGAAGAGATTGCATCCGGGTCTGGATTCTTGTGGGTGATGATTCCCAGTGTCCCCTCCCAACCGGCAAGCAGAGTAAACAGCCGCTGGGAAATCCTGCTCGAGTGCTGCTTTTTTATCTGAAGGATAGCAGACCTTGCAACCACTTCCTGGGGGTAAAGCACAAATTCCGCCCCGGCAGCAGTGAGCATCTGCCCGTTCACCGGATCGATCGAGCGCACGACCACCAGAACAGCCGGGTATCGTTTCTTGATGGAGAGTACTGCCGCGAGGTTGGCATCACCATCACCGGTCATCACAAACGCGATCTCGAAAATCGGGAGACCACTCAGCATGTCCGGCAAGGTGATATCCCGCAGGTACGCGTCATACTTCTGGTCGCGGAGGTTACGGACACGTGTATCGTCCTTGTCAACCACGATCACGCGCTCATTCTCTTTTGCGAGTTCCAGAATGATGTTGTAACCATTGGTCCCGCACCCGAAAATGCAGTATTTTGTCGTTCCCGGCTGCTCAAACGGGGCTTCTTGCGGCATGTTACACAAAGATGTATCATTCCAGCGTATTAAGGGATTCCAATGCACCCATCTCCAAAACATTTATTCGGCATTATCAACTACATTACTAGGTCTAACGAGCTTGGGTCTGTAGCTTAGTTCGGCATAGCGGCGGACTCTTAATCCGCAGGTCAAGGGTTCAAATCCCTTCAGGCCCGTTTTTCACCCCATTTGTTTTTATTTCAACCTTCTTCTGCCGTGTGATAATTGCATATCCTGAGTGCCTGTACCAATTTCATTTCCACAAAAAAAGCTATCTGCTCATTTTTCCCATGGAAGCATGGGAAAAAAGGTGGCATATGAACGTAAAGCAAACCCGAATAAGGGATTACTTTTTCAGAGCACCTTCGAGCCAGTCCCCGATTAAAGCACCCATGATAAAGATGATAACGAATAATATTATGACGATAAAAACCCGATACACTCCCAGGAAATCGACATCAATGCTTATGCCATCGGGAACAAGGAACAGAGAGGCGATAACGAAAATACTACCCAAAACGAAACCGATAATCGCGCTGTTTTTGAGAATGCTTACGAAGTCTTCTTTCCCACGGTGAAAAAAGCCAAATGCAATACCGATAGCGAAATTCAGCAGTTCAAGCCACACCTGAATACTCCTGTTTTAAAGCATCATATCATACTCCAATCCCTAAATAGGTTCCGTGAAGTGATGTGACATCTCACTGGCACAACCTGATTTTTAATGCTTTCAGGAATTGTGTGCCGGATGCCTGATAAGGAGCACCGTCATTATTCAAGGGTGATGAATGCCTGTCGCCATGGTTTTTTACCGATCACCCGGGTTTTATGGCCAGATCCGGAAACATCCTCGGCAAGCAGGACATCCCCCTTGCCAAACAGCCGTTTATCACCGCTGCTCACTTCTATTTCGGCTTTTCCTTCAAGGGTGACAACATACTCCCTACAGACAACGTTGTGCCAGGTGTATTGATAACCAGCAGGGACTTCTCTGAAAAAAAATGCCTTTACACCAGTCGGATTGGTAAAAAAACCCAGGGGGCCGCGGGATTTCAGCTGAATTTCAATTTCATCAAAATGGGACTCATTATCCTTTCCGGTATAAAGCCGCGTGATTCGCATGTTCTGTCCTCAGTTAAAATTATTTGATGATAAAAATTCCGAAACCTGGAAACACCAAATACTAACAATCGGAGCAAGAGATTAATTTTTTTTGTTTTATCTTCCTGAACACACGCAAACTTCCTGGTATAATGAGATTCTTATCAGAAATCAGGGTCCTTTCACATCCGGATTTTTTTTAGAATCAGGGAATGGCAGTGATCTTCAATTCACGAAAAATTTTTCCCGACAATTCTGGCAGGAGGGGGAAAGCGGATTTATTTCTTTTTTGCGGATTTTTCATCATGATGGATCAATTTGCACCTGTTTACGCACTCCCAGTTCTCCGGAAGGTATTTCCCGTCAGGTCCTAGTTTCATGACAGCGTTATGCTTTGCGCCGCACACAAGGCATTCCATGAGTCCCGTTGATTCGTCAACCAGTGTCATAACGTTTTCTTTCTTCGTCATCTTACCAATGTCGATCTTTAAGGGTGATAAAATCATGGAATGGGGAGTCTGGTCGGATCACCCCAATGTTATGCCCGTGCCTGAAAGGGTATCGCTTCAGGTAAAAGAGCGATATGAATTAAGGCCGGATAGAACGCAGGTGTCTTCAAACACAGCACATAAATCCTTGCAGGAGAACAAAAAGAATACCTCATATCAGACAGGTGTGAAAAAGATGGAATTCAAAGGAAGCAGAACAGAAAAAAACGTCCTTGCCGCATTTGCCGGCGAGTCCCAGGCACGTACACGCTACAGTTTCTTTGCAAGCGCAGCACGTAAGGAGGGGTTTGAGCAGGTTGGAGCGGTCTTCCAGCAGACATCAGATGAGGAGAAAGAACATGCAAAGCTGTTTTTTAAACAGCTGAAAGGAGGCGACGCAGAGATTACTGCATCATATCCCGCCGGGGTAATTGGCACTACCAGGGATAACCTCATGGCGGCAGCAAAGGGCGAGAAGATGGAATGGGGCACCCTCTATCCTGCATTTGCCAAGATGGCAGAGGATGAAGGATTCAAAGATATTGCCAATCTCTTCAGACAGGTTGGCAGGGTGGAGGTATACCATGAACGACGGTATACTAAGCTGCTTACAAATCTTGAAAAAGACGGGGTTTTCAAAAAAGAAGCTCCTGCTCAATGGTACTGCCGGAACTGCGGCTATGTCCATGACGGCAAGGCAGCTCCAGTGAAATGCCCGGTCTGTGATCACCCGCAGAGTTATTTCGAGCTGTGGGTAGAGAATTACTAACCTGATCATTCTTTTTTTACCCAATTCAACTTCAGGATCTGCAAAAAATTTTCCTTGCTTTACAAAATACTTCACCGCAACTCTTTTTTTCGAACACTGCAATCAACCCTTTATGGAGAAGCCCGGGCTTAAACGCTTCCTGATTATTGTACTCCTTATCGTTATTGCGGTTACAGTGGCGATAGTTCTGAGCCCAAAGACCTTCGGACCTGATGTGGCTGGCGGAACGGGAACCCTTACCGGGAATGTCTCCATCGGACCCTTGTGTCCGGTCGAACCATGCATGGTGCCTCCGGACAGGCTTGCTGCTGCCTATGCTGCACGAACAATTGTTGTTTCAGACACAAAAGGATCGGTGATTGCTACAACAGTACCGGAACCGTATGACGGTTATTCCTTCAGACTCAAACCGGGGATCTATATTGTTGATATCCGGCACGCGGGAATTGACCGGAGTCCACACCTGCCAGAAACCGTCACAATCCGCGCAGGGGAAACAGTCACCCTCGATATATCGATCGACACGGGTATACGATAAGGATCAGATCCCACACTATTGCCATGTTCCTAAAAATTGATGACAGGGAGTGGAACAAACGCCTTATGCCCGATGAGTGCCGGAATACTTAGGGTATGGGTCATTATATCAGGGGCGATGTCGTGATCGTCCCGGTTACTTTTAACGAGCGGAGCGGGGCAAAGACCCGCCCTGCCGTGGTGATTGCAACGGGAAGGACCCCGGAGGTCTGCCTCTGCCCTGTCAGCAGTAAGCCCCCATCAGATGCACCCTGTGTTTCGATTTCATTGGACGATTTTTCAGAGGGGGGGCTCGACCTTTTTGGTGAAAGCTATGTGTTGACTTCGCGGGTACTGGTGATCCGGAGTGGTGAGGTCATAGGAAAACGGGGACGTCTTACTGAGGAATCTATCACATCTGTCATGCTTAAGGTGCCACCGTCGCTGATACCCTATGATTACCGGGCAAAAGCAACGAAAGGATCAGGATTTCTGCGATAATCGTATCAGCTTATATTCGCATTCTTCTTTATAACGGAATTAGTGAGGTTGTAAGGATGGACATTGCGTATAGCATAAACGAGATCGAAACACAGGTTGGAAGACTATCCCCCATGCAGAAATTCCTTCTTGGCACCGATGGCTCGGTCACGCAGATTCTGGAAGCGATTACCGGGAAACCGGTTGTAATCGAAACCCGGGTGCAAAAAATCGTAAAAGCCGATCCCGCAACCGCAGAATTTCTCGGGATCGGGCAGGGAGAACCTGTTAATTATCGTGTCGTTGAGATCAAGACTCCTGCAAGCGGTGAAGTGTTGATCTACGCAATATCTCATACACCTCTTGCCCGCCTCTCTCCCGAATTCAAAGATGACCTGATGAAAGCAGATATTCCTATCGGGAGGATCATTCAGAATCACCGGATTGAGGCCCGACGCGAGATCCTCAATACCCGGGTTTCTCCGGCATCAGAAGAAACAGGCAGGATATTTTCCCTCTGCAGCAAAGAACCGCTGCTCAGCCGGCAGTACCGTATTATTCACGAGGGTAAACCGCTTATCTTTATTGAAGAGCAGTTTCCGTACAACAAGTTCCTTGATGAACGCAGGGTAATTGTTCAGACACCGTCACGCCTGCATCTTACGCTCATCGACATGCATGGGGGTTCCGGGCGGGTGGACGGGGGTGTGGGAATCACTCTCGATGAACCAGGAATCCTTATCGAAGTGCGCCAAAGCGCTGTGCTTGAAGTACAGGGTTGTGACAGCATGACGCGGGAGCGTATTATGGATACCGCCCGTCAGGTCCTGAAAGGTTTACATGCCGGGAGTAACGTATCCATAATGGTTCGGAATTACTACCCGTCACATGTCGGTCTTGGCAGTGGATCACAGCTCATGCTTGCAATTGCCCGGGGGATCGCTGAGATTTATGGCAGGTTGCTTCCGGTAAAAGAACTTGCCCTCCTGGTTGGTCGCGGGGGCACATCCGGCATTGGAACTGCCGCGTTTGAACTCGGGGGTTTTATTGTTGACGGAGGGCACGCATTCGGACAATACCGCGACAAATCAGAATTCCGTCCGTCCGCAGCGTCAAGGGGTGTGAGGGCCCCCCCCGTTGTCGCACGCCACGATTTTCCTTCAGACTGGCGAATTTTACTTGCGATACCCGATCTCCCTGCCGGTGCGAGTGGTACCAGAGAGACAGATATCTTCAGGAACCACTGCCCGGTTCCTGTTGAGGAGGTGCGGGAACTCTGCCACGAGATTCTGATGCGGATGCTTCCCGGTATTGTCCAAAAAGATCTCGACCTGTTTGGTTCATCGGTCAATGCCATCCAGGAACTGGGATTCAAAAAGGTCGAACTCAGCCTGCAGCCACCAGAAATCCCCGGACTAATTGAAGGGCTGCGTTCAGCGGGCGCAGCATGTGCCGGAATGAGCTCATTTGGCCCTGCTGTCTATGCTATTGGTGATACAGATATGAGGGGAATTGAGCAGGCAGCCAGAACTTTCATGAGCGAACACCGCGGTGGATCGACCTTGATCACCTCTGGCCGGAACAAAGGGGCACAGGTCAGGATTGCGTAAACTTCAGAAGAGGAAGGATGCAAAAATCCACGCGAAATGTCAGAAAAAAATTACAGCATCTTCTGCATCCAGACCATGTCGAATGGCTCGCCGAATTTACTGCCAGCATTTTTCAACCTGCCCACTTCGGTAAAACCGCACCGGGAATGAAATTGTATACTCGATCTGTTTTTTGAGGCCATATTTGCTACAAGCGAGGTCATGCCCATATTTTTCGCATCGTCAGTGAGCCGGTCGAGAAGTTTTTTCCCGAGATGTATGTGGGTATACTCCGGCTGGATAAAATAGGTCAGCATACCTGTTATCAAAAAAGCAGGAAACGGCATGAGCGGTTTCATTAATCCAAAACCCACGACCTGTGCTTCATGCTCAAGAACATAAAACCCAAGTGCCCCTTCATGTAAGAACGCAAAGAACCGGTCGTTGACAGGTATTTCAGGATATGCAGCGTAACTGGTTGCAGCATAATAATTAAAAATCGCGAGGATCGCTTCGCGATCACTTTCACGGACTTCGCGGATGACCACTTCGTTGTGCCTGCAATGCTTCTCGTTTTTCATAAAAAATCCGGATTGACCTATAGTGATTGTTTTTTTGGATATTTTTTATTTATTCAGGATTTGTTCTTTCAACCAGGGAGAGAAAAAACCTGAAGTTATTAGAAATAAACCCGCTTAAAGATTAGGCCGTTTTTCCCGGTCTCATCGGATAGTATCATATCTTCACCGTTCACCCTGTAGATGCTGGAGTTTTTCAGGAGGGCGAAGTATTCCGATTCCTGTTCCATTACTCCCGGGGGTTTATTGCAGTAGGTCATCGGGCTTCGTATATGGCTTATCGAAATATTTTTTTTACCGGCCTGCCACAATCCTGTGTAAGGGTTACAGCTGTCGAATCCACTGAAACTCCGGTTATTATGGAACGTCAGCTGGATACCTGTTAACCGGACCGGGACTTTGGGAGCTCCATTGATAATCAATGCTTTTACATACCATGGCCCAATCAGGTTTGAAGGGTCATTCCCTTCAGGTGAAAGTTCATGCAGATCTGTTTGCAGAGTATTTGTTGAATCGGATGTCGTTCCTGGTCCGTAACCTGTACAACCGGCCGCAAAGATGAATCCCGCCATAACCAGGGTGATTACCATACCTGAACATCTCATACCATTCATCCAGTGTTTTTACTTTATTGATACTATGATTTCCACCCGGTAAAAAATGCTTATTTCCCGATTTTCACGAGCATCTCTTCTAAGGAGGGGTACCGTGACTCGATCTTTTCCACTTTTCCTCCGGCTTCCACAACAAGCCCGGTATATTCGTTGAGCTCGCTTATGTTCTCTGCATCGCAGATATAGAATCCTTCTTCTTTCCGGTAGGTTTTTGAATGCCCGATCAGTTTACCCGGGTCATCTATCGAAAAGAAGATCGTATACGTCAATGAACCAAACTGGTCGCGAAGCTGATTCATGTTCCCAAAAGCAACCATTTTACCGCGTTTCAGGATCATCACCTTATCGCAGACTGCCTCCACCTGGTAGAGGTTATGTGCCGAGAGAACGATCGTTTTGCCATCCTTTTTAAGCGTACGAAGGTAGTCAGCAATGAACCGTGATGTCATTGGATCAAGTCCGCTCGTCGCTTCATCATACACAAGAAATTTCGGATCATGGATGAGCGAGCGGGCGATTGCAACTTTCCGCTTCATACCCTTGCTGAATTCGCCGATTTTCTTCCCGTTGGGCTCAAGCGACAGCGCGGCAAAAAGCTGGGTTGACCGGACCCGGATCTCCTGCGCAGACAACCCGTAAATTTCACCGAAGAACGCGAGATAGTTCTCAGCAGTCATTGTTTCATACAGCCGTGACTCTTCGGGCAGGTAACCCAGAGTTTCCTTGAGGGCTATCGGGTTTTTCACCACATCCACATCGTTGATGTACAGTTCGCCGGATGTTGGCGCGATCAGGCCGGAAATAATTTTGAGGAGCGTGGTCTTGCCTGCGCCGTTATGCCCGATTATCCCGAAGATCTCGCCATCCTCAAAGGCAAAGCTCACATCGTCAAGTGCAGAAAAGGTGTCGAATTTTTTCGTCAGGTTACGGGCAGTAATCATGAACAGTATCCTTATCGATCAGACTTGCCCGGGGTGAAACATATACCTTGGGATTCGGGCAGTCCATTCATTTGGTTGAAAAAGCAGGTTTCGATTCTGCAAGTACGTAAACTGCGAAGCGGGAATGACCAGAAAGGTACATACTGGAAAAGAAAAGGCGTATGAAACCATTACTGGCAATACCGTGGAAGAAGAGAGAAGTACTATGTCAACACCGATGATTATTTGACCAATACCCTATAGAACTCTGTACTCAACCTTTACCCGCAGTGGTTCATACAATACCGTAATGGCAGTAGTTACCGTCAACCAGAGAAAGGATTGCTCATGAGCACACTTACTGACATAGCCACCATCGCACGATGGGAAGTGAAAAAATCCTTCTCCATGATGAGCCGGGACGTCCTGCCGGTATCTATTATCCTTTTTGTCCTGCTCATTCTGGTGACGGGTTTTTCCGCCCAGACCGGATTGCACCTGCAGGACGGGATGTACGAAGTGGGCGTGGATGACCCCCGGATTGCCCAGCTTCTTGCCAGCGATGCACGGTTCTCTGTTTACCTGCTTGATACACCCCTCCTGAACGCAAACAGGGACTCCTTTGATCTCATTATTTTGCAGGGTACCGTGTATAGCAGTGAGACTGACAAGGCTGATTCAGCACAAAAAACCCTCGAACGCGATTATGCGAAATATATCAATAGCATCTACAATACAGAAGATGATCTCTTTGCTGCATACCCGCTCTGGATCGACACCCAGAGTGTAAAAAGCGAACTCACCTTTTTAGCAACCCAGAGCGGACAGTACGTCAGTGCTGCCCCGCGTCGGATTGCTCCTGTCCCTGAAGGCGAAGTAAAAAATGTTCCTACTCCGTCACCGACACTCGCGATCTCACAGGAAGAGCTGCGCCAGAAACTGGTCCAGTCGAATGCAAAGAATTCCCAGATCTCACGCTACACTGAGGTGCTTTCAACAACTGACAGCTCGATGGGGGACTTCAAGACACCATCCCAGCTCTCCCCTCCTCTGCCTTTTGATTCCATCATCCTGGTCTTCATTTTTATCTTCCCGCTCTACTTTACCTCACAGTTCTTCATGATGAGCATCATGAACGAGCGAATCGAGCGCAAGGGCGAGATCCTCCTCTCCACACCTCTGAGGTCATCGTCAATTATTATCGGAAAGGCACTCCCGTATTTAATCGGTATGGTTGTCATATGCGCCGGACTTACTGTTTACATCAGGGCGTCAACTGTGATCATTCTTCCCCTCATCCCGGTCATTTTCTTCTTTCTGGCTAATGCTCTGCTTATCGGGATGCTCGCACGCAGTTTCAAAGAACTCTCGTTTCTATCGATCTTCTTCTCAACTGTTGCAACTTCCTACCTGTTCTTCCCGAGTATTTTTGCCAACGTCCACGTTATCAGCCTCATCTCCCCCCTCACTCTTATTGTCCTCACCATTCAGGGTGCTTCCTGGACTATCACCGACTATCTTTACTCTACTTCGCTTTTCTGGCTGACGGGTGCTGTAATCTTCTACATCGCCGCAAGAAGTTTTAAGGATGAACGACTCTTTTCTGAAAAGAGGCTTGTAACACGTTTGCGGGAATTCCTGTCAGAGATCCTGTCGCAGAATTATCCCTTCATTTCGCTCTTTTTACTCAGCGGCTTCTCTATCCCATTCGTCTTCATGGCTCAGATGATGTGCCTGGTACTCTTTTTTAATCTCCCCATGCCCTACTCGCTGGTGTTCCTGCTTTTGTTGTCGGCATTGATCGAGGAGCTCGCAAAGAGTGTGGGGATTTACACTATTTATGCCCGTGATCCTGAATTCCTTACGTGGAAAAACCTGTTCCTTGCCTGCGCAGCAACCGCAATCGGATTTCTGGTCGGGGAAAAACTGCTCCTCTTTGCCACAATCGCACAAATTTCAGACTCGGTCTTTGGCAGCATCCTCTTTTTATCACTGGGCTCTCTCTGGCTGCCACTGCTCCTTCACTTTGTCTGTGTGCTTATTGTTGCCTGCTGCCTGAAAATCTGGGGGAAAAAAGGATATATTCCCGGCCTTGCCATCGCTGTGGTTGTGCACTGCCTGTATAATCTCTATTTCATTCTGGGGTGGATTGGATGAAACAAAAACACCTGTCTATTATTGCAAAAAAGGAGTTCCGGGGGCTTTTAAACGAGAGGACGATCCTCCTTGCAGTCCTGCTCCAGCTCTTCATCGCCATGTTCTCATCATTCCTGATGGTAGGGCTTACGTCGATGTATGACCCGTCTTCGCTCTCGAAATATTCCAGTTCCCGGTATAGTATTGCTTATGCCGGGAATGAATCGCAATTACTCACCAATCTTCAGGCAAGCAAGGATTTCCGTGTCTACCAGATGGACCTTTCCACGGCTGTAGCAGCTCTCAAAGAACGCAAACTGGCCGCCGTTATCTATATGCCCGATACCCAGCCAGAGGCACAGGAGCCGGTCAAGATAACACTCTATACCCTCCAAAATGATCTCCAGACTGCTATCGTCGAAGTAAAGCTCAGGGATATTTTCCTGAAATATGAACAGGAACTCCGGGAGATCCGTGCAGACCGGTTAAAGCAGGAAGTTGTCCAGGTTCAAATCCCAAAAACGAGCGGCAGCGGGGACTTCTACGAATTTGTGTATGGCCTGCTGATCCCTCTTCTTGTCTTCATGCCAGCGATCATCGCATCGGCACTTGTCATCGACCTGATCACGGAAGAATACCAGCACGAAACGCTGGAAACCCTTATCTCAACGCCGGTCACCTTTGTGGAGATTGTCTGGGGGAAAGTGATTGCCTGCGAGGTGCTCGTACCCATCCAGGCAGGTGCATGGCTGGTTCTCCTGATGATCAACGGTATCGTAATCCTGAATTCAGGACTGATCCTGCTCCAGGTTACCGTAACCTCGCTTATCCTGATCCTGCTGGGAGCTCTCACTGCACTGCACTACCGCGAACGTACTGCTGCACAATTCATCTTTTCAACGGCGCTGGTAGTTGTTATCCTGTTTGCCCTTGCTTTGCCATCAAATCCCCTTAACCTGCTGACACGACTCGCTATAGGAACAGCTGGTGGGGAACAGTGGCTTGTTTTCGGTATTACACTGGCAATAGTTATTGTTCTCAGTTTTATAACGCAATGGTATGCAGATAAAATCGGGAAAACTCACCAGACAGGTTAAGATTTGAAAAAATGAATGGATCTTTTAATAATAGGGCAACACAAGGGGTTTATCAAAAATCCTGTAGGTTTTTCCTGAGCTCGTGAGGAAAACCACAACCTGGTCAGTGCCCCTGGTACCGGCCATAACCAGCTCGTCGCCACGACGTGGCTTTCTTGTTTTGTCGTTTAAGTACTGCTCTTCAACCTGTCCATCAGAACGGGTAATCCGCATCATGATATTCTGGACGAACATCTCTCCTTCACCGCCATTATAGAGCAGGTGGATAGTGGCGTCAGGACGCTGTTTTTCGACGTGGATATTAACATTTTGTCCTGCTGGCAGGGTTTCGACCGCAACCGGTGTTGATACCACGGTGGAAGTAGAGGATGACGTGGACGTGACCGCGGGGAGAGTGGGAACGGTCGTTTCCGGAGGTTTTATCTCTGCTTGCGTCGGGCTGGTACAACCGGCAGAGAGCGCACAGAGCACAAGCCCGAGTGCGGCTATCAGAGTGAAGGTGTATTTCATAAAGAAAGCTTTAATTTTTTTTATATTTCTGATTTGCGCTCTTCAATCGTGCTGAATAGTGTTTACCCGAAGATAAAGGATTTTTCTGGCAGTGCGCAGGTTCCGGGCAGGAAAAATGCATGAAATGACAGAAAAGAACAGTTAAATTAAAAAGGACACCCGGATTAACTTTACATATCAGGAGTAAAAGGGAATGTTCTGTCCGAAATGTGGAAAAGAGACTGATGCTTTAGGAAAATTCTGTCAATGGTGCGGGTCGGATATTGTGGCGAACCCGGTAACACCCATCGCCACTCCTGAAGAGGGGGAGGAGGGGCCCGATGTCGGGATATATGCCGGCCTTGGCAGGAGATTTATTGCCTGGATTGTTGATACAATCCTCATTCTCCTTATCGGGATAATAGTAATTACATTTTTTTCCCTGACAAACGGGTTAAGATATGCATACTACCTCCTGGTTCAGCGGGCACCGATCGATGCTCTTACAGAAGCAGGAACTGTCGATGCGGCGGTTTTTCCCATTATTACAGCGCTGGGTGTGCTCATCATTATCATTCCGTGGCTCTATTATGCCGGCTTTGAGTCTTCTCGCAGCCAGGCAACGCCAGGTAAACTGCTGATGCGTATCATGGTGACCGATCTCGAGGGGAACAAACCAACATTTGCACGGGCTACACTTCGTCAATTTGCAAAAATCATCTCCGTGCTGATCTTCTTTATTGGATTCCTTATGATCGGGCTTACCGAGAAACGACAGGGACTCCACGACAAAATTGCAGGTTGTCTCGTGCTCCTGCAGGAATAAAAAATCCTTTTTTTATAAATTTTTCTCAATGCGCCTGATTGCAAAGACAGTACGGGAAAACAGGATATCACCGGTATCTGATCTTCATCCAGAGTAAGAAGAGGACGAGACCAAAGGTAATGATATTTGCTGCGATGATAGGAAAGGAGTTGATCCAGATCCCATATGCCGTCCACAAAAGCATCCCTGCTGCAAAGAGGAGGAGCATAGCAAGCGAGAAATCCTTGGTCTCTTTGAGTTTCCAGGTACGGATCACCTGAGGGACAAATGAGATAGTAGTGAGAATTCCGGCAAGGTAGCCGACAAGAACAACGATATCCATAGAATTTCTCCAGTATAATTATCCCTGTAATAATTTAAAACGGCAGGGGCATCCTTTTAATCGGATATCGTACATATCCCGGATATTCTTTTTCCCCCTCGTTATTGCCCGCAATAATTTTCACAGGAGATCTCCGGTTCAAACGGGTAATATGAAGGTAAAAGCAGAGCGTATGTGCAGGGCGAAAGTGATGTAAAAAAACTCACAGAAAAGAAGAGGCCAGGGCCGAGATTCGAACCCGGGTCGGAGGATCCACAGTCCTCTAGGATAACCAACTACCCCACCCTGGCAAATGTCCCTTTTACATTTGCACCGGACTCTGATTAATGTATCCTTGCAGATCCATCGCCGGAAGGGGGGATACCAGGGTTCGTTTGTGAAGGAGCGGCAACCAAGGATGATAAGTGATTATTAATAGGGTCAGGTGTCCATTACATATCAGGTGGCTCTGAACACAATTCCTGGAAATTGAGGCGCGGCACATCAGTTGATTGTGCACCGGGAATTGGGAATTTTTCTTCTGAATCAGAGCGGGAACGAGGGTCTTGGAATATGGCGGAGAATCCGAAGATCAGAACGCCTATTGTCTGCGTCATGGGGCATGTTGATCACGGGAAGACCTCTCTTTTGGACCGTATACGCGGATCCTCTGTTGTCAGTTCCGAAGTAGGTGCGATTACCCAGCACATCGGAGCGACCATCGTCCCGATAGAAGCGATCCGATCCATGAGTGGGACCATGGCGAAATCCATCAATATTCCTGGGTTGTTATTCATCGATACTCCGGGGCATCACGCATTCACCACTCTGCGGGCACGTGGTGGGGCATTAGCTGACATGGCAATCCTTGTGGTCGATATCAACCAAGGGTTCCAGCCCCAGACAATAGAAGCACTTCAGATCCTGCGGAACTGCCGGACACCCTTTGTCGTTGCTGCCACCAAGATTGACCGGATTCATGGCTGGCGGGTATTCGAGAATGAGTCGTTCCTTACATCATTTGGCAAGCAAAACGACCGGGTGAAGGGGGATGTTGAGAACAAGACCTACGAAATCGTTGGCAAGCTTGCTGAGCTTGAATTTTCTTCAGACCGGTTCGACAGGGTATCTGATTTCAAGCGAAACCTGGCAATTGTGCCGGTCAGTGCTCATACCGGAGAAGGCATTTCAGATCTCCTGCTGGTAATGATCGGGCTTGCCCAGCGGTATATGGGAGAGGAACTTGCACTTCTGGTCGAAGGTCCGGGCGCTGGTACCGTACTTGAAGTCAAAGAAGAAAGAGGACTTGGGACGACGCTTGACGTGATCCTGTATGACGGGACACTTGCGATTGGTGATGAAATTGCAGTTGCCACACAGGAGGATATTGTGGTGACGAAAGTGCGGTCGCTCTTAAAACCCCGCCCCATGAAAGAGATCCTCATTGAAGACAGGTTCGATAGGGTGAAGTCAGTAGCTGCAGCGGCTGGGATCAAGGTCACCGCTCCGAACCTCGAGAGCGTGATTGCAGGGTCGCCGTTTTTTGTAATCCGTGGCAACAGGGAAGAAGTCGAAACAAAGATAAAAAAAGAGATGACTGAGATTCACGTCAAACTCGCTGAAGAAGGGATCGTAATTAAGGCAGATACAATCGGGGCTCTGGAAGCACTCTGTAAGGAGCTTGAGGGAAAAGACATCGGCGTAATGCGGGCAGAAGTCGGACCGGTAAGCCGGCACGACCTGATTGATACGGAAACCATCAAAAACCCGGTATTTCGCGTACTTCTCTCGTTTAATACCCAGATCCTTCCTGACGCTTCTGATATGATCAAAAACCCCCTGTATACGCAGGTAAAAGTGTTTGAGGGAAGAGTAATTTACCAGCTGATCGACCAGTATCTTGCGTGGCGGGACGAGCAGAAACGGCTCCTGGAAAAGCAGCGTTTTGAGCACATTGTGATGCCGGCAAAAATCCGGCTCCTTCCTGATTGCGTATTCCGTCAAAGCAACCCTGCGGTTGTCGGAGTGCGGGTGCTTGGCGGGAAGCTGCGCAACGATGTTAACCTTATAAAAACTGACGGGAAGAAAGTAGGGCATCTCAAATCCATGCAGCTCCGCCAGGAATCCATTCGCGAAGCAGATGCCGGACTTGAAGTTGCGATCTCGATTGAGGGTGTTACCGTAGGGCGGCAGCTGAACGTGGGGGATGACCTGTTTGTGGATATTCCGGAGCGTCACGTGAAAGTTCTCGAGCGCGAGATGCTCAAAACCCTGAACGTGAGCACACAGGAAATTCTTGGTGAGTTCACGACGATGAAGCGGAAAAGTGAGCCCTTCTGGGGGAAATAGTTATGGGGATACTTACCATTGACGCGAGGATTTAATAGCGTACCAGTATAATAAAATGGGTACTTCTCATGTGTAGGCATAATTGCCGGCAGCCCAGAGACGTGAAAAAATCCAATACCCGGGTTTTTTGATGAAAATCAATAGGGAGCAAAAAAGATGGTTGAGTTAAAAATCGTCGTATCAGACCCAAAAACCGGTCGCGCTTATAATGTGGACGCAAGTGGCGGCGCCGCGGGCGCAATCGTGGGCAAACGTATCGGAGAGGAAATCGACGCAGGTGCAATGGGACTTGCAGGCTATAAAATCCTGATCACCGGTGCATCCGATCGGACCGGAATACCCGCAAAAAAGAGCCTGCCGGGCGCAGGGAGAAAAAAACTGCTCATGACAGCCGGTGTCGGGTTCCATCCGACTATGGAAGGAGAGCGACGGCGAAAGACGATCCGGTCAAACGAGATCACCGCTGACTTCGTACAGATTAATGCCCGCGTAACTACCTATGGAGACAAAACCCTGGAAGAACTCTTCCCCAAGGTTGAGGGAGAGAAAGCAGAGAAAAAGGTAAAAGCCGGCAGAAGATAATATATCTTTTTTTTGATTTTTTGTTTTATTTTGCCGTTTTGAGCAAATAAAAAAAGAGAAAAACAGATCCTTAGATCTTATAGTTAATGCTGGCAATGCCATACGGCGTTGAATTCTTCGCAGATACTAATGATTTCCCGTTTTTAAAGAGCTCAACGGTGATTTCGTGCTTTGTTGACCCATCATCTTTTTTGAAGGTCGCCGAAACGTTTCCCGTTGCATTGGCGATTTCGTAGAGTTTAACACCGGAATTTGGAACGGGTTTTATCATTACGTTGTTGACGCCATAAGTGCCAGAAAATCCACCAAGATAACTGACTTTGACATACACTCCGGTAACAGGAATAGTAACCTGTGTTGTTGGCTTAACCGTCAGAGTACCGGATACCTGCGTCTGTTGGGTACTGGATCCTGTCGGCTTCGTGGTAACCTGGGGTGTGGATTGCTGACTTGTACAACCACTTATCAGTACAATTCCTACAAGGGACAGAATAACTAAGACCACTACCCATTTTCTAATCATAAAGATCCCTCTTTGAAAATACGTTCAGCACTATGCAAGAGTTGTCCCACAAATCCCTTCTGTTTCTCGTCATGAATATACCTCATCATACTTGTCTGTTGATATATAAGGAATAAATGGGCGAAATACTTTGTTGTTACAAGGGCGGTTTTTTGCATCCTGTTATATGTAAAAAAAACCAGACCCCCCCAAAAAAAATTACCCTTTTTTCATGCTCGCTATGAGCGCTTCTCTTAAATCCTTGAAAGGGACATTGTATTTTTTTGCGAGCAGAACCAGTGCTGCCGCCGGGAGAAGATTGCCATCAAACCGCTCTTTGATGATCTGGTTCATTTCGGAAACTACTTCGGTTTCCTTCATCCCCTGTGCATGTGCAATCCTGCCAATCAGTTCCTGCGATGGGTCATTGCGTTCAAAAATTGAAGAGGTGGGTTTGAATCCAACGGGAATGATAATATCCCTGATGTCGAAGCGGGGAGAGAAAACGCCATTCGCCTGACCGATAAGTCCGTCTTCCTCAGCCCGCTGCAGTAGCTGATTCGCCTGCTCAGTGCTCATCCACTTACGATCAAGCGCGTAATAATATACCAGCTCGTTCTTTCTCATCCCGGTTTTCCGGGTGTGTTTGAAAGGTGCTGCAACGGTGATCCGAATCGTCACTTTGAGGCACCCAGAAGGATATTTTTCAAGTCCAGTGCGTCCAGTCCCTCGCCACGCCCTTCCTTTGCAATATCAATGTCTGTCCTTGATACCTGGTCGATCAGTCTGATATAGAAGACGTCGTTTGCAATCGGAACCTTTCCACCACCGCGAAGTGCAAGCGCGAGCAGCGATACCTGCATATCGACAGCTTCGGTGATCACACCCGGGCGCAAGACATCCGGCGTAAGATCCCCAAATGTCGCCCGGTCGACTGCAATCTTCACCTTTGTCTTTACCTTCACCAGTTCCTTTCCGGTCGTCTTGGTGGACTCTGCATTATCAAGACCTGCAATATGTTTCAGCGTGTCGTTAAACGGCATTCCCATTGCAAATGAGAGGTCCACCCGCTGAGGAAATCGATAATAGATCCTTCGCATGATTAGACTATGTGCAGGTCTTAAAGAAAAAAGATTGCTGAATACCAGTTTTAACCGTACTTCAAATGACCGTGAAATGTTTTTTAATACTGGTGCATTCTCAAAGGGGAAAATGCAGATAAAACCTAAAAAATGATTTAAAAAAGTCTGTTCCTGGAGGTTTTTTGGTTATTCGAGTAACACCGCATTGATCACGCCGTCCTGACCCGGACGGCTCATGATACGGGCATTTCCGATCTCTGTCTTGATGATGGCACCTTTCGTCAGAAGATTTCGCCGAACATAGTTCGGGTTCGCCCCATTCTCAACAACACTCGCGATCGTAACCTTTTTGCACTCACCGTTTTTGAGATTGGTCACGTTTGCAAAGCTTGCACGAAGCGCACGGACTTTCTGGTTTGCGCCGGTAGTACGGATATTCTTTCTCCGGTCTTCACCGATATGGGTATCTGCGGGTGCGAGCCCGATCTCCGTTCTCCGCTTCATCTGTGCCGGGCGGCGTCTGCCCCCAGTCACTTTTCGTACTGATTCTCCTTGCCACTGCATGGTATCACTCTCAATAATATTTCTGCGGAAACCTGTCCCGAAGATGGTGCTCTATATATTCCCTTCAGAATTATTTATAGTATTTCCCGATTGCTTCATGTTCCCTTCCATACCCATACGGATTAGCGAGAGGGATTTGTTTAAACATCCTGTAATCCTTGGCAAAAAACAAGGGATCTTTTCTCCGTACTTGCATTCGGTTTTTTAGATTTTTACGAGAGAATTGAATCAAGAAGTGCCGTAATACCATCACCGGTCTTCAGGTTGGTTAAAAAGACGGGCATCCGTGGATTGTATCGATGGATGTCTGATTCCATGCGGTCGAGATTTGCCCCAACAAAGGGAGCGAGATCAACCTTGTTGATCACTCCAATCGTGCAGTCACGGAACATCATCGGATGCTTGTTTACCACGTCATCACCTTCTGTTGTACTCACAATTACAATTCTCTTTTCTGCCCCAAGACGGAAATCTGTTGGACAGACCATATTGCCCACGTTCTCAATAAAAAGGATATCAATAGCATTGAGTGGCAGGTGTTCGATTGCGTGTTCTACAAGATGGGCATCAAGATGACATTCCTTACCGGTATTTGCATTGAATGCAGGGATACCCAATGCCACAATCCGTTTGAAATCATCGTCCCCAAACACATCTCCCGCAATCGCGCCCGCACGCAATCCCTTTTTTTTAAGCAGGGGAACAAGACGCTCAATGAGTGCAGTTTTTCCCGAGCCGATGGCTCCAAGCAGGTCAAATGCCCGGACACCATGGTCTTTCAGGAATTTTGCATTATTGTCTGCAAGGGTGTTGTTGACGTCGTAAATATCTTTCTCAATCCTGACGTCGATGTGATGCATAGTACAAGGTACGAGCGTACACTGTTTATACCTTGACCCACAAATTCTCCTGTAATGGCGCAAGGCATGTGCATATTATATCCCTGCTACTTCAACGCGGCTTATTCACGTCGTCAGGGGCGAAGGGTGGCACGGAGTCGCGGAGCGAAGGCACCGGTAATCAGTGATCTCGAACGCGCATTGAAACACGCCAATGTTACGTTCAGGATTGAGGACCACCACCACCCTGCTCACTGGATGCGGCGGGAGGGTCGTATTGTTGCAGAATGGCACGAGGGCAAAGAGGCACTCATCAAAAAAGTTGCCCAGAAACTCGAGGTGAAACGGTGAGCGGCTCGTACGACCTGCATACCCATTCTATCCTTTCTGATGGCGAGATGCTCCCCATCGAATTAATCCGCCGGATGGCAGTGCTTGGGTATACGACGGTTGCCATCACTGATCATGTTGACGCATCCAATACCATTTCTGTCATTGAATCTCTCGTTCAGATACGGGATTCTGCAAATATTTATGGTGTAAGATTGCTCTGTGGTGTTGAGATTACGCATGTTCCTCCTTCGCAGATTGCCGATCTGGCAAAAACCGCAAAAACTGCCGGGGCAGATATCGTTATTGTCCATGGAGAGACACCGGTTGAGCCGGTGGCTGCCGGGACAAATCATGCAGCGTGCGGGTGCAAATACGTGAATGTGCTTGCGCACCCGGGACTCATCACTCTTGAAGATGCACTTCATGCCGCAAAGAACGGTATTGCCCTTGAGATCACGTCGCGTGGCGGGCATAACCGGACAAATGGTCATGTTGCTCAGGTCGCACGTGAAGCAGCATGTCAGCTTGTTGCAGACTCTGATGCGCATGCGCCCCATGACCTGCTGGATGAGCGCGCGAAATTTGTGGTCGCAAAAGGAGCCGGACTTACTGATGCTGAGTGCAGACAGGTTATATCTTTAAATATCGACCAGTTTCTGGGTTCCTGAAATTTCTATTTATACCTTTTCTCAATATTTAAATACTAGTGCGTCTTTCATATATAGATTACTAAATTATTTCATTACCATCGTATCCTGGTGGGTGTTGTGTGAAAGTTGTTGGTCGAGCGATGAGCACCATTGGCAATCGGATGCTCATTATTCAGTGCGATGCCGCACAGCTTCCCCCATTGTACAGCGAAGTAACTGATCGTCGGATGAAACCTGTGGGAAAGATACTGGACCTCTTTGGTAATATCAAAAACCCCTATGCGGCTGTACTCTGCCGGGAAAAATGCACTGTCTTGCCGAATGAAAAGCTCTTCGCAAAATGATGACACTTCTTGGAGTTCCAGGGTGCTCATGCTGAAAAAAAATGGAAAAATTGGTGATTATAGATGCAGGAAGTTGAAAAATTAAAAGTCCTTCAGAGTGAACGGGAAGCTCTCAAATTACGCACGAAAGGAAAAGAGACCGAGAAGAAGGCTGAAAACCATACTGAAACCGTCTGCCCGGAGTGCGGGGGCAGACAGCTTGTCCATGACTATGAACGGGCAGAACTGGTCTGCCAGGGTTGCGGTCTCGTCATTGACGGCGATTTCATTGACCGGGGTCCTGAGTGGCGTGCATTTGACCACGACCAACGCATGAAGCGCTCACGTGTGGGAGCTCCCATGACATTTACGATTCACGACAAAGGTCTTTCAACGATGATTGACTGGCGCAACCGTGATTCGTATGGCAGGGCAATCTCATCTAAAAACCGTGCACAGCTCTACCGGCTTCGCAAATGGCAGCGCCGTATCCGGGTCAGCAATGCAACCGAACGCAATCTCGCATTCGCTCTTTCAGAGCTTGATCGTATGGCGTCTGCACTCGGTCTCCCGAGAAACGTCCGTGAGACTGCAGCAGTTGTATACCGTGATGCGGTGGACAAGAACCTGATCCGGGGGCGGAGTATTGAAGGTGTTGCTGCAGCCGCACTCTATGCTGCCTGTCGCCAGTGCAATGTGCCCCGTACTCTTGATGAGATTGCTGAAGTTTCCCGTGTATCCAGAAAAGAGATCGGCAGGACGTACCGGTTCATCTCCAGGGAACTCGGGCTCAAACTTCTCCCGACATCCCCCATTGATTATGTACCACGCTTCTGCTCCGGGCTTTCACTCAAGGGTGAAGTGCAAAGCCGGGCTGTTGAAATTCTGCGTCAGGCAGGAGAACGTGAATTAACAAGTGGCAGGGGTCCGACCGGTGTAGCCGCAGCCGCAATTTACATATCCTCTATCCTGGGTGGTGAACGACGCACCCAGCGCGAAGTGGCAGAAGTGGCTGGTGTAACAGAAGTCACTATCAGGAACAGATATAAGGAACTGGCAGAAAAGTTAGATATCGAGATTATTCTCTGATATCATTTCATTTTTGGGCTCGTAGATCAGGGGTAGATCGTTACGTTCGCAACGTAAAGGCCGCGGGTTCAATTCCCGCCGGGTCCATGTTTTAATTTTTTAAAATATTTACATTATAAAAAAAAGTTACTTTTTAGTTGTCGCTTCAACCTCGTCTTACATGATGGCGTTAGGTTTTGCCACCAGTTCCTTAAGATCGTTTGTTGTTGTCAGAATAATCTGGTTATCGGTTTCGGGTTATGGGGGTTACAATGTATTCGATAAGTCCGTTTTCCTCCTTTTTAATTCAATGATGAGTTTTGCCATTTCTATACATCCCGGTTCAATATCGCAAAGAAATTAAAAATTTCCTTTGAGTATTTTTTGTGTCCGCTGCTGAATTTTCCTGTTTCCTGTCATTTTTCCATTTCCTGCTGTCTTTTTCATAACGACAGTGACCAAAACGGATATAAGTGACAACTGAACAATAATGATGATATTAATTATATTATCACCCGGTTAAACAATTGAAGGGAAACTATGGTCGGCTTAAATAATACCCATAAATCATTTATTCTTATATTGTTTGCTGCAATGCTGTTCGTAATGCCGTCAGCTGCAATCAACACTTCCATTTATGGTGACACCGCAGGTTTCAATCCTGATCTCCACAAGGAGACTTTCACCATTGTGTATTCTCTGCCGGGTTCGCTGGGTTCAGATCTCGATACCAATATCACGAAATATACCGATCCCACTGTTGACGTTATCTTCATGGGGGGCAAGGATACCTTTAGTCCTGCAACTGCATCACTGCTCGAAAAGGCAGTTGCGTCCGGGAAGATCTTCGTCGTGAGCAATAATAATTACCAGAAGTTTGATTCCAGTCTGCCAGCTATCAGTAAAGGTTCCGTAGCGGATGGACAGTATCTTCTCGTGACCGATCCAAATACAACGCTCTCGAAAACAATTTTTAGTGGAATACGTACGAACTTCACAAACAATGACCCTGTTTCCAAGCGTTCACCTGCCGAGGCAAAAGCGGGTTCAGTTACACTCCTGAATTATGATAATGGCGATCCTGCCCTCCTCTACTGGCAGTATGGGAACGGGTATGTTATTGAATGGACTCCCATATCGAATAGCAGATATCTGAGCAATACGGAAGCTGATCTCATCAATCAACGTTTAATCACGTTTCTTGTAAACGAAAAGTTACCCAAAACAACTGTCACAACACCCGTTGCAACACCATCGAATGTAGGAAGTGTCTCGGTTTATTCGTCCCCTCTTGGAGCCAGTGTCCTGATTGATGGAAGGTACTATGGAACTACACCGGCAAACCTGACAGACATTCAGCCGGGAAACCATATCATCAGGTTGACGTTGAGTGGCTATTACGATTACGAAGGTACGATCTATGTACTCGCAGGTCAGACAACTCATGCATACGGGACGCTTCCTCCATTAAACCAGGTTATTTCATCGAATACAGTTACTCCTGTAGCAACACCGATTATTGTTGCAGTACCGGTGACCGCAGAGCCCACACCAAAACAGGGAGCTTTTGAAAACCCGGGTGTGATAGCGGCCATAATAGGGGTTATTACTGCATCTATTGGAGCAATCGCCACGATTTTTTCCCATATATCAAAGGCTAAAAAAGAGTAAGGGGACTTCGGCAGGGATAAATTCCCTTTTTTTGCAACCGCTGATAATTGACTTGTCGTATTCTGACTGCACAATTTCAAGAATGATCAGTAACAACTATATGGAATCCGCAGAAAAATAGTATACCGCAACCTTTTATTCAAAAGGGCTCGTAGATCAGGGGTAGATCGTCACGTTTGCAACGTGAAGGCCACGGGTTCAAATCCCGTCGAGTCCACTCGTTCCTCCATGGAAAAAATTAATCTATCCAGTCAAGTGATACCCGGGGTTTTTCCTGTTCACCCTGTTTTTCCAGTTTTTCTTTCACGTTTTTTACCGCAATGGTTGCAGGTGACGATTGGTGTTCGTACTGCCCGTAGTCCATATAATCACGAGTGATCCTGTCATCACCACCAATAGTAATCTCCTGCATGAGAGAATCCTGCTCTTCATTCCCTGGGGATATTGAAGTGTTTTCAATACGGGGTAAATCATAGATCTTCTGCGAGGGATTTTCAGAGACATGAGCTGGTTCCGGCAGGGTAAGCGGGGGAGGAGCTACTTTCTTGAGCTCCGTGGAAACCGGGGCGGTGGCAGGAGAAACCGGTGAATTTCCTGACCGGTACGTAAGAAAGTCCACAAACTCTTCAACTTCTTTTCGCTGTTGTGGAGACAGTCTGTCCAGTTTACTCTCCAAAGATTCCATGTGATGCGCCAAAGGATTGTCTGATAAATGAAATATCTTTCATTCATCATATTTATAGTCAGTAACCTGAATTGCCGCTACTTTCCTGTTCTCTTCACTGTCGTTTACCGCTTCTTGCCAGTCCGGACCGAAAAAACGGTACTAGTATCGAGAGTTAAAAAATGTGCAATAAAACGTAGGCACCAGCAGCCGGATGAAAAACATTCCGGGAGTCGGATGAGGTCGCTCAACAGTTCTTGGATACAAAAGAGTGGCAGACCGTGTCAAATTATTTCATATTTACGAAGTAAAAAACCGCATCCTGCATACAGTGATACCAATACAAGAATGACCGCAGACCACAAGAGGATAAAACCGGTATCTCCTGAAACCAGCGCATCCCAGAATTTCTTGATAAAGAACACTACCCCGAGTGTTATGACGATCAATCCGCCATAAATAATGACGATCGCACCGAAGCCCTGAACGACCATATCGTCCATATTCACTAGTGGGTAATCCGCCTATATGAACTCCGCCGTTTCACATCCGCATTCAATTTCGTTCAATCAAGATACTCTGCCAGCAGCTCGTCATAAAGACGTATGGCATTATCCTTGGTTGGGGGAACTGACGGAAATCCCTTATACTTCATTGCTAGAGGGATGTCCTGCTTCAGGTTGAGCTGGTACTGACTTTTCGAATGAAACCAGCCCATCTTTTCGTAATAATAAGAAAGATATTCCTGTTCAGGTTGTCCCGGTGTTGGAATAAAGAGCCCATGATGCTTATTGAGTTCAGCAAGTTCCATCATTGAAGTATACCCCGAGCGGCAGATTACAAACTTCGCCCGGTTCATGAGGTGTATTTTTTCCTGCGTAGATGCATAAGAAATAAGCGTACACCTGTCAGAAAGTGATCGTGTCGTTGTTTTTTGCGGACTGCCCAGCAAGGCTATCGTGGACCCTTCAAGATCGGCCAGCATGGGTATCAGGATCTCCTCAAGACGTGTTCTCTGAGGTTCGGGGCCGGATATCAGGACGAGGTAGTCAAGATCCTGTTCAACATCCATTTTTGGGGTGCTTGAGAGAATTCCTGAAAAAAATACCTTTGAATCGGTCAGCCCGTGAACTGGACGGGATAGTTTTCCCGCAATAGATGTCGCCCCCGGAGGATTATCGGGAACGATGACCCGTGAAAAATTTTCAAACAGGAAGTGATTTGCAACGATTGCGGAAAGTTCTATGGGCCAGAACAGGAGAGGAAAGTGATAGTGAAGCTGGTGAGTGATAAAGATCGTGGGAATTTTTAACGAATACACCCCGACCCGGTTATCACTGATGATAAGATCATACTGGTCTCTTTCAAGAATGCGTTGCAGGTTATGGCGTTCCTCTGCCAGGGCTTTCGACATATTTGGCAGGGATGCAATAAACTTCGGAATAAAGAAACGACTTGTGCTGTAAGGCGAAGGGTAATCGTTAAACTCAATGAAGCTGCATTCAGGGAATTCGTGCCGGAGAACGGTGAGTGCGTTACCGCACGCAGCGATAGTAACTTCGTGGTGATGGTCCAGCAGGCTCCTGATTATAGGGATATCTCTCGTTGCATGACCAAGACCCCAGCTGAGCGGAGAGAGCAGTACGTGAGCCATCCATCATCCCATTAATTCTGCATAGCTGTTTTCCTGCTTGAGTATTGAATGATTCGGATTTGAAATGACAGGAAGTGACAGCAAACACCCGTTGTGTCACCATTATTTTATGAGGTATTTAATCAAATGATTGTTAATATTCATTCAGGAGAGTTCGTATCAATCCGCTGGTCAGACTTCTAAGGTTCGGGGAATATGGGTTATTGTCCATCATTGTCGGATTGTTCGGGGCTTTCCTCGGATCCTCCACAGTAGATATCTCTCTTGTCTACCTGGTGATTTTTATCATCGCTTCCTCCGCGTTCGGATTTGTGGTAAATGATATTTCAGATCGTGAGCTGGATGCACAAACACCGTTTCCCAGAAATCCACTGGCGGATGGTTCTATGTCCTTGGGGTTTGCTGTTCTCGTGAGCGCTGCCCTCCTCCTTATTACCCTGGGAAGTATGGTGCTCCTTCCGGCAAAGCTGCTCTGGATAGAGGTGCTGATCCTTTTTATGTTTGTTACGTACTCATTCCTCATTGAGACGAAAAACATTGCCGGACTTGACCTTGTCTATCATGCAGTCCTGCCGATGCTCTGCGGAATGCTCGGATACCTCCTGTATCACCCATTCGATCGAATGGGCATCATCTTTTTTTCTCTCCTGGCAATATTTGGTATTATCAGTGAACTCCTCAATGAAATCCGGGATATTGAAAAGGATCGGAATAAACGGAGAAATTCCGTCATGATCATAGGAGAGCAGGCAGCATTCAAGTGGACCATTGCACTCATGGTTCTTGCGTTGATACTCTGCGCCTTCCTCGTCTCAGTAGAAATGGGTTATTACTGGCTGCTCCCGTTATTCCCCTTCGGGTTAATCCTTGTCAAACCGGTGTTCAGGGCGATGAATGATGAGAGCTACAAGAAAAAATTTGTTAACGATATGAATACCCAGACAATCAAAGTCGCTGGTATCTCACTTCTTGTTTATTGCGTACTCCGGTTTTTTGGGTTCATGTGAAAAATTTTCAAAGAGACCTCCCCTGAGCCTCAAATATTATTCCCACCGGTGCTGGTAGCCGCGTTTTTCGACAGGCTGATTATCAATCAGGACAATTTTTTCTTTAATTGTTGTGCCGATAACCGTATAAGAAACGCCATGGAGCGGATGCCATTGCGGGGACAGGGTAAAGATTAGTTCGTAGTCCCCTCCCCCATAAAGAGCAAGTTCACGGGCTTGATTTGCAGGAATCCCGGCAGGAACTGGTAGTTTTGTAGAATCAAGGGAAAATCCACATTCATTGACACTGAGCAGGTCCCAAAGTGAAAGGGCAATCCCGTCACTGTCGTCCATCATCGCGCTGACACCTGCTCTGGCAAGACGCTGACCTTCCTCAACCCGGGGTTGTGGTTCAAAGAGTGCCGTTTTAAACTGGATGTACCCGTCAAGGTATGCCTGTGCCTGGCCGGGTGTACCGGTAATACAGACAAGATCCCCGGTTTGTGCACCGGTCCGACGCACAATATGGTCTTTTTCTACAAGTCCGAGTCCGGTAGTCACGACAGTCAGCTCTCCATGACGGTCAATGTCCCCACCAATGATCGCAGCGCCGAATCGTGTGCAACAATCCTGTGCACCCTGCATGATCCCGGCCAGCGTCTGCCATGTATCAAGCCCGACAGCAATCAGGAGATATTTCGGCTCCGCCCCCATACTCGCAATGTCGGAAAGCGTAACCGCTGCACTCATCCAGCCAATCTGCCAGTCGCTCATCCCTTCAACAAAGTCGGTAGTACGGTGGAGCATGTCCGTTGTTATCACAATAACCTGATCACCACAGGGTATTTCGGCACAATCATCCTGGCATTTCTCTTTTCCGACAATTCCCATCACGACGTTTAAGAGTTCACGGTCATCCACTCTTACGCACCTCCTTACCCCGTTCGCTCTTATACTCTTTGAAGATGTGTTCGATCATTTCAGATTTCTTTTCCCTTTCATGCTGATCCTGCATTTCCTGCCAGTGTATAAGAGCGGCTTTTAGCATTTCCTTCCCACAGAGCCCCCGCTTTCCCCGAACCTGAACACCGGCATCATTATCAGAAATAAGGGGGATGCCCATTTCCCGGAATGTTGGAAGCATCCGGGGATCACTTTCTGCAAGTACCGCAGCACCGGTAACAACCGCTTTTATCCGGATTCCAGCGAGATCCTTAACCACACTTTTTCCCCAGCCATCAAGCCGGGTCACAAAGATAATGTCTCCTTCTTCTATCCCAACATCCTCAATGAGCCGGCGAAATCCTTCTTTTGTCAGAGCCTCCATCACTTTCACCGGCAGCACTTCACCATCCATTGAGAGCTCAGCAAACTGTTTGATGCGTACGATGCGTTTGGAAAGATTCCGGTTGTGCCGTTCCTCCTTTCGCAGTCGCTTTTTTAAGCTCTGGATAATAGCATCTTTTTTTATCACTTCAGTATCCTTTGCAATCTTTGCATCCTGAGATGTGTGGATCTTCCGGAGGCGGGCCTGAAGTCTCTGGATTTCATAATCCTTCTCCTTAACTTCTTCCTGCAGCTCTCCAACAAAAGTACGCAGGCGTTTCACCATCCCATCAAGCACTCTTACCTTCTCATCATGTTTTACTTCCACCGGAACCATAGGTGCATCTATTAATGGCATCGGCGTTATGGCGTTCATATCACCGATTACCTGATCGAGTGACTGCCCTCTGATAACCCGTGCCCGTACTTCGTCAAGATCATGTCCCGGGGGAATTCGCTTCAGTAAGTTCTGGAACTTATGCCGGTACTGGCGATGCGCATCAAGCGCAGCAGAAAGAGCATCACGTTCATGATCGTTTCCATACGGAAAGGCTGCGGTAAGTTCTACCTTTGTCTCAACACTCACATCCTGTTTTGGGGTATAGGCAACAGCAGAAAACGCCCGCCGGATCTTCTCTACAGAATGGGGCATTTCCTGCACATCTGATGCAATAATGAGTGGTTTTCCTACGCGGCAGAGTGACTCAACGACATCTCCCATATTCATCTGCCGGGAACTTGCAAGATGAAGCAGGTTACCATCGAGATCCAGCGCGGCGACTGCTGTTGTTGTACCAGGATCAATTCCCACAATCAGGTACCGCGGTTTACCCGAGAGAGGGCGGAACCGGATCCTGTCGAGGCGTTTGCCACTGATTCGAACCTGCACATCGGAGCCACGGTACGTTGAAATTGGGACTTGATCTCTTGTCGCAAAGATCCGGAATGCCACCCTGCTGCATCCGCCAAATGCCCGGGTCTCTTTTTTCTCGTACCGGAGCCCTGCTGCAACAAGAGCCATCTCAATCTCTCGTCCTTTCAACTGCACAGCACCATGGATCTTCCGCACGTAACGATTCTGGCTCCACCCGCCTTTTCCCAGGGACCGGTGCCGGCTTATTACTACTTCGCTTTCGTTTTCAAATGCGATGACCTCTGCTCCTGCACCAAGAAAAGCCACGTGTGCAGCAGTGCGGGCTTCAGCAAACGGATCAAACCTGTTGAAGCTGATGTTGTACCGGGCAGCAACCTTACCGAGCGTCTCCTTACGTTCCCCTCCGGTTACCTGAACAAGCCGGGTCTGCGGAGGCAAAGCCTGTAAAAAGAAAAAAAGATCATGCTGGTCAGCGGCGATCTCCTGGAGGCTGTCTACCGCAAGTATATCGGGTTGTTCTTCATTGAGCATGCGAAAGAGCCGGAACATTGAGACCTCCGACTCGCTGTCAATGTTCTGTCCCTCCATCCGCACAAGAGCATACATTGGCCGACGGGACCGTGACCTCACCGAACCTTTGATGATATCAATGCCAAAGACCCTTAATCGATCACGCATCGTATCGCATCCCCGCGATCATACTTGACGTTGTATTTACGTTTAAAAAACGTGAGGATATTATCGACGTCACGCTCCAGCATTGACGCAGCATTCGGGTGTGTGGTTCCTACCCACTGTGGCCAGTCAATGATAACGCACCTCCCCCCCTCCATGAGGATGTTATATTCTGAAAGGTCACCGTGGATAATTCCTTCTCGATAGGCAATGCCAGCATTAGTAAGGATCTCGTCAAGCACCTCTGCTGGCTCTTCAACGCGGCAATGATTCAGATTCGGACCGGTTATCAATGCCATCACAACCGTATGACGGTTTTGTCCGATAGGGAGTGGTACAGCGACTTTCGGGTGCAGGGCGGCGAGTGCCTGGTATTCCCGTTCTGCCGATCTCCGGGAAGCGATCAGCCAGGGACAGTGACCTTCCTCAGGCATATAATCACGGTTGAGACGTGCTGAGGAGAATGAACGCCCCCCAATCCGGTGAAACTTGATAGCAACCGGGCCAAGCCCAAGAGCTTCATATACAACCGACTCCTTTCCCTCGCCAATCTTCGATCCGAGCGCCGATATCGTTCCGTTCCGGGTGAGAGTCATGAGAGCCAGCGTGTCGTACCCACCAAAAACAAGAGCATATCCATCGTAGGGCACGGGATTGAACCGGACCATACCCCATTCGATCAGACGGGCGAGGCGGTAGTTGACTTCGGATTCTGAAAGTCTGGTAGCTATTTTGATCTGTTCCAGCGGAACCCATGCGTAGTGTTTCATCCCACGTTCAAGCGCGTTGAGGATGGATTTTTCATACTTGTTCAGGGTGCGGATATGCTCCGCGGGGACGACCATAATCGTTAGAGTGGTTATGTGTAAGACTATAAAATCACATCTTTCGATGTCGTATCAAAAAGCAACCAGCGCAACCTTAAACATCTTTTATCGTCCAGATAAAAAATGGATTTGACGAATGCAGTGCAACAAGTGCAGGAGGAACGCGATACTTTTCCAGGAATACTCCGGGCAGCACCTTTGCAAACAACATTTTGAAGCTGATGTTGAGGTAAAAGCCAAGCATGAAATCCGCAGGCACCGGTGGATTACACCTGGCGATCATATCGCTGTCCCCCTCTCCGGTGACAAAAGCAGCGCTGCACTCCTGTATTTTTTAAAAAAACTTACATTAAATCGTCGCGATATTACAATTTCTGCAATTTCAATCGATGAAGGAATCACGGGATATCGTGATCCGAAAAATGCGATGCGGATCGCTGAACTGCTGGACACAGAATGCATCATGGGATCTTTTGAAAAAAACTTTGGGACTACCGTTGATGAGATCACAACAATAAAAGGCACCCTTTCCTGCACCTATTGCCGCGTTCTCCGGAATTTCCTGCTGAATCAGATTGCCCGGGAACATGCGATAACAAAACTTGCTTTGAGTCAGACTCTCGACGATCGGGGAGTGTCGGTGCTGAAGAATCTACTCCAGGGGATTCCTGAGATTCTGGTGAATTCAGAGCGAGAGGCCAGAGGAAAAATTCCCCGGATACGGCCGTTCATCTCTGTTCCTCACAAAGAAGTGGCACTCTATGCAGATCTCCATATCCAAGGGAGTGATCGATCCCTTTGTCGTTATAAGTACAATCCATTTGACAAGGATGTGCAGGCAATGCTGAATGAATTTACCGTTCGTCACCCGGCAACAAAATACGCTGTCATGAACCTGGGGGAAAAACTAACTGGTGCGTGTGTTTCCATCGCAGATTCAATTTCTTCCTGTGAGCAGTGCGGTGAATCAATATCTGGCATATGCCAGAGCTGCCGGATAATCAATGAGGTGACTGCAAATGGCACTTAAGCGGGGACGGGTATGGAGAGCGATCCGGAATTCTCCTGGCATACAAATCTCCATCTATTTTTTGGCGTTTGCCCTGCTGATAGGACTCAATACCTATTTATTTTACTCGTACTATCCACTACTCGAGAGCAAACCCCTTTCGTGGTCTGAATCACTTCTGTTTGTCGTTGAATCGATGACAACGGTCGGATATGGCGAGTTGTTACCCTTCTCCAGCGAAATTACCCGATTTCTGGCTATCCAGATCATACTGTCCGGCGTAATCATGATCTTCGTTGTTATCCCGCTTCTTCTTGCCCCTTTCCTGACTACCCTTCTTGCTCCCGCTCCCCCACGAAGAACCCCTCACCGCCTTTCCGGACATACCATCATCATGGGCTACAACAAGCTTACCAGTTCGGTTATTGACAGTCTCGGCATCTCTGACCAGGATATTGTTATTATTGAACAGGATAAAGGAAAAGCCCTTGAAATTGCCACACGTTACCGTAAACATGCCTATGTAATCTGGGGGGATTATACTGATCCTGACACATGGTCGGCAGCACACATAACGGGAGCACACTTTGTTGTTATCTGTTTGGATGAGCGGCAGACTGCCAATATCGTTCTTGGTATACGTGAACAGGTAAAAGGTAAGATAATTTCAGTTGTAGATAAGCTCTCTTTTGAACGGTACCTCCGATTTGCTGGTGCAGATTTTGTGCTATCTCCAAAACACACTACGGGAAAGCTTTTGGCACGCCATGCCATCTTCAAGCCGGGAGGGGATAATGAACAGGATATTCCCGGGCTGAACAGGATTAACCTCGATCTTCAGCATGACGGGGGTCAGGAGCTCAGGCTTATCAACATCCCCCTGGTCTTCGGATGCAATGCTGCGTTTAAATCCCTGAACGAACTTCATCTTTTTGAGCGGTTCGGTATTATCATCCCGTTTCTCTGGAAGGCAGGAAAATTCATTCCCTCTCCCGACCAGGATATTGTCATCGACAACACTACATCATTGTTCCTTTTTGGCAGGACTGAATCCATTGTCGCTACGCTCAAGGAGGAATTCAATACGGACGAGTGTACGAATGCTTTGGCAGTTATCGCTGGTTTTGGGGATGTTGGTGCAGGTGCATACCAGAAACTTTCGGAATCCGGTGTTTCATGCATCGTGGTCGATTCAAAAAAACAGGAAGTGGAGCAGGTTATCGGCAATGCTGAAGATGAGGATGTGCTAAAAAAAGCCTCTATCGAAGAGGCACGGTTTTGTATTGTTGCTTTGAATGACGACGATGTCAATATATTTACCACACTCATGGCCCGGAACCTGAACCCGGTTATCCGGATCCTTGCACGGGCAAACGAGCCGGCATCAGTTGAGAAACTTTACCGGGCTGGTGCTGATTATGTTGCTCTCCTTCCCAGGATTGGGGGGCAGACGATTGCCAGGATCATTCTTACTGACACTATAACCATCCTTCTTGAACTGCCAAACAATGATCTGGTGATCCTTAACCATGTCCGAACCATCTATCCGAAACCGGTGAGCTGGTTTATCAGGAAAACCGGTGTCCGTATCATCGGTATCGAGAAACCAGGATCTTCCGTTGTTGCCCCTGGTACGGATGAGATTCTTACGGAGGGGGATGCTGTCGTAGCTGTAGGAAATATCGAACAATTGAAAAAGTTCATCCGACTACTCTAAGCGGGGTGAGGTTTATGGTAACTGAACTCGGGTGCAGGATGGGGCAGGTAGAACAGATGATCCGGTACGCATACTGGACCAGCGGGTGCAGGGGAATTGTTGTGGGACTGAGCGGGGGTGTTGATTCAGCGGTTGCAGCAGCGTTCTGTTGCCGGGCAATCGGCGGCGATAAAGTGCTGGGACTCTCCCTTCCCTCCACGATAAGCAACCCGGCAGATATCCAAGATGCTGCAGCGCTCTGTGAACAGATGGGGATGATTCACCGTGTAATAAGCATAGAACCCATGCTTGAAGGATTCAGAACCATGCCGGAATTTAAAGAGTCCCGATACCTGCTCGGCAATCTGATGGCGCGAACCCGTATGGCTGTTCTGTATTATCACGCCAACCGTGACCAGAAAATAGTCTGTGGTACCTCAAATAGGAGTGAATTTATGCTCGGTTACTGCACAAAGTATGGCGATAATGCGGCAGACCTCCAGCCATTGCTGCACCTGTATAAAACTGAAGTCTATGAATATGCCAATGAACTTGGAATTCCCGAACCAATTATTAAAAAGGCACCCTCCGCTGGTCTGTGGGAGGGACAGCGCGATGAAGAAGAGATCGGTCTTTCCTATGCAGAAATTGATCATTCACTCCAGGCACTTGAGCTGAAGGGCTGGATCGCAGCAACACCAACCGAAGAAAAGGTGCTCGGGCTTGTGAAAAAAAGTGAACACAAAAGAATTCCGGCACCTAACCTTTTAGCAGTACAGAAAATACCGTAAGGAATTTTTCCGGGAAGTTGAGGAACGCGAGTGCATCCTCATTCCCGATCAGGTTATACAGGGGTGCCTTGCATATCCGGTGAGTCCCCATCCCACAGCTTGCCCCGATATGCCTCATTGGGGGACAAACGGGATAATGGGAATTTTTGTGCATCTTCCCGGAACTCATCTCATAATACGCAGCACCGTGATATTTTTCATACTCACCATACTCGCTTTGGAATGCCGTTGAGACAATATTTGCCATAGTGAGGGTTGTGTCCGGAGAAGGGTTGATGGATATATGCCCATAGTCCGGCGGGATTATTACAAGATCACCGGCTCGTGCAGAGATCATCACCGCATCATCAAGTGTCTGTGACTGGAGAAGGTAATGTGCCTGACCTTCAATGACTTCATAAATCTCCGGATAACCGATCCCTGCAGGGTTCTTCGGATGATAGTGCCCCTTGGTCTTTACCCATTCCCCACAGAGAGTCCGTGAAGGAATGACCGTAAGATCGTAACGCAGGTTGTGGTGGTGTAACCACTTCCAGTCTGCATCCGATTTAGCAAGGTCCCGGTACATATAATAGAGGACACCGCTGCTCTCACACGAAGGATCGGCAAGGACAGAACGCATCTCCTCAATAGTCCGAACCCCGGGCTGAGGCAGCTCGCCTTCCCATCCAAGCATCATTCTTCTTTCGCATTACAAGTAAATAATACCCGGCGCCGATTCTATCAGGATGTTAACTACCCTTACAGCCAGACCAGTATCTTATGCAAATTGCCACCGCAGCAGGGTCTGACTTTTAACATCCCCGGGGCTCCGCAAATTCTTGTTAAAAAATATACTCTGTAGAAATGCTCAATTACATGCTAAACGCTCAAGGGGGTTTCACCCCCGCCGCTGTGGCTCCCCCGATGCGATAACTCCCGAACAGGTGCTACGTCATCATCGTTAAGCGCAGGGGCGGCACGGGGGGACAGGCACTGTCCCCTCCTTCATTTGTACCAGCATCTTGAATTTTATATCAATGGAAAAGGAATTCTCCAGAGTCAAAAAATAACCACAACCTTCTATTTGCAAAGTTCGACAATAACCCTCTTTGCTGTGGTGGAAGATCCTTCTTCCCATAGTTCCATCCGTTACGAATTTGATATGATGTATTCCATTATTCAAACGATGCCCCGTATAAAAATCATCCTGTCCCGGGTTAAACTCGCTGGCGCCCTATAGTGTTGCCGAAATCAGGGGGCTCCCGCCAGAATAAGTCAAAAAGATCTCAAAGAACAAGAAAAACAATTATCGGTTTGGAAAGATTTCATGAATTCTCACTTGTTGTTATTATTATAACAACATTTAATATTACAGGATATAAAGGGATGTTTCGATGAAATTGCCGTCAGAAAATTCAGTTCGTGTTATTGAATGTCTCAAATCACTCGGTCTGACAAAATATGAAGCACTCGTCTATATTGCACTTTTGAAACTGGAAAGTGCCACGGCAAGCGAGATTCATGAGATCTCCGGGGTTCCACGCGCATCGGTATATACGGTTGTTGATCAGCTTCTTGATAAAGGACTCGTGTCAGTCTCCCAGTCTGCACCCAAACGATTTGCTTCCTTTTCCCCCGAAGACTCCATTTCCAAACTGATGGAACATATTGAACGGGATGCACAATTTGCACGTGATTCCTTATCGAAGATATACAGGGAACGGACAGGCCCGGGTTCGTCGGGTGAGGAACTCATCTGGAATATCTACGGTGTTGAAAATATCAAAAAAAAATTCACTGATACCATTTCCCGTGCAAAGCAGGAGATCAGAATTATTGCTCACCCCCATTTTTTATCTCCTGATATTCAGGATAAACTCATCTCCTCGGCACATCATATCAAAGTTGAAATTATCACACCTCAATGGGCTGCTGAGATACCCAAAAAAATGAAAGTATATGTTTTAAAACATCCCGAAATCCCAAAAGAGCTTGATAAGGCAAAAGATATGATGGCCGGCGGGGTCTGTATTATTGACAATCGGAGCGTAATGGTTATCGTCGGTGTGGGGGAGGAGGATGCAGTTGCACTCTTTTCAGAATCCGAAGGATTCGTCCGTTTCTTTGTGCGATATTATAACCTGATCTTCGACTGGGCAAAAAAAACCGGATGAAAAAAAATCGTTTTAGTAATCCCTGATCTCATCCATCTGTGAAATTTCCATCAGTCCCTTCATTGCCTGAGTCTGCACCCAGCGACCACCCTCTCGTATTGCGGCCATCGGATTTGTGCCACCAACAGCTGCCATTGCAATGAACTGCGGACTTACAGGAACACCGAGCAGAGGCAGGTTCGGCATACCCAGCTCGAGAATACCGGTGAGGGTGCTGCTTGAAAGCTCGTCAAGCACTGTGCCGACCTGATGTTCAGCTTCCATATGAAACTCCCTGATATTTGCCAGGATTGCCCCGCTTCCCGTGCGCATTACGCTGGTAATAGAGGTTGTTTTCTGGGAAAAGAGCACCTGAAGAGGATCGATAGTTGTATGTTCATACAGGATGATGTGGGTAAACCGCATGGGCGTACGTTTTTCTATCTCGACAATTCCCCCACCAATAGGGGTGATCGGAATTCCCCGGCGGATCAGAAGACCATCGAATGTTATACTGCAGATTGTACAGATTCCGGTTAATCCTTTGGGCACCGTAAAACCAGCGATTTTCTCACCGGAAGGGAGGAATCTGACACGACCACTCACCGTTACACCGGTCTTATATGCATCTTTAAGCGTGGAGATTGCAAAGTCGAGATCTTCGTTTTTAATCAGCGATAAGTTATAAACAACGTTACCTTCTCCCGAAACCGGATCAAAAGTCACCTGCATGGCAAAATCTTCAATGCTATGGTTGACGAACTTGAGCGGAACGGTCATTACAATAATTTCAGACATCGCAATAGAAAAATTGTTCTATAAGACCATGGCAATTTATTTATGATGGAACACGACATGCGGGAAAAAGCCAAGAATGCGATGCGTCTCATTCTTGAGGCAGCCCGTTTTGAGGTCGAAGAGGTTGATGAACCTCTTGATCTTTCTGCGGTACGGGACAGCACCTGCCTTCTGGTACTCTGTTCAAACGACAGTGACCTTATCGGGCAGTTTGATAAAACAAATTACAATCTGATGATCGACGATCATGAGATGAACTGCAAGAAACTCCTCTTTTCCATAGATAAAGAAATTGTAACTGAGAATTGCATCCGCTGGGGGGTCGACGAATTCGTACGGTTTACCGGGGAGGCTGTGCTGGCCGACATTCTTAACCGTGAACTGGCATTGGATCTCACACCATCAAAAGGCAGAAAAGCACCTGTTACACCCGTATCCACCGGGCAGGAAATATCCAGGAAAGAGGAGTCCTCAGGAATCACCATTCCGCATTACCCGGTTAAAATAACCGAACAGGCAGCAATGCGAACCGGGGGAGTTCAGGGAACTGCAAAACTCCGCTTCATACCTTATTACCTTTTTCACTACACCAGCAGTGGCGAACAGGTCTACAAGGAACGGCGTATTCCCTTCGATGCTGACGGGTGGGGTGCAATTAATGCAATCAACGGTATAAAAATCGACCTTGATGATAAGTTAGTTGAGGAAACGGAGATTCCGGTAGGCGCGGAAGTTTCTGATCCCCATATCCGGAAAGATGAGGCAACAGAGCGAATTGTCAATGAGCTGATCGATCGGCTCACCCAGAAAGTGCGCATCAAGCAGGAAAAAGGTGATGCAATCTTTTACGAAGAAAAGATCCTCAAACCCGATAAGAAAAATATCTCTGTTGATACAAGGCAGGTCTATATCCCGATCTGGCAGATACGGGGCAAAAAAATAGTCGAGATTAATGCTTTTACGGGAGAACTGCTTTCAGAGCCAATGGATGAGGGCGTCGAAATATTTTAAGGTGTGGGATTGTGCAGTGAGAAGACTGGTTGATCTCCTGAGCTCCCCTCCTTAAAAGGAATAAAAATTTCCCATTATCAGGAAAGGAATACCCGTGATTGTTATTCTAGGGGGGGGGCCGGCAGGAAGGATCGCGTCCATTCGCCTCGCATCCGCAGGTAAAGATGTCCTTCTTATCGAACGAGGGGGTATCGGGGGTCAATGCCTCCATTTTGGATGCATGCCTGTATGTGCCCTGAATGATGTCGCCCGCTTCGTTCATTCGGCACGTACTTTTCACACCCTGGGAATTATTGATACAGTTCCTCATATCAGTTTTTCATCGATTTTTTCTGAGATGCGGAAAATCCAGGAAAAGATCGCTTCTGTTCTGGATACCGAGACCAGATCTGCCGGAGTAAACATTATCTATGGAAAGAACGGCAGGCTCGAGGGTAAGAAAGTTTTTGCCGGAGATGAGCAGATGGATGCTGAAGCGGTAATTGCCGCTACAGGCTCACGACCTAATATTCCTGCTATCGAACGGATCGATCTCGAGGGAGTATATACCCCCCATACACTCTCTGGTATGAAAGAACTTCCCGGAAAACTGGTGATTGTCGGGGGGAGTATAATGGCTGCTGAATTCGCTTATATTTTTTCCATGTTCGGAAGCGAGGTGACCATTATCAGTCGGAGTGCTTTTCTGAAAAACACCGATAAACATCTCCGTACCATCGCAATCAGGGAACTTGAAGGGGTAAAAATCAGCGAGAATACAAGCGTACAATCGATATCCGGGAGATCACGTATCCAATCGGTTTGTGTGAGAGCAGACGACAAGGATGCATCGATTGATGCTGATGCAGTCCTCATCGCTGCAGGTCTCGTCCCACGATCCGAAATGCTGAACGGAGTAAAGAAAGGGTCGATTGGAGAGGTTATTGTTGATTGTCACATGCAGACAAGTGTCCGGGATGTGTATGCCTGTGGAGATGTAATCGGTCCCCCATACCTCACCCCCGTTGCCCGTTATCAGGGTATTATCGCAGCCGATACTATACTTGGCAAACCCCGTACAATGGATATGCAGTATATCCCCCAGTCGATTAACCTTGCCCATGAACTTGCATTTTGCACTCCTGAAACGGAGGGCACAGCTTCACTTGCGATTCCCGGGCCTGCAGGACCGGGAACATTCTGGTCGGTCCCCTCCGGAGATACCGGGCTCGCCAAGATTATGGTTGATCCTGATAACGGGGCACTTCAGGGAACCTGCGTGGCAGGACCGGGTGGAGGGCTCATTGCCGGTTATATGGCATTTCTCATGAAGCGTCATTTTTCAGTTCATGATTTTGAGGAGTTTATTGAGGTCCATCCGTCTACGGATGGTGTTTACGGACTGGCAAAATATGCATCAGAGATGCTTAAAAAACAGAAAAAATCATAATCGGACTTTTTTTCTGTGATCTGATATTCCTGAGAATGAATGCAAATATCAGGTCATTTTTTCGGCACGAAGGCTGAAGGTATTATTACGATAAGGATCGAATAATTACGATACATATCATCCCAGCCCCTGGAGTTTTACGATGACCATTCCAACTGAAAATACAGCTTTTGACCAGACACGGCTTGACAAGATTCGTGTACTCCAGGATAAAGGTATCATAATCTTCCCGTCTTCGTTTGACCGGCAGCATACGGTGCTCGATATCAAGACCCGCTATGCAGATATCACCCATGAAAAAAGTATTGATCCTGTCTCCACTGCCGGCAGGATTTACATTGTCCGGAATCACGGCAAAACCATCTTTGCTGACATCGGGGACGAGAGTGGCAAGATCCAGCTCTATATCCGTAAAAACGATCTTGGCGAGGAGCAGTTCGAGCTCTTCAACCAGTTCATCGAGCGGGGAGACATCATAGGGGTTACCGGCCATGTGTTCCGGACAAAACTGGGCGAGATCACAATCTGGGTAGATACATTTACTCTCCTGTGCAAGGCTGTCTGCTCCCTGCCCGAGAAGTTCCACGGGCTCACCGATATCGAAAAACGCTATCGCCAGCGTTACGTCGACCTGATTGTCAACGAGGAAAGCAGGCAGACTTTCCGGAACCGGAGCCGGATTATCTCGTTGATCCGCAGGTATCTTGATGATCACGGATTCCTCGAGTTCGAGACCCCCATTCTCCAGCCGGTATACGGAGGAGCCAATGCCCGGCCTTTCACCTCATACCATAACTTCCTTGACCAGAAACTTTTCCTCCGTATTGCTCCGGAACTCTATTTGAAACGACTCGTTGTTGGGGGGTTCGAGAAGGTCTTCGAGATCGCCCGGAACTTCCGGAACGAAGCGGTAGATACCGATCACAATCCCGAGTTTTCAATGGTGGAGATCTACTGGGCGTACCAGGACTTCAAGGACATGATGGCCCTGACCGAGGACATCATCTCATCCATCGTCTTCGAGATCCACGGGAAATACGAGATCCCGTACGGCGAGACCACTCTTGACTTCAAGGCACCATGGAAGAAACTCTCGATGACAGATTCTGTGTGGGAGATTGCCGGCATCGACATCTTTACCCATTCAGTTGACGACCTCCGGAAGCTCGCACATCAGCACCGGCTTGAGGGCTGGGAGAAACTCAGGACCCATCGGGAGTTCCTTGTAGCATTCTTTGAAGGACTTGTTGAAGAGAAGCTGGTCCAGCCGACCTTTATCTACGATTACCCGGTTGAGAACTCCCCGCTTGCGAAACGCCACCGCACCAAAGAAGGGTTCACCGAGCGATTCGAGCTCTTCATCAGCGGCATGGAAGTTGGCAACGGTTTCTCGGAGCTGAACGACCCGGTCGACCAGAAGGCCAGGTTCGAGGAGCAGGACGAGAAGCGGCGGCTGGGCGATGTGGAGGCACAGATGATTGATTACGATTTCATCAATGCCATAGGTTATGGAATGCCCCCGACCGGGGGTGTTGGTATCGGTATTGACCGGCTGGTAATGCTCCTGACAAACAATAATTCCATCAAAGAAGTAATCCTCTTCCCCTCAATGAAGAAGATTCAGCCGGGAGAGGATGACGCAGAACATACTGCAGAAAAAGAAGAACCTTAAATTTTTCATAATTTTCTATTTTTAAAAAATGGTTACTTATGGTACGGTTCACCACTTTTGATTTTACATGCCCGGTAGATCTGCTCAATAAGAACGAGCCGGATCATCTGGTGTGTAAATGTCATCAGCGAGAGTGAAAGCAGGACATTACTTCTCGCGATAACAGAATCAGAAAGCCCGAGATCCCCGCCAATTACAAATGTAATCTGGTTCTTCCCGGCGATTTCATACCGGCGGAGGTTTTCCGCCAGAGTCTCACTTGACCAGCAAACCCCATTTCTATCAAGGACAATTACAAAACTGTCCTTAGGGATGGCTGCAAGAATACGAATCCCCTCCCCGTTTTTGACCAGGGTATCCTGAGAGGGTGACTGGCTGGCACCCCTTTTTTCTTCCGCAACCTCAAGGATATTCAGTTTCACGTACGGGGGGAGGCGTTTTTTGTATTCTGCAATGCCTTCCTGCAAATACTTTTCCTTAAGCTTACCAACAGCGATTATGAGGATCTGCATGAGTCTGCCAACGTTGTAACTGGTGGATTTCCCTGCCCCCCATGACAAAAGAATATTATCCGAATATCTTTTTTGATTGTTCAAGTGCATCAACAGCCGGGAGCTTTTTTCCGGTCAGGAACTCAATGCAGGCCCCGCCACCCGTGGAGATATGGGTGAAATCCTGTTCAATGCCAAGTTTTTCAATAACTGCAGCTGTGTGCCCACCACCAATAACGGAAAACTCAACCTGCGAGGCAGCCCTGAGCAGTTCGTAGGTGCCGGTTGCAAAGTCAGCATCTTCAAAGACACCGGCAGGTCCGTTAAATACAACAGTACCTGCCTTTTTAAGAACCTGAACAAGGGACGTGAGAGCGTCCATCCCCAGGTCGAGGACGGGGGTATCTTCAGGAATCCTGTCAATGGGATATTCGACACGATGATTATCCTGCCTGACTGCAACAGATTCCGGTATTACCACGCGATTTCGGTATAGGGAAAGGATCTCCTTTGCCTTTTCGATTTCCGGCTGGTATTTAAGCTGGGCAATCAGCTGGGTTGAGGGCTTACCGATATTGTAGCCGGCAGCAATCAAAAAGACATTTGCAACAACACCGATCACCATGACCTGATCAGCAATACCATTCGCCAGCACATGCCGGGCTACATCAATAGAATCATCCACCTTCGTGCCACCAAGAACCATACAGACAGGGCGGGGTGCTCCGGAAAAGACTTTGGAGAGTGTCGCCACTTCCTTTTCCATAAGGAGGCCCCCCGCTGATCGCATAGCAAGAGGGAGACCCACGATGGTTGGTTGTGAGCGGTGAGCGGTACCAAATGCATCGTTTACAAAAACATCAGCCATTGAGGACAGTTTTCTTACCAGATGTGTCTTTTTTGCTTCTTCCGGTTTCAGGGTCAGGTTCTCTTCTGCATTAAACCTGACATTTTCAAGCATCAAAACGTCGCCAACCTTCATGGCATGCACACCATCTCTTGCATGACGCCCGAATATGCCATCAACGTACTTGACCGGTTTTCCCAGAAGCTGCTCGAGCTTCTCTGCATGTGCTTCAAGCGTAGTGAAATCTTTTTTCCCGGGTCTGCTCTGGTGAGTGACAATCACCACCCGACTATCAGAAAGGGCACGTATTGTCGGAAGGTGCTCACGGAACCGTTTGTCATCAAGAATGATATTGGAGGTGGGATCGATGGGAGAGTTGAGATCGAGCCTGAGGAGGACCGTTTTCCCGTTACACCCCAACTCCCTGATGGTTCCAATCTGCATCCAGAACACCTTACCGATTTATGATGTGCTCCTCGCTTTGATTCTTTTCATACGGAAGAGCTCTTCACGCTCCATCTCGTCGAGGCGCATCTTGATAAAGTCCCGGGCTCCGGTGAGTTCGGGAATTACTTTGTACTCGAGGGCATTTACCCTCCTTTTTGTCTTTTCAATCTCATCAAGCAGACGCTTCATGGTTGTCTCGACCTCGGCGCTCTGGATGATCGATTCGACAAGATCCTCAAAGGCGGATGCCGTTTCATCAATCACCGTTGACGTACCTAGCACCCCATACCCTCGATCCACGAGGCTCTTCTTTACCTTGGATGACTCAATCTGGGGGACGATGACTCCCATGATATTCTTGCTCTTCAGGGATATCTCGGGGACTTCCTTTACCGAGAACGCCGCAGACTTAACCCCAATGGCACCTTCAACGGTGTTTGCAAGTGCCATCATCTCTACTGCACGCTGGTGCCGTACCAGGAGTTCTCCCTTGGTGTCCTTTGCATTGGCAAGGATCTTGAAAAATTCCAGGATCAGTCCGTCGCGCTTCATCTTGAGGATCTTGTAGCCGCGTTCGGAGAGCTGGATCTTCCGCTTCAGGTTGATCAGTTCTGAACGGGTCGGCTTAATATCTCGCAGCGCCATGGACTTTTACTCCTTCTTGGCACCGGCCTTCATCTTGGGGTGGTACTTGTTGATCAGATCGCGGTCAATACGAGTCAGCTGCTCAACCGGCAGCGTCGAGAGAAGGTCCCAGCCGAGTTTCAGGGTATCTTCTATTGTTCGATCCTCGTCATATCCCTGGCGGACAAAGCGGTTCTCAAAGAGATCTGCAAACTCGAGGAGCAGGCGGTCCCGTTCGGAGAGTGCATCCTTACCAACGATAGCCACGAGACCACGGAGATCGTTCCCTTCCGCATAGCCGGCATACATCTGGTCGGAGACTTTCTTGTGGTCTTCCCGCGTGTGTCCCTTTCCGATACCGAGGTTCATCAACCGCGAGAGGGAGGGCAGCACATTGATTGGCGGGTAGATACCCTTTCGGTGCAACTCCCGGTTGACCACAATCTGGCCTTCGGTAATATACCCGGTCAGGTCAGGGATCGGATGGGTGATATCGTCACCAGGCATAGTCAGGATCGGGATCTGGGTGACCGAACCCTTCAGGCCCTTGATCATTCCGGCACGCTCATAGATACAGGCAAGGTCCGTGTACATGTATCCCGGATACCCACGGCGTCCGGGTACTTCTTCCCGGGCTGCACCGATCTGGCGGAGTGCCTCGCAATAGTTGGTCATATCCGTCAGGATAACAAGCACGTGCATACCCAGCTCAAAAGCAAGGTATTCAGCAGTGGTGAGGGCGAGCCGCGGGGTGATGATACGCTCGACAGCCGGGTCATCTGCAAGGTTGAGGAAGACTACCGCTCGTTCGAGTGCACCGGTGCGCTCGAAGTCCTGCATGAAATAATTTGCTTCTTCTTTCGTTATACCCATTGCTGCAAAGACCACGGCGAAACTCTCGGTCGAACCGGGCACTTTTGCCTGCCGTGCGATCTGCAGCGCGACTTTGTTATGAGGAAGACCGGCTCCTGAGAAGATCGGGAGCTTCTGGCCACGGACAAGAGTATTCGTACCGTCAATAGTTGAAATACCGGTCTGGATGAAATCTGCAGGCATACCCCTCGCGTAAGGGTTAATTGCAGCGCCGGTGATATCGAGGCGTTTCTCCGGGACAATCTCCGGACCGCCATCGATAGGCTTACCGCCACCGGACAGGATACGGCCAAGCATTTCACGACCCACGGGCATCTTGATGGTCTCACCGGTGAAACGGACTCCACTGTCCCTGCCGATACCGGTCGTAGTCTCGAAGATCTGGACCACTACCAGTTCATCGCTTGTGTCGAGAACCTGACCACGCTTGGTCGAGCCGTCGGAAAGAACAATGTGCACAAGTTCTCCGTAGGCAATCGGCTCGGTCTTCTCGACAAAAACGAGAGGGCCGGCAATCTTATTGATCGTCCTGTATTCCTTCATGCTGCCGACCTCATTGTGTTGAACTCAGCGTCCATTTGTTTTTCGATTTTCGCCAGTTCAGGTTTGTAGTCCTTGATGAACTTGATCTGGGGCAGCTCGTTCTTTGCCTTGACCCCGTTGATCTGTGTAGGGCTCACACCGGCAATCTGGGCGGCATAGGCAAGTTCAGCGAAAAGCTTGATCGCCTTCATCATGTCGTACTGTTTTGTCATATCGCAGAACGTGTCAACAGCGTCATACGCGTTCTGCTGGAGGAAGATTTCACGGATCATACGGGCGACTTCGATAGTCACCTGCTCTGACTCCGGCAGGGCATCGGAACCGACGAGCTGCACGATTTCCTGAAGCTCCGCCTCTTTTTGCAGAACTTCCATTGCCCACGAGCGGATCTTGTTCCACTCGGGGGAGACTTCCTTGTCATAATAGTCCTGGAGTGCCTCAAGATAGAGAGAGTAGGAGTTGAGCCAGTTGATAGCCGGGAAGTGCCGGCGCTGGGAAAGCTTCGCATCCAGTGCCCAGAATACCTTGACGATACGAAGAGTGTTCTGGGTAACCGGCTCGGAGAAATCACCGCCTGGCGGCGAGACCGCACCTATCACAGAAACCGATCCTGATGCTCCGTTCAGGGTCTCGACAAGACCGGCACGCTCGTAAAACTCGGAGAGCCGGGCTGCGAGATATGCTGGATACCCTTCTTCTCCCGGCATCTCTTCGAGTCGGGATGAGATCTCACGCATCGCTTCAGCCCAGCGGGAAGTCGAATCTGCCATCAGCGAGACATCGTAGCCCATATCACGGAAGTATTCCGCGATTGTAATACCGGTATACACAGATGCTTCACGGGCCGCAACCGGCATGTTGGAAGTGTTTGCAATAAGTACGGTCCTCTCCATCAGCGGTTTACCGGACTTCGGGTCCTCGAGGTGCGGGAACTCCGTAAGGACTTCCGTCATCTCATTGCCACGTTCACCGCAACCGATATAGACCACGATCTCGGCATCCGACCACTTGGCCAGCTGCTGCTGGGTGACGGTCTTACCACTCCCGAACGGGCCGGGGATTGCAGCTGTGCCACCCTTTGCAATAGGAAAGAGACCATCGAGGATACGTTGACCAGTGATCAGCGGGATCGTCGGATTCTTCTTTTCTTTTACAGGACGCGGAACACGGACCGGCCAGCGCTGGATCATCGGGTACTCGCGGCCATCGTCAAGGACGCAAATCGTCTCGTCAACGGTGAAGTCCCCGTTCCTAATCGTTTTGACAATACCTGCCTTCACATTGGGAGGAAGCATGACCTTATGAACGATGTTGGTCTCCTGGACTTCCCCAAGGATTGCTCCCGGTTCGACCGAATCCCCTGATTTTACGACAGGCTTGAATGTCCATTTCTTCTCATGCGAAAGCCCTGGCGCCGAGACACCACGCTCGATGAAATTGCCCATCTTATCCACAAGGACCGCGAGGGGTCGCTGGATCCCGTCGTAGATACTGGTCAGGAGACCCGGACCCAGTTCAACTGCAAGAGAGAGGCCGGTGTTTTCAACCGGTTCACCGGGCCGGATACCGGAGGTATCTTCGTATACCTGGATGATGATGCTGTCACCCTGGATCTTGATGACTTCTCCCATCAGCGCTTCTTTTCCTACCTTCACCACATCGTACATGTGGGCGTCAAGATTGACTGCCGTAACGACAGGGCCGGCGATTCTTTTGAGAACCCCTTGTTTCTGCTCTTTTGCTTTTTTGGTTTTTACTTCCACAAATCAACACCCACCGATCTCTTGATTCTATCTCTCATAGACAATCCCCCTTCCTCGCCACCGATCGCGATCACGGTGGGTTTCACGGAGTTTTCAAGGGTATTCCGAAGTCTCCGGGGAACGCGGTCCATATCGCTGCTGTTGAGTACGAGAATGCCAACATTGCCATCATGGAGGACATTGTTGATGTATTCATTGAGTTTCTCGTCATTTTCTGCAGCGTATGTCTTTTTTATACCTGCAAGCCGGAACCCAAGAATGAACTCGCTGTTACCAATGACTGCAATCTCCATTTACACCACCAGATATTCTGCTATCCTCTCGGACGGAAGTTTCGATTCCTTTCCTCTGGCAAGCGCCCGGAGATTAAACACTTCATACTTCTTCTTTTCCAGGTAAACAAGGATGGGATGAATCGAGAACGGGTTGCGCTTCGACAAGCGCTCCATCTGTTCCAGTTGAACACGGGTCAGCCTGCTCTCAACATCATGTATCACTTTTTCACTTTTCAGCTCATCAAGGAGTGATATTAAGAGATTGTTACGGATTTTTTCTTTGAGCTGATCGATAAACTCGGCCTGGTCGCGAAGGGTATTTAAATTTGTAAAATCCGCCGCAGAAAGAACGCCACCGGCAATATACATCTCACGGGCGTCTTCCTCAAAGGTGTCCATCCGCAACCGGAAGAGAGTCTTGATATTCCGGATGTCAATATCAAACCTGATGAAATCGAGGAACTGGTTTCCTCCTTTGATTCCGCTTTCTGCTTCCGCAATAATCTCAGCGAAGAACTGTTTGTAGAGCTCATTTTCCATCCGGGAGAATGAGCCGCTCTCTTTGGCAGCCGGGTACTCACGGGAGATTACCACGTATATCCGGTTCCCTTTGAGGGCTTCGATAATCCTTTCGGGATTGTCTTCTGCCAAAAGACGGTCGAGGGTGTCCCGATCCAGACTACCCGCCGGGACTAAGATCTCCTTGATCTTTCCCACCTTCTCTCCCTGCATCTTGCCCCGCAGGATGGTGAGAACGTTCTGGATATCCCAGCGGCGGAGATATGAGCGGGTGAACTGTTTCAGGTTTCCCGGAGTGATCTCCAGGATCTTCTGGTATTCTTTGGCAAGGTTCCAGCTCAGGGCAACTTCTATGAGGTCGATCCCTTTAAAGACCGTGCTAAGCTCATCGATCTCATCCTTATATTCAGTTTCCTGGATAATACGGGTGATTTCCGGGAGGCTCATATTGAGCATCCGCATGTACTCCTCGCGGGGAATGAGCTTCGATTTTCTTACCCGCATCCTGGTACAAACGTAAATGTATGGTGCAAAGACACTTTTCACTGCAACCATCGTCGTACCCCCTTAACCAAACAGGATGTCAGATGCATCTTTCAACCCGGATTCCCACACCTTTGCAAGGAATGTGCGGTAACTGTAATCAATCTGCAATTCTCCTCCTTCACCTTCCACAAGGACTCCCCCATCGATATCGACAGGTGTCCCGACTTTGAATTTGGCAAATTCAGGAGTCTCAGAGATGACAGCTTTGACGGCTGCCATATCCCGTTTATTGCAATAAATTTTACCCTGTGATATCTCCTTGTGTGCCTCGGTGAGGAGTTTTTTAATGGCTTCGCGATGGAAGCTTTCAGGGAGACCGGCAATCTCGATTAGCACTGTTTCGTAGACTTTATCGAGCAATTCCTTCTGCGTGTTTAAGAGCTCCCGTTTGACAAGCAGGTTGGCTGCAGACGCTTCCTGATCGATGATATGCGTTGTCTGCTTGACTGATTCTGCCTCTGCTGCGAGTTTGATCTCTCCGGCACGCTTTCCGGCTGCTGCAAGGATTTGGTCAGTTTCCTGCTTTGACTCTGCACGTATCTTTTCTGCTTCCTTTTTGCCTTTTTCCCTGATTTCTTCAACAACGGCTTCCAGTCCCATTGTCTGCCCCGATTTAGAACAACAGCAGGAGAGCGACGACAAGTCCGAAAATGACGATTGTTTCCGGAATGACCGTAAGAAGCAGGACAAGCCCGAACACGTCTTTGTTTTCCGCGGTTGCACCTACTGCTGCAGAACCTATCGCCATTTCAGCGATACCTGAAGCAATACCGGTTAATCCAACGGCTAAGCCTGCGCCAATAGCCTTCATTCCCATCTGCGATGCCTTCATCAATTCAACATCTGTAATTACTGATGCTGCTGCTGCTACAACTTCTGCTGCCATTTTTAATCCTCCGTAAATCTTCTGTTAAATCCAAACGGATTGTACTTTTTGCCTCCACCTTTGTAGAATTTGGTGAAGAATTCAACATAATGCAACCTAACTGAATGCAGACCGCTCCCGAGAATACCAAGTGCCAGGTTCAGCGCCTGACCTATCACAAAGACGGCAACACCCAAAATAATAAAGAGCACTCCTGTAATCGTAATGTTTTCCAGATTTGGTTCTATGAGCATCCCAATCGAGATGTAGTTCACCACCATGGCTATTGCCACGGAAGAAAGTCCCACAGCGACAATACGAGAGTACGAGAGCACGTGACTGATAATCGTTGGAAGTTCAACAAGCTCAAGCCCGGAATCCCGTGCGATAAACAATACACCGGTAACCAGCATCACAGCACCAATGATTGCTGCAATGTTCAGATTCATAATAACCGGCGGAAATTTGGTAAAGTCAGGCATATATGGCATCTGAACAATCGACCAGATCATCACAAGGATACCCCACATAACTAAGAGCCATCCAAAATTTGCCATTACCGCTTTTGTCCGGTGATCCCCATGATCCTGGCGTGCATGGTTGATCATCCCAAAAACACGCCCAAGAGTGATGTGCAGGAGACCAATCCAGATCGCGAGAATCATAAGTTCAGGAATTTGCGGACCATGTCCTGTCGCATGGGCACCGATATTCAAGTGCCTGCTGAAAATGACGGGTCTCCACGGGAGAGCAAATCCCAGAAATTCGGCAAAGAGCAACCCAAAGATGATACTTGAGATACTCGCATTCCTGAGTACAATAAGCAGTTGAGTACCCTCTTCCCCTTTAAGGTACTTCCGAAGCACCAGACACATCGCAAGGAGTATCAATCCATATCCCACATCTCCCAGAATCAACCCGAAAAAGAGGGGAAACACGATAGAGAGCGTGAGCGTCGGATCGAGTTCTGTGTATTTCGGGCGGGAGTATACGTCCATGAGCATCTGTGTTGGTTTTGCAAACGACGGGTTATGATACTCAACGGGCACTGAATCGTGCTCTGGATCCTTGGGAAGGACGGTGAAAAAGATTTTCCCGCCTGTCGCATTTTCAAGTGCCGGGCGGATTGTTTCAACACTCACCGAAGGTACCCAGCCTTCTGCAACGAACGTCTCGTTGGTCGTTGCAAACCGCAAAGGTGCCTCGGTTTTTTCTACCTGGACTTTTAAAATTTCCTCACAGGCAACCAGGAACCCGGCATGTTTTTCTTTTATTCCATCCAGTTTCCGGTTGATCTCAACAGTCTCCTTTTTGAGGAGTGCGATTTGGTCGTTGTAGAAATTTATACGACCCTGAGGATCGCCTGACTCATCAGGAATGGGAACTGCCTGGTATCCCGCTTCCTGCAATACACCTTCGACCACACTCCTTTGTCCGACCGGCACTATCACTACTATGAAATGTTTGCCTTTCCCTTTCGAAAAAAACATTTCATGAGGACCGGGGACGGATACCTCTTTCGCGACATATCCGGCAAAAACGACAAAGTTCGAATAACCGCGGTAAAGATCGAGATCGCCGGGAATTCCTACAAAGGGAGAGATCTCGGCAATCTTTTGTTCGTACTCTTTAACTTTTGTATCGAGTTTCGAACGTTTACCCGTGAGCTCTTCAACCTCCTGCTCTATTGCAGGGAGTTCGCGTTCAATCAGGCCCTGAAGTGCTGACTGATTTTGTCGCCCCTTTGCCTCAAAATCATCGCTGCGGATTGAAAATGCATTCTGAATCGTACGTATCTTTACAAGATCACCGGATGCTTCACTAGCTCCCGATAGTGGCGTGCCGATTTTAAAGCCCTCATAACCTTGTGCTCCCGCTTCAACAAAGTCCTCAATATGAAACAGGTGATGACGATACAATTCCGAAATAACCGGAGCCATCTGATCTTTTGAAGCGACAATGAGCAACCTGCTCATCTGCTCAGGCTTTAACATGCAGCTGCTCCTTAAACCGCAAAATCAGCAGCTGCACTGCTTTTGGAAGGTTCTTTGAACCTTTTTCACGGATTGCTGCTGCCCGCTGATTGCCACTTTTTATGATTTCGGCGTGCTTGAGTGCCGCCTGGTGCCGTGCTTCTTCCAGTTTCAGCTTCTTGTATTGTTCAGCATTGCTCTGCGCTTTTATAATCAGATTATCAGACTCCAGCTCAACCTGAGAATGCCTGTGTTTTTTCTCTTCATGGGCTGCCCTGATTGTTTTTTGGTAATCCTCTTCAGTTTTTTTAATGTCTCGTAGGACCTCAGTCTTCATCCAACCCTCCTCTCACGGCAATACAATAATTGGTGAAAAAAACAATATATGTATTGTTATTTACGCTCAAACGATTGTCCCTTACAGATGAATTTTTTTTAAAATGGATGCGTCAGAATAAATCCGTTTTTATCTCGTATTTTATATTCCTGGGTATTATGCCGTCTGGCAGAGGCGATATATTGACACCCTGTTCGCTTCTTTTAAGAGTAATACCTGCAAGCTCATCACTTGAACAGATCAGGTGCTGTTCCGGGTGTGTCCCCCTCTGAATCGAACAGCTGGTAAAAATTTCAGGCCCTACGGATACCACATAGGAAATCCGTCGTGAACCAGGATGATCTTTGGGTAAAACCAATAACGGCACATGGTAGGTCCTCACAAGATCGATAAGCATCATAGCTGGTTCAACAACCCCGTCTTCCGGAGCGGAAACCACAATAAGGTCACCAGCATTAACACCCTGGCAATATTCATCGTGGGTGGTTTCAATACAGAGACCAAATCTGTTCTTTACTAATGCAACGAGTAAAAAGGAGTTCTTCCCTCTGATAAGCAGCAGCTCATCATTGAGGGAGAAAATCATGCCTTAGCCACATCTTCTGACTGGCAGCTGGGACACATGGGTTTTTTACCGATACCTTTGAACCGCTCACCACATTCATTGCAGCGGTAATCCTTCCCTTGAACCCGATCCGGGGGGAGATCAATATCTACAGGTCCACCAACAGTACACATATTCCGTTCACCTCACTACGAAATCTGTGCGACATTATTTAATTCTATCTCATGAACACTTTCCTTTTTCACCTGCAGCTCTTCTTCCCCGCTTCACAAAACCGGCACGAGGAAAACATCCCACTACCCGAATTGAGGAAAATCCAGTTAAAACGAATACTTCAGATGTTAAAAAATGGTAGCTGTTTTAGATCGTTATCCCAAGAATATCAAGGAAAACAAGGATACAGACACCGGGAAGTCCGCCCACTGCGCAGATAATGATTGTTGCAAGGCTGTAGCCAAGATCGGGTTTGCCGATCCATTGCATGACATGGAAATAATTGAGGAGAACCAGTACAGTCAGTCCTAAAATGGCGTTTATGACAAGGACCATCAGATTTTTTACAAGATAGTAAACTATTGCGATAGTAGCTACGACGAGAAGTATCGTAATAAGCATGTCACTCATGATTTTTTCTCTTTTATCTATTTACCAATAATATGCTGCCTGTTTATTTTTACCGATGGAAGCATCATCGAACCGATCGCCCGGGATTCCTTGCTTAGTCCGGAGATACGATGATGCAGATCGAACACATTTCCCGACAGCATTGCACTCCGGACAGGGGTGCCAAACTCTCCTGCCTCCATCCAGAATGCATTGGAAAGTTCAACGGAAAATTCACCGCTCATCGGGTTTGCAGTATGGGCACCGACCACATTGTGCACATAAACAACGCGATCATCAGCAACCTCATTTCGTTTCCCGTCGACCACAAAATTATGATGGCCTATTGACGGTAAACCACCAAATCCACCCCGTTTTGCACTCGCGGTACTCTTTTTACCGAACCGGTATGCAGTTTTAAGATCATAGGCAAAAGTTTCCAGAATTCCCTCTCTGATAAAATCAACTCTTCGTGTCGGTGTGCCCTCGGCATCCCACCGCACACTCCCGTTTGCCCTTTCCAGAAGCGGATCATCATACATGGTGATCATCGGATCTGCGACGATTTTACCAAGAGATTGTGCAAGCCTGGATCGCCCTGCATGCACATTTCGTCCACTCAGCGCAGGTACAAATACATTCCCCAGAAGTTCCCCATAGGCAAGAGGTGAGAGGAGGATATCATACTCTCCTGTTGCGATTTCTTTCCCATTATCCGATTCCGCAGCAAAGAATGTCGCCCGCTCTCCTACAGAGATCGGATCGACCTTGTCAAAGAAGCTGGAATGATCAAACTCGTAGCCGGTAGATTGTCCGCGAATCGCTTCCAATGAAACAGAGACACCGGTGTGTTTGTCGATATACCGGACATCCCTGCTGTTTGCGAGCGTCACTTGGGAAGAAGAAACTGACGCTGAACCGGAGGCTACTTCTGCAGGGTGTTCTGCTGCTCCCTCAAGCATCTTCTCAATCAGATCGATAACAACTGCAGGTTTTACCAGAACCGAGTCATCAAATGAAAGCGGGACCTTCGAAAGCGGGGCCGGTTCCGGTAGTCCCTTCCACTCCTGCGGGGTCGCAAGTTTTCCACTGGCGATCGCAGCGTTCAGGCACTCCCTCCATTGGCTGACATCGTTTGTACTTGAGGATCCTATTCTTCCTTTATGAATGGTCCTGATGCCAAGACCACAATCTTCTGTTGTTGTGGCAAGGTCCACCTTCTTTTGTTTCAGGTTAGCAGAGACTGAGGTTCCCGTAACATAAAAGATTTCGACTTCATCGACGGTTTTTTCCGCTTCGTGTATCAGTTGATCAATCCACGCCACTGCCACCCACCACCGCATCACTTAAGAGTATATGGGGTGCTCCGTCGCTCACCGGAACACTCTGACCTCCCTTCCCGCAATATCCCGGACTCATGGTACGATTATTGCCGCAGAGGATGATCCCGTGAAGTGTTAAAAGAATTTCACCGGATAAAGAGACGTCCCTCACCATTGTTGTACATTCCCCTTTTTCAATCAGGTAGCCATACTCCGCATTAAACTGGAATATCCCCCGCCCGGGATCAACCTGACCTCCACGGGATCCTTTAAGAAAAATTCCATCCCGGCATTCTTCAAAGATCTCATGGTCCGTCGCGTCTCCGGCTTCAATGAAAGTATTGCTCATCCTGACCAGCGGGGGTTCGCCTGGCATTGCACGGGCATGACCGGCCACACCATTCCCCACAGAAGAGAGCGTTTCACGGTTGTGGAGAAATGCGTGGATGACGCCTTTTTTTATTATTTCTGTCCTGCACACTGCTACACCTTCGGCATCAACCGGATCAAAACCGAATTCGTGAATGCCGGGGTCATCAATAATGGTCAGGTTTTCATTCCCGATCTTCTGTCCGGTTTTTCCTTTCAGAACTGAGTTACCTTCCTTGATCAGGTCACCTTCACTTGCATGACCAACTGCTTCGTGGGCAAAAACACCCGCTAATTCCGGATCAAGTACCGCTCGCATTTTCCCGGATTTTGCTACCCCGGCATCAAGAAGAGCTACTGCAATCTCAGCAGCCTTTTTTCCCTGGGACTGCTGATGCCGGAGGTTGAATCCATGAATCGAATGCTCACGCTCGTATCCCATCTGGACATTCCCGTTCCGTGAAGCTACTGCCAGAACATTAAACCCGGAACGGCACATTTCATAAGAATATTCATTTTCAGAACTATCAGTAAACCGGACATGTTCGATTTTTTCTATGAAATTTGCCCTCCTGTTCACAACCAGGGGGTGTTTTGCAGCTGTTTCTATTCCTGAAAGGAGCGATGATTTCTCCTCGATGCTTACATCACGGGGATCTTCTTTCATGGGCGGTACTGAGAGCATCCCGTGGGGAGCATCACCAAGGATAACAGTTTCCTGGGTTATCCGGGCAAGTCTGCACGCGGACTCGAGAATCGCGTCAAATTTTTTTCCGGTACAGGGGGTATAATTATCAATCTGGAGAACACCCCAGCCCGTTCCGCTCAGCACCCTGATCACGGCTTTATTGAAAAAAGATGATCCTGCTGATTCAACGACACCGTTATCGATATCAATGTGGGTTACCTGCCCTGTTACATGCCGCAAATCATAATATTGTATGCCGGGCATCGCGTTCAGGCCATTGTCTGGTTAACTGCAGGGAGTTCCGGAATTATTGCTGTTGACCTCATCGCCATCTTTTTGAGTTTGGTGAGGAATCCGCTCGCGTTTTCCGGGACCAGCGCAAACTTGAGGACATCGTCAATGGTGTCCATAGGAAGGATCGTGACAACTGATTTATATCGTTCTTCAATCAGCACATCCCCAATATTCATCCGTGGAATAAGCACTGTTTTGATACCCGCTTTAGCGGCAGCTTCAATTTTATAAGTCACTCCGCCCACCGGAAGTACGTCTCCCCGGACAGACAGGGAGCCGGTCATAGCAATATCCTGCCGTATCGGAATTCCCTCAATTGCGCTGATCACCGCAGTTGCAATACTGATCGAGGCAGAATCTCCTTCTGCACCATAGGTACCAATAAACTGGATGTGGACATCCATGTTTTTGATATCTTTTCCGGTGAACTTTTTGATTAATGCACTGACATTTTTGATGGATTGCTGTGCAATTGATTCTTCATCTTTCAGCCAGGGCTCCTGTCGCTTTCCGGAAACTCCTGTGGCAATGATCTGGCCGCTCTCTCCTTGTGCCGGGGTTACCTCCGCCATTATGGGAAGGACTGATCCGGCGTCATTACCTGTCACCGCAAGCCCGTTCACCCGTCCAATGCGGGTACCTTCAACAATCGTCATCTCATATTCCCTGAGATGCTGGGTAATTTCATCGGAAACCTGATCCTCAATCGATCGTGCCGTGCTCTTTGCCGTTATTACGTGGACGGAGGTCGTCAGGATAGCATTTTCCTGCCGTGCGATATCACCCGCAACACGGATCAGTCCCCCCATGTCCCGCAGTTTTAACGTCAGGTGCCCCTTTCGGTTTGAGCGTCGTTTTGCTTCACGGAGGATTTCATCAATCGCACTTTGATCAAAATGGGGGATTTTTCCGTCATTTTTCACTTCCTGGGCAATAAAGCGAATATATTTGCGGCGATTGTCCTCATTATCCTCCATACTCTCTGCCATATACACTTCATACCCATAGCCGCGAATACGGGAGCGTAGTGCCGGGTGCATACCCTTGATAGCATCAAGATTTCCTGCAGCAACCATCACAAATTTGCAGGGTACTGGCTCCGTGCGGACCATTGCACCACTCGACCGTTCACTCTGCCCGGTGATAGGGAACTCTCCTTCCTGGAGCGCTGTGAGCAGGTTCTGCTGGGAGTGCGGGTCCAGTGTGTTGATTTCATCAATGAAGAGTACGCCGCCATGTGCCCTGTGGATAGCCCCAACTTCAACCCGGTCGTGCGCCGGGGTTTCAAGTCCTCCACTCTGGAATGGATCGTGCCGTACGTCACCAAGAAGGGCACCGGCGTGAGATCCGGTCCCGTCGACGAAGGGTGCAATATTTTTGGTATCATTGGTAACGAGGAGTTTTGGCACCATCGCCTCCTCCCGGGGAGTGGTGTACCGCAATGCCATGAAAACAAATGCGGCGGCAATGATTCCCATCAGCCACTGGTAGGTGATAAAGGAATAACCAATAATTCCAATAAGAAGGAGCATAAGCAGGGTGTTGCGGAACTGGATTTTTTTCTTTGCTTCTGCTTTATGAGCGGCAACAATCTGTTTGCCCCGACCCCCGGCAACCGTCCTGATTACCGGGTTATTGGCATCATCGGAATTAGGGTACGCAAGAATATCCTGAAGGTCTTCTTTAGGTAATATTTCGGCCATTGCCTTCCCAAGCATTGACTTTCCCGTTCCCGGGCTTCCGATCATCATAACATGCCGTCGCTGGATTGCTGCCTTTTTAATGACCTCAACAGCATGTTCCTGGCCGATTACCTGATCAATCAGCTTCTCAGGTACATCGATCTGGGAGGATGTTGCTATTTCACTTTCAGTGTGCGCAGCCTCAGGTGTTGTAACCGGGGGTTGTACTGCCACGTTCTGCGGTGAAGATTGTTCAGAAATTTCCATTGTGGAATATACCTCTTTATAACTAAGGTTTTCATATCAATTGTTGCATGATAGTTTAAGTACTTTCAGCTGATTACATCGGACGGTGTCTTTGAGAATCACATACACGAAAAAAATGTGTAAAAACCAATGCGCATAAACTACAAGAGCACTTATTGTATAATAAATCCAAAAAGAAGAAACTCCGCCTCCAGGGGGTTAGGATAGATACAATGAAAGTAATCTGTACTGAAAAATCCCAAATACTTGCTACGAGCCTTGCCAGGGCACTGAAGACCTCAGTTGTTGAAGTAAAATATTCCCGTTTTCCTGATGGGGAGCAGTACCTGATTACCGGTGAACTGGATGATGAGACTATTATTGTCGGAAGCGTGGTGGATAATGACTCACTCGTCCAGTTAGTCCTGTTGATGGATGCCTGCGACAACTCTGATAACCACCTTGTTTTACCCTATATGGGATATGCCCGACAGGACAAGCGGTTTTTGCCGGGAGAACCTGTCAGTGCACGAGCCGTTGCACAGGTGCTCAGCAGAGGGATTTTGGAAATTATTACCGTCAATATCCATGAACAGGAAGTGCTGAAATATTTTGGAGTGCCGGCAAGAAATATCTCCCTTGCCCCAGACATCGGTTCCTATATAAAAACCTTAAATCTCAGCAACCCCCTGATCCTCGCTCCTGATGAGGGTGCCCTCACCTTCGCAGAACAGGTTGCATCTGCAGGTGGATGGGATGTTGATCATCTCGAGAAGACCCGACTCAGCGGTGTTGAGGTGAAGATGGCCCCGAAGCAGGTATGTGCTGCATCGAGATCGGTCGTAATAGTCGATGATATCATCTCAACCGGCGGGACAATTGCAACCGCTTCGGGTATGCTCTACCAACAGGGTGCTAAAGATGTTTTCGCGGCTTGTGTTCATGGTGTACTTACCGGAGGTGCATATGTCCACCTTATGGCCGCAGGAATCCGTGATGTTGTCTGCAGTGATACCATTGAACGCGGGTGCAGTAAAATTTCTGCTGCAGACCGGATTGCTCAAACGATAAAAAAAAGCTGATTCCCGAGGCCCATAATAATGAATGATGTACTATAGCTTCTCACAGGTTCGCTCCATGAAAGCCATTCTTGATTCAAGCATTTTTTTCTCAGATATCCCAATCACGGGAAACCTCTACACAACTCCTTCTGTTTGTGATGAGCTGATTGATATTCGCTCAAAAGGGAATTTTGAGAAATTATCCGCAGAAGGTTTACAGGTCATTTCTCCGAGTGCCGGGAGCAGAGAGATAGTGACAACTGCAGCAAAAAAAACCAGAGACACGGGGGTAATTTCTGATACGGATTGTGACCTTCTTGCCCTCGCCCTCGATCTTGGTGCAGTTCTCCACACCGATGATTTTGCTATCCAGAATGTTGCCGGGGTGCTTGGGGTGCAAACCATCCCTATCAACCAGCGAAAGGCAAAACGCATTCATTGGAAATACCGGTGCAGTGGGTGTGGCAGATATTTCGATCATGATGGCGAATGTCTCATCTGTGGCTCGATAATTAAAAGAAAACTTAAATAGATACCGGAGAATCTTTTTCCCATGTCTTCCCTTGACGATCTGATTGGCAGGGCAAAACTGCTCCTCGCGGAGGGACATAGTCCTGGTCAGATTGCAGATGAACTCTCCCTTTCCATGGAAACTGTGACGTGGCTGCTTACGCAGGGAAAAGGGACGGCTGCTCCAAAAGATGTGCATATAGACTGGACAGCGGTCAGCAGCCAGGCGCCTCTGCTTGAAGGAACTGCGCTGATGCTCCTTCAGAGGTATTATGGAAGCCAGTCTGATGAGAGCGTTTCATCACCAGCTGCGGAGGTGATTGTGGGTATTGCCCTTTCAGGGATCCCGCTTGCAACAATTATTGCTGTTCAGGAGGCAGCAAAACTTGCCATCTATCACCCGGCAAAACAGAACCAGAGCGAGCGACCGATGGGATCAATCAGCGGGAATTTTGCCGCTATAGGCGGGGAGCGTTGTATTATCGTTGACGATACCATAACTTCGGGTAACACCATGCGGGAAGTGGTGAAGTATTTGAAGAAACACAATGCGATCCCTGTTGCCATCTGGGTCATATTCGATAAGCGCGGTATCAAGGATATTGATGGTGTACCGGTCTATTCGCTCTTTAAAATATCCCGCATAGACTGATTATTTCTTTTTTTTATAGAGCCAAACACAGATTATATATAGAAGTTCAATTCCACCTTTTACATCATCGGAGGATCCATTATGCAATCTGGACAACAAATTATCATCTTAAAAGAAAATGTAGAGCGTAATACCGGGAAAGAAGCCCAGCGCTCGAATATCGCAGCAGCAAAAGCAATTGCCGGTGCTGTAAAGTCAACACTTGGTCCTCGGGGAATGGACAAGATGCTTGTAGATTCAACCGGGGATATTGTGATCACCAATGATGGTGCAACCATTCTTGGCGAAATTGCTGTGCAGCACCCCGGGGCAAAAATGGTGATTGAAGTCGCAAGGACTCAGGATGAAGAGGTCGGCGATGGAACAACCACTGCTGTTGTCATTGTTGGCGCGCTCATGGAGCAGGCAGAGGGAATGCTCGAACAGGGTATTCATCCAACCGTGATCGCACAGGGATACAGGATGGGCATGGAAAAAGCACTCGAGATCGTGAACAGTCTCTCCCTCAAAGTTGACCCGGCGGACCGCAAAACCCTTTTGAAAATTGTGGACACTGCCATAACCGGCAAGTCGATCGAGTCGGTAAAAACCAAGCTTGATGGCATTATAGTTGATGCCGTGATGGCAGTTGCTGAAAAAACCAATGGGAAGATCACGGTCGATGAAGAAGACGTGATGATCAAGAAACAGAAAGGAAAGGCTATGGACGATGCCGAGCTGATCCGCGGTATTGTCATTGACAAAAAGCGTATCAGCGAGGGGATGCCTAAAAAGGTTACAAAAGCCAAAGTCGCTTTGGTTGCAACCCCGCTCGAGATCACAAAAACCCAGGTAAAAGCCAAGATCAAGATCACGAGTGCCGAGCAGATCAATGCTTTCTCCGAGCAGGAACGCGATGCACTCAAAAAACTTGCTGATGCAATTATCGGAAGCGGTGCAAATGTTCTTTTATGCCAGAAAGGCATCGCAGATCCGGTTCAGTTCTACCTGGCCAAGAACGGTATTTTAGCCATTGAAGATGTGCCGGAAAGTGATATGAAATATGCCGCGCGATCCCTTCATGCAACAATTGTCAATAAACCAGATGCACTCACGGCAAAGGATCTCGGGACCGCAGACCTTGTAGAAGAGGATACCGATGCCAACATTACACGGATATCTGGGTGCAAGAACCCCAAGTCAATCACCATCCTGCTCCGCGGCTCAACCGATTATCTCCTTGACGAACTCGAACGTGCTGTAATTGACGGAACCCGCGTGGTCATGGACGCTATGGAAGATGGCACCTATGTGGTTGGTGGCGGTGCTGTTGAGACCGAACTCCTCATGAACATCCGGGATTACGCGTCAACAGTCGGTGGGCGTGTCCAGCTTGCCATAGAAGCCTATGCAGCAGCGTTTGAGTCCATTCCCCGCGCCCTTGCAGAGAACTCAGGTTTCAATCCCATTGACAAACTGGTCGAACTCAAGAACGCCCATTCAAAAGGGAAGAAGAACGCGGGTCTGAACGTGTATGACGGTACGATTGTAGACATGCTCGCAGCAGGTGTACTCGAACCACTCAGATCAAAACGCCAGTCCATCCAGAGCGCTTCAGAGACTGCAGTCATGCTCATCCGCGTTGATGACATGATGGTCACCCAGTCAAAATCGCCAGGTTCTGGCGGTGCTCCTGCAGCATTTTAATAAAATCTTTTTGCGTTATGATGATGGAGTGGATCGATCCCCCTTCATCAAATTTTTTTCCGAGTTCTCCTCAAAGAATGCACGTATTCCTGCAGAGAAGGGCCTGTACTGACTGAATCTTCTCTCATCGTGAGTAAAAAATCCATGACACGGGCATGGGGCTAGTAATCAAAGTATCAGATAACTATTAGAGCAATTGATGGAAAAAATATCAGAACCGGTTGCCGAGGTAGTCTAGCCCGGGAAGGCGGTAGCCTCGAAAGCTACTGGCGCTTCGCGCCTCGGGAGTTCAAATCTCCCCCTCGGCGTACTTTTCCAAAATTTTCTTTCAGCTTATTGTATCGCAGATTATTTTTTTACCTGAAGATAATCCGTCTTCAGAGTAATAATGACTCGACAAATTACATATGGTGCCGGGATCGGAAATGCAATACATTGTTATTGCTGTGCGATTTCCCCCAATGGTGAAAAATCACAGATATTTTTTTAAAAAAAACCGAGATTTGGAGATATTTAATTTTTAGAGTGAAAAATAAATTATATATATTACGTATCCATAGTATATCATAATAAGAAAGAATTTGTTTATAACAATACAACCAACAACGCCGCCAGAATTGTTGGAGAAAAATCTTGTCTGATGGGTGAACTAAGATGATCCGGATCAAGAAGAATAAACCCCCGATTTCGCCAGATACCCGATCGTTTCGTCAGGTACGAAGGATTAATCTGAACCGAACCTACATTCCCCTGAAAATTGGAATAATAGTCGGATATATCATTTTAGGTATGTTATCCGCATCCACATCCATGTTCGGGATCTTGATCGGGGCGATGCTCCGGATTGCCGGGTTATAATTTTTTTTGGCAACTCGTTTTTTTCTCGTAAAAGTTGTCTGTTTTTTTCCAAAAATGGGTGGTTCTCCAGATCCCGTTACTACAAATTATCAGGATTTTCGGGTTTTCGCATTACTAAAAAGTACTGATAAAAAAATCAGTGGCAGACAGGCATACCCATCAGAGCACTGAATGAACAATTAAAAAAAGGTGGTGCGGATAATTTCCTTAAACATCCATTATTCCACGACAACGGTTCCCTTCATAGCCGGGTGGATTGTGCAGGAATAATCATAGGTGCCTGCCTTGTCAATTTTCCTACTCCAGGATTGCGAAGGCGCGAGCACGGCTGAATCCTCACCATCCGCAAATAATATCCTGTGCGGCACTGAATCCAGGTTCACCCAGCGTGCTGTTGATCCCACCTTCATCGTCATTCTTGCAGGATCAAATACAAAATTTTTGATCCGGATAGTATTATCAGATACAGAACTTGTTGTCTGCGGAACCGGAATGGTTGTTGCCGCCAGCTCTTGTGTCGTTTGCAGGGGAGTAATGACAGGCGCTGGCGGTTGGGCGGGGGTTGCTGTCTGGGTGCATCCACAGACACCAGCAAGTATGAGGGTAACAGTAAGAAGAATGAGACCGTTTTTCATAGATTAATTTCCAGAGTTTCCCGTATAATAATCTGATGTAACCTGATAAAGCGGGAGCACAGGTTTATTTTATCGTTCTTGAAAGTGTATGTCCGGGACCTGAGTATCCAGGAAAAAAACCGGTATACTCCTCATAATCTCCATGAACTCCTCTGCATGGTAATGATCGGAAAGAGACAGATCAGAAAGGAGTGCGGCAGGCAGGGCGCTGGCAAATTTCCAGCCTTCTGCCTGGGGCAAAGGCAGGACTGCCCGAATTTCATTCTTTCCCATTTTCCGGATTTCTTGTAATGCAGACATCACCAGTTGCCCCCTGCCTTTTTTTCCTGCCCGCATAACTCTGACAACAAAGTCGTTATACCGCACCTGCGTCTTGCCACCAAGCTTGTCCTGAAGCAACAGAGTAAGCAACCGGTTAAACCTGCTCCCTGAAAAAGAGAATATGAGAACCTCGACCCCTTTTTTCCCGGTCTGTTCGACGATATACAATCCATCCTCTCCGATACCCTCCGGAATCCGTGCGAGCACGGCCTGCATTAACTCCTTCTCCTGCTCACTGATGGGGAGCACTGATCCCCCCCTTGCATGTATCTTCTGTACCATCTGGCACACAAGGGGTGAAAACCCTCCTTCATTGGCACTGGTCCAGAATGTGCGGGACATTTCCGATCCGCCTGGAACCACAACAACAATATTATGTCCTTCATCGCACTTTACCATCGACCAGCTGCGTCCGCCGAGCGAGATCTCTTCTGAGTTCCTGCTGTTCACGAACCGTGCATCCAGCTTCCCCACAACCTCACCGTCAGGAGTCACGGCGCGGTACTCCCCTCCCGCAGCGATCACCGAATAGAGATCTTTCCAGTTTGAACGCCCGAACACCCGCTCGGCCTCAGTTCCCAGCATCAGGATTTCACCATCAGTAGTCAGATACCCCTCTTGAATGAGATGGTTAACAATCTGGTCAAGGATCTTTGGCTCAAGGTCTTTGAATACCGGCGGGGAAAGAACCGATGATGCCAGCTGTTTGCGGCTGACCCTCGAATGGATATACAAATACAGGAAAATCTGCTGCAGCAGGACATTGTAAGGTTTTTTTGGGGGAACGAGGTTTTCAACTTCCTTTCGGGTCGCACATTCTATGATGGCAAGACTGCACAAAAGTTCACAGGGGTTCTGGAGTACCCAGGCCATATATGCTGATTTCCCACGCCGACCACTCCGTCCCATTCGCTGGAGGAATGAAGAGACAGAATTTGGAGGGCCAACCTGAACGACAACATCAAGGTCGCCAATATCAATGCCGAGTTCCAGCGTGCTTGTGCAGATGATGCAGGCACCATCCTGTGAAGAGAACGCATCTTCCGATGTTTTTCGCGTAGCTGGAGAGAGCGAAGAGTGATGGAGGTGAAGATTCCGTATCCTCCCGGCACTTGCCTTCATGAGTTTCTCTGCAATACTACGGCTGTTTACAAAGACGAGAGCCTTCTTTTCGTTCACGATCCGTACAAGTGCATTGATCCGGTCTTTTTCTTCTGCGTTTACAACAAACAGGAACTGTTTCTCTCTTGGAGGTGATGAAACCTGAACGATTTCCGCTGTATGCCGGCCATCAGAGAGCCAGTCAAGCACTTCCCGGGGATTTCCTGCTGTTGCGGAAAGTCCAATCCGCTGTACAGGTCGCTTTGTGATTCGGTCCATCCGGTCGAGTAGTACTTTGAGATGAACCCCCCTCTCGGACTCAACAAATGCATGGAGTTCGTCGATAATAATGGTCCGAACCCAGCGGAGATCCAAAGATAGTTTTTTTTCCTGAAGGAGGACCTCAAGCGATTCGGGCGTAATCATCAGAAAGTGAGGGGGTTCCCCATCCTTCCAGGAGCGATCCCCTTTCGGCACGTCACCATGCCATTTCATCACTGATAGTGAAGTCGGTATGCAAAAATCCCTGAAACGATCCTCCTGGTCATTTATCAGCGCTTTTAAAGGTGAGATATACAGACAGGTCACGCCCATCCTCCCATTTTTCAGGATATCATCCATAACAGGAATAAGCGCAGCCTCAGACTTTCCCCCGGCGGTTGGTGCGATTACGAGCACGTCACTTCCCGTCGCCACTGCTGAATATGTCTGCTCCTGGACTTCACGGAGCTCAGTCCACTCCAGTCGTTGGGCAAGCACATGCTGGAGGGATTCGTGGAGAGTTGAAAATACTGAGGACACGTTTTTCTCATAGTGCGTAGTCTCTGACGCATTATGTTCTTTCCGGGTAATTTGTCCTTTAAGATGACATGCGTTCAGTGAAGTTCAGAATCAGCGTAAAATACCCTCTGGTAGAAAATCTGACCACCGGTTCAAGAGAACCTTTTTTTGTTCAGAGAGACGACAAAATAACCATGGAACTCGCACAACAAAAATGCACTACCTATCGGGTGGGATCTCCTCCATTGACCAGAAAGGAGACGTTTGAGCTCCTTGGTGAAGTGCCTGGATGGTCGCTTGCCAATGGTCACCTTACCCGGGTGTTTGAGCTCGATGACAGCGACCGTTGCGTTGAATTTTTTATTGAAGTTATGGCTCTTTCATCACAGGAGGGACATATTCCGGATATCTGCATGAAAGAGTCACGATTTTTCGAAATTTCATACTATACGTATCTTGCCGGCGGGTTGACATTAAACGATTTTATCATGGCAGCAAAACTAAATACACTCAGGCAAGAACAATAATGTCGTTCTGAAAGTCCGATACTTCTTTTTTTAAATGATCTATTTCAGGTTAAATTTCCTGACAATTTTTTCCCGTATTGCTTCTTTTGGATAAGCCCCGATAATCCGGTCCACCAGCTGACCATGAGAAAAGAGCATTATTGACGGTATTGCGGTAATGTTGAACTGCATGGCGAGGATCCGGTTGTCCTCGGTATTACACTTACCGAATGTAACCTTCCCGGAAAATTCCTTTGACAGTTCTTCAATTACCAAACCAACCCTGCGGCACGGAGCACACCACTCTGCCCAGAAATCCAGGACTACAAATGGATGCGTCTTGATGAATTCCTGAAAATGCGTCTCATCCACGTGCGTCACATCCACCTTTGCCGTGTGTTTCATTTTTTCTTTCAGCTCCTGTATCCGCTTCTCTCGTATCCGGCTGATCTCATCATCCATAATTCTCTGTAGGTAAAAGAGTAATTAAATGTCCCTGACAGGAAGCCAGGATACACCAGAAACCCCAGTAAAGTTTATCAGCGCACGCCAACTATATTATTACCCTGACTAATGGAGCGAGGTAGGGTAGTCAGGATATCCCGACGGGCTCATAACCCGTAGATCGATGGTTCAAATCCATCCCTCGCTACTGCTTCTTTTTATGAATTTCTGTTTAAAGGTCGTCTTTTATTACTTATTCAGGTTGTTCGGGTGTTATCAAGAAGAATCGATGACCAGAATCTGGGCACAGACAGGTAATGTATGGTAATCAGCTCCAACCCAGCCTTTTTGCCTGTCTTTTTTATGTTTTATCCTTTTCGTGCAACAGTGACGATGAATGTACGGTTCCGGTAAACCACATCCACATCGGAAAAACCACACTCTTTCAGCCAATGAAGCTGAACCGATAGTTTTTCGTTCCGGTCAAGGGTGTCACGACGCTTGAGAATTTCCGCGTGTTCCCGTGCATTCATGGGACCGTTGTGAAGAAATTCATTCCAGTACTCAAGGTATCTTTCCCGGAAATAGAGGGTATCGCCGTCAGCCTGATCAGCATTCACAAACAGCCCGCCGGGATTCAGTGCAGAAAATATTTTCCCGAACAGAGCGTGTTTGTCCTCAAACGTGAGATGATGTATAGAAAGTGCCGAACAGACCAGATCGTACGGCCCGACAGGTATCTTCCTGCTGTAATCACTTGCAATATAGGTAATATTCTTTCTGTCTGAAAACCTCTGCCGGGCAATTCCCAGCATGTTTTCAGAAATATCCAGCAGTGTCATATGCGCATTGGGGAATTTCTGTAGTATAAGAGCACTCAATAAACCCGTACCTGCCCCGATATCAAGGATTGATGGCTCGGGTATTGAAGACTCTGACGCCCAGACTGCTGTTGAATAAAACTGCTGCATATCCGGAATGACGAATTCCCGCTGGGAATCATATTCTGTTGCAATAGCATCGAATGCCTTTTTAATATGTTCCATCATATCCCCCGCTTTTTAAAAAGATTGTAAAATCCAGAAGGTTATCTTATTCTTGGCAAAGAAGATAAAAAAAATTATTCACCGGCAATCGGGAATTTTCTCACCGGTTTAAAATCAGACTATCCAGCTCAAGGTCACAAGCTTTCGGCGTCAAACGATACCAGTTTAGACTGGTACGTCCCGTCAATAAAATCAACCTGTCGCATCTTTGCCTGCTCGCCTTCAATCTGTAAAGGATAGCACCCCGTAAGGCAGCCGGTACAAAGATTTTCCCGGTCAAAACCAATCGCCTCTATAAGCGCAGAGAGGGAGACATGGTGAAGTGTTGTAGCGGTAATGCTATGCCTGACCTCATCCTCAATTCTGTTGTTCGCTATCAGCTCTTCTCTCGTGGGCATATCAACACCGAGATAGCAGGGTGCTTTGATTGCCGGAGACCCTATACGCATATGGATCTCCCGGGCACCAGCTTCCCGCATCATGTTGATAATTCTGCGTGATGTAGTCCCCCGCACAATACTGTCATCGACAAGAACTACAGACTTCCCCTTCAGGTGAGCGGGAATAGGATTAAGTTTTATTCGCACCGCTTTTTCCCGCTCCTTCTGGGTCGGCATGATAAACGTGCGTCCCATGTACCTGTTCTTCATCAGGGACTCCACAAACGGGATCTTTGAATGTTCAGCGTATCCGATAGCATACGCAGTCCCGGAATCAGGAAGGGAACAGACAGAATCCGCCACCACCGGATCCTCCTCATACAGTTTTTGCCCGATTTTACGCCGCACATCATAGACAAGCACACCGTCGATGATTGCATCTGCACGAGCGAAGTAAATATATTCAAAGATGCAATGTGCACGCTTACCTGCAATCGCTACCTGGTTACACTTTATTCCTTCAGCATCAATCCTGACCAGTTCCCCGGGCCGGACATCCCTTATGAATTTCCCGTTGAGGGCATCAACCGCTACACTCTCAGACGCAACCATGTACCCTTTATCGGTCTTACCAATACAGAATGGCTTGATACCCAGCGGATCCCGGAAGGCATAGATAATACCGTCAATCATCATCACGACGGAATAGGATCCCCTGAGTTTCCGCATGCAGCGGTTAACTGCGTCTTCGACACAGCCGGTATTACTTATCTCGTCAATAAGGATCTTGGCAATGATCTCCGTATCAGTGGTGGTAGTAAAGATCTGGCCAGCCTGTTCATATTCGGCTCTGAGTTCTGCAGTATTTACCAGATTACCATTATGGGCAATCGAAATGAAATGATCCTTGAACTGGAAATTAAGAGGCTGGATATTCTCTGGAAGATTGGACCCGGTTGTCGGGTAGCGGACATGTCCGATACCGGCATTCCCTTTCAGGTCGTTTAAAACGGTTGGGGAAAAAACATCGGCGACGAGACCCGGACCCTTAAATTTCTGGAGATTCGTGCCATCGTAGGTGGAAATCCCGGCACTTTCCTGCCCCCGGTGCTGGAGCGCGTACAGGGAGTAGTAGAGCTGGATCGATACACCGCCAGCATCGACGATGCCAACGATACCACACATGGTACAACTCTAATGTGTCGGAATTTTTGGTCGCTTTGTGGTCCACTTATAGCTGCGCATTTTAGTGCTTCTGCCAAACCCGCAGGCAGAGCATTGTTTTTTCTGGGCGTGAAACGAGATTTTCCCACAGCGCCTGCAGGCGACATGGGTGAACTTGTTCATCTTTCCCATTGATGGAGTGCCTTTTGACATGTTACTTCACCTTATTGTTCCAGCGATGGGGATATATAGATAACATTATCCCCGCGTACGATGAGCGTACCTACCTTCTGAACCTGTCCCTTCTCCTCTTCCTCCGCCTTGTCAAGCACGAGGTTCATATGAACATCATATCCCTGGAGAATGCCCCGTATTTCTCTCCCACCCTTGAGAGATACAATAACGGGCTGTCGGTTCAGTACCTGATCCAAAATATCCAACGGCCTTTTGGTCATAATAATACCCTTTTCACCATCGCTCTGGAGTAATATATGTGTGTGAGCTGCTTACTTAAACATACCGTAGATCCGCATCAGCCTTATACTATTTTTGAGGCGATATGAAGGAATGGTTTCTCCAAACAAGCACCATAATTTTCCAATGCAAATTATTTTCAAGCGAGAGGGATGAATGTAGGAACTGTAACGATGAAAAAGATTGTTGTAAAAAAACGCCATTCTATCCGGAAAAGCCAGGCACAGGATCTCTTGTCCCGGCTCTTTGACCAGATCGGAAATTCAGCAAAATTTTTTCACGCGGATATGATTGAGGTACTTGAGACCAACGCTGATGTTTCGTTGTTCATGGTTAATAAAAAACCACTCCTGATGGACAACGGTGACTGGGTATTCCCAACCTTAAAAGGTGCAATCCAGTTTCCCTTTCCGGAACGCAGGGTTGTTGTGGATGCCGGGGCAATCCCCTTTGTAGTCAATGGTGCAGATGTGATGCGGCCAGGTATCGTTTCAGTATCTGATGACGTAAAGATCCGGGAGCCGGTACAGATCGTTGATGAGCGGCACGGCAAACCGCTTGCGATTGGAATAGCGCTCCTTGATGCGCCCGATATGCGTGCCAGAATTTCAGGAAAGATGTGTAAAAATTTTCATCACGTCAGCGATGAGATATGGAACATTGAAATCTAACACATACCGGTCCAAATCTATTTGTGCGGAAAATCGGTCATTTTCTCTATTTTATGGTAAAAAAACCCTGACAGTTGCTTTCAAAATAGATACTATTAAATAAGTTTCATCATACAGTTTTTTTATGGTTAAAATCATTGACACCCTTCTTGGAAAGAGTTCCGCAAGCTCGGACGACGATTACATGGAGCTTGATCTAGCATCATATGAAGAGCATGGTAGTTCTGCACCTGCACTTCTCGTAAAGATCGCTACGATTACCGATCTCAAGGATACCCCTCGGGTTAAGGACGAAGTTTATAGTGGTAACATAGTCATTGTAGATATTTCCCGGCTCAAAATGGACAAGATATCCTATGAACGCGTTTTAAAAGACTTAAAAGAAGTAGCAAAGGATGTCAATGGTGACATTATCGGCCTTGGGGACCAGAGGTATGTTGTACTCACACCCATGTCGGTAAAAATTTCCCGGGACAAGATTGGTGGAGCTTAACGTTGCGAACGGTCGTTCCAGGTCCTTGTCCCCTTTGCAATACTGAAATCGAATATATTTACCAGACTGAAAATATCCCTTATTTTTCCGATATTCTGATCATTTCTGCTATCTGCAGTTCATGCGGATACAAATATGTTGATACTCAGCTCCTCAAAGCAAACGAACCAGTCCGGTACATAGTGGCAGTTGACACCGAAGAAGACCTTGGGATCCGCATTGTACGGAGTATGAGCGCAAGCCTTGAAATTCCTGAGCTGGGCGTGCGAATAGATCCTGGGCCTGCCTGCCAGGGCTTTGTGTCTAATATTGAGGGTGTCCTTGACCGTATCAGACAAATCGTGGAGGGCGCATTGCTGTGGGGGGAGGTTGAGGAACGGGAAAATGCACGGGCACTTCTGGAAAAGATTGAGGGTGTGAAATGTGGAGCAATCCCTATTACCCTCATTCTTGAAGATCGGTGTGGAAACAGCGCGATCATTGCAGATAAAGCACAAAAGTGTGGATATACCCCAGAACCCGACCAATGAAAAAAGTTATGTAATTTCGATATCCCTTAACCAGGCTCCAGGCTCCTCGGTTATTTCACCGACTATTTTTGCACCTTTGACAGCGTTCTGTATATTAGCGACACTGTCCTTTGGTACTATGTAGGCATATCCCATTCCCATGTTGAATGTACGGTACATTTCAACCGTTGAAATATCACCGGTTTTCTGGATCCATGAAAAGATTTCCGGGGGTATAATCGGTGTATTGACCACAAAACCATACGGACAGAGCCGCTTGAAATTAAGCAGTCCTCCACCGGTGATGTGGCACATACCATGCACAGTGCAGGCTGAGGTAACCCGCAGGCTTTCATGGTAGATTCGTGTGGGTGTAAGAAGTTCCTCGCCAAGTGTCCGGCCATTCTTCAGTTTTTCATTGTAATTTGTGTGTTTTTCCACAACCGCTCTGGCAAGTGACAGTCCGTTGCTGTGGATCCCGGATGAGGGTACCCCGATGATTTTGTCACCCGGCTGTATTGCACTGCCAGTGATGATTTTATCTTTTTTTTGCATCCCCAGACAGGTGCCTGCCAGGTCAAGACCATTGACAAGACCCCGCAGAGACGCCGTCTCACCGCCGACAATATCGATATTTGCCTGTCGGGCGCCTTCGTTTAATCCGATTCCTATCTGCGCCATCTTCTCAACTGAAAGCTTATCGGTTGCGATGTAGTCTACAAACGCAACAGGTTCCATATTCATGACATAAAGATCATTGACGTTCATCGCAATGCAGTCTATTCCAACGGTGCTCCAGTCCTGCATATGATCGGCAACCAGCATCTTTGTACCAACACCATCCGTGGTCAGTGCGAGGGCCATCTCACCGAAATCAATGAGGCCGGCAAAATGACCTACCGTGCCAACCATCGTACAGCTGCCTCTCCGTTTGTATGTGAGGTTTTTAATCAGGGCTTTGATTGCAGTTGCCTCAAGATCAATGTCAACTCCTGCTTCACGGTAGGAGGTGCTACTCATCTGACTCCTCCGATAACCTGAACTCATCGTGAAGAACGCGTACCGCCCGGGGGCCGTCCTGCTGATTCACCACAAATGAGATGTTCGCTTCAGAGGACCCCTGCGAGATCATCATGACGTTCACACCTGTTTTTCCCAGAGCTGTGAAGATCCTTCCCCCGGTGCCTGGTGCTCCAGCCATACCGGCACCGACAACAGCAACTGCGCACACATCATGGTTGTGCGTAACTTCACGCACGATCCCCCGCTTCACGAGATCGGCAAGAGCATGAACTGCGGCATTGAGGTGCGCTTCATCAACAATAAGCGATATGTTTGCTTCAGAAGACCCCTGCGAGATCATCATGACGTTCACTTCATGATCCGCAAGGATGGTGAAAATTGCCTTTGCTACTCCCGGCCTCCCGATCATCTGCGCACCATTGATATTTATCGCAGCGACTTTATCGATATAGGTCAGGGCTTTTACCACGCGATTGTCCCGTTGCCCGTTTCGAATAATCACGGTGCCGGGATGAGAGGGGTTGAAGGTGTTTTTTACCCGGACAAGAATATTCTTCCGCATTGCGGGTTCGATGGAGCGCGGGTGCATCACTTTCGCACCGAAGTAGGAGAGCTCCATCACCTCGATATAGGACAGGGATGGCATAACCCGTGCATCATTGATTACCCTTGGATCGCAGGTCATGATACCATCCACATCCGTCCAGATCCAAATCTCGTCAGCATCGATACCTGCACCAATGATCGATGCAGAGTAATCGGAGCCGCTCCTGCCAAGGGTAGTCACGATCCCGTTTCTGGTGCAACCCATGAACCCCATAATAACGGGAATTTCCGTTTCCAGCAGAGGACCTATCCGTTTTTTAATCCGTTCATCACTTTCCAGAAGTGCTGTGGATTCACCATGCTGAAGGGTTGTGAGGATGCCGGCATCGCAACCATCCAGTACCGTTGAGCGGATGCCACGCTGACGGAGAGCTGCCCCAAGGATAGGGGCAAGCAACCGCTCCCCGAATGAAATGACGTAATCCCTTGAGCGGGGAGTGAGTTCCCGCAGATTATAAACCGCAAAAAGAATGTTCTGGAGACTGATGAGCCGTTCCTCGATGACAGAACCGGTTTCAGCAAGATAATCGGGTGCAGCTCCTTCGAGTGTGGACATGTGCCTTTTTCCCAGTGCCTGAATGAGTGGTGCTATTGCAGTATCATCCTTCGCGGTCGGGAGTTTGCTGGTAATATCGATCAGCTGGTCGGTAACACCGCGCTGTGCGGATACAACAACTGCCAGTTCGTCTCCGGCGTTGTGATGTTTTTCCAAAATATCCACGACGCGTCTGATACATTGTCCATCGGCAACTGAAGTCCCACCGAATTTCATTAATAATCTCATTTCGCTCTCACTTTGGCTATGCCATTTATTATGTAACTATACGATCCACAAAATAATAAGATGCTTGCAGGGGAGGTTATTGATTGCCATGTCCTGGTGATCGGGAGCGGAGGCGCTGGTGTTAGAGCCGCCATTGAGGCATCAAAATATGGCGACACGGTGCTCATTTCAAAGACCATCGTCGGTAAAGGAGGCTGTACCACAATGGCGGAAGGAGGTTATAATGCAGTCCTCCGCGAGCAGGATTCCTGCGGGATTCATTTTGAGGATACCCTCAAAGGAGGTGCGTACCTCAACGATCCCGAGCTGGTACATATTCTCGTAAAGGAAGCTCCGTTGCGAATGGGCGATCTCATAAAGTGGGGAGCGGTGTTTGATTTCACCGATACTGATGAAATCGCCCAGCGACCCTTCGGCGGTCAGCGGTTCCCGCGAACCTGTTATGCCGGTGACCGGACCGGCCATGAGATGATGACCACCTTAGTCGAGCGGCTGGATTCATCGAATGTTACCCTGCTGCAGGAGTTCACGGTTATCGACCTGCTTAAAACCGGGGAAGCGGTCATCGGTGCACTGGCACTGGACGAAAAAGGCAATCTCGTCTTACTGAAGGCGGACAGCACAATCCTTGCAACCGGTGGCGGGACAAAAGTGTTTGATATCTCCACAAATTCATCGAGCGGAACCGGGGACGGTTTTGCCATTGGCTACCGTGCCGGTGCCGAACTTATAGATATGGAGATGATCCAGTTTCACCCGACCGGGGCGGTGTTCCCCTACGATGCACGGGGAAGACTCGTAACCGAAGCGGTGCGGGGTGAGGGCGGGCTCCTGCTTAATACCATCGGAGAGCGGTTCATGAAACGATATGATCCCGAACGGATGGAGCTTTCCACACGCGATGTTGTTGCCCGTGCGATCGCAACGGAAATAAATGAAGGGCGAGGGACAAAAAATGGCGGGGTATATCTTGATGTAACCCATCTTCCCCGTGAGCAGATAGAGACACGGCTCCCGGTCATGCTCGAACAATTCCTCAAATTCGGCATTGATATCAGGGAAAACCCTATGGAGGTCGCTCCCACCGCTCACCATATCATGGGTGGCCTTCGGATAACACCGGAATGCCGGACAACACTTCCCGGATTATTTGCCTGCGGAGAAGTAGCCGGGGGGGTCCATGGGGCAAACCGTCTGGGGGGAAATGCCCTGGCTGATACTCAGGTATTCGGGAAACGGGCGGGGGAATTTGCAGGTAAAACCGAAAAACGCATAAAAAAAGTGAATGAAGAACAGGTAAGACAGCAGCAGGATCTTCTTGATGCATTCCTTGCGGGAAGCGACAATCCGGCAAGGATTCGAACGCAGCTCCAGCAGGAAATGTGGCAGGGCGCGGGGATCTTCCGGAACGCAACAGATCTCAATAAGACACTGGAGACGGTCAATACCCTCTCTCATGCGAAAATCCGGGCTGAATCTCTCAGAAACCTTGCAGATTGCAGCATCGTCCGGAATATGTGTCTGACAGCTTCTCTTATCTGCCGGGGGGCGCTACTCAGGAAAGAGTCACGGGGGGCACATGTCAGGAGCGATCTTAAACAGTCCCATGATGCCCAACACTCTCCCTTTGGTCATACGTACATCTCGCAATTTCACGAAGGTATCGAACAGAAGGGGGCGGGGATATGAAGACACTTACTGTAAGAGTTCGCCGTTTTGACCCTGATAAGGACAAGGAGTCACATTACGAAACCTATATGGTGAATGTCAATGAGGGTGCACGTATACTTCATGTTCTCCATGCCATACACGATGGTTTGGATCCAACACTGTCTTACCGGCATAGCTGCGCATCGGGGCAATGCGGGAGCTGTGCAGTACGTGTTAATGGTGAGCCGGTACTTGCCTGCATGGAAGAGGCTCAAAATAATATCACCATCGAGCCCCTGAACCTTTCGGTGAAAAAGGATCTCGTTGTTGATCTCCTGCCAACACTTGAAACGATAGCGTCCCTGAAACCGTCAGATGCACTGAAAATGCCGACTCAGTCCGATATTAATACGATAAAACCTCTTCGGGATTGTATCGAGTGCCTCTGCTGTGTATCGGTCTGCCCTGCAATGGATGTCACGAAGTTTCTTGGACCCACGGCCATGCGGCAGGAAATGCGGCTAGCGCTTGATCCTCGTGACAGCGGGGATCGGGTGGATGATGCTGTGAGGGAGGGGCTGTTCACCTGCACCAGCTGCCAGGCCTGCTGGAAGGCATGCCCAAAAGAGATTGAGATTCCGTCAAAAGCAATCGAAAAACTACGGGCGCTGGCAAACAGGCGTGGATTTACCCTACCACGGCACCAGGAAGTTGCAGCTCTTGTGAAAGAGACAGGTCGTTCTGTTACACGGATCGAACCGACATTTATGGAGCTCGTAAATGCGGAAGTGATCGAGCCGAAAGGTCCTGTGAAAGCAACGGTCGGTTTCTTTGTCGGTTGTATGTACAACATGCGCCTTCCCAAAGCAGCACTGGATGCAATCGAAGTTTTGAAACGAAACGGTATCCGGGTTATCATTCCCAAAGAGCAGGTCTGCTGCGGTTCGCCGCTCATCCGAACCGGCCAGCTGGCCTTTCTGGATACACTCAAAAAACGCAACATCGACGCGTTTCAGTTCCGTAACATCGATACAGTCATGACCATGTGTGCCGGTTGCGGTTCCACTCTGAAAAATGATTACAAAACACCCTTTGTTGTGATGGATATCAATGAAGTGCTCACAAAATACGGGATTGAACCTCCGGCACGCTTTCCTGTCAAGGCGACCTATCACGATCCCTGCCACCTCCTTCGCGGTCAGGGCATTCGCGAAGAACCCCGTCAGCTGATCCGGCAGGTGATGGATCTTGTCGAGATGCCTTCCATCTGTTGTGGTTCCGGAGGGGGGGTGAAATCCGGCATCCCTGATGAAGCGGCAGCGCTGGGTAAACGAAGGGGTGAGGAGATCAAAAAGTGCGGGGCTGATGTGGTGATATCATCCTGCCCGTTTTGTGAATTCCACATCGCCGGGCATACGGATAAACCCATCAAAAATATCGCCACTGTGCTGCTCGAAGGGTATAAGGAAAAAGACCGGAAAAAAGGTAATTTGACAGTACCCTGAGGGAATTTTAAAGACGAGGACGATATTTTCAAGGGTATTTTTTTACCTAGAAAAACAGGAAATGATGAAGATTTTTTCATCGGGATGCAGAGGTCAACAGATATTCATGGGCTTCAAGCGCAGCCTTTGCCCCTTCTCCGGAAGCAATGATGATCTGCTTGCCTTTTACCGAAGTGACATCCCCGGCTGCAAAAACACCAGCCATGCTCGTGTGGCAGTTTATGTCCACAATGATTTCCTTCTTCTCGTTCAGCGCGACAAAGGCATCAAGAATATCAGTATTGGGCAGCCAGCCGATCTCAATAAAAACCCCATCGAGATCGATTTTCTGTTCTTCACCCGATTCATTCCTGATAGTTATTGAAGAGAGGAACTTATCTCCGTGAAGGGCAATTACCTGTGTGTTTAAATGAACGGCAATGTTCTTTTTTGATTCAAGCATGCTGACGTATACCGGATCAGCCCTGATACTGCTCCTGACGATGAGATGAGCTGACTGTGCGATTTGGCTCATCTCAACAGCAGTCTGCAGCGCGGAATTGCCGCCACCTACTACAGCCACCCGCTTTCCCTGATATAACGGCCCATCGCAGGTAGAACAGATGGAAAGACCCCGTCCGAGATACTGCTCCTCGTTTGCCACACCGAGTTTTTTCGGACGATTCCCCTGGGCTAAGATCAGGGTTTTTGCCTTTAACGTATTTTCTGAAATTGTCCGTAGAGTAAAAACGTCGTCTTCTTTTGAAATGCTGACAATCCGGTCGAGTTCAAGCCGCATATTCAGGGTGCGGACCTGCTCTTCGAATTTTTTCATCAGCTCTTCACCGCTAATCATACGGTAACCCATGTAATTTTCGATTGTCCATGATGCCAGTGCCTGGCCACCAATGTTTTCACTGATAATAATCGTATTCAGCATTTTTCTGGCGCAGTATACACCTGCTGTCAGTCCTGCAGGGCCGGCACCAACGATGAGAACATCATACACTTCACCGGATACGATTTCGCCAAAGAGGTCGTTCAGCCTCTGCGAATCAAACCCGATGATTACTTCATCATCAACCAGAATAACCGGAACGCCTCGTTGTCCCGAAAGATCTATCATTTTTTTTGCTGCATCGGAATTTTCACCGACATCGATACTCTCATAAGGAACGCCATGTTTGTCGAGGAATGCCTTTGCCATCCGGCAATAGGGACAGTTTTTTGTAGAATAGACGGTGACTTTTCTCATCATTTCGAAAATGGTGCGTTCTCTTATAAATATATTGATACGCGAGAAAGAAATTTTTCAATATCATAGCAACTTTCTTTTTGGACAAGCCCCAATACACCATTGAAAGGATACTATGAGCGTACTGCCGGGAACAGGGAGACTGAAAAAATACACTCTTTTTTGTCTTATTCTTCTCTGCATAATAAGCGGGGCATATGCCTACACAGACAACTCTTACTCAGTTTCCGATCCGAGATTGTATTTCAACTTCAATGAGGGTAGCGGGGATTATGCACTCGATGTATCCGGTAATGGCAACGCGGGAACCATGCATGGGGTATCAAGGCTTGAAAACGGGGGTTGCGGTCGGGCTGTATTTTTTAACGGAATTAACGATTACGTTGAAATACCTTTCAGCTCCCAGAATCACCCCGCAAAGGAAATAACTGTTTCACTGTTGTTTTATACGGACTCGTTCGAACCACAGGTTTTAATCTCGTCGTACGAGGATGGGGGATACAGGTTGGGATTTGATGATGGCAACGATCTCTGGTGGACAATAAATCTGGAACGCCGCGGGGAAGTGTCAATTCCGGTTCAGCATGAAGGTATCTCGCTTCACCAGTGGCATCAGGTTACCGGAACGTATGACGGGGAGACGTTGAAAGTGTATCTCGATGGTGTGCTCAGAAACCAGTTGAATGCAACGGGTTCGATCCACTATGAATACAACAATTATATCATGCTCGGGGCCGATGCAGGAGTCTACAACCTGACAGATCTGAATTGCCCGCAGTATTTCCGGGGGGGACTTGATGAAGTAAGGATATATCCCGTTGCATTAACTTATGGCCAGGTAATGGATGACAGGTTCAGTTGTTCCCAGGAACCTGTCGCTCCTTCGAAGGATATTATTGTTCAGACGCAGCCTTCTTCTTCCTGTTCAGTTGCATCAGGTTCTGTCCTATTAGGTCAAAACGAATTAACTTCCCGGACCCTTACTTTCTCAAACCAGACTGAGAACGGCACATGGAATGTTGCGCTGCCACCAGGTTCAACACTTGTTGTGAGGGGAGAAGATTTCTATTCGGTTTCGTACCCTGACGCATGGTATATTGAATTGTCTGATGAAAACGGAAGAATAACACGATCCATAGAATTCCCAAACACCAACAATGCCCCAATAAAAGGTGTTGTACCATCAGGGAACGCAACAGTCCGCATAAAATATTTCGACGGGAAAGAAAGGTTTCCCGCGAAGGTTGCCATCCAGTTTGAGAGTATAGCACCCCCGCCCCTGCCACCAGCCCCGCAGACAATCCTGAATTATCCCATAATTGTTATATACTCTGCATCCTGGGCGACTCTGATTGCAATCATCCTTGTCATGGTGTGGCTGCACCGTCGCAAACAAAGAGGGGGTAAAGAGAAAGATACTGAAAACAGAAACGGCGGGGAAAAATTATAGAGTTATTTCCTTGAACTGTTTCCCGAAAACACTGCAGATCGGGCACTTATCGGGGACTTTACCGATCTCGATATTCCCGCAGACTGGACAGAGGAAAATTTTTTCCCGCCCGATATCTTTTCCGGATTTTACCATATCGAGCGCTTTCTTGTAGAGGGTTGCATGAACCTGTTCAGCTTTCATGGCATGGGTGAAAGCAAGTACTGCATCACTTTTACCTTCCGTCTCTGCCAGCTTGACAAATTCCGGGTACATATGGGTAAACTCGTGTGTCTCACCCGTGATGCTGGTTTCAAGGTTTTTCTGCGTGGATTCGATAGCCGCCAGCACCTTTAAGAGTTTTTTTGCATGGATTGCCTCGGCTTCAGAGGCTGCCTTGTAGAGAGTAGCAACGTTGTTGAACCCTTCTGCAGCAGCTTTTTCGGAAAACGCCAGATATTTTCGGTTTGCCTGGGATTCTCCGGCAAACGCTTCTTTTACATTCTCAATGGTTGCCATGCAGGAAGGGTATTGCAGAGTATTTACTTAAAGATTCTTCATGGGGCAGAAACATACCATTTAAAAACTAAATTGACAGGAATACGTATTTTGTCTTGTTAAAATTCAAAATTTTCGTATTCAAACAAGAAATTAAGATTTTTTTAATTAGAAAGGTTTATATATTTTTATTAATAATATTTTTGACTGGTATCTGAATATGAGAGTAAAACCCGGCATTTTACTAATCATGGGTTTGCTGTTCCTGGCAGGAACCGTTGCGGCGGTCGGGATTCCGGATACCCTGACTGTCACCACGGACAAACCCTGGATCATAGCAAATAATCTTGATCAAGCCACCATCACGGTAAAAGTAACGAATACAACCTCGGATCCTGGTCCTGTACAGGGAATAATCGTAAACCTTGAAGTTGATCCGTTATATGGAAACATAAGTCCCATTCAAGTCACCACAAATATATCGGGAATGGCTTCAAGCACCTTCAATGTAAAGACGAAGAGTGGGGCAGCACAAATAAATGCATCCATACCCGCGGGGGTTTCTGGTTCAACAATGCAGAATATTGATCATAACAGTGCCTATTTTGCAGATTTTTCCCATCCGATCAATGGAACCGTTGCATCCGAAGTTCCTTTTAATGTATCACTCACTGACCAATACCGGAATCCTGTGGATAATCGAAGAGGCAACCATATAATAAATCTCCATGTTCATGGTCCTTTCCCGGATGACTGCGGTTTTGCTGAAGCCGGCTATGCACATGATATTACACGTATACTGGATGCAAACGGAACTGCCACAGTAAATGTCAAATTAACCTCCCGCGTAGGTGACAACAACATTGCGATGGACGGATATGAGAGTATCCCGAACCAACTCGAATGGATCACTGCAGAGGCAATTGGCAAACCATTTTCGATGACGCAGGTTTATTCACCTTCGGGATCTCCCCCGACGCTTCCCGCAGACGGGGTGAGTTATTTCACGATAATTTATAATTTGTTTGATGAATACGGGAATCCAACGAACAAACAATTTATCTGGGTAAATACCTCCGTCATTGGGGAGGAACGACAGCTCCTGTCAAACAATCTGGGTCAGGTAACGGTACAATATGGTCCCCGGACTTCAATTGGTGAAATTGACATCATTGCAACATCGGTTGGGAATTCAACGCTTACCTTAACGCAGAGGGTAAAATTCAAGAACACGGGAGCGGAGATCATATCCCTTACCGCAAATCCTGATACTATGCCAAGCCAGGATGCAAATCCCCTCTTTACATCAAATATTATCGCAACGGTTGCGGATATCTCGGGAAATGCGGTTGATGGAGAGACCGTAAACTTTAGTATTGAAAATATAACCTACGATGCATCATATAACGTTACAGCAGATCCCAATCTTTTAACTTCCAGTGCTGTAACCGATGTGTATGGACGAGCTTTGGTTCAATTCAGACCGGGGAGCTTTACAACGGTAGGCAACCCCGGCTATAATGCAACGGCAACCGGGCATTGTACAGTGAATGCAACATGGAGAAATTCCACAAAAAAACAGCCTGTCACCTGGAAGAATTATCCTTACCTGAGTGTGTCAACATCGGTAAATCCCCATACTGTTGAGATAAACAAAACTATTGATGTTACCATAGAGTTCAGAGGGGATGGGTTTGCATTGCAGCCCACACCAATCGATGTGGTCATGGTCATAGACAAATCGGGCAGTATGGAGAATTATAATATTGGTGGTATTACCCGGATGCAGGCAGCGAAAAATGCAGCAACTACGTTTGTTACCAAAATGAATGAAGGGACTGACCGTATCGGTGTCGTATCCTTTGATCGAGAAGACACCGTTATCACTGACGCTCCTTTGGGCGCCCCCTTCTTAACTATTACGAACACAATCAACGCTATTGATCCTAATAATGGAGGAACTGCAATGCGCCAGGGGTTCAAACAGGGTATCGATCATATTAAGGCAAATGGCAGGCCATCAGCAGTCCGGGCAGTCATTCTCATGACCGACGGGAACTGGAATTTAGGAGGAAGTCCCCTTGCTGTTGGAAGGGGCTATGATCTCAACACTTGGGTCAGAGATAACCGGGATCGTGGCGTATCCACCAAATATTATGGATTCTCCGGCTTGGCAACAGATTTTGAGGATCAGGACTACCGCTGGTATTCTGGACTTGGAGGTAATCTCTCTTCTAGTAGTAACACAGTCGTGAGGACACCTCGCCAGATTAATCCAGCAACAGGAGCAGACGTGGCTTCTCGAACTACTGAAACGAGAAGCGGTGGATCCTACTATGTTAATGGCCAATTTACTCAGCAGAACATGTCGATATATGCAAAGGACAATAATATACGGTTGTACACCTTGTCGTTTGCCATGAACATCCCCACAGACGAGCGTAATGCTCTTATTACTCTTGCAAATTCAACCGGGGGATTTTATCGGCATGCTCCCACCCAAGCCGATTTAGAAGCATTCTATGCAGAAATTGCCGGAGATCTGAAAGATACCGCCGCTGTAAACGCCTCCATGACGACAGATTTCGATAAGATTAATGTCACGGGTTTTGAAATGGATGGGGACCAGGTATACGATTATGTATACCATCCAACGGAATCGACAAAGATACGATGGCAGAATGGGATAACAAATGTTTCTGACCAATCCACCGATTGGCTTGCAGATAATAAACTGGACTTTAACATCGGAACAATAAAAGTAGGTCAATACTGGAATGCGACCTTCCGCCTCAAGATCAAACAGAGTGGTTTGATTGATGTATTCGGCAATCATTCAACAGTATCTTTCAATGGGGGTACTGAGACCCTGAATCTCCCTCAAACATTCATCACAGTAATACCCAACCTCACGGTCACGGAAATTACCGTGAAAACAATAACCCTCGATAATCTGACGTGTACCGAAACCGGAGAGATCAAGGCACTCTTTCCGGTAAAATGGAACACAAACTATACAGGAAATAAGACCCTCACGGAAAAGGTCTATTACCGTATTAATACAGGACCCTGGGTACAGTTCGACACAAAAACACACCCCTATGATCCACTCACTATGGATTATGTGGATTTTGCACAACTTGATGTGACAAAACTCCAACCCGGAGACTACAAGATTCAGGTACGTGCAACTGCCTCCGATGCGCCTGATGCAACAGCTGAAACCGTCAGTAAAACGGTAGGTGGACGAGGGAAAACGTTTATTAAACTTGAAGCTCCCCCTTTCCTGGATGATACGCAGTTCTTCAATCAAAATCCGTGGGGGATTGTGGATAGCAGGAGCATTTAAAATAATATCTTTCTTATAGGATGGGGGGATGTTTCTCCACCAGTAATTGGCAATCATTTCTCAAATCTTCGGAACATACACACGATTATTACGAATCCTGACGAACAATCAGACATTGTTTGGTATTCAGGAAACCGTAATGCGACTCCAATCGAAGTAATCCAAACAGAAAAAAATTCTTTATAATTTCATTTTTTCGTTTCCCGGATGTTATTATGAAAATGATGAAAGATATTTCCCCAAATGACAGGCCACGTGAGAAGATTGCAAAAAAAGGCGCCTCTGCCCTGTCAGACACTGAATTGATCGAGGCAATCATTGGGCGGGGAACAAAAAACAAAGATGTCCGCATGCTTGCAAAAGAAATCTGCGGGCTTATCGAGTTACACAGGGAAAAAATCAGATATGATGATCTGGCAGCAATACAGGGAATCGGACCTGCCAAAGCATCGCAGATCACGGCATGTTTTGAACTCTCACGGAGATATTCCCCCAATGGAGGAACGAATACGCATGTGACAAGACCCGAAGATATCCTCCCCCATGTTGCTTATTTAAAAGAAAAGCGGCAGGAGCATTTCATCTGTATCACCCTCAATGGCGCCGGTGAAGTTCTCGGCAACAGAACGATAACCCTGGGTCTGCTCAACCACAGTCTTGTCCATCCGCGGGAGGTGTTTGCCGATGCAATTACGGACAGGGCGGCGTCCATCATCTGCGTTCACAATCACCCTTCGGGTTCCCTTGATCCCAGCTCACAGGACATTGCGATTACAACTCAGCTGAAAGAAGCGGGAGTGCTTCTCGGCATCCAGCTGATTGATCATATCATTGTCACAAAAACCGGTTACCTGAGCATGAAAGAGCGTGGTCTGATTTAACGGGAAAAATTGCATTTCGATCCTGCAGGCATCCTGATATTCATGTATCCAACAATTAACAGCAACTTCATTCCGGTTAATTCTATCCACAAAAAATATCGGGATAAAAAGAATTAATAAAAATATACTCAGGCTTACTCATTCGACCCAATTCTTATCCATTAAAGGTTTTGGAGATCAAATTCAAGTGAATTATTGTAACCATTGATTGATTTCTTGAAAAATATTTAACGTTAAGCGCTGTATATTACTTTCAGGAGAGCCCAATATTTATATAACGTAACCACAAAGTGGTAATTATCTTTTACTGAAAAACTGCGTTTAATTCCATTTCAATAAACTGACTAAAATAGGGTGATTAAATGAGAAAAAAAGAGATGAGTACGAAAAAAGTTCTCTTAATCAGCGTGATGCTGATTGCGCTGACCGCACTCCTGACAGGTGTCGGAACAATGGCATATTTCAGTTCAACACAAACGAGCGGACCTAATCTGCTCAGCACCGGAAGCATTACGATTAATGTTAATGGTCAGGATCCCTGGTCCGGCACATTCAACGCCACACTTGCAGATGTGAAACCCGGTTTAAAACGGTGGGGTAATGTAACCGTGCAAAACACCGGGCAGAATCAGGCGGATCTCTGGTTGAATACGATAAATGTTGTTACCGACAATGGATCCAATACCTCGGCAGAGATATTAGAGCCCTACGCCTTTGATATCGATGGTGTAATCCGGTATGATTTGTATAATAACACTGGTTCGGGTCTTCAGCCAATAATCGTGGATACTGATGGTTATACTATCAGCACGGGTTCCCATAATTTAACCGGAGCACTTCAGACCACGGCTGTGAAAGATCAATGGATTTACCTCGGGAACATTCCATCGGGTGCAACGTGGCAGATTAACCAGAGTTATATGATGGACAGGAATGTCACCAACTGGGCACAGACGGATAATATGACGTTTAACGTTGTATTTTATGCCCAACAAAGCCAGGGAACCCCACAGCCGGCAGCTCCGTCACCAGAACTGCCCGGACACGGGAGATAATCCATAGTGTGCAGGTAATTTCCTGCACCGCTACATTTAGGGTGACGTGATTAAGGAGATGAATACGCAAAACCTGAGATTAGTTGAGCCTCAAATAAAAAAACTGGGGAGAATTGCAGCAATTTTTATCCTTATTTTAATTATTGCAGGATCATTATTCACGATTTTTACCCCTTTTTTTGGCTGGAGGACTGAGGTCGTCATTTCAGGGAGTATGGAGCCTGCAATATCAACAGGAAGTGTCGTTATCGTCCGCCCGGTAATCCCTGATACTCTCCGAAAAGGAGATGTAATCATGTATTATTCTCCCGATAAATCGAGCCTGACCACACACCGTATATTTAATGTAGATTCTGAGCCCTCGCTCCGGTTCATCACCAAAGGAGATGCCAACAATAATTCTGATGTGATTCCTGTCACTCCGGATCAAATCGTAGGTATAGTTGCATTCACTATACCATATCTGGGTCTTCTTGCCCAGTTCATCAAAACACCACTCGGATTCACACTTTTTTTGCTGATCCCGGCGGCGATTCTTATCGGGCGTGAGATACTTGATCTTTGGAGAGAGATGGAATAACAGAGAGAAAATCTGCTAACCATGAAAACAGCAACCATCGTGATAATCGCTTTAAGCCTCATGGTGATCTCTCTCAGCACCTTTGGAACAACTCATGCACATTTCACCTCAAGTCAGGTTACGGGTCCGCATCTTATTTCCACATGGCAATCCTATTTTTGGATCCAGACCAGCCAGGCTGACTATGAGATGGGAATATTAGAGAATGTTGATATAATATCCAGTCCTGGTAACGTGAAACTGGTCATGAGAAATATATCTCCGACAATGTATGCAACATTCGGAAGCGGATCAACTACTTTTCAGCAATATACTGTTTCCAACAACACGTGGAACTCGCTGGCAGATACACCCGGCAGCATAAGCAACGGGGGGGCTGTTGCAAACGGTAATCTAAGTTACCTTTACGCATTACGGGGAAACGGTCAGCGTAACTTATACCTTTACTCAAACCCGTTCAATAACTGGTCATCCATGACCCTGACTCCCGCTGCCATTAATTCCGGCGGCGCTTTGGTGTATACAGGCGGGAATTACCTTTACGCGTTACGGGGGGGCGGTCAGCGTAACTTATACCGGTATTCAATCCCGTTCAATAACTGGTCATCCATGACCCTGACTCCCGCTGCCATTAATTCCGGCGGCGCTTTGGTATATACGGGCGGGAATTACCTTTACGCGTTACGGGGAGCGGGAACCACAAATTTTTACCGGTACTCAATCCCGTTCAATAACTGGTCATCCATGACCG
>CAZPVQ010000001.1:195013-519859 GCA_964590415.1 uncultured Methanoregula sp. | reverse complement strand
ACCACAAATTTTTACCGGTACTCAATCCCGTTCAATAACTGGTCATCCATGACCGCAACTCCCGCTGCCATTAATTCCGGCAGCGCTTTGGTATATACAGGCGGGAATTACCTTTACGCGTTGCGGGGAGCAGGGACCACAAATTTTTACCGGTACTCAATCCTGTTCAATAACTGGTCTTCCATGGCAGCAACTCCCGGTCCGGTAAATGCTGGCGGGGCTCTGGTATCTGATAACGGGAACAATATTTATGCTTTTAATGGTTCTTCGCAAAAATTCTGGCTCTATAATATTTCCGCAAACACCTGGAACGACACTCTTGTTTCTGATCCGCCCGGTCTGGTAGGATGGGGGGGGAGTCTTTCATACAGTTCAGGTTCATCTGGATATCTACCACTTGGTAAACTTACTTCAGCCGTATATGATACCGGGAATTCTTATACACGATGGGACTCGCTTTCCTGGGACAGCACACTTGTTGCAGGAACAAATGTCACATTTGAGGTGCGAGCGTCCGATACTCCTTATACCAGCACAGATTTATTACCGGCATGGCAGCAATCCGGCGGGCCATCACCAGTTAATTCGGGACTACCCACCGGAAGGTACATTCAATGGCGTGCAACCCTCTTGACGACAGATACATCAGGAACCCCAATTCTTAGTGAGGTGCGGGTATGGTACTCATAAGCACTAGTGCGCAAGTATTCATCCCAGGAAAGAAATACCTCGTAATGCTGAGGGGGGTATATTGACGATTTCAGGACGGGCTTACTGGATATCATTGTTCCCTTTGGCAGGATTCATTTTCATCCTTCTTGTTCTCCTGCCTGTACCAGTTTCTGCACAAGGCCCTGTTGACCTCACTTTTAAAGAAATTGGTGTATTTCCGTGGAGTGTCACAGGAATCCTACCTGGGCAACGGGATTCAACCTTTATTGATCTTTACAATAACGGAACCGAAAGCGGGATTGTCTATATTTGGATTGACAACATCAGCACAACCGATAGATACGGCAACCCTGGCGGCGGGCTTGCAAATTATATGAATTTCAATGTCTCAAACCAACACCTCAGCAGCACGGTAATGTTTCCAGCCCACATCAATTCCTTTCCCAAAGCTCCCCTCCAGCCGGACCATTTCATCATTATCGATTCATTCAGACCCGGAGATACCATCAGACTTAACTGGACATGGGAATTTGAAGAAACGGGACAACCACAGAATGATGCACAGAATAATACTCTTCACTTCAACATCTCATACACGCTGGTGAATCTGACCGCCCCCGTGATACCAACGCCAGTTCCAACGGGTATCCAACCTGGTTCACCGGGCGGAACAGGAATGAATCCCCAAAATCCTTTCCTGTTCGAGCCCGGAGGGATCCCGGGATTAAATCCTGCTCAACGTCCCCAACTCAGAGCACCAATTGAAGAACCTCCTGAAATGGAGATCGAGCAACCGGAACTCCCTGAATACGGGCGCATTATGGCGATCGGCCTTATCGCCATAATTTTCATTATCTCAGTTCTGGCACTCTGGAAACGGAAAAAGGACAGGAAATAAAAGGAAGAGAGATGTATGCGGATTTCTTTTTTTTTATGTCATAACAAACATCTGCCAGGTCCATGGTGTAAATCGTTTTGGGAGTATGTAACCGGTGTACCCGGGGATTTTTTGTTATTGATGGTGAATGGCAGAAAAATCAACAGATTCATAGACATTATATATTTCCCGATCAAGAATGTGAAACAGGAGGAATAGAGATGAAACGGTTTGATTCTTCGCGGCAGGACAATCCTGTTTTTTTCCCGAGTATTACATTGGTGTTTTTCATTCAGATCTTCTTTAGTCTCCTGTTTTTACTATTCTGCCCGGTCCATGCAGCCACAGGTACTGCGATGGGATCAGCTCCTCAACTGGGATGGATGAACACATACGAACAACCTGGTGAAGGAGGGAAATATTCAATCATCGTTGTAAGTGATGGGGGATCGGTGGCCATCGGAAATAACAAACCTTTGGCGGGAAGTTCCAGTCTCTATGTTATCAAAACAGATACAAATGGAAATAAAGTGTGGGAATGGACAGATGGGGGAAGTACCTATGAAGGAAATATCATTACTGAAACACAGGATAAGGGGTACATTATCGCCGGGAGGTCCAATACTACCACCAACAACGGAATTATCCTCAAAAAAATTGATCAGACCGGAAAAACGACATGGGCACAGCTATTCAATAAAGGTGATTATTACATCGGAAATTACATAAGTGCAACACGTGACGGGGGATTCATCATTGCCGGGTCCGTGTTGAGGAATGACACTTCTCAATCATCACTCTGGGATGGTTACACTCTCAAAACCGATGCTGAAGGGAGAGAACAGTGGACTGGTTTTTTTAAGGGTGAAAAAAATGATTTTGCCAGGTTTATCCGCCAGACTGAAGATGGGGGGTATATTATTGCCGGGACAACCGAAAGCTATGGCATTAACGGTGTTCCGTCAACGTACCTGCATAAAATGAATGAATTTGGTAATAAAGAATGGTTTACCGCTTATGGGACCGGGCCGGGGGATGAAAAACTATCGGTTATTCAAACGCCGGATGGAGGATATATCCTCATGGGAATCTCCCTGCCCGTTGCCATCAATCAAGAATATAAGGATCTTTTCCTGGTCAGAACCGATGATCATGGAAAAGAACTGTGGAGAAAAAATATTCCCGTGATGGGGAGAGCCACGGGTAACATCCTTATCCCAACTTCTGAAGGTGCAACCATTATCGCAGGTTCTTACCAGGGATCTGAACGAGAAAAAACCGGCGAGATAATCATAATCGACATCGATCTGAACGGCAATGAGAAGCAGAACCGAACATTCAGTATTGGAAAATCTATCGATATCCAGGATATTGCAGTTGTCCCCGGTGAAGGATATTTCGTTATAGGTACAGTATCCGGACCAGGAAGCCCTGAAAAAAAAGGGTTTACCATTATTAAGATACTCGATACCCCCTACCGCACTGAAGTTCCCGCGAAAAACTCATTCGACCTCACGGTAATAACAAAAGATGCTAAAACGGGGACATTTATAGGGGGGGTCCAGGTTTATCTTGACGGCAGGTCTGTCGGAAGCAACGCTGAGGATGGAAAGCAGAGTCTCCATGATGTTGAGAGAGGCTCACATACTATCAGGGTGGCAAAACCAGGATATGAAGAGATTACCCGACCAGTAGATATTACAGAAAAGAAGCAGATCACCTTCACTCTCAACCGATCAAACGTGATACCCGTACAAATCCATGGATCAACAGATGAAAAGATCGATATTGTTTTTGTGCCTTCAAAAACTTCCTTTGACTGTAATTCCAAAACAAAAATCCAGACCGACGCATATACCGGTAATCAGCAACGATTCATCCAAGATGTAAACAATAAAATTGATGTATTTTTAACATTGGATACCCTGACATCCGGTTCGGTGGGTTTGCCCGGGGATTTCAGGGAGCGTTTCAATTTTTATTACTACTGGGATACCGGAAGTTTCGCTGATGCTTTCGACGGTTGTGCTGGGACTCTTCCCAATGAATTCTGGAATGATGCACCATTCACCGATGTGGCAATTATCATGTACCCGTCCTATGAGGGTCGCTATTCCGGCTCTCCCTGTGAACCAATTGGGTGTGCAAACGGCCTGGGGCCCGGATCCGGATCCTGGCTGAAAGCGCCGGCTGATTCTCCGATGATTTTTCTGCATGAGAGCGGGCATGTGGTCTTTGGTCTGATTGATACCTATTGCGGGGATACCTATTACGTGGAAAATTCTCCGTTTCCCAATGTCTGGAGTTCTGAGTCCTCATGCAAAAAAAACGCCGAGCAGGAACGTTGGGATAGCACAAGCTGCCGGCAAATTTTAAAACCTGCCAGCAGCCGTTCGATAGATTCCTGTGTGAAAAATTTCTGGAGAGCGGATACTGATCCTGATATCATGGGCAGCGGGGCATATTCCGGAAGGTTCGGTAATGCTTCCACTTCACACATCCGTCATATTTTTGATACGATCAACCGGTGGCAGAAATGAAACGTTTCGTTTTCGCTGGTCTGATTTTTCTGGTGCTCCTGCAGGGAATCTGGTTCGCTTCCGCAGATGACTCTCCCGATTATTCTAAGATCGTTGTTGTCCACCTCAACATAAATAAAAGCAGTATCACAGAAAAGTCCGTTGAGATGCGCTACGGCCACCCCCCAAATATCGAAGGCCGGAATGGGGACTTTAAAGGGACGCTGAAATCTGCCGCTGGTTCCACGATTCGGGAATTTACTCTTTGGGATCCCCGCTATCAGCTGGGAGATGTCCTTGAAAAAGACAATGAATCTTCCGGTTATCTTTCCGGGTACATGACATATTCTGATAATGCAGATCTTGTCCTCATACTTCCGTACTATGAAAACCAGATGACGTTTGAGTTGTATGACAAAAAGACCGGGACTCTGTTAAAAAAAGTGAACATGTCACAGGCAATAACAAAATTTCAATCAAACTATCCCAAAGATCCCGGAAGTGTTTCTGTATCACCTATCCAATTCGATAAATCCGTTATATATGTGATAACCGGAGTTGTGATTTCGATACTTATCATCGGAATGATTCTCGCAATGGTTCGAAAAAAATGATTTGCTGAAATCTTTTTATTACACTTCCTTTTTTCAAAAAGAAGTTCTGAATCTCCTCTGTCAGGACGAGAGAGACTTTCCCAATGCAAAACCTTTTTTATATGCGGCTTCGAGGAGGGCAGGTTGCGCCTGGATATCTTTGATAGTGTCCATATCGCTGATCAACAGCTCGTCGGAATACTGGCAGTCAATGATATCAAAAAACGCCTTTACCGTCAATTTCGCGCCGACAAACACTTCAGGAATATTCATACCGGAGATGCAGATAAATAATCCCTTTCGTTCCTTTTTCTTTTCTTTTGATATGAGCGGTTTTTTCCGCACGTACTTTGCCATGAAAAAGACCTGAAAACGATCGATAAATGACTTGAGTTTCCCTGGAATTCCCATGGTCATGACGGGTGTTGCAACGATGAGACCGTCCATTCCCCTGAGTTTCGGGTACATTGCCTGCATATCATCATCCATGATACAGGTTTCATGTTCCTTACAAAACATCATCTCCTGGCATGCCTGGAAATCAAGATTTACAACAACAATTTTCTCGACTTCACATCCCGCATCTTCAGCTCCTTTGAGCGCCCTGTCGAGCAACTGTGCGGTATTTCCTTCAGGAAGAGGACTACCAAGGAGACCGATGATCTTTCCTGCCATACTAACACCTTAAAAAAAATACGCAATATACTTTTGCCTGTAGATGAGTGTTTTTTTTAATTTTATGCAGTTTTTTATCTTTTTCTGATGCACGAACGCAACTCATATATATCTTTGACGTGCATGAAAGTTTTGGTGAATTAGTTGACTGAACAGAAGACGTACACCGCGGGACAGAAAGTCGGCGCGGGAAAATATGTGTGCATTGACTGCGGAAAAGAACTTACCCTGGACAAGAGTGAACAGGATCTCAGGAAATGTCCCTCCTGCGCCTGCGAAGAATACCAATGCTTCCCCATGACGCACATACGACCGGACATTAAGACTCCGGAGGATGCCAAAAATCCGCCGAAACGCGGTAAAAGCAACCAGTAACTTTCATTTTTCTTTTCAGGTATTGACAGCAAATGTGACTCCTGGGAGTTCCTGCAAAAAATATGCACACAGATTCCTGCTCCCAGTTTTTATCTGACAAAAAAAAGGAGGATCTTTACATGGTAAACGTATCAAAAGAGGGTCAGGTCTTCCGGTGTGAGATCTGCGGCAACGTTGTTATTGTAAAAGAGTCCGGTGGCGGCGAACTTGTCTGCTGCGGCGAACCTATGCAACTGGAGAGTGAGTAAATCATGGCAATAAAAAAACCAGTCCCCAAAAAAACACCTGCGAAAATATCCGCAGCAAAAAAAGGAACTGATAAGAAACTCAATACCCTTGAGAAGAAGATCGGAAAAGTGCCGAAATTTTTCCGGGAGTTGACGACAAAAGAGCCGGAGATGTTCAATCTCGTGATGAGATTTGAGCAGCACATCTGGGACGATGGCAAACTGTCGAAAAAGACAAAAAAACTAATTGCTATTGCGATTGCAGCAGCTCTGCGTGACCAGCATGCGGTCCGTGCCCAGCTTGCCGGTGCAAAAAACCTTGGTGTCACCAAAGCAGAGGTTGAAGAGGCGCTTCGCGTTACGTTCCTCCTTTCAGGAATGCCTGCTTACGTGTATGGAAAAGCACAGCTTGATGAGGTCATGCCGTAACACAAGTCGGCTGTGAAAGATTATGGAGAACGATACTTGTATTACCTTTCCTGTTCTTGGGGAACCGGCGCCGGACTTCGAGGCAGATACCACACAAGGGCCGATCAAGCTCTCTGATATGAAAGGAAAATGGGTGGTTATGTTCTCTCACCCTGCTGACTTCACACCAGTATGCACCACCGAGTTTATGGCGTTTGCGAACATTTATGATGAACTCAGGTCGCTCAATGTCAGCCTGATTGGCCTGTCTGTGGACAGCATTTCAGCGCACCTTGCCTGGGTGCATGATATCAAAGAGAAGCTGGGTGTAACCATACCATTCCCGATCATTGCTGACCTGACCATGAAAGTGGCCAAAAAATATGGTATGATTCACCCCTCACAATCTTCGACTGCAGCCGTTCGCTGTGTCTTTTTCATCGATGACAAAGGCATCATGCGGGCGATGATTTACTACCCGCTCCAGAACGGAAGATTCATGCCCGAGATTATCCGCCTGGTCAAAGCGCTCCAGACCACGGACAAATTCAAGGTTTCCACGCCGGCAAACTGGCAGCCGGGAGACAAGGTTGTGGTGCCACCGCCCAAAACTACTGCAGAGATGGAAAAGCGGATGACCGAAGGCTACGAATGCAAAGACTGGTATCTCTGTTTTAAGAAAATTTGATACTTAAAACCCTTTTTCTCCAGATATTGATTCAAAAACCAATCTTTTTTAGCGTTGCCACCACAAGAAAACTGCTATGCCGATCAAAATTCTTGCCTTTGCCGGAAGTCCAAGAAGGTATGGTAATTCCGAGACGCTGCTTGACTGGGTGCTTGGCAGCATGGTGGCTTACCCGGACATTGTCATAGATAAAGTCCCTCTTGATGAAGCAGATATCAATCCCTGCCGGGGGTGCAATGCCTGTGAAAAGCTCAATAAATGTATACAGCGTGACGGGATGGACATCTACCATGACAAGATCATCGCCGCAGATATCATTCTGCTTTCCTCACCGATCTACTGTATGGGGATAGCCTCACAGCCCAAAGCATTGATTGATCGTGCTCAGGTCTTCCGGTCTCGGAAATATGTGCTCAAGCTCCCGGTTGTCCCTCCTGAACGTAAAGGAAAACGGCTCGGCGTATTTCTTGCAACGGCCGGGCAGAACTGGAGCCATGTATTTGATGCAGCGGTTCCTTCTGTCAAGTGTTTTTTCCATGTGATTGACATTAAAGATGCTGACATCACCTACCTCATGATCAACGGGGTGGATGAAAAAGGGGCGATCAACCTGCATCCAACTGCACGGGCAGATGCAGAGAACCTTGGAAAATCGCTGATTGTTGAGATTAAAAAGCGCCTTTCGAGATGAGGTTGTATGGAGATAAAAGTTCTTGGCATATCGGGAAGTCCGCACCGGCATGGAAATACAGAAACTCTGCTTGACAGTTTTCTTGAGGGAGCCCATGCAAAAGGGGCTGCCGTTGAAAAGGTAATACTCAAAACGCTGCAGTATTCCCCCTGCCGGGGATGCAATGCCTGCCACAAAACCGGTGAATGTATTGTAAATGATGATGCGGTTATCCTGTACGAAAAAATACTGGCTTCAGACTGCCTGGCAGTTGCCTCACCAATCTATACGATGGGGATTACGGCTGAGCTCAAAGGATTTATTGACCGTCAGCAATACCTCTGGGCTCGTAAGTTTATTTTAAAAACTCTTTACTTTACTGATGACCATATCAAACGTCACAAGGGAATTTTTATCTCGACAGCAGGGCTTGGGTGGGAGAATGTTTTTGACGGGGCATTTCCCGTGATTACCGCACTATTCAACACAACAGGGTTTGAGTACTACGATAACGTGATTGCGAATAATATGGACGCTTATGGAGGCATAAAAAAACATCCCACAGCGCTCAAAGATGCATTTGAGCAAGGGCAGAAGGTAATAATTGTGCTGGAAAAATTGAAAGCCCAAATTCCCTGAAAAAAATCCTGGTATTGAATGCAATTGTTCAATTTTTCTCTTTTGATTCAAAAAAAAAGATTACAGTAAATTTGAGAATGTGTTTGGAGAAAATGAAGCCAGAAGTACCCCAAATGCCACAATTATTGTTACAACGAAAACCGCTTTGTTCCACGCCCACACTTTTCTTCCATCCAGTATACTAACAGGTAACAGGTTAAATGCGGCAATTATTGCGTTAATTTGTATTCCGGCAAGACCAAGTTTTGCAAACAGACTCCCTGAAACTGCGGCAGAAAATCCTCCACCAATTAAAAAGATAATAACAAACGGGATGCACAACAGGAGGTTAATAAGTGGTCCTGCAATCGAGATTTTCCCATTCTGCTCCCTGCTGATACCCCGGCCAGTGGTATCATAGATCACCGTTGCGCCTGGTGCTGCAAAAATCATTCCAACCAATGCTGCGAGTGCTCCCATTATTAATAGCATATTGTTATCCTTTCGGAATTCTGCCCAAAATCCAAATTTTATTGCAGTAAATTTGTGAGCCATCTCATGTAATATAAATGCAACACCGACAGTTACAAGTGATATTCCCAAAGTCTCGAGCGCCCCAAAGGGCGTGACAGGAATGGCCGGACCTAATATTCCGTTAGGAACAATCTGCACTATCAAAAATGCAAGAGAGATTGCGATCCAGGCTATGAACAGATCAAATTCTTCACGTCGGGATATGCGTTCGAGCATACAAACACCTGATTAAATAGGGCGTTCCTCTGTTATCTGTTTTGGTGTTGAGCCTGCAAAGGATTATGTTTATTTTGAATTATCGGATATATACTTCATATGTCCCTCGAGAAGGTACGAGCTGATATCACCAAAGGTGACCGGGAGATTATCCGTCTTATTGCACAACGGCAGGACTATGCCAGAAAAATTGCCAGGATCAAGATTCATGCGGGAATGCCTGTCCATGATGAACACCGGACTGCAGAGGTGCTTGAATTGGTCTTTGATCTGGCGGTTGAATATAAAATTGATCCCGTGGCAGTTCAGAAAATTTTTGAAATTCTCATCACCATGAGTGAAGACCGGCAGCGGGACTTTTCCGGAGAGGGTAATCTTCCCTGATTGTGTTTTTATAAAAAACTGGTTTCGTTCGACTGTCAGTGCGCCACAGAAGATCCAAAGGAGATCCGGAATTTTTTTCAGGTTTTCTGTAACATTGCAAAAAACAGGTAATTGTTTATCCCAACTGTCCAAGAAGGATAACTGCCCCGAGCACTACCAGTGCCACGCCTATAGCCATTCTGAGCACCCGCTTGTACTCTGCCCTCATGCTGTCGGCCCGTTCCGTGGAAATCCCGTATGCAATGAGAATAGTGATCAGGAGGAGAGGAAGTATATAGACAACGTTATACAGTGCAAGCCATGGCAACCCGGACATTACGGTCATCTCCTTTCCCATCAGACTGAGTATACCGATATAGATACCTCCGGTACAGGCAAAACCGAGGATTCCGGCCAAGATCCCTAATACAAATGCTGCAGGGAGCGATGCGATTCGGATATAGTTCCCGAGTAGTCCTTTTTTCGATTCTGGTATTGACAGGATAAAGGTCTCTTTGTTCCGGAGCACATCAATGATCGTTATAAGCCCCAGAAGAAGGGCCACAAGTCCCCCGATTAAAGCGAAAATCCGTGAGAATCCGGAGAGAGAGAACACTGAGAACAGCCCGATTCCTACGAGAAGATGAAACAGGAACATCGCTGCGATATATGCACAGCCGACAAGCAGGATGCGCTTCCTGCTCCCGGCAGCAGCTATCGGGATCAAGAGGAAGATCAGTACGGACAGACCGCAGGGATTGGCACTGTCAACTATGGCTGCGAAGATGACCAGCGGCAGACTGAGTTGCAAAGATTCCTGCGGACAGGTGGGATCTGTATCTGGTGTCCCTGGTTGGGCGGTGCCGTTACAGGACGCGAGACGCTGTTTCTCGATAAGGATCTCAGATTCAAACCGGGCTGCAATCTCAGTATCGCCGACCAAGCTGCTTTTCCCGATAAAGACTACGGGAATTCCCGGATTGGTTACTCCGTACTTCCGGCTCATTTCCAACAATTTTTTCCCGTTGTCGGGATTGTTATAGACCTCAAGCCACATAAGGTTGAGTTCAGGATAACGGGTTTGAAGATCAGCGAGGAGAGGTTTTACCTTTTCACAATGACTGCAACCGTCACCGTAAAAATAAAATGCGCTGATGGTCGAATTTAATGATGAAACATTTCCTGAGGGAGGGGATGTCTTTTTTAATTGCGTTTCATCAATTACTGCTTTTTTTTTATTTGTTCGAGAATGACACTTTCGAGTTGTTCAGGAATAGCACGATCCCCGACGAGGGGAGTGTTATTACCGACAACAATGACCTCAGGAACACCGGCACTTTGAATTCCCAGTTTCTTGTGCAGTGATAGCGAGAGTGCCTGGTTGGTCTCGTTGTGCCAGGTTTCGAGGATTCTGAAATCTACGTCCGGATATTTTTTTGATATATTCTGGATAAACGGTATTACATTATGACAATGCGGGCATTCTTCCCCGTAAAAGAAATAAACAGTAACATTTCCCTCAACTGAAGTGTCCTTGACTGCTGAAGGAGTTTGAACTGATTGCTGGGGTATGACCAAAAAAAATACCGCGCAGGCGACCAGTATCGCAATGAACACCCCTGCAACGATCTTCAGTGTATTGTCCATTTCTTATCCTCTGTAGGAATCTGGTTTAATGCTTTAATAAAATGCCTGTCTGCAATGTGAGGAAAATGATTATTTTAAGGATATCATCGTCCCCACACCGTCACGGGTGAAAAGTTCGAGAATGAGATTGTGCTCAATATTGCCATTTATAATATGGGCATACCTGACACCATTTTCTACTGCTTTTATTACCGAGCCCACCTTTGGGATCATGCCTTCGCCAATCGCTCCTGTTTTCTGCATAGAGTTCGCTTCATCAATAGTAAGTTTACGATACACTTTTGAACGTTTTGCATCCATCACACCATCAACATCGGTCATATTGACCAGCTTGTACGCTTTGAGGGCGATTGCGATATCCCCGGCTGCAGTGTCAGCGTTGATGTTTAAACTGCCCCCGGACCTGTCGATTGCAATAGGGGCAACCACCGGAATGTAGCTTTTGTCAAGAAGGGTGTTCAGGAGCGTTGGATCTATCCATTCTATCTCCCCCACGTGCCCAAGATCGACTTCTTTTTGTACACCACCGACATCCACCCGCTGGAGATCCATTTTCCGGGCAATGATCATATTCCCGTCGCTTCCCGACAACCCCACGCCCCGGGCACCGCATTTTGCGATCAGTGAAACAATTCCATTGTTGATCTTCCCTACAAGAACCATCTGAGCGATCTCGAGAGTTTCCTGGTCGGTTACCCTGAGTCCCCCGACAAATACAGATTCCTTGCCCATCGCTTTCATTTTCTCTGAAATTTCCGGTCCACCACCATGCACGAGTACTACGCGGATTCCCACGTAATGCAGGAGAACTGCATCCCGGATGGCATTTTCCAGTACAACCGGATCCACCATTGCATGGCCGCCGAGCTTGATTACGATAGTCTTACCATGGAACTGCTGGATGTACGGCAGTGCCTCCATAAGAACATCCTCCCGCTTCATCATGTGGTATACCTCCCGTTTATCTCGACATAGCGTTCGGTCAGATCGCAACCCCATGCGGTTGCTTCTTCTTTTCCTGCTGCCAGGTCAAGAATAAAGATGACTTTTTTACCGTGCATTGCCTCTTTTGCCTTTTTCAGATCTGCGATAATCTCTCCGGACCTGACCAGCGGATACCGGTTAGTACCGTCGCTGATCCAGAGTGATATTGCATTCGGGTCAAAATCAACACCTGCACGTCCTGCTGCCGCAACCACTCTTCCCCAGTTTGGATCTTCTCCATACACAGCAGTCTTTACCAGGGGAGACTCGATAATAGTGCGGGCAACTTTTGCGGCTGCTTCTTCTTTTTTTGCTCCCTTTACCGTCACCTCCAGTAATTTTGTAGCTCCTTCACCATCTGCTGCGATCTGTTGTGCAAGCAAACGACAGCACTCCTCAAGGGCATCTGAAAACTCAATAGGATTTGCCCTTCCAGATTCGCCTGTTGCTGTGCAAAGTGCAATATCATTCGTACTCATATCCCCATCAACAACGACGCGATTGAATGTGCGTCTGGTAGCAAGTGTGAGGGCTTGCTTCAGGGATTTTGCACCGATATCTGCATCGGTATAGATAAATGCGAGCATTGTCCCCATATTCGGTGCTATCATCCCGCTTCCCTTGGTAATTCCACCAATGGTGAATGTTTCTTTTTGTACGAGAGCATGTTTGGGAAACGTGTCGGTTGTCAAAATAGCCTGGGCTGCAAGTTTCTCGGCTTCCTGGGTACATTCGATCTTTCGTGCTACTTCCTCACACTGACGTTGAATGAGGGGGAGATCGAGATACCGTCCTATGACGCCAGTACTGGCAACGCCAACCAGATCCGGTTTGACACCCAGTGCAGAACCGGCAAACCTGGTCATCGCAACAGCATCTGAATATCCTCTTTTTCCGGTGTAAGCATTGGCACACCCGCTATTTGCGATTACTGCTTCCAGTGTCCCCTTTTTTATCTGTTTGCGCATAAGTTCAATGGGAGGTGCTTTGACAAGATTTTCCGTAAATACACCCGCTGCTGTTCCGCTTGCCCGTATAAGTGTCAACCCGAACTTTCCTTCTTTCATACCGGATGCTTTTACACCCTTTACTGCGCAGATACTTTGAAAGGTCATTTACCTATCAGCTCCCTCGTTGTCAGAATAGGAAGATCCCACTGCATTGATAATATCTGCCCTTGCCAGAATTCCTACCAGTTTTTTCCCTCTCACTACGGGCAGGCGTACGATTCCTTCTTTGAGCATCAGTGCCGCGGCTGCCTCGATATCCATTTCTTCTGTTGCAGTGATTACGCGACGCGTCATTACCTTTTTTGCCTGCATATCCCCAATGTTGCGAAGTGCATGTTTTGTCTTCTCCCAGTTGATGTACTCACGGATAGGAATCTCGATAACCTCAAAGGGAGAGGGAAGCCAAAGGTCATCGGAGATCCTTTCGGATTCAAGGAGCGAGATCAAATCAGATTCTGTGAGCATCCCCACGAGTTCCGAACCTTCCATGACCGGAAGCCCACCGATATGGTGCTTCCGCATTAAACCTACTGCGTCGCGGAGTGATGTTTCCGCAGTGCATACAACCGGGTCTTTTGTCATCGCATCTTTTACCAACATAGTATTCACCTACGGTAAGATTCCTGCCCCAATCAGTCCATCCTGTTCTTTCAGGCTGCACATAAGGTTCATATTCTGAATCGCCTGGCCACTTGCACCTTTCACGAGATTGTCTATGGCAGATATTGCCACAACGCGTAATCCTTCACTTTCGACCATGACATCACAGAAATTGCTTCCGCGGACCGCAGCCAGGGAGGGCTTCTGATACCGTACAAAATATTCGCCTTTATAGAAGTCCCTGTAGAGTTTCTCGACTTCTTTTTGCTCAAGAGGTTCATTGAGCAGGATGTGGGCCGTTGTCAGGATCCCCCGATTAACCGGCACAAGATGGGGGGTGAAATAACACTTCGCTTTCGATTTGAGCCAGGCAAGCTCCTGCTTCATCTCAGCAAGATGGCGGTGTGTTGTCCATTTGTAGGGTCCGATATTGTCACCTACATTCGGATAGTGCGTTGTTGCGGAGGGATTGTCCCCGGCACCACTCACACCGGTTTTAGAGTCAAAAATTACCGTGTGGGCGTATTTTGCCAGGGGAGCCGCTGCAAGAGTTGCCCCGGTTGGGAAACAGCCGGGATTTGCAACGAACTTCGCTTTGACACAATCCTTCCTGTGAAGCTCGGGGATACCATAAGGTGCCGGGAAATAATCCGAGTGGGTAACCCCGTACACCTTCTCGTAGATCTCTTTTGGTAAACGGTAATCGGCACTGAGATCCACTACTTTTATTCCCCTCGATAACAGCCTGCCAGCATAGGTCATAGCAGCTGTGTGAGGAACTGCAAGAAATGCAACATCCGCATCAATGGCATCAATTTCCGGGTTTTCAAATTTGAGATCGGTAAACCCTTTGAGGTGGGGATGAACCTGATCAAGGGGTGTTCCCGCAAGTTTGCGGGAAGTGGCACAGGTAACGGTTGCGGTTGAGTGGTGAACGAGGAGGCGTATCAGCTCACCACCGGCATAGCCGGAAGCCCCGATAATCGCAATTTTCATAACAGAGTATCCGATTGTAAAAATTTAATGCTTCTTAAGCATGGCAGGTTTGGATCTTTTTTAAAAAATCAAGGAAATAAGAGAGCCTGCCTTATATTTGCTCCAGTTTATGCAAATACAGGGTATGTAATCGTTGTGCAAGGAGTTCTATCCTCTGCCTGTCCTCAAGCCCATCCAATAAATCCGCTGGAATTGCGTCGATACCTTTCGCTGCACCAAGGTATGCACCGCAGATAAGACCGATGGTATCGGTATTTCCACCCGCATTTGCTGCGACGGTCAGAAGATCGGAGGGTCTGGAATATCTGCTAATAAGGAAGATCGCAATGGGGAGAGTCTGGAAAACAGATACATCATTGCCAATTTTTAGTAATGCGGTTTCGGTGTCCATTCCTTCTTTTTCCAGCACAAGCGCATTTCTTATTTTTCCCCCAAGCACCTCATCTTCAACCTGGGCTTTATCCAAAGCTCTTTTAAGGGGATCAGGTGTATCGTGAAGCGTATGATACAGGAGGGTTACAAAGGTTGAAACTGCCGCATGTACTGCCGGATGAGTATGGGTAACGTTGCATGCACGCACTGCTCGTTCACAACCCTCATTCATGTCAGGAAACGTCAGCCCGAATGGGATTGCAACCGGAAGGCATCCGGAGGTAGTGGATTTCACTCCTTTCCGGGGTATATTCTCTTTTACCGTATGCTCGCATACCGAAGAGATCGATCCATCAGGAAAGCGGAATTTGCCACGATCATAGAGCTCACGGAGTGCAGTGAAATATCGTTCCTCATTGTATTTTCCATCAGCGAGGAGTGTCGCGACAAGAATCATCAGCTGGGTGTCATCGGTATATTGTCCGGGATTTAATCCCTCGTTTGGATGGTTTTTGTACGGGCGACGGTACCCGTATTTCATTTTTTTGAGGTTGGGGGATGTGCTTTCGTTGGGCATGCCGAGTGCATCACCGATTGCAGCACCAAGCAGGCATCCTTTGAATTTTTTAAGCATCAACCCTATATTAAAAAACCCTGATAGATAATTCTTCTTATACCAAAGCTAATTTGTAGATTTGTTCTTTTTCTTAGGGATATTGACTCTCAATCAGAATTTTTAAATACGTTATTAACATGATTAATAATGTTAAATAGGTGGGAAATGACCGAGGATTTTAATGTCAGACTCGTCGAGGATGTAAAAACGTACACGCCCGACCCACAGTACAAAAAAAATGCATGGATGGGAGACTACCAGAAAGCCTACAAGGATTTTCTGGCTGACCCGGATGGATTCTGGAGCAAAATGGCCTCCGAGCTGGAATGGATCCGTCACTGGAAAGCGGTGAAGGAGTGGAACTACCCGTATGCGAAATGGTTCGTCAACGCACAGCTTAACATCACCGCAAACTGTCTTGACCGCCATGTGAAAAACCAGCGTCGGAACAAGGCAGCACTTATCTGGAGGGGCGAGAAAGGTGCAGAACGCATTTTCACGTACCAGCAGCTCCTCAGCAAAGTCATGCGGTTTGCCAACGCTTTGAAAAAGATCGGTGTAAAGAAAGGTGATCGCGTCTGCATCTACATGCCACTCGTACCCGAACAGGTAATTTCAATGCTTGCATGCGCCCGCATCGGTGCAATTCACAGCGTTGTGTTCGGTGGTTTTGGTCCGGCAGCACTCAACATGCGTATCCAGGATGCTTCTGCCAAAGTCGTCATCACCGCAGATATTGGTATGCGGCGCGGTAAAACCATTCAGCTGAAATCGATTGTTGAGGAGGCACTTATCAACGCTCCATCGGTCGAACATGTTATTGTGCTCAGGCGACAGGATCCCCCGGTTGATTTGAGACCAGGCCTCGAACTTGATTTCAACGAAATAATGGAGAGTGCATCGCAGGAATGCCCGCCTGAAGTCATGGATGCAGAAGACCCGCTTTTCACCTTATATACCAGCGGTTCCACCGGCAAACCCAAAGGGATTGTTCATACCTGTGCCGGATACATGGTCGGAACCTATTATTCCAGCAAGTACATCTTCGACATGAAGGATCATGATATTTTCTGGTGTACCGCAGATCCTGGATGGATCACCGGCCACAGCTACATCGTTTACGGTCCGCTGGCCGTAGGGGCGACGGTGTTTATTTCTGAGATGACTCCGGATTATCCGGATGCAGGAAGTTACTGGAACCTGATTGAAGAGCAGAAGATTACTATCTTCTATACAGCACCAACCGCAATCCGGATGTTCATGAAAATGGGGGAGGTGTGGCCCAACAAGTATAATTTAAGCTCGCTCCGTATCATCGGATCCGTCGGGGAGCCGCTGAACCCTGAGGCATTTGAGTGGTATTATCATGTCATCGGAAAGGACAAGATCCCAATCCTCGACACCTGGTGGCAGACAGAGACCGGTATGCATATGATCACCACGATGATCGGGGAACCCATGCGCCCGGGTTTTGCCGGAAAACCTATCCCCGGAGTTGAAGCCGATGTGGTTGACAAGGACGGGAATTCTGTCAAACCGGGAACGGGAGGACTTCTGGTCATCAAATCCCCGTGGCCATCCATGCTCCGAACGGTCTGGAAGGATGATGAACGGTACCGAAAGTACTGGGAGACGGTCAAAGGTGTTTACACCGTCGGCGATCTTGCAGTGAAAGGCAAGGATGGGTACATTATGATCCTTGGCCGTTCTGATGACATCATCGTGGTTGCAGGACACAATATCGGCACCGCCGAAGTAGAGAGCTCGCTTGTCTCCCATCATGCAGTTGCAGAATCAGCAGTTATCGGGAAGCCTGATGCGATGAAGGGCAACTCTATCAAGGCATTCGTTATCCTCCGGGTAGGTAATTCCCCGAGCGATAAACTCATGAATGATCTGATGTATCACGTGCGTATGACCCTGGGTCCTATCGCAGTACCTCAGGAGATAGAGTTTGTCGATAAACTCCCCAAGACCAGGAGCGGGAAGATTATGCGCCGCGTCCTAAAAGCCAAGGAAATGGGTATGGACCCTGGTGACATATCAACGCTGGAAGAATAATCTTAAAATTTTTGAGGGAAAATGAGCGAAATAGTGCAGGAAAAATTATTCGGTATGGAACCGGAAAAAGGACGCTGGATTCTTGTCATCCTTGGCATGATCATCAACCTGTGCTTAGGCTCTATTTATTCTTGGAGCGTGTTTGTCGGTCCGCTGACGAGCTACTTCACCAAAGATCTGGGCCAGGTTGTCTCCGCCAGTGAAATCCTTTTACCGTTTTCAGTTTTTCTGGCTTTCTTTGCAATAGCAATGCCGTTCACCGGTAAATATATCGAAAAATATGGCCCAAGGAACATTACCATCGTAGGCGGATGTCTTACCGGGCTTGGCTGGTTACTCTCGTCTTTTGCCGGCTCTGTCCAGTGGCTCTACATCTTCTACGGGGTGATTGCCGGTATTGGCGTTGGAATAGCTTATGGAGTGCCTGTTGCCGTTGCAGCCCGCTGGTTCCCTGATCGCCGTGGACTTGCAGTCGGACTGACCCTGCTCGGGTTCGGGTTCTCTGCACTGCTGACTGCCAATATTGCAGGATTCCTGATCGGTGCCGCAGGAGTCATGAACACGTTCAGGATCTTTGGTATTGCATTCATCATCCTGATCGTCGTACTCGCACTGCCCCTGAAATTCCCTGCAGCCGGGTGGAAACCTGCAGGATGGACACCTCCTGCCCCGGCAGCCGGTCAGACAGTCACCTGCGAATTCAAACGCGATCAGATGCTTAAAACCACCACATTTTACGCACTCTGGGCCTGCTACTTCATCGGCTGTCTTGCAGGGCTCATGGCAATTGGTATTGCAAAGCCTGTTGGCGTTGATGTAGGTGTTGAAGCAGGGCTTGCCACGATGCTCGTTGGAGTCTTTGCCATCTTCAACGGCTTCGGGCGTCCGGTCTTTGGTACCCTTACGGACAAGCTGACCCCACGGAATACGGCGATGCTGACCTTCGTTCTTATTGCACTGGCATCACTACTGATCTGGCAGATCCCCTCCGTGCCGGTATACATCCTTGTCTTTGCCATTCTCTGGGGATGCCTTGGCGGCTGGCTGGCCATTGCCCCTACTGCAACGGCAAGTTATTTCGGCACCTGTGATTACCCACGATCCTACGGAGTAATGTTCCTTGCATATGGTGCAGGTGGCATTGTCGGACCGCAGTTGGCAGGATTCATTAAAACATCAACCGGATCATACATGGGCGTGTTCCCCTATATTCTGGTACTTGCGGTAATAGGGCTGGGGATCGCATTCGCTCTCTTAAAACCACCACAATCTCCCCAGAGAAACTAATTTTTTTATCCACGGTTTGAATGATAGATGGGCTTTCGCTGGGCCATTCGGTAGCCGGAAACCACAAGGACCGTATCACCGAACGCTGCATCAAGCACTGGATCTCCGGAGTCCACGTAGAGGACCGGTGTTTCCCGGAGTTTATGCGGTGTTGCAACAACAATGATATTCTGGATTCCCACCCGTCGCACAATGCGGGCACTTATCTGCTGGTTGCCCCGCCCGAGAATGAACCCCTGTGCACCGATCGGGCTGATGAGAATTTTTGCTTCCTGCCCCTCCTCAAGCAAAGTCCAAAGTGCTTTTTCATCGATATCCAGAGCAACGGTTTTCCCGTTCCTGACCGCATCAACACCCAGAAGAGTTTTTTTCACCCCGAGTACGCGGGCAATGGATTCAGTGGTTGTTCCTGCACAGAGAATGTAGAGCACATCCGGGATCATAATCTCGTGGAAAAAGCGGGCGATTTCTCCCTTCGCACGCTCTTCGTCGCCTTCTTCAAAAATTTGCTTGGAGAGCTGCACTTTACCCGGCAGAACCGGAGTACGGGCAATACCGTGTAACTGTGTTTTCAGCTCCCCTGCCCGGTACGCCTCCTCGTCCACATCCATCACTTCAGAATCCCGCAGGGATTTTATCTGGTATCCTGCCACGAGCTCTGCTGCTGTGACCGGATCAATGGCAAATACGGCAGAATACATCTTGACACCGGCTGGAATCCCCAGAATCGGCACATTTCTCCCCACCTCATCAAAGATATCCCTGGCAGTCCCGTCACCGCCACAAAAAAGGATCAGGTCAACACCGGTTTTCAGGAACATTTGAGCTGCTTGCCGGGTGTTCTGAGCGCTACTATCACCTTTGAAATGATAGATTACCTGATACTTCTGGATCCCTGTTTCCCTGAGAGTATCCTCTCCCATTATACCCGAACAAGTGACAAAATCCAGCCTTTTATCCTGTGACAGAAGCGAAAGCGTAATACGAGCCCGGTTTTTTGCGAGCGGGAATGCCCCGCGACGGCGGGCTTCCTCCACATTGCCGTCGGTTCCCTTGAGCCCCACTGCTCCCCCCATACCGGCAATGGGATTGATGAGAAACCCGATGCGTTTCATAAAAAAGGAATTATTAGGAAATTTTGGGTATCCGGGCAAGTGACTCCTTGATCAGCTCGTCCGGATACTCGTAGTCCACTAGTTTGCCTTCATAATAGGCATCATATGCTGTCATATCAAAATTGCCATGGCCAGAACAGTTGAACAGGATTGTCTTGTCTTCTCCCGTCTTTTTGCATTTGAGAGCCTCATCAATCGCAGATTTTACAGCATGGGAAGTCTCAGGGGCGACAATGATCCCTTCCGTGCGGGCAAAGGTCTGGGCAGCATCAAAGACTTCGCTCTGGTGGTAGGCTACAGCCCGCATCACACCGTCATTCACAAGCCGGGAGACAATCGGGGAATCGCCGTGATAGCGGAGACCCCCCGCATGCATGGAAGGCGGAACAAAGTCATGGCCCAGCGTGAACATCTTGAGAAGCGGGGTGTAACCAGCTTCATCAGCAAGATCGTACGTGAACAACCCTTTTGTCAGGGTAGGGCAGGATGCCGGTTCGGCCCCGATGATGTCCACATCCTTATGCTTACCAGTCAGCTTATCCCCGGCAAACGGGAACGAGATACCGGCGAAGTTTGACCCCCCTCCTACGCACCCGATCACCACATCAGGATAATCATCAACCAGTGCGAGCTGTTCACGGCATTCGAGTCCAATCACTGTCTGGTGGAGACAAACGTGGTTCAATACCGAACCCAGGGCGTAGTTGGTGTTACTGTGGGATGCAGCATCTTCGACAGCTTCAGATATGGCCATGCCCAGACTTCCCGGGGTATCAGGGTCTTTTTCGAGCATTGAACGGCCTGCATTCGTCTTGGTGCTCGGGCTGGGAAGACATTCGGCTCCCCAGACGTGCATCATCGACTTTCGGTAAGGTTTCTGAGTATAGCTCGATCGGACCATGTAGATGGTGCATTCAAGATCATACAGCATCGTGGCAAAGGCCATGGCCGAACCCCACTGACCTGCGCCGGTCTCGGTTGCAATCCTCTCGATCCCTGCCTTCATATTGTAATATGCCTGAGGGATCGACGTGTTCGTCTTGTGACTCCCAGCAGGGCTGACTCCCTCCCACTTGTAGTAAATCTTTGCCGGTGTTTTTAAGAATTTTTCAAGACGGTGGGCACGGTACAGGGGGCTTGGCCTCCAGAGGCGCATTACCTCCTGGACCTCTTCGGGGATAGCAATAGTACGATCTGTAGTGACTTCCTGCCGTATCAACTCCATCGGGAAGATGGCTGAAAGATCCTCAGGCCCAATCGGTTTCTGGGTCTTGGGATGGAGTGGCGGGTCGAGCGGTGACTTCAGATCCGCCTGGACATTGTACCACTTTTTTGGTATCTGCTCCTCATCGAGGAGGATTTTTGTCTGCATACAAAGTACTTGGTTTGTATAAATATATACATTGTGCAACAAATTTGTACACTATACCCAGAGATTAAACGGCTTACTCCCACACCCTCGAGGTATTAAAGCGTAATTCCTTATAGATGAGCGCAAGAACAACACTTTCGATTCCGCCTTCCATACCATTAATATAGTCTGGAGAAAATCTGTAATGAAGTTGTTATTCCTGCAACAACAGAAAGATCCATCATCGGATCAGGTGATTATGGGATGAAACATTCACTTATTGACATTCTCATCAGACCCGGGGAATTCTTCCAGGCTGCAATCGTAGAAAAGGAAAGTCTCAAAATTCCCGGAATTATTGTTCTTACCCTGGGGATTGTCTCAGCTGTATATGCGTATTTAATCGGGGGATTAACAGGAAAGATGATGGCAGGATTGATGCCCGGAATGGAATCGATAATCGCTATTTCTACTATTCTTGGCGCATTATTGGGGATTTTCGTGTTCTGGGGGATATGGGCTGGTGTGTTCTATCTTATATCATCATTATTCAAGGGCAAAGGTACATTTAAACGAACACTTGAGTTTATCGGGTATGGTTATCTGCCTCAGATTTTCGGAGGGGTGCTGTCCGTGATTGTCGCGCTTCAGTATATTCCAAAAGTCATTGTTCCTGAAATTACCTCATCCGCAACCCAGGATCCCCAGCTGATTCAGGAAGCGGCCAAAACACTGATGCATGATCCTGCAATGATGGAGATGACCCAGATCATCTCAATTATTTCTATCGTATTCCTTCTCTGGAGTGCAAATATCTGGATTTCCGGTATGAGAAATGCCCGACAGCTTTCTGATAGGGATGCCGCACTCTGTGTCGGCATTCCTGTTGTTGTTTACATTCTCTATATCATCTATACTATGACAGGGATTTAAATGAAAAACGCTCGATTTATTATTCTCACAGCTCTTTTCCTGATTTTCAGTACAGGAGCTGGTGCGGTAACCGCATTCACGACGCCGGAATCTATTGTTACCGCTGGCAATGTCTATGTTTCCAATATTACTTTTGATCCGGGATCTTTTTTTACCAATGATGCGGGTATTGTTACGGTATATGTAACCAACGGGAACCCTGACCAGAGCGTCGTGGTAAATCATGTAACCATTGGTGACAAAAATATCAGGCTCACCAGTACACCTTACGATTCTTCATCCAATATCGGTCCTCTCCAGACGAAATCATTCGTTTTTTCCGTTGTGGGGGATGCCCCTGATGGAACGTATTATCCGACATTCTCCCTCAGCTTCCGTGATGCAGACAGTCTATACTCCCGGGCAACAGTCCAGGTAGATAACACCCCGCTTGAGCTGACGATTGTTGAGAAACCTGATGCATTTTCCCAGGGAAAGAAAAAGACCATTTTCATACAAGTGGCAAATCCGCGGAAAAATGATTTAAGGAATGTCATTCTTGAAGTTACTGGTACTGGGGTGACAGCAACTCTGGCAAGAACCTTCATCGGCAACCTTGCTTCAGGTGCCAAAATACCGCTGAACTTCACCATAACCCCTGAGCAGGAGACTTCCCTGACGATCACGGCAACATACAATAATGGCAATAATCCCCATAAAGAGAGGATTGATCTCCCGATTACATTTGGGATCGATAAAAAACAGGCAAATCCCGTTATCAGTAATGTCCAGGTAAAATCTGAAAGTGGTGTGTATCACATCACGGGTGATGTAAACAATGCCGGGCTGGAAACGGCAAATACCGTTATGGTAACTTCAATTTCACCAGCGGTTCCGCAGGATCCGTATAAGACCTATGTTGTCGGAGCACTCAAACCTGATGATTTCGGGAGCTTTGAAGTTACGTTCTCCGCAAATAGCACTTCGACTGTCCCGATTCAACTTTCGTACAAGGATACGGATGGCAACCTGTACACATCTGTGCAGGATGTGAACATAACAAAATCCGGAACCAGCCCACAAAATAATTGGGGATCAAATCTTCTCTTTCCCCTTCTTGCTGTGGTGATTGTAATTGTTGCTTGTATCGGCGGATGGTATTTCTACCTGAGAAGGAACAAGAAGTGACCACCACTATGGGCAATCCACCCGTCATGGTGTTCAAAGACGTAGTCAAAGTGTACCCGCTTCCATCGGGAGACGTTACTGCGCTTGACGGGGTATGCTTCAAGGTTGACCGGGGGGAGTTCATCTCTATCATGGGGCCTTCAGGTTCAGGGAAATCCACTCTGCTGAACCTGATGGGGTGTCTTGACACACCTACATCCGGAGACATATATATCAGCGGTACCCGTACCGGGGACATGTCCGATAAAGAACTCACAGAACTGCGGAGGGACCGGATCGGGTTTATATTCCAGTATTTCAACCTCTTCCCGCTGTTGAACATCATCGAAAACGTGACATTTCCCATGATGCTGAAGTCCAAGAATGCGGTGGATCCGGAAAAAGCACGCGCGATGCTCCGTGCGGTTCAGCTTGATGATTCGCTCTTCACGCATACCCCCATGGAGGTTTCAGGTGGTCAGCAACAGCGGGTAGCCGTTGCCCGGGCACTCATCAATAATCCTGATATCCTGCTTTGTGACGAGCCAACAGGGAATCTCGACTCAAAGACTGGTGCCGGCATTATGGACCTTATGGCGGAACTCAATCGCAAGGGTACGACGATAATCATGGTCACCCATGATGTCAATATTGCCGCTTATTCAAAAAGGACTATCCGAATCGCTGATGGGAGAATTGTGGCATGATCTTTTGGGAAATTGCCAAACGAAATATCAGGATCCATCTGCTCCGGTCCACCCTCGCCATGCTGGGAATCGTAATTGGTGTGGTTGCGATAGCATCCATGGGAATTCTTGGAAATAGTTTAGTGCTCACCGTCTCTGACAGTCTGAAAACAGTCGGCGACAGCGTTATTGTCACCCCCCATGTAGGCGGAACTATGCGCGGACCCCCGGGGGGAACGGGGGGTCCGTCATCCCTTAGTATTACCGAACAGAATTTTCAGCAGATAAAACGGGCTTCTGCTCCAAATGTTGCTATTCCTGTACTTCAGACTTCGGATCGCATGAAACTTGGTGTGGGGAGCGATGAGATCGTTGCAACAATCTACGGCCTTAACCCGGATGATGTCCCCGATCTCCTGAAACTGAAAGAGGGGGCGTACAGCCGGGGCGATTCGGGAGTTCTCGTGGGATCAACGTTCGCGACAGACAACAACGTCAAGGTCGGTTCACGGATTGCAATCGGAACTGAGGGAAATAAGGGTACACTGCGGGTTACCGGCATCATCGAGGAGCGCGGGATGGCATTTGATGTCAGCACCGACTCCGCAATAGTAGTGACGAAAGACTGGTTCGATCAGTCATATAATCGCAACGATTACGATAAGGTGGTTGTTAAGGTAAAGAATCTGGATGACCTCCCTGCCGTTAAAAGCGCTATAGAAAATCAGATGAACAAGCGGGATAAAATCGTTGACGTTGTGGATACCCGAAAAACAATGGAAACCATATTTTCAGCATTCGGCCAGATTACCACATTTGTGTCAGCGATCGGAGGGATTTCAATGCTGGTTGCTGGTGTTTCAATTCTCAACATCATGATGATGTCAGTAACCGAGCGGATCAAGGAGATTGGCATTATGCGTAGCATAGGAGCGCAACGAAAAGAAGTAATGTCAATGTTCCTTTATGAAGCGTTGATCCTCGGTGTTGTCGGAAGCCTGATTGGAGGGATCATGAGTCTCCTGGGGGGATATGTGATCAGCAGTGTTATGTTACAATCCACAAAGTATCTGTTCGTTCCTTCAACCATGGTCCATATTTTTTATGGTATGACATTCGGTATTGTTATCAGCCTGATCTGTGGAATATACCCCGCATGGCGTGCGGCAAATCTCAACCCGATCGATGCACTCCGGCACGAATAATATCCATTTTAATGAACAGATTCTGCACAGACAGATACCTTTAACCGGCCGTGTGCATACTCAATGCTATGAGCCCTGCACCAATACAACCGCTTATAGCGCCAGACTGGAATGAGATCTGGAAGGCACGGCAGTGCCTGCACGAGTCATCGAAACATTCCGATGATCCCTCGCATAACTGGAACAACCGGGAAAATGCTGAACGCTACGATTCCACTTCCCGCAGTGAATACGATGACCGTGTCCGGATTACAATCGCTTGTCTTGACATCACGAAAAATTCCCGGGTGCTGGATATCGGGGCGGGGCCGGGAACCCTCTCTATCCCTCTCTCCCCTCGAGTGAAGAAGATTACCGCGGTGGAGCCCGGGGCCGGCATGGTGGAGATCCTCAGGGAGCATGCTAAGCGGGAGAACTTACATAATATCACCTGCGTGCAGAAGACCTGGGAGGAGATCGATCTCTCATTGGACCTCTCTCCCCCGTTTGATATTGTCATCGCATCCCTCTCCCTGACCATGCATGATATCCGGGAAGCGCTCCGGAAGATGGATGCTGTATCCTGTGGCTCCGTTCACCTCTTCTGGTTCGTAGACATGCCCTTCTGGGAGCGGATGTATGCCGATCTTTGGGAGCCCCTGCACGGGAGCCCGTATCATGCCGGGCCGAAAGCCGACTGTCTCTTCGGGGTCCTCTACCAGATGGGAATTTACCCGGACATGACCATGCTGCCGCTCTCAAAGGAGTACCGTTTCGGGAGTCGGGAGGAGATGCTCGGGTTCTTCCGGAAAAGGTTCGGCGCAAAGACACCCGAAGAGCAAAAGATAGTCGATGCGTATGTATCCCCGATGATACGAACAGAGGGAAATGCGGTCGTAATCTCGGGCAACTCGACATTTGCACATGTACGATGGAGAACGACAAAATCCTAAAAGCGGTTCCTTGTAAATCAAAGAACTCCTTGGAGAGTTCTTCTCCTTCCCGCAACTCTGATGAGCCACTCAAACTACAAAGCGTATATAATTTTGAGAATAACGCGTGGAACAACAGTGTGGCAACAGATCTGTGCATTCACGATATTGCCACCGGTATATTCACCACAAAGTAAGGAGCTGTTGCTATCGAAATCAATCAGACACACAACAAAAATCATACGGTGGAGGAACACCGGGCACTGTACGAAACCCTGGCTGTAACTAATGGAGGCCGGCCATGACCCGCGGGAGAAGACCGCTCATGGCTCTCCGCGAGGCCGTGCTGATAGCGAAGAAAAGGGGTGAGACCCGGCAGTTCATGTACGAGCCGGGCATGATCTGCAATTTCGTGATCTACTGCCCCGGTATCGTGGCCCATGTCCATATCAAACGGGTCACCCGCGTCCACTGCGACCATGCATGGATCGGGCGTGAGGCAGCCGATGCACTCGCAACACTCAGGACCATCGCGTCAGCACCCGGGATCTCCCGCGAGCTCTGGGTCTTTTTGCCCAGAGGGGCGTTCCGGTTCTTCCGCGTCACGGACACCGGGCTTATCGAGCTCAGCCGCGATGGGTTGGTGATGCCAAAGAAATCGAAGCCGGTTTTTGCCGCAAAGCCGGCACTCCCGGCCCAGCTGGCTACGGGTCTGCATCTCCCTGAGGAACCGGGGAAACCGGAGCCGGCTACATCCCCGGCCGGTACAGGAGGGCCGGACAGCACCGGACCGTGAACGGAGTGATATCGTGATATCGATCTGACGTCATGAAGATCCCTTCATGGAATTTATATCTCCGGCTGCCGAAGCATTTGTATGGAGAAGAGCTACTTCCTGGCAAAACTGATCCCTCCCCGCCCTTCCTTTACTGCCGACATGAATGCGGAGGAACGGCAGGTTATGATGGAACACGGTGCATATCTCAGGAAATACGTTGAAGCAGGGACGGTCATCGTTATGGGGCCGGTGCTGGACCCTGCCGGACCATGGGGCCTTGCGGTTTTCGAGGCCAGTTCCGAGGATGAGGTCCGGACCATCACCGACCGCGATCCTACTATCCTCTCCGGGCTCGGTTTCCGTTGGGAGATCTACCCGATGCCTCAAGCGGTTATCCGGAACTAGTGCCGGCAACCACACCCCGGTTCAGGCACCCTCGGAGGAATTCTACGTCGGAGAAAAACCATCAGAAAAGGGTAAAGGTGGATAAGGATCGACCTCTCGTAACTTGCCCGGATTGGCAATCGGAGCCAGTATAACAGACTTTGTCAGGTCCCCTTTTTCGGGGCATCTGAGAATAGATCGAATTGAGGGAAAAACGGTACAATGAGGTTGTTTTTCTCCACGGAAAAGGCCCGGATTGGTCTTCCTTCTCTCGGTACTTTGGAAATATCTAAATAGAATTAAATGGGTGGAAAAAGTGCCCTGAAACCGTGCTGGGGATTGAGTGATTTAAGGGGGATCTGAGGATCCGTCAGGTCAGGGCACTTTCTGAGTTTAACATTTCCAAAAAAAAATTAGCGAGAAAAATTTTGTTGAATTTTTTTAAAAAGATCTCGTTTACCCAACCTTCCTAATCCGCCCCATCGCTTCTATCAGTCGCTCCATTGAGGTCGCATACGACAGCCGGATCCAGCCCGGTGCGTAGAATGCACTGCCCGGAGTTGCTGCCACGTGGCCATTCTCGAGCCAGCGGGAGGTAACTTCCATATCGTCACCGGCAACCTTGATAAACGCATAGAATGCCCCGTCTGCCGGTGCCGTCTCGTAGCCCATCAGGTTAAGCTCGGAGATTACGAATTTTCTCCGGCGATCGAACTCCTTCCGCATCTCTTCAACGCAGGACTGGTCACCTTTGAGTGCGGCAACCCCGCCCCACATCGCAAAGGTAGTCGCCTGGCTGATGGTGTGCTGCTGTACCTTGGACATCTCCGCGATGATCTCCTTTGGGGCAACTGCGTAGCCGAGCCGCCAGCCGGTCATGGCATAGGCTTTCGAGAAGCCGTTGATAGTGATCGTCCGCTGCGCCATGTCACCGATTGCGGCAAGCGAGATGTGTTCTTTGCCATAGACCATCTTCTCGTAGATCTCGTCAGACATCGCATAGATGTCATAATCCGTGCAGAGATCCGCAACGAGCTTTAAGGACTTGGTGTCGAAAACAGCTCCCGTGGGATTCGACGGGGAGTTGACCACAATCATCTTGGTCTTTGTATTGATCTGTTCGAGAAGAGAGTCGTCAAGCTGGAAGGTTTTTACGTTGATCGCATGCTTCACGACCTTCCCGCCGGCGATCTGGACGCAGGGCTCGTAGGAAACCCATGCAGGGGTAAGGATTATCGTCTCGTCGCCGGGGTTCAGGACTGCTTCGCATGCCTCGTAGATGGCCTGCTTGGCCCCACTGGAGACGATGACCTGCTGAGGGGTGCAGGGAAATTTGTTCTCCCGGATGATCTTCGTGGCTATGGCGCTCGTCAGCTCGGGGATGCCGTTGCTCGGCGCATAATGGGTCTGGCCCCGGTTCAGGGCATCAATGCAGGCATCCGTGATATGCCGGGGGGTATCGAAATCGGGCTCGCCGATCGACATGCTGATAACATCGATCCCCTCTGCCTGCATCTTTTTTGCCCGGTTGGAGATCGCGATCGTTGCCGATTCGACAACACCTGCGATCTTCTCCGAGAGAGGCTTCATTTCAACCGTTTGACAAGTTTGATGGCGGATTCGACAGCCCGTTTTGCATAATCGATCCGTTCGTTTGCCTCAAGGCGTGTCATGCCGGGTCCGGAAATACCAAGGGTTACCGGTTTGCCAAACTCAAGCGAGAGATCGATAATCTTCCGGGCTGCATGCTGAACGACAATATCATCATGTTGGGTAGCGCCTTCAATAACACAACCGATAGTGACGACTGCATCAACTTTTCCCGCCTGCAGCATCTTCTTGATCGCAAGCGGCATATCATAAGCACCCGGTACATACAGGCACTCGGTGACTTCTGCGCCAAGGAATGCTGCATGTTCGCGGCCTTCAATTTCCATCATGTAAGTGATGTCGCGGTTAAACTCTGCGACAACAAATCCGAGTTTTATGGGGTTGGTATCACACATAGTAGATCATCTCATGTAAATGGTCATAAATGCTTAGCTGGTCTCATTTCCGGGCCGGGCCGGCATCCTCAAAGCCCTGCCGCTGCCCGGTGCCCGCCTCGCGTTCCAGGTCCCTGGGGTGGAGCACGAGCTTCACGACATTGACTGCGTGCTCCCGGGTACGCTGCTCCATGAGCCAGGCAAGTTCGCGGTCGTCCTTTGCCTCGTCCTCATGGACAAAGACCTCGATGATATGCGTGTTCGTCATGAGCTGGCACATGATGAGGCCCTGCGAGGCTTCATGGGCACACTGCTTGTCCTTGTCCTTTCCCCCGGGCATTCCCAGCGCCATGACGATATTGCACCGGCGTTCCTCGATCAGTTTCTTGCAGGCAACCGGGAGATCTTTTATCCCCGGCACCGTTACCCGCTCAATAGCCACGCTGGCGTATTTTTTCAGTTCGTCGATGGCGATGGCTCCCATGTTGACGCGTGAGAAGGTGGTGTCGGCAACACCCACTCTCATCCCAGCACCTCGCTGGCCGATTCAACGCCGTCGCCTTTGGTCCTGAACCCGCACTTCCTGAGGGCATGCTGGGTGGCGGCAAGGGTTGCAAGGATCTCCGGGGCGCTGACCGCACCCATGCTCCCGATCCGGAAGATTTTACCCTTGAGGTGATCCTGACCACCGGCAATGACAATTCCCATCTTCTTGATGATCCCCCGCATATCATCATCTTTTACACCAGGGGGGTACTCGATCGCAGTGACCGTGGATGAGTGACTGTGCAGCTTATCGGTCTTTGGGAAGAGTGATAGCCCCCATCCCTTGGCGGCAGACTGCACAGCACCTGACATCTTCTGGTGGCGGGCAATCCGAGCGGGCAGGCCTTCTTCCTCGATTATGAGGCATGCCTCACGGAGCGCAAGGAAGAGTGGGACTGCCGGGGTATACGGTGTCTCCATGGGTTTTCCGCTGGCACTCTTCCTGTACGCTGCGAGGTCGAGGTAGAACGGCGGATTCTTAGTAAGCCGATCCCAGGCCCGGGCGCTTACGGAGATCATGGCAAGACCTGCCGGTGCGGCAAGGCACTTCTGGGAACCGGTGATAGCGATATCGACACCCCACTTGTCTGCCTCAACGACATCACCGCCGATAGAGGTGATGCCGTCCATGATGAAGAGCGCATCGTGCTTACGGCAGAGCTTGCCGATCTCCTCAGCCGGGTTTTTGATCCCTGCTGATGTCTCGTTGTGTACGAGGGTGACCACCTGTGCTCCTGCCTCGAGCTGTGCCTTGAGTGTCTCAAGATTGACCGGGGTACCCCATTCGGACTTTATCTCATGGGCTTGACCGTAACGCTGGCTGATCTTCAGGAGCCGCTCGCCAAATTTGCCGTTGGTGATACAGGCGATATGCTTGTCCTTTCCCACGTTAGCAATCGCAGCTTCCATACCCGCAGTTCCGGATCCACTGATCACAAAAAGGTCGTTTGTTGTTCCAAATGCGGTCTTTAATACCCGTACACAATCGGCATAGACCGCACCAAACTCGGGGCTGCGGTGGTTTATTGCCTGACGCATCATTGCATACCTTACCCGTTCCGGCATCGGTACCGGGCCTGGTAGCATCAGGAGTAGTTCTTTTTCCATGTGGATCTGCTCATAGTATATCTAGATAAGCACAATATATGTTTGGATGGTAAGTATGGCTGACGTGGCTGTTATTTCGGGCTCCGCTTCTGATGCAGCAATAACGGACAAGGTGAAAAAGGTCCTTGAAGAAAACCAGATTTTGTATGATGCCCAGATCATCTCAGCCCACCGTGATCCAGACAGACTTGATGCCTATATCAAAAACAGTGATGCTAAAATATTTATTGCGATTGCCGGACTTTCAGCTGCCCTTCCCGGCGTGATCGCTTCAAAGACCGATAAACCGGTGATTGGTGTCCCGGTCAGCGGGACCCTGAACGGGCTCGATGCGCTCCTCGCAATTGCTCAGATGCCCAAAGGTGTACCGGTAGCATGCGTGGGTGTTGACAACGGAGATAATGCGGCGTGGCTGGCTATCCGGATACTGAATTTATTTAAAAAATGAAAAATATTATTTTTTCTTCTTTTTTTCTTCAAAGAGTTCGTTGACTATCTTGATTGCACAGAGATCGCCGCACATCGAACAGGTCTCCATGTCCCCATCACGGCCGTGGATCTTTTTTGCATGGTCTCCAAAGAGAGCCAGTCTGAACTGTGCATCCCAATCGAGTTCATGCCGAGCCTCAGCCATCTGCACCTCACGTTCCATCCGCCAGCCCTCCTGTCTCCGGACGGTGTCCCCTATGTGGGCAGCGATCTTTGCCACCCGCGTTCCCTCAATGATGTCTTCAACATCCGGAAGTGCGAGGTGTTCACTGGGAGAGACCATGCAGAGGAAATCTGCCCCATTCAGGCATGCCATTGCTCCCCCTATGGCAGCAACAACATGATCGTAGCCCGGCGCAATATCCGTGACAAGAGGTCCGAGCAGGTAGAGAGGAGCATGATCGGTGATCTCTTTTATCATGTGCACATTATATCCAACCTGATCGAGTGGCATATGTCCCGGCCCTTCAATCATCCGCTGGACCCCCTTTGCAAGAGCCTGTTTCGAAAGCGTGCCGAGCGTGATGTACTCCACCGACTTTGCAAGTTTTTCTGCATCCTGCAGGCAGCCGGGGCGCATCCCGTCCCCGAGGCTTATCGTCACGTCATACTCAGCGAGGATCTCTAACAGGTAATCGTATTCGGCATACAGCGGGTTCTCTTCGTCACGCTGCACCATCATCGCACAGTGGAATGAACCACCCCGGCTTACCACGCCCATTACCCGGGGATCATTCCTGAGCGCTGCAAGTGCCTGCCGGTTCACCCCGCAGTGGAGTGTCAGGAAGTCAACACCCTGCTGGCAGTGTTCGCGGATGACCCGGAAGAGAAGATCGGCATCAACATCAGCGGCATTACCCGCCCTGCGGACTGCTTCATAGATTGGCACTGTCCCAACCGTGGTATCAAACGCAAGGATTTTTTTCCGGATTGCGACAAGGTCGCCACCGGTCGAGAGATCCATTAATGCATCGGCGCCATTGATGAGTGCAGCTTGTGCCTTTTCCTCTTCAAGGTCAGGATCACAGCGGGTGCCAGAGGTCCCGATATTCACATTTATTTTAACCTGGCAGCCCTTACCTATCGCGCACTGCTGGTGGATCCGTTTTGGATTTGCCGGAATCACAATCCTTCCTGCTGAAATACCCCGGGCTAAGCGCGCCGTATCCATTCCTTCCAACCGAGCCACCACTTCGAGTTCCTGCGGAATCCCACAGGAACATCTGCGGATCAGGGAATCCATAAGAAACATCTGTCGGGAGTCCTTATTATTGTGCATGCAGGTCAGATGGATTCCCGAACAGTCGGCTTTTGCGAACTCCTATATTTACGGCACGATTCTCGTTGACGCGGGAGTGCCGCCAATGGCTGTCAAACCATTCAGAGAGGAAATCGATACAATTGTCCTGACTCACTGCCATTTTGATCACACAGCCCGAATAAAAGAGATTGCCTTTATGTGTAAGGCAAAGGTCGCCATTCATAAAAATGATGCCAGAGGGCTTGTTGATGACCTCCAGAGCCTGTCCATGCACTTTGGTGCACGTTCTCCAGGGATTGCTCCTGATATTGTACTTTCTGAGGGGGACATCATAGGAGAATTAGAGGTCCTGCATACACCTGGTCATACACCAGGAAGCATTTGCCTCTTTTCTGATCGGGACCATGTTCTTATCAGCGGAGATACTGTTTTTTCCGACGGGTGTTTCGGAAGATATGATTTCCCGGGAGGTAGCAGGATTGAACTTGAACAATCACTCAACCGACTCTCGCTTCTTGATGTGGAGGGACTTTACCCCGGCCACGGGGAACCGGTTGAAACCGGCGGACGCCGTCACATCGCTGCAGCGCTGGGGCTGATGAAGAGCGGTTATGGATAAAGGAATTTACTGCCTTGTTTTTCGAAACCCCGGCTGCACTATCAGAATTGGTTCATTGGGGGCGATTACGTTTCGGGCCGGTTGGCACATCTATGTTGGATCTGCGCTGGGTAGCGGGGGGTTACAACGGCTTGAACGTCATATCTCGCTCGTTCACCTGCATGACAAACAACCGAAATGGCATGTTGACTACCTCCTCATTTCACCCTGTTTTTCTCTTGTTTATGCAGTCTGCGCAGTCACAGGGGATCGTCTGGAATGCCAGCTTGTTCGTGAACTGAACAAGGCCGGCATTGCAAAGTTCGGATGCAGTGACTGCTCCTGTACATCACATCTCCTGTACCGGCAGGATGATCCAAAGCAGGAGATACTCGCTGCATTCTGTGGACTCCAGCTCGACCCCGTTATCAAAACTATCATTAATCCACAGGTACAGGATAACATATGAAAGTGCTTGGGATATCGGGAAGCATGCGAAAGGATGGCAATACCGCAGAACTGGTTAATGTTATCCTCAAACGCTGTGATGATGCGGGAATCAAAACAGAATTTGTCTCGCTCGCGGGCAAAAAAATTCACCCGTGTCTGGGCTGTGAGAAATGTAAAGAGAAAAAGTGGTGTGTGATAGAAAACGATGACTGGAACGAAGTGATTCAGAAAGTGCTCGACAGCGACGTGCTCGTTATCGGCTCCCCCACCTATTACTATGATGTCTGCGGCCACCTGAAAAACTTCATAGACCGCACGTATTCCCTCTATCACGACCGGAAGCTTGCGGGAAGGAAAGGTATCGCTGTAGCGGTTCAGGCACAAAAAGGTGCGAGCCGGACGATCCAGACGCTTGAGGGGTTCTTAAGCACGCATGAATTTTCATCGCTGGGTTCGGTGAAAGGGAACGGGTACCATAAAGGCGAAGTGCTGTCTGATGAGGAAGCAGTAGAAAAAGCTCAGAAAATCGGCGATAAAATCGTCAGGCTTGTGAAACGCAACCACGATTGATCCCATAAAATGCTGTTTCCCTCAATCGTGTTTTTTTCCTGTCATCGACTTAATATCGATCCTGATTACACATACATTTCTGAGGTCTTCATTGGACAACTCGTGAATCCCACTCCCATAGTGGTGCATGACGCAGTTTAATCCCTGTTTCTTTTCCTCACGGTCAGATATGAAATATGCCCTGCCAAAACCGATCACACTTTTATATCGCATCTCCCATGCACACGGCTTCCCAGTGCGTATGATTGTTTGACACAGGTCAACCTCAAAACAACACTGTGGATTTTTCTCGAAAATTTCAATTTTTTTTCCGGACATGGCTGAATGAAGGTAAATTGTTCCGTCAATGTACCCAAAACAAAGCGGTACAATATACGGCTCAAAGCCATCCGACAAACCAATCCTGCAGACCTGCGCATCGTTGAGGATAGATTCAATCTCGACAATGTCAGTGATCTGACGATCGCTTCTTCTCATACACCCTCTTGGGGATATTCTTTATTGATAGTGCAAGGTCCCTGTCAGACCGTTTCATAGAGCGTCGTACGGCGTTTGAGTGTCCGTCCGATATCCTCGGCAATCCGCTGCATCTCGGAAGGATCGAGGTAGTCTGTATTGATTGCCCCCGCCCCTTTTGATATGCTCTCTTCGAACATCGTCCCGCCAAGATCGTTGGCACCGGCAACCAAACCTAACTGGGCCATCTTGATCCCTTCTTTTACCCAGGAAACCTGGATATTCTTAAAGTTGTCCAGAAAGAGACGTGCAACAGCGACCATCAGGATATCCTCTCTTCCGGTCGCTCCTGCCCGCGCGAGTCCTGCACGGTAGAGAGGGGTATTCATGTGAATAAACGAGAGAGGGACAAATTCTGTGAATCCGTTTGTCTCTTCCTGAATTTCACGCAGGATTGCCAGGTGATGTACCCGGTCTTCATCGCTCTCGCAGTGACCATACATGATCGTTGCAGTTGTGAGAATGCCCATGGCATGCGCCTCCCGGATAATGCGCACCCACTCCTCTGTTGAGACCTTCTGTGCACAGATTTTTTTACGGACGGTATCAACCAGGATCTCCGCTGCTGTCCCGCACATAGATCCAAGTCCAGCTTCCTTCATAACGGCCAGCACTTCCTGGGTGCTCATTCCGCTCTTTTTAGCAGCATATGCAACTTCCATCGGATTACTTGCATGAAGATGGATGCCGGGTGCAGCCTCATGAATCCAGCGGTAGACATCACAATAAGATTCGGCATTAAAATCCGGATGTAGGCCGCTGACCGTACAGATCTCGGATACTTCGCGCATTTTTGCGAGGGACGCCTTCTTCTGGATCTCGGACTTGTCGTGATAATAGATGCCGTCATCCCCGGGTTTTTTTGAAAAGCCGCAGAAACCGCAGGCATTGACACAGAGATTGGTCACATTGATGTTCTGGTTCCTGACATAGGAAACTGCGTTGCCAACCCGTCGTTCACGCATCTCGTCTGCAGCTGCCGCAATCTCCCAGACCTGTCTGTTCCGGACCTGAAACAGATCCAGTGCATCGTCGTTACTCATACGGTGGCCGGTTTTGATATCATCAAGCAGAGTCCGCAGGTGATTCTCCATTGCTCACTCCAGGATATTCTTCAGACATTGTAGCATCCTGAAGAAAAATACCTGTATCGTATTCTTACGCCACATGATTATTAATCCCCCTGCACCAACCATCTCTACTGGAGAGATATGGAACAGGTTGAAGTTCAACTGACCAGAAAGATTGCCGATGGATATATTATCCCCCTCGGCCCGGCGAACCTTGTTGCGGTAATGACTGATGTTGGGATGGTTGGGTGCGGGGCTTTTGATGTTGCTGCACTTGATTCATTCAGCTATCCCGCCGCAAAGGTGAGACCCGCAATCGGACCGTCAATTGTGGATACCAATGATATCCTGAAAGGGATAATCAAGGAGGCAAACCGATCTGCTTTGGGACGTGGGATACGGACCGGTATGACCGGACGGCAGGCACTGGAGCTTCTCTGATATCTTTTTTTTAAAAAAGAATTCAATAGTTTCATAGAGAATATTTTTTTAGATCAGTTTATAGAGGGTTGTCCGCTCCTGCAGGGTTCGCCCAAGGTCTGACGCCATCCGTTCCATGACCACTGGATCAAGATAACCTGCATCGATTGCCCCTGTATTTACAGATATATCATCGGAGAACATGGTGCCGGCAAGATCATTGCCTCCGGAGAGTAACGACATCTGAGACATCTTTAGTCCAAGTTTCCCCCACGGGACCTGAATATTATTGAAATTATCGAGGAACAGCCGGGAAACAGCGGTCATCAGCAGATCTTCCCGACCTGTCGCGCCTGCACGGGCAATACCCTCTTTAAAAAGCGAGGTATTGGTGTGGATATAGGTCAGGGGAACCAGTTCAGTAAAGCCATGTGTTTCATCCTGAATCGTGCGCAGTATGCCAAGATGCTCAGCCTGGTCCTTTGCAGTCTCACAGGAACCGTACATAATAGTCGCTGTCGAAAATATCCCCAGCGCGTGTGCTTCTTTGATAATTCGGACCCATTCAGCTGTACCCAATTTCCGTGGACAGATCACTTTTCTCACAGAGTCCACAAGGATCTCTGCCGCAGTACCCTGTAACGACCCAAGACCGGCAGCCTTCAATCGTTCAAGAACTTCAACACTGGAAAGATTGCTTCCTGATGCCGCATAGGAGACTTCATCCGGGCTGAACGCATGAAGATGAATATGCGGTCCTACATCGTGGACCCATGAGATTAGATCACAGTAAGTGTCGATGGTAAATTCTGGATGCACCCCGCTCAATGGACAGATCTCAGTAACACCACGCTTGAGGGCAAGACGTACCTTAGCCTGAATTGCCAGCTTATCATTGCAATAGGCGCCATCATCATCAGGGCTCCTGCCAAATCCGCAGAAACCACAGAGATTCTTACAGATATTGGTCACATGGAGGTTCTGGTTTTTCACATACGTTACAATGTTTCCTGCTTTGCGCTCACGAACCTCATCTGCAACAGATAGGATTTCGAAAACATTCCGGTCCCGTATTTCCAGAAGCCGGGTTGCCTCGACCTCAGTAAGACGATGTCCACCGAGTACATCTGAGAGGAGTGTTGAAATATCTGACATAATTACCGCAACTATCTAACGCTGCTTTTTTCTGTCCTTTTTCTGCGGTTTTTTCGTTTTGTCCTCCCGGGAATGCAGATAGAGTTCATGGAGTATCATGATGACTATGATGATGATTGTCACTTCAACAATATGGAGAGGGAGGTACCCGACCAGCGGGATGGTGAACAGTGCCTTTCCAATAATCCATTCATCCTTTACCGGCTCGATAACACCCAAACCCTGGTAAACTGCGACCTGATCAATATTTTTGTTATTATCCCCTTTTGTGATGTATCCGCCGTGAGGTTGGTAATACTTTGAAATATTTTCAAGATCCAGTTGCAGGTATTTCGGCAGGTCTGCTGTGTCAGCTTTGACCATTGCCCGGTGGATAATAGGATGCACGCCTGACGAAAGGAAGGGTATTGGAACCACAGGATTCTTTGCCCCATTTGGCTGGTAAATAATCACGTCCCCGTAATCCTCGAACTTTTTATAGCCAGTGGTGTTTCCCTGGACCCAGGTCTGTAATGTACCGAACCGGTCCTTCTGGACGACGACAACAAGATCTCCCACATTCATGTGAGGTACCATGCTCTGAGATTCGATGGTGACAACCGCAGGCCAGGTACCGCTGATTAAGAACAGGGTAAGTGCGATCCCGCCAACCACCGCCACTATCCAGATCAGATCGCGCGCCAGGGACACCCCCCAGTGATCACTTTCCCGGAATTTTGAGACCAGTGAGCGGATACCCCGTTTATTATCATCATCAGCCATTTTTTGCTCTCATTATCTGATTTTTTATAATATGTTTAACCCTTCATAATTAACCATGTCGGATTATAAAATGCCGTGAGATTTCAATGTGAGAACAGCAGACGCGACAGGTAGTATGACCCAAAAAGGATAAGAAAAATTCCACAAAGAGCAATGATTTTCTGGTATGACATGTCAGAAATAATCGTCCTTCCTTTGGATACCCCAGTTGAAACCAGCGTTAACCATACGATATCTGCAGACCAGTGCCCGATCATAATGGCTCCAACAAGCACAAGTCCGCCCTGTAGGCCTGCAATAATCATTGCACTCCCTATTGAGAGCCACCAGATCCAGAAGTACGGGTTTGCCGCACTGGTAACAAATCCTGCCATATAGGGATCGGCAACCGTTTGGGTAGAAGTTGTCCTCAGAGTTGCCTTCCTGCTTCCTGCGATAGTCAGCGCCCCATATGCAATCAGTGCAATCCCGCCAATTCCTGCAATCGCTGAGGTGTAGGGAAGTGCGACTGACGCCAATCCCATAAGGATCAGGAGAACAAGAAAAAGTTCCATGATTACATGCCCAAGAGAGACTTTCAACCCGGTCGTCCAGTCACCGGCAATCGATGCGTTGATGGTTGCAACCAGCGTTGGACCTGGTGCGAGCGCACCAGTCAGACCGATTACAAATCCGAGGATAAACATCTGGAATATTTCAAACATGGGGGGGTCCGCGGATATTTCGCCATGCTAACTTCATCTCAAAAAGAATATCAATCATTCACCATCAGCCAACCTGACATCCGGAATGTTGCGATGTCAGGATAAAACCCTATATTTTGTTCGGAACCAATATACTATTCATGCTCGATGCACAACAGATAACACTCCGGTTTCTTGAGACCAAGCTGCAGGTGCATCCCGATGTCGTACGCTACATCCAGGAACAGGATGAGCTGGATCTCATCGAGCGCATTATTGCGCAGGTTCCCGGGGAGACTATCGTAGTTTCGGCTAAACATATTCCCGGCATGAATGCCACACGGGACGGGACGCGGTTCCTGTCAGACCCATCTGTTGAAGTTATCAGTGGCAGCCCGGGAACATCCGGTTGTGTGAACGGAACAAGTGATTACCTCCATTATTTCCGTGACCGGTACAACCGTCTGGGAGGTATGATCCGGAGCCGGTGCGGGGCGATGCCAATCGAGGCACTGACCCGGAACACCCGTTACCGTCAGGAAGAATGTACAATCATTGGTATGGTCGTCGAAGTGAAGACCACAACAAACGGTCACCGGATTGCCGAGATAGAGGATTCTTCTGCAAATATTTCCGTGCTCTTCAGAAAAGATCGGCCGGTCTTTTCTGATGCAGAACGCATTATCCCTGACGAAGTTATTGGAGTGAAGGGCAAACTTTCCAATGACGGAAAACTCTTTTTTGCCGAGCAGCTGTACCGCCCTGACATACGTATCGATAACACCCCCTTCACAAGCGAACTACCCGGCAAAGCGGTCTTTATTTCCGATGTCCATGTCGGCAGTGACACGTTCCTTGAAGAGTGCTGGAACCGGTTCGCAGACTGGCTTTCGGATTCTGATTTCTCATATCTCCTGATTGCCGGAGACCTGGTTGACGGCATCGGTATCTATCCTGGCCAGGAAAGCGAACTGGTGATCAAAAATATCTACGAACAGTATGATGCATTCGGAACAATGATGCGGGACCTTCCCTCCCGTATGAAGATCATCATATCCCCAGGTAACCATGATGTAGTCAGGGGTGCAGAACCCCAACCGGTGATCCCGCAACAATTTACAAAAAAATTCCCGGATAACTGCATGCTTGTGGAGAACCCAGCACTCGTCAACCTCCAGGGAGTGCGTGTTCTTATGTATCACGGACGATCAATCGATGACATGATCGGTCTGATACCCGGTGCATCATACGAGCACAGCGGGCTGATGATGGAAGAGATGCTCCAGCGCCGACATCTTGCCCCGGCATACGGGCGCAGGACTCCCATTGCTGCAGGAAAAACGGACAGGTTAATTATCGACCCGCTGCCGGAGATCCTGCACACCGGACATGTCCACATCCGAGGACTGACGCAGTATAGGGGCGTGCTTGGGATTAACGCCGGGACATGGCAGTCACAGACCGCATTCCAGAAACAAATGAATGTGAACCCTACACCGGCTCAGGCTGTAGTAGTTGACTTGCAGACACTGTTACCAGAAACCTTTGCATTTTTATAAAAAAAATTTGAGTATCATTCGGTTTTTGGACTTTCCGCTATGGCAGGTACTGGTTCTTTCTTCTTTGGCCCGGCAACTGCCACTTTGTATACTCCGCCACGTGCAGTCAGTGCACCCGGGTAAGCTGGATCCATTGAAAGGCATTTGGTCGGACAGACATCCCCGCAGGAATTGCAGATCACGCAGCGCATCCGGTCAATCTGCCATGTCTTCTCTTTTACTTCCACGCAGATTGCTCCTGTCGGGCATTTACGCTGGCAGGAACGGCATGTAATGCAGTTTGCGGGATCGATCACGATGTGTCCACGGGTTGCCGTTGTCCGTTTTGCGGGCTTTACGGGATACATCAGTGTTGCAGGGCGTGAGAACAGACTTTTTATGGCCGTTGATGCCATTTTGAGGATTGTCATCGTTCGTCACCTCTCCGTGCAGCTGATACAGGGATCTATTGACAAAACAATCACGGGAACATCCGCGAGCTGGCAGCCCTTCAACATCATGACCAGAGGCGGAATGTTGGTGAATGTGGGAGTCCTCACCCTCGATCGAACAAGGTTCTTTTTTCCGTTCCCTTTCACATAATGAACCAGCTCGCCGCGGGGTTGCTCAACCCGGGAAAAGTATTCGCCATTCGGGGCACCGGTAATCTTCACATCAATGGGACCTTCAGGGATCTTTTTTGCTGCCTGTTCTATGATGTCAATGGACGATATCAGTTCCTGTATCCTGACATTGCAACGTGCATAACAGTCACCTTCAGTTGCAACTATCGGTTTGAAGTTGAGTTTCCCATATGCAGCATATCCTGTTTCCCGCATATCGATTGCTACGCCGCTTCCCCTTGCTGTGGGTCCCACCGCGCCGCAGTCATATGCATCCTGCTTTGATAACATACCCACGTTTTTTAACCGGTGTTTCACCGAGCTGTCTTCCAGAAACACACTGGTGATGGTACGAATATCTTTTTTAATATCCTCAAGCCGGAGGAGCATTCCCTCCAGTTGTTCACCGGAGATATCTTTTCTCACACCCCCGACCTTGCAGGCACTCTGGATTACGCGGCCGCCCGTGGTTGCTTCGAGTTCATCAAGGATGTGCTCCCGTATCCTCCACGAGTTCATGAAAAGGTTCTCAAAACCCATACCATCGGCAAAACAGCCAAGCCAGAGCAGGTGGGAGTGAAGTCTTGAATATTCAGACCAGATTGTACGCAGGTAATGCGCCCGCTCCGGTACCTCAATTCCCATAATCTGCTCGACACCCTGTACATAGGCAAGACTGTGGATGAAACTGCAGATCCCACAGATGCGTTCAGCGATGAAGGTGTACTCAGTAAATTCCCGTTTTTCGACGAGCTTTTCAAGACCTCTGTGCACATACCCGATTGACGGGAGAACATCGACAACCGTCTCATCCTCAAGCACCAGATCAAGGTGGATAGGTTCCGGGAGCACCGGGTGCTGTGGCCCGAACGGGATGATTATTTGTTTTGACATGGGTTATCCTCCTTGAAAGTCGGGATGGAAAACGGATATTTAACTGTCGTTTTGTACAATGTTCCTTTGAAATCGATATTCATTCCGGCGACAGTGATTCCGAACAGGTCATGGATCTCATTTTCATAGATGAACGCTCCCCAATAGACTCCGCTGATGCTGGGAACAATTGTATCCTGTTTGACCAGGATCCGAAGATTCTGGAATTTGTAGTTCTTGTCAAATGAGTAATTGATCTCGTAACCTTCTTCGACTCCCGTACACCCGATCTGGACAAGCCGGTTGCCTTCTTTTTTCATCTTTTCGACATGGGAGACCAGCTCGCTCATGTCAATCGGGATGATGGTCTGTTCCTCGATTGTCATTGTGCCCCACCTCCTTGTTGTAATTCCACCGGTTGTTGTTCTTTTATGCCAGACTTTGGTGCATTCAGCTTTGCTTCAAGAATTCCCAGCGCTGTCACAATTCCATCGATGATTGACTCAGGACGGGCAGCACAACCGGGAACGTATACATCCACCGGAATAATCTTGTCAATCCCGCCGGCCACATTATAACATTCCCGGAAAACTCCTCCTGAGCATGCACAGATTCCAACTGCGACAACAACCTTTGGGTTGGGCATCTGTTCATAGAGATTCCGCACCACTTCGCGGTTCTGCTCATTTACCGAACCGGTGATAACGAAGATATCCGCATGCTTCGGGTTTCCCGTATTGATGATCCCAAACCGTTCCACATCATACATCGGCGTCAGGCTTGCGAGAACTTCTATATCGCAGCCATTACAGCTCGTTGCATCATAATGCAGGATCCAGGGAGATTTTGAAAGATAGGTCATTGCTCACCCCACCCCCAGGTAATAAAGGATGGCAAGATTTACCACACCCACTATTGCGGCAATCACCCACGAACTTTTCATGACCAGCTGCCACTTCACCCGTGCACTTGCATTGTCAATCAGCAGTTCAAGCAGGTAGACGAGGATCACCGCGATTATACCAATTATTGGACTGAATGCAAAGAACAGGTACACGAATCCCAGCAGAAAAACAGTTTCATACCAGTGGGACACTTCGATAAGGCCCAGGGTAGGACCAGAGAATTCTGTAGTGACTCCTTTCACAATTTCCTGGTGGGCATGATGGGAGGTTGAGATATCAAACGGTGATTTGCGCAGTTTGATAGTGAGAATATAGATGAAACCTAGAAAGATCGCCGGAAGGAAAAGAACCAGCGGTTGGGGATAACTGGCTATGGTACTAACGTTGAAACTTTTTGTAACAACATACATCCCCACCGCAGCGATAATGACCATCGGCTCATATGCCATAATCTGTATTAATTCGCGTTCTGCTCCGATATGGCTGTAGGGAGAATTTGCTGAGTACGCTCCCAGGACAAGAAATATCTGGGCAAGTGTGAGTGCGAAGATAACCAGCAGGATATCTCCTCCCGCGAAGAAGAGTGCCCCGGTAAAAATCATGAAGACAAAGTAACTAATCACGTAGAAGCGCTGTGTATCGTTTGCAACCGTCTTTTCTTTCTCAAAGAGTTTGCCGACATCATAGAACGGCTGGAGGACAGGTGGCCCGACCCGCCCCTGCATATGTGCAGTTATCTTGCGGTCAATACCGGCAATTAACCCTCCGATTATTGGTGCAACGAGTATGAATGCGATAAACCCTACAATCGAAATCATAGTATTGCCCCCGCATACGCTGCTGTAAGAACCATGATACCGATCAGTCCGGTGCAGAGATAGATGCCAAGAGTCTGGAGTTTGACTTCCCCAAACCAGGAATTTATATAATAGTTAGAGAGTTTCATATCCCGCTTCAGGCCAATTGCTCCGTAGAACGACATGTCCGCATTGGTTGTCATACCACCCATGTAGGGGGTAAGATGCCGATGCTTGTGGCGTGGCAGGAGGATGCTTAAGGGCAGGAGCACGATCATGAAGAGCATCATGATCATGATGATAATATTGTCCTGTGACAACTGTGTTACATTTCCATAATTCTGGAGCAGGAACGGTTCGATAAGTGTGCTCGAAATTGCCGGGAAAATGAAGCAGGTTATCGCTGTCAGCCCCGCAAGGGATATCAGTGCAATCCAGATATTCGAATCAATGCGTGTTTCGAGATTCTCCTGTTCCGGAGTGACTACTAAAAGCCGCCCCATCCATTTCGCCCAGAAGAAAAGGGTAAGTGCACTACCAAACGCAAGAATAATGACAAATACAAAACCGTACGGTGCATCAATAAATGCCTGGATCGCTGCCCATTTTGATATCAGCATACCAAACGGGGCGAGGAACATACCGGCGATACCAATGACCATCATTGCAGCAATCCTTGGCATCCGCATGACCAACCCGTTCATATCCTCAATATCACGGCTGTCAATCTTGTGTTCAACCGTTCCGACGGAGAGGAACAGGAGGGATTTGGAGATGGCATGGAAGATGATCAGGAGAATTGCTGCCCATATCGCTTCATAGGTACCGATACCGGCACAAGCTACGATAAGACCGAGATTCGCAATGGTTGAATAGGCAAGAACACGTTTTGCATTACTCTGGGAGATGGCAATCCCGGAAGCGAGGAGGAACGTAAGTGCACCAATAAACGCAAGGACATAGCCGGAAAATGTTGCCTGGAAAATGGGGGCAAGACGTACGACGATATAGACACCGGCCTTTACCATCGTGCTGGAGTGCAACAGTGCCGATACCGGTGTCGGCGCTACCATTGCCCCGACAAGCCAGGATGAAAAGGGCAGCTGGGCTGCTTTTGTCAGACCGGCAAATCCTATGAGGACAACGGGGATAAGGACGATTGCTTTTCCTGAAGCAAGCAATTCATTTAGTTCCATAATCCCGCCTGCCTGGGATGCGAGATACAGAATAGCAACTGCAAATGCAACCCCGCCAAGCAGGTTCATCCACAGCGCAGTAAAGGCATTTTTGGTAGACTCTTCCGTTTTTGTATACCCGATAAGGAGGAACGAACAGAGTGTTGTGATTTCCCAGAAGAAATACACCCAGAGAAGGTTATTGGAAAAAACCAGACCGAACATAGCAGAGAGGAACACAAACATAATGAAAAAAAATACATTACGCCGATCCTTCAGTTCCTTGTGATGCTCATGGAAATCCTTCATGTAACCCAGAGCATATACGCAGATCAGACTCCCGATGATGCCGATAATCAGAGCCATGATGATTGAGAACTGGTCGATAAAGAGAGAGTACTTCACATCGATGGTGTGAGCATACACCCCCTCAAAATAAAGCATAATGACCGATATCAGAAGCATCAGACCGATGACAAGATAATTCTTGAATTTTATACCAAGGTACAGGATAAAAACTGCAATAATTATCTCAATAAAAAACATGAAAAGGCCTATTGATTCAGCGTCAAACGAGTAGTATAGCGTTCCTTTGCTGTACTGGCTCACGAGAAGAATAATTGTAACCGCACCGATACCCAGTGCAGACAGTTTTACAATCCAGTTGCGTTCTGCTTCTTTGCGCACAAGAAGCATAAAGAACGCTGTGATGAGTGGTCCCAAAATGAGAAATAATAAAAGTTGCACGCGATGTCCTCCCTCTTTGAAATATGGGTATTTTTCATTATTAATCATATTGAATTGCACCCGATTTTGTATTTCATTCTAAGATTTCAGACGAAACCTGAGAAAGACGGATTTACGGAGAGAAAATCCTGATTAGCTTGTAACCATATAGAGGAAGATTTGGAAAAAATCTTTTAAATGATAAATGTTTAATGGTTGAAAAATGAACTAATAATCTCTAGGGATGGATTATGGATACGTGGGGCAGGGTCCCGATGCCATTGTTCTTCCTTTGGGTCATTTAAGCAGATTACTGCCTGTACCAATTATCTTACCTGATGGATTAGTCCGTGTATTCTCATAAGTGATGATATACAAATGGTTCATGTGCATTGTTCCTGTCACAAAAAGAATTCCGGGCAACGTTGGAGGGAGATTAAGGAATGTTTGAAATCGCAATAGTTATTGGAATAAGTGTTTTCGCACTCGTCCTCGCAGCAATTCTTGCGCGTAGTGTCCTAGCACAGGATGAAGGTACGCCTAAGATGCGTGAGGTCTCCGATGCGATCAGGGTGGGTGCAGAGGCATTCATCAAACGACAGTACTCGACAATCGCCATTCTGGCAATCGTACTTGCCGTTGTAATCTTTGGGGTGTATTTCCTCACAGGACAGCAGGGACTTGCTACCTATACGGCACTTGCGTTCATCGTCGGGGCGACCTGTAGTGCACTTGCCGGTATTATCGGCATGTCTGTTGCCGTAAGGACAAATATCCGCACGGCAGCAGCAGCCCAGACCAGTGACGGAAAGGCGCTTGACATCTCGTTCAGAGGCGGTGCAGTATCGGGTTTAACTATCACCGCGCTGTCGCTTCTTGGTGTCTCCCTTACCTATTATGCACTCGGTGCCGACCCGCAGACCACCCCCTTCATTATTGTCGGATTCGCCTTTGGTGCCTCGTTTGTGGCACTCTTTGCCCAGCTCGGTGGCGGTATCTATACCAAGGCCGCCGATGTCGGTGCAGACCTTGTCGGTAAAGTCGAAGCCGGCATACCTGAAGATGACGTCCGGAACCCGGCTACCATCGCTGACCTTGTCGGGGACAATGTCGGGGATTGTGCCGGCCGTGGCGCTGACCTGTTCGAATCCACAGCTGCCGAGAATATTGGTGCCATGATTCTCGGTATCGCACTCTTCCCGGTCTTTGGTGCTGCCGGTGTTCTCTTCCCGCTTGTCATGTGTGCACTGGGTCTCCTTGCCAGCATGATCGGTATCATCTGTGTCCGCGGAAAGGACGGCGCAGACCCGATGGATGCAATGAACTTAGGGTACTACATCACGGCAGCCATCTCTGTTGTGTTCTTTTACATTGGCACCATGTGGCTTCTCGGGAACATCTGGTTCTTTTACGCAGGTATCGTCGGTATCGTGTTATCCGTTGCATTCCTCCGGGTAACCCTGTATTATACGGACCACCACTATCGCCCGGTACAGGAAATTGCCGATGCCTCGGAAACAGGACCGGCGACCAACATCATTACCGGTTTCTCGGTCGCTCTTGAGACAACCGCTATCCCGGCACTCCTTATTGGCGGTTCCTTACTCCTCTCCTTCTGGCTCGGTGCCCAGAGCGGTATCCAGTTCGGAGGTCTCTATGGAACTGCAGCTGCAACCATCGGAATGCTCATGGTCTGTGCCTACGTGCTTGCCATGGACTCCTTTGGCCCCATCGCTGACAACGCCGGGGGTATCGTTGAGATGAGCCAGGCACCGGAATCCGTCCGCAAGAGGATGGACAAGCTCGATGCAGCCGGCAATACAACAAAGGCACTCACCAAAGGATACGCCATAGGCAGTGCTGCACTCGCAGTCTTCCTGCTCCTGAACGCATATATGTCCGAAATCAGCCATCTCATCAACAAATCCTTTGATGTCATAAATGTTGCATCAATCCCGGTATTTGTCGGCGCCCTGTTCGGAGCAATGCTCATCTTTGTCTTTGCTGGCCTTGCCATCCGTGCAGTTTCCAGGACCGCACAGTATGTAATTGAAGAGGTCCGTGTCCAGTTCAGGGACCCGGGTATCATGGCCGGGACCAAGAAACCCGACTATGCCCGTGTGATCGATATCACTACCCTCGGTGCACTAAAGAATATGGTGCTGCCCGGCGCAATTGCCATCGCGTTTCCCATCATCATCGGAGTGACCATGAAATATGAAGCCCTTGCAGGGTTTCTGGTGGTCGGCACAATCACCGGCATCCTCCTTGCATTGATCCTCAACAACGGTGGTGGTGCCTGGGACAATGCCAAGAAATACATAGAATCCGGCGCTCATGGCGGCAAGGGCAGCGAGGCGCATAAGGCGGCAGTCATTGGTGACACGCTTGGTGATCCCTGCAAAGACACTGCTGGACCATCCCTTCACGTGCTCATTAAGCTGCTCGCAACGCTCTCGCTTGTGCTCGCGCCACTTTTTATTTAATAAATCTTTTTTTTCTTGTTTCTGATTCAGATTTTCAGGAGAAATGATCCTGGGATACCGGACAATCATGTATAATCAAAATACGGATAATACTCATGGATCCCCCTTCAGCATTCTCTCGTCTTCTGCAATCCATTTTTCCAGTTTCCGGATACCTTCCTCAATATCCTTAATCCGGGTTTCGGTTTCCGCAAGTTGGGCTGATGCCTGTGCTGCCTTCTCAGGGTTTTCACAGGTAGCGAGAAATGTGCGTATATGGTCTCTGCCGATCTTGAAATTTTCAAGAGCGCAAGCCGCTTTCCGGTAACGCTCATTATTGGCCTCAAGATTCTTCCGGACACGGGACGCTGTTTCCAATTGCTGCCGGGGCTTTCCCGCTTTTATCGACACCCATGCAGCGTCGTGGGTATTGCGGATCTTCTGGATGTGATCAAAACAGGATTTTTTGTGTTTTGCAATCATCTCGTGCTTGAATTTCCCCAGTATATCACCGGCATTTTTGAGCGTCTGCCCTCGTTCAACCAGTTCGTGGATCTCCGGCGCCGGGGCATCGATGGGGAGCCGGGCGTGTTCCACCAGATTCATAATTTCATCAAAATGCCCCAGCGAAAGGGATTCCAGCGTCCCGTACTCGGTCTTTTGTTTTTCCTTAACTTCCCGGCACAGGACATGAAACTGTTTCCAGAGCAGATCCCGGTCACTCTTCGCAAGCGGCTTTAGCTCTTTGAATAACGAGGTGATGAGTTTTGCCTGGTTCCAGAAATCCTGGTATTTTGTAATGAGAGGGATATTTTCCCGTATTGGATTGGTTAAAACCGAGAGTTTTTTGTTCTCCCGGTCAAGGAGTTCTGCATTTTTATGTGCGTTTTTGAGCCAGGGATCATCTTCAGGTTTCATAATAAAATCCCGAACGTTTTGGTCTATGGATTAGTGCATCTGTACTGCCAGTCGGGTTTTAAATGATACCCGATACCGGATACCAGCAATCCCCGCACGGTATTTCACGCAGGGATACTCGATAACAGACCATAAATCCGATACCACGTATATACCCGGTGAATACCCTTCAGGTCATACTTTTCAGATCGACACTCATATCAGTAGAAATACGCGAATATCTTTTCGGGTTCTCTTCAAACTTCTGTTTGCACCAGTTGCAGCAGAAATAATACTTCTGGTCTTTGTACATACTGGTGAATTTAGCATCTTCTTCATCAACAATCATCAGACAGACAGGATCAGCAGACATAGTGAGTTGCCTCGTTAGCTTGTAGTAGAATCGGGTGTGTTTCCTTAAGTGTTATCGCCTTTTATGATCCGGAACTCTGTTTATCCAACAATAAACGGGATCATCCAGGTGTTCTATCGGTGCATGTTTTTCAAATCGGGGGTAATAGTGGAATACACGTTGCGGACTCATTTGAGCTTTCAAGAATGATGGATATCACCCGCTTTGAGAAATTCCATGGGGTTCTCAGAGAAGATTTTGGAATCATATCTGTTGAGATTTTAAAAAAATTTTATTATACAATTTCGAGCGTAGGAATGAATCGGGCCGGGTGCCCTGACAACATCGGTTAACACGAAGCCCCGCCTGGGCCAATATTAACATCTGATGGGATTTGCGAATATCTCTGTGGATTTTCATCAAACTTTTTTTTACAGTAGTTCGTGCAGAAATGATACTTCTGACCTTTGTATGTGCTTGTGAATCGGGCATCTTCGTCATCAACTATTGCAAAACAGACAGGATCGGTAGCCATCATTTATCCCTGATACTCCACATTATCTGCACTTGTTTTTAAAAATTGTGCCAATAACTGAAAGGCAGGTCAGTACTTGAGGCAGTCCAAAAGGGAATTATCAAATAGTGCTGACATTTGACAGACACAGAGAGTTTTGGGCTGATCATTTATAGAGGGCCTGCGCAAAATACCGTAAGGACCACCCATGACAGCACGGATTCTTGTTGCTTACGCATCGCGGAAAGGATCGACTGCCGGGATCGCTCAGGCAATTTGCAAGGAACTCACCATAGAAGGATATACTGTTGATGTCAGTGAAATGAAATCGGTTACCTCAATTGCGGGATACAATGCCGTTGTAATAGGTGCACCTGTGTATACTGGAAAGGTAACCGGGGATGTGGCAGCATTTGTTTCAACCAATAAAGATGAGCTTTCACGGGTGCCGGTTGCAGGATTTGTTACCGGCATTGCACCGGTGTATCCAAAGACTGGCGATGTGAAAGGATTCACTGACCAGCTTGTCACCGCATTATCTCCCGTACGTCCGGTCGCGGTAACGATGTTTGCCGGAACTCTTGATGCTGGCAAAATGAACCTTGTCGAACGAAGCCTGACAACGCTTATGAAAGTCCCGACCGGTGATTTCCGTGACTGGGATGCAATCGCAGCCTGGGCTAAAACTCTCGCCGGGAAGATGGGAGTATGAGGGCAGTCTGCCACGATTACTGGACGTGCCAAATCATGATGACATGGTGCAGAAAGGGTATGGGTGACTTTTAAAAGAAGCCAGCAGAAGACACCAGAAAGAAGTCCTGGATTATGTCATGCGTAACAGGAAGTCTATGCCCCGGACGGCGCTACGGTACGCGATAGAGCTCATGCCAAAGGAACTGAAAGCTGATGCGAGATTGAAGGATTGTTAGATTCAGGAAAAATTGATGGACCAGACTTGTAACATAAAAGCCGGTAAATAAATCCCCCCCGCTGCTAGTTAAGGGTACATGCATTTTTCAGAGTTTTCTCATCAGAATCCGATGCTGTATCTTTGAGAGAGAGCACAACATCCTGCCTGCTGCCAGTCCGGTACAGGGTAATCCCTTTCAAATGAAGATTCCAGGCCATGAGAATGGCATCTGCGCAATCCTCCTTTGTCGCAGTTTTCGGCAGGTTAATCGTCTTACTGATTGAGGCATGGATATGCTTCTGGAATGCTGCCTGCATCAGGAGGTGGTCCTTCCAATGGATATCCAGTGCCGTCTTGAATAAAGATCGGAATTTGTCCGGGAGCCAGAAAAGGTCCTGGATGGTTCCTTTCTCATGCATATGAGTGATAACATCATCTGTCCGTTTCATTCGTTCTTCGGGTGACAACTTCATTTCAGTCATAGATTTTTCAAGATATTCGCAGAATACCGGATTTACAATAACAAACGTCTCGTCGATGGTATTCATGCGTGTGTAAACAAACGAAAATACAGGTTCTATACCACTCGAGCACTGAGCGAGCAGGGATAATGTTCCGGTCGGAGCGAGGGAGGTCAGTGCAGCATTCCTCAAGGGGAACTCTTTCCAGATACTCTCTTTCCATGCCGGAAACTCCCCGAATTTTTCCGCCAAAATGCGCGATTCGTCAACAGCGGTATCTGTTACGTTCTGCATAACCTTTTCACACCAGGTCCTTCCTTCGGCAGAATCATACGGCAGACCAACCATAAGAAGGGCATCGTGGACTCCCATAAGTCCCAGACCAATTTTTCGGGTTTTTTTCGTTGCCTTTTCGATTTCTGGAATCGGATAAATATTTTTGTCAATGACCTTGTCGAGGAACCGGACTGCTGTTCTCACTGCCTTGTTCAGATCGTGTTTGTTGAGAATACCCTTTTGTACGCAGGTTGCGAGATTGATACTGCCAAGAACGCAGCTCTCATACGGAAAAAGTGGTTGTTCTCCACAGGGATTGGTCGTATCAATAACGCCAAGACCAGGAAGGGGATTATGACGGTTTATTTCTTCATAAAAAAGTATGCCGGGCTCTCCGTTCTTCCAGATCCCCTCAACAATTCCTGACCATATCTGCCCGACCGTGATTGATTCGCCAGAAGACGGATGGATCATCCAGACATTATCGTACATCTTCCGGGAAACAAGATCCATGAATTTTTCATCGATCATAACAGAGAGGTTAAAGTTGGCAATATCCCCTTCCCGTGCTTTTGCAGAAATGAAAGAGAGAATGTCTGGATGCCAGACATTGAGTATTCCCATGTTTGCTCCACGGCGACGTCCGCCCTGTTTTATGACCTCCGTCGCTGCGTTGAAGATTCCCATGAATGATACAGGACCAGAAGCAACACCATCCGTAGATTGTACACGGGAACCTTTTGGCCTGATCTGCGAGAAATTATACCCGGTTCCTCCTCCTGTCTTGTGGATGATAGCACCGTTTTTCATGGCATCGAAGATCCCAGTGATAGAGTCTGGAACAGGCAGAACGAAACAGGCAGAGAGCTGCCCGAGATCCGTTCCGGCATTCATGAGTGTTGGGGAGTTGGGCAAGAAACGAAGGGAAACCATGATATCATAATAGCCGGACGCCTCTTCCTCTTCATCTGCAACTGCCCATGCAACGCGGCGGCAGACATCCGCGAACGTTTTTTCTCCTTTGCGTAAGTAGCGCGCCGAGAGGATGCTGTCTACGGTTTGTGATGAATCCATCAGAATTCCTGAACTATCTGTACCTGTTCTCTGAAAGGGACTTAGTGACAACTGAGGTATTAAACATATTTTTAATGTCAATTTGGTTGGTACAAACTTCCAAATGAGAATATTTACACTTTTATAAAGTGGGATATACTCCTGATATCCCTCCAATTTTGTAAATAGGTAGAAAAAGTCACGCCCTATCCTTATCGAATCGCCATGTTTCCAAAGGATTGCTGATTGACCTGGGGGATTCCTCTTCTTTATTGTAACTACCCTCCGATGCCAAAAGCCGTGGTAATCTCAGAAAGTGCTGCCTTTTCCGGATCGCTGACTGCAACCCCGTTCTCTTTTGCCGCCTCTGCCACCTTCAGGCCGATGGCCAGGACCCATTTTTTATATGCCAAACCCTCTTCCGGAGGGACCTTTGTCAGAGCCATCGCTGCAGACCTGCAGGAATCAAGAGTCTTTGTCCGGTATCCAGCCTGATCCTGCTTCCACGCATTCTGCTGATCTTTCATCAGATCTTTTACCCGTGACTGCATCTCAGCGAGTATGAGACCGACAAGGCCACTCCCGCTTGCAGATGCAAGGTTGGCAGGTTCCTGCATAATGGCTTTTGTCTCACCCCACAATCCGAGGATAGAGGGGGCAGCAACCATAACTGTCATCGAAACTGCATAGGGCAGACTGATCAGGTTTTCCCATTCCGCTTGGGTAAAATTCTCTTTCATTCCCATAAATCATACCTTTATTTTTCAGGAAAATATAATCGATCCATTTCTCAGATCTGTAGAATTTCTCAAGATGTCCACAACTCAAACCAGATAACCGACTGTTGCAAGGGTTCGGGAGTTGAATTTGAACCACCATGCTCATCAAAGATATGCCTTTGTGGTAATTCACCGTTATTCCTGGAGAGGGGAGAAGAGTAAGCTGGTTTTTATCTCTTCTTATCAGGAATCAAATACCAAGTTTCTTTAAAAACCGCTCGTGAAGACGGGTATCGCACGAAAGTTCCGGATGAAACGAAAGTGCCATATGCTTACCGTATTCAACTGCAACTATTCCCTGATCCATCCGGGAGAGCACGGAAACATCCAAACCAGCGGAAATGGCAACGGGCGCCCGGATGAAAATCGCATGGAACGGACCCCCGTCAAGACCTTTAATCGGAAGGTCGGCTTCAAACGACTCCCTCTGCCGCCCGAATGCGTTCCGGTCCACCGTCATATCAATGAGGTCCAGTGTATGGACACGGGTATCATCCACATGCGTCGCCATCAGCACCATGCCAGCGCATGTAGCAAAAATACCCCCGGAAAACGAGCGGATCGGCTCGTACATGTGATTTTTTTCAATGAGGCGGGAAATTGTGGTAGATTCTCCTCCGGGGATTGCAAGGGCATTGCAAGAAAAAATGTCGGCAGCGTGTCTGATTTCAACCACTTCGGACGAGGTCCCCTTCCCCATCCGTTTAAGCGCAAGCAGGAACGCTTCTCCGTGTTCACTCACATTTCCCTGGAGCGCAAGTACGCCGATCTTAACGTCCACGGGTTTGTAGCACCTCATCGTCCCTGAGGGTGTGCACATCAAGTCCCGGCATCGCATCGCCAAGACCTTTACTCACCTGTGCGATAACCTCAGGTTCATTGAAATGGTTAACTGCTTCGACAATCGCCTTTGCCATCCTCTCGGGGCTGGAGGATTTGAAAATGCCGGATCCGACAAAAACCCCATCAGCACCCAGCTGCATCATCATAGCTGCATCTGATGGGGTGGCTATACCCCCGGCTGAGAAGTTCACAACGGGCAGCCGCCCGCGCTCCGAACAATCTATGACCAGTTCTGCGGGGGCTTCGATATCCCGTGCATAATCGATCATTTCCTGCCGGTCCATGCCTTTCAGCATCCGTATCTCTCCCATAATATTGCGCATATGGCGGACAGCCTCGACAACATTGCCGGTCCCTGCCTCACCCTTGGTCCGGATCATCGCTGCTCCCTCGTTTATCCTGCGAAGGGCCTCTCCGAGATCCCGGGCCCCGCACACGAAGGGGACTTTGAAGAGTTTCTTATCGATATGATATTGCTCATCTGCCGGTGTCAGGACCTCACTCTCATCAATCATATCGACACCCAGGGTTTCCAGGACCTGCGCTTCCACAAAATGCCCGATCCGCACCTTTCCCATAACCGGTATAGAGACCGCTTCAATAATCTCAATGACCTTCTCGGGGTCCGCCATGCGGGCAACACCCCCCATTTTCCGGATGTCCGAAGGCACCCGTTCCAGCGACATGACTGCGACGGCACCAGCGTCCTCAGCGATCTTTGCCTGGTCGGCATTTACAACATCCATAATAACTCCCCCTTTCTGCATGGATGCAAAGCCGCGCTTGAGAAGCTCAGTGCCAAATCTCAGTTCTTCAAGTTTCATATGCCGGTACTATTGATCCATGATCCCAATAAAATCAGAGTACTACCGGCAAGAAGGGTAAAGGTAATCGTTACAAACCGGCATGCCCGGATAATATCAGAACCGGCTTCATCAAGAGTTCTTGCCCCGTCTCCAATTGTATAGATCCCGGGTTTTTCAAACCGTATTCCCGTCCCCCCTGCCATAGTTGCCATCACAATACCACCATTATAACCTGGACGTTTATGACCGTCGCGACGCATCATACGCACTGCATCCGAAAATGTCCCCTTGAAGGCAAAATACACAAGAAGCAACAATGCCGTAAACCGTGCAGGAACGAAATTCAGTAGGTCATCCATGCGAGCCGAGCACCAGCCTAAACGTTCCCTTTCATCCCGATATCCAAGCATAGCATCCATGGTGTTTGCTGCACGAAATATGGCAGCACCGGCAAGCCCGAAGAATAAAAAATAAAACAAGGGGGAGATAATGCTGTCAGTGAGATTTTCAGTCATCGATTCATACCCAGCTGACAGAATTTGCTCCCGTTCAAGATTTGCGGTGTCTCTCGATACCAGCATTTTAACCTTTTCTCGCCCAATCTGCACCCCGTCTTTCAAAGCAGCCACAACCGCAAGAGTATGCTCTTCAAGCGATCGCCAGGCAAAACAACATTTTAGCAGGAAGGGCGCAATGATCAGGTACAGATACCACGGGCTGAAAACGGTAAAAAAGTAAAACGGTAGCGCGAACAGAACTGTAGTGGCAAGCCAGAAAACCACACCAAAAAACCGCTGGAACCGGGTAGAATATTTTTCCGGCTTACCCCACCACCCAATAAACCTGCCAAGGAGTGCAACGGGATGCCAATGAGAATGTGGATCGCCCATAAGACGATCAACAATAAGAGCGCAGATTAATACAAGGACAGTGATCGTTATTGCTGACGGTACCATATGTAGAGAGCACCAACGATAAGGGTGATAAAAGCGGCAGTATTGAGAAATTCAATTTTCGTATAAAGTGATGCACTATAGAGGACTAAGGCAATTCCCATCATGATCATCAGAAGATGCGGGCGACCATGGGCAACCGGCTGGAGGGGAGGTTCATCCTTTGCTGCCTTTTTCTGAATAGCTATTCCCTGGATGACATCAACCCGAAGGGTCGTTTTTGTTCCACCGTATCCGGTAATAATCTCCAGATCAAAGAAACCTTCCTGGCAGTCTTTTCGCAAAGGGATGGTTAATTCAGTTTCATCAACTACATACATGTTTTCGTGGAAGAAATCAGTGTACATTCCTGAATTGGGAGAGGAAATGGTAATATGAGTCGGGGCTCCACGGTTTTTAAAAATTAACCGTAGGGAACCGCCGATCTTTACCCATATATTTTCCTTTGGGACTTCAATAAAATTAATTCCAAGCCGGTTGAGATAAAATTCAAAAGAAGTTTCATTGGATACCTGACCCGCCGCAATCAGAACGGTGAATGACAACGGGAAATTCATTCCTGCTCCTTTTTTATTTTGTCCGGGAAGTCTGTGGGAGAAGATTGGGAATACCTTCATTGATAGGATAGTTTACCCCACAAGCGGTGCAGAATAATCCACCCTCGAGGATTTCCTTTTCATCCTCTTTCTGAACCTCAAGTGTGAGATCTCCTTTGCATATCGGGCAGCATAGAATGTCCATGAGTGAACGTCTCATACTATTTCTTTCCTCAAATCGATGATCTGGGTCATCTCCGGTCCGGTAGAGATTAAAGTAATAGGGCTGCCGATATCGTCCTCTGCTTTCTTTAAAAAGTCTTTCGCCTTCTTTGACAACTTCCCGTACTCAGTCACCCCGAAACAGTTTTTATCAATTCGATCGATTCCGGTAATTGCTGCCTGGGTACATCCATTGATCATGGCTGAATACCGGGCCATATCCCCATCCCATCCACCTATACGCCGCTTCCGGTGGGTGACGGTTCCAAACTCCTGGATACCCATTGAATCAGATTTTTCAGCAGTCATCTCCGTACTGAACGGGCCTTCACCAACACGGGTGGGATATGCCTTGAAAACAACAATTACATCATCAATTTTTGTTGGTCCTACACCATTATCCGCTGCAATCTGGGAAGCCGAGGTATCTTTGCTTGTTACGAAAGGATATGTACCATAGTAGAGAGAGATACCAAAACCCTGTGTCCCTTCAAGCAGTACCGTCCTTCCTTGTTTGAGCTCATCATCGATCGCTTTTGGGACGTCCAGTAAATATTCGGCAAGCTCTGGTACATCCTTTGCCTGAGGAGAAATCCGCATCACCCGGTCAGAATTTGCAGGCCCACATCCAGATCCGGTACTTCCGATCTTCTTTGACAGGTGGGCACTCCCCTTATCCCTGATGATGTGATCTTCGGTAATAATACCACAGCGTTTATCAACAAATACCCGGCCTTTCACATCAAGCATTTCGATTTCCTGTTTCAGAATGCGGGGGTCGACAAGCACACCGCTGCCGATGCAGAGTTTAGCTTGTTTATACACAAAACCTGACGGAACCATGCGGACACCATATTCGCGGTCTCCAACCTGAACAGTGTGCCCGGCATTCGGCCCTACACCGCCGCGTGAGATGATTACCGGTTTGTCTTTGTATGCAATATGGGCAACAATTTTACCCTTTCCTTCATCTCCAAAAAATCCACCAACGATGATCGTGCAGCTCATTGTAATATCAAGTAGTATTGATCGAATTGCAAAATAAAGTATGCTTAGGAAAAGTTCCCTTAACACAACAGGAAGAATAGATGGTTTCGTCGGGGTTTACCCCTAAATATCAGAGACCGTTGAGGAACGATTCCATCCGCCCGAGTGCTTCAGTAAGTTGCTTTCTGGAAACCGCATAGGCACAGCGCAGATTGTTTTCACCACCAACACCAAAGACACTCCCTGGTACCACGGCGACCTGGTGTTCTGTTAAGAGTCGTTCGGCAAACTCAGTGTCTGACATCCCGGTACCCTTGACAGATGGAAATGCATAGAATGCCCCCTCAGGAACATGAGTGGGGAGGCCGATGCGATTTAATCCTGCAACAAACATATTGCGCCTTAAACGGTATTCCTGCACCATATTATTTTTATCCTCTTCTGCAGAGCGAATTGCTTCAAGAGCACCAACCTGACCCATGACGGGTGCGCAGAGCATCACATACTGATGGATCTTAAGGATTGCTTCACAGAGCTCTTTTGGTGCACAGAGATAGCCGACACGCCATCCGGTCATGGCGTACGCTTTCGAGAACCCGTTGAGGGTAATTGTCCTCTGCCAAAGATCACTTACTGTTGCTGCAGCAACATGGCTTCCTTCATAGGTCAGTTCTGCATATACCTCATCAGAGATGAGCAGAAGGTCGTTATCAATAATGATATCCGCGATGGCCTGAAGATCTTTCCGGTTCATTACGGCGCCGGTCGGATTGTTCGGGAAATTGATCATTACGGCTTTTGTTTTCCCGGTGATCTTTTCCTGAAGTGCCTCATAATTGAGTTTGAACCGGTCAGCTTCTGTGCATTCAACAGGAACCGGGAGGCCCCCTGCCAGGGTGACACAGGGTGCATAAGAGACATAACTTGGTTGTGCGATAAGCACTTCATCCCCTGGATCCACAATTGCCCGGATAGCGATATCCAGCGCTTCTGAGACTCCACTCGTGATAATAATTTCATCTTCGCTGCTATAAGGAAGATTATAGTGCTGATTTAAGTAGCTGGAGAGTGTTTCCCGGAGCACCGGCAAGCCTTTATTGGGGGTATATGATGTCACCCCCTGTTCTATTGAGTAAATGCTCGACTCGCATATATTCCAGGGAGTGCGAAAATCAGGTTCGCCAACACCCAGCGATATGACATCCTCCATTGTCAGAGCAAGATCGAAGAATTTCCTGATTCCTGACGGTGGGATGTTCTGTGCACGTTCTGAAATAAAATTCCGCATTCTCACACCTTAGAAAGAGTACGGGAGCCGTTCTGCTTCCTGTTGTTCAAAGAGTATGTTGCCATTTTCCTTGTACGACTTCATGATAATATGAGTTGCCGTCTCTCGGATCCTGTCCATAGGTGCTACATGTTCAGAGACGAAACGTGAAACTTCCTGCATATTATTTCCTGTTACAAGGAGCTGGAGATCATAGGTGCCCGTCATAAGGCGCAGGGTTTTTACCTGCCTGAACCGGGAAAGCCGTTCTGCTATCCGGTCATAGCCGAAGTCGCGTTCGGGATTTACCTTGAGTTCGATGATGGAAGATACCTCGCCGTTGCCTGCCAACTCCCAGTTGATGACAGTTGTATATTTCCGGATAACTCCAGCAGCCTCAAGTGCATGGACCCGTGCCTCCACTTCAGTGGGGGTGAGATTTGTCATCGTAGCGATTTCCGTTGCTGAGAGCCTGCTGTTATCCTCAAGAATTCGGAGAAGTTCGATATCTTTTTCTTGCATACCTCATCACCTGAACCATGTTTTTAACCATTTTGCTTCCATCTGCTTTACATCAAGGTCCTTTAACCCGTTCAGTCGCGAATCCTTGAGCACAACTTCACGGATCTTGCCCGTGTTTGAGTCAAACCACATCTCTTTTGTTCTGCCATACCGCCCACGGCTTACCACACGTGTATTGATTACACCGAGCATGTTTAATTCAGAAATAAGATCGGTGATGCGGCGATGCGTGAGCACATCAAGCTCAATTCTCGGTGCAATATCCTGATAGATACGTGAAACTTCCCCACTCGTAAAGATATTCTGTCCAAGCTGCTCGAGTATGAGCATCGAGAAAAGGATAAGTTTACTCTGGGTGGGAAGGGTTGCGATGCATTCAATCATACTATCAGTCTCGATTTTGGCCTGAGCCTGTTTAACGTGCTCTTCCTTGACCTGATCTGATTCATCCCTATCGGCAAGTTCGCCGGATATTCTTAAAAGGTCAAGTGCCCGGCGGGCATCTCCATGTTCCTGTGCTGCAAGAGCGGAACAGAGCGGGATAACCCCTTCTGCAATGGCATCCTTCATGAATGCCGCATCAGATCGTTGCGCAAGAATGTCGACTAGCTGAGGAGCGTTGTAAGGTGGGAATACAATCTCTTCCTCAGAGAGCGAAGAGAGCACACGGGGATCGAGAAAATCTTTAAAACTCAGATCGTTTGAGATGCCAATGATACTCACCTTGGAATTTTTTAGATCGGAATTGATTCGCGTAAGATTATACAGCGTGTCATCGCCGCTCTTTTTTACAAGTTTATCAATCTCATCGAGTACAATAACAAGCACACCGCCCCCGGCTTCGAGTTGATTTTTGAGCTCAGCATATACTTGATCCGTGGGCCAGCCAGTCATGGGGATATGAGTCCTGGTCTTATCACTTGCAGATTCGTCCATTCCATCGAGACTTTTAGCTATTTGAGCAAGTACACGGTATTGGGTATCGATCACTTCGCAGTTTAAATGGACAATTCGGCATATAGTGCCCATCTTGCTGCTTGCCTTTTCAAGTTCTGATCCCACATACCTGACACAGGCTGTCTTGCCGGTCCCGGTCTTTCCATAAATTAGGATATTTGAAGGGGTTTCGTTTCTCAGAGAGGGAGCTAGGATTGACGCCACATTATCAATCTGGGGCTTTCGATGGGGAAGAATCTGAGGCCGGTACGAGTGTCGGAGAACTTCGCGGTCGCGGAATATCTTGTTATTGGCAAGGTATTTTTTAAATAACCCTGTTGAGGGATCTACTGTTTCGGGCATAGTGACACTAAGGATCAGACACTTAGTGACATAAGACTAAAAAACGATCGGTTTATCCCTTTTATAAACCCCTTTGCTTCCAGTGGAGCGAATCCAATTTACAATTAAATTCCTTAATAAAGCCCAAATATTTTAATTTTATCTTTATTATTGATTTGATTTGAACAAAAATAAAAAAGCACTATCTGGTTTAAAAGTCAGAAATAAACATGATTTTAAAGATTATTTGATTCCATTCAATTTTTTGGGAGGGGGACCCCTTGGTTTCGTGTGGAAATCGTTGATATGACTTAAGATCGTTTAAAATCTCAATAAAATGAGCTTATTTAGATCTGGATTTTTAAATATATAAACATTTCAACACCAGATATCCATTTGTTGTTTGATAAAAAAGACAATTAACAATTATTTTACTGAAAAGGAGACCCTGTAACATAATCTCCACACGAAACCAAGGGGTCTCTCCAGATCTTAAACCTCCAAATCTTACTATTGAAAATAGTAAATATGTGACAATCTCATCATCATACTATATTAATGGAAAAAAATACTAATCAACATTAGATGAATCCTAAACACATCCAGACAATACCTATTCACGCAGCAATAATTACTGTTTCAAGTACGAGGACAAAGGAAAATGACACCAGTGGAAAGACTATCTGTGATATTTTAACATCGGCAAAAATTCAGATTGAGCATTATTCAATTGTAGGTGACCGGATAGAAGCAATCCGTTCAGAGATTTTTCTGGCATTAAAAAAATCCAACTGTGTAATTCTGAATGGCGGCACCGGTCTTACCCATGATGATTGTACAATAGAAGCAGTTTTACCGCTGCTGGATAAAAAAATCGATGGGTTCGGTGAGCTATTCAGGATGAAAAGCTATCAGGAAATTGGCACTTCTTCAATGCTTTCCCGCGCACTGGCTGGCACTTGTCATGGCAAGGCAATCTTTTGCATTCCTGGCTCAACCCCTGCCGTTACCCTTGGTACAAAGGAACTTATTGTTCCTGAGATCGCGCACATTCTATCACATGCAAATAAATGATTTCATAAGAGTTTATCACTTCCCGATCATATCAGAAAAAATTTTAATCAAGCAATTGTGATGGATATACTCTGAAAATATTTTTAATCAAGACCCGGCCTTTTGAATTATCACTGTTCTGATTTTCGTGAGGTTTACCATTACCGGTTGACATGGAGGAGAGCGATGCGTTCAAGTATCAGGTCTTTTATACGATCTTGACCGACCCCACCAAGCTCTTCTTCCGTGATATTGAACAGAATCCTAAGCCTCGCTTCTTTGTCTGGCGTCATCTCATCCCACGTTTCGGTGACAAAGTGCATGTGGTGTGCACAATCTTTCCAGATATCCTCATTTGCCGGATAAGAACAGACGAACATTCTATTCTCACCCTCTTGAATCCCGAATAATGCTGCTACCAGACACTGGCGGGATCCGGACGCGAATAATAATGCTTCCATCTCAAATGAGTTGGATATCGGTCTCTCTGAAAAAAATGAGCGATGAGCATGTTCTAGTGCAGCGTCGGCATGATCCCGCCCCGCCAGTTTGTCAGCATCAAAACAGACAATATGCGTGGAATACGACCGTGCAATTGCCTGTATCATTCGAAGGAATGCATCACGGTCGTTAACGCTTACCTTTGCCTGCCGGATTTCGTGTGTTACTAACGGTGTTTTCATATAATCACCCGAAACGATTGAGTGTTGACTGACCTGAAGATGAGTTCATATCCTCATCTTTCATAGGGAAAACACCCTTTTTCCGCAGAATCTGATCAAATATCTGTTCTGCCACACCCAGCCCCAGTAGCTTGGTCACCTCTTCAATTCCCCGCGTCAGTATCTCGTCCGGTGTTGTCATTCCGTTATTGAATAATCTTCTGGCACGAACCCTCCCGATCCCACGTAACCGGATAAGCGGCAGGAGTTCTCGTCGTGTGCCGTTTTTCATACAAATTTCGTATTCCCTCACTTTTGGATGAAAAACCGATGCAAACATTCGCGTCAGTTCCGCGCTTGCGTGCAGAAGCCAGGTAACACTTTCCACCATCCCATAAATATCACCTGGCCCAACCGAATATCGCTCACAGATTTTTGTGTCCGATAACTCATCTGTCCAGTCAGAAAGAAGCATCGCTGTTTTTAGTGCACGGTAATAAGCCTCTGCAGCCTCTTCATCCTGGGGCAGCATGATCCAGAGATCTTCCCCATTATCCTCTATCATACGGGTTAGTGCTGCGATGTCAGTATTCCGGACATAGAGTTTGGGCATATCCGGTGTACTACAAATTACCTGAAGGAGACCCAGATCGTTATAAAATTCTTTTTCACGCAGGGTACTGACAATCAAAGCAGCGCTCCGTGGATCGATATAGAGTTTTGAGACAAGCGTACCAAACTCAGTTGAACCGAGATGCTCTCCGACCTCTACTACCATGTCTGAGGAAACGAGAAATGCCAGTGCAGCTTCCACGGCTCTCTGTATGAGGCGTCCCTGTCGGTTTTCGTGAACATAGAATGTCCGGTTCATAAACGAGGTGAGCTCGTCACGGTTTTTAGCAAAACCGGATGCGATTAGGGATAGTATATGGGTATAGAGTGCTGCAGGTTCAGCAATTTTAGAGTGCACTTCCTCTGGTGGAGCTTCGATATACCATTCAAAGAGCTCCTCTACCTGCCCTTGATCTTTGGCAATGAGAACTGCCTCACCATAGGGATCGAGCCGTGGACGACCGGCTCTCCCGGCCATCTGGTGATATTCGCTCGCCGGAATTGGCTGCATTCCCTCACCAGCAGTAAACCGATTGTAATCCCGGATGATCACACGCCGTGCAGGAAGGTTAAGTCCCGCGGCAAGTGTTGGGGTAGAAGAGATGCATTTGATCAAGCCCTTCCGGAATCCTTCTTCTACAACAGAACGTTCGGGCCGGCCCAATCCGGCATGGTGAAAAGCTGCACCCCTTGCTACGCAGGAAGCAAGTGACTTTCCCATATCCGTCTCTGCACCTCTCTGGATCTTCTCAGCATACGCAACGAGTGCAGGATCTTCGCTTTTTATGGCCGCAGCAGCCCGTTTTGCAAATGCCTCAGCATTACGACGTGATGATACAAAGACAAGACATTGACCTCCTTCGGCTATTGTGTCAAGACAGAGGTTGAGATCATCGTAATTCTTTGATACCGCTTTTATGGAGCGGGTCTTGTCACGGAAATAAATGCAGTCGTTGAAAAAGACCCCTTGTCTCAGGTCAACAGGGCGCCAGGTACTAGTCACAAGTTCTGCATCGAGCCAGCTGGCAAGTTTATCAGGATTTCCAATAGTTGCAGAAAGTCCGATAATCTGCAGCGCGGGATTCCGGAACCGCATCTTGGCAATCACCATCTCAAGTGTCGGGCCACGTCCCAGCGAGTCAATCATGTGAACTTCATCGACAACCAGAAGGGTGATATCTGCAATCCATTGTGCATTGTTGCGCAGGAGTGAATCCACTTTTTCACTGGTTGCAACTATGATATCATTTCTTCCCAACATATCGTCGCGACGGTCAAAATCACCGGTCGCGATACCAACCCTCACCCCTTTATTGCCAAACTCCTCAAACTTTTCACTTGCAAGTGCTTTGAGGGGAACGATATAGAGGCATTTCCCCCGGTTTGCGATAGCGTGGTGCATAGCCATTTCGGCAACCAGGGTCTTTCCGCTTGCCGTAGGGATGGCGACGAGCGCATTTTTCCCCGTAAGTATACCTTTCTCCACGCATTCGGCCTGCGGGGGATAAAGCTCTGAAATGCCATCCCTGGTATACCTCTGCTTGAGATTGGTTGGGATTGCAAGGTCCTGAATTTGCATTTTTTATCCTTTTAATAAACCCTTTAATATCCCATCAAATTGGTATGAATCACAACTTTTTTTTAAAAAAAATTATGTTTGAATCATCGGTAATTTCCAAGCGAAAGATAGCCATTTCATCTCTAAGCATTGGGAGTGATTGAGGGGATTTTGGGGAATCAGTAATAATAACTAATCATATCCTGCTTTGCCTCTTTCTTTTTCTTATCCAGGAATGCAAAGACATTTTCATGGGGTACTCCCTCTATCAGCATATCTATCGCAGCGCGTGCTGTTTTGAGCTGCTCCGGGTAACCGATCAAGGCGATAGTCTTTCCAAAGACAGAAATCTCGACATCCGTCATATCCTCAATCTGCTCACGGGCACGACCATCTTTTCCTATTATCCTGCCTCTGAGCCGATCAAGCTGCCTTGGACCTTCTGCCATACCGGAGAGATCGATAACATCGAGGAGCAGATCTTCATCCTCAATCATTTCAAAGGCACGTTCCGGTGAGAATCCACGGTTAATAGCGTTGATAATCTCAACGGCCCGGAGCAGTGATATTGTGTGCTCCTCAGAACTCTCAACCTTTACGAGACCTTCTTTGCTGTCAACGGTAATCGTTGTGTGGGTCTTTACTTCGAGTTCTTTTTTTGTTGCACCGCCTTTTCCTATCAGAACACCCACCCTGCTTCCGGCAATTTTTACTTCCTGCATCATTTTTTTCCACCTCTAATTTTGGATGTTATTATCATCATCATTCCACTCTTCCCATAATTATCATAACGGGGTCAGCGGTCATCATGGTTCAGTGGTATCAAGCCCGGTTACTGCATTGAAAATTTCGACATCATTACGCACATCGCATCGGTTTTTAAAAAACCTGTTGATATTACGGATATCCCTCATCAGAAACTGGTAAGCACGGGGGTGATCTCGGGTTACTGACTGACCCATATCAATGAGATATGGTTGGTCACCGTACAATATATTGAACTCGCTCAGGTCCCCATGCACGAGTTCAGCTTTGTTGTAAAGGGTATCGATATATTTCATGATGGTTGTATAGATTCGGGCCGGGTCATCGATATCAGCATTTTTAAGCTGTGGGTATGGGATCTCTTCCTTTCCTAAATAAGACATAATAAGGATATTTCTGTCCCATACAAGGGGCTCGGGAACGGGAATACCCGCCCCCCTGGCTCTTACAAGATTGGAGAACTCCTTTCTTGTCCAGGCAAATACCAGCTCTTTCCGGGATTTTTTCACGCGGGAAAATCTTCGGTCACCAACTATATAGGAGCTCATGGTGGTAAAATTTGCCGTGCGGATCCGGTAGATCTTAATGGCAATCGCTGTTCCATCACGTTCACCATAAAACACATTCGCTTCTTTGCCGGTGCTTATTGATCCACCAATTACTGAGAGCCATTTTTTATGGACAAGCTTGTAAAGTGCAAGGAGTGTAACCTCATCAAAAACATCTTCGGATACTTTAAACTGGTTGGCATCTTTAATACGCACACCCATCTCTTCAAGTCTCTTATCAAATTGATCCATTCGTTTCTCTAAACTCACAGAAACCCCCGACAATCTTAAGGTATTTTTCCAACTCAACGAATATATTCCCGCACAGGTTCCAGTATCTCAACAAGCGACTCACCACAGGATTTCTTGAGGTCAAGCGGATGAATTTCACCTTTGTCGTAGGCTGCCTCAATCTCCCGGTAGTTCGTAAAAGTTCGGTCGCCACCGAATTTTTCCGGCCTTTTGATGGTAACCTCAGAAAGACGGGAAAATATATGAAACTGGAATATCTGGAGAATTGGATTTTCCGGAATTTCAGGAGGACAAAACGCCTTTTGGCACTTTTTGCGAATTTCTTCTTCCGAGTCAGCAATCGATATATAATTTCCCTGCGAAGATGACATCTTTTTTCCATCAAGGCCATTAAGGATCGGTGTATGGATACAAACCGGAGCTTTATATCCGAAGTTGATCAGGTGTTCACGAGCCAGCATATGAATCTTCCTCTGATCAATACCCCCAACAGCAGCATCCACTCCGAGCATGGCGATATCTGCCATCTGCATGATCGGGTAAACCATCTGAGAAACTGTTGGATGATCCATCTGCCTCCCTACTTCATCCATACTTCGTGTTGCCCGGTTCAGGGTAATCTGTTGGGATAGCTGGAGTACAAGCAGTTCATAATCCCTATTCAGCTGAAGATCGGATCCAAGCACATATTTCACGTTTTTCAAGCCAAGCCCTTCAAAACAACGTTTATTATATTCCGCCAGTTCTCCTACCTTCTCCATCGTTCCTTTGCGGTTAAGGAACGCATGGAGATCGGCCAGCAGGACGGTGACTTCAAAACCAGCAGCCTGGAGATCCACAAGTTTGTTTATGGTAACGAGATGGCCGAGATGTATCTCACCACTTGGCTCGTAGCCTGCATAGACTTTTTTTTGTGTTTGGCCGAGAAGTGAGCGGAGCTCTTCTTCTGTGACAATTTCAACAGTATTTCGGATTACCCGCTCGTGCGTATCCATTAAAAATAATGGGTTATGATGGGTGTTAATGGTTATTCTGGATGAGGTTTAATCCCATAGCCCCGTTGGTAGCCAATATCGATTTTGTCGCGTCTTTCTCGAGTCCGACCATCGCGCGAATAGCATCGATATTTTCAACAACTACATCAGCTTCCTGGTGAATTGCCTGGAAAAAGCAGAGCTCGTTTTTATTGGCGTAGATGGACTCTTCGAAGATGCAGTTCTCCCACAGGTCAGACCGCTGCCTGCCGAGATCCATGGCAAACTCCTTGAGTTCGGCAGTGCTTTTAATTCCCAATGTCTTTTTGATAAGCCCTAGGCGGGGATGATTTTTGATGAGATTAATTACGTTGTCACGGCTGACTGGTTTTTTGGTAGTAATCTGGATTGCATGCATGTGCATCATGGTTGTGGGCACAATCATCGCCATTGTTGTGATAGAGATGTGAGGAAGTACTGTCAGGACGTCCGGGCCGTGGTGACTGGGTACACTCACAGGATCGAGGACCACAGCATCTATCGGTCCTTTTTTGATCTCCCCTGGATCGGATCCACGCCTTACCATAATTGCATGGACATGCGCAACTCCGTACTCTTTGTCTATTTCATGAATTATACGGCAGAGGCCGGTTGTATTACAGGAAACCACTCGTACAAACTGCCTGCCAATTGCATCCTTGTAATTGCATGACGAGTTAAAGGAGAACCCGGCGATCTCATGATCTTCGCCTCCCTGCCAGAGTGCCTTTTTCCCGAGTTTCTCGTAAAGCGGTTTATTCGTTGCTCCGACATCCCCTGGTGTTGCATCCACAATAACATCGGCAGCTTTACACATGTCTTCGACTGATCCAAGAACGATAAGCCCGGCTTTCTCGAATGCAGCCTTTTTTGATAAGTCTGCAATGTAGAGGGGGTATCCTCGTTGTTTTGCAACAAAAGCTTCAGCGTTCGGGCGGGTCTTTGATACTCCGATCACTTTCATGTCCTTCTGTGCCGCAACTGCATCAGCAACACGTTTGCCGATCGTGCCGTAACCATTGATGGCAACCTTGATCATAATCGTACATGGTGGTAGTATACAAAAAAGCTATTGGGATAAAAAAATCAGTATTTTTCTTCACTCCAACCGTAAAATTTCCGGATAGAATGATTTTATTAAATGTTCAATTTGTAAAAACGCTGTTTTATGATCGATAAACATTCTGAACGACTCACCCGTTTTGTTATACAGTGTCAGGAAACCAGGCAGCAGAACCGGATTCATCAATTCTATCGTTACCAGATCTTGTTTTTCAATCTCGTAGACCAATAATTTTTCAATTGTTTCGATGGTTTTTGGGCGATTATCGATGGTTGCTCTGGTACCAAAAAGGTCGTCCAGAACATAAGGTCCATACTGCATTCCCTTTGGTTTTGAAAGATCAAAATCGGGATTCTGAATAACAAATAACCGCCGGTTTGTTGCATAAATACCATAACCCCTGGGTGGTGAAGGGATGAGACCCGCAAGAGTTCCGCTCGCACTCCCTCCGGCGACTTTGAGGGTTGGACTTGAAATACCCCCGATATATATCTCCTTTTCTGAATCTCCTGATGTTTGAGCTGCCTGCTGTTGCTCGACGACGGTAATTGTCTCGATTGCCGCAATCAACACACCTTTGGCATCGTGAACGGCGGTTCCTTTACCCCATAAAAACATCGGTTTTTCACGAATTTTGACTTTTTCCATTTCACCGATGAATGTGTTCCCCATTCGTTTTATGCCAGGGAATTTTCCTGATTGTCTTTTATCTGTTGATATTACGATGTAATCAACCAGCATTGGTCGAGGTTCACCAAAGAATGGAATGGCATATTCACGATTTCCTTTACCAATCATTTCTGTTGACTGAACCCCCGTCAACTCTTCCATGGCTTTATTCCAGATAATTACGACTCCGGTTTTGTCGATAGCGAATACCGGGTTCTCAAGCGTATCAATGGTTTTTGTAAATGTTTTCCACTCATCCTCAGATTCCGTACCAAAGGCAGTTGTTTGCATGGTGGAGACAGCATCTTTTACATTTTTTGAAGATTGGGTTCCGTGCATCTGTTCCGGTCCGGAAACTAACCTGCCTGCTGTTTGATACTCAATGATTTCCCCATCAGTATTGAAAATTGCACGATAATTCCATTGGACCCGAGGAGATGATCCATCCACTTTTTTAATGGCATGTTCGATGAGGATTTCGGGATTTAAGGGTGATAGATTGTGCAACTGTCCCACAATTTTTTCGCGCTCATCTTCCGGGAGTAGTAACATAAAATTGTTGCCGGCATAATCCCGATTCCCGTTCCCGATAAAATTCGTAAACGATTCATTTCCAAACCGAATTTCTCCCTCCGGCATGAAACGGCAAAGAAGATCGGAATGGTGTTCAATTATTGAACGATACAGACTCGCACTCTCAAGCAATGCCCGGTCAGCCCGGATTTTTCCGACACCCTCCCTAATAAAGTCAACCAGTGCCTCCATATCATTTACAATCCCACCTCCTTTTTGAACGTAATAATCCGCACCATTATTTAACGCATCGATGGCAACATGGGCTCGATGTTTCCCGGTAATGATAATAAATAGACCGGAAAATCCCCCGGCCCGTGTTTCCCTGAGTAAATTAATCCCGTCCATATCAGGAAGGCCAAAATCCGCGATGACGGTATCAAACTGCTGTGTATTTAACAGCCCCAATGCATCTGTCGCATTTGAACATGTTTTAACCGAAAACCCGGGTTCCCGTTTAAAAAAATCCTCAAAAATCTCCAGTACAAATGGTTCATCATCCACGCACAAAATAGAAATTACCCCATTTTCGGTCAATGTAATTAACACCCCTTTTTCCAATGAACCAGATTCGTTTTCCTATTGTTACTTTATAACAGGTAATCTATAATATTTTAGCCTCTTAATTTTTTCACCTGATCGGTTGAAAAGCTAAATTTTTAACTTTTTTTTAAAAAAAGACCTGAAAAATAAGATGATTTTAAAACAAAAACCTAAATATAGAGTTCCTGGATTTTTATTACTTCAATACTATCTTTTGCGTTTCTGTACAGATCAAGCGGTTCTTTGTTTACTTCTAAAAACCGGATTCCCCAACTGACTTTCGAAAGGAGTTCAGTCGCCCGATCCTCTTCACCAATAATATAAAATGCAGCAGCTAGTGCCTCAACAGATGAAAGAACACAGGGTTTGCCAAAATTAACAGGATTTGCTGCAATTAAAAAGGGAAGCGCCCGTCGTATTCTCCAGGAACGTACTTTCCCCGTATCTAACACAACCCATGAGCAATCAAGTACAGTTATTGATTTAACGTACTTATCTGCCGGTGAAAGTGCCTGATCTGCAGTGGGATCAAGGAGTAATGTATTTCGTGGTATTTGGGAAATTTTGTTGAATATTTTTAAAAAACCAGCTTTTTCAAGTTTTTTTACTGTACACTTCCTGGGGTCGCAACTATTATCCCGATATGCATACAGTGGTATCATTGATCATCTGTGCGTGCACACACAGTATCAATGTACGTACTCTGCAGTCCCTGTGTTCTCAATCCAGCGCTGCGTGCAAAGGGTATCACAAAACCCTCGGATCTCGTGCTGTTCGAGCGTACAATAGAACGGTGCAAAAAATTCAATATCGAAATGCTGCCACTTCCTTGTCCGGAGACGGTATATCTGGGACCTGACAGGAATCCCGGGACTTTTCTCGAAAGACTCAACACGCAGGAATTCACTCATCTCCTTGATGTAATGGCAAAAGAGGTTCAGGAGATCATCGAATTGCGCGGACTTCCAGCTTTTATGATAGGGGTTAATTCGTCGCCTACCTGCGGTGTGACAAGTACCTATTATGGAAGTGATGGGACCACCCCTCCAAAAAAAGCGGGTCGGGGTATGTTTTTGAAACGATTCCCTCAAATCAGGGCTTTGGACGTTGCGTCATTTTCTCAATATCGTGTTTATCTGGCAGCACCTCTCTTTTCAGAATCGGAACGCGTTTATAATCTGACGGTTGCCGGGCAATTAAGAAATAACTTTTTTGAGGTATATCTTCCTCAGGAAGCGGGTGATGATTCAGATACGAGGAACAAAGAAGAACAGGTCCGGATCTTTTCGGAAAATCTGAGAGCTCTTCAAAATGCTGACATAATTGTTGCAATTATCGATGGTGCAGATGCCGATTCGGGGACAGCATGGGAGATGGGGTATGCATGCGCAAACGGGAAAAAGGTAATTGCATTACGAACGGATTTCCGAAGATCCGGCAGGTATGAAAAGGTCAATCTCATGCTCGAAGAATCGTCAACGGTAGTGACCAGTATAGAGTATCTCCTCGATGCGGTAAAATCGCCCCTAATTACGAAATATGATTTATAATCGTACGTTTGCGTACACTCACCAAATCATTTTGAATTTTTATCGATGTTACAGAAAATTTCAGAAAAATTGAATATATTGTGTGCCTTTCCAACCCTTTTTTTGTGCTTGCGTTGTTCATTTTTTTATCTGATCAAAATATGTTCAGGAAAAAAATGGGGCTCTGAAGAATTTCTTTTCCCTTGCAATGAAATTCAAGATGCTGGTACGAATGAAGGAGGGGAGAGTGCCTGTCCCCCCATGCCGCCCCTGCGCTGAGCGATGATGACGTAGCACCTGTTCGGGAATCATCACATCGGGGGGGCCACAGCGGCGGGGGTGAAACCCCTTGAGCGTTTAGCGTAGAATTGAGCATTTCTACAGAGCAAAAAATAGAGTAATATTACAGCTGCCTTTCTGGAAAGGATTGATTGAGGAGAAAGGCATCAGATATGAGTTTTGTATAAAATCTCTTATTTCCAAACATCCAATAATTCTCTATGTCCAATCTTACCGTGGCTATCCTTGCTCCCCCCGATTATGCAAAAGATCTGGGAAAGAAAGGAACGACCAGCGATATTACTTTCTATAATCTGAAAAAAGGGGATGCTACTGTTACCTTCATTGAGCCGACACGGTATCCGGAAAAGTTATCATCGCTGTTTTATGCAGTATCCATTGCAGATCGGGTGGTTCTGGTTGTTGATGAAATAAATGCTACTTTTGGTGAGTGCGTCCTGATGCTTCAGTGCGCAGGAAAATCCAATGGATATCTTATCCTCAAGAATTATATTTCACCGGATCAGATTGCGCCTCTTCTCAAGGGCACGGTTCTTGAACATTACGAGGTGATTGAGGAAGATATCGTCGGTCTTCGCGAGAAAATGCTTGATATTTCCGTAAAACAGACAGCCCACCAGAAAGCTCATGATACCGGGGGGAAAGGGGTAGTTCCGGTTGATGCGCATTTCAATGTGAAAGGGGTCGGGGTGGTTGTGCTTGGCTTCGTGGCTCAGGGGATAATAAAAAAGCACGATACGCTAAGGATCCTTCCGACAGAAAAAACTGCCCAGATCCGCTCTATCCAGAAACATGATGACGATGCTGACAACGCGATCAAAGGTGACAGAGTTGGACTCGCCCTGAAAAATATTGAATCTGAAGACCTTGACCGGGGTTTTGTGCTTACGAATGATCCGGCAATAAAACATGCCACCACCCTATCGGGAAAAGCCCAGCTTGTGAAATACTGGCCGGCCCCTCTGAAAGAGGGCATGGTGCTCTATGCCGGCCACTGGATGCAGTTCCTCCCCACCCGCCTGGAAAAAGTTGTTGTGGATAGTGACTGGAGGATGCCGACCATTACTCTTTCCCTGGAAAAAGCTCTTATTTACCCCACTGGTGCCCGTGTCGTGCTCCATTATCTGGAAGGTGGCAAGCTTCGTGTAGTAGGGAGTCTTATAATTTCTTAATCCATTTTTGTTTTTTAGTGCTCTCTTTGTACTATCTACCTGCCCAAATATATTCAGCGGGTCTCCCTGTTTCCTAATACCTTATGTAGTGGTAAGATTATCTGTACATTGATAGATATGGAGATCTTTGGATGGATTGTACTGGGTGTCATAGCTCTTGTGATTATTGGACTTATCATATGGGCTGTCGGCATCTACAACCGTTTCTACAGCCTGAAAAATTCATCCGAGGCAACCCTCGGACAGATCCGCGTAGCCATGAAAAAACGGCTGGACATGATCGACCAGCTGCTTGGTGCGGTTAAAAGCTATGCGAAGTTTGAGAAAGAAACCTTCGAACGTGTTACCGCAATGCGGGCAAGTGTAGCAACTGCCTCTCCCGGGGATCTGAATAAAGTTGAGGCCGAATCCCGATCGATCTTCGGACGGCTGTTAGCTGTTGCAGAAAATTATCCTGATCTTAAGACATCAACGACGGTAACCAGTCTGATGGACGCGGTAAAAGGAATTGAGGAAGAAATTGCACGGCAGCGCTATACCTATAACAACATTTCGCAGGAATTCAACACGATGATGGATACAATCCCTTCCAGTTTCATCGGGCGAATAATCGGGCTTATCAAGCTTGAATACCTGCAATTTGAAGAAGCGATCAAAACTCCTCCGAAGATTGAGTTCTAATGGGTAATAGCTGTGAGTGAAATAAAACAACTGGTATCACTTTTTATCGCGACTCTGGTCCTTGGCATAATCGGACTGGGTCTCGTCACAGTGATTCCTCCACTTTTCGAAGGCGACCTTGTGGTTGACTCGTATAACGCTGCCCTGTACGAAAACGGGACCCTGACCGAGCAATATACCTATGATGTTAAAACATCCGGCCAGTACCGCATGCTGTACCGTTCATGGGAGGCTCCCCTCACCCTTGGCACAAGTTCAAGCCCGTCTGTGCAATTTATTTCGGCGATTCCACCTTCTGGTACTATTGGCTATGCAAAGGACGAGGAGGGTAATGTGGTTGTTATCGGTGTTTCCGAAGGCAGCCCCTCGAAAGCAACAATCAGAAATCTGGCCGAAACCAACGAAGTCGGAATATTCAGACCAGAGTATTACAATCAGGGTAAATACTCCGTTGGATACACCTTCCTCATTCATCCCCCTATCGAATACGATGCCACTTCATCGCATCTTAACCTGAAATTCGCAGGGGCGAGTCACATACCTTACCGGAACGTCAAAATCACTGTCCCTTCAGGAAAGGTCGAACAAATTTATGTATATCCTCCCTCTTTGAAAACCGAAAAGACAGGTGAAGCATTTGTTATCTCGGGGAGTGTTGCAGAAAATGAAAACCTTGCTGTCGAAATCCTTTCGAATGCTGATGGTTTTAATCAGATTCAGGGATACAGGAATAAAGTCGGGAATGTCAGGGAAGCGACAAGCTGGGCTGCTTTCTGGTACAATCTTACGTATTATGTAGCGTATTTCCTGAACTTTTGTGCAAAAATTGCAGTAATATCAGTCCCATTCCTTCTCCTCGCTATTTACCACTGGTATGGCAGGGAAAAATCATTCACGGTTCCCGAGTACCTGAGCACCATTCCCAATCCCGCTATGAAACCATGGCAGGTGAACCTGCTATTCAAAGGCGATGCTCTCGATTTTGATGAGGATGGGTATTACGCTTCGTTACTCGATCTTCACAGGAGAAAAATCATCTCAATTACTGAAAAAGATGAAGGAAAGGGAATTGAAATCAGAGTACTTTCCGGTGCTACGACAGATCCCTACGAGCAGCGTGTCCTTGGCTTTGTCGACCTTGTATCAGAAAACAGTGTATTGGATACTTCCAGAATCGAAGCACTTGCCCTTCGTGCAAAGACAAATACCCTTGCAGAAGAGACAGCATTAAAATATCAACGCTCACTTACTGATGTAACCCGCAGGGTTGATACGTCCATTATCTCTCAGTATATTGTTGATGGACGAGATCTCCTGGTACCTCTCCTGCTATCAGGCATCGTTTTGTTTGCAATAACCCTGATCTTTGCCTTTATTGCGTCCCTTCAATCATACATTCTTATCCCTGCTGCAGTGCTCTGGGGAGTAGTTGTAGCCCAGGCAATACTTTCTTTTGCTGCCCCATCCACGCTTTTCGGACATTGGAAGGATGACCGGTATAAAGAAAAGCTTGAGTGGGATGCCTTCACCCGCTTCCTTTCTGATATGGCAATGATTCAGAAGTATGCACCGGCAGATCTGTCGATGTGGGGTGAATGGCTTGTGTATGGAACTGCTCTGGGTGTTGGGGACAAAGTAGAGCGGGCAATGAAAGCACTCAACATACGTGTAGCAGAAACAGGTGTCCCCATTGGTGTTATGGGAATGAACGCGGCATTCGTTCCCCTTATGCACTTCAGCCCACCCAGTCATGGAAAATCAGGAGGTTCTGGTGGTTTTGGTGGAGGAGGATTTGGTGGCGGAGGAGGATTTGGTGGCGGTGGCGCCGGGGGGAGATGAGATTTGAACCCTAAAACCTCCAGGTACGTGTGATAATTGAACACGTATCATTTTTCTGACGTTTGGGAATAATTAAAACGCCATTTTGGCTTTAATCATAAAAGCTATAAATCCGCACAAACCATATGAATACCAAAAAGGGAATCTGATACTATGCAATATACGGAAGGACAGATCGGCAGGGTTTTTGTCGTGAGGATTGACGATGGCGAAGATATGTTGATTTCGCTGCGCCAGTTTATCAGTGACAAAAGTATCCAGGCCGGCACGATCCTTTTTCTCGGAGCCCTGATGAACGGGAGGATGGTAACCGGACCCGAAGACCCGGTAATACCCCCGGTCCCTCATTTTGTATTGTTTGAGGGGGGGTGGGAAGTTTTCGGTGTAGGAACTATTTATCCAGGTGAAGGAGGTCCGCATATCCATTATCATGCCTCGGTAGGTCGTTCCGGGCATGCCCTCACCGGTTGTCTGAGGGAAAAAGCAATAACATATCTTATTGTTGAAGCGGTTATTATGGAATTTAACGGTCTTTCCGCACGACGGGAATTTGATAAAAAAACCCAGGTTCATCTTCCGGTACTGGGAAAAGAAGTGGGGACAACCTCTCCCGGCACAATCGATGACGTGGATTCAGGCGAATCCAGTAAAGAATCCCCACAGGATGAAGAACAGATGGACGATCTGCCCGAAGGACTTGCCGATATTATCCGTGACCTGACTGGCAGATCTTCATTGTGAAGAATTTTTTTGCTTACCAGATTCTTCACTAATCCTTTTCAATGGTTATGATGCATCAGCCAGAATTTCTTCCCATTTCAGGTATAGAGAAAAACAGGCTGGGCATCCGGCAATTGGACATCATCCTGGTAACAGGGGATGCATATGTTGATCATCCCTCTTTTGGCACTGCTCTGATTGGCAGGGTTCTGTGGGATGCCGGTTTCACCGTGGGAATTATTGCACAGCCCGACTGGACAGCTTCTGCTGATTTCACTGAGTTGGGAAAACCGCGACTTTTTTTCGGTATATCTTCAGGAAATGTTGACTCCCTGGTGAATAATTTCACACCGAATCTTAAACGGCGGAGTCATGATGTCTATTCCCCTGGGGGAATCCCCAAACGACCCGATAGGGCAACCATTGTTTACACCAACCGGGTTCACGAACTGTTTCCGGACACTCCGATTGTCCTTGGGGGTATTGAGGCCAGTCTTCGAAGGTTTGCCCATTATGATTACTGGCAGGATCGCGTCCGGCATGCAATCCTTGCTGACGCTCCGGCGGATTTGCTTGTTTTTGGCATGGGAGAGAGACAGGTGGTGGAGATTGCCCGGCGGCTTGCATCCGGTGAAACTATTGCATCGCTACGGGATATCCGGGGAACTGCGTTCAGGATGGAAACCGCAGAGTGGCGCACTAAACGACCGGAAGGGATTATTGAACTCCCCGGGTTCACTGAAGTTGCAGAAGATAAAACATCATACGCCAGTGCTTTTGCGATGCATTATCGCGAACAGGATCCCATTCGGGGAAGGCCGGTAGCGCAACCGCACCCGAAGACTGTTGTTATCCAGAATCCCCCGGCACTGCCACTATCAACTAAAGAACTCGAGCACATTTATGATCTGCCTTTCTCACGGCGTGCCCACCCATCATACACAGAAAGAGTCCCTGCTCTTGAACCCGTACAGTTCTCCATTACGAGTCACCGGGGGTGTTTCGGTGCCTGCTCGTTCTGTGCTTTAACCCATCACCAGGGCAGGATCATCCAGAGCAGAAGCAGTGCATCGATCATCCGCGAAGTAACCCGTATGACCAGGATGCCGGAATTTAAGGGGATCGTGCAGGATGTCGGGGGTCCTACGGCAAATATGTACTGCTTTTCCTGTGACCTCTGGGAAAAACACGGAGCCTGTCGGTTTAAACACTGCAGCCCGTCATGTAAAAATCTGGATACGAGCCATCGGCATCAAGTGAAACTCCTTAAAAACCTTCGCGAAATTCCGGGGGTGAAAAAAGTCTTTATTGGTTCGGGGATTCGTTATGATCTTGCGCTTGCGGACGATTCCGGCTATCTGGAAATGATCTGTGATCATCATGTTTCCGGACATCTTAAAGTTGCACCGGAACATGTGATAAAAAACGTCACCGACGTTATGAACAAACCCGATCGTGAAGTTTTTGATCGGTTCTGCGAACGTTTCGAAAAATTGCAGAAAGGAAAAAAGAAACGGCAATACCTACTCCCGTACTTCATGTCAGGGCATCCCGGCTGTTCTGTCAAAGATATGGTCGAGCTTGCTGTCTACATCCATGACCACCAGCTCTACACCGAGCAGGTGCAGGACTTCACCCCTACACCGATGAGTGTATCGACCTGTATGTACTATACCAGCCTCAATCCCTTCACTCTGGAGCCGGTTCACGTTCCGAAGGGGAATGAAAAGAAGATACAGCGTGCACTGATGCAGTATCGTGATCCTGACAACAGGAGATTAGTTATTAAGGGACTTAACTTAGCAGGAAGAACCGATCTCATTGGTAACGGAGGGCAGTTTCTTGTTCCTGCTACTGAAAGGGGGAATCATAAGGTCACATTAAAACAGAGCAGAAAAAAATAACATGATCCATCTGCGTTTTAGGTGAGCTTACCCTTCCCTAAATGAACAGCGGTAATATGATTAAAATGTACTATTCTGATTGAAAAGCATGTTTGTGAAAGCCGATTCATTTATTAAAAAAAATTACCTTCTTCCGTATTCATCGTCGAATCTAACAATGTCATTCTCTTCAAGGTATTCTCCAAGCTGCACTTCAATGACCTCAAGCGGTATAATACCCGGATTTTTTAACCTATGTCTCATACCACTGCGGACAAATGTGCTCTCACCTTGCCTGAGAAACCGGGTCTCTCCATTCAGTTCGACTTCCGCAGTCCCGCTTACCACAACCCAATGTTCACTCCGGTGATGGTGCAGCTGAAGGGAGAGTTTCTGGCCAGGTTTGACACTAACACGTTTGATTTTATATATTTCCGTTTCTTCAAGAACCGTGTAAGATCCCCAGGGGCGATGCACCTGACGGTGGTATTTCGTAACCGGATCATTTCGCTCATTATACCTGTTGACAAGTTGTTTTACCTGCTCCGTATGCCGGGTGTCACAAATCAGGAGCGCATCGGATGTGTCAACAACAATGAGGTCATGAACACCAATCAGACCTACATGTTTTCCCGGTGCCTGCACAAAATTATTTTTCGCTGAAAAATACTCCGCTTTACCCACATTCCCCTCACTATCATGAATCTCGAAGTCATAAAGGGCTTTAAATGTACCCAGATCACTCCACTCGGTTTCAAGAGTCACAACTGCAACCTTTTTTGAGTGTTCCAGCAGCCCGTAATCGATGGAAATCGATTCAAGTTTTCTGTAATCCGCAATGTGCCCCTCGGAGAATGCATTGAACAGATCCGGACGATATTTTTTCAGTTCCTGAAAAAAAGAATCGGTAGAGAGGAGAAATATCCCGCTGTTCCAGAGATATCCCTTCCGGACATATTCTTTTGCGGTTTTTTCATCAGGTTTCTCTTTGAATTCATCAACAACTGCTCCCAGGGAAAGCAGTTTTCCTGGTTTAATATATCCATAACCCGTCTGGGGGGAGGTTGGTTTTATACCGAATGTGACAAGGTTTTTTCTGGAAAGTGGTTCTGCGGCACGAATCTGATCGAGTGCGGAATCGCCAAGGATGTGATCACTTGGGAATACTACGACTGTGTCATTTGAAGAAAAACTCCGGATTCGCTGCATTGCCCATGCGATGGCAGGTAACGTGTTTTTCCCTACTGGCTCTGCAAGAAGATGATCATCAGAAATGGAGTATCCGAGCTCCTCAATCTGATTACGGGCGAGATACTGGTGGATTTCGTTGGTAACCACAAATATCCCCCCTGGATCTGAGAGCCGGTTTGCCCGTTCGTACGTCTTTTGAAAAAGTGAATGACCGTCAAGCGGGATGAACTGCTTAGGATAGTACTCCCGTGAAAGTGGCCAGAGTCTCGTTCCGACTCCTCCAGCAAGAATGATGGATTTCATGATGTATCCGCATCCTGAACTGACTTAATGCCGTATCGTTCAGAAATATATCACATAACTCTGTCCGGAGTCACTATTTAGAGGATTCGATCCCACAAAAGAAAAAAAGGTAAGTACTTATTGTGCACTTTCCGGATTTATGCGCTTGTTGCCAGAAAATTCAGCTCTATGGTCAAAGAACATCTGCAGCCAGAGTTCGGTACAAATAATCCGCCAGATTTCCGGAGAATACACAGAGCTTCCTTCAATAAATTTGAGATAATCTCTTTTTACAGCATCTGCATCCCAGAATGGACGCTCACGAAAGACAGAGGAATTAAGAATTTTCAGTATGAAGGGTTGCAGACTCTCTCTCATCCAGACTTCTTCTGGTGTAACAAACCCCATTTTATCCATCCGGCACCGGATCGATTCGGGAATAATTCCTTTAATTGCCCTACGCAGGGAGACCTTTGTCACACCGTTTTGGATCTTCTGCCTTAAAGGTAGTGATGCAATATACTCCACTAGCCTGACATCAAGAAAAGGCACCCGGGCTTCGATTGAAAATGCCATCGAATTCCGATCCTCATAATGGAGGAGTGAGGGTAAGTTGGTTGCAGTAAGTTCCCGGTGAAGTACTTCACTAAGGCTGCCATCATATCTGTTAATCTCTTCAGGATATCCCTTAAGGAGCTTCCTACGCCCTTTTCGAACAAGAAGCTGCTGTAGTGAAGAACCAAGAAAGCCGCGGTGATATCTGAAACTGCCTAATACTTCATAACATGCTGCCACACAGTGGAAGGTTCGCAAAAGACCACCAATATAGCTACCTTGGTACGCAATATAACCGGCAAGGAGCTCATCAGCACCCTGGCCGTCCAGCACTACTTTGACCTCATCTCGAGCGATCCGCATCACACAATACTGAGCATAGATCGAGAGTGAACCAAACGGTTCGTCCTGCATGTAGACTAAGTGGTTAATATCGCTCCAGAGCTCTTCTGGCGAGGGCTCGGTTCGCCGGTTATTGACTCCGGTCATTGCAATGATCTCATCAATATACCGGCGCTCGTCAAATCGGGTATCAGAGAAAACTGCGGAGAATGTTTTTTGGAGCGTTCCAACGCTCGAAGGAGCTTCCTCCCGTATCAGTATGTTTATGAGAACCGTGAGAGTCGACGAATCGATGCCACCAGAAAGGCAGGTTCCAACAGCGACATCACTGCGCAGATGAACCCTTGTCGCATCATAGAGTAACGACAAGAGCCTCGCTGCCGCATCATTATCAGTAACAACCGATTCGATATCAGAAGAGATTTTTACATTCCAGTAGGGGAAAGGTACTCCAACACCTTTTTTTCCCACAAGTATTGCATGAGCTGGCTTCAACTGGAGAATGCCATCGAACATGGTTCGTTCCGAATGGTCAAGTACTCCCCAAGCAAGGAATATGCCCAATGTTGTGGGATCCGGTAATTTTCCAACATCAGGATGTGCAAGAAGCGCCTTTATTTCTGAAGCAAAAAGGAACGTATTGTCGACAAGGGTGTAATAGAAGGGTTTAATGCCAAAACGGTCCCGTGCACAGAAGAGTGTTCCCGATTTCTCATCAATAAGTGCAAATGCCCACATACCATTAAAATGGTTGAGGCAATCAGTGCCCCATTCCTCATAGGCATGAAGAATAACCTCTGTGTCAGATTTTGACTGGAAGCGGTGTCCTTTTCGTACCAGATCCTGATGAAGCTCGATATAATTATAGATTTCACCATTGAATACTACCCAGAGTGTACCGTCTTCGTTGGTCATAGGCTGGTGGGCATTGTCGGAAAGATCTATAATTGCAAGCCTGCGGTGGACAAGACCGGTGCCACTACTAATATGAATCCCCTCCCCATCAGGTCCCCGGTGTGCAAGCCGTTCCGACATTAACGACATAAGCCTGCCGTCCGGTTCCCTACCGTTAAAACAGTATTGCCCGGCTATCCCGCACATTATGGTAAAAATGGACCCTGTATGATAAAATAGTTAGGTGAATAATCTGCACGTATGAAGGAAGCGTCATCTCTTTTTTGAAGATGTCGCTTTTCGTCTGGGGTTTACTTTGCTTACTCCTTTTGTCTCACAAGGTATGCAGCGTTCCATCTTCTCGTCAAAGATACGGTAGGAGTTCGCGAGCACCGATGAGTTGGATATCATACCGGCCAGCAGGATCACTTCCAGGATCTCTTCCCTGCTCGCACCCATTTTAAGAGCTGCCTGCATATGGTATCCTGTGCAGTGTGGACATTTGAGTGCTGCTCCGACGGCCAGGCTGATTAGTTCGACATATTTTGGATCGAGCGGGCTGGTCTGAGCCACCGTACCCTTATAGAGGAGATGGGAAATAAGTACTTCAGGACGTTCCCCCATCCGTTTGAAAATAAGAGGAACACGCCCATATTCTGCTTCAATCTCCTTCATCCACGTATCGGCGGTTACATCCGCACCTCGAGCTACAATCTGTGCCAGGCGCTCCTCAAATTCTTCTTTGGTTGTTTTTTCCATTATATCACCATATTTGTCTCAGAGAACGGCAGAATTTTTACAAGGATATAGTCCCGCATCCGTGAAGGAACAATTTCAGAGAGATCACCCAGCTTAATACCGTCTTCGATTTCGAGCATCCTGAGATCGCCGGCAAATGAATCATATGGGAGCTTAACACGAAGCCCGGCCATCTGAACCGTGAGAGGTGTCGGAGAAGTGACCCCGTTTATCGCAGGGACCTTTTCTTTAATTATACCCATTAGTCTCGCTGGAGAAACAGAAAGGGGATCTTTCTGGATTTCTTCTCGCTTTTTTTCCAGTACCCTGATGATCTCAGCGATAATCTCATCGAGTTTTTCAAGCTCGTCTGCCTCTTTTGTCCGGCGCATAAACCTGCCGACATTGCCAACATAACCATCTACTGGTGGATCTATGATCCTTTTGAGGGTTTCTTTGTCCGGGCCCCCGCAGAGCACGATAGGGATCTCAATCCCTCTTCGAAGAGTTGGCATTTTATATTCAATGCAAGTCTCAAAATTACCCATAAGATATACTGCAATATCGTGTTCGTTGATTACATCCCGCTCCTCATCATTTAAGCCGGCGATCCGTTTTCCCGGACCACGGGCGAGACTGACCATATTGCTTTTGGCCCCTATTCGCCGCACATATTCAGCGATATCGCAGGAGGGGTGGGGCAGGTGATGAATCTCAAGGCTCATACTGACAATCGCAATCTCTGTACCAACGAGCGGAGTATCAGTTACTTCCCCAAAAAGGGGTTTTGCTTTCTGGCGGATAAGTTCAATATCGTCACGGGGAACAAAGCACTGGAGCACTACCTCCGCTGCGATTACATGTTTTTGGATTATATAGCCGCCAAGATCCTCAATCAGATCCGTGATAATATCATGTTGGTAGATACCTCCCTTGTAGGTAATCGGGACAAGTGTCATGGTACCTCCCCCATTCGTGCAAACTTGTCCCTTACGATTTCATCGATTTTTTCATTTAACGTGTTTTCACTCGCCACAAAAGAGAATTTTTCTTTGTTGAATTTCTCGCTGCGCAGGCGGAATCCTTCCGGTGCAATACACCGGAACGCATAGATGAGATCCTTATAGAGCGACTCGCTTGGATCGGCAACAATAATCTCTTCGATCTCTTTGAGGTCTGCTTTGACATCATACAGGATAACAGTGAAACGATCTGGCTGGTCCACATGGTCTTTACCGAATTTCTGCCAGAAAATCTTCAGCATGGGTGCAAGGTAGGTTTCATCTGAAATAACGAGGATGATTTTGCCTTCCAGAGGATTCACATTGGCAAAATCCCCCACCCGGACTTGGGTTGTGATCTTTTTCAATATTCCTACTGCAACAAAGAGCGGCACTTTCGGATCGATATAGACATGAAGCTTATGGATAACTCTCAGGAGGTTGTGGTCCAACAGAACATCGTTTGTTATCTGCCTGTAGTACTCAGCACCCACCGGTTCGGGGCATTCCACTTCAAAGTACTCAATGCCGGGCATCTAATCGTCCTTTATAAATCCTGATACAAGCAATGCCGACCCAACCGCACCAATATACTGCGAATAGGGAGGTACAACGATCTTCGTCTGGAGCAGTTCACCCATCGCAAAGACGAGCCCCTCAATGAGTGATGTGCCCCCGACCATGATAACGGGCTCCTTAATATCAACTTCCTGCAGCTGCTGTTCAAATACCTGTTCGGCAACACTATGACACGCAGCAGCAGCCACATCCTCGCGGGTGCTGCCTGCTGCGAGTGCATTGACCAGGCTCTGCGTCCCGAAAACAATGCAGTAACTGTTCATCGGCACACGTCCTCCGAATCCTTTCATGGAAAGCGGACCCAGCTCGGTAATATCAACGCCGAGCCGCTTCGCCGTCATCTCAAGGAACCTGCCACTTGCCCCTGCGCAGATCCCCCCCATCGTGAAGACTCCAGGAATTCCATCCATTACCGAAATTGCCTTGTTGTCCATCCCACCTATATCAATAACCGTTGCAGGTCCATGCTGCCGGTTGGCAAGATAAACAGCCCCCTTCGAGTTTACGGTCAGTTCTTCCTGTATCAGGTCCGCATGGATCTCTTTCCCCACAAGGAATCGGCCGTAACCCGTGGTGCCGACTGCCTGCACCTCGTCCCTCGTGATTCCCGCTTCTGAAAGAGCATGGGCAATCACTTCCTGAGCGCTTTTTAAAACTTCTGTGGTTGGCTGCCAGCCTGTGCCGATAATCTTGTTGTCCTTCATCACAACCGCTTTTGTAGTTGCGGAACCCGAGTCCAGCCCCAGTGTTATACCCTGCTGGGTTTCCCGGGCGAGCAGTGCGCGACGCCGGGCAATGGTTGTAAGCGCCTCCATCCGGGTGAGGAGCGTTCCCGCAGTCGTCCGTTCCGTAAATGAGTAGCTGACAACCGGAAGCTTTGAATGCTCATTGATGTAACGCCGGAGCTCGTTACGAACAATCGCCGCCTCAGCACAGCGGAAGCAGGTGGCGATGAAGACCGCGTCAGCTTCTACCCGCCCTTCTACAAGTGCCATAGCTCTTGCAATGGCGAGTTTCAGGTCCGGGCTTCTTACATCCAGCCCGAACATATCAAAATCCCGGCGTATGTCTTTGAGAGCGACATCCGGGTAAAAAATCTCGCCCCCTACTTCTCGTGCCGCGGTATCGATCTCGTGCTGGATCCCGGAATATTCCGGCCCGCAGGAGAGTTGTGCAATGCGTACAGGGAGTGTCATTTCGGACCTCCCAGTTCTAAGAGGAAACGTTTGATGGCAGCCACGAATTTCACGCCGTCCTCCTCATTTTTTGGATAGAACAACTCGAGTTTTGGGATCTCTTTTTGATGAAGGAGGAACTTAACCAGCTCATTGGTGCGGGCACATCCCATGCACCCGAAAGCGAGATCTGCATCGTTGATGATGATGGCCGCTTCACATTCTCCGATCATAGGCCCATAGAGAGACATTCGGCCCCGGACACCGGCCGGCACTTCGACCGCTGCCCACTTCAGTCCTTTTTTTGGCTCTTCAGGAGTGATCTGGAGTGGGGGGGATTCGAGTCCTGCAGTCTGGACACGTTCACGAATAGCTGTTGCAGATGACAGTGGTGTGTGTCCGAATCGTGCCACCATGTCAGAGAGGATAAGGCTGGTTGCAGGGTAGATGAATACTTTTGCCATTTCAGGACTCCTGTGCATCAATCAGTTTCTTGAGTTTGTTGATGTCAAGCAGCGGGTGTTCCCGAGGATTTTCCGGAAGAGGAATGGTCGTTTCATCGTGTTTTTTGAGTTCTTCAAGCCCGTGTGAGACATAGGGAAGTATAGTCATCTCGTGCTCCATACCATTGTATCCAGGTCGTGCACCGCCGAGATTCGCTCTGCAGCGGCGAGGATCCCCCGGAGGAAATCCGCGGTCTTTGACAAATATATGATCAGGATCAAGTTTCCGGAGTCCGGCAATGACGCGATCGACCTCACCGTCTTTACCACTAATGACAATCCCAAAACAGGTCTCCTTGATCATCACACCCTGTGAGATCTCATAGGCCCGGAGTGCAAGATCAGCCGGTGTAATATCGAACGATTCTACCACAACGTACCTGGTTACCGTACCTACATGTGTCGGGGTATATCCGGTCACCGCTTTACCACCCTGATATACATATTCTCCTTCTCCTTTACTTTTTTCAGTTTTTCCGTATCGATAACACGCCCAAGAATATTCGTACCTTCAAAAGGCTCGGATGTGGGACCGAACTCTTTATTTGCTGACAAGCGCACGCCCACGAATCCGGAAGCTTTGCGGGAATCATTGGTAATTGCAAGTGTGGCTCCAGGAACTTCGTCCTTAGGCGTGTTCTCAGGATTGATCTTGGTCCCGGCCGGAATGACAGATCTGAACAAAATTACGTCATCGAATTTAAAAAAGACCGGTATCATCCCGGCATCGTGTTGCTTAAGACCTGTAATTCGGCGGAAAATGTCGCAGCTGACTGGTGCTTTTTCGTCATCCAGCTCAATATCTATTACTTTTTCCAGGGAAGCTGTTGTTACCGTAACCATCCGCTCTTTGAGGACATCCAGGGTATTACCTGGATCCTGCGAGACAACAATTCTCTCTCCCTCTTCTTTATCAGCGTTCAGTGAAATTTTCTCTGCGGCTGCGATCTCCTTTGCCTCTGTGAGGGAGAGTCCGAGAAGATCAATCCGTTGAGGTAGAACACTGATGGTGAAGATATCGTGTTCTTTAGCCAGTTTTACCAGTTCAATGCCATGTACAATCTGGCCGACAACATCGTGAACGGGACTGCTGGGAACATCATTTCGGTAAATATAGATACCTCCGGCAAGTTGCCCTGTGGTTCGTACGGTAACCGTCCCTTCCCTGCGTGGGTGCCGGAATTCTGGTTCGATATCTTCAGTACCTGCGAGCCGGGAATCAAGGATATGGGTGCTCGTCACCCGGCTGGCAGAAAATTTTCCTGATCGGAGTGCCAGAAGCAGGTGTTCGACACTACCGGCAGCCTCCGTCGTGATCTGACCGGGGGTATACCCCTGAGCGATCACGTTTACCCTGGTAACGATCTGCATTCCACCTTCAATAACGAGGCTCATGTCATTTGTAGTGAAGGAACGGCTTGTGTCCGCCCAGCTGATGACCGGCTCGATTTTCGTAATGCGGTCCCCGGGTGTCCAGCGGTCGAGTATCCCCCGGCCGCTTACAACTTTTGCAAAGACCCCGCCGCTTTCATCAGCCCCATGATCTGCAGAATGGCGGGACTTTGAGAAAATCAGGTAGGACCGGGCCGGCTCATAACCCCCGCAGCCGAGAATCACATCACCCCGTTCGTAGAGGTGGGGTTTACGCACCGGGTGAACCGGTGAGGGAAATGGCCCGAACGCCGAAGCGTAACGATCACTCCAGTGAAGAGTGAGTTTTTGCACAATTTCAGGAGATTTAAGGAAAACCTCGTTCCCACCAGCAATCTCAATCGCGACCTCTCCTGCTGTGGTGCTGAGCGAAAGAGTACCTGTCTTTGCCTGCTCCTGCGTTGACGGGCGAATAATTGCTACACTACATCCATGTGGATGGTGGGGAATGACAGAACCGAGTGTGCTTCCCTCTCTGACCTCCATCCTCTCTCCATCGAGGTGGATAGCAATCATTCCACTCGTCATGCTGCAGGTTGACTCATCAGCTTGCGCTCTTCTTCAGTAAGGATCGCAAGAACGTCAGCAGTCTTACCAATCTGCACGATCTTGCCGCCACGCATAAGTGCGAGCCGGTCACAGACATCCCGTACGAACTCCATATCATGCGAAACGACAATAAAAGTCTCTTCCATCTCCTCACGGGAGTGCATGATTGAATGCTTTACATCAATCTTTGTAATGGGATCCATTGTTCCGGTCGGTTCATCCAGAATCACGATTCGCGGCTCACGGATGAGGACCTGAGCGAGTGCCACACGGTGCCGTTCCCCCTCTGAGAGCTGCGCCGGCATCCGTTCAAGGATCTCCCTGCTCTTTTCATCAGAGAACCCCGCCATCTTGAGCGTTACGAGAGCCTTTCGCATCGCGAGTTCTTTTGGAAATTCCAGCCCGATCGCATCGGTAAGGTTGTCAAGGACCGTGCGATGAGGAAAGAGGTCATATTCCTGGTGCAGGAGTCCGATATATCCCGTTGCCCTCCCCCGCTGCTCAATACCGGGTTTGGTCATGTCTATCCATTCTTCTCCAATCCGGATATTCATCTCCCCGCTTGTTGGTTCGACAAGACCGGCAATAATCCCTGAGAGGGTAGTCTTTCCCGCCCCACTCTTTCCGATGATCCCGAAGATCTCTTTGGTATAAACCTCGAAGGTCACCCCGTTTACTGCCCTTACGACACCACGATCAACAGAAATGTAGCGTTTAAACAGGTCGCGTGCAACAACCACTTTTTCCCCCAACTCGGACTCTTCAAATTTTTCAGAGTCATCATACCCTTTCATGAATTCCGCTATGACTTCCCTTGGAGTCCCTATTTTGGCAATCCCTCCATCCACCAAGAGGATTGCACGATGTGCCACGTCTTCAATTACCTGAGAAAAGTGGGAGGTAACAACCATTCCCATATTGTTTGTTTTGGCCGCTTCGATAAGCATTGAATGAACTATTCGGGCAGTGCCAGGATCGAGAGTACCGGTCGGTTCATCAGCAAAGAGCATGAAAGGCTCCTTTGCAAGCTGACGTGCGAGGACTACACGCTGTTTCTCTCCTCCTGAAAGGTCACGCGCGATATGCATCATCCTGTGAGACAGTTTTACCTGGTCGATAAGGTCAGCGGCACGGTTGATGGCCTTCTCCTGGGGGTAATCAATATCATCGAGGGCGTGGAGCACATTTTCGATCACACGGTCATCACCGTACAATGCAAAGGTGCGCTGGAACATAATTGCGGAACGCCGCATCAACCGGCGTTTCAGCGCTTCTTCCCCCTCACTCCAGAGATCTACGTTGAGTGCAGAGAGTATGCCACCGCAATGAGGGCAGTTTTTCCCGGCAGAACTCCCTACGTCCATGTAATTGCATCCGTTACACGCTGCAACATGGTATATTATCTTTCCGCTTGTCGGGGGCTGTTCAACGCCCCGAACGAGGTGCATGAGTACTGTCTTACCTGCGCCACTCCTTCCAATAATTCCCAGGATCTCCCCTTCGGCAATCTCAAAAGAAATGTTCTTGAGTACCTCCGTGCCATCAAAATTCATGCAGAGGTTTTCTACCGTGATCAGTGGAGCCTTCATAATACCCTTATACCTAATGTGATACTTGTGACATATTACTTTTTATATGATGCATCACAGTCGTCACGATCGAAACGTTCTGTTGATGCGAGCAACTTCTGTACGATGGTAACAACTTCACTCACGTTTTTTACCACGTAATCAGCTTCCCTGTAGAGTTCTTCCGGCCGGTCACCGGCCTGCTGGATAGTAAGTATTGCAATATCAGCATTCTGCATGGCACAAAGGTCATTGATCCCATCCCCAACCATCAGCACTTTGTCATATTCCTGTCGCAGATCGTTGACAATCTGTGCTTTTACAGTCGGTGTTGCCACGCCATACACCCTGTCCCGGGGAATACCAAGATGGTCTGCCATTTTTTCCAGTTTTGTTACCCGGTCACCGGATGCGATGAAGGTCGGCACCCCCATGCGGTGAAGCGCAGTTATTGCTTCTTTTGCACCGTCAAATGGCCAGCCCCCGGCTGTAATGGCAAATTCAATCAGCTTGTCTGCCATGTTGACAATCGCGCCGCTGTTCAAAGTAACGATCGATTCCGCTTTACAGACGGTCCAGACATTCCGGATGCATTCCTGAAGATCACTCACCCGGACTTGGCGATCGGTATAGAGCACATCCCCAATCTCTTCTGCAGTAACAATTTTTCTGGTACAGCTTACACCAAATCCAACGTTATGTTCAACGAGATAGGAAGAAAGGAGCATCTCACCTGGTGATTTTATGATATCCTTGGAATGCACGGGCAAAACGACGAGGACACGATCTGGGGAGCTGAAAGTAAGTGTTGTGGTTTCGATACCGGGCAGAAGTTTTTTGTGGCGGATATCCTTTGCAACCCGGTACGTGTTCAGGAGTGTTCCCGCACTGTCAAAGACAACCGCTAATGACATGGTGATACCCGGTGATAAACTCTATGTACTTTTCTGAACATTGAATCAATGAAGCTGATGTTCGTAACTGAAACCGCAGAGAAGATAAAGAGCATGGAGATTAGGGGTGCCGGAAGAATTGCGCGTGAGGCTGCTGAAGCACTCCGGCGTCATGCGACAGAAATCCGGGCTGAGAATCTCAGGTTTTTCCAGCATGAGATGGATGCTGCCGCACAAATCCTGATAGCAACGCGCCCGACTGCAGTTTCTCTTCCGAATGCTGTACACATTGTTATGTCCGGCCTTGAGCGGGCAGTGACCCTTGAAGAGGCGCGGAACGGAGTCATCAGTCGCGCAGAGCAGTTCATTCACTCATCCCGGCACGCAGTGGAAAATATCTCAAAGTTTGGTGCACGCCATATTCGCGATGGGGACACACTTCTTACGCATTGCAATTCTGAAGCTGCGCTTGGGTGCATCATTGAAGCGCACCGGAGCGGCAAAGAGATTGAGGTCTTTGCAACAGAAGTACGCCCGCGAAACCAGGGATATGTTACCATCAGGACCCTCAATGATGCTGGTATTAAAACCAACTTCATTGTTGACTCTGCTGTGCGCTCGTTCATCCATGAAGTTGATCTGGTTATCGTTGGAGCCGATGCTGTAACGGTTAATGGCGCAGTGGTGAATAAAATCGGCACTTCACAGGTTGCCCATACTGCTCATGAAGCGCGGGTTAATGTCCTTGTCGCGGCAGAGACCTACAAGTTTGCACCCCGGACAATTATCGGAGAGCTCATTACGATAGAGGAGCGTGCGGCAAATGAGATTCTCACCGATGAAATTGCCCGTACACTTCCGCAGGTTACTGTACGTAATCCAGCGTTTGATGTGACGCCGGCGGAGTATATCGATCTTATCGTAACGGAGGCAGGTGCTATTCCGCCGCAGATGGCCTATATCATCATCAGAGAGTACCTTGGATGGGGCATCGAAGAATTCCATAAAACCTTTGAGATGAATACCAGAAATGAGGAATGAGTTATGAACGATGTTTCAGATAGTGTGGACAACACCTGAGGGAGATACGCATGGAAATACCATTTACCAAACTACACGGGAACGGTAATGATTTCGTATTGATCGATGAGCATGAGAAAATCGTCATACCGGATGATATGAAAGGGCAGTTTGCTGCAATTTATTGTGACCGCCGTTTCGGGATTGGGGCGGATGGGGTTATCTATCTCTCTAAATCTGAAAAAAGCACGCTCAGAATGCGTATTCTCCAGCCGGATGAGAGTGAAGCGGAAATGTGCGGGAACGGCATCCGCTGCCTGGCAAAATATGCATTTGATGCCGGGTACTTAAAGGATTTTTGCACCGTGGAAACCCCTGCCGGGGAGATCAGTGTCGCCATGGGGTATCAGGAAGACGAATTTTCTGCAACGATTACCATGACAACGCCGAAATTTGACCGGAAAGAAATACCGGCAACCGGTGAGGGGGAATACAAGGAAAGAATAGGGGAGTTCGACGTTTATGCCGTAAATACCGGCGTGCCCCATGCAGTTATCATCGTTGACGCCATCGATGCCATGGATGTCGAAGCAGTGGCTCCTCCAATCCGTCACCATGCGACGTTCGAAAAAGGGGCAAACGTGAATTTTGTTGAGAGAACCGGGCCCGATAGCATCAGAATCCGCACGTTCGAGCGCGGTGTGGAGGAAGAGACGCTCTCATGCGGTACTGGCGCCACCGCATCTGCTGCAGTTATGCACAAACTGGGATACACCGGGGATACCGTGACTGTGGAAACCCGGGGAGGTCCCCTCACCATATATCTCAAAGACGGTGCAAAAATGGAAGGGCCAGCGACAACGGTTTTTTCCGGAAAGATCTCCTACTGACCCTTCAATATTTCATTCCTTTTTTGTCAGATACAACCTAATGACATTAATGTGGAGAAATTTCCCGGAATATGAGCCGGATGAAAATAATATTGCTGAAAAAAATACGAAATAATTGCTGCCCTTTTTAACCAGGGAAAAATCGTATGATTACTCTCGCACCCTTATCCCGTCTTCAACGATTTCAAAATCAAAGGAGGCCCCTTCTGGTTGTGATCGGTGTTTGACGAGCCGTGCCCTGCGGAATCCAGGGCGGTCAGTCTTTTCGAGCCGGATAATCACTTTGGAAAGGTGCTCCAGTGCAGTACCCCCGAGGCCGAAGTAGGTGTTTTTCAGGGTATCCATGTATACCTGGTTGGTGATAATCACTGGGATATCATAACGTTTGGAATACCCCAGCAGCTGGATCATCTGCCGGGTGAGCATCTGAATCGAGTCCCTTCCCTTCTCAAGATCGGTACGGTACAATGCAGTGGCAGAGTCCATGACCAGCAAACCTGGTTTGTGGGTCTTGAGAACCTTCTCGGCTTCTGCAATCATGGCTCCCTGGTGTTCGAAGTCGATAGGTTCGAACAGGAAGAGCCTGTCGGCAATTTTTTCCGTATCCTCCCCCGCAATCTGCCGGAACCGCTCAATGGAAAAACCCTCAGAATCTATGAACACAACGGTCTGTCCGGCCCGAAGGCAGGTAACCGCAGCGATCATGCATAACGTACTCTTGCCACTCGCCGGTTCTCCATAGAACTGGGTAATTGTCCGCACTTCAAGCCCGCCACCCAGCATCCGGTCCAGCGCGGTATTCCCACTGCTCCGGCGGTCGGTTTTCATTGGTCACCTGATGCAGAATGATTTTTCTGAACAGATTTCCAGCCAGCATGTTCAACAGCACGTAAGACTTCGCTGACTGGGATACCAAGCTCTGTCGCCCAGTCCCGGGCCTGATCAAATTCTGCCTTGAGTGAATAGATCTCACCATGCATCCACCCGAACTTGACTGCTATGGTACGATGTTTTTCCGCAATTTCGACATCAACGAGTTCAATGGTCCGCTCGGCAATGAACCGGTGAACCGCGGGTATGCAGCGTATGCCAAGCGTTCCCAGTTCCCGTGCCATCAGTTCAGCGAGTTCCCCGCTCTTGTCGCTGGTGCAGATCACCTGGATAAGGAAGCCGGGTCTCCCTTTTTTCATTATGATTGGTATTGCACTCGCGTCCCGTGCACCGGCTTTTAGAAACTGGATAATTGCGTGGGCAATTACCTCCCCGCTGACATCATCAATATTTGTCTCGAGGATATCAACAGTGTCCTGAGCAAGTATGTCGCCATCACCCTTTGTTTCGATAACCATTGCCCGTATCACGTTGGGTGTGCCCTCTGGATCCCATGTACCGGCACCGTATCCAATTGCGTGTATGGTATATATTCCGAGTTCTGTTGGGGCCATCGTTAAGAACTCTGCAAGGAGCGCGGCACCGGTTGGAGTGCAGAGCTCCCCCTCGTCAGTTCCCTGCCGGGTTAAAAGTCCCGAACATTTGAGAATTTCGGCAGTTGCGGGTGCTGGTATCGGGAATGTGCCGTGGGAACCTGTTGATGTTCCCCGACCAAGTGTGACTGGCATCACGGTAACCCCATCAACACCAAGGGAGTGAAGGGCAGTACAGGCACCGATTACATCAGCGATCGCGTCATCTGCTCCCACTTCATGAAAATGAACGTGATTTCCATGAACCCGTTTCTCAGCATCGTTGATACGTTCAAAAACCCGTTTGGCCATTGCGAGTGCTTCAGGCGGGACATCCGCTTCTGCATTATCGAGTCGTTTCATGACTTCAGATAAGGTTCGATGAATGGGGGTGGCATGTGTATCTATTTTCACTGCCCGGATACCGGCCCGGGCCACTTCAGTTATGCCCGGCTCCGCGATTAGGGAATGCATCGCTTTCATGACACAATTTTTATCCGCCCCACAATCCAGCAGTGCACCGATTATCATATCGCCCGCGGCGCCGTGGAACGGATCAAAAACAAGGACTCGCATTTACAGTACTTATAAATCCCTGCGTATATGACCTTTAAGGTAATGCCTGAAGTTCAATTGAGGGTGGATTCCGCGTATCCCGGCGATCAGGGTGGCGGAAAAGCCCGGCTCGATCCCGAGACGATGTTACTCCTCAAGATCTCGCCTGGTGATCTTGTAGCGATTGAAGGGAAACGCAGGACTGTTGCCAAAGTCTGGCGGGCGCTTGTTGAGGATTGGAACCAGCGCAAAATACGCATTGATAATTTCACCCGGCTTAATGCCGGAGTGAGCATTGGTGATACAGTCAGGGTTGTAAAAATTGCTGATGAAGTGGAAGCAAAGAGGGTTGTTCTGGCGCCCCCCGAGGACCTCCCGAAAAAGATACCGATCGCAAACAATCCGCATGTGGTGAACGGATTGATCGATTTCCCGGTCGCGAAGAATGATTCCGTGCCTATTATGCTGGGCCTGCCATTTATCCAACCCCAGATCGTTGCCTTCAAGGTTGTTGAGATTGAACCCGAGGAGGCGGTTATCATTACCAAGAACACGTCAATTGAGTTCTCCGATAAACCCGCAGTAGGTTTCGAGGGTATCAAGCGATTCTCATATGAGGACATTGGAGGCCTCAAAGACGAACTACAGCGACTCCGTGAGACCATTGAACTTCCGCTGCGCCACCCGGAACTTTTCCAGAAACTGGGGATAGAACCCCCCAAGGGTGTTCTGCTTTATGGTCCTCCAGGAACAGGGAAGACACTAATCGCAAAAGCGGTTGCAAGCGAGAGTGGTGCACATTTCATCTCAATCGCCGGTCCCGAAGTAATATCGAAATATTATGGTGAGAGTGAACAGCGGCTCCGTGAAGTTTTTGAGGAGGCACGGGAGAACTCCCCTTCAATCATCTTCATTGATGAACTCGACTCTATTGCACCCCGAAGGGAGGAAGTTACGGGAGAAGTGGAGCGAAGGGTTGTCGCTCAGCTCCTGACCATGATGGATGGTCTGGAAGAACGCGGGCAGGTCGTTGTGATTGGAGCGACGAACCGGGTTGATGCAATTGATGCCGCCCTCAGGAGACCGGGAAGATTTGACCGTGAGATTGAAATTGGCGTTCCGAGCGAGCTGGACCGGATCGAGATCCTCAAAATTCATACCCGCGGTATGCCGCTTGCCGAAGATGTGAGAATTGAAATTCTTTCCCAGCAGACACACGGCTTTGTTGGTGCCGATCTTGCAGCACTTGCCCGTGAGGCTGCAATCCGGGCATTGCGCCGGTATCTTCCGGATCTGGATCTCGATGCCGAGGAAGTCCCGGCAGAAGTGCTGGATTCGTTACGGGTTCTCGCCAGTGACTTCCGCAGCGCCCAGCGTGATGTTGGTCCCAGTGCAATGCGGGAAGTGATGCTCGAAGTTTCGCATGTGAAATGGGATAATGTAGGCGGACTCGAAGAAGCAAAGACCGAAGTCCGTGAAGCAGTTGAGTACCCTCTGACCCACCGGCAGAAATTCGAAGATCTTGGAATTGAACCTCCGCGTGGAGTTCTTCTTTATGGTCCGCCAGGAACAGGGAAGACACTGATCGCTAAAGCGGTCGCGAGCGAGAGTGGAGCAAACTTTATCCCGGTTCGGGGACCCCAGCTTCTCTCCAAGTGGGTTGGAGAGAGCGAACGTGCAGTGCGGGAGGTGTTTAAGAAGGCTCGGCAGGTCGCACCATCAATTATATTCTTTGATGAGATTGACGCACTCGCACCTGCACGGGGTACTTCCAGCGATTCGCATGTGATTGATAACGTCCTTAACCAGATCCTGACCGAAATGGACGGTCTTGAGGAGCTCAAGGATGTTGTGGTTATGGGGGCTACAAACCGACCTGATATTGTTGATCCGGCACTCCTGCGGGCAGGAAGGTTTGACCGCCTTGTCTATATAGGAGAGCCTACGTTCGAGGACCGGAAAAAAATTATCCAAATCCACACAAGGTATATGCCGCTTGAAGATTCAGCGCTTGAAGCGATCATGGAGCTGACAGAAAGTTACAGTGAAGAGGCAATAGCGGAACTTGGTGAAAAGCTGGGTAAAGACCGGACTCTTGATCTCGAAGATGTCAAGACAATAATCGTACCAGCTGCTGATGGGAGTACTGGAGCATCTGTTGGTATACGCCGGAAACGTTTTATTGAACTTTTGAGTGAACAGCACCTTGTCTTTTCAGATCCAGCCCGCAACCGGCTTGCAACCAACCTCTCCCAAATCACTGAAGGTTTCGTCGGGTCGGATCTCGAATCAATGTGCCGGGAAGCGGGCATGCTGGCACTTCGTGAAGATGCTACAGTAGTAACCAAGCGCCACTTTGAGGAAGCCCAGAAAAAGGTGCACCCGATGATGAACGAGAGGCTTAGAGAATATTACAAAAACATCCAGCAGCACTTCAAAGGTGGTCTCCCCAAACAGGTGCAGCCACCGGAATACCAGTAACTCTTTTTTTTACCCGCTTACGAGCATCATCCCGCCAATGAAGATCAGTATCGCTGCAAATGCGATCTGTAAATTCCGCCCGGAGCAGCGGTAAGCGCACCGCACGCCGAACCGTGAGAGCGGGATGGTAGTTGCAGCGAGGATAGCAAACGTCATGAGATTGACATAACCCACCGAGTAGGGAGGCAGGCCCGCCATTCCCCACCCGTTGATAACATACGCAGTCACAGCACCGATTGACGAGAAGATCAGACAGGCTGAGGAAGTGCCGACCGCTGTGTGCATGGGATAACCAAGGAGTATCACAAGAACTGGCACGAGCAGGATGCCCCCGCCAATCCCGGCAAGACCGGAGACGATGCCGATCAAAAAACCGATGAGGAGGTAGATACCGGTCGATCCACGGGGTTCGCAAGTCGAACAAGCCTGGATATGCCAGACCATACGGATTGCTGTCGCGATGATAAGGAGGGCAAAGAACGTCCGGAGTACATAGCCCGGCAGGTGGGCGGCGATCGTCCCTCCGGTAAGACCCCCGAAGACTGCGGCACACCCCATCAGTATTGCTGCCTGCCAGTTCACTGCCCCGCGGCGGTGGTGGGCGAACGCCGCGCTTGTCATCGTCGGGATCATTACGGCGAGGGAGGTCCCGAACGCGAGCCGGGTGGCAAGCGTTCCGTCAATCCCGCCAGCCGTATAGAGCCAGTACTGGACCGGTGTCATCAGGAAACCGCCACCGACCCCGAAGAGACCGGAAGCAGTTCCCGCAGTAATCCCTGTGATGATAAGGCTGACAAAATACAGGATCGGGTCCACAGGCTCTCCAAATCTGCTGCAGAGTTATTATACCCCTAGTCTCAATAGTCTAACGGGATGAAGTATGGGAAGACCTGCACTGCTCATCATCGATATGCAGAACGATTTCGTACTGGAAGGCAAACCGCTGAGAGTTGCCGGGGCCGGTACGGTAATACCGAAGATCCAGGCAGCGCTGACTGAGTTCAGGAAACGATCCCTACCGGTTTTCCACGTCCTGCGGGTACACCGGCCGGATGGTTCGGACGTAGAGATCATACGGCAGGAGCTTTTCAATAAGCAGCCATTTGCTGTTGCCGGTACCCGAGGGGCAGAGGTAATTGATCAACTGGCACCACTTAAGGGTGAGTATATCCTCACCAAGACGAGGATGAGTGCATTCATTGGCACGGAACTCGACCTGATGCTCCGGACAATTGGTGTAACGAGCATGGTGGTCTGCGGCATTCAGACTCCGAATTGCATCCGGACCACCATTTTCGATGGTATTGCGTACAATTATCCCGTGATACTGATCGATGATGCGACCGGGGCAGCATCAGATGAGGTGCACCGGGCGAATATCCGGGACATGCAGAATATCGGAGTAAAGATCATCAATGCAGCGGATGTGGCGGGTTTTCTCGAGATGCTGTAAATATTCACTTATTAATAGTTTTCCTGTATTATTTATCTGTAGGCTATCCGGCATACCCGTCTATTCACAGTACGGATCATTTACCGATTCCTCAATCACCCGGCGCGGTGGTTTACCCCGGCCACCCGAATGGGAGTGTCTGGATGTCCGGTCTCTCTCTGTCTCTTCATCATCCAGTTCCACATCTTTTGATTCCTGAGGTTTTTCTGTCGTCTGCAGGACCTGTTCCCGGTTTTGCAAGGTTTTTTCTTTCTGAGTATCCTGCATTTTCTGAATTTCTTCTGCCATAGATATCAGGATGGATATTACGGAAGAAGCTACAGAAATAGCTTACTCTTAAAAAACACGGTTGTTTTGAGAATAATCGGAATTAAGAACTCCTGTATCCAGTTCTTTCTATAACACAGGTGAGGCAGGATCACTAATGTAAAATGTTTACATGCCTTCTTATTCCAAAAAAATAACCTGAATATTCTCCAGTTAACCCCCAAGGGTTCACACAAACCTTTTAAAGCGGCAAAAAAAACATATGCCAGAAGCATTTTGGCAAATACAAAAAGCCACATCCAGGACATTCCGGATAGTGCAAAACAGAAAAAACGTACCACCGGTATTGTAGGTCTTAACCTTTTACTGGATGGTGGATTTCCCGAAGGGACAATTATCATGGTCTACGGGACACCGCTTGCCGGTGTAGATCTTGCAGCGTTGCAGTTCTGGAAGGTGGAAGGGGAAGAGGGCACCTATCTTATGAATGATGGTGACGTTGAGATTGGAATGCTCGACGCTACGGATCTTCATCCTGAGATGTATATCCCGCAGATGGCGGGAGGGCGTATTGTTGTTGACTCACTATCGACGATAATTATTAAGTACGGAATTGAGGAAGCACTTAAGTTTTTACGGCTGACCCGTGAAGAAATGAAGAAGCGAAGTGCAAATATTATGTTTGTCGTCTACACGGGGATTCATGCGCCCATAGAAATGACCAGGGTCATGCGTGCGGCAGACATTGTCATCGAGTTCAAGACAGATATTCATCAGGCCGAGATCGAGCGGACACTTGCGGTGCACAAGATGAAGGACTCGGCGTCGCCGCGGCGATTGCTTCCCTTCATCATTACTGACAATGGCATCGAAGCATCGACTACGTCCAGGGTCGTGTAATCTTTTTTTTTATTTCAATATTTTTTTAGAGGGCTGCCTGCATACTCCGGTTTTTATAATGCTCATAACAACAATTGGGGATGCTATTTGGATTCAGCTCCGGAAGTTATCTTAATCCCACACAAAAAAACTGAGATTTTTCCGGTTATAAAAAACCCGGGGAAATTATCATAAATCTTTAAAAAAATTCTTTACCCTATTTATTTTTGATAATTTCGTGGGTATTACAGAACTTTCCGTACAAAAATTCCCTTGCCACCCGCTGACACAATTTATTGCTTGTCTCAAGGTACCGTTCCGAATCGCGTCCTATCTTTTCTTTCAGGAATTTTCTCTCACCACGGGTCCAGTCCCGGATCAGACCTTCGGTCATCTCAAGATGGAACTGGAGACCGAGAGCTGACCCGAGCCGGAATCCCTGGTATGGGACTCGATCCCCTCTGCACTGAAGTCTTCCTCCAACAGGCAGGTGGAATGTTTCGCTATGCATCTGAAAAACGTGGAAAGTCTTCGGGAAGGACGCAAAAACTCCGATTGCATCGGGAGTAGAATGTAATGGGTACCAGCCGGTTTCGTTCAGAAACCGGTACACAGTCGCCCCGTGTGCAGATGCGATCAGCTGAGCACCGAGGCACAGACCGAGCACGGGAATCTGTTTCCTTACTGCCTGCCGGATTAGCTTCTTTTCCTCTTTGATCCACAAAAAATCCTTTTCATCGTTTACGCTCATCGGACCGCCAAGGAAAATAAGGCGGTTTGCATTCCCGGCGCTGACAGGGTCGTCGTCCCAGAGATGTGAATAGTCAAACGGGATGCCCTCTTCTGAGAAAATATGTTCAAAATAACCGAGTGGTTCTGAAGATGTGTGTTGGAAAGCCCTGACCCGGATCGAATTTCTCGTTATTCCTGCCATGGTAGTTTTCTCTCTCCATTCTATGATATGCAGTACGTTTTGGACTTGTGGTTCCGGCAAATAATTGATGTGGCCTATGGTACTATCGGTAATTCCCGTTGCCTTGGAATATCAGCCTGGTGCCGAATACTGCTTTTATGCAGACTAGCATTTGCGATTGGTTGCATCTGGCACCACCAATCATACGTTCATGTCACTCCATTGAAATACTTATACTGAGGACATATTTTTTTGAGAATCAGGGAAAAATTAAAAAATTTAGAGCCCGATCCGCACCATCTTTGCTGCTTCAGACATGTGTTTTAGCTTGGCAAAAGCTGCCTCACGGGACCGCATTCGCATTCCACAGTCCGGATCGAGCAGCATAATCCTTGGATCGAATACCTCAATCCCTTTTTCAATTCTTTTTTTGATCTCCGCAATGCTTTCGATCTTTTCAATCGATGAGTCCACACAACCGTACCCAATCATCCGCCCGGCAAGATCACGGCGGGAGAGCAGATCGAGATTTGCAGGGTTATTCGAAAATTCGAAGTCCAGAACATTTACGTTGAACTTCAGGATTTCATCGAGTACATTTCCTAAATTTCCGCACACATGCATGCAGGTTGGAATCCGCAGTGCTGTCGTGATCATTTCAATGGCCTGTTTTCCTATAGCAAGATCAGCCATACCAGTAGAAAATATCGGTTCATCGATCTGCAACAGGGTTACTCCGACAGCTTCCAATGCTTTTGCCTCAGGAATCAGTGCAGCGGCAAGATCCAGTGCCAGTTCCTCCTTGTTCCGGTACATCGGGGTACTGATATGAAGACCATGAGCGAGGGTGGTGGGCCCGGTGACAATCCCTTTCACTTTTGGGGCCTTTCCCAGTGCATACTTCGTATCCCCCACCGTTATTGGTCCGGAAGCTGGCTGTACTTTACCGATAACCTCCTGACCTTTAATCCCGGGAAGTTTTGAGGCAAACGCCTGGATCATGTCACCACGGATCTGACCGTCTGATATGATGTCTATGCCAGCAGCGATCTGGTCGGCAACAGCCGTCTCGACCGCGGTATGGAGAGGGTCAAAGAGACCTCTCAAGCTACTTCCTTTCACGACGGGGTAACTCCCGACCACTGTTGTCGCCAGAACTTTATCGATGAAATAGTCTTTTACCATAGAAATTCCGGATAATTAATTGTACAATCGAATCGACCGCGGTGATAAAAAATGTATTTGGTCAGGGAACCAGCCGGTGCATGTCACGGGGGAACAGTACTGCCTCACGAACATTTGACAATCCAAGCATCGTCATAATCAGCCGATCGGTTCCCAGCCCCCATCCAGCGTGGGGTGGCATGCCGTACCGGAACGGGCGCAGGTAGAACTCGAAACTCTCGGGATTCAAGCCTTTCTTTTTGATCTGCTGCACGAGGAGATCATGCTGGTGAACACGTTGCGCCCCGCTGGATAACTCCATTCTTGGGTGCATAAGATCGAATGCCTTACAGATTGTGGGATCGTTCTCATAGGGCATGGCATAGTAGGGGCGGATCTCGCTGGGCCAGTCCACAATGAAGTAGTGCCCGCCCATTTCTGCTCCAATAGCTCTCTCTGCAGCGGGACTGATATCATCACCGTACTTGATCGGGTCATCGATCTTTTTCCTTGCAATCTCTATCGCTTCACGATACGGAAGCTGGGGAAATGGTGCACGTGGAATAACAAAATCGGCGATTTCGAGGTTGGCGAGCTGGTCGTTACAGGTTGCCCTCACATATTCGTACGTTTTAACAATCAGCTCTTCAAGGATGCGCATTACCTCGAGATGGTCTGCATACGATACTTCAATATCAATCGATGTTGCCTCGTTCAGATGCTTTGTCGTATTGTGTTCCTCTGCCCTGAAAATAGGCCCGATTTCAAAGACCTTTTCAAATCCTGCCGCCATCATCATCTGTTTGTAGAGTTGGGGGCTCTGGTTGAGGAATGCTTCTTTGTCAAAGTAGGCAATAGGGAAAAGCTCCGTCCCGCCCTCTGTCGCAGCTGCTACTATCTTGGGAGTGGTGATATTAATGAAACCTTCCTGATGGAGGTACTGGTTAATGGCGTAAGTTGCGGCGCTGCGGATCTGGAAAACTGCAGCAACCCGGGGTCTTCGGGCGTCCAGGAAACGGGCGTCAAGCCTTGTGTCCAGGTCAGCCGGGACCTTCTCTACAACATCCAGGGGGAGTGGGCTGTCAGCTAAACTGATGATCTCGAACACATCAGGAACGAGCTCCCGTCCGCCCGGTGCCTTGTCGATAGCTTTTACCATCCCTGCGACTCGTACAACAGATTCGCGGGAGACTTGTTTTGCAGCGGCAAGCACTGCCTCTGAAGCTCTTTTTTTCGGGATGGTGACCTGGATGATTCCGGTACGGTCGCGGATCAAAAAGAAGGCAAGACCCCCGAGATCCCGAACCTCGTGGACCCAGCCGCAGATTTCTGCTTTTCCGCTTGCGGGTGTTACTGATTGTATGGGAATGCGCATGATGAAGTCCTATACCTATGGGGCGCAGGGGATAATGGATTTTATGGGGATAGCAAATCAGTAGGATTCGGGTAAAAGCGCACAGCTGCAAAAAAAATTTTTTCCTTTTTAAATTCCTCTCATTTCCGGGTAAAGTACATCCCCTTGCCCGGGCAGTTGGATGGTGGCGATGGTAGTGTTGATCCTGCTTAAGGAATTGGCAAGGATCTGTTTTTGTGAGAGAGTATAGAGAGTATCCCCGATATAGAGCGAGCGTTTTACTTCGTACGGTGAACCATACCACGCGTACCCCCCACCGGTGCTGTGCTCTATCGTTCCCCGCAGGTTAAAACCTTTCTCAGGAGTGACACCGAACACGTATGCCCCGTACCAGATCCGCTGCTGGTCGCCGCTGTACTTTTCCGGCATATCAATCGTTTTGACAACCCGTGCCGGGATCACGAGCAGGTTTTTGTTTTTGTCAAACAGGAATGCCCGGTGATCCGAGAGCGCGGCAGAGTCTGTACCGGAATCACCGATTTCCACCTTGTCGATCTGCTTGGGGTGCTCAACGTCAGATACGTCAAACAGCGCAAGCTTCAGCCCCTTTGTAGAGACCCCGCCCCATTCATTTGATGCTGTTTCCTTGCCAACACCTATGATATGGTTCTTATCGTAAGGATGCAGGTAATCAGAGTAGCCGGGGATCTTGAGTTTGCCAAGGATCTTCGGGCTTGAGGGAGTGGAGAGATCGATAACAAAGAAAGGATCAATTCGTTTGAAGGTGACCATGTAGAGCCGGTCGCCGATAAACCGGGTCGAATAAATTTTTTCCTGTTCGGCAATATGGGTAAGTGATCCGATCGTCTTCATTACACCATCAAGCACAAAGACGTTATTATACTCGTACTGCCCGCGGCTCGTCCAGACGTCTGATGTTGTCGCTACACGGAGATTACCCCCATACTCATCCATCGCGAACTGGTTCTTAAGATATCCCGGCACCTCCCCTTTCGCGAGGTAAGTGATTGCACCATTGTCGATCCCGATCTTATGGATCATGGTAGTGCTCTGGTCGATCTCGCGTTTGCGGATTGCTTCCTGCTCCCCGGTCTTCATCTCTGCTATGACAGCCTGCTTCTCACTCTCGCTCATTGTGTTGAAATCTGCTGCGACAGTGGGTGGTGATCCCTGTGTAATACCGGAAGCGGATCCACCGGTACTTTGCACCACATCGAGGACAGGTTCTGCCAGCCCCCTCATCGGCCGGTATACATTGTGGTACTTTTGGTAACTCACGTACATTGCATCAGGTGAGACATAGAGGATATTACCGCTGCCGATAAGGTACGTTTTTGCATCCTTTGTGGCACCGTTTCTGGCATCAAATGAAGTGACGGTGGTAAAGTCATACTGCCGTTCGGGATTGTCGAAGTAGTAGACATCAGGAGTAACGACAATTTTTGCATTCTCCCGCACTGCAGGGACTATGATCCGGTCGTTGTACGGGTACACCGATTCACGGGAGAGCAGGTACACCGTACTGCCAATCATGCGGGCGTTCACGTAATCCCCGTCAATGGAGTAGTCTTTGAGGACTTTCGGGTGTGCCCGGTCACTGATATCATAGAAGACAGCATGGGTAACCGGTGCGGAGCGGTAATACGGGTACCGCGGGGGCATCATGGCAATTTTTGCTGCGATATCCGTTCCCTGCGGTTTGCCACTATCTTCTATGTCTGATGTACCGGTCTTAAGGAGAACGAGCCGGTCATCGTTGATGAATATCTCGCGGGGTGTATCCTCAAGTTCGGTCTTTGAAAGGACAGATGCAGATGTAGCAGGGTACGCATCCACAATCGTGAGCGTATTGCCAGAGATCACGTAGATATACCGTGCATCATTCTTGACGAAATCCGGCTCATCGACACCGGCAACCTGCACATTGGTCTGCGAGTAATCGGGCGAGCCTATGCCTGCGGCTGACGGGAATGCACCGGATAGGGAAACTCCCTTTGTCGATTCCTGAGCTGCTGCGATCGGAGCAGGAGCTGCTACCAATGCTCCGTCGGTCCGGTAATTTTCATCCTGTACAAGCTGAGTATTGTTCTTAATGTAATCGAGGATTTCATCTGCTGAACTGAACTTTTTTATATCCCCTGACGGTGCTGTTGCCGGGGAGCTCATACAACCGCTTGCAAGGACTGCTGCAAGCAGGAGCACGACTGTGGCGAGCACGATCAGGAAGTGTTTCCTGTGCGACATAGTTGATCACAATTCTTTACACAGCAAAAGGTGATGAATCTGGCGTTAACTGCGAAAAAAACTGAATCTATTGCTTAATAATTTTTTATTTATGGGAGGAACTCATTGTTTCTCCGTTGCTTGTGTCAACCGCTCCACATTGTTTTTCGTAAAGAACCCATCGAAGTCACCATAGCGCTGGATATATTCGTTCACGATCAGGGTGTTTTGCGAAGGTTCAGAAAAAATCTGTCTGAGTCCCTCGCTCTCTGAACCCACAAGATCGAGAAGGAACGCCAGATCATCTTTTTTCAGGGTCTCAACGGTTGCTTCGATATCAATGGTCCGGAACGCCATATGGTGGACCCGGGTTCCGTAATTCTGAATGAACTTCTCGGTAGGGCCTGATTCCACATCGTTTGTAAATCGGGTAATACCTGATGTAAAGACCATCGCGAAGTCGTCAGGTTTACGACGTGCGACACTTGTGATCGAGTTGAGTGATTTGACGTGGACGGCAAAGTCATAATGGTAGTTGGTGAGCGCAATATATTCAAGGATCGCGTCAGTGCGGTCCTGAGCCCGAACCCTCGTTGCCGTATGATCGAGAACGGAGATATTTTTAAGGTGCCGGTATGCAGGTTTTGCAATATCCGGAGAAATGCTGGTGCCCTGCTGTGGGACATATCTACGATCCTTACCGTGCCACTCAATAAATCCGAGGGAGTTTCCGGTGAATCGTGACGGGACAGTCTGGATGAACGAAAAGTTTTCTGATTCAATGGGTGAAGAGGTCAGGAATTCCACACCCCGCTCCTTCTGGATGGCAACATAATCCTGAATGTTCTTCGCGTCAAAGACAAACGTCTCCAGACGTGTGTTAGGCAGGGATCCAGTCATCCGTGCTTTGTTAAGCTCAATAAACGGGTTCTCCACCAAATCCCGTGAACGGACTATGACTGATGCGGAGCCTGGAATACTCAGCACATAGCTCTGAAACTCCTGTTCGAAAAAAGCTTCAATACAGGATAGACCGGTATATCTGAGAAGTTCGTACACAGCAGGCACCAGGTGGTCAGGTTCTGTGGCAATAATCACCGCATCAAGGTTGCCAACCAACCCCTCAAGTCCCGCGTCCCTGCGGATATCCAGGGCCAGCGCTGTCCTGTCCTCCAGATCCCGCTCCTGATCAGACATGTCTCCAAGCCCGGACTCATTTTCTGTATTCATTGCTTTTCTTGTCCCCTCAGTCTATACATACGGCATTGCGCTGATAAAAATAGTTACTTGTGCCTATCCAGAAAAATACCGGAATCATGGTCGTGTAAAGGTGTTCATCCCACTGTGTGTGGTTTGTGGCAAACTTCTGATTTTTACTATTCTGGATGGTTCAGGAACCGAACCGTTCGACAAAATACCTGGCGAACGGAATTATCAGGTAAACCAGCAACGATACAAAAGGATTTACAAATGAAATGATCGCAGCTAGCAAAGCGATACCTGGTATCAGCAGGGATTGATGAAAAAGTACTTTCAGGTATTTACTGTCAGCCTCGGGATCGAGCAGGTATCTGGATTGTGAGATATAGTGAAGGTGGTATGTAAAAATGAGCCCGACGATAAGAATGTTGATGTGGAAGAGCAGCACGGCAATCAGGATATCGGGGTAGTCTCCAGCCACGTCGGTGGAAAATGGTATAAGGACAACAGAAATAAGCAGGAATATGTTAATCCAGAGCAAACGGGAATCGACGGTGCGGACGAAATGAAACTGGTGGTGATGATCCAGCCAGAACCCTGCAAGAATCAAAAAAGCGATAATAAAAAAAAAGATTTCCGGAATAATGTCGAAAATTTGGTTGGGAAGCACTTCCTGAGCCTGGGATATATCCGGTTTTGGGGGATCAATCCCAAGTACGAGAATAGTCATTGCAATGGCAAAGATGCCATCGACCATAGTTTCCAATCGGTTTTTTGAGATATGATAATACATTCTCTCTCTCATTCCGCTCATATCAGTCATAGGATTATCCCGATATGCAGATATCATTTTCCCGCCGTGTTATGACCCTGTAAAAAACCGAGGGTAATCTTTTTTTCCATTCAGGTTCTCCATCATCATCCCTTATATGTGGCACAATGAAATAGGGGGACTCTCCTCGTGCACATCTTTATACTTCGATAGTGAAATCACTACATGGAGAGCTGATTATGAAGATTATTGGTATCAACGGGAGTCCGAAACGGGAAAAGAGCCAGACACGCAGGCTTGTTCTGGGAGTCCTTGAGGGAGCACGGCAGGCAGGGGCAGATGTAACCTTTGTGGACATTTGCGGCCTTGAAATCAAATACTGCACGGCGTGCGGTTCATGTTACGCGAAGGGGGAGTGCATCCACGATGATGATTTCCCTGCCCTTCTGGAAAAGATGCTGGACGCAGAAGGTATTGTCTGGGGCTCACCAAATTATATCAATTCTGTCACTGCCCAGATCAAAACCATGTTCGACCGGATGGCGGATTCGATCCACTGCCAGTCTTTCACGGGAAAGTACGGTTGCGCTGTGTCCACAGCAGGGGGTTCCATGGCAGACGAGGTTGCGGATTATATGAACGCGACGATGCTGCATCTCGGTGCGACCACTGTCGGCAAGGTGGCGGTGCTTGTCGGTGCCGACCCGAACGCGATTGTACCTGCAGAAAAGGAGGCAAAAGAGCTGGGCAGGAAGCTGGTTGATGCAATCAGGTCGACATGGAAGGATCCGGTTCAGGAAAAACAACACGCAGAACGCAGGGAATACTTCATGAGATTGGTGATGTTCAATAAAGATATCTGGAAGCATGAGTATGATTACTGGAAAGGTATAGATGAGCTGTAACTTTTTATAAAAAACAGGATGCAAATAGTCAGGGATTTATCCCATATGGATTTCATATCCATTATCAGCCAACGTTTTTTTGAATGCGCCGATATGTTCCCAACCTCGTGTTGCCAGCTCAATACTCACTCTCGCCATCTGCACGGGTAAATCACTCTCTCCCTGCATATCGTGGATATGGAGAATGTTGCCCCGCTCCTTTGCGATCACGGCCAGGAGGCGTGCCAGAGCTCCGGGCTGGTCATCCAGAATTACGGAAAAGTGCATAGTCTGTCCTTTACGGGCAAGAGATTGCCGGATGACCCGGAAGAGCCGGGCACTTTCAATATTCCCCCCACTAATCACGAGCACAACCGTACTACCGGACTGCACATCAATGGAACCATTCAGTAATGTGGCAAGCGGCACAGCACCTGCTCCTTCGGCGACTACATGTTTGCGTTCGAGCAGCAGGAGCATTGCGTCAGCGATCTCATCTTCAGATGCAAGTGCAAGATGATCGACATAGTGCTGTATGACAGGTAGCGTGTTTTTACCTGTCTCTGCTACACGGATACCGTCAGCAATAGTCTCTCTCACCGGAATCCGGTATGGAGATCCGTGCCGGATCGCTTCTCCAACGGAGGGACACGCTTCTGTCTGGACCCCTATGATTCTGATTTCTGGCTTTTTTGCTTTTACAGCCGTGGCTATGCCGGCGATTAATCCTCCCCCCCCGACCGGGATTATGATCATGTCTGTCTCTGGGAGATCAGCGAGAATCTCTAGTCCTATAGTTCCCTGCCCGGCAATCACTTCTTCATCATCGTACGGGTGGATAAAGAGCCGCCCTTGAGATGCGATCTGCTGCGCCCTTATGATACTCTCCTCTAAAGTCTGGCCATGAATTATAACCTGTGCCCCATACCCTCTGGTCGCTTCCTGCTTTGAGATGGAAGACCATTCAGGCATGACGATTGTAGCGGGAATGCCTGCAGAATGTGCTGCAACCGCAACACCCTGTGCATGATTTCCGGCTGAGGCAGCGATAACTCCCTGCTCCCTGATTGTATCGATATGAGAAAGAATCTTATTTGTTGCCCCTCGCACCTTGAATGATCCCGATTTCTGAAGTGTTTCGAGCTTAAGGTAGACCTTTGCCCCGGTTATCTGAGAAATTGTTGGAGAGTAGACAAGGGGGGTATGGATTATATGTTGGGAAATCCGTATTTCAGCTTCCTTGATTTCTGCAAGCGAAATCATACATGAAAAAAGGTATCCGGAAGGTTATGAGGATTACCTCAAAAAAAAGATTCTGAAATTCTCTCAGGTCAAACAATCGAAAAAATCCTCCGGTCCAAAAAAAGACTTCATTTATTTCCAAGGTAACTAAAGAGAGAAATACAGACAGGCATTAGTGTGGAGTTCTTTTCTTGATCATCTCAAGTGCTTCGAATGCTTCGCGTCTTACGGCGACATTTTCATCAGTGAGGAGACTGGTCAGGTGGTCAACAGCTTTCTGGTCGCCGATCTCCCCGAGCAGGAGCGCGGCACGCTTCCGTACATCGCTCTGGTCGTCTTTTAATACCATGATGAGAGGTGTCGTCGCAGGCTGCCCTAGCATCCACAGCGCTTCCATAGCGCTTGTCCTCACCATAGCATCTCCCGTACGGAATACCTGCATGAGAGGCGCAATGGCCGGAACTCCAAGAGCAGCCAGTGCTTTTACGACTTCAATCCGGACTGACCGCTCCGGGTCATTAAGTCTCTCCATGATTGGAGGAATTGCCCGAGTATTCCCTATCTGCCCGAGCACTTCTACAGCACCCTTGCGGATACCCGGGGTCTGATCACCGAGCGCTTTGATCAAAGTATCTACAGCAGGTTCTCCGATAGTAACCAGTGCGAGAGTTGCCCGGTGGCAGATATCCTCATTTGGATCGATGAGTGCACGGATAAGTGGTTCAATAGCTGGCTCACCGAGAGAACAGAGTGTTGCCATTGCGGCCATCCGGACTGGCTCTTTTACATCATTGAGTGTTTCTATAAGCGGCCCTATTACGCGTGGATTCCCGATTCTGCCAAGTGCGACGGCGCTTTCGTATCGTACCATAGCATCGGGATCTTTGAGAGATTCAATAAGCTGGGGTACAGCCCGTGTCTCACCCATGATCCCGAGTGCCTGAACAGCACCTCTCCGGATGAACGGGTGACTGTGTTTTAACCCCTGAATTAAAGCACCTACTGAAGGCTCACCAATCAATTGAAGTGCTCGAATAATCTCCTGCCGGATATCTTCACCTGGCTCGTTCAGCGCCTCAATTAATGGTCCCACAGCAGGAGCACCTATTTTTCCGAGTGTATCTGCTGAACCCCGTCTTATTATCCAGTATTCATCCTTGAGACCACGGATGAGCGGTTCGATGAATGGCTCGCCAAGATCGCCAACCGATCGCACTGCATTCCACCGGGTATCCAGATCACCTTCACTAAGTGCCGTGAGGAAGCTTTCATACCGCAGAGTCTGTGTTTGTAACTGTGCTTCCTCCCGCTCCTTTTTCCCCCCTTCATCACCTTTGCCTGACTTAAACATATTGACAAATTTCTTTGTGATACCCATGTACTTTCTCCGAACGAGTATTAGTATAAAATCCTTCAAATAGGTATCGGATACCTGTGACAGGTTTTAATCCTCTTTGGGATAATTTAACCGGTTTTTTTTATCGATCCGGGGTGTGGAACATCCCATTGATATGAGGAAATAAAAGCCCTCAAGGAACAAAAAAAATGTACTGAAATTTTTCAGGGATAGGGTTTGATTTCAGACCAAACTCACTGATGTTCCATCATAGTATGACAATTTTATCAATTTTTCAAAAAAGTTTTTAGAAAAGGGAGGGGAATAGCCCCCCGCAGCATTTTTTTTAAATTATGAGGTGAAGCCAACCGTGAATTGGGTGGTACTGGATGCCGTTTTTGGGAGATCATACACATACATGGTATAATAACCGGCAGGCATGGAGCTTTCAAGAGTATATTTAAAATTCCATGTTTTATCTGCCAAACAAGATAACGAACCTAATTCAATGCCACTGGAGTACCGTGCAGGCCCATATAATACGAGTAAAACATTTTGTGCACCAGTTGTGCATTGGCCTGAAAATGTGATGGACTCTCCAGGTGCAGCTGCGTAAGAATTCGCTGCAATGGATACAATACCCCCCCCAACAGCCGAAAATTCAACCCTGCCGGATGTTGTTTTTTTTGCGTCCTCCACTACCAGAGTGTATGAACCTGACTGGATAGAAAATCCTGGATTCCAGGTATAACTCCATGAACCGACGGAATTAACGCTCGGTTTGCCAAGAAGCACCCCATACGTGTAATATCCTGGCCCGTATAGTGTCAATAACACGTTGTCAGGGCCAGAACTCGTTCCTGAAAACAGAATCGAGTCTCCAATAATCATTGTCTCTTTACTTGCCTGAACGGTAACTTTGGATGGTGAAGGAATAATAATGGGGATTTTATCCTGAGGTAGCTGAGTATCGGGAAGACGTGTTAATGCAGCATAATAATGAGATGTACCTGAAGAAACCAAAATAACTGTTGACCAACTTTGATAACCGGGAGAACGGAATTCAAGCGTATGATTTCCTGGTTCCACATTTGTAATTGTACTTGGTGTACTACCCTGATATTGACTATCCAGGTACACCTGAGCCTCGGAAGGCGATGAGGCAAGTTGAAGGGTTCCTTTCTCCTGACTTGATATGCATCCGGAGATTAACACACAGCATACTAATATTGAAACAAGAATCTCCCTGTCCATTTTTACGTCCATCTCTCCCACGATAACCCTTATTGTGCACCATTATATAGGTTTGCAAAAAAATTGTCCTGCAATAAAACATCCGGACAATCGAATAACTTCACCTTGTAAGGCGCAGGATCTCCTGAGCGAGTGCGACACTCTTCTCCTCATCGATCATGAGTGTGTCAAACCTGACCGAATTGCTGACCTCTGTCGTATCGCGGATATCCTGCACGAATATGCTGGTGATCCCTTCATAGCACTTTAATGTCCCCCTTGAGCTGGGTTCGAATCCTGCTGCCTGCATGAGAGCACCAGCAGGACCGCTGACCGGGGTATCACCAATGAAAGGACTTATTGCAATTACTAATTTGTCCACCAGGGCAGATTTTATTCCCTCGCATGCAAGAATCGGAGAAATACTGGTGATTGGATTGGACGGTCCGATCACCACAACATTACTTGCTTCAATCACTGCAAGAACCTCTTCGGTTGCCACAGGTGGTTCATTAAAACTCCTCACTACCTGCTGTATTTCGATCTTTCCTTTTGCCCGTACCCAGTATTCCTGAAAGTGAATCAGGCCAAGATCTGTTTTTACCAGTGTTGTCACTTCGGTATCTGTCATGGGGAGCACATTCTCCCGAACGCCGAACCGGTCGCAGAGAATTTTTGTAGCATTAGTCAGTCGCATCCCGTTTCTTATCATTTCACCGCGGGCGATCTGCACTGCACGGTCTTTATCCCCGATAGCGATGAACTCATCAATGCCCAGCCGGGCAATCTCATCGTGGGTGGTAAATGAATCGTTCCTGATTCCCCACCATGTATCGGTATTGAGAATACCGGCAAACAAGTACATAACCGTGTCAAGATCCGGAGAGATGTGATTTCCCGAAATCCATATATCCTCGGCAGTGTTAACGATGACAGAGATTTCATGCCTGTCCATAACCTTCTGCATTCCCCGCAGGAGCTTCGGGGTCCCTGTCCCCCCGGAAAGGAACGTGATCATTACTCAATACTTTAATGCGTGATATATGAAGATTCTTTTAGTGAAATCGTGAAGATAATAAAAGACCCGGTTCATGGTTATGTTGAAGTCGAGGATTTTGCATTAGCCCTGCTTGATTCTCTGGCGTTGCAGCGTCTCCGCTACATTAAACAACTCGGTTTTTCGTACCTTGTGTATCCCGGTGCCAATCATACGCGTTTTGAACACTCGCTCGGTACTATGTTTCTTGCAGATATAGCCTCACACAGATTCGGGCTTTCTGAAAGTGAACATACCCTGGTGGTCGCTGCAGCCCTTCTTCATGACATCGGTCACGGCCCTTTTTCCCATGCGAGCGAACCGCTTATGGAGAAATTCCTGCATCGGACCCATGATGATATTAAAATTATTATCGAGGATCAGGTGGGAGGTATGCTCCGTGCAAGGGGGATTGATCCGGATGAACTATGTGCTGTTGTGAAAGGAAATCATTCGTTGTCCCAAATAATTCACGGCGATCTGGATGTTGACCGGATGGATTACCTTCTTCGGGACGCCTATTATACCGGTGCTCCCTACGGTTCAGTTGATGCACAGCGCCTCATCCGGCACCTGATCCGGACCAGCGAGGGTATGGTTCTTGATGAGAATGGGGTTAATGCGGCCGAATCGCTCCTTATTGCGCGCACGCTCATGCGGCCGACCGTGTATTATCATCATGTGAGTCGGATTGGTGAGAGCATGTTCCAGCTGGCAGTACTGGAACATATCAGTGGTGGAGAAAAAGAGATCTCCCAACAACTCTTCCAGATGGATGACTCGACCTGTTTGCATGCATTGCGTACTTCAGAAAATCCTGTTGCCCGAGACCTTGCCCTCCGGCTTTATGAGCGTCGGCTCTATAAACGGGCAATTTATGTGGGTAACGATCAGGTAAGTACCCCGTTATTTGAGCAGGGACTACCTCTAGAAAAATGCCGTGAACTCGCTGTAAAGATCGCATCGAATGCCGGCCTCCTCCCGCATGAGGTCCTGGTAGATATTCCCTCAACTCCCCGTGAGATGTCACTTGGTGTACGGGTGAAGAACCGGCATACGGTTGTCGGTTTTAACGAGATCTCTCCTCGCATCCGAACCCTCAATATCACCCGACGGGAACAGTGGCGCCTCGGTGTGTATACCCTCCCCGAACACAGGGATTTGGTTGCCGAAGTTGGTTGTGAGGTTCTACACTTAAAAAAACCGACACGACAGGATACTCTGTTTTGACGGATTCTGCGGACACATTAATAAAAAATATTATATTACTATCTCCCAACACTCACCCATATGAAAAACAGAATATTCATCTTTCTTATACTTATTTTCGCGTTAGCAATCAGTGCCGGATGTATCCAGGGTCTGTTACCTGGTACAACACCGGCACCCACTCCCGTACAAACATCAGAAATAGCACAAACCCCAACGATTCCCCTTCCAAAGCCCTCGTTTTCCATGAGCGATCATTACCTGAAGAAAACGTACGCCTTCCAGAGTGAGAAGCAAATTTATACAGAAGAGATCCGGGTTGACACCGTCTCGTGGGGAATTGAGTTTGATGTTCTTCCGCTGACAGACAACGTCGTCTATAGCTGGTTTGAAATGAATGTTACCAATACTGATACAGGGCAGTCAGATATTTACGGGTATGGTCGTACCAATGGTTTTGAGCTCAAGCACCTGATACCAATGTATAATACCGGACCTTACAAAATCGAGATGAGAGGAAATCGTGTTAAAGTGGATGTCGCTGTGGCAAAGAGGAATCCCTGATTATTAAGGTGAATGCAATGATAGAAGACTGGATTGTTGTGATATGTGGTGTTGTGGCAATTGTTGTTGTCATGACTGTGACACTGTTGAAAATTCGCGAAGCTGAGCGCAGGATGCACGAAAGCACCTACAAGCTCAAAGTCTATACAGATCTGTTGAACGCTATAACCGAGCTGAACCTCGCAACTGGTGATCCTTACAAAATGGACATTGCAAAAAAGAACCTTGCCATCACGCTCAACCGTTTGAACCTTGTGGGAAGCTCTGGGGTGCTCAAGAGCACAAGCGATCTTTTAGACTTTTTAAATGAACACAAGGACAGGGATTACGATACACTTCGCCTTCACAATATTCTCAATACTCTCGTAATTGAAGCGCGCCGGGATCTTAACCCGACACATGCACGTCGCGTGGAAGAAGCGCACGTACGGTACCGCTTCTTTGCACCACCAAAAACAAAATGATTTTTTGAATTTTTCTTCAGGATTCCGGCATAAACTCTTTTTATCCTGAATCAGACATTGGTATCACAGGAGAGCGCGAGGATACAATGGAAAAAGAATTTGTTATCGGAGTGACTGGGGCGAGCGGAGTGTGCTATGCACGACGACTGCTCGAAGTGCTCTGCAGGGATGCAAAGGTTCATATTATCGTTTCGGAGGTTGCGCAGCAGATTGCCGATCACGAAGGTGTTTCCTTTGAAGGGTTCAATGCAACATACCATTCAATTAACAAGATTGCGGCACCGATCGCAAGCGGATCCAACCGGTTTGACGGTATGGTAGTAATTCCCTGCAGCGCAAAGACGCTTGCAGCAATTGCTATTGGATATGCAGACAATCTGATCACCCGGACCGCAGATGTCTGCCTTAAGGAGCACCGTACCTGTATTCTGGTCACAAGGGAAACCCCGCTCTCAAAGATTCACTTGAAGAACATGCTTGCTGCAGAGGATGCCGGGGCGACGATTATGCCCGCATGTCCCGGGTTCTACAATAATCCGGAAACGATTGATGATCTGGTTGACATGGTCGTCGCCCGCGTACTCGATCATCTCGAGGTGGAACATTCACTTGCAAAGCGCTGGAGCGGTTACGATGCGTGACTTCATAGAGAAAATGCGGGAACATGAGCTTGTTATTGATGTAGAAGAGCCCGTTTCAGCTGATATGGAGGCGCCAAGGATGGCGGCCTCAACAGACAAACTCCTGTTTTTCCATAAGATCGAAGGAGCCCGGGCAGTTATGAACCTCACCGCGAGCCGTCGCGCACTCTCCATTGCTCTCGGTATGGATGAGAAGAGGATGGTAAAAACGCTTGCCGATGCAAAATTTGATGGGAAAGTAAAAACGGCAGGTAGTATCACGATGAAAAAACCCGATCTCTCAATAATTCCCATCATGCACCATTTCCCCAAGGACGCCGGGAAGTATCTTACCTCGGGGATTGTCTTCTCACGTTTTGACGGTGTTGAGAATGCATCCATTCACCGGATGCAGGTACTGGACAACCACCGGGTTGCCGCACGTCTTGTTGAAGGGAGGCATACGCATGTGATGTTGGGAAGAGCATTGGCAAAGGGTGAGAAACTCCCTATTGCAGTTACCCTCGGGACACACCCGGCGGTGACATTTGCCAGCTGCACCCGTGTCCCCCCCGGGATGGAACTTGGTTTTGCAGCTGAACTTCTGGGAGGTGAAATGACCGTCCGGCAGTGCGGGAATGGCGTCCTTGTCCCGGATGCTGAGATCGTCTTGGAAGGGTATATTGGGGGGGAAGCCACTGAGGAGGGCCCTTTTGTTGATATTACCGGAACCTATGATCCCGTGAGACGCCAACCGGTGATTGAATTTACCGGTATGCACCTTAAACCTGACTTTATCTATCATGGTATTCTGCCTGGTGGCGATGAACATAAAATGCTGATGGGTGCACCCTATGAACCGAAAATTTATCGGGCGGTAGCCGGAGTTACTGAAGTCAGGAATGTCGTGCTGACCAAAGGCGGTTGCGGCTATCTCCATGCGGTGATCCAGATTAAAAAAAGTACGCAGGGCGATGCAAAAAATGCAATTATGGCCGCATTTGCCGCTCACACATCTTTAAAACACGTTGTTATTGTAGACGAGGATATCGATCCCAATGATCCCGTTGATGTTGAGTATGCAATTGCCACGCGCGTAAGCGGTGACCGGGATGTCATGGTAATCACGGGTGTCCGGGGTTCATCACTCGATCCATGCCAGCTTGAGGATGGAACTAATGTGAAAGTCGGGGTCGATGCGACGATGGTGCTTGGACGCGAGGATGATTTTTCGCGTGCGACCTGGTGAACCAGATGTTCCTCTCTCCTGACGAAGAGAAGATGCTTGCCGGCGAGAACGGTGAGACCCTTCAAAAGATGCTTGAACTTCTCGTAGCTCTCGGGAAGGTCTTTGGTGCCGAGCGTCTTGTCAGAATCAGAAGTGCACAGGTCAGTGGGGCATCCTATAAAACAATCGGTGAATACGGTCTTGCATGGCTCTCCAGTCTTGATGCCCGTGCAGCAGTCCCTGCGGTGTTGAACCCCATTGGCATGCCGCGTGGACGCTGGAAGGAAATGGGTATCGAACCAGTGTTTGCAGCGCGACAGCAGGCAGTGATTGCGGCATATGAACGGCTTGGGGTGAACCTTGAATGTACCTGCACTCCGTATTACCTGCATGAAACTTCCTTTGGCGATCATCTTGCATGGTCGGAATCATCAGCGGTCAGTTACGCAAACTCGGTTATCGGGGCACGGACAAACAGGGAAGGGGGACCGGGTGCGCTTGCTGCAGCCCTGGTCGGAAAAACCCCCTGTTATGGGTTGCATCTTGATAAAAACCGTACACCCGATGTGGTCATCGAAATAAATTCCGATGAAAAATACTGGGGCATTGCCCGTTATGGTGCGCTTGGCTACCATACCGGGAAACTGGTGGGAAATAAAATACCGTATTTTCTGGGTATTATTCCCAAACATGACCAGCTGAAAGCACTCGGTGCTGCAATGGCGGCAACCGGGGCGGTGGCGCTCTATCATGTCAATGGTGTAACCCCGGAGGCGAAGAAGAACCAGTATAATATTTCAGGTCTTGAGGTCATCAGTATCGAACCAGCTGATATTGACCAGCTTTTTACCGACATTCCTGTTGACGCAGTCGCTGTTGGCTGTCCGCACTGCTCACCCGATGAACTTATTGAAATTGCCCGGCTCCTGAAAGGGAAAACTGTCACAAAACCTCTCTATATCTTTGCCGCACAGGGAGTTATTGGTAACAATCGTATGATCGTTGATAAAATTGAGAAAAGTGGTGCGCGGGTCTATGCCGACACCTGTATGGTGGTCTCACCGGTAATGGAACAATACCCGGCAATTATGGTAAACAGCGGTAAAGCGCTGGCCTATGTACCGGATATGTGCGGTGCGGTTGCCCGGATTGGCTCGATTGAAGAGTGCGTGGCCGTCGCAACCTCTTAATCGGAGGTATCTGGTTCCAGACAATTTTTGAATAATATAGTTTTTTTAAGCTAAGATCTCATAAAAAAAAGAAAGTTATTCCTTGATTGAGAGAAGAATTTTTTTTATCTCTGCAACTGCAGCCGGTTCCGGATTCTTTCCCGGGCCAACACCCTCGCCGTAGGAAAGGATTTTCCGGACATCATTTTTTTTCATATTGCCAAAGGGTACATCCGCCCAAATTTTCTGATCAATTACATTCCAGGTGCACTGCAACAGGTGCCCGAGGAGTTCAATATCTTCACGGGTAAACGAGATCCACTCAGTTCCTACCCCATGTTTTATTTTTTTTATTGCCTCTTCCACACTCTTTTCACGGTGAACATGATACATCCGTCTTCCAATCTCTTTCTGCGAAACATCCGGCATTGTGTTCTCCTCCATTATTTATTTGGGGATGATGAATCAATTCCATTCCCTGTCTATATACTTTGTGGCGAACAATACAGCACATGGGTCCATTGCTGATAGATGAAAGAAAAATTTTCCTGACAAAAGCAGAAATGCGGAAAACAATATTAACCAGTAACGGAATATTTCCCACAAATCATAACCTATGTACGGAACCACCGATGATACTCTGGGAAGAAGGCTTTTCCAGGTACAGAAAGAAAAAGCAGTCGAAGATGCATTCGAGAAGATACGGCATACGACAGGAACCGAGTGGAATTCGGTTTCCTCGTCCGATTCTGAGGTTCTTAAAGAGATTCTGGGAGAAGTATGGATGTCTATCGACCGACATCAATGGGGGACCTATAGTTTCTCAAAATTATCAATAAATGACATCCGCTCCCTGATAACTATCGGAAAAACGGTGAAAGCCAAACCCCCCTTGACGAATGATATGCTGAAGATGCTTGATAATATATTAAGCAATAAAATATAACTAAATTTATTAAAATCTCTTTTCATACAGCCTGAAATTCATCACGATTCTACACGATACTTTTATGCTGGATGACCTGTTAGGATACTATCATTCAGGGGAGGATAAAAAAATGGTTGGTTGGGAGGTTCCTATTGGTGCAGCAATCGCCTTTGCCGCAGGAGCAATTGCAACAGGATGGGCACAGTCACGGATTGGTGCTGCCGGAGCAGGAGCAATTGCGGAAAAACCTGAGACTGCAGGTTCAATCATCATTATCGAAGCGATCCCGGAAACACTGGTCATCCTGGGATTTGTGATTGCATCGATGATAATCCTGATGGTCAAATAATCTGACAACAGTAGCAGCCAAGTGTCACACCGCGTTCCCGCATTCAACAACTTTTCTCCGGGCTCCCGAACCGGGAATAAACGGGAGCATTCCAAGCACCTCTGGTCATTGAGAAGCCATTTAAACATAAGCGGGTGAAGCAATGGCATACGAAAACCTGTTAAAATCTGTCGATGAGAGCGCGCAGGAAAAGGAGCGCGAGCTCAGAGAAAAAGCACGTAGTGCTGTAGAATTAATTTCTCAAGATACCAAGAATCAGGTAGCTGTGATACAGCAGTTGCTTCTGGAAGAGGCAAAAAAGGCTGCTACCATTGAGAAAAATAAACTTTTCTATCTCACAAAAGGTGAGAATAAGGAAAAACTGATCAAAACAAAACAGGCGATCTTTTCAACAGCATCTGCTGAAGCGGAACAGCGTCTCTCATACGCACGAAAGGATCCGAAATATCCGGATATCTTAAAAAAACTTACTATCGAAGCAGTTGGAGCTCTTGAAGGAGAGACGTTCCGTATCCATATTGACAAACGGGACGACAAGCTCATAAAAAAGATACTATCCGAATTACATCTGTCAGGAGAAGTCATTGCGGATCTCACTTGTTCAGGTGGTCTTGTTGTCAGCACACAGAATGAATCCATAAAAATATCAAATACTTTTGAATCACGTCTGGAGAGGGTACAAGAACAAAAAAAACTCGAAATCTATGCAGTCCTGTACGGTGATTGACATGGATTACGGGTATGTGAATGCACGAATCCGCGGAATGAAAAGTCGTCTCCTTGACCGTCACGCACTCGAAGATTTGATTTTTCAACCCGATCTCGATTCTCTGATTTCTGATCTTGAAAAAACCCCATATAAAGAGGATATTATCGAGTCAAAAGTCCTGTACCAGGGTGTCCTCTGTATTGAATATGCATTGAGAAAAAATTTTGTCAGAACATTCCAGAAAGTCCTCGATTACGTCAGGGAAAGCGAAGCAGAACGGTTTATCAGGATATTCCTGCACCGCTGGGATGTCCAGAACATAAAAACCATTCTCCGTGGCAAAAATATCCACATAACCAATGATGAAATTCTCGATTGTCTTATACCCGCCGGGGAACTTGATGAGGTGACACTCAAGGAACTTGTCCGGCAGCCTGATGTCAGGGCAGTCATCGATATGCTTGCAACCTGGGAAATCGTGTATGCAAAACCCTTAACCGAAAAATTTCCTGAGTATTTTGAAAAAAGTGATCTTGCCGTGCTTGAATGTGCACTTGATAAATATTATTATAAGGATGCCCTGGAATCGGTAAAAACCACGTCCTATAACGCTATGCTGATCCGTAATATCCTCGCAACAGAGATTGACGTTGTAAACCTCAGGACCATTTTTCGCATGATCCGCGACCACGTCGATAGTGAAGAAGCACAGGAATTTCTGATAGAGGGAGGCAAAGAGATTACTCCGGATATATTGAATCACTTTATTACCCTGCATTCTATTGCAGAGGTCCTTAAAGAACTGGAACAAACCCCGTACCGGTTCCTTGCAGAGGTTCCCGAAATTGCCATAAAAACACAAAAAATTTCCGTCATCGAAAAGCAACTGGAAAAATTCCTGATAAAAAAAGGAGTGAGTGCATTTTCAGGAGATCCCCTGAGTATTGCCTCAGTTATCGGATATTTCTGGGCAAAATATAACGAAATAACCAATATCCGGATTATTTCACGGTGTAAAACGGTGGATCTCCCGGATGAACAGCTCAAAGAGGAACTGGTGTATGTATAAATTTGTCATCGTAACGGATAGCGATCGTGCTTCAGGGTTCCGGCTGGCAGGAGTTGAAGTGCTGGAAGCGGGCAGTTTGGAGGAAGCGAAAAAAGTAATTTCCCCTCTGTTATACAAAGACGATATCGGGATCGTCGCAGTAAATGAGGAGTTCATGCTCACCCTTGACGAGAAACTGATGACCCGTATCGAAAAACTGGCCCGCCCGCTCATCATCCCCATCCCTTCGAAATCAAAGGAAATTGACCGGAGATCGTATATCGAACGGCTTTTACGAAAGGCAATTGGTTACAACATCGTCCTGAGGAGGTGAAAGTATGATTTCTGGCACAATCTCGAGAATTTCCGGCCCTGTCATCATCGCCCGCGAAATGAACGGGTCAAAAATGTATGATGTGGTCAAAGTTGGCAATGAGGAATTGAGAGGCGAGATTATACGTCTGGAAGGAAACAATGCGGTTATCCAGGTTTATGAAGATACCACCGGACTAACTCTCGGTGAAAAAGTAGAGAATACGGAGACCCCCCTCTCCGTCGAACTCGGCCCTGGTCTTCTCGCCTCAATTTATGACGGTGTACAGCGCCCGCTTCCGGTCCTCCTTGAAAAATGTGGGAATTTTATTGAACGGGGGATCTCGGCACCAGGACTTGACCGTCAGAAGAAATGGGAGTTTTCCGCGTCAGTAAAAAAAGGTGACACCGTCTTTGAGGGTGACGTGATCGGGATTGTCAGGGAATTTCATTTTGAGCACAGGATCCTTGTGCCCCATAAAATCTCCGGTAAGGTGACCACGATTAATACCGGTTCGTTTACTGTCGAAGAGATCATTTGCGTCCTTGATGACAAGATCCCGTTATCCATGATGCAGGTCTGGCCGGTCAGGATCCCGCGACCAATACAAAAAAAGCTGGATCCTATACTGCCGCTGATCACCGGCCAGAGAGTGTTTGATTGCATTTTCCCTGTCACAAAAGGGGGTACAGCTATGATTCCGGGCGGTTTTGGAACTGGAAAGACCGTATCGGAACAGACCCTTGCCAAGTGGTCCGATACACAGATCGTGGTTTATATCGGGTGTGGGGAACGGGGGAATGAGATGACAGATGTCCTGGCCGAATTCCCGGAACTTATCGATCCACGGACAAATCTCCCGCTTATCGAACGTACGATTCTTATCGCAAACACTTCTAATATGCCGGTTGCTGCCCGTGAGGCATCGATTTATACGGGGATTACCATCGCAGAGTATTTCCGGGATATGGGGTACGATGTTGCACTGATGGCCGATTCAACGTCACGGTGGGGTGAGGCACTGCGTGAAGTATCCGGACGACTGGAAGAGATGCCTGGTGAGGAAGGCTATCCTGCTTACCTCGCCACACGCCTTTCCGCTTTTTATGAACGCGCCGGCAGGGTAGTGTGTGTCGGTGCGGGGGAGCGAACGGGCTCTGTTACCGTTGTCGGTGCAGTATCACCTCCCGGGGGAGACTTCTCTGAGCCAATCACCCAGAACACATTGCGGGTTGTCGGTACATTCTGGGCACTGGATACCAACCTTGCCTACCGCAGGCACTTCCCCTCGGTCAACTGGATAAAAAGTTACTCCTTGTATCTTGACAGTATCGGGGATTGGTATGTCGGGCATGTAGCAAAAGACTGGCGGGAGCTCAGGGAAAAAACCATGTACCTTTTACAAAAGGAAGTCGAACTCCAGGAAATCGTCCAGCTGGTTGGCCCGGATGCTTTGCCTGAGAGCGAAAAAGCAATTCTTGAAGTAACGAGGATGATACGCGAGGACTTTCTCCAGCAGAGCGCCTATAGCGACACCGACTCGTTCTGCCCGATGGAAAAGCAGTATCTCATGCTCAAGGTGATTATGTCATACTATGCCCAGGTAAATGAGGTGATGAACAGGGGGATCTCATTAAAACAAATCCAGTCACTTCCCCTTAAAACAAACATAGGGCGGATGAAGGATATCCAGGACCTTGAAAGCCTGAGGAAAATGATTGATGATGTCAGCCAGGAGCTCGCAACACTCGAGGTGGAAAAATGAAGCAGGCATCTCTTCTCACCAAAGATTACCAGACTATAAATTATGTATCAGGTCCCCTTATCTTTGTCAGCAATGTTAAAGGGGCATCCTTTGGGGAGATCGTCAGGATTTTTCTTAAGGATGGTGATGAACGGACCGGGCAGGTTCTTGACATCTCCGAAGAAATGGCCGTCATCCAGGTATTTGAAGGTACACGGGGCATTGACACCCAGGTAACAAAGGTCCGGTTCACCGGCGAACCCGCCCGGATCAATGTATCCCTCGATATGCTGGGCCGTGTGTTCAATGGTGTTGGCAAGGCGCGTGATGGAGGCCCGGATATTATTCCTGAATCCGCTCTTGATATCGCCGGAACCCCCATAAATCCCTCAGCCCGGGATAAACCTGCAGATTTCATCCAGACCGGTATGTCCACGATAGATGGTCTGAATACCCTTGTACGGGGTCAGAAGCTGCCCATCTTCTCGGGCTCCGGTCTGCCCGCCAGCAAACTTGCTGCACAGATTGCCCGACAGGCTAAAGTCCTTGGCGAGGGAGAGCAGTTTGCGGTCGTTTTTGTGGCTATGGGAATCACCCATAAAGAAGCCTCCTTCTTCATACGGGATTTTGAAAGCACCGGCGCGTTGGAACGCGTGGTCTTTTTCATGAACCTGGCAGATGATCCAACGGTTGAACGCCTGGCAGCACCTCGCTGCGGGCTTACGGTTGCTGAATTTCTGGCATTCACCCACAACCTTCATGTTCTGGTGATCCTGACGGACATGATCAATTACTGTGAAGCCCTCCGGGAGATCTCCACAGCCCGCGAAGAAGTACCTGGCAGGCGTGGGTATCCTGGCTACATGTACACCGATCTCTCGTCTATTTATGAGCGGGCAGGCAGGCTGAAAGGAAAGACCGGCTCCATCACCCAAATTCCCATCCTGACGATGCCGGATGATGATATTACCCATCCGGTGCCTGATCTGACCGGATATATTACCGAAGGGCAGATTGTCCTCTCCCGCGACCTGTATCGCAGGGGCGCGGACCCTCCGGTTGATGCTCTACCCTGCCTTTCGAGACTTATGAATCTGGGGATAGGTCCGGGAAAAACCCGGGAAGACCACCGGGGGGTTGCTGACCAGCTGTATGCATCCTATGCCTATGGGAGAGACCTCCGCAGACTCGTGGCCATAGTCGGGGAAGAAGCCCTCACTGAGATGGACAAAAAATACCTGAAGTTTGCAGATGAGATAGAAAAAAATTTCATTTCTCAAGGGGATGAAGAACGCTCCATTGAAAAAACTCTTTCGATTGCCTGGGACCTCTTTGCTATTCTCCCGGAAGTTGAGCTCAAGCGGATTAAACGTGAGTATATCAAAAAATATCACCCTGTGCATAAAGGAAAGGAAGGATAAGCTATGGAGCAGGTAAAGCCGACGAGAATGGAGCTGATGAAAAAAAAGGCCCAGATAAAACTTGCAGAACAGGGTCGGGATCTCCTGCGGGAAAAAATGGATGCACTCATACAGGAATTTTTTAAAATCCTGACCACCGTTTCAAACTCCAGAGAAGAGCTTGAACAGGTTTCCCGTGCCGCGGATCTTGCCCTCCTGATAGCGCAGTCCGTTGATGACCCGGTTGCATTAAAATCAGCATCCTTTGCTACCCGCAAATCGATTACCGTAGATATCAGCGGGAAAAACATTATGGGTGTACCTGTTCCGGTTATTGAGAAAAAGCGCGTTTCAAAAAGCATGCTGGAGAGGGGATACGGTATCATATCAACAAGTGGCAGAATCGATGAAACTGCGGAGCGATTTGAATCTGAACTTGATCTTCTCATTGAGCTGGCTGAAACAGAAACTGCCATGAGAAGACTTGGTGCAGAAATCCAGATGAACAGGCGTCGGGTGAACGCTCTTGAACAGATCCTGATACCTGAATTGAAAAACCAGGCAAAATATATTAAAAATGCAATTGAGGAGCGAGAGAGAGAGGATCTGTTCAGACTAAAGAAAGTAAAAACGATTATAGAAAGGAAGAAAAAAACTGCAAAGAAAAAACCCTCTCAACCATAACAGAGCGCCCGCTTATCCTGGCATTTGATTTTCAATACCACTTTGAATCTCTTTTTTGAAAGGTTTGTAGGCAATGCCTCCTCCTTGATAAAATTTTGAGAAAAATTCCACAAGATGCAGTCGCACAGAATGGATTGAGGGGGAAAACATGGCAAGAACAATATTTAGCGCGTGCAGGAGGACAGCTATGAGAATTCCGACTGCAAGGATTTCTATCTCTCCGCCGAGTTTATTCGCCACAAAAGCCAGTATCACGGATGCCAGACCAATTGCCATCAACCTGGCATAAGATAGAATATTTCCCACAGAACTCATGATCTCGAGGGGCCCCATAGCTCCGGCACCATAGATAATCAACAGAAGTGCAACGATGAAAATAATGACCGTAGGATAGAGCACCCATGCCGGAATCATCCCAAGAGCAAGGAAAATGATGCTGATAAGTCCCGAAAGTGCAAGCAGCATTCCCAACTTTTCTGAAAGGTGTTTTTTGTTTTTCCGGGTAACTTCGTTGATAATTCCGATGATAAGGCCTAAAAAGACATGAATAACCCCGATCGCAAGGGCAAATATCAGCATGGGTAGTATTGCCTCCAGCCGGTTCCAGGTCACTCCGAGGTAATGAACCGGGTGCAGCCATCCCATCATCTCACCGAAATCACCAAATATTTCGCCGTAAATAACTCCGAAAATTATTGTTGATATTGCTGAGATTGTCAGGATATCTGCGAGATTTCTTACAAACTCTCTAGTCCCAAGCTTCTTCTTTATAGCCAGCGCAAAAGCAAGGATAACCAGTCCGTATCCGATGTCACCCACCATAATCCCAAAAAATATGGGGAAAAATATCGCAATGAACGGGGAGGGATCAATTTCCCTGTACCTGGGAGGGCGGACCAGCTGCATGACGGATTCAAATGGCTTTACCCATCGGGGGTTATCGTAAAAGGTTGGGGCTTTTTCCATCTCTTCAGCGCTTACATCCAGTTCCCTGATGATAACCATGTCTCCAAATGCATTTTTTATGGTATCTTTTATGCGACTCAGAAATTTTTTCGGGATCCATCCCATAACGACAAACGTGAATTCCGAATGGCCAAATTTATTGAACTCCTCGAGTTCCGCACCGATATCTTCAAAGGTTTTTTTAAGGACTACCAGTTCCTGGTACCATGCGATCGATAGTTTTGTAAGTTTTTCATCAATTACTGTTATCTCCTGGGATTTCTGGAGCTTGTTTGTTTCAATTCCGGCAAACATCTCATAAAACGGTTTGCCCATGTATTCCTGCGGGAGACGGACTTCGTTGACATTCACTGAAAAAATAAATGAATGAACCTGTTGGGAATAGCGTTTATGGAAGATCATAAGGGTGGCGAGTGTCTCTTCATCTACTGAAGTCGAGGACATCTCAAACCGATTACCGGTGATCTTCGCCATCTCCTCTCTGATAAGGGCTAATATATCCTCAAACTGTTTCTGAATAAGAAGAATAGTCACTTCATAGTTTTCGAGAACAGGAATTTCACGTTCCATAGGCTGGATAATATTGAGGATTTTTGCATACCTTTCCAGCGTGGTAATGGATAATTTCAGATCGCTTTTCTTTGTTGCCAGGTCTTTTGTGACGTATTCGAGTTCATGGATCACTTCTTTTGCCTGCTGAATTATTTCATCCCGGGTTTTGTCCTGCAAATCATGGTTAATACGCGCCTGAGCTGCTGTATCATTTGGGATTTCGGGAAGTGTGGCCAGGATTACGGAAATTTTACTTGCTATTTCTGCGATTTCTATGGTTTTCCCCTTTTCGACACGGGAGAGATGAATTTCTTCGGGAGACACACATTGGCTGACATCTTCAAGATGAATCGTGGCCTCGTGATACAACAGGTCAACTACATGGTTGAACTCCTTTTTAGGCCCTATTACTTGGATCCTTTTCATCTTCTGGAGCATAATCCTCTCCGAGTAGTATCCGGACTATTCCATGATCACATAGCCAACGATTTTTTCCACCGCCTGCGGGCGATTCTTCTCCCCTTTGATCCTGGCCACTTCCGTTTCAATGGTTGCCGCTTTTTTCATCCGTTCAATTTCGCTTTCAGTGTTTTGTTTTTCCTTCCGGTAGAGGTCCTCAGCTGCGATCTTACCTGATCGTCTTGCATCACTTATCGTTGCCTCCCGTTCGCTTCGTGCCGCTGCGATTTGTGCATCTGTTTCTTGTTTTATCGTTTCGATCTTTTTAGAAAATTCCTGTTCTTTATCCCGTATCTGCTGCAGCAGAGTCTTTTCCTCTTCCATATATCCTCCATTACAACCCGTGCTTGCGTTTCATGAGAGAAGTAACCCCGTACTGCTCTTCATTTGGCGGGGCTGTTTCTTTCTTTTCCTCTTGCTGCCCATTTTTCAGGATACCTTTGGCTTTTTGGGCAGCCAGCTCAAGCCGCTCCCTGCATCGACCGACTGCGGTGCATCGCAATGCATTGATCGTTTTTGTGATATCCTTTACCATAAAACCAAGACAAACACGTTTTTATATCAATTTGACTATACCATATAAGTTTAATAAATAGTTATCTGTTGGACTTCAGGGAAAAGAGATGGGATTGTTACCCAGGATGGAGCTGGAACGATTAGAGGTTTTTTGCCTTTGCAACTCTTTTTCAATCCCTCAAAAAAAGAGTCCGGAAATTACCGACTGTGGCGAAGTGCTTATTAAAAAACCTCCTTGAAAAAGAGGGAGTTCAGGAAAATCCAAGATATATTGGCACAAAAAGGAACGCAAAGTAGATTAACAAAAGGGCAAAACCAAGAGGAATCCCGTATCTTGCCCATTCCTTACTGGTGATTCCCATTTTGCTGGCTGAGATGATATTGGGGATGTTTCCGGGAATCAGCATACCCCCTGCGATTAAAAGCCCCATTAACGCACTTTTTATCTGGATCTCACTAAGTGATGGCTCAATCTCCGCTGCTGCCAGGGTCGCATTGTCCAGCACTGCTGACACAGTATTCACCCAGTAAAGTGCTTCAGATGGAATCTGGACAATATACTCAAGGATAAGTGGCTTGAATCCTTCCCCGAGAAAAACCAGTGCCATAATGAACAGGTACACTTTTCCTGCACGGATCACCACATCACGGAGGTTTTCACGGATGAGTTTGCACTCAAGCCCTTCCGTGGGAGTACCTTGCCTCCTTAAGAAAGCTACCCCAACAAAACCCATGGCAAGGACAGCCGGGATGACATAAATCCCCAGCAGAGCCATAAGGAACCAGAATCCTGCATAATAAGGTTCGCCGGATAGTTTTGAGATGGTGATAGTCGAAAGTGGCTCACCCAATGGGGTGAGTACGGCTCCAAGCCCGATGGAAAAACAGGAGATCACGGTCACCCCAATCTTTTCCTGCCGTCCCAGCGGCAGCGCACACACTATCTCTACGAGAATGATTGCGGCAAGGATGGCAGAAATGATACTGGAAATAAGACCAAGGCCACAAATCAGGCTGAAGACAAGTATATGAAGAGGCACCTTGTTTACCAGGAACTGGATCCCCTTTTGGATCTGGTTATGTGTAAAATAAATAATCAGGCCGACTATGAGGACAATCTGAACAATGCCAACGGGGATACCGGCAACGGTCGTAATCATGACCGGAGCAGTGAGCGCTTCAACAATTATCTCGGGCGTCCACCCGAATGTTTCCCCTTCCAGAGTCGCAAAACTGGAAATACTCAGTGCAGCGATTCCACAGATGAAAAGAAATACCTCAAGGTTCTCCTCGACTTTTTTAACTTTGAACGGGAGCACCAGTACAACGATGAATATACCTATGAGCAGGATATTAACGATTGTGAGTTGTTCCATTGGTACAAATCCTGTGCAAAGTGCTGCGGTTAATTATTATTTCACTGCGTATCTCAATACATGATCCTGTTCTGGTGATTAACCAATCATGTTGATAATGAGTATTTGTTCAAACCATTAACGTTTTGCCCCTTTTTTGTTCCTGACACAATTCATTTATCTGCTTTATCCTTATACTATCATCAGATGAAACGTATCCCGCCGCACTACAGGGAAAAAAAATGCAACCTTTACCTGATGGCATTCATCGTGGCAGAACTGTCTTTTCTTGAACGTTTCACCTATGCAGGATTCTTTGGAACAGATGTGAAAAAGCTTAAAGAAACACAGAATGTTCAAGGGCTGCTTCTCGCTTTAAAAAACCGGGATCCCAAAATACAATACGATGCGGCGGAAGCACTTGGTGATATTGGGGACCCCAGGGCAGTCGAACCACTGGCAACCGCACTGAAAAACGATGAATTCAGTGGAGTGCGATGGAAGGCTGCAGAAGCTCTCTCAAAACTCGGCTCTCCTGCCGTCCCTGCTCTGATCGGGGCATTGCGACATGACGATGATGACGTGAGGTGGAAAGCGGCTGTCGCATTGGGGGAGATTGGTGATCCGCAGGCTATTGAACCTCTTATTCTATTACTCTGCGATGAGGACAGGTTTGTCAAGAGCCATGCAGCTCTTGCTCTTGGCTCAATTGGTGAACCCGCGGTCAACCCTCTCCTGCGTGCACTCCGTGAAGGCGATGGAAATCTCCGATGGGGTGCCGCTATCGCATTGGGCAAAATTCGTGATCCACGATCTATTGAACCTTTGATACGGGCTCTTGCTGACAAGTACGAAAATGTCCGTGCAGAATCTGCGTCATCACTTGCAACAATCGGAAAACCCGCATTAGGACCTTTGTTACAGTTTTTAAAATTTTCAGATGGACCTGAACGACTTGAAGTTGTCACTGCGCTTGGTGAATTACATGACACTGATGCCATCCAGCCGCTTATCCAGATGCTTGAGAATGCAGATGAGGATGAACGAAAAGCAATTGCGGATGCACTGGATGCAATTCTGATTCCAACGGTCGAACCCCTCGTACGGAAACTCCGGAACGGGTCTCATCAAAATACTGAACCGTCCCGATCAGATACTAATGAAGGAGAAGGATAAAATGGAGGAACAATCCGTCGCAGATAAGAAAATTCATCGGCTTATCGCCACCCTGTCCGATCCATCAATCGATAAACGCCACCAGGCCGTGCGGGAGCTGGGGAACCTCGGAAGACCGGCAGTGGACCCGCTTATACAGGAGCTCGCAGGGGCTTCCGATAACGATCATCGCTGGTATACAGCACTCGCATTGTCCCATGTTGGTGCTGCTGCAATAAATCCCCTGATTTCGGCAATGCGAGTTCATCCCGAAAATGAGTTCAGGAGATATGCAGCGGCAGCACTGGGAAATATCGGGATTCCTGCAATAGAACCAGTAATTGACGCGATGGCAGACGAAGACCGGGTGCTGCGTGGGTTTCTCTCTCTCGCTCTTTGCCGGATAGGAAAACCTGCTGTCGGCCCCCTCACCCGGCGACTTGATGACGCTGACGAAATTATCAGGTCATGTGCTACCCTGACTCTCTGGCAGATGGGTGAAACCGGGCTTCCAGCGATAGTGGATAAAATGCAGGAAGAAGAATAAATCAGCGTGTCATTTTTTTTAACCGGACTCATTTTTTCGTTGTGCATCCCGACACGAACAGATAAATCAGCTCACGCGAAAACCGTACCGGTATGCTTGTGCTTTCGCCAGCGATGGAGGCTTATGAAAAATCGCTGATGGACGATCTCTTTTTCGCAATAGCGATAGCAAAAAAAGCCCGTTCCCGAGGTCTCGATCCTTCGACCGATATCGAGATTCCTATTGCCAGTGACCTTGCGGACCGGGTTGAAGCGCTTCTGGGAATTAAAGGGGTAGCAGAACGGATACGTGAGCTCGAATCCCTTATGTCAAGGGAAGAGGTTGCCCTGCGAATAGGCGATGATTTTGTTGCCCGGAAGTTTGGTGAGACGACAAATGAACAGATTCTCGATCATGCCATACGTACAGCAATGGCGCTCCTGACTGAAGGAGTCGTGGCGGCACCCACCGAAGGGATCGCAAAAGTCGGACTCGGGAAAAATGATGACGGGAGCCAGTACCTGAAAATCTTTTACGCCGGGCCAATCCGAAGTGCAGGAGGGACAGCTCAGGCACTTTCGGTACTTGTAGGCGATTACGTCCGCCGGCAGCTTGGCATCAGTCGTTACAATCCCCGTCAGGAAGAGGTTGAGCGGTATATCGAGGAGATCCGGCAATATAACACCATTATGAATCTCCAGTACCTGCCCAGCGAACAGGAAATCCGTCTTATAGTTGAGAATTGCCCGGTGTGTATTGATGGGGAAGCGACCGAACAGGAAGAGGTCTCAGGCCACCGCAACCTTGAGCGGGTAGAGACAAACACGGTGCGGGGTGGTATGGCCCTGGTCCTTGCAGAAGGCATTGCCGGTAAGGCTCCAAAACTCAGGAGCAAAGTTGATATGATGAAGATGGATGGCTGGGACTGGCTGGGAAAACTCATTAAAAACAAAACGGATGAAGGAACCGTCAGTATCAAACCCTTAGACAAATACCTTCGGGATCTGATCGGGGGAAGACCTGTATTTTCTTATCCGATGCGAAAAGGGGGGTTCCGGCTCCGTTACGGGAGGTCCCGCAATACAGGATTTGCTGCTGCAGGACTCCATCCCGCAACTCTGTATGTTCTTGGGGAATTTCTTGCGGTCGGTACCCAGATGAAGACCGAACGCCCTGGCAAGGCATGCGGGGTTGTTCCCGTTGATTCCATTGAAGGACCGACCGTGCGGATGCAGAATGGCGATGTTTTGCGGATTGATGATGCGGCGACAGCACAACAACTCGCACCCGGTATTGAAAAGATCCTTGATGTAGGTGAAATCCTCATCTCGTTTGGCGAATTCCTCGAGAACAACCACCCGCTGATCCCCTGTGGTTATTGTGAGGAATGGTGGCTGGTTGATGTTGCCGCGGGCACAAAGCCTCCAAGAAACGAAGAAGAAGCCATTGCCCTTGCGAGAAGCGGGGGATATCTCCATCCTGCGTACACATGGTTCTGGGACGATCTTTCTTTAGAACAGATCCTTACTATTGCTGACGCTGCCACAATGCAGGGAAAAATTGTGGATGGCATCCTACAGATCCCGAACGAACCCTTAACAAAAACAATTCTTGAAGAACTCCTCATTCCCCATGAGGTTCGTAATGGTTATATCCGGATTAAAACCTATCGTGCGTTCATTACCTGCCTTGGGCTCGACGAAAACCTGAAAAAAACCGATGCATGGAGGAATGCACCTGATGATACCCCGTTCAATCTCATCACGCATCTTTCAGGAATAAAACTCCGATCACGTGCGGGCACGCGGATAGGCGGCCGCATGGGCCGGCCGGGGAAATCCAAACCAAGGAAGATGAACCCCCCACCTCACGTCCTGTTCCCTCTCGGCGACTCAGGAGGTTCCCGGCGATCATTCCAGTCTGCATCCAACCATACCGCAGAAGTGGATGCAACTATCACGGAGATAGATTTTCAGAAGGAAGGGGGGATTATCGAGATCGAGGTCGGAAGGCGGCGGTGCACTGAATGCCAGGAGATTACGTATACCAACAGGTGTGAGAAATGTGGAGTACATACCGTCGCAGTGACAACCTGTCCCAAATGCGGGAGAGAGACGTTAATGGAGCGGTGTCCAGGTTGTGATATCCCGACTACCTGCAATCAGAGAATTTCCCTGAATGTAAAAGGGGAATACGCAAAGGCAATGGAACGACTGGGACTCAGAACCGATAGTGTGGCACTCGTAAAGGGTGTAAAGGGGATCATCTCCCGGGAAAAAGCAGTGGAGGCGATGGAAAAGGGAATCCTGCGTGCAATCCAGAACATCTTTGTTTTCAAGGATGGGACAACGCGGTTTGATATGATCGACCTGCCACTCACCCATATCCGTCCCAATGAGGTGAGGGTTTCCGTTGAAAAACTCCGCTCACTCGGATATGTCAAAGATACCCTTGGATATGATCTCCAGAATGGATCGCAGGTTGTGGAACTACGTCCTCAGGATCTTCTCATCTCGGATTCTTGCGCTGAATATATGGTAAACGTTGCGAAATTCATGGATGACCTGCTTGTCAAATGCTACGGACTTGACCCATTCTACAATGTTAAAAAACCCGATGATCTCATCGGGCACCTTGTGATCGGGCTTGCGCCCCACACGAGCGCTGGTGTCCTTGCCCGGATTGTCGGGTTCACCAGGGCAAACGTCGGTTATGCTCACCCGTTCTTCCATGCTGCCAAACGCCGGAACTGTTTCTACGGCGATACCGAGGTTGAAGTATTTGATGGAAAACACTGGCAAAAATCTCCCGTGCGAAAATTTGTGCTTGAAAATTTTGATGTGAGCAAACCGGGCATCGACAGGCTTGGGACATACTATTCAGATCCGGCGCAACCCTATTACACCCGAACCATTGATACAGGGGGGGTCATGCATATCCGCAGGATCACATCAGTATCCATTCACCGTTCTCCTGCAACTCTTCTCCATTTCATCACAAAACTCGGAAAAGAGATTGCAGTTACACCCGATCATGCGATGCTGGTCTGGGATACTATGTATCTTCGCAAGATCAGGGCACTGGAACTCAAAATCGGTGATGCAGTCCCCGTGCTCGAAGGTGCGAACGTTATCGCTGACTATATCCTTTCTGTTGTAACTGTGCCGGCTCCGGAAGAAAGAGTTTACTGCCTGACGGTTGCTGACGATCATACGCTTGTCGCGAATGGTATCTTTACCGGGCAGTGCGATGGTGATGAAGACTGCATCATGCTGCTTCTTGATGGCCTGATAAACTTCTCGCGTTCGTTCCTGCCCCAGAATCGTGGAGGATCGATGGATGCTCCTCTTGTCCTGACGAGCAGGATAGATCCTGCGGAAATCGATAAGGAAGCCCAGAATGTTGATGTCTGCGATCACTACCCTCTGGAACTCTACACAAGCGCACTCATGTATGTCGAACCTAAAATGATCAAAGGATTAATTGATCGTGTTGAACGGAGAATCGGGACGCCCTCACAGCTCGAAGGATTCCAGTTTACTCATGATACCTCTGATATCTCGGCTGGGCCGATAGAATCCATGTACACCCAGCTCAAGACCATGACGGAAAAACTTGAGGCTGAACTGGTCCTGGCCGAAAAGATCCGTGCAGTTGACGCGGATGATGTTGCGGAACGGGTACTTACTACCCACTTCATCCGCGACCTTATGGGCAATCTCTCTGCGTTCTCCAAACAGAAGTTCCGGTGTTCCAAATGCAACACAAGCTACCGGCGGATGCCCCTTGCCGGCAAATGCACGAAGTTTAAGGGGAAGGGTGTCTGCAACGGCAATATCATTCCAACAGTCCATGAAGGGTCAGTCAAGAAATATCTCGAGATGTCCCGGGAGATCTGCAGAAAATATAAGGTATCGGAGTACACCAAGCAGCGTGTCGAGGTACTTGAACTTGCTATCACGTCAACGTTTGGTGAGGAAAAGCAGCAGCAGCTCGGGCTTGCCGACTTCATGTAATTTTTTTTTAGGAATATTACCCCGGTTTTTATGACTGATAAATTCCGAATCACCAGGTATCAAAGCACACTTCTTTGCACGGCGTTTCTGCCGATCAGGTACCTTAATTATTCCTGTCGCCAACATTATCCATCACAGGCGCGGGGATAGCCAAGCCTGGTCAACGGCGATAGACTCAAGATCTATTCTCGCAGGAGTTCGTCGGTTCAAATCCGGCTCCCCGCATATTTTCCCTGTTCTTTCAATTACCTTTCCAGATTCTGTCATTGTTCCCATCCTGACAATCAATCACTGCATGCAGTTATGGAACATTGATGACAGGGAACAATCAACAGGTAGTATTGAGAAACTTTCATAACGGGAACCGGAACTGGTCCTGAAGATGCGCAGTACATGTACCATTTCCCCCTCTTCCCAAGACTGGTAACCGCCATTCCTCACCGTTTCAGGTACCGTATGGATGTCAGTTTGTTTGTTCAGGGAATTATCATCGGCCTGACCCTTGCTGTACCGGTCGGTCCTCTGTCTCTCATATGCATCCAGCGTACAGTCAAAGAAGGACGTCTCCATGGGATCTTCTCAGGTATGGGTGTAGCGACCGCTGATTCATTCTATGCTGCTGTCACCTTTCTTGGTCTTACGGTTATTTCCGGCTTTATCATCACCCACCAGGATCTTTTTCGTTTCCTTGCAGGGGTCGTCCTAATCCTTATCGGCATACGGGTTTTCCTGTCTGTCCCCTCAGCCATTACCGCAAAAACCGAGCATGAGACGTATCTGAAGGATTACCTCTCCATGGTTGCCCTTGCGATTGCAAACCCGCTGACCCTGGTCTTCTTTTTGGTAATTTTACCTGGATATGGCTTCGTGATCCACGGGATTTCTTCTCTGTCTGCAGCAGAATTTGTCGCAGGTGTTTTTTTTGGGTCCACGGTATGGTGGATCGTGCTCTGTGGGTCCATTGGATCTGTGCGTTCCCGTATAAGCATGGCAAACCTGGGATTGATCAACCGTGTGTCTGGACTGCTAATTTCATGTTTTGGCACAGGTGTGCTCATTCTTCTCATTATGGCAATCGGGCTGCCCTGGTGATCAACTAGCTTCGCTCTATCCACAGTACCAGGGGACAAGAATCTGATTGTGCGCATCGCCCGGGCAAAAAAATATATATTTCTCTGAACCAGCCGCCAATTGCTGTTCCGGCATACCATGGCGAGCGTTGGGGGAATAATTTTATTTTCTTTTACACCAAAAATTGAGCACTTGATAAGGAAAATCAAAATGGAGAAAAACGAGGAGAGGTTGCCCTGACAGATAAGAAACCGGGATCACCCCCGGGTGATGAGATCGTCAGGGTAAAGCTGCCTCAGAAACGGAACCGGGAAATATTTGGCAATGCGGAACTGATGATGGGTGCAAATCATATCCGTGTCCGTTGTTTCGATGGCGTGACCCGGATGGGGAGAATCAAGGGAAAGATCAAAAAGAAAGTCTGGATTCGTGAAGGGGATATCCTGATAGTCATTCCCTGGAACTTCCAGGACGAAAAATGTGATATCATTTACCGTTATACCGGCCCGCAGGTCGAGTGGCTCCGGCGTAATAAGTATTTGTGAATTCTGTTAAGATTTTTCTTTTTTTTGCAGTTTTGAAATCATGATTGGAACCAGAACCCATGATATACCTACTGTTTGCAGCTGTCAGGATTTTCGGTCCTGGGAATCAAAAATTAATCCTAATACGAACGACATAAAATTTATTTTTAAGCCATTTTAAATTGTTCTTTTAACTAAAAAAATAAAATTTAAAGTATTTTAAAAAAAGATATGTTTATATATTTTTACATGTAATCGTCATAATAGTGAATTATTATGAGAGCGAACGCTGGCATTTTACTAATCATCGGTTTGCTGTTCCTGATAGGAACCGTTTCGGCGGTTGGGATTCCGGACACCCTAGATGTCACCACCGACAAACCCTGGATCATTGCCAATAATGTGGATCAATCCACTATCACGGTAAAAGTAATGAATACAACAGCTCCCGACAACGGGGCGGTACAAGGAGTAACAGTAATTCTTGCAGTTGATCCTTTATACGGAAGCCTGAGTCCAACAACAGTCACAACAGATCTGAATGGACTGGCTTCAAGTACTTTCAAAGTGAGCACCAAGAGCGGTGCAGCACAAATAAATGCTTCCATACCGGCGGGGGTTTCTGGTTCAACAATGCAGAATATTGATCACAACAGTGCCTATTTTGCAGATTTTACCCATCCGATGAATGGAACTGTCGCATCCGAAGTTCCATTTACGGTATCACTTACTGACCAATACCGGAATCCTGTTGATAATCGAAGAGGCAACCATATAATCAACCTTCATGTGACCGGCCCTTCCCCGGATGACTGTGGTTTTACTGAAGCCAATTATGCACATGATGTTTCTCCCCTACTTGATGCTAACGGAAACGCCACAGTAAATGTCAAATTAACCTCTAAAATAGGTGATAACAACATTGCAATGGACACATATGATAGTATCCCAAATCAACTCGAATGGATCTCTGCCGAGGCACAAGGTAAACCCTATTCTATGACTGGGAGCATTTCTGATGGAGGAATCCTTCCTGTCGGAACAAAATTTTTTACTATTGATTATTTCCTCTTTGATCTCTATGGCAATCCATTGGGGGACAGCTCTGTCTGGGTAAATTCCTCTGAGGTCGGAGCTGGTGAGCAAAAATTGTTCACCTCAAACTCTCGTGGGCAAATCCGTGTGACCTATGGTCCTAAAGCAACGGTGAAAAATATTACATTGACCGCAACTTCTGAAAGTAATTCCACTGTCACAAAAGTGCTCTTCGCGCAATTCATCACTGCTGAAGCGACAAACATGGTGCTGGCCATAACCCCTCAGAATCTTCCAAGCCGGGATATTCCCACCTCACAACCAGCACAGGTGGTAGGAAAGGTGACCGATTTATTTGGAAATCCGATAGCAGGACAGCAGGTAACATTCACCCTGTCAGACATCCAGACTTCCCCATTTGTTGCTACAGGCTCTCCCAGTTTTGACAGTGCATCTGTTGTATCAACCATCGATGCAACAACGAATAGTGACGGAAATGCAATTGTATATTTCTATCCTGGTTCATTTACCATCCAGCAGAATGACCCGAATTATAGCGAAAAGGCATCTGGATCCTGTAAGGTGACTGCCACGTGGAACGCGTATTCCCCTCCTCCTATCACCATGGAATGGAAAAATTTCCCCTATCTCAGCGTATCGATAAATGCAACACCTCAGCATGTCTCGGTGAATGATACGGTTGATGTGTCCATTAATGTGAAAGGTGATGGATACATGATGGGGACAAGACCGATCACCGTTATGCTGGATATGGATGCCAGTTCAAGTCTGAATTCCGGGAGCCGGGGGCCTGACGCAAAAGCCTCATCAAAACAATTTGTTGATAATTTAACCCCCCCCGATAAAAAAATGGATCAGGTCGGTCTCGTCTCCTACGGGGATGATGATAATGAAGTATTTCACTCGAATGCATCCTATAATTTTTTTAATGTAAAGGACGCGATTGATAACCTGACCCTGCAAGGGGGCGTCAGCGGCAAATACATCAGTGTACCTGAATCAGTTCACGAAGCTGCAACCAGAATTATTACCAACCCCACCAACCACACTCAAGAGGTTCGGGCAATTATTCTGCTTGGGGATAGCGGGTATCAGGCTTCAGAACTCCCTGCCATGGTGAAGGAAACATGGACCGATAATAACATCCATGTCTTTACGATTGTCTTTTTATCCAGCGGCGGGGGATGCGGTTCGACAACTGATAATAAATTGATAGATATGAAGGCACTCGCAGACCAGGCTGGCGGAAAATACTATTGTGGGACAGATAAGGAAGCGATCGATAACGCATATGCTGAAATTGCCGGTATCCTGAGATCGCTGGCCGGTGTTAATGCCACCATGGATCTCTCGTTTGATAATGTGGAAGTGAACAGCACCCCGATGAGTGGCGGAGTGGTCTTCGATTATGTTCCCGAAACGAAAACAATTTGGCCGAATTCAACAATAACCTATGAAAACCAATCGGATGAATGGATAGCTCCGGACTATCAGCTGCATTTCGATATCGGGACCCTCCATATCAATGAAATGTGGGAATCACAATACCGTCTCAAAGTGAAACAGACCGGACTCATCAAACTGTTCGATAATACCTCAAAATTAACATTCAATAACGGAACTGAAACCCTGAAACTTCCAGAGATTTACATTACCTCCGTTCCTTCCTACACACCTGTAGGATCAAGCTCCGGAACATTGGATGTGTCCAACCTTGTGGTTACCAAATCCGGTAGGATTACCGATCTCATCCCGGTCAACTGGAACCTGAAATATTTGGGAATTGCAACCGTAGATGAGACGATGTGGTATTCATATAACAATGGTCCCTGGGTATTATTCAGCTCACAGACAAATATTAGTCCGGGGGATTTCACCCATACTGCACAGCTGGATGTGAGAAAACTTCCGGATGGTTATTACCGGATAAAAGTCCACGCTATCGCTCCTGATTCTGTTGATGATGAAGCAATCACCAATCCGATCAAGGTAGGCGGCGAGGGAACTTTTATTAAATTGGAATAATCCCCCTTTTTAAAAGATTAAGATTAACCAACGGGGGTATCGATCCCACCTTTTTGGGCTCGAACCTGGATTATTATGATAATTATCAATGGAGCCCGGTGTACTTATGTGCTTTTTTCAGCTATCAGGATTTTCAGTTACGGAAATCAGCATTACCCATGATCCCGAAGGACATAAAATTCATTTTTCTGACATTATTATTTGTTATTTTATCAAAAAAATCAAAATTTAAAGTATTTTAAAAATAGATATTGTTATATATTATCACACTTAATCACTCTTTTCAATGTGATTTATATGAGAGCGAAAGCCAAAGTTTTGATGATCATTGGTCTGTTGTTCCTAGTGGGAACCGTAACGGCAGTCGGGATTCCGGATACCCTGACTGTTACTACGGCCAAAACCTGGATCATAGCAAATAATCTTGATCAAGCAACCATCACCGTAAAAGTAACGAATACAACCTCGGATCCTGGTCCTGTACAAGGGGTGATCGTAAACCTTGACGTTGATCCGCAATATGGAAGCCTGAGTCCAACAATAGTCACCACAGATCTAAATGGAATGGCTTCAAGCACTTTCAAAGTGAGCACCAAGAGCGGTACAGCACAAATAAATGCATCCATACCGGCGGGGGTTTCTGGTTCAACAATGCAGAATATTGATCACAACAGTGCCTATTTTGCAGATTTTTCCCATCCGATGAATGGGACAGTTGCGTCCGAAGTACCTTTTAATGTATTACTCACTGACCAGTACCGGAATCCCGTGGATGATAGAAGAGGCAACCATATAATAAATCTCCACGTTCATGGTCCTTTCCCGGATGACTGCGGTTTTGCTGAAGCTGGCTATGGACATGATAGTGCCCGTATACTGGATGCCAATGGAAACACATCAGTAAATATCAAATTAACCTCTAAAATAGGTGACAACAACATTGCAATGGACGCATATGAGAGTATCCCGAACCAACTCGAATGGATTTCTGCAGAGGCAATTGGCAAACCGTTTTCGATGACCCAGGATTATTCACCTTCGGGATCTCCCCCGACTCTTCCCGCTGACGGGGTCAGTTATTTCACGATAATTTATAATTTGTTTGATGAATTCGGGAATCCAACGAACAAACAATTTATCTGGGTCAATACCTCCATCCCGGGGGAGGAACAACAGTTCCTGTCAAACAATCTGGGTCAGGTAACGGTACAATATGGTCCCAGGACTTCAATTGGTGAAATTGACATCATTGCAACATCTGTTGCGAATTCTACAGTTACTGCCGGCATGCAGAGGGTAAAATTCAAGAACACGGGCGCGGAGATCATATCCCTTACCGCGAATCCTGATACTATGCCAAGCCAGGATGCAAATCCATTCTTTATATCAGACGTTATCGCAACGGTTGCAGATCAATCGGGAAATGCAGTTCCTGGAGAAATGGTGGTCTTCACGATTGAGAATATTACCAACAGTTCCTATAATCTCACGGCAAATCCGCTCCTGCTGACAACCAGCGCTGTAACTGATGAATATGGACAAGCTGCAGTTCAATTCAGACCCGGTGGATTCACAACCGTCGGTAATCCCGGCTACAATGCAACCGCGACAGGACAGTGTAAGGTGAATGCAACCTGGAGAAATTCAACCAAAATCGTTCCCATTACCTGGAAGAATTATCCTTACCTGAGTGCGTCAACAAGGGTAACTCCTGCTACTGTTGAGATTAACAAGACTATTGATGTTACGATTGAATTCAGGGGTGACGGCTGGGCATTGCAACCCACACCCATTGATGTGGTACTGGCTACCGATCGATCAGGGAGCATGCTTAAGGATGATCCTGACAGGATGGTTTCGGTCATGGGAGCATCACGATCTTTTATTAATCAGATGGACGTGAGTCCAAGTCAGGATCATATCGGGCTTGTCTCGTTCGGGACCAGGGATTGGGCAAAAATTACTCCTACCTGGAGCGCAGGAGTCTGGAGCTGGACCAATATTTATGGTAGTAAAACCACAGGCGATTTCAATAATCCCGGGTGGTGGTGGGTTAGCAGGGATAATAACTATGACTGCAATCCCAATGCCTACAGCAATCTTTCTGCCCATCAGATATACGTAAACGCCAATTATCCGGGAAATCCCCGGAATTATGGCAATCATGCATCCATGGAGCAGAGTCTTTCATCATCAGCCCTGACAATCAATAATTCCATCTCCAGAATGGTGCCTTCCGGAGGTACACCCATGAGGCATGGTATTTACACAGCAATCAAAGAGATTATCGCGAACGGAACCCGCCCGAACGTCGTCAGAGCGATAATCGTGCTCTCGGATGGCGATTATAACTTTTATGGAGACCCGCTGGCACGGGGAAGTCCTGCACAGACGACTGATCCGGAATCTTTCCCCTACCGAACCGGGGATCAACCAAATACAAACTATTGGCCATACGGTGACTTAAATGCCAGCGAACAGAATTTATCGTTCTATGCAAAGAGCCACAATATCAGAATATACACAATCGGATATGCAGAGGACATTTCGGCCTATGGAGAAGCCACACTTCTGTCTCTTGCCCAAGGGACAGATGGGGGCAAATATTACGAAGCTTCGGCAGCAGATATTGCAGATGTATATATGGCGATTGCCGGAGACCTGAAAGACAATGCCGGTGTAAACACCACCATGATGGCGGATTTCGAGAATATTAATGTTACCAATTTTGAGATGCCCGGTGATCAGGTTTTTGATTATGTATACCATCCAACGGAATCGACAAAGATCCGATGGCAGAATGGGATAACAAATGTGTCTGATCAATCCGCTGATTGGGCTAATAATAATAATAAACTGAACTTTACTATCGGAACGATAAAAGTAGGTCAATCCTGGAATGCAACATTCAGGCTGAGAGTCAACCAGAGTGGCTTGATTGATGTATTCGGAAATCATTCAACGGTGTCCTTCAATGGCGGTACAGAGATCCTGAACCTCCCTCAGACATTCATCACGGTAGTACCCAACCTCACGGTCACTGAAATTATGGTTAAAACTATTACTCTCGACAATCTGACGTGTACCGAGACCGGAGAGATCAAGGCTCTCATTCCGGTAATGTGGAACACAAACTATACAGGAAATAATACCCTTACTGAAAAGGTCTATTATCGTATTGATGATAAAGGACCCTGGGTACAATTCGACATAAAAACACACCCCTATGATCCACTTACCATGGAATATGTTGAATATGCACAACTCGATGTAACAAAACTACCGCCAGGGAGTTACCAGATAATGGTATACGCGACCGCCTCCGACGCAGCTGATGCCACTATAATGCTTAGTGATCCTGTTATTGTTGGCAATCGTGGAAAAACCTTCATCAAACTCCAATAATTCTTTTTTTTTGCGTAATCTCCCTTACAAACCATTCATGAAAAAAGGGAACTATAAACCATATCAATATCCATGAAATGGGCAGAATTTTTTTGATAATTGAATATCCTCAAAGGATCCCGGTTAAAAACACGAGTAAATCCCATGAAATTCAGGTAATTGATCGGTTATTTTTTTTTATCGATTGAGGGGGAATTTCGTTGTACATAGTGCATGAAGAATCTCTGGCTATACCGAGATGCACAATTCCGGCCTCTCTGAATCTTATACTGCAGATCTCACGTTATTAGAGTATTCGAGGTCTCCCTATAAGCATTGAAAACACAGAACGGCGAACCCATAAGCGGATGAATCAGTTTGGGAGGAAAACGAAAAGGAAAGAGAGGACGCGATAAAGGTTACAGGGCCCTTGCGTCTGAAATCCATTTTGGGAGGAGTAAAGATCTCAGAGCAGTAGTTTTTCCCAAGGAAAACTGAATCCCTCATGGATGAAACAGTGAAAAATGCAGGGGGGAGGGCCATTTGTTCAAGCTGTGGATTCATTTGTAGATCGGTAAATTTTATGGTATTTTGGTTGCATTGGTGGAATGATATTACTTTTGACCAGAGTCTCTTTTTTTTTTAAAAAAGGCCCACGAAAAAAATAAATCTCGCCAAACTACGGACCGCCAATCATCTATTTGCGACTGATCGGGGTCGGTTTTTAAACCTCATGAAAAAGAGAAATCAGATTGATTTGATTTCAACTTCGAATTTTTTTATGATAAGTGTAACCGGACGGTTTGTATCGGTGGGGAGCCGATACTTAATTGATACTCCTGTACCTGGTGGTCCGCCTCCTGTCTGCGTCATACCCAACGTATTGATGAAATAGTTGTTCCAGGCAACCGAATAATCCTGCACCGAATCCGGAGTGTATTCAAGATACAGGAAAGTGTTGATGTCTTCTTGGTAGTTATTGTATTCTGGAACCCCCACCAGTGCCATCTGAACGGTTCCGATGCCTTCTTTTGCCATGATATCGGTGCTGGTGATGTTGATGAGATTGATCACCATCGTATTTGTTAGTTCATCATAGAACCATCGGGGTTCAGCAATCATGGTAGATCCCGTCTGAACACGTGGGCGCATCACGACAGCTCCATTCTGAACAGAGATATCCGTCTGGGCGCTTGCCGATTCGTAGCACAGCTCGCCAGGGGAGAATGAATCCAGAAAGACGGTGCCTGTCCCATTAGTGATTTTTATTGATGACGATGGCGATGTATCGCTTGAATTATATACCGACAATGCTCCCCCGCCGATTTTCAGGGAGGTCTCTTTGAACGGCACGGTCTTGTACGCCAGACTTTTAATATCATTCTGCAACACAATCATGTTCTTTTCCATGATCTTCTCATCAGCACTTACCTGCTGCTGAAGGAGCAATGGATATCCATAGAGCGTTACGAGACCAATCCCTGCGATCACTATACCGAAGATGAGCATAAACCCTATCGCTTCGGAAACTCCTCTGTCATTCGGTCTTGTAGTTTGCTTTGCCATCAATCAAATCCCTCTGAATCATAGCTAATCCTGTTCATTCCTTTGCCGGTTGTGCTCCCGCTCGCATTGCGGGTAGCTCCAATACCTGATATCGATATATCTGTTGTAATATACCCCCGGGATATCCTGATATACTGGTCATTCTTTTCATTATTAACCAGGTTTGGACGCGTACCGACTTCAACAGAATAATCCTTACCGGCAATATCGTCAGGAATATCAAAGCGGGTAGTAACCGTTCCGTCCCGTGGTGCAATGCTATAGAGATCAACGACCCGCGTAGAAACACCATTGCCAATATCGGTAAAGGCAACATAAGCCAACCTGTTGGCGGGATTCTCCATGATGTTCGTGTTGACCAGCAGGAGCATCACCATAAGAAGCCCCATGAGTACTCCGCTAATCATAATATATTCGATCATATTTGCTGCTGCAGATTCATTATTTTTACAAGGACGTCCAGTTTTCATTGAACTCAGTCACTCCGTTGTTGTAATGAATGTTGATAACGGTATGATTATCCTTAATTTCAGGAGGTTTATAATATACAACCGCGTTTTTCCTGCTCAGCGAGATAGTAGTGATATCATTTTTTACTACTGTCTGGTTCGAAATCGTTGTATTGCGAATGATCACTTCCCTGATATCCCGGATATCATTTTTCGGGAATTCGATTACACTTTCCGCGGTGGTTTGTCCAACTACCGTTGACTGGTTGATGACCATCGCAAGGAAGAAGAAACTGAAGCTTACCAAAAATCCCATCAGGATAATCCACTGTGCATCATCATTCAGTCTCGCCACATCAGCACCTCCACAAGAACGGCACGATCGCGAACCGTTATATCGCCAGGCAGTTGTTTATTCACCACTACCCATTTCGTTGCCCTCACTGCATGTTCTCCTCCGGAAAGTTTACGGGAGGAATTGATGAGAGCACTGCTCACAGAATTATCCGTTGTATTCCGATAGGAATAGCTTGCTGTATACTGGATATGATCACTATTTTGCCCGGTCTTGTTGTTGATCAGATACGAAAAATTTGAACCAAATGCCAGATGGTTCCCGTTTTCGATTATATCCTGCATCATACTTGGCTCATCTCTGGATACTGGTATGTCCATCACCTTCAGTGCATCAGTTCCCAGAGCTTCGAGTTGCATATCGCTGATATGGGTATCTCCAGCCGTATAGACTGATGTCGCGTTAATGACCAGATACGCTGTTGCGATCATGATCAAAGCTGCTGCAAAACCCTCAATAGTATACAGTTGGCCGTCAGTGTTTAGCATGTCAGCACGGCTCCTGCTCTTCAGGGAATAGAAAGTCCTTCATATTAAATGGGATTCCCTCCTATCAAAACATTGTCAACATAGCCCTTGTCACCCATGGTGTCTGCCTCCAGATAGAACCGGAGTACAAAGTTTGCGTTGTTATCAGCACTTGCCGGAAGTGAGTAAAAGAACGGATGCAGGTTGTCATCATCTTCCGGATCGCCGTCATTGATCTGTTTTAGAAGGGTCCATGTCGCCCCTCCATCGGATGACCATTGTGCACTTAAATAATGCGCCGGGTCATTGGTCTGGGATCCCATATCAAACGAAACAGTAATACCGGAATACCCGGTAGTGGGGATGGTTCTTTCTAACGATGAAGGATTATCCCTGAGCTGGACACTGGCTGCACCGAAATGAGGGGTACCAGTCCAACGGTAGACAGTAAGACTTGTAGTCCACCCGGCGGGAGAGGCTACCGCATCAAAGTCATCAGAGAATACCGGAGCAAACGTTGCTGATATCGTTTTATTCGTAGTAACAGCAGGGAACGTGTACGTAGTCGGTGTTGTAGGAGGCACAGGAGTACCGTTCACGAACACCATATCGAGATGGTAACCGGGACTTGACGTGAAGGTAAATGTTGGCGTGTCGCCGTAGTTTACTGTTTGTGGTGTGTTGGGATTTATCGCTCCATTGACTAAGGGCGTTGTGGGAGTTATTACGTAGGTGTTGATTGCAAATGATGCTGTAATCGTATGATCCTGCGTCACACTGCTGAACGTATAGCTTGAAATGGGTCCGTTTGACACACCATCCACGACAACATCGGTGATATGGTAACCGGTATTATTGGTGATCGTAAATGGCTGGTTAGCTCCATCGCTCACAATAACAGAACCAATCGGGGAGATTGTTCCGCCACTACCGGCAGATGCATAGATTGTGTGTGTACCATTTACTGGAGTTGTCCCTCCTCCACCGTACGACGTTACTGCACCTGACCAAACAGCCACTTCTACAACAGCATCGCGGAGATGTGGCTGCGTGACATTTGCCGGGTTATAATCATAATAAAAGGGCGTGGTATTCGGATTATTGAAGGTTAATTGTCCGTCTAAGGTATTAAAATCCGGCAGCGCCTGCGTATTATTTAAAAATGTACTTTCCGGGCTTACGGTAAACCCGAGAGCGATGTAAATTCTGGAACTCTGCGCTTTCAACCGGTCGAAAAACTGCGGAGTGAGTTTTAGCGTAATATTGTCCGTGACAGGTGCAGGCATTACTATTACACGTGAACTACTACCGTCAATATAAGGATAATCAGTTGCTGGCAGGGGCACACTGGAATAAACCCCTCCATCCTGCTTAAACACCCTGATGTTACTCAGGATAACAATACTTGTCGAATTATTTATTACAGGGGGGTAATTTGTGATGGTTGACCTTAGATCAGTGATGTTAATCGTAATCTGTTCCCGTGCCGGATCGATCTGGTAAGCAGGGTCGGTAACCTCACCCAGGAGTTTGGGATTGTCGATCAGAATCGAAAAGACATGCGTTGTTGCATTATCGGCTTTGGTAAAACCATGATTCTGGATATATGACTGGTTAATCGTAGCGTTACTTGTTCCTTTTATTTTTACGGCACGCCTGATATACCCGTAACCATCCGGTAAAACATCCCCAACTGTTCTATTCTGCCCCCCATTGTCAATGAGGGATATATTAAATCCGTACGGGTAATCGCCAAATATTACACGGGTGCGGTAGTCAATGGGATATATAAATGCTGTAGAGCAAAAAAACCGGTTCACTTTATCCTCGGAGAGGATATTTGGGGTATCTTTTGATATAGCAAGACCGAACCGCGTCACGTTAGACTTTTGCTGATCTATGTAGGATTCCCATGGTGGCGAAACCGGCCATCCCGGGTCCTCCACAAGAATCACACCAGTCCGGTACGCTACCGCATCATAATCGATGGTATAGGACTGCAACCCGATCATCAGACCCGGGATCATCGATACTACCCAGATAAACGCGAGCATGAAAATTGTAAAGCCCGCAAGAAAATCGATAGATAGATTTCCGTTTTCGTCAGTCATCGTTAAGTAATCAACGCCCCTGTGGTTGCATTGAACGTAAGAATTCTGCCTGCACTGCCCGAAGTAATGGTGATTTTATAAATTCCTCGTTGTAATTCCATATCCCGCTGTTCAGGAATTGCAAGGGATGGATTACCTGCCAGAACTGCTTTGTTCTGGCTGAACAAATGCCTTGGAGATACTATTTTATCAAGAACGATCTCTTCTGAAGGGAGCGTTGCATTCGCTATGGTTGTCCACCCTGTTCTGTCGTATACCAAAAATTCTGTCTCATTTCCATTGTATATCCCAAAGGTCCAACTAGTTCCGTTTCCAGATCCGTCCACATCCCTGGAACGCATATAATACACCTCTTTTCCATTAACTGGTTCTATTAAATTATTTATTTGATATTCAACCAGCTTTTCTTTTGCTTCTTCAAAACTTATGGGTGAGCTGTCTGCCTGCATATTGATCTGGGAAAGTCCGGTATTTTGCTGAGAGGTGTCGTTAGATGGGGGTGTCGAAACGCATGCGCTGCATAGAATAACGACGACCAGTGCTAATATGGCGAAAATCATGGGGATAGATTTGTGCATATTCTTTCTTAAAGGCTTATTTAGATAACAACAGATATAAATATTGGTATTCATTTTTGTCCATTGCCTGTTCTGGATGATTGCGATACATTGTCATTGTTCCGAGACAGATGTAAATCTGCCAGCAATAATAACCGGATTATTTGTGTACTGACTCACTGGAATAGAAAAACAGAATAAAAAGATTGTAATTTTCCCGTTCACGGCACGATTTTTGTTATCGGAATCTCAAGGATGTCTTCTGCACCGCACGCCTTGAGTCTGGGGATCAGCTGGTTAACAGCATTCTTGGGAACAACCGTCTGAATACTATAGTAATCAATCTCATGGAGCCTGCTTACTGTTGGTTTTTTCATCGCAGGGAGTGCAGCCACTATCTTTTCCATGGATGCAGAGGGAACATTCATTGTAAGGAGCACTTTGTTCCGCGCTTCGATTACACCGAACAGCAGTGTCTTAATCTCCTCAATTTCCCTTCGTTTCTGCGCATCTGCCCAACTCGATTTATTTGCGATGATGACCGTATAAGACTCCATTATCTGTCCGATAATTTTGAGTCCGTTCTTGCGCAGCGTTGTACCCGTTTCCGTGAGATCAACCACAACGTCCATGAGGTCCGGCACTTTCGCTTCGGATGCGCCATATGAATGGAAGAGCTGGACCTGGATTCCCAATCGTGCAAAATAATTCTTCGTCAGTTCCGGGTATTCAGTCGTTACCCTGCTTCCCGGACGGATACAGGTGACGTCATCAATCGGTTCATCGCGATGCACCGCTACAACTATCTTTACGTTCCCCTCCCCGGTCTTGCTGTACGAGAGATTTGCTACCTCAACGACATCGGATCCTGTTTCGTTTACCCAGTCCAGACCGGAAATACCGAGATCAAAATATCCCTTCTCCACATAGGTGGGGATTTCCTGGGGGCGCAGGATTTTCACTTTGCCGATTCGGTCATCGGCAATGCGGGGATTATAATCGCGGTCGGTACGTTTGACTTCAAGGTCAGCCTCTTTGAAGAGCTGCAGTGTCTGCGCTTCAAGACTACCCTTGGGCAGTGCAATAGTAATCATACGATATACAATCACCTCAAAAAACGATAAAGGGGAAGGGTAAGTTCTGTTTATTCAAATGTGTGGACAATCAGGCCACTCAGCAGTTTTGGCTCAAACCATGTTGATTTTGGTGGCATTACTCCATTTGCATCAGCGATAGAAAGCACAGTATCGATCCTGACTGGCTGCATGGCAAACGCTATCCGGTATTTACCGCAGTCCACAAGGTTTTCAAGATCCGAAACCGGACGGGCACCGCCGAGATACTGCAAACGTGGATCTCCCCGGGGATCAGTTATGCCAAACATAGTTTCAAACACGTCTTTCTGAAGTATAGCAACATCAAGAGTATCGAGTGGCGAGGCATTGATGTCGACCAGACGGGTGCACTCGTACCAGTGCCCCGAAAGATACAGGTGGAACACATGGAATTTTTCCGGATGGATGATACCTGGAGTGATGTTGTACTCGCTGCCGTTAACCGGACCATATATTCTGACATCAAAACAGTCTCTGAGCCGTTTCATGAAACTCTCTGGAGTAAAGGTACCCATATCTGTCAGCAGCCGGCTATAGCCATGAATCTTTACCCGGTCATGAGCAAACATGACTCCCATGAACCGTGTAACTTCACCTTTTGCTGGTTTTCCGGCAGCAATGCGCCGATCCACAACGTTCAGTGCAGCTTTTGCCCGGTGGTGTCCATCAGCGATATAGAGCGCAGCAACTGAGGAAAAGTGAGTTTCAAGCCGGGCAAGATCTTTCTTGTCGGTGATCCGGAATATCTGATGAGTGATCCCTGTATCTAAGGTAACTTCTGCATCGGGTTCCTGCGCCAGACTGACAAGCGATTCAATGAAGGAAAAAAACCCACCATTATTCCGGTACAGGAGAACAACCGGGCCGTTGTGTGCCTTGACTGCTTCAATGTGCCGGGTCCGGTCCTCCTCTTTGTCGTATCTGGTCTGCTCATGCCGTCGAATGTAGTTTTTCCGATAGTCGTCAACATCAAGACAACAACAGAGCCCGAGAAATATTTCCCCTTCCTGTGACACCCTGTAAAGGTACATACCTGGCGTCGGGTCCTGTTTCATGCGTCCGGTTGATTCGAGTGCGATGAAATTCTCATGTGCCCGTTGGTATACACGGTCATCATCAGGTGCTAGCTCGGGTAATTCCGCGTCTGAACGACTCACGCGTAAAAATGTTCCGGGATTTTTAGCAGTGATTGCCCGTACCTCGTCGGCGGTCACAACATCGTATGGAACAGCCGCGATTACCGATGCAACCGAAGGATCGGGGCGTATTCCTGCAAAACGATAGATTCTGACCATGTATACAACCTGCACATTGAGCGAGAAATAACCTGTCCACATTGTTGGGTGTACTACCATATAATTTCCCGCACCTTTCTTTGGGACAAACCTTATTTTTTTACAAGAGCTCAGTGATGATCCTACTGAGCTGTGGGGCACAGGAGCCAGTCTGATGATCCGACCGCACGATCTTACCATTTACCCGTTACCCCACATTCGCCGTGCAGCTCCATCAGATATTGAGGCGATTGTTGGAATTGAGAAAGAATCCTTCATCGACCCGTGGGAACCCTCCGTATTTTTTGAAGCGTTCTCCTGCTTTGCAACGACTTTTTTTGTAGCAGTGTGCGATGGAACAACAGCTGGGTTTATCGTTGGCGGGCTGGAGAATACAGGTGAAAATATCTATGGGCACCTGTGCAACTTTGGCGTGAGCTCTGCGTACCGGCGCCAGGGAATCGGGAGACTGCTCGTCCGGAGGCTCGAACACCAGTTTGCACTCGAACTTGCTACCGGTGTCCAGCTTGAAGTGAGGGTGGGAAACACGACAGCGCAACGTTTTTACCGCCGGCTTGGTTACCGGGACATCTTTCAAATCGAAGGGTATTATTCCAATGGGGAAGATGCCCTCGTGATGATGAAGTGGTTCAGGTTTTAACCACGCCCGAGCTGCTGATGAGCCCGGGCAAGATGCTGTGCAGCAATGGCACTGAGCAGTGAGATTTCACCGGCAAGCACGCCGGCACCAATAATCTCCCCCAGTTTTTTGGCATTTGTCCCCGGGGGACTGCCTCCTCCAGCTGCGCCGAGTATTTGCAGGCATTCCTGCTGCGTCTCCAATCCTGTTCCTCCGCCAACTGTCCCTACGGGAAGTGAGGGGAGGGTGACTGCGATATAGACCCCCGAATCCGTCAGATCCACTGTGGTAATGCAGGTGCTGCCATCGATTGCATGAGCTGCGTCCTGTCCGCATGCAATGAACATTGCGGCGACAACATTTGCCGCGTGAGCATTGAATCCCATTGAACCGGCACGTGCTGAGCCGACAAGGTTTTTACGATAATTCACCTCAAACAGGTTTTTTGCATCTGTTTTGAGGATCTGGCTAATAAGATCATGAGAGAGTGCAACACCGGCAACCACGCTTCTTCCCCTCCCCATGATACCGTTAATTGCAGCGGGTTTTTTATCGGTGCACATATTTCCGGAAAGGGCTATAAGCCTCGCACTGGTTCCCTGCGCAATTATCTCCGCTACCTTTGCACTCGCGATGGTAACCATGTTCATTCCCATCGCATCCTTGGTATCGAATTCAAGCCGGACGTAAACGCTTGTACCTGCAATATAGGAGACAACTCCTGTCATTTTTCCATGTGATGTTGTACTTTCTGCGGCCGCGCGGAGTTCATCATGGTGCGCTGCAACCCAGTCTGCAACCTGTTTTGCATGCACGACATTTTCAGCAGCGAAGACAGGTGCCCGTGTCATGCCATCATGGAGAATGCGTACCTGTGCTCCACCAGCCCGGGTGATCGCGCTGCAACCACGGTTAACAGAAGCGACGAGTGCACCCTCCGTTGTTGCAAGGGGAAGGTAGTAACTTCCCTGCGCGTATTCACCCCGGACAAGAAGTGGCCCTGCTACACCGACCGGAACCTGGACGGTACCGATCATATTTTCACAGTTACGTTTTACGACACGCTCAATATCGAGTGAGAAAATGCCGAGGTTCTCAAGGGTTGTTCCTGTCTCCTTTTCGATAAATTCCCTCCGGGCCCGGATGGCATCGAGCGGCTGGAGTTCTTTTTCCAGTTCATAGAGTTTCAGCGAGCCGTTCTTCAGTTTATAAATAATATCCTCCTTCCCGGTCTCACGACAGGATCCCTCTTCGCGGACGGAGTCCCCGTGTTGCTCCTCATCATCAGCCATGAATAGTGGTACATCGTATAAATTTATGATACCGGTGGTCAATAGGCATGGTCGAGCAATGGTGTATCCGGGTGCCGGCGCAGAGAGGTGAAGAAGTCCGGCGTGCACTTATCGAGAAAGGGTCACTCGATCTTTCACTCAAAGTCCGACGCGAAGGCTCCACACTTCTGCTACCGGTAACCGATCAACAAGGGACTGCAGAACGGTGTAATTTTGAACCACATCCAGGACGGCAGGCACTTCCGCGGCACGAGCTGGTTGGTGGTATTGCGATCATGCAGGATTGTGATCCGGCAGGCGCGGAGAACATTCTCAAATCGCGCCCGTCACTTCATTCTGTACTCTGTGCTGTAAGTGAGGTTTCAGGCGAGTACCGCACCCGTGAATTTAAGGTTCTTGCCGGTATCCCTACCACGCGGACGGAAGTTGTCGAGTACGGGCGCCGGTATAACGTTGATCTCTCAACTGCCTATTTTTCCGCACGTCTCTCATCAGAGCGACAGCGCATTCTTGAACGGATGGGAGATCACGAGATTGTCCTTGATATGTTTGCCGGTGTCGGGCCGTTCGCAATCACTCTTGCCGCGCGGGCAGCCCTTGTTGTCGCGTCGGATATAAATCCGCAGGCAATTTCTCTTATGCTGGCAAATCTTGCACAAAACCGCACGAACAATGTGCTCCCTGTGCTCGCGGACGCGCATCATCTCCCCGCAATTATTCAATGGCAATTTGACCGGATAGTAATGAATCTCCCCCTCTCTGGCAGTGAGTTCCTTTTCGACGGTTTCCGGTTGTGCAGATCCGGCGGGATAATCCATTTCTACTCCCTTGTGTCAAAAGAGGGGGAGCACAATGACATTATATACGAACTGGGTGGGGAAATTTGTGCCGAACGGGTCGTGCGGTCGTATTCCCCGGCTCAGTGGCACTCGGTGTATGACATACGAGTGGGGGTGGGGTGAACTGTTCGGGAATTCCGGTTACCCCGATTTTCCTCTGCGATGCTTTTCGCACAAAACACCGCGTTGGGTTTTGTGCAACGTATTGCCAGAAACTGACGGTAAATCCCAGACTTTTCTAGAAATCTACAAAAAAGAGTTATCGCAATAGGGGATACCGGATTTTCTTGGTTGCAGCCACAGAAGTGGTCAGAATTCGCGAACATTAAAAAAAACAGAGATTACTCCACTGGCACAAACTTAGTACCGTAGTGGATTATTCCGCTTTCACCATCAGTGGCGATTCGGCGGAACACGCTTTTTACCCGCATACCAATCTTCGCGTCCTCAGGATTGCAGACAATTTGTGCGGTCATGCGGGGTCCCTCCTCGAGCTTCACAATGGCAAGCACATACGGGGTGAATGCCTCAAATTGTTCATTCGCCGTATGGATGACGGTATATGTCACAATCGTGCCAAATCCCGCAAACTTGTAATCGATAATCCTGCCACTACGGCGACAGTCAGGACAGAAGGTCCGCGGGGGGAAAAAATGCCGGTGACAGGTTTCGCACTTTGTCCCAATCATGTTATACCGCTGGGGTATCTTTCTCCAGAATCGTGCGACCGACATATCAGACTCTCCCAAGAATGTGAACAGCAACCGTTGCTCCGGTACCTCCCACATTATGGGTCATACCGATCTTCGCATTATCGATCTGGCGCTTCCCCGCCTCGTTCCGGAGTTGCTGGACAATTTCGTATACCTGCTTGATCCCCGTTGCGCCAACCGGGTGCCCACAGGCCTTCAGCCCTCCGCTCGTATTAACCGGGATTTTTCCGCTCAGGGCAGTTTCGCCATCAGCGGTAAATTTTCCTGCCTCTCCTTTCCTGCAGAATCCGAGGTCCTCAATTGCACAAATCTCCGCAATCGAGAAACAATCATGTACTTCCACCATGTCTATATCCTTGTGGGTAAGCTTTGCCAGCCTGAATGCCTTCTTACCTGCAGCGACTGTTGCATCAAGGGTCGAGATGTCACGCCGGTCATGAAGAGTGATTGTGTCACTTGCCTGAGCACTCGCAAGAACCTTAATGGGTGTATCGGTAAACTCCCTAGCCCGGTCAAAAGGTGCCACGATTACTGCAGCTGCGCCATCGGTGATTGGGGAACAGTCGAAGAGCCGCAGGGGTTCGGCAACCATCGTTGATTTCAGGACGGTCTCGATGGTGATCTCCTGCTGGTACTGTGCAATCGGGTTTCTCGCCCCGTTGTAATGGTTTTTCACAGCAACCTGTGCAAGCTGCTCGCGCGTCAGAGGATAGCGATGCATGTAATCCGTAGCTATCATTGCATAGAGCCCGGGAAACGTTGCGCCCACAAATCCTTCCCACTCACGGTCAGCTGCCCCGGTCAGTGTATCGGTACTGGCACCCGGTTCAACATCGGTCATTTTTTCGACGCCTGCCGCGACCACAATGTCTTCCATTCCGCTTGCAACGGCAATCACAGCCTGACGGAAGGCAAGACCTCCTGAGGCGCATGCAGCTTCGACCCTGGTAGATGGTATATGGTGCGTTGCCAGCCCGGCATAGTCAGCAATTAATGCACCAATATGCTCCTGTTCGATAAACCGTCCTGCGCTCATGTTGCCTATATACATCGCATCGATCTTTTCACCGGAAAGCTGTGCATCCTCAAGAGCAAGCGCACCCGCTTCAACAAAGAGCTCACGAAACCCACTCGACCACTTTTCACCAAAGGTCGTGCACCCTACACCGATTACTGCAACGTCTCTCATAACTGCATCACGATCTTCCCCTTATGTACAGCATACCGGGCATAGTCAAGGTAGATAGGATTTTTCAATAGCTGTTCAACACCCGGAGCAGCGTCTCGCCGGAATTTTCCATTGATGATTGCGTCGGTGACCTCAATGTCAAAAGCATCACTCCCCGCACCGGAGCCGAAGGAACAGACAAATATCGTGTCTCCCGGCTTTGCGATATCGAGTGTTGCAGCAAGGCCAATGGGGGATGCCCCCGAATAGGTATTACCTAATCTGGGCACCACAAGACCTGGTTGGATCTGTTCAGTAGTGAATCCCAGGTTCTTTGCGACCTTCTGCGGAAACTTTGCATTCGGCTGGTGGAAGACCGCATAGGTGAAATCTTTCGGGCTTTTACCGGTCTGTCTGAATAATAAACTGCTGGCTCCTTCAACATGTTTGAAATAGCCAGGTTCACCGGTAAATCGCCCCCCATGCCTTGGATAGTCCTCTCCTTCACGTCGCCAGAAGTCTGGGGTATCCGTGGTGAACGAGCAGGTATGATGGATGGTTGCTATAGGATCATCCCGTCCTATCAGGAATGCGGCTCCTCCTGCTGCTGCGGTATACTCGAGAGCATCGCTTGGTGCGCCCTGAGACACATCCGAGCCGATTGCAAAACCATAGGTGATCATCTCACTTTTAACAAGGCCCATACAGGTCTGGATTGCGGCTGTTCCCGCCTTGCACGCAAACTCATAATCCGCTGCGGTCATGTTTGGCGTTGCACCGATCGCTTCCCCAACAGTACATGCAGTCGGTTTCACTGCATAAGGGTGGGATTCACTGCCTACATACACAGCGCCGATATCTTCTGGATCGATCTTTCTTCGGAGAAGAGCATTACGTGCTGCTTCGACTGCAATCGTAGCAGCGTCCTCATCCAGGTCAGGGACAGATTTCTCAAAAACGCCCAATCCCCCGGAAATATCTGCTGCGTTTGCACCCCACACTTTTGCAATCTCTTCGACTTTTATTCTGTATCTCGGTATATATACACCGTAGGTAATGATGCCTACCATTCTTTATCCCTCAATGTACTCACAATTTTGTCAATATCCATCATCGTACACATTACTGTGATCCGATCCCGTTCTGCCATTTTCTCCACTATAGGGTGAACATCAGCGATATCAAGTCCCTGTAGCACCACACATCGGGGTTTGAAAGGAGTAACCCGGATCGCAACCATCGGGGATTTTCCCGTCGAAACATTGGTGAAGACCACCGCTCTTTCTGTGCTCCACCCATAGATTCGGTTGAACTCCTCTGATGAGAATTGCATGATGGCATTCAGACTGTTCACTACAGTATAACCAAAAAGAACCTGGTCCATGGAACCACAAAGCAGCGAGCACCCTATCGCATCAGAGAAATCTTTGAGAGGAATGGCAGTAGCATACTCATGAATATCGTAGATCACATCATCTTCGACATTGGAAAAGAGCATGGTTGAAAATTTCTGGATGTGTTTCCCCTCATTTTCCTCATCCATGGCAAGGAGTGTGTCGACAATTTTACCAACAACTGCGGTGCCAGGACTTTTTCTTCTGCCACTCTCATAATCGCTAATAACAGAGGGTGAGACCCCGAGACGATCCGCAAGGATACCTGGTGCGATCTCAAAGTTCATGCGCCACTTTTTCAGCGCGTGCCCCGGTGAGTCCGACAGCGTGATCTCACCTGCCATTTTTTCGGCAAGCTGGTTCCGCAATCCGGATTTCATGCTCATTACCAAGAACCCGGAGTATTAAATAATTAACGAACGTGCATTCGACAGTAAACGAATCACGACGGAAGGATGTCCGGAGAGCAACCCATAAATAATAAGCACCTCAATTTTGATAAGCATGATTCCCGCTGAAGATCTCCAGTGTCTCAAGGCGATTGCATTGCAGGGTGGCTGCAAGAGCCCGGTTTTTGTCTCATCCCAGACTATTGGCGATATGCTTGCAATCAGCCAGCAGACCGCCTCCCGCAGGTTAAAAGGTCTCGAATCCCAGGGATTCATTACGCGGACGATTGCCGCTGATGGTCAGCATGTTACGGTGACCAGAACAGGAGAAGCGGAGCTCCATAATGAATATCAGGAGTACTGCCGGATATTTTCTGAGCGTAACAATGGATATGTCCTTTCCGGTACCGTGGTAAGTGGAATTGGCGAAGGCAAATATTACATGAGCCTGGAACCCTACAAGCAACAGTTCAATGTGCATCTTGGGTTTGAACCATACCCGGGAACCCTCAACATACGTCTTCCCAGCTCAAGTCTTCCGATACGCAAAAAGATTGATAATCTCAACTGGATCCGGATCAAGGGCTTTTCTACTGATGGCAGAACGTTTGGTGATGCGAAGTGCCTTCCGTGCCGTATTGGTTCAATTCCCTGTGGGATTGTCGTACCCGGAAGGACACACTATCCCGAAGACATCATTGAAGTTATCGCACCCGTAGCGCTTCGCAGGAAACTTGGTGTTGGGGATACTGATACGGTGACTGTCGAGGTGGGGTAGTGATTGACGATGCCCTGGAAGCCTTGAGGGATGGAAAATTTATCCTGCTTTACGATTTTGACGACCGTGAAGGAGAGACGGATTTTGCAATCAGGTCTGATGCGGTTACTCCACGCCATATTGTGCAGATGCGCAAAGATGGGGGGGGCTTAATCTGCACTGCGGTGCACCCGACTGCAGCCCTGCGCCTTGGGCTGCCTTTTGCAAGCGATGCCCTCAGGGCAATATCAGTGGCAGAACGTGAGGGGGACATTCCCTATGATAGAAAGAATCACTCTTCCTTCTCCCTCTGGGTAAACCACAGGAATACGTTCACCGGCATCACCGACCGCGACAGGACGCTCACCGTCAACGCGATTGCCGAGCAGGTAAAACGGGCGCTCAACGGTGGCGCTGTGAACTTCCACGAGGTCTTCCGCACCCCAGGACACATGGCACTCCTGCGGGCCGCGGATGGGCTTCTTGACCAGCGGAAGGGGCAGACCGAGCTCTCTATCGCGATGGCACAGATGGCCGGCATAACCCCGGCCATCACTATCTGTGAGATGCTGGATGACGAATCCGGGTATGCTCTGTCAAAAGAAGATGCCAGGCTCTATGCACGCAAACACCGGCTCATTTTTGTGGAAGGTCCTGAAGTGCTGGAGCGGTGGGAAGCCCGGACACGCCAATCCTGATAAAGAAACAATGATCACTTTTTTGCGAGTCTTTCCAGTGTTTCCCTTGGCAGCATTTTTGCAATGCTCATTTTTGTGGGACAACGCCCGTATTTCAGGCCCAGTTTCTTTGCCTCATCTTTGAGCACTTTTGTGTCAATGTCCTTAATGAGTACACTCAGCTCTTTTGGCTCCATAGAGATCGGAGAATGATTAGTACACAATGAAATAAGGTTTCCTCATGGCTGAGTGAAAAAATTGATTATATTTTGACCTGTGCCAGCGCATCGTACGCAGTTTTCCGGAACACCGCGACGTCAATGGTCGGATATTGTTCCTTTGCCTTTACAATATCCGGCCCCACACCTGCCTTGAACGCGTTAATCCGGTCGAGCGTTCGTGCAGCGGTGTCAAGTACCCAGAGATCGCGGGTCTCTTTATCAACAACTGTTATTGATTCGACTCTGACTGAAACGAGAAAAGCTCCATCGGGTGTCTGGTACAGGTTAGGTTTTCCGATAACAGAGACGAATGCCGGTGTGTCGATTTTTGCGATCTGTTGCATTGCCTCCGGTTGATAACTACCTGCCATAACAAAGAATGTTCCTGAAGGATCGACAACTCTTCCACGGTAGAAAATATTCTGGTCTCCCTGACGCTGCTTTTCGGTCAATGTACCAACAAGAAATATCCGGTTACAGCGCTCTCCCGTCGGGAGAAGGACAAATGTCGGACTCTTCTCATCATCGCCATCCTTAAACTGGTACCGGCACTCGCGAAGCTCCGCCGCAAAAACCCGTCGGGCCGGCTCACGTTCGAACGCACCTTCCTTACGCCCCATGTCCCGTGGATTGTTACTCATGACGAACCCCCCGCCCTGTTTAGAAGTGCTGCGTGTTCTCCGCTCTGATATGTCAGACGCTCACAGGAGTTCACCAGGATACGGTTATCGATCTCCCTGCCCTCGCAGAATATATAGCGCCCGAGTACCGCATCGCGCATCCTGAGGAATACTTCATCCATCCCAAGCGGGTTGTTCTCCGCAATCTCCTGCGCTGCACCGAGGGTTATTCCGGTAAGAGATTCCACGACTTCCCGCTGGAGCAGGATATTATGCGTTTTTTCGCCATCATCGAGCCACCCTTTAATACGCAAATCATAAACAAATTTTGGCTGGATTTCGTGGACAGGACAATAATTCTGACGTGACAGGGCACGATTACACCCTTCTATCGGACAGCGCTTGATAATACCGGAACCAGGTGCGATGTGCACCATGGCACCTTTGACTGCTACATTCCCCCCGCTTACCGATATGTCACCATCGTCCTGCATGATCGTTGCTGTGTTTAAGTTGAGCGAGAGCCTGCCGTTGAATTCGTCTACCTGAGCATAGAAGATATTGTAGACGGAGTCCACCGCGAGTTTTTCCTTCCCCGCTTCCTTCCATACCACAAATTTTATTGATCCCGTCTCGTCACCCAACAGACCGGACTGGAGCATCCTCTCATGGGAAGCATCCCATTCCTGGATCACCTTTGCACGAACACTGCCAACACCCGTATGAAGATTAACAATCGGCACCGTACTTGGGATGAGTGGTCCATCGGTCCCGCTCTCTTTTACGGTCGTACCAGAGTGTATCTTCAAGCTTGCAATACCCTTGAACTCGTCTACTACGGCTGACTCTATATGGTACCATGAGCCCACGGTCATCGCAGGTGCATTCGATTTTGTCCATGCCACAAACCGTATGCCCCCGGAGTCATCAGCGATTATACCGCTTTGGGCAATTGCCGGCGATGCAGGTGTGGAGAGTGCGACAACCTTTCCTTCGATGGTTACCCATTCACCGGGTGCCACCTCCGCGATTTTTTTCTTTTCAGCCGCATTGCCGCTCTTTCCACCACTGCCCGCTCCTGCTGTGGGAAGGTTGAACTCTTTTGCAAGTTCATTCGTTACACTTCGTTCCGCCTCGGAGGGTTGTACACCGAACTCATTGACGAGCCGGCGGAGTTTGCTCTCGATCTTCGTTGGATCGACATCTGTTCCTTTCTCTGAAAACTTTCGGGAGATTCTTTTTGCTGCTTCGGAAAAGTCCATTCATACATCTCCGGGTACTCATCGGTTCTGATCATGCGTATATATTGCGAAGCATGCATGGTGAAAGTAAATCGCCGCAATCGTGAAGTTTATGTTTTACAACACCGACTAAGAGACACATGGTTGAAATTACCGCTGACAGCACGATTTATGATCTATTAAAGGCGAAACCGGAATCTTCCGAAGTACTCTTCAAGTTCGGTATGGGCTGTGTCGGATGCGCGATCGCCAGGGGTGAAACTATCCGGGAGGCAGCCGAAGCGCATGGTATTCCTTTACCTGAGCTCCTTTCAGCTCTCGGAATTAAAGAGTAATTTTTTTTTCTTTTTTATATCCCGCAAGCTAATCAGTTCTGTACGTGACGCCCCGGGAAATTCTTTGAGATAATCTGCAATTTCAGGTTCATGCAGGAGTGTGCACCGGGCACAGTTCCATACCCGCCCCCCATTGGAACTCTCAACCCACTGTCCGAGATTCTCGTCCCCACACGGGTAGAACGGGCAATAGCAAAAATCGCAACGCTGACCGGGAAAGTGGCAGGGAAAGTACGGGCAGTCACGTGGTGACAATTCTACCCAATGCTCACCCTTGAAACGGCTGAAGATGAAAAATGAGGAATGGCTGGACGAATCTGCTGCATCATGGCGTCTGATGGCTTCCGGTAAACCGTGAAGTACCGCTTCGCGAATACGCCGGCCAGTATCTGTAAGTCGCCCGGCATATCGGTGTTTTACGCTGCCCTCACAACCGGCTATCACGGCATCGGTGGGAGTACCGGTGAGCGGGAGGCCCATTATATGCAATGCCTCGGCTTTTGCCTCAGTGGCGACCATGATAGATTCGAGCAGCGCCGCGTCCTCCATCCCCTCGCTGCTGCATACAATGATGTTGATGGTGCCGGCATTCGCCGAAGGTTCGCGACGGACACCTGCAGTTATGAATACAGTAACGTAATCATACTGGAGTATGCAGCATTGCTGAACAGGCACTGAAGTCAGAAGCCCAAAAAACCCCTGATTGATACCAGCGCCGGCTGCAATGAACTCCAGCATCTTTTCGGGATCCTCATGGCTCCAACCAACGGGAACGGTGTGGTTTATGAGGGTTGTGACCGGGCGGATACCCCCGGCGATTCCGGTACTTGCAGCACGGAATTTCCCGCGGATAAAAAGAGTGCTTGTGTCGAAATAGTATTTCATGCGACGGAATAACGCATGCGGTCCTTGAGTTCCTGCTGTTTGCTGGCATTCCAGCCGGAGACGTCCTGAAGATAGCCGGTGACCCTGCTAATCTGGGTAACATCATGAGAGCCGCAGTCCGGGCAGACAGCTTTCCCGCATAAGGGGCAGTACTCAATACCCGAGATGATCTCGTGGGTGCAGTGGCAGTGGTCAAGGGGACACATGATCTCAAGGTGCGTCTCACCGCATTTCGGACACGGATTATTATCCACGATAAGGTGACAGGTGTGGCACTTGTATTTACGCTCCTTTTGCGGAATATCGTCCAGACGCTTGTATTTTTGAGCCAATGTTCGTTGATCTGCAGTCCAATCCATACTATAACATTGTACAAGTCCTTAATAAATATTTAGAACCTTATAGTTCAACGAACGGTCAAAATCTGGATAACCAGCCGCGCATACCCGGATCTGGTCACAGAATGGTGGTTATTTATATATTTTTACTCCGAACGATTCTGGCAAAACCCATCGCAGCGTTGCCCGGGTTGTCAGCCTCATAGATCGCGCGACCCACAATAATTCCGTCAACGAGCCTGGCGACTGCATCGGCATCCCCTCCCTGAGCACCGATACCTGGTGAGAGGATCTTCCGGTTACCGACGATACGTCGCAGCACGTTTACCCGGTCAGGACGGGTTGCAGGAGCGATGATACCATCTGCCCCACACTCAATCGCAAGCTGTGCGATACGCTCCGCGGTCCCTCCCTGGAAGAATTCTGTAGCGCCCGGGTGGCTCATCTCTGCCACAACGAAGCACGCACCCCCGTAATCAGAAGAGGTGTCGACACATGCCTGTACGGCGTCTTTTCCCGTGAACCCGTGGCAGATGATGGATGAGAACCCTGCATCAAATACCTGCTCTGCGATGAGCCGGTTCGTATTCGGGATGTCGGCAACTTTGAAATCAGCGATCAGCGGGAGATCTTCTTCCTCGAGCTCCCTCGCTATAGAAAGTCCGCATGAGAGAATAAGCGGGTAACCAAGTTTTATTGCATCAATATGTGGTGCGCATGCATGTGCAACAGCAAGCGCCTTCTTCTTATCAGGTACATCAAGCGCAAGAATCAGTTCAGTCATGATGCATCCGCTCCAGAACAGCGGCGACAAGTATGGGGAGGGTGATTGTCGCGTCGCCATAAACGGTAACTGCCTGTGCCTCTTCCGTGATCTTTCCCCACGAGCGGGCTTCATCAAGAGTTGCACCAGAGAGTCCGCCGAGATCCGGGCGGTCACCGGTAAGCTGTACTGCATAGTTAAAGCCGTTGGGGGTCATCAGCATGCTCTGGAGAATAAAGTTTTTTGGCACACCCCCGCCAACCAGAAGTGCCCCGGCTTTTTTTGCAGTGAAGCAGGTATCCATGAGGGCCGGCATATCAGCGAATGCATCGACCGTTACCGTATTTGTCTGTGAGAAAAGCCAGTACTGGAGACCGACCATCGAATCCTGGACCGCGGGACAGTAAACGGGAATATTTTTTTTCGCAGAGGTATGGAGGATGCCGGATTTCAGATTGTTTCCGATGTGATTGAGAAGGCCGGAGATGGAGATCGTGCTTCCGGGGTCAAGTTTGCCGAAGACGTTCTGCATGAATTCCTCGAAATGCTCAAAAGCTTCGTTGGGGAGATAAACATCGTAAATGCGGTTGATTTCGTCATGCCGGAGCTCAATGTCATTGCAGAATGCAGTCCCGTGAAAGTGCCGGCACCCGATCGCCTCGATTATATCGTGGGTAAGGTTTGCGCCGGTCGATACAAGTACATCAATATGCCCGGTTTTCACGAGATCGGAAACAATCCCCCCCATACCGGCAGGCACCATTGCGCCGGCAAGCCCGAAGAATTTTGTTGCCTGGTTATCGCGCAGCATCTGTTCATAAATGGCTGCCGCCCTTGACAGTGCCCCGCCATTATACGCACCGGCTTTTCCCATCGCAATGACCAGCTCATTCACGGTCATCTTCGGTTTTACATGGAGCTGGGTGACCGGCTCATCGCATTGCATTGTGATATATATTCCCCCAGGATGTTGTCATACTCTTGTTTTTTCTTAAGTTTATCAGTGTATCACAAGTATTGTTCCTGTTCCTGTTAATTTTAAATTCACTCCTATAAACACACGCAGTAAAAAAATGTTGATGATACCTGCTTTCCTCCAGATTCCGATTTTTATAGTAGCATAGAAATTACTCCAGATTCATCGCCATGCTTCAACAAAGTTATCGGTATCCAAACCAATTATTATTCAAATGCCGGAATCTATAAGATCAGATAACATAGCATCAATATCCTTATCTAATCTTACAGGGAATCTCCTTCCGATACTTGAATCCTTACGCGTTCTTCTCGCCCGCCGGCTGGTTCAGGAGTATCACTCAATAACCGATCACGACCTGAATTACACAATCTTTTCATCAATCTTACAGGTCCTCTTCCTCAGAACCGGAAAGGATTGCGGGTTTGTAGAGCCCGGAACGCTCGCCCTTCTTGCTGGCAGTGACGGCATAAGCCGCCGCTTGGTGCGGGCATGCTCAGCTGCCGGGCTAAGGCCGGATATCCTCTTTGAGAAAGGGCCGGATGGTTCCCGTCCTACTCCCGAAGTTCCCGATGATGCGCTCCGTGAAATTATCCGTTATATGGATTCAGAGAAATTTCCCGTGCCCATTTCCACACTCCCAATTGGACACCTTGCCGTAATCTTTGAAAACTTTCTTGGGACAAGAATGCAGGTTTCGGAAGGATACCGTGTAAAGCATACCGGGAAGTCTGCGGTGCTCTATACCGGAAACGTTGGTATCCCTTTGCAGGAGGTCGTCGAATATGTGGTGAATAAGACGGTGAGTGAGGTGATCAGGGAACCGGAAACAGGTTGCAGAACGGGGGTCAGGATCCTCGATCCCGCATGCGGCGCCGGGATCTTTTTGCTCGCTGCGTACAGGGAGCTTGTCCGTCGCAAGACCGAACAACCAAATCGTCAGGAACAGACAGGAGAGTTACTGCATGGTCTGGCATGTCAGTCAGTTTACGGCACAGACATCGATCCCGACTACGTCAGCACGGCTCGTTTCATCCTCCTGCTTTCGTTCATTGAGGAGTGCCAGCTGTCAGGATATGGTCCTGTTTCACCGGACTGTTTGCGGGAAATTTGCGAATGCCTGAAAGGTACAATTCGTTGTGGGAATGCCCTGATTGCCAATGACTACTTTTCCGGACGGCAGGAACACCCGTTCAATGCAGGGGAACGCCTGAAGATCAACGCTTTTTCATGGCAGGAGGCATTTCCGCAAATCCTCGATCGCGGGGGATTTGATGCGATAATCGGTGCACCCCCACCTTATCAGCCTTTCATGGTAAAAGCACGGGACGAATATTTCCAAACGCATTACAATGTTTACGCAAAGGGTGCCGGGCTCTATGGTTACTTCATCGAGAGGGGGTTGAAGCTACTCCGACCCAAAGGGTTGCTTGCCTTCTGTATACCCGATACGTTTCTCAGAACGAGCCCTGCCCGGTCACTGCGGAAGTTTCTGCTTACAAAACAGATTGAGGAAATCGTGGAGTTTGGCGATCTGCCGGTCTTTAAAGCCGCGACAACGTGCCCATGCATTATCCGGGTCTCAAACAATAAACCTTCAAAAGCATTCTGCGTAACAAAACTGGAAACGCTTGACTTTCCGAGCCTTAACGAATACGTGCAGGAGCACCGGCACCCAATGGATCAGCAAATGCTCACTGATGGCGGGTGGAAGCTCGGCGACAAGCGAACAGAGAATTTGTTGAAGAAGTTGCAGAGTGTCGGTGGGCCGCTGGAAGAATATGTAATGGGAGGGATCTATCGGGGAATAATTACCGGATTGAATGATGCATTTGTGATCAATGAAAAAATTAAAAATCAATTAATCGATGCTGATCCAAGGAACGCAACAATTATCAAACCATTTATAACCGGTAAAGATATCAAACGCTACATTCCTCCCGAAAAAGGAAAAAATGTAATTTTAATGCCAAAAGGATGGACGAACAAACTATCGGGAGGTGCGAAAAATAAGGGGAAGTGGTTCAAAGAAAATTATCCTGCTATTTATCAACATCTTGAGCCATTTAAAAAAGCTGCAGAAATCCGTTCTGATAAGGGCGATTACTGGTGGGAATTGCGAGCGTGTGAGTATTACGAAGAATTTGAAAAGCCGAAAATATTTTGCCCGGATATTGCCCCACGAGGATACTTCACTCTCGATGAAAAAGGGAAATTCTTTTGTGCACATTCGGGCTGTTTCATAGTCAGTAATCAAAAATACCTTTTGGGGCTGTTAAACTCAAAGTTGATCACTTTTTATTATAGTAAAATTACAGCATCGATCCGCGGTGGATATCTGAGATTCTTTATACAAAGTATTGCCAGACTCCCTATCTATACTATCGATTTTGACAACCCGAATGACAAAGCCCGGCACGATCGCATGGTCTCTCTCGTCACCGAAATGTTGGAACTACACAAACACCTGAGTCATGCGAAGACCGATCAGGAGAAGCGGATCATCACGCAGGAGATCCAATCGACTGACCGGCAGATCGACTCGCTGGTTTATGGATTATACGGGTTAACAGCAGATGAGATCAAAATAATCGAAAAATGAGGCTTAAAACGAAAATAGACTCTTTTTATGGGATTTCCTGAAAAGCGGTGTTCTTTTCACGTTGACCGTGCTATACCCCCCTCCAAAAAGGGGGATGTTTGCGGTCTGCTAATTTGCAGGAATAAAAATGGTTATAATTGGCCTTTTTCACAAATTACCGGTTTTAATCAGCATTTTCCAAGCGTGTGGACACAATTTCCCGTGCGAAAAAAATGACCTTCGTCCGTTTGCCAAACGGAGCATTTATGGGAGTTATTTGACTTCATCCCTCTTTTTAGCCAGGTTTTCAGCAGGGAGCCGTAAAGGGATATCGAGCCGGTAAGGGGCTTTTTCCCAGTCCCTCTCCCGGAAGTGGGTGTTCCGGTAATTTTCCGCAGTATTGAACTCAATTTCCGCGGTCGTTTCTGGTAGGATATAGAACCGGCGCCAGGTCCTCTCATTCTGCGTCCTGATCCAGAGCTCCCGGAGCACGTACCCCGGAAGGGGAAGAGCCCGGAGGGTATTTACTTCATCCGGGAATTTTTTTCAATGATACAATCATGACTCATTGCATACCGGACTTTTTTCAACATCACCGCGACAACCGCAGCGGTTCGGAACATCAGCCCATTGAATGATAACGCTGGATCGGTGTTTACCAGCCAGTGATATCCCATCCGCTCGGCGCAGATCTGTGCTTCATCCTGTAGGGTTGTTGCCCGTCGTCCTCTGATAGTATTCCTCCCGTCTCTATGCGCAGGAATTCACTCATCGGGTTTCAGGAAAGAATGCCGTGGAAGCAGATACGCTTTGTTATGGGAAGGTTCTGCCTTCGTCACAGGAACGACCTTTCAGATTGCCAATGAATGTATCAATATTCCGGTTCTCCCCGGCAGAGCGGTTTTGCCAGATGTCTTCGTGCGGTCGGTGGCACTTCATACCATCCGGTTATCAGATTTCGGGGAATTACCTGCACGTCCGGATCAACCGCACGTGCTCCGCACTTTTTACATTTGTAACCTTTTCCCGTCCCATCGCTTGTCATACGTTTGTTACATGAGATGCATACTGGTGGGCGTGAGGATACCGGTATAGCAAGTTTCGTAATCCGGATTTTTTCAAGATTGATACTCCCCTTCTTGTAACTCCCGACCGCAATCACACCATCACCCGGAACGAGCTGACGCACTATCTGCCGGAAATTTTTCGTGGGCTCGAAAGCCATGCAGCGCACGGTACGATCGCCATCACTGATTGAGAACGAGACATGCCCTCCGGTCGTGGTTGATGGAGTCTCCGCTACAATACCCTGAACCCGGTATGAGAGCCCTTCCCGGAGTTCACCAATCCTGCCGGAAAGGATATGCGCATCCGTCCCCTCATTCGTGACCCATGTCTGTTCGATCCCCGGTTTCTCTGATTTGACCATCTGACGGGCAACCATCACCCACGAGGGACTTTCGCCACGGATGCCAAACAGCACCGGATCCGGAGTATGCGGCACGCAGACTACAACATCATTTATTGTATCCACCGTGTCCCATGTGTGCGGGAATGTTGCCTTTTCCGCAGCGAACAAACTTTGCCGGTCAACATCGCGGGGAGTCCCCCAGTGTTCCGGTTTCCGGTACACCAGGATTTCAGAAGTGCGATCCTCAAACACGCTTGCGACTGCAGCAGTAGCACCAATCAGACCGCGCCTGTTTTTGTACCCCCGGTATTGGGCACCAGCTGCTTCGAGAAGTTCGATTGCCTCTTCGATCTGGCAAAAACCGGTTACAGCCTCTGAATAAAACGCCGGGTCAGGTGGTGTATCGACCACAACAACCCCGGGATTGGTATTTTCACAGGAAAAATCGGCAAGCTCCTCAACAACTGTGCACGCGATTGCAAATGCAGCGTCCCTGTCCCCTGTAACATTGAGTGCGACTGCTGCATTACCCCGTGTTTTGAAGGTTACATTCGGGTTGAGCCTGACGAGCCGTGCTTCACGGACTTTCATATGTCCGCGGATCAGGCGGCGTGCAAGGATTGCACCGAGGAATGTCGTGCACATCCCCTGAGGTGAATCCGTATCATCAATCCCGATGAGCATATCTATATTAATATACCCTCAGGCTATATCCATTCTTTACGGAAATGTCTCAGGATCGCCAACTCCAGCTGGTCACCAGTGTAATGATCACCGCAGGTTTTGATGTATCAGAACGGTTCTCCATCCGTCCAAGGAGTTTTGACCTTATCGCCCGTAACAACGGGACGCTTCTCGTCATTAAAGTGGTATCCCATATCGACAGTATTAGCGAAGAGGTGGCATTTGATCTTGAAGTGATCTCGCGCCATCTTGGGGGGGTCCCTCTGGTAGTTGGTGAACGAGCCCGTGACGCAGAACTTGAGCGCGGGGCTGTCTATGTACGGTACGGTATTTTTGCTATCAGTCCCTCAACACTTTATGACTATTTTGTGGAGGGGATTCCCCCGCTTGTCTATGCATCTCCCGGGGGACTCTACGTGAACATCGATGGTGAGGTGCTCCGTGATCTTCGGGAGAAACGCAGTATGTCGCTGGGGGATCTCGGGCAGGTGCTGGGTGTATCGCGACGCACGATCAGTAAATATGAGAGTGGTATGGGTACTACCCTTGATGTGGCTATCCGGATCGAGGAATTTTTTAATACCGGTGTGGTAAAATCCATAAATCTTATTCTTCACGAGCCCCCCCAAGTGATGGAGGGACAGCAGCGGGACGAAGGGACGGGCACGCAGACCCCGATGGAGTTTTTTAAACAGATCGGCATGCAGCTTCACACGCTCCATGGTGCCCCGTTCCAGGCGCTTCTCACTTTTGAGAAACATACTATTCTAACCGGATACGGCCCGGCAGACAAAGTCATTAAACGCGCCGCTCTTATTGGAAATATATCACAGATCGCAAAGAAACATGCAATGTGTGTTATCACTGATCATTACAAGCAGAAAAAGATAGGAAAAACACTCGTAATCGGGGAGGATCGCCTTCACCGGATTACTGATGGTTTTGAGCTTCTTGATATGATTGGTGAATAATCTGTTTTAGATAATGTTTATATAGAACCACAAACCAATTTTAGTGCTAAAAGTGGTGATTTAATGTCACAGCAACTAGGTGGACAGCAGATACTTATTCTCAAAGAAGGCAGCACCCGTACCCGGGGCCGCGATGCTCAGGGTATGAACATCACCGCCGCAAAGGCAGTGGCAAGTGCAGTCAGGACCACACTCGGTCCAAAAGGTATGGACAAGATGCTCGTCGATACAATCGGCGATGTCGTGATCACGAACGATGGTGTCACAATTCTTAAGGAAATGGACATCGAGCACCCGGCCGCAAAAATGATGGTTGAGGTCGCAAAGACGCAGGATGATGAGGTTGGCGACGGTACAACCACAGCCGTCGTTATTGCTGGTGAGCTTCTCAAGAAGGCAGAGGATCTCCTTGAGCAGGATGTTCACCCAACCATCATTGCCGCAGGCTACCGTCAGGCAGCTGAAAAGGCGCAGGCTATCCTTAAGGAAATTGCATTTGATGTTAAGGCGACCGATAAGGTGATGCTTAAAAATATCGCCGGTACCGCAATGACCGGCAAGGGTGCCGAGGCATCCAAGGACAAGCTCTGCGACCTTGTCGTCAAAGCGATCACAATGGTTACTGATGACGATGGAACCGTCGACATCGAGAACATCAAAGTCGAGAAGAAGACTGGTGGGAGCATTGAGGACTCGGAAATTGTTGAAGGAGTACTCATTGATAAGGAAAGAGTCCACCCGTCGATGCCAAAAAAAGTCACCAATGCAAAGATTCTCTTACTGAACGCCGCAGTCGAGTTCAAGAAAACCGAAGTTGACGCTGAGATTAACATCACCAGCCCTGATCAGCTCCAGGCATTCCTTGACGAGGAAGAGCGAATGGTCAGAGGTATAGTCGACAAGGTTGTAGCAAGCGGCGCAAACGTTCTCTTCTGCCAGAAGGGTATTGACGATATTGCCCAGCACTACCTCGCAAAGGCAGGAATCTTTGCGACCCGCCGTGTCAAGAAGAGCGACATGGAAAAGCTCGCCCGTGCAACCGGTGCCAGCCTCGTTTCCTCGATTGATGCGATCAGTAAGGAAGAACTCGGTAAGGCAGGACTCGTTGAGGAACGCAAGGTTTCCGGTGAAGAAATGACCTTTGTCGAGCAGTGCAAGAATCCCAAGGCAGTATCAATTATCATCAAGGGTGGCACTGAGCACGTAGTTGACGAACTCGAACGTGCAATCCATGATGCACTTCGGGTTGTTGGCGTTGTCGTCGAGGATAAGAAAGTTGTTGCCGGTGGTGGCGCACCAGAAACTGAACTTTCCCTCCGTCTCCGTGAATACGGTGCAACGGTTGGTGGAAGGGCACAGCTCGCCATTGAAGCATTCGCATCAGCCCTCGAGATTATTCCGCGAACCCTCGCAGAGAATGCAGGACTTGACCCCATTGATATGCTTGTCGAGATTCGTGCAGCTCATGAGAAGGGAAAGAAAACATACGGTCTGAACGTATTCGAAGGCAAGGCAGTCGATATGAAGGCAGCCGGTGTTGTCGAGCCACTCCGCGTCAAGACCCAGGCAATCTCTTCGGCTGCGGAAGCTGCTATCATGATTCTGCGCATTGACGATGTCATTGCATCGTCCAAGAGCCACGCACCTGAGGGCGGCATGCCCCCCGGTGGCATGGGTGGTATGGGCGGAATGGGCGGCATGCCCCCCGGAATGGGCGACTACTAATCCATTTTTTTATTTTTTATCCTCAATTTAAGATGTTTGGTGCGTTTTGGTTCTCCTTGATAATTTTTCATGTGATAATGGATGAATGCACCACAAAAATGGAGAACAGGATCTGGTGAAAATACATAAATAAATCTGAAACATTTATCGCAACTGGATTATTCCCCGTCTTCTGTTCCCGGGATTTTTTAAAATAATCGAATATAACAGAATTCTATTGGGAAAAAAAAGAGATGTTCTCTTCTTGTTGCTCTCCCTTTTTTGTTACCGCAACCTGAACAAAGGGTGAACGAATCAGGGATGTACATCATTCTTAATAATTACTGCACCTTTCATGTTCGGGTAGTTGGGATCGGTGATCTCATGAGTGCCTTCCCACGAACCAAAGGTATAGCTCCATGTTGCACCCGGTATAATATCCCCGGAATTAAAACCACCCTCTGGAGAGCTCATCTTTAAAGAATGGACCGTTTCATCATCATTTTTCCATGTGATTCCCGTATGGGGAAGAACGGTCAGTACCTGGGGAACAAATGAATTATTCTTCATCTGGATGACAGTGACGACTTTGCCTGTCGGTGATTCGGTCCTTTTTGTTGTGGGAAGCAGCGTTGTTACAACCGTGGTTGGTATCGATGTCGGTACAACAGTTAATTCCGCGGTGGGAATTGTGGTGAGGACTATTGTCGGGGAGGTAGTAGCAACCGGCGGTTCCGGAACAACCTGCTGGGTGCATCCCGTGAATGCAACGAAAGCGATCACAAGAATAAACAAACCAATAAATTTCTTCATGGAATGTAAATTGTTATCACCCTGTAATTAAATTTACTTACCTGTTTGCGATTATTTTGCTGAGCACCATCGAAAAAAAGGAGGCATTCGAAATACTTGAACAGAGATTAAATCCAAGATTTTATCAATCTCACCCGTGCTTGAAAAGGTGGCTGTCCTGATATCGCAGATCCCATCGAACAGTTCCGGAGTGTAATATTGGACAATCGGTTTTATGATCTTATCACTCCGGGTGTCGGTACGGTGGGGCTGATTGTTGGTTGTGCAACAGATTAATGAACCCGGACATATCCAGTATTTCCCATGAGTGACCGGTTCATTTTTACAAAATTCAGCACGGATTGCTACCACTGTAAGCAGGTAGCAGACCAGATCATAAAAGCAGTACCGTACCAGGCGCAGGTAGCATGTAATAACTGCGGTGCGACTCGTATCTTTATCCCCCGCATTGAAGATGTTACTCAGCCCGGAACATTTACCAAGATCGGGTGTTATGATGTCTGGAATCTTCATGAAACTGCGGATTGCAGAAACTGTCACGTGACGGGTTCCCACGATATCACGATAGGTTGCCGTCACTTTACGGTCCGTTGCCAGAACTGCGGGTTCACCCATTTCTATAAATTCGATCTCGAATACATGGCAAAGGATGAACTCAAAGCGTAGCAAAGAGACCCTTTATTTTGTTGATACTGCGGTAATCGCTGTGGCAAAAAAATGTTTCTAACTTTCTGGGGCATCTCATCCTTTGATAGTAAGGACACGACGCTTTTTGGGGTCTTTTATTGAATTATGGATCCGTTTCTGGTAGTTTTTTAGTATCTCCTTAAGCTCTATCCGAAGTTCAGGATTTTTTGTTAAAAAAATGAACATTACGGTGGTGTCTGCAATGATGAGCGGAGATATGCCAATCAACCGGGTCACATCTGCTGCTTTCGATTCGGGATCACTACGCCCATAAACGCGGTTTCTCTGGAAATGCTGGTAGATCATCAGAATGGATTCGTTATCCAGCTGATCCCAGAATCCTTTAAGCTCGGCAAATGAGAGATGTTTTTCAGTGAAATTGTTCTCTTTTATCCCGATATCCGGGTCAATGAAGAGGAGACAGGCTTGGGGTGTGTGTTCAAGAATACCGGAAAAATAGGTTGACCGTGTCGCTTGCGAAAAAGTCTCCTCCTTCTCGATCCGAACCCGCACTTTTTTTGTTCCGATGCTCTCCTTGAGTTCTTTGAAATACTCCTTGAGGGTCGCGTAATAATTATCCACATCTTCTTTTGTACGAAAACGCCGGAAACATTCGATCAGGTTTTTATTCCTGCATCCCGGATTACCCCGGAACCGTGGATAATAGGCTGTCAGCATGGGGACGATGACCAGTCGGTCGATTTTTCCATGAAAATTTTTGAGGATATCAGTAATGAGATCATATTTAAACAGGTCTTTTGTGTCCCCGAAAAATTTTGCATTCATCTGTATGCCCTCATACGAGGATATTTACAGGGTGGATAAAAAAAGGTTGTGGATAAAGAAACTGTCTATTTTTCTTCCCGTATCATTGCAATGGCTTTTTTCGGGCATTCATTCGCGCAGATACCACACCCTTTGCAGAACATCAGGTCAACATTGAGATCTGCATCGATAGCACTGTCCGGGCAATACATCTCACAGAGACCGCACTGGTTGCACTTGTCTTTATCCACAACAGGTTTAAAGACACGCCACGTTCCGGTCTTTCCTGCCGCTCCCAGTGTAGGCTTACTCATTGCGAGACGTTGACGATTCTGGCTCATTCGCTCATCTCCCTGTATGCCGCTTCAGCTGCCTTGACATTGCGCTCATCCGTAAACATTTCCCGGATTGACTTTTTTGCTGAATCAACCGAAATGATACCCATCTTTGCAAGTGCCCCCAGCACCGGTGTGTTCAGGATAGGGCTTCCCGCAACGATGAGATTCTCCCTGAGTGCAATACCGGTCAGGTCCACATGACTTGTCTTAAAGCCGGTAAACTCCTTTTTGTGAGCACTGTTAACCAGTACTGTTCCGCCGCTTTTTAGTCCATGAAGTACATCGACAACATCCATTACGCTTGCGTCGAGCACCACGACCATGTCAGGTTTTTTTATCTGACTGTAGATCTTGATTGGTGTATCATTTATCCGGACGAAGGACACGATTGGTGCACCCCTGCGTTCGGCACCGTAGAACGGGCATGCGGTTGCGTACTTCCCATCATGGATTGCTGAAAGTGCCAGGAGCCGTGCGGCAGTGACACCCCCCTGTCCGCCCCGGGAATGGATGCGGATCTCATACATGGTCACTCACCCCGAACCAGAACTCTTCGCCGACATGTCGCGTCCGGATGAAATCCGCAATATCTTCATAGGTGACCTCCTGGCCGCCAAGGCCGGCAATCACGCTGAACACATTGGTCTTCTGCTGAGCCTGGATGGATTTTGCGAGTATTCCCCCGAATCCAAACGAGTAGTCGCGGTCGATAACGACGATTTCCTTTCCTTTGAGATCGAGGTCAGGGAACGGTCGCAGCCAGCGCAGGCGCATTGAGCCTGCCCTGACGCCTTCCTTACGAAGCATATCGATCGCAACTTCGGCCTCCTTGCCGAGAGTGCCCATGGATACAACGACCACATCAGCATCTTCACACCGGTAGTCTTCGGTGAATCCGTACTTCCTGCCGAAACGCTTTGCGAACTCCTTCTCGGTTGCTCCGATTATTTTAACTGCATCACGCATTGAGCGTTCGATATCCCAGCGGAATTTAAAATGCTGGTCAGGGCCGGTAAGCCCGCCATATCCCGCAGGATTCTTCGGATCAATAGCATGGGGGAGGTGAATCGGCGGTATGAAATCCCCGATTTCGACCGTATCAAGCGGCTGCATGATATGACTCAGGGTGAAACCGTCAAGATTCACCATCACCGGCAACAGCACATCCTTATGTTCGGCAATCCGGAATGCCATCAGCGTTGCATCGTATGCTTCCTGCACGGTGCTCACGTACACCTGGAGCCAGCCCGTGTCGCGTTCCTGCATCGCATCAGTATGCTCCGCCCAGATATTCCATCCGGGACCAATGGATCGGTTTACGTTTGCCATGACAACCGGCAGACGTGCGCCCGCCGCCCAGTTTGTCATTTCATGCATATACAAAAGACCATGGGAGCTTGTTGCGGTGAATGTCCGTACTCCGGTGACACTCGCACCGATGCATGCGGCCATCGCGGAGTGTTCACTTTCAACCGGAATATAACGACTTTTAAGTTCGCCTGTGGAAACAAACTCTGCGATTTGTTCGACGATTTCTGTCTGGGGAGTAATCGGGTATGCGGCGACTACTGCCGGTTGTACCTGTTTTACTGCTTCTGCGACTGCCTTATTGCCGGTTGCGATCTTTTTCATTCCTCCGCCTCCTCAGCAGCCAGTTTCTTCACATTTTTTGCGATATTCTGCCGGAGTAGTTCAAGCGTTTTTGCATCGATACCCTTAAACCGTCCCTGGGGTGCAAGATACTCTTCGAGAGGAATAGGTTTTTTCATTGCAGCTTTTGACTGGGGGTTGATTGAGAGCTTTCCGTACTCGCGTTCGTAGAGTATCCACATTCCGGATTTTACGGCAAGCTTTCCCATTTCGACAGATTTTTCCGTGGAATAGCGCCACCCGGGAGGACAGGGAGCAAGGATGTGGATGAATGAAGGCCCCCGGAAGGTGAGCGCTTTCTGTACTTTCTTGAACAGATTCTGAGGGTAAGCAGCACAGGCAGTCGCCATGTAGGGCGGGTTGTGTGCGGCGATGATTGCATCGATGTCTTTTTTCGCATCTGTCTTACCGGTTGGCGTGGTGGTCGTGCGGGCACCTATCGGTGTCCCCCCCGACCGTTGCATTCCGGTATTGCCATATGCCTCGTTGTCATAGCAGATGTAGAGAAAATCGGTGCCCCGCTCAAAAGCACCGGACATCGCCTGGATGCCAATATCAAGGGTTCCTCCATCACCAGCATATACGATCACATTGGTCTTTTTTCCCGAGGCACGGAACGCATTTGACATACCCGATGCGCATGCAGCAGCAGCACCGAAAGCGATGTTGTAAACGGGTATATTGAATGCAGTGTTCGGGTAAATACCCTGTATGACACTTGTGCAGCAGGCAGGCACGACAAGAACGGTATCAGGTCCTGCCGCCTTGAGCACGTACCTGAGTGCAAGCGAATCGCTGCACCCGGCACACGCGGATGTACATTTCAGCACGTATTCTTCTTTAGGAATTTCAGTGATGGTATCCAGCTCCTGCGGTGATACATAATACGTTAGTAAGCGCGAAAAGAGATCGCGAAACTATCTTAATACATCAACATGGGTCAAGAAAAAAGTATCATATCGTGCATGACTCCGGTGCTCAAAAAGTATATCTGAATCACTTTCACCCTGCCCGGTGAGGTGTTTAAAGATATGGCATTTCAACAAGGTATGTGGGGAGGAAAAACCCCTCAGTGTCAGGTGCAGGATTATTGCACTTTACCCCTCCCGGCCTCTCATAAACCTTACAGAAACCTAAAAAACCAAAAAAACCACTTTTCTTTTTGTTTTTTTCTGGATAAACTGATACGTCGGCGCATCCTGTCACATATCATAATATATTTTAGGATCATTTCTCTAATGTCTTCTATGTCTCTTCGCTCGCTCAATCTCCCCGGAGTCGGAACAAAATATGAATTTGAGACCGATAAAGGTGATACTGTTGCAATTTTTTTCACAAAAACCGGAACTATCCAGATGTACACCCTCCAGAAAGGTTGCAAAACACCCAGCGCAGCGGAGATGACTCTTGTTGAGGCGCGAAGACTGGGAAATATCCTCACCGGTGCGATCATGGAAGCGGACCAGGAAAGTGTCGAGATCGCATTCTCGGCGCTTGCCGATCTCCGGGTTACTATCCATTCGTTCATTATCCCAAAAGCCATTTCCGGAAAAACAATTGAAGATCTCCAGATACGGGCAAAGACCGGCGCAACAGTAATCGCAGTTTGCCGGCATGACAGGAATATCATCAACCCCCCCCCCGCATTTGTCTTTGAGACCGGCGATGCGGCTCTGGTTATTGGCGAAAGCGACCAGATCAGAATGTTTGAGCGCGAAATAATGGTGGATTAATGGAAGGGATCGTCCTCGCGCTATTCGTTTGCCTTCTCCTGGTGCTCATCACCAAGTACCTGTCGGTTCCTGCAATACCCTTCTATATTCTTGCCGGGGTATTACTGGGAAGTGCGGGGCTCGGGCTGGTCACTTCAGATGAGATCAGCCGCTTCCTGTCAGGATTGGGGCTGATATTTTTACTGTTCTTCATGGGTCTCGGATTGAAACCCGAGCGTATCGCAGCAAACCGCTCTTCAGTCCTCACCAGTGGGATCATCGATCTTAATGTCAACATGATTATCGGTTTCGTGGGGGCATACCTGCTGGGATTTTCGGTTACTGAGTCGCTTATTGTTGCTGCTGCATTCTATATTTCGAGCACGGCGATGGCAATCACATCGCTCATCGAAAACCGGAAGCTGATGCTCCGTGAAGCCGAGACGGTCATCTGGCTGATGGTCTTTGAAGATCTTATTCTTATCATCTTCCTTGCCCTTATTTCAGCCGGTAACCAGAACCTGATCGTTTTCCTTGTGAAAATTCTCGGTGTTTTGGGAGTGCTTTATGCTTTAGCCCATTATGGTAAAGAATTTCTTATCTCGATTCTTGACCGTGATGACGAGCTTCCGATCATCTTCACGTTTGTTGCCGTGCTCACGACCGCCTCGGTCTCTATGTACCTGGGAATTCCCGAATCAATGATGGTGATCGCTCTTGGTGTTGCATTTGCAACAACGGATCCAGATGCTTTTGAGCAGCATGCTCGTCCCTTTAAGGACGTTTTTTTAGTCGTTTTCTTTGTTTTCTTCGGTGCCACTATCGACTTTTCCGGAGGGGTAAACTGGTTTATGATCACCATCATCTGCCTCCTCGCTATCGTGAGTAAGCTGATATCCGGTGTGCTAACCGGCATATTCATCCATGGTTCGGCACTTTCTGGCCTGGAAATCTGGGGAAATACGATTGGCAGGGGTGAATTCTCAATTGCTATCGCCGTTCTCTATGGCTCGTCGCTTATCGGGACCACGATTGCAGCGATGGTTATCGTTACATCAATCGTTGGATCGTTTGCGGCAAAATACAGTCCATCGTTACGGAGAGGGATTATGCACCTGGGACGGAAAAAATCCCCGCCCCACCGGGCGCATCCGGGCCGTTGATTATTATTCGATCAGCACAAGCCCGATCGAGTGGATATCGGAATTCATGATCTTCCCATATTCATTATCCTTGCACGGGATCGTCTCAAGATTCCATCCAACATTTCTGGCAGTTGCGAACACGTCCATACCCGCCGCCTCCATGCTCGGCCGCACCTTATCCATATGCCGGCACTTCCGCCGCATGCTTTCGTCCACTACTCCAGGTGCCTCCTCCGCAACACAGTGTTGGTGCTCGCAGTATATGCAGGGATAACCGCCAAACCCGAATGCCTTGTAAAAACCATCATAGAAGGCAGTCTTTTCAAGGAGGTGCATAGTTCCGTTCACCCAGATGATCAGGTCCCTGAACCAGTCATGAAAGTCATCCGGTATATCTTCAGGCCCAAACGACCCCCGACCAGGTACCCCGTCAAACCGGAGCAGCAATCCGGTGGAGTACTCGTCTATCATTTGGCGGGTTTCATCGGGGGACGGGGCATAGGGTGGACAGCCGAAATGCTTGCCATACCCTTTGCAGCCATACCGGCACTTGAACCGGACCCAGTGGGAAACAACAATTTTTTCCGGTGTTATTATCTTGACTTTCACATCCTTTCCGCTTGCAATTTTCGTGAGTTTTTCAATTTCATCCGAAATATCCGTAAACACACCCATCACTCCCAAAAGAGAGGATGAGAACGGGTACCAATAAAAGTATGTGTCCCGGCTCATTATTCTCATCAGGTATCCCCCTCTGATTATTTGTTGTCGGAACCCGGGATTAAACGGGAGCGGTATATTCAGGACCCACAGGTAACCCTTCTTTGAATGTCACAGGATAGGGATATCTCATAAAATCCTTCAGGATTTAACATGCGGATAGTGCATGATCTGCATAGTATCAGCTATGAACGTGAATTCAGGACAAGGATGTTTGGATCTATTCCCGGCTATCATACTTTTTGCCCCGCACTTCAATGATGCGCTGCACAACGAACCGTGAACTGCAGAGATCCCCGTTTTCGTATTTGCCGATACGGACAATTTCCGGAGCCAGCCCGCGTTCAGTGAGCTGCAGATGTAGTGTTCTTTCATCGAAATGCTGGTTGAATCCTATGGTAATTACATCAGGCTGGATCTCTTTTATCGGGCGGAACATATCCGTTTTATCCCCGAGAATTGCATGATCTACGGGTTTCAGGCCAGCGACCATCTGGAGGCGGTACTCTTCGGGAATGATCGGACTGGGTTTGTGTTTGACGTTTGCGTCCCGCGCAACGATCACCCAGAGCTCGTCACCCATTTTTTTTGATTCCTCAAGGTAGTAGAGATGCCCCGGGTGGAGGATGTCAAAGGTCCCGGTTGCGACTACCCGGCGAGGAATCACCTGATCACCTCAAGAGCGTGCGGATTTCCCTCTGCAGTAAAACACTTCCAGTCATATTCGCGATACGGGTAGCCGATGATTAGGTGATATCGGCCGGTTCGCGGAAAAAAATTCACATCTGCATTCGAAGGATGAAGTATACCGTTTGGGTGACTGTGTGCACTCCCCGCAAGATGGGTGTCAAGCGGCATCATTTCAAAGAGGAGTGATGCGGAATCCTCTCCTGCAACCGTTCCCGGGAGCATATTCATCTCCTCAATAATCCCCTCCCGTTCGCGGAGCAGAGCAACGAACTCGTTGGGATGGCTGTTGCGCCCCATCTCAATGAGAAGTGAGAGGAGTTCCTGTCTGATTCCGCGGATATTCATGATTTTATTCCCCTGTCGGCACGTAAGTGCAGTACCGATCTTTTTTGTTGTGTTCCGCAAAAAACTCTCGCAACAAAGAGAAGGAAGTCATGTTCTGGTATGGCATGATCATCCATTCCTTTTACCAAGAATGTCTGATATGAGTTCCGGAGAACTTCGTGAGGATATGTATTGGCTTACGGATGGCAATTCCGTTGCCTGAAAATCTGGTTGAGTATCTGCGTTCAACTGCCGATGAAAAAAAATTATTTCCTGCCGGTCACTTTGATGACATGGTAACCGAACTGTGTCTTTACCGGGCCAACAATCTTTCCGGGATCGTTTTCGAAGGCAACTTTCTCAAACTCCGGTACCATCTGACCTTTACCAAACCAACCGAGGTCTCCCCCCTCCTTCCGGGAGGGGCAGGATGAGAAGCGTTTTGCAACTGCAGCGAAATCTTCACCATCATTAATCCTTTTCATTATTCTGTTTGCCTCGTCCTCGGTTTTTACGAGAATATGGGACGCACGTGCCTGTTGTACCATACTTAGAAATGGGAGAATGATGGGATAAAAGAATTGATTATATGGAGAACAAGATCCCTTTTTAGAACTCCCCATCCTGTTCGAAGCTCCTGTCATACCTGATTGCCAGCTCCGCTTTGTATAATTCTCTTCCAAGATAGGCTGCATGATCAAGGAGTGAAACATCCTCATGCGAAAGGATGGTGAATAGTACATCCTGCCAGTGCCTTCCCCGAACAGCCTTGCCGTGGATCACTGCAATAATGTAATCACCCTCAATGCCGATACGGAAGTTGCCTTTTGGATCATACGTGATTTCAGCGGGCATTTTCTTTGCAGTGGTTATTGTATCATAGTCAAGCGGGGGTTCACGCCTTTTCCGCTTTTCCTTGAGCACAAGCATATCGATGCCGACATCTTTTGGATAGGGGCGGTCAGTGCAAAGTGACATCATTTCTGTCGCCCGACGCATCTCCCGGATTGATCCCCAGGTCTTGTCCGAGTGCTCGCTGGTAAAGATTATGGAAGCGCCCGCTTCGTATGCCATGCCGGCAAGCAGTGCATTGACTCCAATGGAGTCTGCATCGAGAAGCTCAACAACGTTCCCTGCACCAAAGAAGAGCGGGTATCCCGTATCCTTAAACTGTTTCAGGGAAGTGACAAGACCGGAACCAACAGGTTTGAGTAAAGGGTCACCAATGATACATTCAATGCCTGCACGTTCTGCAAGCGCAAGGTTCTTTTTAAGCGTGCTGTTGCCCGGTACAATAACGGCTGCAACCCCTGCATCCGCAACATCTGCACCCACTGCAGGAATATTGGTCTCCTGCAGGCTGAGGATAATATCAGCCCGCACCAGTGCTGCACGGATCAGACCAGGGTGTTGGGAATCAACAGCAAGAGGGCGGTCGATATCATCTAACAACGAGAAGACCCGCGAAACATCCTCCGGTATAGCATCGAAGCCAAACCCAAGGTCAACGATATCGGCACCCGAACCAAAATAGTGTTCTACGACTTCCCGGATATTGGGACACCTGTGGGCATCCATTACTTCTGCAAGAACCTTGATCCGTGATTCGCTACCGATCTTGGTATCCCGGATCACAAAATCGAATCCGGCATCACGCTCCCGTTCTCCGATTTTTTTGTACGCAGCTTCTGCTTTTCTCCCGGCAAGAAAGTCATCCGCGGGAATTGTGCGCGAGAGCGTTATCGTATCGAGGAGTGGAAGGATCATCGCAAGGTCTGCAGCATGCCGGGGACCGCGGTAAACAGGGACGCCAGTCTCACGTTCTACCTGTTCAAATGATGCAGTGCACATACCGGAGACGATTACCAGATCATAGTCTCCTTTTTTTATCAGAACATGGAGCATGTGGGGAGTAAGAAACGATGCAATTTCTCCCGTCACCACTACCTTCGCGTCATAACCAGCCGCCGCACATTTTACCATTTCTTCGGTGGCGGCACCAGTGGGCAGGAGAATGCGCATAAGTTCCCTTAATATCAGAGAGATAAAAACACTATGATCAGATGCTTATCTGCGATTTGCACGTGCATACCAATTTTTCAAAAGACGGGGAGAGCAGTGTCGAAGAGATCCTCAAAAAAGCAGAAGAGGTCGGGCTTGACGTAATAGCTATCACAGACCATGATTCGATTGACGGTGCAAAAAAAGCACTTTCGTGCACTACGCCTGTTCTTGTTATCCCGGGTATCGAAGTCTCAACCAAGCAGGGGCACCTCATCATTCTTGGAGTGACCGAGGTGATTCCGGCAGGGCTGGATGTAGTTGATACGATTGAGATTGCCCGGAAAATGGGGGCGCTCCTGATCCTCCCGCACCCCTACCATGTCTGGCGTCATGGTGTTGCCCGCCGTAAGAAAGCCGGTATGGGCGCAGTTGATGCCATCGAAACGTTCAACAGCCGGTACATTGTCGGCTCAGCAAACCGGAAAGCTGCACGCATCGCGAAAAAGTTGGGAAAACCCTGTGTTGCAGGTAGTGATGCCCATCATGCACGATTCGTGGGCTTCGGCAGAACTTTTATCGATGCAGAACGGGACATCCCCTCAATCCTTGCTGCAATCCGTGCCGGGAAAATAACCTGTGGCGGGAGACAGACACCTTTGCGGACTTACACTCACCAGTCGCTGAACAATACATGGAGAAAGATCAAACGGTTTACACGGCGTGTGCATCTCCGATGAGGCTTGGGTTCCGGGTATCCTACCTGGGAAGCAGATTTTGGGGCTCACAGATGCAGGAAGCGCATCGCACCGTTGAAGGGGAATTTGTTGCAGCCTGCCAGCGACTGAGTCTTTTTTCCGATTGGCGCAAAGCCGGATTCCTTTTTGCAGGACGAACGGATCGCGGCGTCCATGCATGCGGACAGATTGCAGCATTCTCGACAGATGTCCCTGACCGTGCAATCCAGACAATGAATCTCCAGCTACCCCCAGACTGCTGGTGTACCGGCTTTGCTGAAGTGCCCCCGGAGTTCCATCCGCGGTATGATGCGAAGTTCAGAACGTACCGCTATTATTTCTCAAAATCACCCTCTGATATGGCTGCTATGGAGCGTTCTGCATACTCTTTTATCGGCTGCCACAACTTCATGAATTTTGCCCGTGTCAGGGACAAAAACCCATGGAGGAACATCCTTGAGATAAAAATCGGGGAAAATGAGGGTTTTTATTATCTTGAAGTGAAGGCGGAGAGCTTTTTATGGCACCAGGTCCGGTGCATGGCTGCGGCCCTTCTTAAAATAGGTGAACGTGAAGAGGATGAGTCATTTATCTCATCCCTTCTTGAAAGTGAAGCAAAAAGACCCCTCCAGCCAGCTCCTGCTGAAGGACTTATTCTCTGGGATACGGACTGCGGAATTGAGTGGATTCCGATACCCATGGACCAGCGAAGCAGCACACACATGGATCATGTTGTGCGACATCACGCGCTGATGGCAAAGGTTTGCAGGGTGTTAAAGACACCGGATTTTTAAAAAATCACCGCTCCTGTTTTTTAAAATCCGAATCAGGTAATCATTGTATTTCTCGTGCACAGCCACTGGTATTTGCCGCAGCACTTACGGCAGAGGCAACGGTTTTCACAACACGCCGGTTGAGAACCTGCGGGAGGATCCTTTCTTTTTGCGGCCGTTTGACAAACCCGGCAAGAGCATGAGCAGCTGCAACCTTCATTTCATCGGAGATCCGAGTAGCATGTACATCAAGAGCACCGCGGAATATCCCCGGGAAAGCAAGGGCGTAGTTGATCTGGTTGGGATATTCATTTCGTCCGGTTCCTACAATTGCCGCCCCGGCCTGACGGGCATCATGGGGAAGAATCTCCGGCATGGGATGTGCAAGTGCAAAGACAATGGGATCCTTGTTCATTGACCGGATCATGGCCGGGGTAATGACTGCCGGAACTGACACCCCTATACAGACATCAGCTCCCTGCATTGCATCAGTGAGATCTCCCGTCCGTCCCTTTTTGTTGGTCTCCGCCGAGATGATGAACTTGTACTTGTTCGCGTACAATCCTTCACGATCCCGGTGAATGATTCCCCTGGTATCACAAACTATGATGTCGTTTACGCTGCTGCAGAGGTTGGGATCATACCCTATGCACCTGAGCATACGGGTGATGGCAAAACCTGCGGCACCTGCACCGCACACCACGATATTCAAATCCTCAAACCGCTTCCTCGTCACCCTGCAGGCATTTATTAATGCTGCGAGAACTACCACTGCTGTCCCATGCTGGTCATCGTGCATCACGGGAATCCCTATCCCCTGCAGTGCATCTTCCAGCTCAAAGCACTTGGGGGCAGCGATATCTTCAAGGGCAATTCCCCCGAATACCGGCGCTATATTCTTCACTTCATCAACAAATTCCGTGTGAAACCTCTCAAAACAGATGGGAAAGGCGTCGATCCCGGCAAGTTTTTTAAAAAGAATAGCTTTTCCCTCCATAACGGGAATTGCTGCATATCCCCCGATATTTCCCAGCGAGAGGACCCGCGATCCGTCACTCACGATAGCGATCGTGTTTGCCTTGAGCGTATATTTGTAAGCGAGGTTTTTATCCCGGTGGATCTCTTTGCATACTGCTCCCACTCCCGGTGTATACGCGAGGGAAAGCTCTCTCCGGTTCGTGATGGGCACTTTTGAATGAACTTCTATTTTACCCCGGTACTTTTCGTGGAGATCGAGTGATTCGGCGTAGATATCCTTCTTTTTTTTAATCCCTGCCATACCTCATTCCCCGACAGTTCAATGAACGCGATGGCATACTATCAATCTTGTTGTTGAAAAAAAGGGGATATTAGGGAGTGGTTGTTCCAAATGTCGTGTCAACCCATGCCTCAATCAGGTCCCGTACCTTACGATAACCTTCGAGGACTTCCTCATCGCTGCCGGGTGTCAGGTGGGGATCGGGAAACCCTTGGTGGATTGTCTTTTTTGCGCCGGATACGATCGGGCAGACGGCGTGGGCGTTGTCGCACAGAGTTACTGCGATATCAAAGGATTCCCTCCTGAACTCTTCGAGGGTTTTTGAACGGTGGTGCGAGATGTCGATCCCTATCTCCTGCATTACGGTTATCGCCCGGGCGCTCACTACTGCCTGCCGGGTGCCTGCTGAGAAAACCTCGTACCGCTCACCATATTTTGCCCGGAGCAGCCCTTCTGCCATCTGGGAGCGGGCGGCATTTGCCGTGCAGATAAAGAGGACCCGCGTTTTTGATGTCATTTTCGCACCTGTTCTTGTGACTTTGATTATTTCGGACGTAATAAATCAAGAGCTTTTTGCAGTGCACTCTCTGCCAATAACAAGGATTTGCTTAAGCTCAGCAAATATCTTTGGCAGGCAAACCATTTTTTACCGCTATCAATATCTAATGAACTCTCTAAGGAACTCTCACCATGTTTTATCTTCAGATCTCCCTCACATGAAATGTGTAGTATGGTGAAGTTCGAATGCGACCACTGCGGGAAATGCTGTCGTAGTTTTGGGGAATTTATAAAAATCGAGCGGCAGCTCACCAGCCGTGATTATTACTGCCGTTACGGAATAAAAAACGAACTTTTCCTCGCCCATATTGAGCCAGACTATGCCGACAGTCAACCCCCTGCTTCAAAAGAGGGTGAGCCGGTAAAAGGCTGCCCGTTCATCCGAAAAAATCTGATCGGGTCGGGTATTGCCTGTGCAATCTATGCCACCCGCCCGCAAATCTGCAGGGAATTCCGCTGCTACCGGATGGTAATACTTCACCGTGACGGTTACGAGTGCGGAAGGATCATGGGGCGTAATGAGCTCAAAACTACGGATGAATCATTGAAGCAGATCTGGAAAGAACGGATCTCACGGCAGTTGCCCTCTCACGATGACCCCCGATGGGAAAAAGCTGTGATCGATGCACTCGCGTTGCATGGATATTTTGGGGAAGGCGTTGAATGAAAAAGAAAAAATGAATTGGGGCATTCCTGCTGTGAAATTACCGTGCCCTCTTCATGGCAGACACATATTCCTTCAGCTCACGTGCCATTGAGTCCGGTTCAGAAAGGTAGCGTTCAACAATCCCTACAAGTGCGCTGCCGACTATCACACCATCTGCACCGGCACGGGCGCAGATCTGTGCATGTGCAGGTGTTGAGATGCCAAAACCGAGGGCAAGCGGAAGTGCTGTGTGCCTGCGGACCCGGTGCAGGAGATCAATTGCCTCTTCGGAAACCTGTTCCCGCACACCGGTTACCCCGAATGCTGCAACAAGGTACAGGTATCCCCGTGCTTTTTTTGCTATTTTATCAATCCGGTTACCAGAAGTAGTCGGGGCGACAAGAAAGATGGGGTCGATACGGTACCGCGATGCAACTGCACAGATCTCCTCAGACTCTTCGACCGGCATATCAGCGATCAGGATACCATCCACCCCGGCATCGTGTGCTTCACGGTAGAACTGCTCAATCCCGCGGTGATGGACAATGTTGTAATAGGTCAGGAACACGATCGGCACCTCGGATTCCCTGCGGATCTCCCGTACGATGTCAAACACGGTATCCGGTGTTGTGCCTGCGGCTAGCGCCCTTTCATCGGCTTTCTGGATTGTCGGACCATCCGCCACCGGGTCAGAGAAGGGCACCCCCAGTTCAAGGATATCAGTTCCCCCGGCGATCAGCGCCCGGGCAATCCTTATACAGGTTCCCTTATCCGGATCCCCTGCTACCACAAAGCTGATGAACGCCGGTCTTTTCTCAGCGGCAAAGGCCTTCTCGATCCGTCCCATCAGGATCTCCCCGTTATGGCTGCCACTTCAGCCACATCCTTGTCGCCACGCCCCGAGAGATTGATGACCACGATGTCATCACGGTCAAACCGGTCTGCATTCTGCATCACATAAGCTACCGCATGGGCGGACTCCAGTGCCGGTATGATTCCCTCAGTTTTTGAGAGGAACCTGAAGGCGTCCAGTACTTCAGGGTCATTGACTGCTGTGTAGGTCACGCGGTTGTTGTCCCTGAGCATCGCATGTTCCGGACCAACGCCCGGGTAGTCAAGCCCGGCTGAGATACTGTGCGTGGGTAATACCTGCCCGTTCTCATCCTGTAAGAGGTAAGAAAGCGTACCGTGCAGTACTCCCTCATCGCCGGCACAGAGCGTGGCAGAATGCCTTCCCGTTTCAATCCCCTCACCTCCGGCTTCGACCCCGATTAGTTCCACATCATCAGAAAGGAACGGGTAGAAGATCCCGATCGCATTCGAACCGCCGCCTACGCAGGCAACAATGGTATCAGGGAGCCTGCCCTCTTTTTTCATCACCTGTTCCCGTGCCTCCCGGCCAATTACTGACTGGAAGTCCCGGACCATAACCGGGTACGGGTGCGGGCCGACAACCGAGCCGATAAGATAGTAGGTCTCACGCACGTTTGCCACCCAGTCGCGGAGTGCTTCATTGATTGCATCCTTGAGTGTCCGTGTTCCTGATTTCACCGGGATCACCTTTGCGCCCATCAGTTCCATGCGAAAGACATTGAGCGCCTGTCGCCGGGTGTCCACCTCGCCCATGTAGACCTCGACGGGGATGCCAAGTGCTGCACCGACAATTGCCGTGGCAACCCCGTGCTGCCCGGCGCCGGTCTCGGCAACCAGCCGTTTCTTGCCCATCCGTTGTGCAAGAAGCGCCTGCCCAAGGGTATTGTTCAGCTTATGTGAGCCACCATGCACAAGATCCTCACGCTTCAGGTATATCTTACAGCCGAGTTCCCGTGATGCATTCGGACAGAAGGTGAGTGGTGTCTCGCGCCCCGCGTATTCTGCCTGCAATGCTGCAAGATCGCTGACGAACTGCGGATCCCTTCTTACCCTTCCGTACGCATCTTCGAGTTCGATAAGGGCACTCATCAGTGTCTCAGAGACATACTGCCCCCCGTATTTTCCATATCTTCCCTTTGTTGTCAGGATACTCAACTCCGTGCGGCTGCGATGAATGCAGCAATTTTCCGGGGGTCCTTGATTCCCGGTACCTTCTCAATACCGCTGGCTACGTCCACGGCATACGGTTGGACCTGGCGGATGGCATCTGCCACATTTTCCGGGTTCAGTCCTCCTGCAAGGATTACCGGCACTTTCGATCTCTGCACAACCTCTCGGGCATAAGACCGGTCAAAGTCTCTCCCGCTGCCATGGCTCTCATCCACGATAATTGCATCACAGTCTTCGGGTAGCGGTTTGTCCCGCCCGATTACCCGGATCACCCTTGTACCCGGTTTTTTCCGGAATACAAACGGGTGCGATATCTGGATTGCATCCGGGTGGAGTGCGAGGATCTGTTCAAGATCGTTTTCCGAGGTGGTGTGACTCACCGCGACCCGGATGGTAAACGGTCCTACCGCATCAAATATCTCCTGCGCCCGTTCAGGTGTGACAGATCGGAGGGATGGGGGGGAAAAAACCACGATGCCTATTGCATCCGCACCGCACGCTTCCGCACAGCGGGCATCTTCCGGCCGGGTGATTCCGCAGCACTTTACGCGCATACCAACTCCTCGAGTTTCTTTTCAGGCCGAACCTGCTCCATGATGGATGAGCCTATCAGGAATGCATCACAGAAAGGTTTCATCTCCCGGATATCATCTGCTGACCGCATGCCGCTCTCTGATACGATCGCTCTCCCGGCAGATCGAATGCTTTCAGAGAGCAGGCGGGTAGTGGAACGGTCGATGGTGAGAGTCGATAGGTTACGGTTGTTGATCCCGATCAGTTCTGCCTGTGTGGCAAGAGCTGTTTCCACCTCCCCTGCTGTATGGACCTCGACGAGCGGTTCAAGACCGTACTCGAATGCGAGATCGACAAATACCGGCAGACGCTCCTTAAGAACCGCTGCAATCAGGAGTACCGCATCAGCACCGAGTGCCCGTGACTCAGCAATCTGCTGTTCATCAATAATGAAGTCCTTGCGCAGAACCGGTATGCTTACTGCAGATTTCACCCGGGCGATATCCTGTCCTGTTCCCCCGAAGTAATACGGCTCGGTCAGGATCGAGAGTGCAACGCATCCGCTTCCGGAAAGGGCACCGGCCATCATCGCCATGTCCACGTTGCGGCGGATGATGCCCCGGCTGGGGGAGGTACATTTGATTTCTGCGATGACTGCATTCCTGCCGTTTCTGTTCCGTATCGCATCAATCAGGCTTGCGTGAGGGTGGTAACCGTTCTCCGGGAATGATACCGGCAGAAGGGCAACCCTTTTCCGGGTGCACCGGATGATCTCATCGAGTATCATGCTGCTCCCCGTGTTGCATCCACCAGTGCATTGAGCCGGGCAGATGCATTCCCTGAATCTATGGACATGGCGGCAAGCCGTATCCCGTCATGAAGATCCTGTGCCACCCCCCCGACATAGATTGCTGCACCTGCATTCATGAGTACAATATCCCGTGCTGCACCCCGCTCACCCTGAAGGATATCCCTGATGATACCGGCATTCGTTTGAGCATCACCTCCTTTGAGATCTGCTGGCTGTGAAGGTGCAATACCAAAACTGTCACACCGGATCGTGTATATCCGGATCGTCCCGGTATCGAGCTCGGCAACCATGGTCTCACCCGTAGTTGTTATCTCGTCGAGACCGGATCCATGCACGACCATCGCCCGCGAGAGACCGAGAATGCGCAGCACCTCTGCCATCGTACCCGTAAGGCCCGGACTGTAGACGCCCAGGAGCTGTGCCTGTGCGCCGGCGGGGTTTGCCAGAGGACCGAGAATGTTGAACACGGTCCTGCATCCGATCTCCCTGCGTGCGGTCATGGTATGTTTCATCGCCGGGTGGTAATAAGGGGCAAAGAAAAATGCAATCCCGACCTTTTCCACGATCTGTGCCTGCACTTCCGGTACAGTTGCAAAATTAACGCCCAGTGCTGCGAGGACATCTGCTGAACCACATTTGCTGCTCATTCCCCGGTTGCCGTGTTTGACTACCGGGCAACCGGCTCCTGCAGCGACAAAGGCAGAAGCGGTGCTGATGTTGAATGTCTGTGCCCCATCTCCACCGGTTCCGCAGGTATCTACCAGAATTCGCCCGGTCGCCGGCTTTACCGTTATTGCATGATCCCGCATCACCCGGGCAAATGCGGCAATCTCTTCTGCGGTTTCACCCTTCATGTGTAATGCAAGGAGAAAAGCACCGATCTGTGCCTGTGATGTTCTCCCCTCCATAATTTCTCTCATCACGTCAGCAGCTTCAGCAGCAGTAAGATCCTGCCGCCCGGCAAGTTTTGTGAGAGTCTCTTTGAACATCATTATGCCACCAAAGTGCCGGTAAGGAAATTTCTGATAATCCGATCGCCTTCCTGGGAGAGTATGCTCTCCGGGTGGAACTGCACGCCTTCGATGGGATACGAGGAGTGCCGCACTCCCATGACATACCCGTCATCCAGGCTCGTGGCAGTCACCATGAGTTCACGGGGAAGCGAATCTTTACCGGCAACCAGGGAATGGTACCGGGTTGCGATGAATGGTGCGGGAATACCGGTAAAAATCCCCTTGCCATCGTGCTGGATCGCAGAGGTCTTGCCATGCATCAGGTGATCTGCCCTGATGACATCTCCTCCGAATGCAGAGCATATTACCTGGTGCCCGAGACAGACGCCCAGTGTGGGAATTGTCCTGCTCAGGGTTTCCAGTACTTCAGGACAGACCCCTGAATCCTGAGGAGTCCCTGGCCCGGGTGAAAGAATAATACGATCGCACCCGGTCTTTTTAAGCTGTTCAAGCGGTGTATCGCAGGTCATAACAACCGGATTACCCCCAAGTTTTCCTACTTGCTGGTACAGGTTATACGTGAAACTGTCGTAGCAGTCCACGATCAGGACTTTCACGAAAATACACCTGCCAGTTCGATCGCACGCAGCATCGCGGATGCCTTGCTCCCGGTCTCCTTCCATTCATTTTCCGGGATCGAATCAGCAACAATCCCCGCTCCTACCTGCACGTATGCCCGGCCTTTGCGTACAATAATTGTCCGGATTGCAATCGCGAATTCAAGGTTCCGGTCAAACCCGATATAACCAACAGCACCGGCATAGAGGCCGCGATTTTGTGATTCTTCTTCTTCGATAATCTGCATTGCCCGTATTTTTGGGGCACCCGAAACCGTGCCGGCAGGAAAACAGGATTTGAATGCGTCGTAACAGTCAAGGTTATCCCTGAGCATGCCATTGACCGTTGAAACAATATGCTGGACATGAGAGAATTTCTCGATACCCATGAATTCTTCGATTTCCACGGAACCGAACCGGCACACTCTCCCCAGATCATTTCGAGCAAGATCAACGAGCATCGTGTGCTCAGCCCGCTCCTTGGGATCCGCTAGGAGCTCGCGTGCAAACTCTGCATCCTCCCGGGCATCGCGTCCCCTTGGACGGGTACCGGCGATGGGTACCGTTGTTACCCGCCGCTTTTCGACCCGCACGAGCATCTCCGGGCTCGCCCCAATCACCTGTTCACCGCCAAAATCAAGATAATACATATACGGGCTCGGGTTGATCTCACGGAGAGCTGCATATATTGCGAACGGATTATTATTCACCGCACACTCCATCCTGTGCGAGAGCACTGCCTGGAAGATGTCTCCTGCGTAAATATGCTCTTGTACATTCCTTACTGATTGCTCGAACGCTTCCTGTGATATTGATGGAATATATTCCGGCTTTTTTCCGCCTCCCTGCCTCAGCGCAGCACCGTTATAGTTCTCCGGTTTAAGGGTAGCAATATGCTCATGCAGAGTACGGATCTTTTTAACACTCCGGTGATATTCGTTTTCCAAGTCAGAATCGTAGGTGAGAAACGGGCTTGAAAAGATGTAGAGTTTCCGTTGTGCGTGATCAAAGATGATGCAGTCTTTGGTAAGCATAAACCGGGCGTCAGGGTTTTCACCGTCCAGGTCCCTGATCGAAGTCCGGCTGCCGTCATATCCCCCGCCTGTTTTTCCAAAAAGGGAATGCACGCAGTCATACGCGAAGTAACCGACCATACCGCCGAAAAACCGGGGCGCATTTACATTTACGTAGCAGAAGCGGGAGAGTATCGATTTGATCTTATCGACGGGAGTCTCCCCTTCCGGATCTTTTGCAATAGCAGTATACGGTTCATTTCCCTGTACATCTGCCGTATGACCTATCGTGACCACGAATTCGGGATCGATCCCGATATAGGAGTAGCGTGCAATTTTTTCGCTGCCCTCCATCGATTCGAGCAGGAAACCGCATCCGTTCCTGGTTCCTGTGTACACATCCAGGGGTGAGATATCCGGCAACGGAAGTTCAGCACAAAGGGGGATGATCAGCGGTTTTGGCTGATCATTCACTGCGGTGAGGTATTCCTCCAGTCCAAGGTTTAAGATGAGATCGTTTTTCATAGCTGAAATTTCCCCTCCCCGGGGGCTTCATCGCGAACCACACGGTTTTTCATAGTTTTTGCAATCCACCAGTAACTTTCTGGAGTTCTGCTGTGGGGGACCGTATCTTCCCGGCAACAGTGAAGGTTGTCTGTATGCAGTTCAACTTTGTACATATTTATACATTGTTGTATTTTATTGTTTATCAATGCATTTTTAAATGCATAATAGCAATAATTGACCAATGGTTTCATGCATGCATGATTTGATGAAAAAATGTGGTAGAATAAATAATCACCATTAATGGCAGGGCATTGAATTTTTTGTTTGGAGATTACTCGGTTTTTACTCCACGCCCTTTCAATTCATCAGACTTTCTTTTCGAACATTCCTCACACCTGAATTCCGGCTCATGATCCTGTGTCCGGTCATAATCTCCCGATCTCACCAGGCGGTATCCCCGGGCAACCTTTCCGCAGTCAACGCATGAGATATTGTCTTTGACCTCCCACTGTGCGGCGAGGGACTGTGAGGTAAAGATGAACTGGTCCACCCAGAAAAAGATCAGTCCCCCTATCAGGTTTGCCACTATAGCTGCTACAAGCCAGCCATACGGGGCCAACAGGATGCCGACCCCGGCCAGGATTGGGGTGCTTGCCTGCCACCGGAGGAGATAGAGACCGTATCGCTTGTAATTGACCTGCATACCAGATGATCCACAATCCCAATAATAGGTCTTGTGATAGGAGCCGGCAGAGTCAATGAGGGTGCGTTTAACGATTACATTTACTGAACAATCTTCTGATTTTTTTCTGGGAATCCCAGGGAAGGAGAAGAGGTTTCAAGGCTCTTCGAAATGGCGTAAATTCCGGCGTTTAAAACCGGGAGAAATGCCCAAATTCCCCCAAATGCAGGAAGGAGGGTCAATCACTATATAGGAAACATGACAAATCCTGTACAGCCTTTCTGGTGAGAAGCGTATGGCAAGATATCAAAAGAAGCCGTTGAGCTGGATTTTTGTTACACGGATGATGACGATCATCTGTTTTCTGATCGTCATGGTCCTGGCAAAGATCCTGACGACCGTCACCACTCCCGAGGGTCCTTATCAAAGTGCAGCCGATGGTATTCTTTTTTCAAATTTCTGGCTTCTGCTCTTCATTCTGATTATCTGGTTTGTTGCTGACATATTCGGTACATTTAAATTTCCCCTTAACCTGCCAGCCCCTATCATCAGGGCTTTCGGCAGTGCATTCTGCATAGCATTCATCCTGATTGTCTTTCAATGGGTGGACAATACGTATGGCACTACAGTATCGCAGTTCTTTTGGTTGATCCCGTCGGTAATTGTTCCTCTCGTTTTTCTCATCATTCTCGCAACCGGGTATTATGTTATCTTCAGGCAGCTCTCTGAGCAACCAAAGACAGAAAATGAAGTGGAAAGTGACACTATTCTGGTGAATGGTGAACGGTATGTCTCAGCAGCTCAGTCGACTTCAGATGCGAGATCGTGGGAAGAAATCGGAGCGGAGTTCCGTGTGATGCTCTATGATATCTTCCACCGCATCCGCGAAGATATCCGTATAAGGAAATAAAAAGCGAAACCTGTGTTAAATCACCAGTCAGGGTTATCCAGGAGGAATTTCTTTTCTTTTGCTTCAAGTTCTTCAGGAATCAGGTGTGCAGGCATACAGATGCACCGGTGCTCTATAAAGATACCTTCCCTGAAGGATCCCTGTGTTTCTCCAGGTCGGCATGCCCCATACACATCAGCATCGCAGTCATGATAGACCTGCGGAAGTCCCTCCCGGGCTGCACATTCCTTTGCTTCTTTCCATGATATTGCCATAGTACAAGTAAAGGTCAGGCAAAACAGAAGAGGATTTCTTTTTTATAACAGGATCCCGCAGAAGGATGCTTTCTGGAGCAAAAACCATAAAAAAAGGAGAAAATTTAATCAGATTAGTACCGGGGTTTCCGGTGTTTCGGGAGGCAGTCTCTGCAATAGACAGGCCTGCCCTCTGTTGGCTTGAAGGGGACTTCGCATTCTTTTCCACAGTCTGAACAGACCGTTTTTGTCATTTCTCTGGGACCGAAGTTTTTCGGGCCGCCATAACTCTTCTTTTCCATATTATTACTCTTGCAGTTTTTGTTCTGCAGTTTAAATATTTCTGCCAAGATTATAAATACATCTGCATGGTGACGAATGAGATTTGCCCTGTTATAATCTCAGGGGATGATCTCACATCCGTTATACTTTTCATGGGAAAAATCTGCTCGATGAATCGCACCGCAGGCAATAAGGTCTCTTACACGAGGAAGAGCCTTCGTCAGACCCGTATGAAGAGTTTCTACGGTACTGCAGACTATCCTGCGCTCATTCACCCCCCATGGTTTTATAATGTTTGAATAGAGGCATCTCCCCCCGCAGAATCCGCGGATTTGACAGTCTGCACACTCCCCATTTACCATAACGACAGGAAGATTCCGGGGGTCAGAATCCAGTATGTGCCCCACGTAATACTGCGACATCCCTATCATCACCGGGCAGGGAGCGATGTGTCCGTCGGTCATAATACTGTAGTTGGCATACCCTGAACCGCACCTGAGACTGCTCTGGCGGCCAAGAAGAAGGTCTTCCATGGGATCAAGGAACGGGTACCAGTGCAACACCTCCCCCTCGTTTTCCATACGGTCAACCCAGTCTGTCACGAGTCTGAGGATGCCAGGATTGTAGTTCTCAACAACCCAGTCTCCAAACTGTCGGTGTGAAAAATCATCGGCAAAATTAGCATCCAGCTGCCAGTGAATAGAAGGGAAGGAATAATCCGGGTTGTCAGCAAGCCAGTGGACTTCTTCGGCAATATCCGTATTCTCATTTACGGTCATACGGGCAATAAGTTCATGAATATACCCATTATGGCGGATTTTTTTAATATTCTCCATTACTTTCCGGTACGTCCCTTCACCCCGGTTTGTATCCGTCAGCTCCTTCCGCCCGTCAAGAGAAATAAGGATCGTAGAGAAACGGTTGGTAATTTCTGGAGATAGCCGGTCAAGCAGGAGCCCGTTGGTCTGAATCATAAACCGGTGAACCGGTGCTTCCCGAACGATAGTACTGACAAGATCTGGGCGCATCAGTGGTTCTCCACCATAGAAGGTGAGTGTTGCTGCGGGATCCTTTTTTAAAAAATTGTAGATAACGGGGAGATCAACATCAAGTTCTGGGGAAAGAAACCGGTCTATCTCCAGGGATAATCTATCCGGATCCTCCGCGCCTTCCTTTGCTTCGAATATTTTGCCCCGGCAGTAGCTGCAGCAGAGATTACACTCGTCTGTGACTATGAGGTGGAAGTGCACGAAAATCTTATCACATAATGAGATGTGACAGACGATAAAAGGGCAGTATGCAATGGCTGGGTTTTTTGCCGTGGTGAAAAAATCCCATAAATTTTTTTAGAAATGCCACAATCTATAAACAACCATTCTGGTAATAATCCGGTATGTCCGTGGACCGGTATTATGCTCCGGAGATTGAGACGATGGAGCGGGGAGATCTCGATGCTTTGATAGATGAACGGGTGCGCTATACCGTTCAATACGCCGCTGAACATTCCCCGTTTTACCAGAACTGGTTCTCTGAGAACAACATCAACCCCGCAGAAATCAGGGAACATGAAGATCTCCTGACGCTGCCAGTAATTTCAGGAAAAACAATAAGGGAGCACCAGCCCCCTGTTACTCCGGAATTTGAATTTTTATCCACCAGCTGGAACAACGTCTTTTCTATTCAGGAAACAAGTGGGACAAGTGGAACGCCTAAGGGTTTCTTCCTGACCTGGGACGACTGGAAGCGCTATGCTGAGAAGTACGCCCGGAGTTTCGTTTCACAGGGATTTTCAAATAAGGACCGGATCGTAGTCTGCGCATCGTATGGCATGAATGTTGGTGCGAATACGATGACGATTGCCGCACAGCGCATTGGCATGGGTATTATCCCCATTGGTAAATGTAACTTTGAATCACGGATTCTGAAAAGTTATAAACCTACATCAATTGTGGGGAGTATATTCAAACTGCTCAGGCTCGCACGACGGCTCTCTTCGGAAGGGATCAAAACTTCTGACACATCGATCGATAAGCTGGTCGCTGGTGGTGAGGCTTTTGCGGACGAATCCCGAGCCTATCTTGCCGAATTGTGGGGAGTGCCGGTCTATAACACTTATGGGAGCACGGAAGGTACGATGTGTGGTGAATGCACGCAGATTGCCGGGCTTCATGTCCCCGAAGATCTCGTCCACCTTGATGTCTATGATCCCCGGATGCAGTTGTTTGTGAATGATGGTGAGTGCGGCAGGGGAGTGCTTACCACGCTGCTGCCGGTTGGTGGTAAGTGTGGAATGTTGCTGATCAATTATGATACCGAGGACACCACGGTAGTTCTCTCCCGCGAGCGCTGCAGGTGCGGAAGGACCCACATGCGCACCATCAATCCCCAGAGAGAAGCAGAAACCATCTGGTTATTCGGGAACCCTTTCAACCGAAGTGACATAGAGGCAGCAGTTTTCCAGCATCCAAGTATGGCATATATAACCGGCGAGTACGAAGCCTTTGTGTACGATGGGGATATACCGGGGGAATCCGTGTTGCGGGTTAATCTCGAGTGCTTTGATCCGGAACACTGCGACCGGCACCTTGTAGAAGATCAGTTTGTTTCGCGTTTCCTCAAGCACAAATCATTGATCGCAGAACACTATCACGACCAGTCATTCCACATCGAATTCAAATTTACCGGGCCCCGGGGACTCGATTTCTATACGCTGAAAGGACGCCCAAAACGACTTGTTGACAGAAGGGAACACTGACGTTATAATTGAGGAGGATAACGGCAATTTACCCGGTGGGATACCTCCTGCTGAGATCCAAGAGCAGTTGGGATACGCGAACAGACATTGCCCTGCCACCCGTGAGTTATCCTTGTCTGAACTACAAAAGATGCGCTTTTCCCTGTTAAAAAAATTACGGCGTAATTGTTGAATAAAACCGAAATTTAACCGAATTAATCAAAACAGAGCGATTTAATTGGGATTCTAATCGGCCTCAATAGTGCGTCACAATGCCAAAAATACCCCCAAAATTTTGGTAAAAATCAAGATTTCGACGGACTTCCGACGGAAACCTTTTATATTATCAGGCGTTAATTCTCATTATCAAAACCCAATAGTGGTTTTGAGGTGTTTAAATGGGAACCAAAATTGGAAAAGAAAAAATTCAGCGTGAAAAGGGTTACCTTTACTTCATCGGCAAGGATGGCTATGTTTGGGCTGCCCCGATGAAGCACAACAAGACCGGCAAGAAGAAGAAAGTCGGTACTGAAAAGATCGCAAAAGAATCCGGTTTCATGTACTATATCGGCAAGGACGGATTCGTCGCGAAAGCCAAGATGAAAAACGCATAACTTCAATTTTGCTATTGCACGCAGTCCATCAGCATGCCGGAAAACCGGCATGCCATGACTGCACAAATGCTTTTCTTTCAGCGCCGTGGCTCGCGATCCTTGCCGTGATCATTTTAGTTCATGCATCAGGAAATACCCTGCCGTGTTCCGGATATCCGGCTTTTAACTTTATCCCGTTGAGAGTGAGATCATGACTGTCTTTCAAAGAGAAAGAATTATTCTTTTGAACATTCCAGAATGGCAATGATAATATTCATCATTATTATCTGCTGCCAGACTCCTGAATGGATTAATTTGGGGGTGCAATGGAAAATTCCGTATGAGTTCTCTGGTCAATGCCAGGTTTGCAGAATGGACACGGGGCCTTGATACCCGTGAGAGTATGATCTCGATCTTCTCGCATATCCGTGACATCCCTTATTCGTTAATATTCTCTGTGCATGATCCCAAAACCTCACCAGAACAGATGCTTGTGGCTGGTAAAGGGTCGTGTGGACTAAAGCACTACCTGCTCGCGGAGATGTTCGGGAAACTCAATCTGAGCGTAGTGTTTGCAACGATCGCGTTCTCGTGGAATGATCCTGACTTCTGTTATCCTCCTGCACTCCGAAAACAATCTGCCCTGCTTCCTGTCGCACACCACCTCGCCTGCAGGGTTCAGATCGGATGCCGCTGGATACTCGTGGATGCAACGTGGGACTGCCCCCTCGGCAGGGTTGGCTTCCCGGTCAATGATCACTGGGACGGGTATTCCGAAACGAAATGTGCCGTAAAACCGCTGAAGTTACCGGTGCGGACTGCGTTCTGTTATCACCTGGAAAACGAGATGTTTAGGAAAAAAAGTGAAGCTGAACTTTGCCCAACCGATGGCGAGAAGGACCATTGGGATGGTAAAGATCAGGCACGGTATTATCGTGAAATGGTTGCAGTGCGTACACCGTATGAGGTGGAGCGGATTGCACAGTTTTACCGGGATTTTGAGGTCTGGCTGGTTGATGTGCGACAGGAAAAAAAGGTGCCCTGACCCGATAATACCCGGGGGATTTTCCCAAAGAATAATATTTACCGGTAATTATGTTCCACGGTATGAAGGAGGGTTGTGGTAAAAGTGCGGCAGAGGAGCGGATTGACCGCTTCCGGAGGCAGCCCAAGTGCTGAAACAGTTTTTCTGGTAAGCTCCATCGGATCGGTGATCCCATCACGGGAAAAAGCAAGCACAGTTTTTTGGATCTTCTGGAGATACTCAAGTGCACTGTTCATTCTCTGGTAAGGATCAGATCCTGTCCGCGGGTCCTCCCAGGATGAGAGAAGGATCCGGATACCGGCAATTCCCCGGAGCCTTTTTACAGACTTTACGGATTCAACAACATTATCATAGATCGGCATTTCGCCTGCAACAGGGACCGCGTCACCAGAGAAGAGAGCGCCTTCCCGGTGCAGGAAAAGTGAAACTGAACCTATCGAATGACCTGGCGTATGGAGTACGAGCATTTCACCAGCCCGGGTCTCATCGGGTTCGATTGTATCCCCGTCCACAAGTTCGTGATCGACCAGTACAGATCCACCCACAAGCGTTGCAAAACCCGGGACCGGTCGTTCGTGGTTCTGGAGTGCCACATCTTCAATCCACGAGCGTTCTGCCGGGTGTGCCGCGACGCTGCATCCGGTCAACTGCTGAATTGCCGCTGCTGCCCCTATATGATCAGGGTGAGAGTGAGTCAGGATCATAAGTGCGATGTCTGATGGGTCGCCGCCAATGGACCGGATATACTCAAAGATGGTTTTCTCGCAACCAGCAACACCTGAGTCGATCAGTGTGATCATTTCACCAAAGATGATATACGAGTATACAAAGCGCTCAATGACCACCCCTTGGTTGATTGGTATTTTGAATGAGTGCCTGAGTGCATGGATAGAGGGGGTGATTTGCACGGTTTTTCCTGCGTGTGGGTAAAAAATCAGATTACAACTCCTGAATTTTAAAAGAAATTTCCGGACTTGGTACCCAATGTACCCTGATATGGGCCCGTCGTGATTCGAACACGAGATCTTCGCCGTGTGAAGGCGACGTCATAGCCAACTAGACCACGAGCCCGTATGCATCGACCGGGAATTGAACCCGGGCTATAGGCTTGGAAGGCCTAAGTCATACCACTAGACCATCGATGCTATGATGCTTTACAATTTTAGTGAGCAGTGGTATTAATCATTCCCATTTCACGGTTTTAAAAAAAGGAAGAGGAATTGTATTTTTAAAAAATGTTGTTCGAAGTATCTGCGTTAGTATCTTTCCGGCACCAGGGCTGCAATAAAGGCAATTACCGGCCCGATAATAAGCCCTGCCCAGAAGAGCAGTCCCAAAAGTCCGATTATACCGAGCGAAAATCGATTCTGTTTCGATAACGGGAATGTTGAACGGGCAATGCGAAGAATCCAGACCCCGAGTATGGCTGGTATGAATGCAAGGATGAGTGTTACAATCACACCAGCAGAAAGGCCCGTTACCATAAGGACCCGTACCATCTGAACAAGTACAATGGATGCGCCACCAAAATAGCATAATCCGGCAATTGTAACAAGCCAGAATGACCGTGGTTTTTTTATAGGTTTGTTTTGCTCTCGTCGGGCTGTGAGGATAAGACCAAGAATCATGATTGTAAGGAATGGTGCCAGGATTGCGATCAGGGACTGCCCCTCCCAAATATGCGTATTTATAACACTGACAGGGACGAGAATCCATTCTGAAACCCTGAACTCCTCAAGGTAACCAACAGCAATACTGTACTGGGTTTCATCAGCCGGACTGACAATCGCGACATAGTAGCTTCCTGGCTGGGTGATGTTTTTTGAGTAGGATGCAACATTAAAAATTGCAGCAGGAGAGAATGGTTCATACTCTGCAGTGACTGGTTTTTGACCCTTGATCACCTCCGCACCATAACCTTGTGGGATCTCAATGGTTTGAGGAAGAGTGGTGGTGGACCCGTAATTTCCCGGGCTCATAACGATGATATCCGGGACCGGCGCATCGAATCCGGGAGTCATCAGAGAAAGCCTGAGCTGGTCACCGGAATTCAGGTTGAACCGGTAATACCCTCCATCCCCGGCATCATGGAGATGCCCGTATATTACGTACGATTTGAGGGGATTTTCAATAAAAAGTGCTGAATTTAGATTATTATTATTGTCGGCACTGATCGGTACGTGGGAATCCACCGGAAATATAATTACCATCAGGACGATTAAAAACAGAGGAAGCAGCCATCGTTTGGTCATGAAAAGTGTATCGATTCCTGGAGGATATAAACCTGGAGTGCGGACCAGCTACCACCAGGAAAAACAGATTGCAGGTAATGATATCGGGTCACCGAGGGAGGGAACCTTACATTAAAGAATCGTGCATACCGGACTTTGAGCACAAGATACCTTTTTTAGAGAAATTTATCATGATTGGGAATAATCGGGGTATCTTTTTTCCATAAATGGATATCCCGGGCACGATCAAAATAAAATTTGGCCTCCTCAGGTTTTCCCATCTCTTTATAACAAATGCCAATATGATTCCATACATTCGCGTTATTGGGCATCTGGTTTGCCACCATTTTGAAAGTCTGGATTGAGGAATCGAGATATTTGTTGCTCATATAGAGCACGCCTATCATTTCGAGTGTTTCACCAAGATTGAAGAGAAGTTCCGGGTTCTCCGGGGCAAGTTCAACTGCCCGAAGCAGTGATTTGAGGGCACTTTTATTATCCCCCATTTCCCGGAAACAGAGACCACGATCGTTCCAGACATACGGAAGTTTATCGTCAATCTCCAGGGCTTTATTGAATGCAACAATCGCCTCCGGGTATTTCTTTTCCTTCAGGTACAGACTGACTCCTTCCTTGTAAAGGGAAGAGGATTTGCCTGACGATGTGCCGAGAAGCTTATTGACCAGTCCTGCCGGTTTTGACGTTTGCCGGGACGCGGCTTCCGTTATATGGGCAACTGCATCCTGTGTCTCATCATGTATCACGATATCCTTGAATGTCGCAGTGACATCGCGGACGGTTTCGACAGCCGCGATAAAGTTCCCCTGTCCATCATACACCGGCATCGCTTTCATCCAGAGTGTCCACTCACTTCCGTCCCGTTTTAATCCTTTGGTAACCGCGATAATCGGGCCTTTTGCAACCCTGCTGACTATCATATACTTATGTCTCTTTATCTCATCATCCGGTTCAAAGATGAGATTTGCCAGCATTTTTCTTCGGGTTCCAAAAAAAGGCTCTGCATAGAAATAATCGCTTTTTTCAATCAATGCGCTTGCAGGAGTATCTGTCAGCTGTTCCATTGAGGTATTCCAGGCAACAACCCTGCCTTCTCGATCTATGGCGAAGCTGGGATCGGATGAAAAATTGATCATATCTGAGATTACCTGTTTAGTCGTACCCAGGTTTTTTCCGATATACGTTTTTTCCACGGCAGTTTTGACCAGAGTAACCAGTTCACGGAACTGAGTCTGTGGATCCTCACCTTTTTTTATGTAAAAATTTGCACCATTATTCATAGCTTCGATTGCTGTACGTTCATTCCCGGCTCCCGTAAAGATAATCACCGGCGTTGTATTGCCTTCAGAGCGGAGAATTTTTAAAAATTCAATTCCATCGATCTCCGGCATGGAATAATCGACTATGATGGCATCAAAGGTTTTTTCAGGAAGGATTTTTAGTGCCTCTGTTGCGGATTCTGCTGTGTGGACACTCATTTCACGGGACCGTTCAGAGAACAGTTTGAGCACTTCAAGCAGCGCAGGTTCATCGTCGATCAGGAGGACAGACAGCAAGGTCAGAGCACCCTTTATTAGTAGTTCAATGAGTCCCGGCAGATATAAATATAGGGTTTTTATGACGGCTCATCATTATCCTTCGAGTAGATATGAAGGTCAACTGGTATGAAAATCAAAGTTGAAAACATCTGCAAATCGATTCAGGGATAAACGACTGAAGAGTTGCGTACCTATCGATAAAAAACAGGATGACTATTTTGAATTAAAAAGGATGAAATCCGGAAAGTTAGTACCCATGTATTTCAGCTTCGATTTTCTCAAGGTTTGCAATCCGCTTTTCGAGCGGTGGATGGGTGGAAAGAAGTTCCATGAAAGACCTTCCTGAGAGTGCCGGGATGATGAAGAAAGCATTCGCCGCTTCAACCTTTGCCTTGGCTTCAGCAGGGACTGCATCCATGCGTCCGCTGATCTTGCTTAATGCGGATATGAGTGCTTTGGGGTTCTTCGTGATAAGGGCACTTCCACGATCTGCTGCAAACTCACGATATCTTGAAAGTGCAAGGATGAGTAACGTACTGACCGCATATACGACAATTGAGACAATCCAGATGATGATTGTTCCACCACCTTCCCGGTTGCGCCCGCCTAAAACCGCGGAAAAGAAAAAACTCTGCATGATCATCGAAGCAATCATAGCAATAAAACTGGCCATTGTCATGGTCAGGATATCCCGGTTTTTCACGTGAGCAAGCTCGTGCGCAAGAACTGCCTCAAGCTCCTCCTTATTCAGGAGCCGCATGATCGAGTCTGTGCATGCGACAACGGCATGCTTTGGACTCCTTCCCGTTGCAAATGCATTGGGTACCGGGCTTTGCATGATTGCAATCTTTGGGAGGGGAAGGTCTGCTTCCTTGCAGAGCTTCTCGACAGTCTGATGAAGTTCAGGATATTCATCTTTTTCGAGGATCCGTGCCCCTGTAGACCAGAGTACCAGTTTATCTGAGAAAAAGTACTGGACTAATCCCATTCCTACAGCTAATAACACTATCAACCAGAGACCTGCTCCGAACGCGAGGAGTATTGTCATGAAGACAAGGTAGAGAATCAGAAGCAGGAATCCCGTCAATACGATCCTGCCTGTTAAGCCCCAGTCACGTTTCCATTCCATAAGTGGTACATGTTCGTTATGGGCACTCTTAAAACATTCGACAATTGCAATAAACGGCGTAAATTTTGAGCCTGTTCATCCATTCATCAGATGCTTCCTTGCAGAATGGATTGGGCATGGGTATTTCCCACAGGATCAATACAGAAACTATTTTCTTGCTGGCATCTGACTGGTACGCATGGCTGAAGTCGATCCCGAAGCGCTGGCTGATGTGGCATACGGCATCTTCGAGCACTCCCTGAACCGGGGGCTCCAGACGCAGGACAAATACCTTTATGCACTGGTGGAAGGCGGTGTTGACTTCAAACCGGAACTTTCCCTGATTTTTGAGAAGTTTGCTCATGAATATCCGCAGCTTGCAGAGGCAATAATGAAACGATTTTCCAATATTGACACAATCTATGAGATGCTCTGCAATGGCGAGGGGGTAATCCCGACAAAGACTACGCAGATGTACTGGATTGTGCAGGACGCTCCGGGAAGTGCTCCTGAAGCAATAGAGGATGAAAATGCAGGGAAATGGCTGATTTTCCAGGAGCCGGCCATGGCAGATGAAGCATGGATAAAGATCCGGAACGCAACAGTGGCACTCGAGCTCGGTATATCTGCAAAAGTGAGCACATCAAAACCCAACCCGGAATCACGCGATAACCGAAAAGTCATCTATGTGTATACAAAAAACTGGGCAGATGAGACAGATGTGATGCGGGTGCGTGAAGTACTCCGCACGCTGGGTTTTATTGAACGGATAGGGTACAAACGGAATATCGAAACGTTCGCCGGGGAATATGCAAAGAAAGGCAAGCGGGTGACTTACTACTCGGCATGAGTACCGTAATATTAAAAAAAACTTGAAAAAATATTGAAGATAACAATTACGCCTTTCTTTCCTTGTTCTTGGGGCGCAGGTTCTGGTAACCGCACTTACGGCAGCTGGTTGCGCGTATCGCATTGCGGGCGTTGCAATGCATACATATTTTCACATTGAGTAACCGGGCTTCGGCTTCGGGGAATTTTGCCATAGAAATACACTCCTGTCTGCCCTTATAACAAAGCTGTAAGACATATTAACCATTTGCGTCACTTTTGACTAGTCTGAATTCTTCAATGAACCAGTCCCTGAATGATGTAAGAGCCAGTGCACGGTGAGAAATTCTGCATTTCTCTGAATGCGGGAGTTCTGCAAGTGTCCGTCCATCTACCTCAAAGATCGGGTCATACCCGAATCCATTGCTCCCCCGGGGGGCTGTAACGATTCTGCCATGGATAGTTCCAGGAAAGTGACGGATGCCCTGTTCATCTGCGAATGCAATCACTGTCGTGAAATGAGCGTTACGATTCTTCACGTCCATCATAATTTTGAGAATACCTTCGTTACCAATCGAATGCAGCACGTACGCAGCATACGGGCCGGGAAATCCATTCAGTGCATCGATAGAAAAGCTGGTATCATCAACGATGAGTGGGGTGAGGAGATGATCGAATGCATATTGTGCTTTCTGCCGCGAGATCTCAGCTACATCGTCAGAACGGAGTTCGGGAATATCGAGCGGTACATGGCACACATCGAGTAAACCCCCGAAAAATTCCGCTACCTCCCTTGCCTTATTGGTGTTGCTCGTAACCATGGTGAGTTTTATAAATATCTCCCCCTCAGTTCAATCTCATGTTCACGGGTCATGACGTTTGCAGCTTCAGCAAACGTGTCTGCATATCCCGCCGCAAATGCAGTTTTAAGCACATCAGCACTTTCTGGTGCTGTACTCTCCAGCGTCTGGAAAAGGACATGAATATCTACACCCCGCTGTTCGATCTCGGAATTCACCTGTGCAAGCCCAAAATCGATCAGTACGCAGGCACCGTCCTCCTCACGCAGGATCATGTTGCTTGTCGTGAGATCTCCGTGTATAATACCTGATGTATGCAGCTTGCCGACCATTCGCCCTGCTTTGTATACTGCTGCTTCAGTGAGATTCTGTGTTAGTAATGTCCCCTCCACTTGCTCCATCATTATGGTATCAGCAGTGATGTCGCTCATGATTGGTGTGGGAACACCGCCTTTGCGTGCAGCAGCGATTAATCGCGCTTCTGCCCGGGTTCGCTCTGTAATGAGTCGGTTGTCAAGTGCAGGCGCGCGGTACGGTTTCGAAAGCCTGCGCTTCTCAGCTTTGCCATTCCGGAAAGTGACTATGGCTTCCGCACCCCTTTTCCAGGTAATACGATCCGGAAAAACAACTGGTCTCTTATGAATAATTTTCTGTTGCCAGGTCACCTCTACATCATCTGAGCGAAATGAGGGCTTGATCTGTGAAGATTCGATGGGGAGTGACGACCCGCTCTCAAGCATAAGTTTTCCTGTGTAGGCGATCATCGCGCCATTATCTCCGAGGTATTTCTGTTCCGGGACGTAGAATTGCGCACCTCGGTCCTCACACATCAGCCGGAGCATTTCCTGCAATCGCCGGTTTGCTCCAACACCTCCAACAAGGAGCACCTCCTCTTTTCCGGCAAGTGACATGGCCCGTTCGGTCACTTCAACGCACATTGCGAAAGCAGTCTCCTGCAGGCTGTAGCACACATCGGGGAGCGTCTCCTTACAATCTTTCGCTGCTGAAACAAGGCCGGAAAAAGCGAGATCCATTCCCTTGACCGTATAGGGAAGGTTGATGTACTGGCCGAGTTTTGCCTGAGACTCTATGATTGGGCCTCCGGGATGAGAAAGATCCTTGGATCTGGCAAACTTATCGAGAGCATTGCCGATACCTATATCGAGGGTCTCACCAAAAATCCGGTAACGGCCGTTCAGGAACCCGATCACCTGGGTGTTCGCTCCGCTTGCGTAGAGGATAATCGGGTCATTACAACCGGTGGCAAAACGCCCAATTTCTATATGAGCGATGCAATGGTTGACACCTACAAGGGGGACACCGAGTGCCAGCGCAAGCGACCGGGCTGCTGTTGCAACTGTCCGCAGGCAGGGTCCAAGCCCGGGGCCTTGAGAGAATGCTATTCCGGTAATCTTTTCAGGTTCCTGAAGGACTACGGAGATGAGTTCCTTCATCACTGATGCATGGTGCTGCGCCGCCTCACGCGGGTGGATACCCCCCTGAGCCGGGCTGTAAGGCCGGGAAACAAGTGAAATGACATCCTCGTCAAAAAGAGCGGCACTGAGGTTCCATGCTGTTCCCTCAATTCCAAGTATCTGCCCAAAAACAGGCATTGGATCTTATTTTCTGAATTCAGTATATCCGCACTTGCCGCATGTTGTCCGGTCCTTATGGTCCGCCATCATGATGCCCGGGCCGCAGCGGGGGCAGTATTTCTTGGTTGTAGTAACCTTGGCGCCTTCAACCTTGAAGTATGAACCCCTCTTTTGCCCCTTAGCTGCGGCTGCTTTTTTTGCTGCTGCCATTGTTACGTAACCCCCTCTTCCTTGGGTTTTGGCATTCCGCGCGCTGCAAGGTGTGGGCGTTCAGTTTTGTTCCTGCCCTCTTCACTATCATAAATACGTGCTGAACCGGTTATTTCTGTCTTACCGAAACTGCTGTTGAGGGTGTCAAGGGTTATCTGATTCTCTTTTACATTAAGCAGGGCACATAGTTTGCCGATTATCTGCATACGGGAGGGGGTCGCACCATCGTATTTGAGGTCAAACTGAACCTCTCTTCTGGATAAAAGCTCATTTCTTTTATCGCCGGTGATCTCAAAGTCCATCGATATCCTGTAATTATTGGAAACCGGGTTATTTATAATATGAGCCTCACATTGATTCTGGACTGATTGTAAAAACAAAAAACAGTATACAGGTTATTTCATGGATACAAAGGGAAATTCATATATCCGTGTGGATAAAATGTGTCAGAAACTGGCGTGCGGTTTCTTTTGCCTCAAAGTTTACCCTGCGGATTACTACACCCTGATGTGGCTGTCCATATAACACGATAGCGCCATCTGGAGCAGCGATAACAAGCGGGATTACCGCGAGATCTTCTTCCCCATCAACAATGACTGTCGCTGGTGGATGCATAATTGCGTGATCGAGCGCGCGAATAAGGTCATTGGTTAATGTGCCGGCAGGATTTTTTACCCTGATACATTCTCCCTGAAATACCGGCATCCTTTTACATGGTGAGCGCATGGTATAACCGTCAACTACGGCAATTGCAGGTGTGATCCCCCTCTTCTGGAGGTTGTGAGTAACTACATCCCCGACTGCATATACGGTGCTGTCTGCAATTAAGGGGATAATATCATCAATATTCCGGTGCAGCTCCCCGAAAGGTTCCTGGAAAAGCTTCCGGTACTCTTCAGGAAGTGTGAGCATCAGCGAACCTTCAGCGCATAGCGACCTGGAAGTTTGATGTTCATCCGTTTCGCAACATCGGAATTTTCCGGATCGATAATGACAAGGTAGCCGGACCAGTCTTCACTCAGATTTGTTGTGCCGCAGATTACGCAGTTCTCGCCATCAACGACACGATGACAGTCACGGCACACCTTTCCCTGCTTTTTCTTATTCGCCGGAGGCATGCTCTTTCCTCTTGCCTTTGCCCTTCTCCTTTACCGCCTCTTTTGATGCTGGAGAGGATTTCTGGTCTTTCTCTTTCTCCTTATTCATTTCTTCTTCAAGCCAGAGTGCCGTGCCCAGACCTGCCTGCCGCATCGTGAGTCCAATCTTGCTGTCACGTGGCTCCCGCTCATTGAGGGAGAGAGTCACAACACGGACACGGACTACATCGCCTACCCCTATGAATCTTTTGGACTCCTGGCAGATAAGACGGGCATTTTTCTCATCGTAATTGATGTATTCATCCGAGATCTGGCTTACGTGCAGCATCGCATCGATAGGACCGAGACTGACAAAAGCTCCGAAACTTGTTGTTTCGACAACCAGTCCCTCAATGACTTCCTGCAGCGCAAGACGGAGCACGAGCGCTTCAAACTTTACATCGTAATAGACGCCCCCGTCACCTGGTACGAGTTCACCCTCCCCGACATCATGAACTTTGGTTACACAGATGAAAATTCCGATCTCTTTATCAATACTGCCTTCAAGCTGCTCCTGCAGAACCTCAAGAATCACTTTTTCAAGTTTCTCGCCCAGTCGCTGGGGGGGTACCCGCACTTTGTCCTCAAGCATCAACTTATGATACATATTTTACCTCCGCAATATCTCCAGTTTTTTCTGATTTCTCATTGATATCACGCTGATACCGCGTGTTAACAGCGCATTCCTGATACGCCGGTCATTGGTAACCACCATGCATGTATTCCGAGCTGCATATTCAATCAGCTGCGCATCGATAGATCCTGATTCTAATTCCCCGCTTTCCACGATAGTACATTTCTCACCAAGCACAAGACCGTGCCGGGCAGCGGCACCATCACGCCCTTTTGCCCGTGAGAGCCCGGTAAGCTCCCCAATTACCGTGGATAGCACGACCGGTTCAAATGCTCCAAGCAGCATACGAAGTTCATCGAAGAGATCGATCTGGAATTGCACCGGCATCATGAGTGCATTGGCATCCAGAAGGATCTTCACTCGCTCAGGACTCCCATCCCGATTAGCCGCCAGCGTGCTCCCACCTGCCGGCTGATAGCTATCCTTGAACCCAGTTCTGCACATACAGGTCGCTTCAGCTGAATTTCAATGGTGTCTTTTTTCGTATTGCTGACTACGCCAACCGTAACGGCGGTTCCTACTGAAAGCATCAGCGGTTCGCTGTGTTTTAACGGTTCAATAACCAGCTCGCTTGTAGCACCCACAACCCGCTCCATGAGCGTGACCCGGCACCGGATTTTGTCCCATACCGGAGGCAGCTTACCTTCGTGGCCTAGTACCTGACCTGCAAGTGCGTCACTTTTCGTCAGAGCCGGGTCCAGTTTGGTTCCCACCCCAAGCAGTCCGCCGGGAGTAGCCTCAGCGACCTTGTTAGAACCAGCATTGATCGATGTGACTTTTGTGGTGATAGGAATCCATTTTATCCTGTTTTCTATCTGTGTCTGTCTGCCGGGCCGGATCTCGATATCATCACCTTCGCGGAGGATGCCCCGGATAAGAGACCCTCCTACGACGCCACCTTTCACATCCTTCCAGTTACAGCCAGGTTTGTTTACATCAAACGAGCGGGCTATAAGCATAACCGGTTCGGCATTAGGATCCCGCACGGGTTCAGGAATTGTCTGATCAAGTGCCTGAACAAGAGCACCAATATTGATTCCTTTCTGCGAAGAAACCGGAACGATTGGTGAATTCTCGGCGATCGTTCCTTTAATGAATTTTTTTATCTCATGGTAATTGTCGATCGCTTCTTTCTGGCTGACCACATCAATTTTACTCTGGACAATAACGATGTTTTTTATCCCAACAAGCTCCAGCGCCATCAGGTGCTCTTTTGTCTGCGGCTGCGGGCACCTCTCACTTGCAGCAATGACCAGCATTGCTCCGTCCATTAATGCTGAACCTGACAACATCGTAGCCATGAGCGTTTCATGACCCGGTGCATCGACGAAGGAGATTGAACGGAATGGGGTTCCCTTTCCGCCGCACACCGGACAATCGGAACTGGTCGAAAAGGCGTTTGTACCTTCGCACTTTTCGCACCGGTAAAAGGTAGCGTCAGCATATCCAAGACGGATCGAGATGCCGCGTTTCACCTCTTCACTGTGTCTGTCTGTCCATGTCCCGGTGAGTGCATTAACAAGTGTCGTTTTGCCATGATCGACATGACCCACCACTCCTATATTGACACTGGGAACTTTTACATCATGCAAATGAAATCGAACCTCCTTACTCTCAAAGAAATTTAGAACACCAACACCGTATCTTGATTTAATCCCATTCTTGATTTATGCACCCGGATATTCTACGAGACATCGATCAGAAAGTCCATGCTGGTTTGATAACACTTATGGACGCGAAAATATTAAATAAGTATCTCGTTGATCGGCAGATATCACAGTTTTTATGACTTACCTAGAAACGACGGTATGACTTGAAAAACAATATTTTTTTTGGTATTACAATCCATATTTTTTTCAGAGTATATGACCTTGGATATGCTTTTTCTGTCATCCCGTTTGCTTTATTTTTAGGTCTGAGGGCAGAACTGAACGGTTTGATGAATAATGGATTGAACAGGTAAGCCCAACCAGGATTGAGCGGGAGAATTAACCCCCTCCCTCGCAGCTCTGATCGGTTGCTTTCCATGCGTCCTGCAGATCGCGCCCTGATGCAAACTCTTTCTCTCTTTCAATTACTTTTTTTGCGTCATCAATGATTGCCTTCGCTGATTTATCCGGTCCGGTTGCCGGAATCAGATTATCGGCTCTGTACAGGAGATTTGTACTGTCCAGTTCAGCAAACACCTCTCCCCGCACCTGCTCGATACGCAGGATGGTTCCGGTTGTTCCGGTTCGTGGATACCGCACCCGCATGCCGAGAGTGAGTTCTTCTGCTAACATAATGGAGAATGATGTATATGCTTACTATAAAGGTGTTTTTCCGCCACATTCAAAAATTACATTCTTATCTTTCTAAGTACTGCTACCATATCACGGGTTGTACGACGGGGCTCACTCTCACATGATGGAACCGGTGATCCATGGAGAGAAGAAAAAATCCGGTTGATGGCATCGCCGTGTGAAGGTCCATACCCCCCTTCGAGCACAAGTGCCAATGGATGATCAGTTGCATCCCTTAAGAGCGCGGTAAGAGTGCCAAAATCCGCTGGAAATAACAGCATACCGCTTTTTGGATCATCAAAAAGAGGATCCTGGCCTGCGGATACGATTATAACCTCTGGTTTGAACTGCTGGAGAGCAGGGATAAACACCTCTTCAAAAACGAGCCGGTAATCGGCAATGGTTGATCCAGCCCTCATAGGTGCATTTATGGTGAATCCCTTGCCTAAACCTGTTCCAATTTCATCTACCCAACCGGTGTGGGGAAAAATATTTCCCTGATGGATGGAACAGAAGAGCACGCGATCAGATGCTGAAAAAATTTTCTGAGTGCCATTCCCATGGTGGAGATCCCAGTCTATGATTGCGACTTTGTCCAGTCGATCCAGTGCAGCAGTGGCAGCTATCGCCACATTGTTAAAAATACAAAAGCCCATTGCCCGGTCAGATTCAGCGTGATGTCCGGGAGGTCGAACAATAGCGAAACAGGATTCACCCTCAATCGCACGATTCACTGCCTCGATAGCAGATCCCGCTGCACAGGATGCCACATCGAACGTCTCACCAGTGACGTACGTGATATGATCAATGAAGTGTTGTCCCCCATGTGAAGAAAATTCACGGATCATCCGGATATGAGATGGTGTATGGACTCTGAGCAGGTCCCTTTCTGTGGCATAACACGGCGCGACAACCGGTACTCCTCTGGGAACGCCGTCGAGAGCTGCAAGCAGCCGGGCGCTGCTCTCATCATGGTTCTCCAGATCATGATGAGAGAAAACATCACCGTAAATTGCAGAACATCGTACCATAACAGTCTTATCCGTATATTATTTTCCAGCCTTCAAAAGGTTTGGTCTGTGCACGTTAAAAAAGGAGAGAAGGAAATAAATGAATTATTGGATCACTGTACCCTGCATTACAGCGGATTCAGGCACGTCATATTCCCGGCCTGAAGTGATCACCCGGTATTTACCGGTTGCCTTAACTTCATAGGGGTTACCGGTTGTTGAATAGGGCACGATAAACTCACCGTTGACGCTCACCTGCCGGTACGTGAAATTTCTGCCGGTATTACTGATGAGAGGAACCTGGATAATACCTTCTCCTTTAATGTGCGCCCCTTTCACGTACTCAAAAACTTTGACGTATTTGAGATCGTTGGTCTTTGAATTGAACACATTGCTGGGAGATTCGTGCACCAGCCGGTAATGCCTGAGCGCCGGAACGGTTTCGATCGGGAGAATGATGGCAGGGCTCAGTGCGGCGGCATGGTAACCCGCAGGTGCTTTAAGGTTATATTCAGCTGCACGACTTACCGCATCGGTTGCGTTGATCGCTTCTGCTGCAGTAATTACGGGAAGCGAAACCTGGGAAATTGTAGGATCGGCATACTCGATATAATAGGCACTTGAGGGTATCGTCAGGGATCCGTCAAAGTTATGGAGTCGCGAGATCATGGTAAGGTAATACTGCTGTGTATTGAGAAGCACGGACTCGTAACTGTTGGAATTGTTCTGTTCAGGAGCAAGCAGGGTCATCTGGTAGGGACTCGCGGCAGCCGATGCATTATACCAGGTAGCCATCGCCCAGAATTTGCCGGTATCCATTTCGATATCGGTGATAATATACCGGGTTTTTGCTCGATCAAGGACCTGATTTCCCTCATCTTCTGATATTGACATGAAAAAGTTGGCCGACCCGGCAGGTCCAACAACACCCTGCTGGAAGGGGTTGGCGTTCGGGATCCGCTTTGCAATATACGTTATCATATGCCCATAGTCCCACCAGGACATGACTCCATATGCCTCGGGAGGATACTGGAATGTCTGGGGATTGTAAATTGTGGTGTAATTCACACCGGTTTCCGGTGTATTATTTCCCATCCAGTCCAGAGACTCCCTCCAATCGGGATTCATCCGTATATTATCGCCGGCTGCATTTGCGTAGCTCAGCGATGCAGAGGTATAGGCAAACAGAATGCCAAGCCCAACAACGAGAATAACAAATGCGATGTTGATATAATTGGGTTGAGACGTTTCGGGGCTTTTCTTTTGGATTTTTTTCTGTTTTTTGCTCTTTTGGGGCTCCTCTTTCTCTCCTTTGCTGTATCCGGGGTCTTCAGTTTTTGATGAAATCCCGGTTGCCAGCAGGCGAATATCTGCCCATCCATAATCAAAAGTGAAGCTGACACATACGGCAGAGAGCAGGGCAACATTAACTGCAAGGTAATACTCATAGCGGATATGCTGCCACGTCGAAAATAGCATGATGAGTGACCACACGAGGGCAAAGATCTGGTGCGGATGCTCGTCACGCAAGTTCTTATAGATCATCACAAGTGCCCCACCCGCCATCAGAATGAGACCATAGTTAAAAGTCATCCACGCAAGGTCTGGTGCCCATCCCCGGGCTTCCTGCACGGTATTGGTAACTGCCTGTTGTCCGAAAAACGCGAAGAGTGCAGTAATAAACAGGTCATACATCTGGGGGCTGGTAATGAAAAGGATGAGCGCAAACAAAATTCCGCATCCGATAAGAATAACAGGAAAGTAATACCGCTTTTTTCCTTTTAGATAGTAAGCAATACCATAAAGAAAGGCTGTACCTCCAATCAATCCCAGGTATGCGTATATATGTCCAATGGAATAGGTGGAAAGGTTAATCCCGGAATTTTGAATCCCGAATAGCAGGAGCCCGATAATCGCGATACCGAAAATTACCGTATTAATAAAAAGGAGATATTCACTTGTCCTGCCCCGAAATACATCAATGATAAACTGGATTACCGTGAATATCCCGACAATCATTGCGAAGAGGATCATTGTTGGCATTACAAACAGTCCGAGGAGGTACGCGATACCTGCAAGACATGATAATAATAGTGATTTTTTATAGGTGCTGAAAATATTCAGTTCGATTTTTGTATCCTTTTCTGTGTAAATCGCATACATATAAAACAAACAAAAAATCGTGGAAAAAAGTACTTCTGCAATATGATGATCCATATATCCGTAGAACGAACGGTAAAAGAACTGACCGGATACTACCGCGGTAAACCCTGATGCAAGAAGACCGGTTTTCCAGTCACCGCAGGTTTTTCCCACGAAGTACATGATCGCTACCATCATCATTCCCATGACTGGGGGTATTAAAAGACCCGTGCTGATGATTTCCGGTCGCGTTGAGGCACCGGTAATGAGGCAAACGATTGCAATAATGGTAGGAAAAAGCGGTCCCCAATAGATTGTAGTCCCTGTGGGAAAGAGGGACATTGGATCGTACCAAGCATAATTCGGGAAATTTGCCAAAATCTGTTCTACCTGCCGCAGATTGTACAGCGGGTCGTCACTTGCCACCATATTCAGGACGTCGGTGTCCCCCATATTGAGCATGGGAAGCAAACGAAGCCAAAGGGCAAAGATCGAGAATAATATTACCAGTCCGATAACCAGTTGCGTGTGGCGGTTTTTTAGATCGATATATACCATGGAATCAACCTTTCTTGGGTACTTGGTTTCCGTTTAGACCATTAATAAATTTGGATGAAATTCTCATGAGAAACTCCTGAATATCTCTTCAAACTGGCGGGATTTCTCTTTCCAGCTGTATTTTTCAAGGTTTATCGAAAAGGATGGGCGGTTAAGCATCAGATATTGAATTTGTGTAATAAACTCCTCCTGGGTCCGGTACACGAAAAGGTTCGGTCCACCTATTTGCTCCACATCAGGAATTGGTCGCATGACTATGGGTTTTCCACAGGCAGAATATTCAAAATATTTGTTGGGAAGTGCGATATTACTCCATTGAGGTGGAGAAAGAGGGATAGTACAGGCATCCATCACAGCAATAAATCTGGGAAGTTCGTTGTATGGCTTTGTTCCGGTAAATATAACCTGATCGGAAACCCCCAAATCTTTTGCCAGCTTGTATAACTCGGAGAGATAATCCGTAAAAAGGGAACCTCCAACCACGAGCATTTTTGTTTCGGGACGATATTGAATCAATACGGGCAGAGCACGGATCATCTCATCAATTGCATACCAGCGCTCAACACTGCCGCAAAATCCTATAACAAAATCCTCGTCTCCGATACCAAGTTCCTTTCTGGTTTTTCGTCCATCCATCGGTTGGAAAATGTTTATGTCTACACCATTAGTAATCAAATCTGAGGAAAAGCCGAATCCTTTGAGTTTTTCTACAAGGGATGGCGAAACGGTTGTTATTCGATCACACTCATTAAGATTTTTTCTCGTAATTTTCCATACACTTTTTCTTACTATATTCTGTATAAGACGATTTTTGAAATAAGCGGCAGCCGAATCGGGAAACCAGTCCTTAAGATCAAATATTACCGGAACCTTGTATTTTTTAGCCGCATGAATCACCGCGGTACCGGCCAGAACATGGGCTGCAACAACGATGTCGATTCCTTCTTTACGCATGATCTTATTAAACACATGAAAATGGTATGGCGAGTTGAGGGTGTAATGTAAAAGCGGATTTGTAAAGGGGAATTGTGTTGCCTCATCAATAATAAGCCGGGTCTCCCGAGTTTCACCACGGCTGACGTGGAAGTGGGCGACATGGATTTCATGACGGTTAGCAAGCTCCTCGAAAATATAATGGTGACGGGAAGGAACAGGATGGTGGATATAATCCTGTGTCGAAACGAGGAGGATATTCATAGGTCACATTTATAGGTCACATTTTTTGTCGGGAAAAAAATGCATGAGATCTTTCCAATTAGCTATTTGTTGATCATTTTCGACGGAAGAGCAGTTATTTTTGCCGGAGCACCGATTGCGAGCATATATGCCGGGACATCACGGGTCACGATTGCACCGGCAGCGACCAGCGCGCCCTCTCCTATGCAGACACCGGGGAGCAGGGTGGCATTGGCGCCAATTGCTGCCCCATCTTTTATGTGCGGGCCCTGAAGCCCACCAATACGTGTCGGAGGGTACCGGTCATTTGTCAGGACAGCATTCGGCCCGATAAAGACACGGTTACCGATTACGGTGTCGGTAGGAATATAGACCATGCTCTGCAGGCTTACTTCATCCCCGATAATAGTATTACCTTCAATAACGGTTGCCGTACCGATAGCAACGTGGTTGCCTATCCGGGTTTTTTCACGGATCATAACATTGTGCCCGCTCTGAAAATTATCCCCGATCATCACATCACAGTAAATTATGGTGCCTGACCTGATCACGGCATTTTCCCCGATTATTGTTCCTGGGAAACTGGTTTCACCAAGGTGATCCCGTGAAGGAAATCCAAGGGTTACCGGTTCGAAAATCTGTGCTCCTTTGCCAACCGTGTTTATACCATATTCAGTCATTCGACAGTCACACTCTTTGCAAGGTTTCTTGGTTTGTCTACATCACGGTTTAAATCTACCGCTGTGTAGTAGGCGAGCAGTTGAAGCACAATAAGACTTGTCAGCACCTGGATGAAAGGATGGGACACCGGCAGGGGAATAAAGATATCCACAATCTCAGGAAGTTCCGAATCACCCTCTTCTCCAAGAGCGATTATGGGTGCCCCGCGGGCTTTCATCTCTTTGATATTAGAAATCATTACCCCATAAGTTTCTCCCGGCATGCAGATAGCAACGACCGGTGTTTCTGGAGAGAGCAGGGCAAAAGGTCCGTGCTTCAACTCTCCTGCAGCATAACCCTCTGCATGAATATAAGAGATTTCCTTCATTTTCAGTGACCCTTCAAGAGACACTGGATAAAAAGGCCCCCTTCCCACATAGAAGATGCTGCGGGCATTACTGCAGAGTCCGATAGCCTCCGATAAATCCATCAGCAGTACTTCTTCAATTGCCCGGTGCCCGTTAAGCAGAATCTCCTCAAATTCGCCATCACGAATGAAGTTAATAATCTGCATAAGGACTGCGAGCTGTGCGATAAATGACTTTGTCGCGGCAACACTGATTTCCGGTCCTGCACGCATGAAAAGGGTAAAATCTGTACTTCTGCTTATCGAACTTCCCAGCACGTTTGTGATTGCAAGGGTTGCGCAGTTGTGCACTTTTGCTTGTCTGAGTGCAAAAATGGTATCAGCGGTTTCCCCGGATTGCGAGATTCCGATTACGAGTCCCTGGATCGGGGGAGGGAAATATTTGAACTCAGACGCGAAGTCGAGTCGTACCGGGATCGCACAGGAATCCTCGAGAAGGTACTTGAAGATTAGTCCGGCATTGTACGAGGATCCGCATGCAATTACCGTCACCGAGGCGGGGTTCCTTATCGGCGCAGGAAGTGTTTCATCTGTTATAGCCCTGACAGAATTGTAAAATGCCTGTGGCTGCTCATAGATCTCCTTGAGCATGTAGTGCGGGAACCCGCCTTTTTTAGTGTCTTCCTGTGACCAGTCTATTAATTCGACAGGCCGGATGACAGATTTGCCTTCATGAAAAATCTCTGCCCCCGCCAGAGATAAACTGGCAATATCTCCATCTTCCAGATACATTGCCCGCTCGGTATGATCAAGGATTGGCATCATGTCGGACGCGGCAAAAAATTCCCCATCACCCATTCCAAGAACAAGGGGGCTTGCATATCGTGCAGCAATAATCCGGTCTTCACCAACAGCGATTACCAACAATGCATAGGATCCCGTCAGTTTGGGAACGATCTTCTGGACAGCTGCAAGGAGATCTTTCTCTACTTCGTACACCTCTTCGATAAGATGTGCTACAACTTCAGTGTCGGTTTCAGAGCGGAATGTGTGACCTTTTGCGATCAGCTCCCGTTTGAGCTCTGCATAATTTTCGATAATCCCATTGTGAACTACTGCAATCTGGTTGGAACAGTCCATATGCGGGTGGGCATTAACATCATTAGGAACACCATGCGTTGCCCAGCGCGTATGTCCTATCCCGATCGTTCCTTTGAGGTTCATTGCTGAGCTTGATGAATCGGATATCCTTCCCTGGTGTTTGTCCAGCGTGATACCCCCGCTGATAGTGGCAACGCCGAACGAATCATAACCCCGGTATTCCAGTTTCTTGAGCCCTTCCACAATGATCGGGGCAGCTTGCCTTCTGCCGATATAGCCCACGATGCCGCACACTTCATATCACCATTGATTCATCGGGAAGGATTCGAGAGATGATATGGCTCCCACCTTCAATTGTGACATTATTACCCACAATGCAGTTTTTGAATATAGTGAAAGGTCCTGAGGTGACCTGATCGCCAAGCACAGCTCCAAATTCCGGTTTTATGACCGTTCCCTCGATATTCATCAGTTTTGCAGATACCGACGTTGTAGTGTGGTCCGCAAGCCGGCACCCCTGTCCCGTCACTGTATCGATGATTCGTGAGTGAGAACCGATTGTTGTGTCATCCATGATAAGTGAATTTCCAACAAACGTAAAAGGCTCGACCTTTACCCGTGAACCAAGACTCGTATTGGGCATGATGCAACAATTGGGGCTAATCTCGCAGTCATTGCCGATGATGACCGGCCCGGATATTATGCTGTTGGGGCCGATCGTGGTACCTTTCCCTATCCTGACGGTCCCCTGGATGATGGTCTGCCTGCTTGAAGAACCTTCACGGACTTCCGGCAGATCTTTTAACAGGTGCTTATTCATCTTCAGGAGGTCCCATGGGTAGATGGCATCCTGCCAGTCATCTGCAATGACTGCATGCAGATGTTCACCTGAAGCGAGCATTGAGGAGACTGCATCAGTGATATCGTTTTCACGAATATGCGAAAAAAAGTCTTTTGTCAGTGAATAAATGCCGGTGCTTACCATGAAACTTGGTGAATGCTCGGGTTTTTCGATAATCCGGGTCACGAGGCCGTCTTTTAAGAGCACAACGCCAAAGTTTGACGGACTGGGATGTTCCTTTACCAGCATTGCATTTTTAATCTCTTTGATCCTCCCGATTGAATGAGGATCAATATAGTTATCTCCTGACAGGAGAAGAAAATCCCCGGAAATCAGTGATTCAGCACACTTGAGTGCATGAGCAGTGCCAAGCTGTTTGTTCTGAATTACTACTGAAATGGGCACATCGAGTTGATTTAAAAAACGTGTGACTTGTTCTTTCCTATAGCCCACAACAACTACGATATCGCGAATCCCGTTTTTCAACAGCGCCTCGATCACGTATTCGATGATCGGGCGGTTTGCTACCGGAAGTAGCGCTTTGGGTCTGCCTCTTGTTAATGGACGGACCCGTTTTCCTTCTCCTGCTGCTAATATGACTGCCTGCATTCTTTCACCTACCTAACGGATAATTGCATTCTCTCCTATGCATCCGGCAACATACGAGTTGGGTGCAAACCGTGCGTTGCTCCCGATCATTGTCCCGACATTGATGGAGCAGTTGATCCCGAACTGGACACCATCTCCAATAATGGCACCGAATTTTTTCCTTCGCGTATCTTTTCCACAGACTCTGATATTGGCATGGTCATGCCTTAAATTTGCAATTTTGGTACCAGCACCAAAATTACATTCTGAGCCAATGATCGAATCTCCGATATAGTTGAAGTGTGGGATCTTCGTACCCTTCATAATGATGGAGTTTTTAAGTTCGGAACAATGCCCGATATGGCAATCATCACCAATACTGGTTGCCCCACGGATAAAGGCATGCGGGCCTATACGGCAATTCTTTCCTATGATGCACGGCCCTTCGATATAGGTTCCAGATTTCACCACACTCCCTTCCCCAACAATAACTGTTCCCCGCATGGATACTCCTTCTTCCACCGTCCCCCTTATATCCGTAGATAGTGTTTCCATGAGCGTAATGTTTGCATCAAGCATATCCCAAGGGTTCCCGACATCCATCCAGTATGATAACTGGTGTGCAGTCAACTTCTTTTCTGTGATATATCCGAAAAGAGCGTCGGTGAGTTCAAGTTCCCCCCGGCTCGAAGTCTGAACTCTGTCTACAGCATCAAAAATATCAGGTGAGAAAAGATATGCTCCGGCGTTGATCATACTGGACTGAGGATGTCTCGACTTTTCCTCAAGTCCGGTTACAAGGTTATTTTCCACCATAACCACGCCGTAATCCCCCGGGTGATTTGTAGTGCTGATGCTCATGCATGGGGCATGGCATTTGCAGAGATCCATAATATCTGTGCTTTTAAGTATCATATCGCCATTTAGCAGAATAAAAGGCCCGGTAACAAGATGGTGCGCCGATCGCAGAGCATCTGCTGTCCCACGCTGTTGTCGCTGCGAAGCGTAGGTGATCTGAACCCCCAAGGCAGACCCGTCCCCAAAGTGCCCGCGAATCTCCCGTTCACCATACCCCACAACAAAGACAAACCTGGTGATCCCCGCGTCGCGTGCAGCAAGAACGAGGTGTTCGATCATCGGACGGTTTGCAAGAGGTAGCATTACCTTTGGGCGCTTCGCCGTAAGGGGGCGCATCCGCTTCCCTTCTCCAGCCGCAAGAACGACACACTCCATACGTTAAACTCGTACTACAACATTTAAGCAGTTTTCCCCTGCTTAACCATACTGCGTCCTTGTTCGAGAATTTCCTTTGCTTTCTGCAGGGTTTTGCCTTCTGCAGTTATCCTTATTTTGGGTTCTGTACCGCTCGCACGGATCAGGCACCAGCCATCTTCATCAGCAGTCCTGATCCCGTCCGTGGGGCTTGCTGCACCAAGGGCCGAAACGGTTTCCCGTGCAGTCTCGCAGACAAACGATTCCCGGAGAATGGAGTAGGTCGGCATAGCATCGAGTTCATGGGCGACATTCCACTCAGAGGTGATCTCGCAGAAAAGAGCGGCGGCATATGGTCCATCCGGACAGTAGGAGATCTTCGGGAAAATCCAAGCCCCCGATGGTTCACCCCCAAAATCCCCCCACTTCAGGAGCTCTTCAGACACGTAGGTATCCCCGACAGGTGTACGCCTGACTTCAGAGATCTCTTCAATAATCATAGATGCGTCACTTGTCGTAACTACCTGTTTTGCGTCAAGATACCTGGCAAAAAGCATGAGAAGATGGTCTCCATCAATGTACCGTCCTTTGTTATCAAATGCCATCATCCGGTCGGCATCCCCGTCATGAACCACTGCACATGCAGATTTGGTTTTCTTCACTACTTCTCCAATATAAGCCACATTCTCCTTCAGTGGCTCTGAAGGGCGGGCAAAATGGCCCGATGGATTGCAATTGATACAGATAGTCTTTGCACCAGCTTCTGCCAGAAGATTTGGAGTGAGAGCACACCCTGCACCATTTCCACAGTCAATAACGACGTTAATTCCAGCCTCGATATTTACCATATCAAGAATTGCATTTTTATGAGGTGTGAGAGCATCTATTGTATACTCTCTTCCCTGGTGCTGCCAGTCAGTCCAGTGCTGTTCCTTTATAAGATCCTCTACCTCTGCCTGCTGGGTTTGAGTAAATGACGAACCGTCCCTGTTGAAAAGTTTCAAACCGTTATATTCTTCTGGATTGTGGGATGCGGTGATCATGCATCCGGCCTTTACTGTACGGGCACTATAGGCAACAGATGGTGTTGGAGCGATACCGGTGACATGCGCAGTTGCACCACTTCCAAGAATTCCGGATATCACAAGGTGTGCAAGAAGCGGACTGGTTGTACGGGTATCCATCCCTACAAGAATGTCGGAGGTTCCTGATGCCAGTGCAGAACCAACTCTTAAGGCAGTGTCGACAAGTGTCTGGTCGAACTTCCTTCGTATTCCAGAGGAACCGAAAAGCATGATGATTTATTGGATCGCTTTCAAAAAGAGTTTACCTTTCTTATATCGGATCTTTTTTTTATTTTCTTTGTTACAGGGTGCAAAATTTTTCACGGGTTGTGAATACTAGCAGGTTCCAAAGGGACACCAGAGCTCAAACTGGTTGAGCCGTGCAACACCAGCTGTTGAAGGGCCGAGACACATGATCCGTTTTGTATCTTTATAGGTCCGGATGATGTCACCGGTCCCCTTTTCTATGATACCTTCACCATTCATGAGAATCACGTCTGCATCTTGAGGATTTTTAACAATAGCACTTTTAAATGCAGTCTCGATAGCAGGCATGCTACCCCTGCAGTAGATCTTTTTTTCCTTCAGCTCACTGAGCAGTTGCCTGCAACAATCAGCGTGTGCTGATTCGGGACACGAGTGAAGTACTCTTGAAAGACAGAAAAAACCCGTGGCAACATTCACAATAACAACGGCTGCACCCCGGACCTGAGGTGTATCGAGAGGTGTACCGAACATGAACGAAATCTTTGTATTTGCCCTGATGGGGTCAAACGTTATAAAATCGGCACTCCTCCCGCCAAATGACGCGGTCATGCATACTCCGCGCTCAAACTGACAGTTTACGGCGTTTGAACGTACGTCAATGACAACCCCGCTTTCCTCGCAGCCGCTGTCTTTCATCATCGATTCGAGTTTTTTCACCGTGTCAATGATAAGGTCCATTTATTCACATCCATTTTCGTCAAGGAGAACAACGCGCGAAGGTGAACCGTCTAACCCAATGAAGCGTAACGGCAATGCAATCAGAGTATAATCCCCTTCCTCAACATGAGAAAGATCGAGGAGCTCAATGATGATACATCCCCGGCTCAGCAGCTGACGGTGCACGGTCCCGTCGCCTTCGTAGGACTCTATTGAAGGGCTATCAATACCAACACATTTCATGTTACAAAGGGTGATGTAACGTGCCGCATCTGCTGTAAGGAAAGGGTAATTCTCTTCAAACCGACTAGTGTTGGAAAATGACGTCTTTAAAAGGAGCCTGTCAACAGTATCCAGCCGCCCTTTCAGGTGATTCGCGGTTATCCTGGTACCAGCACGGGTTACATCGAGTACCCGGCAGGTTCCCATGACATGCGAGAGTGGAATAGTATCGATCGTATCCCCGGTTTTAAGGTAATGAACCGGAGCATCGATATGAGTACCAGTATGGGTGCTCAGGTGCAGACCGGTGATAAGGTAGTTCCCGCGGTCCTCCTGCCGGAATACCGGGAAAATATCCCCGGGATATATGAGGATACCTTCAGAGAGCGGGCGCGTGATATCGATAATTTTCACAGCTCTACCCACTCCATCCGCATTCCCCGATAAGCGGAACGAACCTGACTCCTCCGTGGTGTTCTTCTGTGATAGATCCATCTTTTTTTCTGAGCCGGATGAGCTCCTGGATATCACGCCCCCCCACGGGTGCTACGAGTCTGCCTCCTTCCCCCAGTTGTTCGATAAGTGGCTGGGGAACTGATGGTGTCGCAGCAGTAATGATGATTCCGTCGTAAGGGGCTTTTTGAGGAGAGCCGACTGTTCCATCCCCCACGATCACTTCAACATTCTTAATGCCGACAGCAGCAAGGTTTTCCATCGCCAGTCGTGCAACTTCAGGGATCCGCTCAATGGTCGTCACCCTTCGGACAAGTGCTGCGAGTACGGCAGCCTGGTAACCACACCCTGTTCCAATTTCAAGCACACTATCGGTTTGTCTGGTGGCAAGGAGTTCTGTCATCAGTCCAACTATATAGGGCTGGGAGATTGTCTGGCCATTCCCTATTGGCAGTGGGCAGTCTTCGTATGCTGATTTTGTATAGGGTGGCGGAACGAAAAGGTGACGGGGGATTTCCTTCATTGCTGAGAGTACACGCTGGTCATGTATGCCCCTGGCTGCAATCTGGTACTCCACCATCCTTAAACGCTCATCGGCTCGTGGATACAGAGGCATAAGTTCCTTTTTTTTTTAAAATCCTGCTTTTTCCGCAACATCAATTGAGGAATCGATCTGCCTTTGCAGTGCTTCGGGAAGTCCGGCAATCTTCACGTCCAAAAACCCCCTGATAATCGTTGCCGTCGCTTCGTCTTCGTCAAGCCCCCGGGACATCAGGTATTCGATCTCATCCCTGGCAAGCTTGCCAACTGCAGCTTCGTGAGAGAGCTCGGTACCGACAACCGAACCTTCAATTTCCGGGATTGCATAAATGACACCGTCTTTGAGGATAAGTCCCTTGCATTCAAGATGGCCGCGGGTTCCGGCAGTTTTTCCATTGATGTGACCACGTGAAATGATTGTACCGCCTTTCGTTATGGCACGGGTGATCAATTCAGCGCTCGCGCCCTTCCCTTCGAGGATGGCACGGGATCCGAGATCCATAAATGAACCCGGTGTGGATATGACAACACTGCTGAATCGTGCGACCGAGTTGGCTCCCCTCAGTGTTGCTGTCGGGTACATCTGAATTTTTTTCACGGGCTGCATGCAGACATAGTTGGAGAGGAACACGCCGTTATCTTCAACAATGGAGGCGCTTCTCGGGTACACTTCAATGTTCTCACTCCAGTTGTGGATCATCGTGAAACTGATCTTGGCATTTTTTTTCACAAAGAACTCAGAGATGCCGTAGTGGGCGCCGCCTTTGCCCACATGCGCCCCACTTGTGCAACCTGATATGATGTGGAGCTCAGCTCCTTCTTCGGCAACAATAATATTGTGGACATGCTGGATCTGTTCCCTCCCGAGATAGAGGCAGGCCTGGATGGGGAGAATGTTGTTCGAACCCTTGTGGGCAATGATAACATAACCCTTGGGGTCTTTCTGGGCTGCAACGTATTTAGTGATGTCATCTTTTTCCGGTGAAACTGCCTGCCAGGTATACTCTTTCAGGCCGTCATATTTTTCCATCGCTTTCTTGAACGACAGGACCTCTATCCCCTGCTGTGAGCATTCAGCCTGGACGATATCCTGATCCATCTGGAGATAACTTCCACAACGGTTTTTCATGGCAAGATCGATTCCGGCCTGGGCAACGCGATCCTGATCGGTTTTTGAAAGTTCAGGGACTTTTACTGGTGACGGCATTCGAGACACTCCTTGTATCCGCGTTGTTTGATATCTTTTAAGATCTCCCGTGGATTCCCATGGCACTTGATCTCCCCATCACACATCACGTGCCCCTTGTCAGCATCAAGATAATCAAGGATAAAACCGGTGTGCGTGATAACAAGTCCGCTTTTTTTACGCTTGATAAGATGTTTGTCTTTTTCCAGCAGTGAACCTATGGCAGTACCGATAAGTGAGATGTTTTCCAGATCAACACCGCTTTCCGGTTCATCGAGCATGACGAATTCAGGGTTTTGTATCATCAGTTGCAGTACCTCACTGCGTTTGATCTCGCCCCCCGAAAATCCCTTGTTAATATCGCGCTCTAAAAATTTGTCCATATGAACGGATTTGGCAAGCTCTGGAATGTTTTCCTCCTTGCTCCGGGAAATGGCGGTGAGCATTTTGCCAAGCTTCAATCCGGATATAGTGGGCGGGCGCTGGAAGAGCATCCCAATCCCTCGCTTCGCCCGTTCATTCGCTTTCATCGCTGTCACATCTTCTCCTTTGAAGATAATTTTTCCCTCACTTATCGTGTAGTTGGCAAATCCCATTATTGTCATGAGGAGTGTTGTTTTACCCGAACCGTTGGGCCCGAGCAGAACATGGGTTTCCCCTTCATCAATGTGCAGATTTATGTCGTGCAGCACCTCTTTGTCGCCGACTTTCACATGCAGATCTTCAATATGCAGCATAGAACAATCGTAGAGATTATGTCGATTACTACATTAAACGCTTTTCAAGGTACTAAAAAAAATGATAATATTTCGGATCTTTTAACACATCATCTGGTATAGTACACACAGGATATTTTCCATGAGACCTGAAAAGGTACAGGACAAAAAGGGAAAGTCGATTGTCAGGAAAGGTTCAAAGGGTGCAAAAAATTCAGTATTCTCCAGTGAACCGCGTGAGATTTTACCTTTTATCAACCGCATCCTATGTACAGATGCCCTCAAGGCACTGGCATGTTTACCGGATCAGAGTATCGACCTGATAATCACGTCTCCTCCCTATAATTTCGGGCATGAGTACGCACAGGACTCCACAAACGATACTCACGAGTGGACCAGTTATTTTGAAAAACTCCTTACTGTGTGGCGTGAGTGTGAGCGGGTGCTCAAGACTGGTGGCCGGATCGCAGTAAATATCCAGCCCCTTTTCTCGGATTACGTCCCCACTCACCACGTTATTTCTCACCAGCTTGCCAGTCTTGGTCTTCTCTGGAAAGCAGAGTTTCTCTGGGAGAAGAATAACTATAACGCAAAGTATACTGCATGGGGGAGCTGGAAATCCCCGTCAATGCCTTATATAAAATATACCTGGGAGTTTATTGAAGTCTTTGACAAGGTTACCCACAAAAAAGAAGGGCGGCGGGAGGATATCGATATCACGGGTGATGAATTCAAGGAATGGGTACTCGGCAAGTGGTCGTTTCCCCCGGAGATCCGCATGAAAGATTACGATCATCCTGCAATGTTTCCCGAGGAGCTGCCCCGGCGTTTGATGAAACTGTTTTCATACAAAAACGACATTGTCCTTGACCCGTTCAATGGTGCAGGGACAACGACACTTGTCGCGTGGAAACTGCGCCGGCGTTTTATCGGAATTGATATTTCGCAACAATACTGTGATACAGCGTTACAGCGACTTGTCACTGCGGTGGAAAATGAAGAAGCGCCTTCACCGGAATACCCTCTGCCTTCTGTTATGCTAATGAACCCCGGAAAAGACTAAGTGATTGGTGGCACGGTCAGGCCGGCATGTTCTTTTTAACATATTCAAACACACCTTTCCTGTCGTACATGTGCTCAAGGATATAATTGTGAACAAGGGCATATTTTTCATATCGGGAAAAAAGCTCCCTGTACGCGTTCAGTCTGGAATTGTAATCTGAAACAAGGGCATTATGAACGGCAACCTGCGCATTGTAACTGTTACTATTTCCGGTATTTCGTATCTTCTGGATTTGTAATTTAAGCTGTGCAATTTTTTCCTTTTGGTATGTTAGATCAGACTCCATGTTTTTTACCTCAGGTTCGAGTTCCTTTACTTTCAGGTCAGACAGCACATACATATCGTGAATATACCGGGTCTCACTTCCACTGGTGTAGAATTTTGTGCCATTGCTGATGGGGATTATAACAGGATCTGAATACAGGGTCAGGTCCCCCCCCAGTTTTTCTGTCGGCACCCCCACAAACGAATAATTGGTAGTTTCAATAAAGGTATAGCCAGTGTTTTTGTAGAGATATTTGTCTGATCCAACTCCAACTGCCATATGTGATTCAGGTACGAAGAGCAGCAGGGCGACCGGATACCCTTCACGTGACAACAGCCCGGCTAAAAGCAGGCTTTTGTCATCGCAGTCCCCAGCAAGGTCAACAACCGTCTCTACAGGAAATTTTGCCGGGTTCTGCTCTCTTGTTTCATACTTGAGGGACTGGGTATAGACTGTGATGAGTTCGAAATATTCGTCATCGGAAAGTTTTTTCTGAAGCCTGATTTTGTCAGCTTCTGCCAGAATTGCGGTATAGAGGCTTTCCTGTGATGGATCCTGTACCATTGCACGGTAACTTTGCGCAAGCCAGACTGTTTCTGAGATATTACCATACACCGTTGTGGCCTTTTCTGCCTGCCTTGCCCCCTCATAAACCGAAACATTGATGGGAACAGTCAGGGAGATTGTACTTTTTTCGAACGGGAATTGATGGGAAATAATCATCGGGGATGACCGGAGACTGGCGAGATCGGGAGCAATATGAGGCGCAATTACCGCTTCTTTGGGAAAAACAACGGAACTTATCAGTACCGCTGTTAATAAAAGGATAATAATGGATAAACATGCCCCAATGAGTTTGAGAAACCGGTTATGCATTATTCACGCCATATACCCGTATTGTTTATCTGAGATATTACAAAATATCCTGTAACTGTGCAATCGAATCAATAATAAAGCCGGGTTTTATCACCGCATTATCCAACGCCTCTTTCCGGTATTTTCCCGTTCGGACAAGTATGCCCTGCATACCTATGGAACGGGCTCCGCCAATATCGGTGAGAATATCATCCCCTATCATTGCCACCTGTTCAGCACGGAGTCCCATATCACGAAGCGCAAGCTCAAAGAACGTTTTTGAGGGTTTTCCCACGATCATCGCTGTCCTGCCGGTTGCAAATTCGAGAGCCTGGACAAACGGACCTGCTGAAAGCGAGAGACCCTCCGGTGCCATCCAGTACCGATCCTTCTCCAGGGCAATCAGGTCTGCGCCGGTCATGAGATGACGAAACGCAGTGTTCATGCTGTCATACGTTATTTTATCGCCGGCATCACCCACAACAACCACATCGACTTTGCGGGAATCGTGACCGGTGCATTCCTGTTCAAAATCCTGGTAAGCGTCGCCCGTTATCATAAGGTAACAATGGTGCTTTCCGGTTTTTTTCATCCAGGCGACGGCAGCGAGCGGGGGAGTGAAGATGTGCTCGTAAGGAATGTCAAATCCCCGCTTTGAGAGCTGCTCCGCAACAGTTTTGCGGCATTTACGGGTAGTATTGGAAACAAACCTGAACTGGTATTTTTGGTCGCTGATAAGTTCGATGGATTCCCGGGCGCCTTTGACCGGCTGGTCTCCGACATATAAAACACCGTCAAGATCGATGAGAAACCCTTTTACATCCATTATTTCATCCCACCTCCAGAACTGCCGATATCCAGTCAGGATACTGTATCGAACCGTGGCAAATAAGGTATTGTTCTCTGAATCAGAAATATTATTGGCCCAAAACTTATCAGTCGAACACTTCCTGCCTTGACTACAATTTTGCGTTAACGGATAAAGTGGTGAAGAGATCGCTGAATGGGATTCCCATAACTCTGTTGAGTTAATCAGCAATCAGCATTAAACGTCTCTTTCTGTTAATGAGATGACCCTGGATAAAGGGAATCCGGAAAAAAGGGTTTCCAGGCAGTTTACCTTTGCATAAATTTCAACCTGAGCCTGATTACTTTCACCCCACACGGATGTATGATTTAAATCCCTGACAACCTTTTTGTATTCAGACGATGTCGGCCACCCCTGCTCCCGCGCGGATTGGTTCCCTCTGGCAGCAGCGCCTCGACTCGATGAGGGAATACGAAGTCGTCCGTGATGGCAACGTTTTTGCAACCGGCTTTGCAAACAGCATGGTCTTTTCCTCAGATTATGAAAAGGCTTGTAACCATCTTGATGGACTCGTAACGAAGTACCGGAACGTGAGGTTTGAAGATGTCTTTTCGGGAAGTGAGATAGTCAACGAAAGCGGGGCCTGCTTTTTGCAAAAAACCAGACAGGATATCAGGATCCCTGCACTAGATATTGACCGGTTCAGGTCAGAATTCCTGAAAGACCTCACCCTTGTGCATGGTATCGGACCAAGAACACAAACACGATTGAAGTCGAAAGGATACCTGACATTATCTGATCTGGTGCAGCACCCGAAATTCCGTTCACCAGCAAACAATGTGCTGAAATGCCTGCAGGGTGGCAGTTCAAGAGAAATTATGGATTTAATTGGCTACAGGCATGCAAAATCCCATCCGAGAGTACTGGGGGCGGCTGGACTCCACGAACCGGAAGATTACGTATTTCTTGACATTGAGACTCTCGGTCTTTTTTCCCGCCCAATTATCCTTTTTGGGGTGGGTAAGGTAGACAATGGCAATCTTATTGTCCACCAGTACCTGCTCCGCGATATCAGTGAAGAACAGTCGGCACTGACCGCGACAATTGATCATTTGTCCGGAGAACAACCGGCACTTATAACATTTAATGGCAAATCGTTTGACGTTCCTTACATCTTGGACCGGCTTGCGTACTATGGCATGGGTTATTTTGGCAGAATACCTCATTTCGACGTTCTTCACTTCAGCCGCAGGCGATGGAAAGACCATCTCCCCTCCCTTCGACTCGCTGCGCTTGAAAGGGCCATCCTTGGCATCCGCCGAGATGACGATATTCCGGGGCAGATGGTACCGGAATTCTATGAAACCTACCTGAGAACAGGTAACTGCGGCCCCCTCGTTCCCATTATTGAACACAATAAACAGGACGTGATCTCGCTCGCACTACTCTTTTTTTACCTGATGGGGGAGTCTTATGGCTGTTGATGATGTTATCCGTCTCCTTGAGGTTAACCCCGTATACCGGAACCGGGTAGTGCATGTAGAAACAATCATATCGGTCCCCCCCCGTTTTGGGAAACTCCAGGTAACTCTTGGTGATTCGCTTGAATCGTATCTTGAACAGCATCGGATTCAACTCTATTCTCACCAGTGCGAAGCGATAAACCGTATACGATCCGGGAAAAATGTGATCATCACAACTCCGACAGCCAGCGGCAAAACTCTTGCTTTTAATCTTCCGGTATTTGAAGGGCTTGAATCAGACCCGGAGGTACGAGCCCTTTACCTGTACCCGACAAAAGCCCTCTCCAACGATCAGCTTATTACCCTCGAACAGATGGCGAAGTTCACCGGTATATCAGCACGGCCGGCTATCTACGATGGTGATACTCCCCAGTCAAAACGGGCAGCGATACGTGAGACCTCACGAGTCATCATCTCCAACCCTCATGAACTCCACCAGGTGCTGTCGTGGCATGCGAAGTGGCGCCCGCTCTTTTCTCACCTGAAATTTATCGTGATAGATGAGGCGCATCGATACCGGGGAGTCTTCGGATCACACATTGCTTTGCTCATCAGGAGACTGGTGCGCCTGTGCCATTTTTATGGCTCATCCCCACAGTTCATTCTCTCGACAGCAACTCTTGCTAATCCGCTGGAGTTTGCCGGCAGGCTTACAGGACAGCCCTTCGATCTTGTGGATGAGGACGGTTCTCCCCACGGCAGGAAACACTTTATCTTCTACAACCCTTTTTACGATGGTATCGGTGAACGCTCCACGTACCAGGAGACAAAAGATCTCCTGGTGTCCTGTGTGAAAGAGGATCTCCAGACCCTTTGTTTCACCGGGTCCCGGAAAATGGCCGAACTTGTTACCCTCTGGGCCCGGGAAGATGCTCGTCGCTCATCTGCCCGTCTTGCAGAATCGATATCAGCCTACCGTGCCGGCTATCTTCCCGAAGAACGGCGCCGTATTGAACGCAGCCTGAAAGAGAGTGCCATGAAAGGTGTCGTGTCGACGAACGCACTTGAACTCGGGATCGATGTTGGGTCGCTGGATGCAGTCATCATTGCCGGCTATCCCGGTACTATGATGTCGACCCGGCAGCAGGCAGGGAGGGCCGGAAGGAAAGGGGGTGATTCACTCGCGATCCTTGTTGCATTTGCAAATCCACTCGACCAGTATTTCATGAACCACCCTCAACACTTTTTCAACCGATCGCACGAGCATGCGATCATAGATACCCGAAATCCTTACATTGTCTCCGGGCACCTGCTCTGCGCTGCTGCCGAACTGCCCCTCAGAGATGACCCTGACCTCGAATATTTCGGTGAACTGTTTCCTGAGCTCCTCTCTGAACTTGCGTCCAGTGATCTTATCAGAAAAACAAACCGGGGATGGGTATATTCCGGACGGGGAAGAGCCGCAGATGCAGTAAGGCTCGATGGCATTCCCGGTTCAACATTCCGTGTCCTCTGCCATGGCCGGCTGCTCGAGACAATGGACCGGGCACAGGCGTACCGTGAAGCACATAAGGGAGCTATCATGCTGCACCAGGGTGAGACATATGTTGTCAGCGAAATGGACCTGGAGACCAAAACCATCCGGGTGACAGCGACCGACGTGGATTACTACACCCAGCCGCTCAAAGAGGTTGATCTCCGCATTATTGAGACCCTGAAGACCTGTATGGTACAGGGTGCGCGGTGTGCATTTGGGGAAGTTGAAGTAACGGAACAGTATACCGGCTACAAAATCAAGCGCAAAGAGACTATCATCGGTTTGGAACCCCTTGATCTGCCTCCTATCACTTTCAGGACAAAGGCATTCTGGGTTATACCCGCTCCGGACACCGAACAATGTGTTAAACATTTAAACCTCGATCTCGCTGGCGGGCTGCATGGCACGGAACATGCGATCATCGCTCTCATGCCCATGCATGTTATGTGTGATCGATGGGATATAGGTGGATTATCGTCTCCGGCGTTTGGTGAGAATTGCGAACCGGTGATTTTTGTCTATGATGGTTATGAAGGGGGGATTGGACTTGCAGAGAAAGCATACGAGATTCTTCCCGATGTGTTTTTGAGTGCACATGCACTGGTCCGTGACTGCGGGTGTGATGATGGGTGTCCTTCCTGCATTTACTCGCCCAAATGCGGGAATGACAACCAGCCGCTCGATAAAAAAGGAGCTATATTGATCCTAAAGGATTTGTGTGCTCCTCTTTAAAAAAAGTGAATGTTCCCGATTATCTGCTGAACCCGGCCAGGCCATTCCATAACATGGGGAATTTTCAATCGATAAGTACTACACGGTGTTCCGGGCTCTCCGGCTCATCATCAAAGATAAACAGATCATCTATCCCTGCATGCAGGGTACGGGCAACATCGTGTGCGAGCCTGAGGGACGGATTATACTTCCCCTGCTCTAAAAAGACGATTGTCTCCCGTCGAACGCCGACTTTTTTGGCGAGGTCGTCCTGAGTCATGGACATGCGGGAACGGTATTCTTTTATTCTTGTCTGCACGGGTACACTCTCCAAAACGTGTTATTCAACATCTCCTCTCTTGAACAGGTACATCTGATAAAGCACGGCAGATATTGCAAGCACCATCAAGGATAGTGCGAGTACAACCTGTGTTCCTAAAAGGAGGATGCCCGTGATGTCCAGCCAGTACAATACTGAAATAAATATAACTCCTGTCAGCCAGGCATAAGAGAGACCATAGGCGCCAATCTTTTTCGATCGCTCATCGGATTCGGGACCCTCCCTGTACTGGCGGTGCCGAAGGATTCCCACTGCCAGAAATGCACATCCTCCCGTTATGAGAATGGTGCTGAAAATGGATTCGCCCGGTTCGAAAACGGAACTGATGAGGCCGCTCACCAGCATAAGTGTGCCGATAATGATACGATAGAGGTTTCTTTGTAGCATTTCTCCCATATCCTTTGTTATCTATTTCTAACATCCAAGATTATTAATGTTATCTATTTCTAACACGACATTCTGGTAACACATACATATTTCAGGATAACTCAGGAAAAAGTGAGAGAAAAATTATTCCTGGACTGTTGATCGCACGGACAAAAACACCGGCCCCCGTACATCCACTTTTTTATTGTTGTCGGTTACTGCCCTCATCGCGAATTCATCAATTATTAAGTTAATGTCACTGGGGAGTTTTGCCATCTTTACCTGGACAACCGTGGATTTCTTACAACGGGCGCTCTCTTCAATCCTGGCTGCTGCAAGTGCTGCAACTGCTGAGAGATACGTTATGCCCGTTGAAATCCCTTCGGTACGCACTTGTTTCCACTTTTCCGCATCCGGGATGCCGAGAATCGAGCCGTCGTGGACGAAGATCTCGTTGGCACATGCAGGGCCACAAAGCTTTGCATTGGATTCCGGCTCTTCGACAGCAACTTTCACAAGACTCCCTCCAAGAGTTCCTTCCCATGCATCGAACGAGCATGGTCCGGGTGCAGTTCCATGTGCGGTGGCGACCCGAATAATCGCTGCAGCAAGCATCTTTCCTTCCGGTGATACAGGTTCTTCGCGCAACCTGACCGCACGGGCGATATCCCGGTTCGTGAGGGTTCTGGGGAAAAACTGGGGGAAACAGAGTTGCCGGACATCGTTTGCATTGAATGCTATCATCGCGAGCCGTTCAACGCCGAGTCCGAGGTTCATGACAGGGACGCCAATACCGTATTCGGCAAGTGCTGAGGGGGAGTACATGCCAAAGGTGGCCACTTCCACCCAGCCATGTGCCGGGTGTCGTGCGTAGACCTCAGTCTGGGAATCCGGCATATAATATTTGGAGCGCTTTTCGTCAGGCTGGAACCGGAAATCAGTATACCCGAATGCCGAGAGGAGCGCCATGCTTACTGCTTTTCCCTCTTCGTTGGTTATGTCCTCACCTGCTACAATGCAGGACGCGGAATGATAGGTCATAAGGCGTGTCGGACCCTCGGCCTGTTCACGACGGAAACAACGGTCGACCGAGAAGAGCCGGATGGGCATCGGTGTATGTTCCCAGATGGCGCCAAGAGTCATAAACCAGCCACTGGTCATATGACTGCGCAGCGTGCTGCGAGAGGACTCAGGGACCAGCGCCCGGAACTCCGGGAAGACTGCTTCAAGGATGTGTACGACAAGTGCATCATCCACACCAAGTACCTTTGCCAGCTCTATGGTGAGTTCGTCGCCATCTATCTCAGATTTCTTGTAAGCATGGAGGGTTTCACGTAAGCGCTCTTCGGTCTCTTTTGTCATCGTATGGTACGGTTCATGATGATGGCTTTGACCAGCCGGGATTGAATCGTGATGCATGAGCGGACTCCGGTGGCTCTGCAGGATCTCGTTGATCTCATCGAGCTGCTTCCTTGCAATTCCGACATTTGGCCTTGGGAGACCGCCGAGATAGAACACGCGGTCGAGCACAGCCATCGCTTCAGGACCAAACTGCCGGTAGATATCCTTTTCATCGATGATCACCGGGTTTTCAGCTTCGTCAAACCCAAGCGATAAATAGGTCTCGCGCAGCCGGTTTATCGTGGCAAAAACCGGATGCTCCTGCGCCCTTTTGTAGGTAAGAAACGGATACTTTCCCTCACTTCCTGCAGGAGTCAGTACCGAAGGCCCTTCATGCCATGCATCTTCGAAATTTTCATGCGTCTTTTTCTTCCAGTCCTCAGGATTGAACCTCATTTCACATGCTCCAGGCAAACTACTCTGCTCAATGCATTCTCATCTTTGATCCGGTAATCGCATGCAGCTGCTATCTTTTCGGCAAATGAGCGAACCAGCTTATGCTCCGGCATATTCTCGCGTACCAACCGTTTTCTACTGTATCCCAGATACATATATCCCTTCACTTCAACGAACATCGAACCGGACTCCTGAAGGAGAGCTGCGTATTTTTCCGGCTCGATATCGTTCAATCCTTTGACAACCGTGATACGGACTGCAGAACGGCGTGATCCGAGAAGAGCAAGACTCTCCTTTACCTGTTCCCAGTAATCGTCAAGGGGTCGACAGAGAGAAATATATGTCTCTTCATCCGGCGCGTCAAGAGAGACATACATCTGGTACGGGTAGCAGCGGGCAAGCATGGTGGGATTTGTACCGTTACTCACCAGAAATGTTGTGTAACCGTTCCGGTTGAGCAGGTCGATGAGCTGGGGAAGTTGACGGTAGAGTGTGGGTTCACCGGAGAGCGAGATTGCCACCTGTTTTGGTTCCAACGCCTCCTGCCACCGTTCCTGGGTAACGGTATTATCAAGGACTGCATTATATCCGGCGAGCGCCTTTTTCTGGAATTTGGGAATTCCTGCAAGGATTGTTTCAGGTGAGCACTCTTCTTCTTCCACTACTTCATGTTCAAACGAGCGCCAGCAGAAAAGGCACCGCTGGTTGCAGCGAAGGGTCGGTGTCATCTGGACACAACGGTGGCTTGCAATCCCGTAGAACTGGTGTTTGTAGCACATATCGCCTCCGGTGAGTGCCCGTTTGCACCACATGCAGGGCTTGAGCGATGCTGACGATGTCTTTGAAAAAAACTGGTACCCCTGCCTGCGCAGGGCATCACATGGTGCTGATGGCATCGATTCCCAGCGTTTCAAGGGCCTCTTTCAAGGTGTTCTGTACTGCCCTGACCAGCGTAAGCCGGCGATCCCTGATTTTCCCCTGGCTTTTCAGGACCTGTTCGAAATGATAGAACGTGTTGAAGATATCCGCAAGTTCCCGGGAATAGGTGGCAAGTATGTGAGGGTGGAGCTCCGCTGCGATCTTTTCGATAACTGAGGGGAACTTTGCGATTTGCTTGGCGAGTGCAATCTCCTGGTCTGACTCAAGATCATAACATTCGGTGAATGTACCCGCCTTCTCAAGTATACTACAGGCTCGGGCGTGGGCATACTGGATGTAAGGCCCGCTCTGGCGCTCGAAGTCCAGCGCCTCCTTCCAGTCAAAGACCGTGCTTTTCTCTGGAGTTACTTTTACTATATCATAGCGGATAGCAGCAAGCCCGACCGATTTTGCGATTGACCTCCGCGTCTCTTCGTCCAGTTCCGGTCTCCTGATGGTGACTTCATCAAATGCACGTTTCCTGATCTCCATTATCAGTTCGTCAGCTGAAACGAATTTCCCGGCGCGGGTACTCATAGAACCTTCCGGCAGGGAGACAAACTCGAAGTGGACGATCTCCGGAGCTTTATCCCCGAGAAGTTTCATGGTACACTGAAGTTGTGCTGCGATCAGTTTATGGTCGGCACCGAGAACATCAATGACACGGTCGAAGTTTGCCGCCTTCCAGGCGTGGTAGGCGAGATCGCGTGCAGCATAGACAGAAGTCCCGTCACTCCGCCGGATTACATATTTATTTGTAAAGCCGAATTCCTCAAGATCAAGGGCAAGGGTCTCTTCATCCCGTGCCTGGGGGAGTTTCCGCAGTTTTGCAATGATCCGGTCGGTATAGCCATTCCGGATGAAATCGCTTTCCCAGACGAAACGGTCATGCACTACATTGAGATCCTTCATTGTTACCTTGAATCCGTCAAGACAGCGGGAGACTTCCCGGCGAAATTTTTTTACTGCTGGCTGATCTCCATTCTCTACCAGCTGCATCAGGGTGTTTACCTGGAGGGTTATGGCAGGATCCCTTTCAATTTCCCTGTTGGCAGCGATGTACACCCGGGCTATATGGGCATCCTCTTTCTCTCCTGCCATTGGGGTGCTGTCAAGGTTATCAAATCCCCAGACCACGATTGCAATCTGGCGTCCCATGTCATTGACATAGTACTGCACTTCCAGCCCGTACCCTGCCTTGCGGAACACCCGTGCCAGTGTATCACCGATGATTGAGTTCCTGATGTGCCCGACATGGAGGGGACCATTCGGGTTGGCACTTGTATGTTCTAAAACGATCCGTGTTCCTTTTTTTGGGAATGTGCCATATCCTGGTTTTACTGCTTCCTTCAGAGACTCAATAATGTATGAAGTATTCAATGTGAAATTGATATAGGGTCCTTTTGCTTCAGTACTGGCACCGATTGCCTGAAATTCGGAATTATTATGAATTATCTCAACAAGGTTTTGTGCTATCTGTACGGGGGACGTTTTTTGTTTTTTGGCCAACGTAAAGGCAATAGGCGACGCAAGATCGGCATGTTCTCCACCATCGACCAGTTGGACATCCTGTTCACCGGTTGACTCCTGAAGTACTCTGATGATGATATTTTTTCTTTTTTTGAATGGATCTTCAAAATCTTCCATTTAGCATCCCGTCCTGTAGCGCAGTATTGCAGCAATTCCACCAAAGGCGGAGAAGAGGATCGACCCCTCTTCAAAATCATCGGATATTAGCTCGACTTTGGCACTACTCAGTTCAGCGAGTTTGGTCAGTTCATCGATGATATCGATCTCTTCTTCAAGGATCACCGGTGCCGTACATTTCGGACACGAACCGAGCGGGATATCCCGGACCGATTTTCCAGCATCAATGTGCACGGTCTTCTCATCGGTAAAATCACAGTTCTGGCATTTTATCCGAAGCCTGGATTTACGGAGGTTTGCCGAGAGAAGCAGGGTGTCGACTGCCCCGAGTTCAAGATTTTTCCTGATGCTCTCTTCACCATAGGCGGCATTGCTTGCATCCTTGACGAGCTCTCTGAGGAACTTGTCCATCAGCGCTTTTTCTTTGACGACGCCCATGCCTTTGAGTGCGTCTTTTGCTGCATCCACAAGTTCGGAAAGTCCGTCTTCGTTGGTATATGCTACATCAAAGATCCCAATGATCCGCTTCTGGATCTCGTGATGGAGGAAGTTTCCCGCCTCAAACTCCTCTTTAGTCGGGCTGGGGCCACCAATCAGAACTCCCTTGAACCGCTCGAAGAAATCTTTTTCCGCGAGGAATATGGCACTGGCGCGTTCCCCTATTTTTGTGTAAAACTCGGCAATCGCAATCTCCCTGAGACGCCCGAACCGGGCAGCGGACTGGCCGCCTTTACGTGTCTTTCCAGGGACTGTTGAGTTTGCACCTCCCATAGGTTCGATCCGGTTGCCGCGGAGAAATCCCCAGTATGCCTCCCGCCGGTCAAGGACAAGGAGCCCATAGACATACTTTTCCTCAAGCATCTGCTTGAGCGGGTCGAGCTCGAAGTTCGAGCTGCAGCGGTACATATAGAGGTTGAGAGGTTCCGGGGGCTCTACGATCGTGCACTGGAGATCAGAACGATCTCCATAGAGTTTGACTGTTCCACAGAAGATCGCGAGTCCATTCTGTGGCGGGCGCTTATAATACTTCAGCCGTGAGAGGATAGAGGATATGGCGCTCTGGACGTTCGTCCGTGTCTGTTTGCTTTTAATGTTGGCGCATTGGCCGAATTCATCCTTCAGCTGGTTTGTAACATCGAAGATCTGCTTATCAGGAGGAATATAGATCGTGATAAGTTCCGTCCCGTCTCCCTGCTGCAGCTCGAGCTTCTCAAGCGCTTTTTTGAACTCGTAACGCTTTCGCGCATCGTCCATCTCCCGTTCTTCTGCCATTGCCGGTCTCAAACCTCTCTAGAGCTATTACATATTCACTCGCGTGTGGCATAAATTTGCGCCCATTGCATAATGATCCGGTCATCGACATCATCATTGATGCCGTGCTCACCGGAAAATTCAATGAATGTCTTTGGCTCCGTTGCATCCCTGAAGAACTGCATCCCGCTATCGAAAGGGATAATGGGGTCTTTTGCTGCATGGAAGATCCAGACCGGGCGGGGTGATATTTTTGCAAAGTACCTGCTGGGTTCCAGCGAAGTTGCAAAACGGATCAGATTTCCAGAATATCCCTGCTGAATAGCAGAGTAGAGTACACCCCAATCTGATGTTGATATCCCTATATAACCGGAAAATTCTGGATCAATACCAGCTGCAACCGCTGCATAGCGACCCCCATTGCTGGACCCCATGGCATATACCGGTACACTGAACCGGCCAGAAAGTACCTGCTGTGCTGCTATGAGATCACAGATCGTCAGATAGTACTGCGGCCAGTCACCTTTTTCAAACAGGGCAAAGTCCCGCTGGGGATTAAACGGGTAGCCGGGTGTCTGCCCGCCATTTCCACGAATATCAACAAACAGAAACGCATAACCTGCAGTAGCGTACTGAACCATACGCTCTTCATGTCCTGCAGGGTTTTCACCGGCTCCGGGTACATAGACAATCGCAGCCTTTGGATGTTCCGGTGCAGCGAGGTAGGTGACTACATCCCCTTTCTGCGTGTGCATGATGACTTTTGTCTTGGTGTAGGTTCCGTTTTTGAACAAAATCTCTTCACTTGTGGTTACTGGTGCACACGAAACTGAAAGGACACCATTGCTGTCAACGGAATACGACGATGAAGCCCGGTATCCCGTGCAGCCGGCGATGGCAATGAATACAATAAGAAATCCTGTTACGATACTACCCCTGCGCATGGTTCAGCACCCCAGGCAGTGATGGATCAGACAAATTGTCTTAGCATCAACAATTGTGCCATCGCTGATCATGCCAGTAAGATCGTTTATCGCAATATCCACAACCTCGATTACCTCATCCTCATCTTTCCCGAACTCCCGAGATGGAAACAGGTCCCGGGCTTCGAAGAGAAAGATCTTCTCATCGGTGTAGCCGGGTGTAGTATATATAAAACCTTTTTCTGTAATTGTTTTCGCTGCAAAACCGGTCTCCTCGATCAGTTCACGCCGTGCGGTCTCCAGCGGGTCTTCCCCCGGTTCCATGGTTCCTGCCGGTGCTTCAAAGATATATTGATCTATGGCATACCGGTACTGCTTCAGGAGTTTACACCGGTCACCGTTGAGGGGAAGGATGGCCACAGCGTTTCTGGGGTGAACGATAACCTTCTCTCTTTCAATGCCATTCGGAAGCCGGATCGTGCGTTTCTCGATCCAGAGTCGCCTGCCACGGAATATTTCCATTTATTCCTCGTATTCGATTGGATCCCGCTTGCCGACTGCAGCGAATGCCTCTTTGCGGAAGTGGCACGACCCGCAGGTACCACATGCTTTTCCTTCACTCCGGTAACAGGACCAGGTATGTTCATAGGGAACACCGAGCTTCAGACCTTCATGCAGGATATCCGTCTTCGTCATTGTAATGAATGGAGTGAAGAGAGTGATTTTTGTCGTATCGTTTGTTCCCAGATCAATCACGCGCTGGAATGCCTCAATGAACTGAGGACGGCAGTCAGGATACCCGCTGTAATCAAGTGACTGGACTCCAATGAAGATTGCATCGGCTTCCCTGGCCTCAGCAAAACTCGTTGCAATCGAGAGGAGGTTTGCATTCCGGAACGGGACATAGGTATTCGGCACATGTAACCTCTTTGGATCATACTCTTCGACATCAATTTTATTATCGGTGAGGCTGCTAGCCCCAAACTGTGCAAAATAGTCCAGGCTGATTTCAACAAATGCTTCAGCATTCAGGAGTGAGGCGATCTTTTTTGCACTGATTAGTTCCTTTCGTTCTGTCCGCTGTCCGTAGTTCATATGTAACGCGAGAATTTCATAGCCTCTGCTCTTTGCCACAAACGCGAGCGTTGATGAGTCCATTCCGCCGGAGAGTAAACACACTGCTTTCATCATTTCACCCCAACGATTTTGTGGAGCTGGACCTGGAACCGTACCGGGAGGTTGTTGTCCAGAATGAATTTTATTATCCTGGTATAATCGCTCCCAAAGACCGGTGATAAAAAAATCTCTCCGGGGATCCAGTGTGAGGTAATGATCTCACGGGCATACTGGCAGTCAGTCTCGTCCTTTACGACAAACTTGACACTATCCTGCGAGCGAAGAGTGTTAAGAAGTTCAAGATTGCTCTGCTCTCCCGAAGACGGGCATTTTACATCCATGCAGATCGATGCGTACGGTTGCAACCGGGTAAAGGTGATCGTACCATTCGTCTCGATATCTATCGCTGTTCCCCGCGTGTGAAGCGAGACCAGCAGGGGTTCAAGATCATCAGCCTGCAGGAGTGGTTCACCACCGGTGATACAGACATAGGGAGGATTCAGGCGCCAGATCTGCTCAAGGATGACATCATTGTTCATCTCCATGCCGCTTGTTTGTGCATACGGTGTATCACACCAGTGGCAGTTGAGATTACAGCCGGAGAGCCGGATAAAAAGGCAGGGCTTTCCCTGGTTTTTCCCCTCACCCTGCAGGCTCCTGAAAATTTCTGCGATCTTCATTCAGTAAGCTCAGCACAAGCTGTCGGGGATTCCCAGACGCGGATCTTCGTTATTGTCACCTTAATTCCCAGATCCTGGCAGACCTTATAGAGATCATCGCGGATGATGGCTGCCATCAGCTCACTGGTTGGATCTCCCGGCGTTGTAATAACCGGGTGGAACTCCTGGATGCGGGGTACCATCGGGTCATCGCAATTCAGGATTATCTGGTGATCGTACTTGTCAATCACCTGTTTTATCAAACTATAATCTATCAGGATTTGCGTTGCCGGGTCGGGTTCTCCCTCCATCCAGACCTCAACCTTCCATCGGTGTCCATGGAGGTTGGCACATTTACCAATATAGTGGAGCAGACGGTGACTGGTATCCAGGTGCACCTCTTTATAGATCCCGACTTTCATTGTATGCTATAGGTTATGGAAGATATAATATTATTACGAGTAAGGGATAATAGTATAAGACAGGCAGGTGGGGTGCCACAATTTATAAATCGGTTACCTGCGTTTGTATATATCTCAGTGTAGGTTATCGATAACCACAAAAACAACAAAAATGAGGCTATTTAATGGGACAGGGTAAATTTGCAGCCAGAAAATTGGTTCGGGACTCAAACAAGTTCCGGTGGGCAGATAAAAACTATGCCCGCCGCGAACTTAATCTCGATGTGAAATCAGACCCGCTAGAGGGTGCTCCACAAGCGAGAGGTATAGTGCTGGAAAAGGTCGGTGTTGAGGCAAAACAACCAAACTCCGCGATTCGCAAGTGCGTACGTGTGCAGCTGATCAAGAACGGACGCCAGGTTACCGCCTTTGCAGTTGGTGACGGTGCAATCAACTTCATCGATGAGCATGATGAAGTTGAGATTGAGGGTATAGGTGGGCGTCTCGGTCGTTCGATGGGAGATATCCCCGGGGTACGGTACGTCGTGACCAAGGTAAACAATGTCTGCCTTCATGAAATGGTCATTGGCAGGAAGGAGAAACCGCGCAGGTGATCAGTATGAAAGAAACAGAAGGAAAGAAACTGCTTTTTAATAAGTGGGACGCGAGCGAAGTCAAGGTTAACGATCCTGGCCTTGTGCGCTATGTGAACCTGACAGCTTTAATCATCCCCCATTCCTGCGGCAAATTCTCTAAGCAGGAGTTCAATAAAGCTAACATGCCCATTGTAGAGCGCCTGATCAACCGTCTGATGCAGACCGAGAATAATACCGGAAAGAAGCAGATGACCATCCGGATCGTGCGGGAAGCATTTGAGATTATCAACAAGAAGACCAAGCGCAACCCGATTGAAGTGCTCGTTGAGGCAATCGCAAATTCCGGTCCCAGGGAAGAGACGGTTCGTCTTAAGTACGGTGGTATCAACGTCCCGAAATCTGTCGACACTGCCCCGCTGCGCAGGGTTGATTCCGCAATCGGTTTTATAGCAGAAGCAACATTGAAGGGATCGCGTTCGAGCAAAAAGAAAGCGAGTGCAATCCTCGCCGATGAACTGATCGCCGCTTCAAAGGGCGATATGAAGTGTTACTCGGTAGGTAAAAAGGAAGAACGCGAGCGTATTGCAAAATCCGCCCGTTAATATCTTTTTTTGAGGTTATTTCATGGTCCGCGGCAAAAAATCTGTTGAGCGCGCAACTGAGCTCATGAAGGATCCGAAGCATATTCGGAATATCGGAATTGTGGCACACATCGACCACGGTAAGACGACCCTGTCCGACAACCTGCTTGCAGGTGCTGGCATTATCTCTGAAGAACTTGCTGGCAAGCAGCTGTTCATGGATTCAGACGCTGAGGAGCAGGCAAGAGGTATTACGATCGATGCCTCGAACGTCTCGATGGTGCATGAATATGAAGGTCAGGACTACCTGATCAACATGATCGATACGCCAGGGCATGTCGATTTTGGTGGCGACGTGACACGTGCAATGCGCGCTGTTGATGGTGCAGTCGTCCTGGTTGATGCGGTTGAAGGTACCATGCCCCAGACCGAGACCGTGCTCCGCCAGGCATTAAAGGAACAGGTGCGCCCGGTCCTCTTCATCAACAAGGTTGACCGTCTCATTAACGAGCTGAAAGTTGACGAAATGGAGATGCAGATACGCCTTGGTAAAGTGATCGATAAGGTCAATAAGCTTATCAAGGGGATGAATGAGGAGGCCTATAACAACGGCTGGAAGCTCGATGCTGCGAAGGGTACCGTTGCATTCGGTTCTGCACTCTATAACTGGGCAGTATCTGCCCCCTTCATGAAGAAGAGTGGTATCTCTTTTAAGGACGTTTACGAAAAGTGCCGCTCCGGAGATATGAAATACCTGGCAAAGAACAGCCCGCTTTCCGATGTTCTGCTGGATATCGTGGTCCGCCAGCTGCCAAACCCGCTTGAAGCGCAGCCCCGTCGTGTCAACGTTATCTGGCACGGGGACAAGACAACTCCAGAAGGCAAGGCTATGCTTGCCTGTGATTCAAAGGGACCTGTCGCGATGATGGTTACCGATATCTCCTTTGATCCCCATGCTGGTGAAGTAGCAACAGGACGTCTCTTCTCCGGCAGCCTCAAGCGTGGCGACGGACTCTATGTTATGGGCTCGGCAAAAAAGGAAAACCGTCTCCAGCAGGTTGGTATCTTCATGGGCCCCAAGCGTGTGGAAGTCGAAGAGATCGTTGCTGGGAACATCGCTGCAGTCACCGGTCTAAAGGACGCGATGGTCGGTTCAACGGTTACTTCCCTTCTGGAAATGACCCCGTTTGAATCGCTCAAGCACTACTCTGAACCGGTCATGACAGTTGCCGTCGAAGCAAAGAACATGAAGGACCTGCCCAAGCTCGTTGAAGTACTCCGTCAGGTTGCAAAGGAAGACCCGACCCTGGTCATCACCATCAATGAAGAGACCGGTGAACACCTGATTTCGGGTATGGGTGAACTGCACCTTGAGATCATCACCGGTCGTATCAAGCGCGATAAAGGCGTGGAGATCGTCACATCAGAACCGATCGTTGTCTACCGTGAGACCGTGGTCCAGAAGGTTGAATCTGTCGAAGGCAAGTCCCCGAACCGCCACAACCGGTTCTACTTTGACCTCCAGCCATTACCCGATGAGATTGTCGACCTGATCAAGAAAGGTGAAGTCTCCATGAACCAGCAGATGCTCGAGCGCCGTGACATTCTCATCAAGGCGGGCATGGATAAGGATGAGGCGAAAAATATCAAGGACATTAAGGGTACCAACATGCTCATCGATAAGACCAAGGGTGTCCAGTACCTCAACGAGACCATGGAACTGATCATCGAAGGTATCCACGAGGCACTCGCCGGGGGCCCTCTTGCAGACGAACCGGTCCAGAATCTCAAGATGACACTTGTTGATGTCAAGCTGCACGAGGATGCGATTCACCGCGGTCCCGCACAGGTTATTCCAGCTGTCCGTGGTGCGATCAAGGGAGGTATGCTGGTAGCCGGCGATTCTCTTTTAGAGCCGGTCCAGAAGATCCAGATCACGGTCCCGATGGACCAGATGGGAGCTGCAACCTCCCAGATCCAGGGGCGGCGAGGACAGGTCTTTGACATGCAGAGCGAGGGTGACACGATTACGGTCGTTGGAAAGGCTCCCGTTGCCGAGCTCTTCGGGTTTGCAGGCGATATCCGCTCCGCGACCGAGGGCCGGGCTATGTGGAACACGGAGTTCGCCGGATTCGAACTCGTGCCCAACAGCATGCTTAAGGAAGTTGTTGTAGGGATCCGCAAACGCAAGGGACTCAAGGAAGTGCTCCCAACCCCGTCAGATTATCTTGCCGGATAATTATTCTCCTCCCATTTTTTTTCTTTTTTAAGTTCTTTACCTCCAAAGAGAGAGTCTCAAAGAAGGGATTTTGATGGTCTTTCTTAGAGCAACCCGGCGATTTATCAAAGGGATTAATCGAAACAAATATCGGGGAATCCTACAGGAAGAGATAAAAATCATCCTTTGTCGTTGGGTTCATCCGGGCATTTCTCAAAAGATCCGTTTTTCCGCCGAATTTATTCCATTTTTACCGAAATGGTAAAAAGAGTTTCCGTCAAATTTTATCCTGATGACTGAAGAGAAAAGGTGCAAGATCGTTGTTTTCGGACCTTTTGGTGCCGGGAAGACAACACTGATTCAAACTCTCGATCCCGAATCAAAACATGTGGAAGCTGCATGTGCGGGAGGCACTACCACAATTGCACTTGATTTTGGGAGAATACAGGTAAATGGGCACCATATCCATATTTTTGGAACTCCTGGACAGGAACGGTTTGAGTTCGCCCGGGAGATTATCGGGAAAGGGATGGATGGCGCGATACTGCTTATTGATGCAACAAACCCGGTTGATGATTTCATTCGACACCTCCACAATTCGCTTACTGCCGCAGGAATACCGTTTGTGATTTTTTTAAACAAATGCGACTGTATCGGAGCACGACCCGGATTAATTGAAAAAGAGTTCAGCACTTCAGTTATCCGGAATGTCTCGGCAAAAGACAGGAAACAATCCCTCGAGGCAGTGTGCACTTTTGCACAGATCCTGCCACCACACCCAGACGGGCATTCCCCTATTCTCTGATATTTTAATTATCCTGCATCAGCAGGTTACATGAATGATCGCAATAAACGACCGGTGTTCTTTTTTGAGCATATCCATGATCTCCGGAGTTGGCCGTATAACTGTTTCAAACCTGCGGAGCTCCCTTTCTGCTTCCGGAGTGATTGGAAGATCCCCGTATTGCCCGGTTCCGATATAGACAATTTCGGGTTTTTCTTTTTTTAACACTTCAAGTTCCTGATCCGAGAGCGGAGTGTGCCCGTATGTATTTTTCAGTTCTTTGGATTTTTTCTTTGACCGTTTGGTAATCGAGCCGTCACGGTGAATAATCACATCATGCTCATACCGTACCTGGTCGATCTCTATCCAGCCGAATTCTGATTTCATATATGGATGGTCATTTGCACGAACGACCATAAAAAGGAAATGGGTGAATTAAAAGAAACGAAAAGCATTGAAGATTAAAAAAATTTATCTTAAACCATCACTGCACGGATAATAGTGACATTCTGAACCGGGCGATCGCCGGCACCGGTTTTTGTTTTGCCGATTTTGTCAACAACATCCATACCCTCGACCACTTTCCCAAAGACCGGGTGTTTGGCATCGAGGAAGTTGTTGTTGATAAGGTTGATGAAGAACTGGCTGCCGCCGGTGTTCGGGCCGGCGTTTGCCATGGAGATTGTCCCCCGATCATTCCGGTTGTTTTTCGTGAACTCATCATTTATCTTGTAGCCAGGTCCACCCATGCCGGTACCAGTCGGATCACCCCCCTGGATCATGAAGCCATCAATAACCCGGTGGAAGATCACACCGTCGTAATAGCCTTTCTTCACGAGCGATTCAAAGTTCCCTGCGGTAATGGGCATGGCAGGATCGAGCGCAATAGTGATATTACCCATATTCGTTTCGAGCTTTACCAGTTTCTGAGATTCGGCGGAAGGTGTCATAGGTACTGTCCCGGCCATTGGTGTGGCCTGTTTTGTCGCTGGAGCGGACTGAGTGCATCCTGCACAGAGAATAAAACCTGCAATAAGGATGCCTGACAGGATGTAGGTACGCATTGGTGACATCGCTATTAATGTTAGAGCGGAAAGAAAATAAAGATTACAGGAAGAACGCTTCCCGGAATGATGTGACTCTTACTGCACAGGAATTATACCAGCGCGGAACAGCACTGGTCTGTGCAGGGTGGTATGCTGAAGCCATCGCATGGTTTGACGTGCTCTTGAGCGTAATCCACGGAACAAGGAAGTGCTTGTTGCCCTGGCCGCAGCAGTGGACCGTCTCGGTCTTTTCCAGGAAGCGGTCCTCAGCTGTGATCATGCGTTGGAGGTTGATGATCAGTACTCCGACACATGGTTTATAAAAGGCCTGGCGCTGTTCAGGCTCTCACAATACACTGAATCAGGCAGTTGCTTCCAGATGCTGGTAGAGATGGATCATTCACCTGCAGAAGCATGGTTCATGAAAGGGAACTGCCATTACCATCTCGGGGAGTTCACCATTGCGATCCGCTACTACGAAGAGACGATCCGGATCCACAGGAAATACCCAAAATCTCTCTACAATATGGCAGTTGCCCTTGCACGTCTCGGGCGCTATGAACAGGCAGAAGTGTTGCTCAGGGAAGCGCTGGATCTTGATCCCTATGAGGTGACCGCATGGACCAACCCGGGACTCTGCTTAAGCCGGGTCAGGCACGAACAGGAAGCGATTGCCTGCTTTGAAAAAGTCCGTGAACTTGCGTGTTTCGTAACCGTGCGGGATATTGTGAGGTGATAGCCTGCTGTTTTGTCACTTCACTGGTGACCGGACCAATCGATTCGATAAAAAGACGTACCTTCTCGAAAAGCATAAACGCACCCGGCCGTTCTGAAAACAATTCCTCCACGGTCCAGTGACCCGCTGCTTTCAATTGATCACTCCGTTCCTTTGAGCGTGAATTTCCATGAACAATACGGCGTCCTGGGAAGGGTTTCCGGCGGGCACGACAGGCACTCAGTTATTATACGGGCATCAATAGTGCGGGCAAACACAGGAAATTCGACCTGCCCGACTGATCTGCAGGGAAACTCCGGCATCCCCTTTCTTTTTCGGGTTGTCTGCACCCGGCAGGTTTTCAGAGTAACAATGAGTGTTTTTTCATCCGTTCGGAGAATCTCCATCTCATTGAGGAGGGAAATAAGCCGGTTCTTAAACGCGATTTCCAACGCATCCAGCCCGCCTTTATCCGGCAGGAAAAGCCGTTCCTTTATCCGCCGGGCCTCAATAACGGCAAATTGCTCCCAGACCTGCCTGTCCATAGCAAGGGCTGCATCCATCCCGTGTGCCTGCTCAACAGCCTGGAACCAGAGGCCGTCCATCGCAATCCAGTTCTTTGCTGCATCAGTAAGCACCTGTGCTCCCACTTCCTGACCCGGACTCATGTATGGTGCATGGACTGCGGAAGGGCAAAAATCTGCCGGCTGGTTGCGATCATCTGTCTGCGTCCAGCTGCACCTGGATCCTACCTGCAACAGACTCAGCAGTCTTATCGAGCGGGAAAAGCCGGATATCTTCTGCAGAGGCAACACCCACCCCAAGTTGAGCAGCTCTGGCTATCTGCTCCTGTTCAAAAATCCTGCCTTCCATCACATCACGCATAGTCCCGTACGAACGGAGCAGGGCAACTCCTACCGCATCAATAGCCACCCGGTCAGTACCGGCAATGATTACTTCCGGGTGAATGAGCTTACCCGTATCCGGCCCTCCGGTTGCAAAACCCTCCGTGGCATCCATAACGATGAGGTCTGTGCGGTAGAATTTGTTGATCTCTGCGATCATCAGCCGCTGGTGGGGTGAGCTGTGCAGTTCACCCATGAAATCATAGTTGACTTTGGGAACCCGTTTTGCGATAAGACCTATAGAATTTTTCAGTGACATGGTGAAATGCCCGCCGAACCGGTGAGTCTTGAGGCAGCAGGTTTGTATCACTCTGTCAGCATGTGCAACAATGCCCGCAATAAAAAAACCCCGGGACCAGTGCAGACCGGGAGCCTGGATCTCTCTCCAGCCGGTGCGTTTGAGTTCATCGAGGATAACTGTTGAAAACCCCCGATCCTGTGCCAGTGCAATAACGCCCCTTGTTTCCAGCACGCTGCAGGTATTCCCCATCCCGCTGCGTTCGGCAAGGGTGAGGTTTCTGGGTTTTTCTGCAAGGATTGCTGAACAGAGAGCATCCAGTACGTCGATATGAGTGGATGCAGGTGGAGGATCTGCACTATTGTAATTTGCCTTGAGGGCGATCTCAGAATCCGAAAAAACCGACATGTCAAAGTCCTTCAGAACACGCTGCACACCAATGATGCGATCTGATGCACCGGCAATGAATATCTCAGAATTCCCAACCATGGATATCCCCTGAGTATCGGTAACCTTCCTCAAGATAAGAAATCTTCCACTATACGATTCTTACCTCCAATAAAAATACACACTCTTGCTGATGGAGAGAACCGTAATACCGAATCGTGCCTTTTGTCACTAATCCCGTTTCTCTTCTTTTTTTAACCTGGAAACGGCAGTCTGACAGTAACCGGGATCGATCTCGATGCCGATGCCTTTCCGGTTGCATTGCGATGCAGCAACAAGCGTTGAACCACTTCCCATGAACGGGTCAAGCACGGTGTCTCCGATAAATGAGAACAGTTTTATGCAACGCAGCGGCAGTTCAACGGGGAATGGTGCAGGATGACCGGTTTTCTTCTTCCTTTCTCCGTTAAATGTCCACAACCCGTTCGTCCACTCCATAAACTCATTCCGGGAAATATCGGACTCTTTTGACCCGCTTGTTTTCTTCCACGATTTTTTGTAGAGTATTACAATGAGTTCCACTGGTGCAATTACGTATGGTGCCGAGGCACTCGCCCAGGATCCCCATGCCGTCCGGCGCGAGATATTTCCCTCGTTCCAAACAATTGTCGAATGATACGAAAACCCAATCTTTTTTGCAATGGTTGTGAGATCCGCACCGACACTCTGCTGCCCACCCTTGTTCTTGTCCAGCGGAATGTTAAGGCAAAATCGCCCGTCATCTTTAAGCCAGGTGAAGCAGCGTTTCATCCAGCGCCGGGAAAAATCACGGTACTCCTTATAGGTAAGACGGTCATCATGGGTGGTGTACTGGATGTCCACATTGTATGGAGGGGATGTTATGAGTAAATCAATACTTCCGGCCGCAATTTTTTTTGTCGTAAAAATATCTTCGTTGATTATGCGGGTCTGCCCGTTTTCAAAAAAAAAGCCTTTTTCCATGCTGCACCTTTGTGTACAGCTTCGTTATTCTTTGCTAAAGCATTACGGTTGCAGGGAAAAGCAGACCGTCAGGAATATCCGGCTCAGCGATCCAAAAAACATAAAGTTTCCTTAAAAGAATTGAAATTTTGTTGCAGGACCGATGAACAAGAAGAAAAAACTCTTTTTTGTATTATAATCCTATTTACCCGACTTGGTATTTGCGAAATTTGGAAAAATAGGAGGTTATTGTGTCAAAGCGTACTGTCTGCCGCTTTCAGCTGTGCCTGCAGGTCCATCTGGTATCCCACAACAGTGGTTCGGAATTGCTGTTTAAGCAGTCTCAACCCGCTGTTTATTGATAATACCCTCCCGTCCTTGTTCTGGAGAAGGGCATTTTCCAGCTCAGCATGCTGCGCATCAATCTGCGATGAAAGAGTTTTAGGATAGGTGACATCCATACCATGAAGGCTGAGGTCATTGAGAATCGCAGTGCGCCGTTCACAACTCTGGTTGAAAAGCATGAACCGTGTGTTCTGACTGGCGAGCCACGATGAGTACTTTAAGGAATTGAATGAATTCTCAACAGGATGCAGTGAAGCTTCAGCGCTCGATCGCATCTCACTGGTACTACCATTAAACATCGCCATCTGAACATTGGTCTCATCCACAAACAATATGCTCTGGTACCGCATCTCCTCGCGGGCCTCAGTGACCTCCTCAACAGTGCGCATCACGGGAACGGCGAAAGCAGCTGTCAGGTAATCTTCCTGAATCTGTCGCAGGCCAGCCGTTCCGGTGCCCCCGCTTATCTTGTCAATGTAGGTAATCACGCCGTCCATCCGAGCCTGCTGGGTCTTTCCAACATAGGCAACATGCATCTTGAGCGGCGACAGGAGTTCAGCGCTGTCCTGGTTGAGATAATTCTGGCTGCGGGACTGGCCTGTGCTTTCGGTTACTGCCCCGACGATCGGAACAAAAAGTACACTTAGGAAAAGAAGAATCAACCCCTTCCAGAGAATTTCCGGACTGTTCACGAGCTGTGCCCTCCGGCAAAACACACAATTTCTTGCAGATGGTTCTCTGATTTTACTGATGGGATATCGTGGTAAATATTACGAGGATGCATAAAGTTATTTTTTATTCCTTCAGAATGCATCGATCGAACTATCCGGTTCATCCATTTCCGCGGCAATCGGTGCTCGGTGTTTTATGATGGCAATCCTTTTGTTCTGAATACTTCACACCGATCCGGTGCGGAAACGCTTTTTGCAATTGTGCATGTGCAATATGAAGAGCACGCATTGCATACCGATGCAACAGAGTTCAGTAATTCCTCACTGTACAGTACTGCTGATATGCGGTAAGCCTCTTTGCCGTCACCACACATACATGGACCCCCGGTTTTTTCGAACCACAAAAATACTGATGATCATTGCTATCACACTATTCCGATAAATGTTCATTATTTCTTAATAGTTAATAAACATATTTATTTTAAAAAAAGCTCATTTTTATTTATATTTCATAAAATTTTAGCAAATATTATTTATTTACCCTTCTTAAAAGAAAAAATAAAAATAAAGTCACTGGATAAAAAAAGAACTCTTTGGTCCATGGAATCCATTGAGAGATCCATGATCAGATACCCCTTTATTTTTCAGATAGATTCTGCAGTTTTTTTCTTTTTTCCCGCAGACTGTATGCCATAGGATCCCACTCCAGGAGACAGGAACCCGAACGGATCTCACCGACCAAAAGTGATGACCAATACCTGCAACCCACTTTTTGGGCATAATCCCCTCTCATGCACTAAATATGGCTTAAAATGGCAATACAATCTCAATTCTGGCATCTTCTCTTTTTAGCCGGTCAGAACCAACCGGCCTGAATGGGGTGTTTTTGATCACCTGTTTTCAGATAACGGGTTTAAGGGCGTAGAATCAGGAATAACCGATAATAGTTGGAGAAAAACCGGCCTGTTTATTCCTATTTGGGAAGCAAATCTTCTTTTTTATAGCCTGGTGTAGGGAAAAGATGAAAAAGGGTTTTTTTGAGGATACCGGTTTTAAGGATAAGAAATGAAGTATACCCTGGATTTTGGTCCATATCTAAAAAAAAATTTCTGTTGAAACGGCAAATCATCTGATCCAATCGGCTGGTCTTTTCACAATTTCCGTGAAGGATCCCCAACCCGGTACGTGCGCATCATGTATTTTTTGTTACTTCAACCGGATCGATATTCGCATCTATCAGACAATCGAATGAAACGGTTGACAGCCATCCGGCTTTTTCAAACATATGCATGAAGCAGACCCCGATAATCAGTGCTCCGGGCTGCCGGTCAATTACTGCTTTTACCTGCTCTGCTTTTACTGGCACGTTGGGCATGGAGAGACCGCCCATGATGACAATTGCCTTTGGCTTTACACTCCCTATGGCAGCACCTGCCTGCATCCCGATATCGGGAACATGATGGATCTTGTGCGCCTTGCTCTCGTCGACCATGGGAACAAAGACCTGTTCGAGTTCCAGCGAGCGGACAGCAAATCCGAGCAACTCTACAAACGGTGTGCACGTCCCCGGCACGCCGTAATAGACGATCTGGTCGCCTTTTTTTATTCCTTTCTTCTCGATATATTCTTTAAACGGGCGCAGGATTCCCGGGACACCGTGAAATACCTCTTTTGTGGTCATATAGATCTACACTTCCCTACTGATATGATAAAAATTGCCCAGGCAGGAACACCCATCCATGAATCCATGATAATTCGATTCGTGTGTGTACTTATAACGGAAGGTGACGTGTGGGGTAGCGGCTGGAAAAATCCCCTCAAGTGTTTGAGAGGCACTATGGCATAACCAAAAATAAGAACCTAATCTGTGAAAAAAAAATTAGATGTAGGGGTTGCGGAGTGCCTTGCCCACACCGAAGGTTGCACGCTCTTCGAGCGTCTTTTTGTTCTTCGAGATCTTCTCGTTAGCAAGCTTGGTCACGAGTTCAAGACCGGGCTTGACCTTCTCGATTGGCTGGGTCTCAAAGCATCCTGCTGCCATTGCCTTGCCCCAGACCGAGTCTCCGATCTTGGACCTGACAAAGACGGTGCTCCATCCATCGGGGCTTCCGACAGATCCGGTGGAGATATCACCGAGATTGGCAACATAGTCAAGGCAGACATGGCAACCGGGCTGCTCGTACTTGTGGGTTACCTTGAGTGGCAGCTGGACTACCTGTCCGCGCTTGCCGTAAACCCAGAACTTGCCCTTGCCGATCTCCATCTTCTTGACGGATTCCATCTTCATGGCTGCATGGTCTTCCACGAGCTGGAGGATACTCTGGTACGGGAAGTTCTCCATACAGAAGATACCGACTGCGAGTGCAATGCTGGCTCCGACATCGCGGGCACCGATCGGGTAGAGCTGGAGTTTCCTGATTGCCTGCATCTGGCAGGGGGTTCCGACAATACCGACCTTGTCCAGGCCGAAGCTGCGGGTTGCTTCCTTGATCATGGACACATTCGGGCTGATATTATACTTTGTGCCTGCTGCTGCAAGCAGTTCAGCCTTGGTGTTTACGATCGCTGGAATTGGTCTCCAGGGCTCGATCATATCCCAGTTTGAATTGTCCATCATGACCTTTGACGGGTGCTTTGCTGCGAACTCCTTGGATGCAGCAACGATTGCTCCGTCAATGATACCTTCGTCGAGCGCAAATGCAAACAGCGAGGTGACGATACCGCCATCCTGGGCGTGCTTGAGAAGCTCCTTATCGGTGCTTCGGGCTGAGACGCATGATTTATAAATTCCAAGTTCTGCTCCCATGTTAAGTCACCTCACTGGAGTGCCGCCATTATGGCCTCGTTGATCGCTTCATAATTCGATACCACATCAAAGCTGAACCAGCTCCGTGGGCACTGGTTGTAACAGGCTCCGCACTTGATGCACAGATCGCGCTCGCCCTGTGGTTTGCCATACTCGTGGGTAATGGCATTGACCGGGCAGGCTGATGCACAGCTGCCACATCCCATGCACAAGCCCTGGTTGATGACATTGGTCATCAGGTCGCAGAAGCATGCGCTGGTCCCCTTGTCCGCGGCCATCATCAATGGCTTGAGGAAGGCAGTTGCGAGATCCTTTTGTTCTTTTGTCCCCTTTAAGAGCAGGTATGCCATAACAGCGACATTCCTGATCATCTGGGGGGTCGGTGCGCAACCGGGGATGAAAACGTCGACCTTGATAAGGTCTCCGATTGGCAAGAATGCCTCGTGTGCCGGCTGGTTCTGCTGACCACCGCGGCAGAACCGGGTGATATTTCCATATGCCGCACAACCACCGAGTGCTACCACTACGGTTGACTTTTCACGGGTTTCTCTAATCTCTTCTACTGCAAGTTTGTCGTTAATACAAACTGAACCCTCGACGAATGAAACATCGACCTTCTGGATATGCCTTGCGTCTGCAAGTGTTGGCATGTACTTAAGGTCAACATACTTGTCGAGGAGTGTTAATAATCCGGCGTAGTTGTCTGCTAATGCAACAGTACAACCGGTACACCCACTCAGGTGCGTGTAGCCTACTGTAATCTTATCTGCCACAGGCTTAACCTCCTTTTTTGTTGCTTCCGATTTTGTTCCCACGTCAGCGGGTTTCGGTGGAGCCGCAGCTTTTGGCGGTTCCTCGCTGGCGCTCTTCTTGAAGACACTTGATAGTAGTCCCATAATCAACTCCAATAATTTCCAGTATCACCTGAATTGTCTTAGGAATTGCTTTCTGAAGTTCTTCAGAGAGCCCGAGTTCGAACTCAGGGGATGTAACCCGTGCTGGCTGACACCCGATGATCGTAATATCAACTCTGTCTTTGATGCGCTGGAGCGGTTCGGCAAGATCCCATGAATGGGCATCCCTATACGCACCCGGCGGCAGATCTTCGACACGAAGTTTTGTGATAGATCCCGGTTCGGCACCATAATCAGCAATATCGACGATTATCAGTTTTTTCGTCACTTCCGGGTCGAGCAGGGTAAAAATAAAATGCGGGCCTCCAAGACCTGCATCCACTATCATTACATTGTCGGGAAGCGAGAGATTCTGCATCTCTTCGATTACTGCAGGACCAAAGCCGTCATCGGCAAACAGGGGGTTTCCACACCCTGCTATAACGATCTCCGGATAAAGCATAATCGGGTTACTCTCACTGGATGAGCTTCTGAGCCACTACCTTGTTGTCCTCATCCAGTACGATCATGTGGGTTGCACATGATACACAGGGGTCATACCCACGCATGATAACTTCGGCAAGCTGCCAGGGGGCACCAGTGAGTGCTGCACTGCAGGTTGCAAAGTTCCAGGTGGTTGGCACAAGCATTGAGAAGTACTGGACCTTCCAGTCCTTGACACGTGCAATATGGACATCGGTTCCACGGGGGGCTTCGTTGGATGCCCAGCCCAGTGAGCCGTCACCGTCAGGGATGTAGTCTGCAACGACCTTACCGTTCGTCTTGAGCGCATCGATGCAGTCAATCATCTCGTAAAGGCTGTCCGTGTATTCCATCTCACGGGCAACATTCTGGCCGACGGTGCCCTTCTCATCGTAGTTCTTATATACGGCGAGACGTGCACGCGGACCGACTTCAACGGGCTGGCCATCATACATCGGGATACCCGTGCAGGCTTCCATCTGTGGGTTGACCTTGGTTCCGACCTTGGTGGTTCCACCAATCGGGTACCGGGGCTCTTCGAGATCAACGGTCATTTCGCCCATGTACCAGTCCCATGGACGGACTTCCTTGAAGCGGTCAATGTCCCAGCTGGGGCATTCGTCAAGGCTTGAGCTGCCATAGAATGCATGGGTTGCAAGGTAGCCCTGGTTGTGGTAACCGAGGGTCTTTGGCAGAGCTACTTTCATGCCACCGACGTCAACGTGTTCGCGTGCCTGGTAATTGCGCAGGATTGCGATCATGAGGTCCATCTGGGGCTTTGCAAGGGTGAGTCCTTCCTTTGCAAGATCGTACATCTTGGTTTTTGCCTGTTCAGAGCAGTTGCGGTACATACCTCCAACACGAGTGTTTCTCGGGTGGATGCAGTCGCCGCCAGCGATCTGGCCGATGGTCTGGCCAATTTCACGGAGTCTCTGGATGCGCTTTGCAACGGTGCGTACCGGCTCCTCTGCTGTGAACGGATTAATCTTGATCTCAGTGCCCGGGAGGTAAAGATCGGGCAGAATGAGAATGTCATGCAGTGCAATGCTGTGCAACCGGTTCGCGAGCTGAAGGATGTGACGGAGCATCTTTGCATCATTGGGAATTTCGCACTTGATGGATGCTTCCATTGCTTCAGTGGCCGCGAGGTTGTGGGCAATCGGACAGATACCACAGACACGGGATGCAATCTTGGGCACCTGCTCCGGGGTCTTTCCGACGGCGAGTTTTTCAACTCCCCTCACCGGGGTAATGGAACACCAGTTACCCGTCTCGATGATGCCTGCGTCGTTTACCTTCAGGACGAGCTTGGAGTGTCCCTCATGTCTTGTGGTCGGGGAAATCTCTACAACTTTCGACAATATTATCGCCTCATTTTATGTTGAGTAGTTCATACAGCTGTACAAAATTTGCTCTATACTTTCTCTCATCTCTAGAGATAATTGACCGTACAAAGTACGTTCTATTGATCTTGCACAACTGGTTTTATAACCCTTGTTATGACGATACATATCATTAAATAAGGGTGAAATCTGTTCAATTGTTGTTCCCTATCAAAAAAACAGCCAATTAATTTTTATTTCACTACTATATTTTTCAAGAAAAAAATAAAAAAGAAATTTCTGTACCATTAATATAGAGTAACAAATATTGGATATTTTCACTCAACACTTTGTTTTTCACCGTTTAATTCATCGAACAATTCTGCGATAGTTGCCCGCCGTTCGGCATACGCATCGTGCTGGTGAATGCTTTCTTCATTCGTCTGTTTAATCGTGACTACCGAATCACCGGCAAGGTACTCAAATTCAGCGAGCACTTTTTTTGCCATCTCGCGGACACAATCTTCAACAAAACGCGGGTTCTTGTGCGCGGCGAGGACCACCGACCCTTCATCGCCCCGCTTGAGTAATTCGTAGATACCGGCACTCATCGATTCTTTCAATATCCAGATAATCTTTTCAAGGTCCACATCCTGGTCATCGTCAGTTTCAATGCAAAGAAATCCCCGGCCCCGCTGGTTATGGGTAGCCATGGGGATTTCGTTAAAAAATGCCTCTATCTGATCGCTGTCGACTCCAAGATTCTGGAGGACATGATCTGCCCGTTCCTTCATGATGTTCTGGGCACAGGGGCATGCAGTCATCCCGGTAACTTCCGCCCCGATGCTCTTGCGCACAATAGGATTCCGGAAGGTGCGCTTTGCGATAGCACGTGCATGTACCTTCACCACTTCATCACAGGTTGTGCGACTGACCGGTGTTTCGCGCTTCATCATGTACTCACTGCGCATGAAGACCTCTGTGCGGTCAGCATACTCATGATGGTCTAATAGTTTTCGGGCCACCACGCTGCACAGTTTTTCGATCTTGTTCACGTCACCATCGATTGCCTGCTGGAGGACTTCATCAATTACCTCAAAGTTACGCGAGAGATTTGCACCTTTCAGGCTCCCGGGCAGGTCAACATAAACATCAAAATTGGAAATAAATATGACCGGGCGCTTTCCCTGGCGATGTACTTCGACCAGTTTTTTTACGTTTTTCACACCAACGCGGGTGAGGTTTATCCGGACATCAGGACTTGTTGCCTGGATGTCAGGAAGGTCGCGGGAAAATGTCTGGTCAGGTTTCTCATTGGGGGTCATTTTTTTAATAAGTCATCGCATCCCGGTAATTCTTTCAAGGTTGCTTCTTTAGTTTTTTTATATAATATTTATGTGCTTTGTTGCAGATATCAAAGGGATCAACTATGTTAAAAAAATACTATGAAGCAGATGCGGATCTCTCGGTCCTGAAGGGAAAGCGCATTGCTGTGATTGGTTATGGTTCACAGGGACGGGGGCAATCTCTCAACCTCAAAGACAGTGGACTTGATGTCGTGATCGGCCTTCGCCCGGGAAAGAGCTGGGATGCGGCAAGTAAAGATGGCATGAAGGTGATGCCGGTTGCCGAGGCCGTGAAAAAGGCAGATATTATTCAGATTCTCCTTCCTGATGAACACCAGGCTGCAGTTTATAAGAGCGAGATCATGCCCCATCTCTCGGACAAGAAGTGCCTCATGTTCTCCCACGGCTTCAACATCCACTTCGGACAGATCGTTCCGCCCGCAACTGTTGATGTGATCATGGTTGCGCCCAAAGGCCCCGGGTTCATGGTTCGCAGGCAATACGAAGAAGGGAAAGGCGTTCCCGCACTAATTGCGGTGTACCAGGACCACACTGGAAAAGCCCACGAGATTGCACTTGCTTACGCGAAGGGGATTGGTGCGACCCGTGCGGTTGTGCTGGAAACTTCGTTCCGCGAAGAAACCGAAACCGATCTTTTTGGAGAGCAGGCTGTTCTCTGCGGGGGTTGCACATCTCTTGTCAAGGCAGGTTTTGAAACGCTTGTCGATGCCGGTTACGAGCCGGAGATGGCATATCTCGAAATTCTCCATGAGCTGAAGCTGATTGTTGATCTGATCTACGAGGGTGGGCTTACCAACATGCGCAAGTATATCAGCAACACAGCACAGTATGGTGATCTTACCCGTGGCCCACGAGTTATTGGTCCTGAAGCCTACGAAGCAATGCAGGAGATTCTTGAAGAGATCCAGAGTGGCAGGTTTGCCCGGGAATGGATGCTTGAAAACATGGTCAACCGCCCTGTATTCAATGCGCTCACCAAGGCAGATGAAGAGCATCTCATCGAAGAAGTGGGCAAAGAAGTCCGGGGTATGATGCCCCAATTTAAAAAATAATTTTTTCTGGTATCTTTTCTTTCTTATTCCAATAAACTCAGGATAAAATTTGTATTATTTACTCGGGTAAACTACCAGTTTAACACCTAATTTTCTCTAACAATTGAATAAGTCTTCGCATCTTTATCCTTTCTGGATCTGACCGATGATTGTATCTCCAAACGTATTCTCCTGAGAAGAGATGCAACCTTTCTTTACGAATACCTCTTTTCGACGCAAGTTTTCTTTTCAGATAAGGGTGTATGGGTAAACCGGCTGTGGCCTTTTCAACTCACGGTGGCAGGCCGGGCCAGACTGACGAAACGTTCAAAAAATGGATCGAAGCCGGTGGGATGATTACGGTTGTTGTCACCAACAACCCCCAGAATATTAATAACAACGAGAAGGAGACAAAAGAACTCGTCGCGCTTGTCTCTGCTTTAATGAATGGATAATTTTTTAGCTGAATGAAAATGGAATTTTACCCGCATTTACGTAGTGTAACTGCAATGGCGAACGGTCTTATTTCTTTGTTTTTCGCATGATTGTGGGGAGGGGAACCCTGTCTTCTCTCCGTATTGTCGTGAGCATGATCGGGTCTTTCTGATCCGGTGCTGCACCGCCGCGTCTATGATGGCATCAGGGTATCGGTGTATGAGCGTAAACATTCTGTCGATTATTATGCGATGTTCCCTGCACAAGAGCAGGATTTGATTAACCAACATGTACCGGGAGAAAGCCTTTTGGCGGGTGGCACCTTTATACTATACAACTATGACGGACGAATATGAAAATCTCCTCAAACAGGCATACTCCAATATCACCGAAAAAACAGAATCTTCGGAGCGTTTTGTAGTTCCTGAAGCCAAGGCATATGTTGAAGGCAAAACAACCGTCCTTGAAAATTTTTCTGAAATTGTGAGCAAGGTCCGCCGTGACCCGGATCACGTTATGAAATTTCTTCTCGGGGAACTTGGTACTTCCGGAAAAATAGACGGAAACCGTGCAATTTTTAACGGAAAATTTGAGATCTCCCTCATTAAAATGATAATAAAGAGTTATGTTGAGGATTACGTTATCTGCTCTGAATGCGGTAAACCGGATACCCGGCTTGTCAAAGATGATCGGGTAATGCAGCTCCGCTGTGATGCCTGCGGGAGTCACCGCCCGGTCAGAAAGAGAAAAGCCCGCACCGAACCTGTCTCTGAGAACCTTGAGGAAGGTACTGTCATGGATGTGGAAATCCAGTCGATCTCCAAGCGGGGTGACGGTGTGGTTAAGATGGGTCGCTACATCATGTATGTTGCAAATGCAAAACCCGGGCAGAAGGTAAAGATTAAGATATCAAGGATTTCGGGATCGATCGTTTTCACCGAACGGGCAACGGAAGAATAATACTATTCATAATCTATTTTCCACAAGCGAGCAGCAACATCCAGTCAGAAGTATACCAGAATCCCTCTGAAGTATTCCCTTGTATTATTCTTCCGTTTTATTTTTACTTTTACCCGTGGATACTATGATTTTCATGGACAAAAAAATTATCAAAAAAAGAAATTTTATTCATTCGGTGTTCTGCTTCAGAAATTGAAGGATTGCTCGGTCGGTCCCCCGGTTTTTGTGATAGTAATTTCGTAGTTGAAATTCTGAACATTGTCAAAGGTGGTGTCATAACTCATCCACCGTCCGTCAACGACATACGTTAATGGATGGACTTCTCCTTTTGTCCTGTTCATCGCAATATACTTGCCATCGTCATAACGATATTCGATATAATCACCGTAAACAAATTCGCCAGTGGAATCCGTTGCTTTCTCGAGAACAAAAGATGGGTCTATGAGACCCCATTGGACGTTCTTCGAATAGGATTCATAGTGGGGGATTAACTGCGCTGCCTGCAATCCAGTTGCCTGGTCTGTATTGAGTGCATATCCCAGCACGGGCTTTTCAGCTTTGATGGTAATCCGGAATTTATCTCCTGGATAAATGAATTTAAAACCCATATCCTTGAAATCATAAGTTTTATAGGTTTTTGTAGTGAGGATACCCGTATCGTGCAGAATTTCTTTTTCGATGACGGTTCCTGAAGGTTTGGGTGTCACTCTAGTCGATACAACCGTGACCACGGTCGCTTCAGGAGTGGTCGGATGTACAGTCTGGATTGCCGTAGTTGGTGCCGGAGTTGGTGTCGGAGTCTGGACAGGAGCAGGAGTAGAGGGGGAAACACATCCCGCAATGACCAGTGTCACAATCAGGCAGATACCTATCCAGATTGGCGTTTTGTTGTCTATCATATGATCAAGACCTTTTTGTTTCAACCTGATAACTGTTATCAAATCCATCCTGTATTATTGAGATCAAAGCAGGATTAACCTGGATTTGGTTGTAATCAGTATAAAAAAGCTATACTATTTGCAGAAATATCGGGTATCACTGTTTCTTCAGCTCTTTAATGAGCTCATCACAATGACCCGATATCCGCTTGCATGCCTTTTTAATTATCGGCAGAGGATTTTTCTTGCCTTTTGTGGTGACGAGAAGTTCCGGGTCAGAAAACTGGAACTCTATCATATACCTGGCGACATCGACATCCGGATCGTTTAAAAGCTCTTCAACAAGGGCGTTCATGAACGTATGCCCCTCCCCCTTGATGATGAGTCGTACTTTGTCTTTTTCGAGATCGAGGACTTTTACAATCATGCACCTATGTTTGGGCACCTGAAAACTATTAAAGTATGGGTGGGGATGACAAGAATACAATTCCAGATTCCCGGCATTATTTTTTACTAAAGATGGTTACCGGAACTCGAATACGTCTCCATCATTTCCCAGATGGGGAAGCTCCCAGGGAATAAGGTGGCTTAAATGAACGCACCGATACTCGTCCGGTTCAAGACTCCGGGCAAGGGTACAGGCGTCAAGATAATTCATGTGCTTGTGAATCCTGATACCGGAGGGCACGAGTGCATCCAGCAGCAGAAGATCCAGATCGGTGAGGAGGTCAAGGCTCTGCTGGGGGATATCAATGTTGGTATCTGAGGTAAATCCTATCCTAAAACCCGCGTTTTCAAAAACCATGCCACAGGTAAAGGCCGGAGGGTGTTTTACCGTAAACAGTGTGATAGTTATCCCGAAAAGTTCAAACGGCTCATAGGGCGGAATTTCTCCTTTATCAAACGTGAGAAACCGGAAGACATCAGCGCAGTAATTGAGAACCTGGGGAGCGGCAAATACCGGCGGGATCTTCTGGACCCGGTAAAACTCGCCAAATCCGATAAAATGATCATAATGGCCGTGAGTCCAGATCACAGCATCGATATGAGGGGAACCATGCAGGAGAAGCTGCTGCCGGAGATCCGGTGATGAATCGATGAGGATGTGTCTTCCCTCATTTTCTACAAGAAGCGAGGTTCGAAGCCGCATCGCACCTGTTTTCCTGGCGTGGGAACATTGGGGGCATTTGCATCCCACCTTTGGTGTACCAATCGCATCGCCCGTTCCCAGGAGGGTAATTTTCATATTATATCCAGGTCAGGTGTCGGATTGCATCCCTGTTTTTCACCATGTGAATACCCTTTTCAATATCTTCAGGGCTGATAGTCTTCCGGTTTGCCATGAGGGAAGAAAGTATCGCTTCCTTGACCATCATGCGGAGATCGGAGCCGGAAAAACCATCTGTCCGGGAAGCAAGCTGCTGGTAATCAAGAGTACACTGGAAGGAGGAAGTGACCTTCATTAAGATATTCTTCCGCATCTCTTCATTGGGAAGTGAGAACTCAACAACTTCATCAAACCTTCTCCAGGCTGCCTCATCGAGCAGCTGCGGATGATTGGTTGCACTTATCAGAAGTACATTGTTTCTTACCAGGTTGATCTTATCTATGTTTTTTAAGAGGGAGTTTACTGCACGTTTCATTGCCCCGTGGTCATCAGCGACACGGCTCTTGGCAACAAAATCGAATTCATCAATAAAAAGAATGGAAGGTGCAAGCTTTTTTGCTAATTCAAAAATGCGGTCAATATTCTTAGAAGTCTCTCCAAGATACTGGGATGTTACCATTGAAAGCCTGACCTCAAGAACCGGCATGTGCATAGTCCGGGACATTGCAAGTGCAAGCGAGGTCTTTCCTGTACCTGGTGGACCCACAAAGAGGAGTTTTCCCACCTCATGAATCCTGTGCCGGTGCAGGAATTCCCGGTGGTTGATCGCAAGTTGTATTTTATCTATAATGGCGGTCTGTTCCTGCGTGCGGATAAGATCGTCCATCTGCTGCTCCACTTCTTCGGGCGCAAGGATAATTACAAGGTCAAGTGCGCTCCGGAGTTTTTCATCTTCACCTATAAGTTTCGAAACACGGGCATCGAGATATGCCTTGGTGTCTTCAAATGGCGGATTTGCTTTGCGAACGGTCTTATAGGTTATTCCCGTCGAATCAATATTCTCAAAGTAGAATGCGAGTGCGGGATTTTTATCAATGATAGGTTTGCCGCCCTGTTTGAGGAACCAGAGTGCTGCGGGTTCAAGCGCGGTTATTCGGAGGCGTTGTCCAAATTCCTCATATGCAACAAAGGGATTTGCGGAGAGTTTCTGGTGGGCATCCGCAATAGCCAGAGAGCGCTTGATCAGACCGTCGCTTACATAGACCGGCCGTTTGATATCTGATGATGTGGTTATGGAAAATATCCCACGGCAGTCAGGGGTCAAATCGTTGATATCAAGCTGGGGGTTCTGGTTGAATATTTCAGCGGTCAGAACAACTTCCATTATGCGCAGGATTTCAGAATCTCCAGACATGGCTGTAACCTTAATTATTCATTTCCTGAATGAATAAGGCTATCTCATCGTGTAGTTACAATGCACCCTTCACTGGTCACGATCACTGTATGCTCGTGCTGGGACACAAGGGATCCCGGGATATCGGAAAGGACCGGATAAGCATGAAGCATCTTCGATCTGACGAGTGAGGAGAGAGTGATATCCAGTTTTTTTTCATTGAGCCATCGTCGTGCAAATGGCAGCCCATGGCGATCCTTTACCATATCCAGTACAGCGCGTGCCGAAGGAATCCGGACGGGCTTTTGTGAAATCTGCGAATAAATCTCCTTACGGATTTTCTCACCGACGTGTCCGCTTCCGGTTGTTGCGAACGGTTCAATAGCAAAGACCATCCCTTCCTCGAGTACCACACCCCCATTAATCCCGACATTGGGAATAGTAGGAGATCGGTGGAGAATGTACTGATCAAGTCCATGTCCGGTAAGATTTGATATAGGCCGATATCCACGGCCCTCAATCTCTTCCTGGATTGCTGCACCGAGATCCCCTGCGGTTGCTCCGGGCCGAATCGCTTTTATTGCGGCATCGAGTGCCCGTTCAGATGCTTCAAGGAGGTGTGAGTTGCTCCCGAGATCGATAGTGGTAGCTGTGTCAGCGATATACCCGTCTATCTGGACCCCAAGATCCAGTTTTGCTACATCACCTTTGGCAAATACCCGTGCATCTTCGGGTGATGCGGTATCATGTGCAGCATCTTCATTTAACGAGAGGTTGAGAGGAAAAGCGAGTGCTGCCCCTTCTTCTTTTACCTGCATCTCCATTGATTCAACGAGATCCAAGTATGATCCTCCAATGCGGATTTCCCGGGCACTCCGGTGCAGGATTTTTGCGGCTATCTCTCCTGCATGACGATATTTATCGAAAATTTCATCCTTCATATGATCAGATCCTCAGGGAATACCGTGAAGTTTTCAAACCCTTTAGCCGTGACCACTCCTATGTCCTCGAGACGCACTCCCCCGATCCCAGGATAGTAGAGTCCCGGCTCAATGGTGATTACGTTGCCGGTTGCAAGGGCTCTTCCTGCCGGTCCGATCGTTGGTAGTTCGTGAACCTGAAGCCCCACACCATGACCGAGATTGTGTACAAATCCACGTGTGTTACTTTCGTATCCATGATCTTTGAAAAAGTCAACTACTGCCAGATGAATATCTGCTCCTGACGCTCCTTTTTTTACAAGCGAGATTCCAATCTTTTTTGCTTCGCGGAGTGTATTGAACATCTCGAGGATTTCTATTGAAGGCTCTCCCCTGACAACAGTCCGGGTCATATCGGCATAATAACCGGATATCTCATTAACGGGAAAGAGATCAATTACAATCGGCTCATCTGATTTGAGTGGTCCTGATCCTGTTATATGGGGAATTGAGGTATCCTCACCGCATGAAACAATGGTATCCACCGCGCCGCACCCGTGCTGCAGGAGCAGACTGTGCATGGCGAATTTTACCTGTTCAGCGGTCAATGGTTTTTTGTCGATATGCAGGATTCCTTTTTTTACCGATGCACTCCTGATCAGTGAGATTGCACGCCCCATCGCCTTTTCCGTCACCTTCTGCACATCCTTCATCAACAGGATTTCATGCATGTTTTTCTTTGCCCGCATCGACTGAACTGTACCCCTGTCCACCACAATAGTACAATAGTTGCTGAGGGCATTTGCCAAAGCAATCGGGAAATTTGGGGGAACGAGGATTTTTTTTCCAGCCTGACCTGCAATCATCTTTGCGGTTGCCTGGTACGGGTCCTTTTCTTTTTTGAGAATATCAGGAAGCCCGGCCTGCGTTCTGGTCATCACTGCAGTAGAAGCTTCTCGTGATGCGCGCCCAAGCTCCATCTGGGATACGATAATAACCCCGGGATCTCCTGGTTTTTTAAAAAAAACGAAGGGATCGCTTGTCGTAAAATGGGTCAGATATCTCATATCAGCGTCACGCGATGATGCATAGAGCACATAAGCATCAGCGCCGCTTTTTTTGACCGCGTTTGAAAGTGGGTCCATCTCTCAGGATATATGTAGTTAAACGTCAAGTACTTTTATTTCGGAGTTGACATACCTGTAATGGAAGAGGATGTAAAAACCCGGTTCAAATGGAAATTTTATCATCTTACAATTGAACTCAATATCATTATCCTTCTCGTGGCTATGTCAATCATGGTTTTTTTTATTTTTCATTCCCCCTATAGCATTCCAATAATCATTGGGATGCTCATAGTGGCATTCATTGTGTCTTTGGATTTTTTTAAGAAATACAAAGCAACTAAAAAGTGGCTTGATGAGCAACCGGAAAAAGAAAAAAATGATAATGATACCAGACAGAATGGCACGATATAAAATAGCTTTGGGTGAGGGCTTTACCGGAGTACTATGCTCAAGAAGATGAAGGATGAGATCGAACTGCTAAGCCGACATATTGAGGTAGCAAAAGCGGTGGCAGATCATGAACCGATCGGCATCATGAAGCTTGCAGAGCTGCTCGATCTCCCCTCGCACCGCATCCGTTACTCCCTCCATGTTCTGGAACAACTCGGATATATCCGCGCTTCACCGGAAGGTGCAGTTGCCACACCCCGTACGGTTGAATTATTCCAGCATCTCAACGGTGATCTGGATGAACTCATCCAGCTGCTTACCGCGATGAAGCGTTATTGATACGGCTTGATCTCACAATACCTCTGTTGTCAAATAAGATCGTCATGAGAGTTACCTTTAAAAGCACTCACAAAGAATCTAATAAAGCGTATTGATATTGCCTCCCTAACTCAGTTGGTAGAGTGTCGGACTGTTAATCCGAATGTCACAGGTTCGAGCCCTGTGGGGGGCGTTTTTGGGCCCGTAGCTCAGTCCGGTTAGAGCGCCCGGCTCATAACCGGGCGGTCATGCGTTCGAATCGCATCGGGCCCATTGTTTTTTATTTATTTTTTAAGGGAATGTCATGGTTGACTACCCATCATGGAATATATTGAAAACCTTTCTATCTCTGAACAACCATACGGAGGAGCATGAAATGTCCTGTGTGCGAGATGGATTGTGTCGAGTCAGCGAAAGACCTTCTTGCCACACTGCCTACAATTTTTATTCCCTGTGCAGACTGTAGTCTACGGATCCTGGATAAAAGATCTCCGCTCCCCACGCTTGAATATGCAGAACCCTGCTCATGCGGAAAACGATTCATCGATGAAGTTTTTGCCCACATGTACGTTATCATGGTTGAGGAGGGTGATTTAAGTCAGACAGACCCGCTTATCGCGGTGGGATCCCCGCTCGTTCACCCCGGATTTGCCATGGATCGTCCACCTTTCCTTCCGGAAAAGTCACTTGTACTTCTCACCACACGGGCAACTAAAATTACAGCAGAACGTCTCGTTCTGGAAGTTCCCGAACTCCGCGGTATTGTAAAGAAAGGCGATTTTGTTCCGGGAATTACTAATCCTGACCTTCATTCCGTTCCAAAAGTCTATGAACTTCTTGCAGGATGTGATGTAAGGGCTGATGTTTTTCCGCTCTGGACAGGTCCCATGGTGATGTATAAGCAACAGTCCCTTATCCATATCGAATTCCCACGCCTGGGATACCCGAAGATCCGCGCGGTCGAGCACCATGTGGGAAAACCTCCTGTTACCAATTTTGTTGACGCATGTTCCGGTGTGGGAACCCTGGGTCTCACCGCAGCATGTCTTGGGGTCCCCCATGTTGTGATGAATGATGCATGGTATGCCTCGGCATTCTGGTCAGCATTTAATCTCGAAGTAAACCGTGGTTATCTCAAAATCAGCAGGGTGAAGATCTTTGAACAATTACAGGATATGCAGAAACATCCGGTTACCATCGACCCGATAAAAATCGCCGAAACTGAAGGGGATCAGGTAATCGAGGTATATCAGGGTGATTTCCACCAATTATTTGGTGTGCTATCCCCTGGGAGCAATCCTTTGACTGCACTTGATATTTTCGATAAAAAAGATCTCACTTCCCTTGAACAAACCAAGAGAGAATGGCTGGAAAAGGTGGGCGGTGAGGTATTCGTTCCTTAATTATTGCCATTTGTTGAAAGGGATACTTAGGTACCAGATCCTGTTTACGGTAAAAAGCCTTTATTGACCAGTGCACAAAGGTATATGGGGACTAGCCCGGGTGGTTCGGCGTCACCTGTAACCTGAAACCGTCGTTACGCGGGGGGCGAAGTTTGAGGAAGGCTGCAACGGCCTGCGGGAGCTTGTGCGTTCTGACTGTGAAACCTCGTCCCATGAGGTCGATGGCCAGGTATCAATATTCCGGAGGGAATGGCGACCTGTCGCTGCGGGGACCGGTTCAGGCCCGGAAGGGAGCAGACTTACCGTAGACATCCGGCGCCCATGGGGTAACGGGGCGGAGGATGGATGCTTTGGCAAACGTAGTAACGTACAGTCGACCGATAACACGTCCCCATTTACGATTATCATGTCAAAAGTGACTATCCTTGGTGCAACCGGCAATGTGGGATTGTTTGCTTCTTATGCAGTATCAGCAAACCCACATGTGCGGGAAATCCTTCTCTACGGGAGGGAAGGGCGAGAAACGCTTCTCCGTGGAATCACCCAGGATTTCGTTGATTCATTTGCTGCACGCGGAACGAATATCAAAATCAACTGGACAACAAACTTAAAAGATGCTGCAGGATCAGATGTTGTTATCATTACCTCCGGGATTCCGCGTACCCCGGGACAGGACCGTCTTGATCTGGCTCTGGGAAATGCAAGGGTAATCTCTCCTCTTGCTCAGACTATTGGTGTTATCGCCCCTGAAACCAAGATTCTGGTAGTGACAAATCCCGTTGATGTCATGACCTGCGTTGCTTTGAAAACGTCCGGCCTTAAACCCAGCCAGGTTTTCGGACTTGGAACTCATCTTGATTCAATGCGATTAAAATCCCTTATTGCTGCCTATTTCAAAGTCCATGTGAGCGAAGTTCACACACGTATTATCGGTGAACATGGCGACAGCATGGTCCCGCTCTGGTCAGCTACGACAATTGGCGGTATCAAGATATCCAACCTGCCAGCATTTGCACACCTTCCGGTAAAAGAGATCATTGAATCAGTAAAATGCAGCGGAAATCTGATCATCAAAGATAAGGGATCTACCGTATACGGACCTGGAGAAGCGATTGCTTCGTTAGTAAAGACGGTGCTTGGAGATGAAAACCGGATCCTGACCGTTTCAGCCTATATAAAAAGCGAGGTCCACGGTATTGGAGAAGGGGATATATGCATTGGTGTCCCGGCCAGGGTAAATCGCAACGGGGTGTTCCCGATCACTATAAAGATCGATGAATCCGAAGTGATAGCATTCCGCGAATCGGTTGAAAAAATCCGGACGATCACCAGGAAGGTTCTCGCAGATCTTGAAGAATAAGAAAAAAGTGTTTTTATAACCTGAATCAGGTTAATGTTACTTCGACAATTTCTGCACGTTCGACACCCGCTACTTCATTAAGAGACTTCTCGATTGCATCGGTTTCTCCCCCGGAGTCGTTTACGACTGCAACAAGTTTAAGCGCCTTTAAACCAAAACCGATTGGTTCCTCTCGAATTTCATGAATTCCGGGCAGCTTCTGTTTTAATGCCTTTTTCAATTGTTCAAGGTCCACTTCCGGTGATTCGGGCATAACCCTGACAATTACAGCAACACCACCCATGAATTACGGTCCCCCAAATCCACATTTTGGGCAGATATAGGGGATGCTCTGCTCCCTGCACCGGTAACACCGGTTGATCTCAACACCACATGTGGGGCATCCGAATTCCGTTGCGCCCTCTTCTGCAAGCGGGGCATTGCAGGATGTACATTTTTTATCTGACACTGTTGCTCCTCCAAGGATTCCTATAGTATCTCTTTTAGAACCTTTAAAAGGTTGTACCGATTTCAGTACGGGGGATCAGCTCCCCCTTCAGGTATTTTTCCACGCGATCTGGTTGTGATCCATTGATTATGGTTGTTTTCACGGTATTTTTTATCACAAACGGAATAAAACAGGGGTCAACTATATCTGACTCCACCAGCCCGGTTACCTGCTCCTGGAGGATCCCGTTGATGAAAATACCATCAATAGATTTGAGAAGGAGAAGATCGAGATGAAGGGTACCTGCCACCCAGGCAGCGATAGTATCAGAAGTCACATCCCATGTATGGGGCAGGATGTCAGTTGACCTGAGGCACCGATAAGGTAGCAATACTGTTGTTGTCAGAGGCACGGCAATTCTGTCTGTCGTTAAGATGCCAAATGAGGAGATGAACCAACCATACTGCTCCATTGCGGCGATGGCCATCCAGTGTGCCGCATCGTTATTTACCCGAACCTGTCGTACAAGGTCAGCAAATGGCCCCCCGCCAGGGATTATGAATAACGGCCGGTCTGATGCAATAAGTATCGGTGCAAGGTCGGGAATCTGATTATACAGACTTCCCCCCACTTTGACAATTAATGGTGATGTTGATTGATTTTTAGGTGATTCCCTGCTCTTGTTCATACTTCCGGAGAGTTATATCGCCAGATTATAAAAGGAACATGGCGAAATTGAGTGATAATGCGCCGTTTTCTTGTGTTTTTCCTTATTTTATGGTGTGTGATGCACGCGGGTGCTGCAGTCCAGATTATTGAGTTCTGCCCTGATCCTCATAGTTATGAGGATGCGGATGAGTATCTTGTCCTCTCTGGTACCGGCTCCCTTGATGGTTTCACGATTTCCGATGGGGAGGGTGGATTTCGTTTCCCTCCGGGGACCCGGATCAACGGTATACTAACCATAGCCCGCAGCGGAACAGCTTTTAAGCAAAGTCATGGAATATATCCTGATTTTGAATGGCTGGATTATTCTCAGCTGGTTCCGGATGTGATCAAGGGTGATACGCTACGTTTGGCGAATTCAAACGATGCTCTCATGCTGTATGAGAATGGGATACTTGTTCAGAATGTTGCCTGGCCAGAAGATGTGAAACCTCGCGAGGGACAGATACATTTTCTTGAAAAAGGGGTGTGGGATATCCGCCCGCTCATGATCGGGCAGTCGCGTTTGTCCCCGGCGGTATTCCGGAATGTATCAATAACGACGTTTGTTTCGCCGGATTCGTCCAGTGAGATTTTCTCTTATGCAGTGAATCAGGCATCAGATGAAGTACTGCTGAATGTGTATGAATTTTCGAGTCCACTCATGGCAGATACCCTGATTACCGCACACGCGCGGGGGGTCGATGTTAAGGTTATTATTGAAGGCGGTCCTGTTGGGGGTATTAGTCCGGAAGGAAAAGAGGCGATCCGGATGCTTAACGACAGTGGAATTCCGGTCTCAATAATGGTATCACGCAAAGGAGAGCCTGCCCCATACCGCTATGACCATGCAAAATACATGGTCATAGACCGGCAGGCAATCCTGCTTACCAGTGAGAACTTCAAATACAGTGGATTTCCTCCTGCAGGAATGACCGGTAATAGGGGCTGGGGTGTATACCTCGAGGACCCCGGGCTTGCAGAATATTTTTCAATAGTTTACCTGACCGATTATAGCGGAAAATCTATGACTGCTTATAATGGATCAGCAGGGACTCCCGAATCCATGCCTTCCAGGAAATATACCGCAGAATTCCAGCCTGGATATTTTACCGGTGCAACAGTTCGTCCTGTTATTTCCCCGGACACCAGCAGCCAGATTACGGAGATGATAAACTCTGCTGAACGGAGTATCGAGATCGAGCAGGCATACATCACCAACGAGACGACGTATTCCCTGAATCCGTATCTTTCAGCAGCGATAAATGCCTCACGCAGGGGAGTACATGTCAGGGTATTGCTCGATTCATATTGGTATAACATCGAAGATGAAATGGACAATGATGAGATGGTGGCGCTTATTAACCGCATCGGGTCATGCGAACACATTCCCCTTGAAGCCCGGTGTGCCGATCTCTCAACAAACGAGATTGATAAGATTCATAATAAAGGGGTGATCGTGGATGATCGGTATGTGCTGGTGAGCAGTATCAACTGGAACAGCAACTCTCCCAATTTTAACCGGGAAGCAGGGGTAATTATTGATCATCCAGGCGTCGCCCGGTACTTTCTTGATGTATTTGAAGACGACTGGAATTCCATGGTTAAATCACCCGGAGTCAAAACCGATCACCTGAAAATTGCCGCAGCTGGGGTGGTATTAGTCATTCTCCTCCTTCTCTATTATCAGCGTCAAAAGGGATGACTCAGGATCAAACCACAGAATAGCAAAGAGGAAAACAGGGCCACTAATAGTTCAGAACTTTTTTAGTGCACACTGGCAGACATCACATAAATTTATGTCGCTCTCACCGGTAACTACTGCAAGAGCCCAACGGTCTATCAGGGAATCAAGCTCATTGGATATCTGACCTTCACTCACTCCTCTTTTCTTACTCATATACTGCGACACTGCAGCTCTTGTTACTCCGAGACGTTTTGCAGCATCACTCTGACTGAGCCCCTGCTTTTGCACTAACCGGGAAACCATCTCTGCTCTCATGGGCGGAAGAAGATTCCGTACCATAGTATCACAATGCATCAGAGTGCAGGTGTGTTTCATCATACACAGACAGATTGGGCCTTCGTCGTTTGTGTAGTCCGGTTCTGGTATATAATCTGCCGGGCATCACGGAAGTTAAACTTCTCGATGATAAGATGCCGTTCTTTGAGTTTTTTCAATGCATAACGCACTGTACGGGGAGCAAGGTGGGTTTTTTGCACGAGATCTTTGTGCGTCATAGCTCCGCCGGCATCCAGTATTTCCATCACCGTTTTCGATGAGGGTGGCAATGTTGTGGAATACATGGTAAGATGTTAACACTGTTAACATATGAATCTATCGGTAATTTAAACGAGCCTTCTCAATACTCCACTATGTTCGAACGTCAGGAACGGGGGGCTATTTTGCTTTTACTGGGTGTCGCTTGTTGTGTAATCACGGCACACTTTGTCCTTGGGACGCTCGGAAAACAACCATTTGCACGACCTTTCACCAATAATTCGGCTGATGGTGAACTGGTGATTACTCATGGTACTATCAATCAGATTTTAATTACAAAAAATGGTGGACACATGAATGTGTATTTGGCCAATATCACCATTTTTGTTCCGGCACAGATTGCCCAGGAATTGACTCTCCAAAAAGGTGATTCAATATCTGTGTATGGAGTTGTTCAAACGTATCGCGGGAAAAAAGAGATAGTAGTCAGTTCTGGAAAAGATATCTCTGTCCTTCCTGTACTCGGAGGAAATATTTCCCAGGTATCTTCCCGATATCAGATAAAATAGAAAAAAAATTAATCACATTAATGCATTTTACTTTGCGGAACTTAGCCGAAGCAGCTTCAATCTCTCCGATCCCTATACTTTTATTACGGAATCAGTACTCTTTCTGGTCCTTTCATGTTGTATCGAATCAAGAGCTTTTCGTGCTGCATCCCGCACTTCTGCATCCTCATCAGTAAGCATTTGGGTCAGCCCTTCAGTCGCTCGTTCATCAGCAATAGTACCAAGAGCCCATGCAACAGTATTCCGGACAATTTTCTTTTTATCTTTGAGAAGCGGGAGAAGCGGATCCACCGCTCGTGAATCGTGGAGCTTTCCCAGTCCCCAGGCAGCACCAGTACGGAGCCATTTATCCTCAGATTTCAAAGCTTCTATCAAAGGTTCGACAGCACGGCTATCTCCCAAATTTCCCAGGGATTTTGCAGCAAGCCACGAAACATCCACGAAAGGGTCTTTGAGTGCAGTTATCAGAGGTTCAACAGCTGTTTTATCCCCTTCATTTCCCAAAGCTTCTGCCGCCCGCCAGCGGTAGTTAAGATTGGGATCTTTGAGCAGGGTGATATATCCTTTGACGCGCAGTTTTTTACGTTCTTTTATTGTCTCAAGCTCATCGGGGGTTGGTTCAGGGAAAGGTTCAGCACTCATTGCCTGTGTTTCAGGACTACTCATTACTTTTCCTCAATAACCACCCATACGTAATACTGGACTATTAAAGTTTTCAATGGTGGAGGTCTCCCAGTTTATGACAAGCGTGTCCTGATTGAAAACAAAATTCCCCTGAAAAGGTGAATTTTTTTTAAAAATAAAGGGAAAAAAATCACGGAATATTTTGTGGAATAATTTCAAGGTTAACTGAAAAATTTTTTACTGAATGGGTCAGTACTCCCAAACTGATGACATCGACGTCAATCTCTGCATATCGTTGGAGGGAACTCTCATCAATACCGCCAGAAAGTTCGATTATCACGCGATCCCGCAAACCTTCGCTTTTCAGTAATCTGATTGTCTTCCTAATCTGACCCGGACTCATGTTATCGAGCATAATGATATCTGCACCCGCTTTTGCCGCGGAAAGGGCATTTTCAGATGTTTCCACCTCGATTTCAATTTTTTTATATGCTGAACCTTTTTTTGCGGCCAGAATAGCGTTTGGGAGGGGAACCAAAGCCAGATGATTGTCTTTGATAAGAATCCCGTCGCTTAAGTTCATACGGTGGGGATCGCCGCCTCCTATCTTTACCGCCTTTTTGTCGAGAATCCGCAATCCCGGACATGTTTTTCGTGTACCTGCAACCCGGCAGCCTGGATTGACTGCTGATACGATATCGACATTCTTCCTTGTCTGTGTTGCAATACCACTCATTCTTCCGATAATATTGAGGGCAGTCCGTTCAACAAGAAGTATCTTTTTTGCATCCCCCTTGAGTAAAAGGATCGAAGTATTCTGACAGACAGAATCCCCGTCTTTTACCAGATGAGTCACCATCACCCCAAAATGGGAAAAAAGTGTGGATGCCTCTTCAATTCCGGCGATGATTCCCTCCTGTTCTGCCTTTATCTCTGCATTGCAGGTAGTATCCGGTATGATTGCAGCAGAAGTAATATCCCCGGAGGGGGCATCCTCCTCAATGAACTTTAGCAGATAATCGAGCGCTACCATACCAGCTTCTCCTGATATATTGCATCATGTTCCTATGATTATTGGGTCACTAAGATTATTGAGCAGCGAGAGGATGGACAGCGCAGCAAGGTAGCTTGTTGCCGGATTACCAGGACTGGGAACATTTGTTACTTTAATGTAGGTATCCCCAAAATCTCCTTCAACGAAAACTTCGTGGACGTTTCGGTCGACTGAAGGGTCAACCCAGAGCTCCACATCCGTATCATGTCCTGCTGCAAGACTCATGGCGACTGATACATTGACATTTTTGGGAAAGGCTTTGATGCATTCGTTTGCTTTTCCTGAAAATATCAATCTCCGCGTATCAGCGGTAATACCCAGAGAAGCAGGACTTTTTGTGGTTCTCAGAAGTAACTTTGTAATTTCTGAAATTTTTCCTATCTTGAGGTTATCAAGGCCAAATATCGCACCACTGGGGATGTGAATTTTCTGTCCATATCTTTTAGCCAGTTCCCTGATCTCGTCCTGGAAGAGCGAATCAGAAAGCGCACCAACACTCATGATCACGAGATCTTTTTTGTGGGATAAAACACGTCCTGCATAGATTTTAACCGCATTGACAGACGCTGCTTCCACAACTATATCGATATCAGATGTAATAAATGACTCAAAATCATCATATGCGTGTGCACCGGAAAGCCTTCCGATCTCTTTTGCCCGCTCTGATACCTTATCATAGACCGATGAGATTTCGAAACCGCCCCCATGCTGTGCGATGATATGTCCGATATTACCACAGCCAAGCAGCCCGATTCTCATCATGATAAACAGATTATGGGTGTTATTGGTTAAGTGTTGTGCTCACGGGATGAGATGTACGGGGTGTTTCAGGAAAATGAATTAAGACCTGGCTTTTCAGACTTTCGGGGTATCTCCCGTTTTTGTTAGTTTAAGACTATTTATTGGAGCTCGTTCAATAGATCCGGTGGTGCTGAAAAAAGTGGCAGAAACACCAGAAATCAGATGCGGAAAAAATGCTGACATTCAGATTTTTGAAACGTTTCGTGACCGGAGTGTCTACATCGAAACGTATGGGTGCCGCTATAACTTTGGTGATACAGCAAAACTTATCGAGATTTTAAAGGACAAAGGAAGTACTTTTGTCGATTCAGCGGAAGTGGCAGACTCCGTTATCATTAATACCTGTACTGTTGTAGGGCCAACTGAGAGGCGCATGCTCAGGCGGCTTTCACAGTTGCGGGAATATGATCTCTTTGTGACGGGATGCATGCCGGAAGTTCAGCGCGAGGTAATTTTTGCTGTTTGTACACCTACGTTTCTGCCTTCTGAAATAATTCATGAAGCTTACCGTAGCGTCAGAACTGTTCGTGGTGGCGGTGTGGCAATTGTTCAGATAGCTCAGGGATGTCTGGGCAGGTGCACGTACTGTCTTACCCGGTTCGCTCGCGGACGTCTGAAAAGTTTTCCTGAAGAAGAAATCCAGGCAGAGATACTGAATCATGCAAATGCCGGAACACCCGAGATCCAGATTACTGCACAGGATACAAGTTGCTGGGGACAGGATATCGGAAAATCACTTCCCGATCTTCTAAATGGTATGGGGGATCTGCCAGGACGGTTTATGATCCGGGTGGGGATGATGAATCCCGCAACCGTGAAAGGAATTCTTGAGGATCTGGTCGATGCGTATGCCAGTGACCGTATTTTCAAATTCGTTCATCTGCCTGTTCAGTCCGGATCAGACACTATACTTGAACGGATGGGGAGAGAGTATACGATAGCAGATTTTGAAGAGATTGTTGCTGCGTTTAAGGACCGGTATCCAAAAATTACTATTGCCACAGATATGATAGTCGGGTTTCCCGGTGAAACAAAAGAAGATTTTTCAGAGTCGCTAAAACTGATAGAGAGGGTTCGCCCGAACAAAGTAAATATCACCCGGTATTCACAGCGTCCTTTTACTCCCCTTACCTCAAATGAAGACTTTCCTGAGTGGGTTAAGAAGGATCGTTCACGAACCATGAATTCCCTGTCGGAAAAGGTCTATGCTTCGATCAACGCCGGCTGTCTCGAAAAACTGGTGTCCTTTCGTGTGACAGAGACAATCAAAAAGGGATCAGTCATGGCCAGAGCGTCCAATTATCTGGGAATTGTGATTAATGAGGATCTTCCTGTTGGATACGAGGGTCAGGCAATCCTGAAAAAAGACCGGAAGTATTTCTTTATAGGGCAACGGTTCAGGTGATATTCAAATCTCTGTATTGGTCAAGCTGGCGGAGTCGCAGTATGAAGTGATAACTCGTTTCTTTTGAAGAATTAACTCCTTAAAGAACCCCTTGGGGATATTACCCCTTCTCCCCCATTAAAAAACCTCATCCAGAGATGGATCCTGTCGTGGCTCTCTTAAAAACGAGCGGATTTATACCTCCGGAATAACCACTCCTTATTGTAACCGCTGTGTAATGGTGAAGTCATGGATGAAATAGAATCTGGATTAAAAAAACTGGAGCAGAAGATACAAGATCTGCAGGAAAAAAGCGATTCTCTCTCACAGGAGATCAGGGACCATGACACAGAACTCCTTGCCCGGATGGCCAAATCCACGGTTCCGGTTGTCAAGGTTGTCGGTCTGAATATGCTGAGAAAGGGTAAGCAGGATACCAAGGGAGAAATCTACGATCCCGCCTATTACCCGCAAAAGATGATCATTCTTGGGAAGGCTGCAGAGGCCGCTGCATTCCGGCCGGACAACCCACAGATGCCGGTCACCGACCAGTTCTGCGTGATGTCAGAAGAGGGAAAATTTTTTGAACTTATGTACAGTTTTGATGGGTTCCTTACCGATTCGTACCTTAATCCTATTGATCCCAAGACTGCAATCGAGCACTACGGGTATGATATTATGTTCATGCTTTACCGCGCGATGCACGATTACCTGAAAGGAGAAGAAGCGCTGGTTGAAGCACTTGAAAAAGTGATGGGGTATATCTTTGCAAAAGAACGATAACCGGTAATTTTTTTCTTTTTTCCTGCTTTTTCCTGCTTTTGTGGAATAAGATTGTGGCTGATGATTGCCGGTTTTTCTGGTTGAAACGCCCCTCATAATGAAAGAGAGTATTTCCAGTACAGGGCGAAGAGGCACGTTAAAAAAAACCTGCGGACAATATCTCACCTGGTGGGAACGAAAACGTGATCTTGTAAAGAACAGTGCAGAGAAAATAAAAAAACTACAGGAATATCGTGGATGGGCCCGATGTGATTCGAACACATGACCTCCCGGTTATCAGCCGGGCGCACCACCGGGCTATGCTACGGGCCCAAAAGTTTGCCTGAAATTTACCTTATTTACTACTCCACCAGAGTTTTTATAAGTTGTGAACCGGCAGAATGAATGATGATACATTCAGATAGGGATATGTGTAGAAAAGCCACGGTATAAGTACGGGACTGAGATCATGGGACGTAAATATCTCCTCGGGAATGAAGCGATCGCCCACGCATGTGTTGAGTCCGGTGTGGATTTTGTAAGTGGTTACCCCGGCACACCCTCATCTGAAGTGATCGACGTGCTTCGTGTACAACCTGATCGTCCATACTATGTTGAATGGTCGGTCAACGAAAAGGTGGCGTTGGAAAACGCTCTCGCTGCAGCATGGTGCGGTGTCCGTTCACTCTGCACAATGAAACATGTAGGACTCAATGTTGCCGCGGATCCACTGATGACAAGTGCCTATACGGGTGTCACTGGAGGCCTCGTAATAATGAGTGCTGATGATCCGTTCGCTCACAGTTCGCAGAACGAACAGGATACACGGTGCTATGCACATTTCTCACGGATACCGTGTCTCGATCCTGCAAGCATTCAGGAAGCACATGACATGATCATGGAAGCATTCGGGCTTTCCGAGGAATTTGGGCTGCCCGTCCTCTTCCGCCCCACGACACGTATATGTCACTCGAAGGGTGACGTGCTATTGGGTGAGCCGGTTGCAGGTCTGCGAAAAGGTGAGTTTCAAAAAGATCCGCGTCAGTATGTTGTCATTCCGGCGCATACCCGCATCCTGCATAAAAAACTTAATGAGAAGCAGTCTGCGATAAGGAAGAAGTTGGTTGAACGGGGATTCAACCACTACAAAATACGGGGAAAGACCGCAATCATCGCGAGCGGGATTGGCTCCACCTATGTGCAGGAGTTATTACCTGAAGGTGTATCGTTTATGAAAATCGGGGCGTACCCGATAGATGAAGAATGGCTTGGCGATTTTGTAAAAAACCATGAAAAAGTGCTGGTGATTGAAGAACTCGCACCAGAAGTGGAAGAGGTTGTACGCCAGGTCGCTGGCTGTGTCCCGGTATTTGGGAAAAAGAATGGGTACGCACCGTACGAAGGTGAGTTATCTCTCCTGGCGGTCGCGGTGATCATGGAAAAAGCGGGATTTTTGCCAAAAAATCCATTCACGCAGATTGATCCCATTCAAAACCTTCCCCCCCGCCCCCCGATTCTTTGTGCCGGCTGCCTGCACCGCGGTGTGTTCTATGCCATAAAAAAAGTATTCAAGGATGCTATATATCCCAGTGACATTGGTTGTTATACCCTCGGGCTCCAGCTTGGAGTTGTTGATACTGCTATCTGTATGGGCGCTTCGATTACCGTGGCAAGCGGTATTTCTCATGCAGGTGATACCCGTGATATTGTCTGTACGATTGGGGACTCTACTTTCCTGCATACAGGAATCCAGGGTTTAATGAACGCAGTTTATAATGGAGCAAACATTACCGTTGTGATTCTGGATAACCGGGTCACGGCTATGACCGGTCACCAGCCGAACCCTAATACCGGGGTTACCGCATGTGGCGTGGAGAGTCCTCCGGTATCCCTTGATGCAATTTGCCGGGCATCTGGTGTCAGTTTTGTCGAAAGTATTGACCCGTACGATATTACCGGCATGGTTAACCTGTTCCAGGAAGCGAAAAAACGGAAGGGCGTGAAGGTCATCATCGCAAAACAGATGTGTGTTATCTCTGCCCGGCGTGCCGGGGTGAAACGCGGGAGATACAGGGTCAATCCTGAGATATGTACCGGTTGCGGGACCTGCATCCGGTTTGGTTGCCCTGCCATTGAATTTGAGGCTGAAAAAGCCCGGATTAATGAATTGTGCAGCGGTTGCGCGGTATGCGTTGAGCTCTGTCCTGTCGGGGCAATTGTGAGGGAGGGGAAGAAATGACCCGAAGTTTTGATATCCTGATTGTCGGTATTGGTGGCCAGGGAACAATTCTTGCCTCAAACATTCTTGGCGAAGCATGCCTGATTGAAGGACGACATGTGAAAGGGGCAGAGACGCATGGCATGGCACAACGTGGGGGGTCAGTCGAGAGTCATATACGGATCGACGGGCTGCTCGGACCGCTGATCCCCCCGGGGCAGGCTGATCTTTTAATCTCGTTTGATCTTCTCGAAGCACTCCGCTATTCCCATTACCTGAAAACAGGCGGAAAGATGGTGGTGAACCGGCATCTTGTTCTCCCGACATCAGTGTATACACAAAAACTTGTGGTGCCCACGGAAGATGAGATCATTTCAGCATTGAAAAAACATCTACTCTGCCTGCTTGATGCGGATAAACTGGCAGAAGAAGCAGGAAGTCCTCTCTCGCAAAACGTGGTTATGCTGGGCGCGGCATCGCAATCCATGCCCCTTAAACCCGAATCACTTTTAACTGCAGTTAAGAATCTTGTTCCGAAAAAGACCATCGGAATTAACATAAAAGCTTTTGAGAACGGCAGGGAATTTGGCGGGACGTGCTGATGAAACAGAGGCTGGGTGCTTTCGATCCTGATACCATTTACCCTGGTAATGCACTGGAGCTTATGCCGAAGATTCCCGATGGAGTGATTGATCTTATCGTCACTGACCCCCCTTTTGCCATTGACTTCAAAGCGCAACGGGAAAATTACAACCGTACCGGCTCCAACGTCATGGAAGGATATAAGGAAATCCCAGGAGCAGAGTACTCTGCGTTTACTCAGAGATGGATGGCAGAAGCTGCACGGGTGCTTGCCCCCAAGGGGAGCATGTATGTTTTTTCCGGCTGGAACCGGCTCCGGGATATCCTTGAAGGGCTTGACACAGCAGGGTTCACAACAATCAACCATCTCATCTGGAAATACCAGTTCGGTGTCTTCACGAAGAAAAAATACGTGACCAGTCATTATCACATCCTGTTTGTGGTAAAAGACCCGAAACGGTATACCTTTAATAAAATTGATCATTACCCGGAAGACGTGTGGGTAATCAACCGTGAATACTGGAAAGGAAAAAAGAAGACGCCAACCAAACTCCCCTCAGAGATTGTAAAAAAGATGCTTATGTATTCAAGTAATGCCGGCGATCTGGTTTTTGACCCGTTCCTTGGTTCAGGAACGGTTGCAATCGTCTCCAAGCGGGAGGGGCGACGTTTCCTTGGGTTTGAGATCGTGCCCGAATATTTTGCCTTTGCAAATGAAACTCTCCGCCCCCCCTCTAAAAAAGCGTGAAAAAAAGGAGAGAATAATCAGACGCTGAGGGGGGGAATTGAACCCCCGAGGCACTTTCGCACCACAGGCTTTCCAGGCCTGCGCCCTACCGCTAGACTACCTCAGCAAAAAGTGTATCCTATCTGTTAGACGGGTATTTTTTTAATGGTATCTTTTTTTCCGGTTTTTTATTCAGTGTTTTTTCTGGCATTTTTACCTTACCTGATTTGGTCCAGCCGCGGGGATATGTTCCCGGCGGCAGGAAAACGGTGGTAGGTGCGATTACCAGTCCTGTGTCCCCTGGTTTGAACGAATTGGATGGTACAAGTGCCCTTCCCAGGCAGATGAACTCTTTTTTCTTTGACAGAACCGCAACGGTCTGTTCTGGTTTAAACTCATCACAGCTGATTACACCGACTCCTGCAAGCGCCGCGCCGCGACAGATAGCATCAACAGCGGTGTCCCGGATAATAACCGTTGGGAGATCGGGCACTGCTGAATCTACTGAGAGAATTATCGATGAGAGTGCCCTACGATTCCCCTCTTTTACCGCATTACAGGCATCCTGAACATCGTGAAGTGTATGCATGTCCTGTTCACTGAATGACCCCGACCGTGTGCGGCGAAGTTCCACCATGTGAGCACCAACCCCAAGGGCAAGACCCATGTGGTGGCAGAGTGAGCGGATGTAGGTACCGGCATCGCAGTTGACGCGGAACAGGACAAGGCGCCCTTCAGTATCGAGAACTTCAAGCTTATGGATGGTGCGGATTCGGAGGACGCGCTTGACTGCACTCTTTCGTGGAGGACGCTGATAGAGTCTTCCGGTGAACTCCGCACTGATCTGTTCGAGTCGGTTTTTGTCAATATCGCCATGCAGCCGCATCAGGCAGATATACTCTTTATCGTGCTGGAGGAGGAGCGGGGCAAGACGAACCGCGTTACCGAGCATGATAAGAAGCAGACCAGAAACCTGCGGGTCCAGTGTTCCTGCATGCCCCACCTGGCAGCCGAGCATCTTCCCCACCCATGCAGCTACCTGATGACTTGACGGCCCTCTCGGCTTATCAATGACGATTATCCCGGCGTGGGTCCACAAATGGTGGGGCTCATCCTTTTCAGCATCTCCGGTCATCCTGTTCACTTCCTTTGACTGTTGAGATAATTGTTGAGTGCCATCATTGTTCCTTCGAGGGAACCGTCCCCAACTACCGACGGGTTCGTTCCCGCTGCCTGCATTGTCGCGGCGGTGATATCACCGATTGCTATCACCACAATATCCGTGTGCTTATTCCATACCGCCTTTGTAAATGACATGGCGCTCGTGAAAAGGATCGCATCTGCATCTTTAAGAAACAGGGACTCTCCGGTAGGTTCAAGCCCGTAACAGCGGAATTCATGGGGAATGCCCCCTGCTGCAGTGATTGCTTCAATAAGTGAGGGGTTTGGCACATCAGCCCGCGGGATGCCAATATGTTTTCCCCTGATCCATTCTCCAAGGTAGGGCACAAAATCTCTTGAATAGAAACTGGTCAGAGTTTCACAATCGATCTCATAGTGCTGAAGTTCTTTTGCAGTCTGCGGTCCGATTGCAATTACACGGGGGAACCGGTTCAGCATCGGCGCGATGATCTTTGCCGGGAGTGCGCTGGTAAAGAAAAGACAGTCAAATTCACTTCGATCGACTGCTTCAATGAATGCTGTAATTGCACTCGGTCTGATTTCCGAGCGCAGAGGGTAAACACTGTAGCAGATATGACCGAACTGTATACAGCGTTCGGCGTCGTTTTTTTCCTTCCCAGCCAGCCGGGTGACTGCGATCTTCATTACGGATTCATCACCTCATTATGATATGATGGTATGCATTTCGGTGAATTTATGTTCATTCTCCCACATCACTAGTGAATGATCGAGATCCTGCTTGGTACTTTTATTGGAGTAATGCTTGGTACCTTAAGCGGGATTATCCCCGGCGTCCATTCCAACACCCTTGCCGGTGTTCTCCTAAGTTTACAGGTTGCATTCCTGTCTTTTTTCAGCCCTCTCGTGCTTGCAGGTGCTATGTTCGCAGCCCTCATAACGCACACATTTGTGGACTCTATCCCCAGCACATTCCTGGGCATTCCGGATGCTGATACTTCACTTGCTGTACTCCCGGCGCATGCTCTCTGTCTTGAGGGAAATGGTGAGGAAGCGGTGAGGATTGCAGCACTTGGCAGTGCCTGTGTTATGGTCATAGCTGTACCACTTTCCATCCTCTGTTTTTTCCTTCTCCCTGCTCTCCAGCCATATTTTGACTGGTGGATCGGCATTCTGTTGATTTCAACGATGGGGTATATGATCGTGACTAGTGAATGCCCCGGCTGGGCACTTGCACTATTTGGTGTATCCGGGATTCTAGGGATTTTTGCGCTCCGCTACGCCTTCCTCAGCTGGCACACACTCGCTGGAAGCAGTGCAATCCTTATGCCTCTTCTCACCGGGCTTTTTGGGATTTCTGTCCTCCTCACTGCATCGCAGGGAACAATGCCGGAACAGCATTTCCGGGGTATCCGGATGGAAGACAGAACCATCATGAACTATTCCGTAGTCGGTACATTTGCCGGAGTCGCAGTTGGATGGCTACCAGGATTCTCCACAGCCTCTGCAAACAGTGTGCTCGCGTCTCTTATCGGATATGAAAAGAACCGCAGGACATATATTCTTGCGACAAGTGCGGCGAACACCTCAAATGCGTTCATCGGACTGGCTGCACTATTCGCACTGTCCCGGATGCGAAATGGCGTAATGGTTGCCCTGTCAGAACTCCCGTTACCCACTATGAGTGAACTGACCATTATAGGCGTTCTTGCTGCCTGCGCTGCTTATGGTATTACTGTGGGATTGTCCCGCTCTGCGAGCAGGTTTAACGGGATTGACGGGAAATTGCTGAACCGTGCAGTTATCGTATTTATTATCCTCCTTTGCATCTTCCTCACGGGCCCGTTCGGGGTGGTTATTCTTATCCTGGCAACTGCTTTGGGACTCGTTCCGCATCTGGTAAATATTCCAAGGGTATTCTGCATGGGCGCGATCATAGCGCCGGTCATACTTTACTCTTTTGGAATAGCATGGATGTGATCGGTTGATTAGTTCTGCATTTTCCAACACTCGGTGATCTATGGTTTTATACGGCCACAAACCCTAAATTTTCTCTAATGCAGTCCTACTGGTTCGGTGATGTGGGTGATGGATGCTGCACATTGTTTATCGGAGATTTAAATGCCAAAATCGATCGGATCCGATCGATTTCCTCAAGTATGGACTCCTTTATACCGCTCGGATGGGAGCAGGCAGTTCTCTGCGGTGCATGTAGTGATCGAATAGATTATCTCGCAAAATTGCAGGCAGTCTGCATCGCCGCTGCCGAACGTTCAATACGGGAGCAGTATTCAAGAAAAGATGCAGAACTGCTCCAGATGGTAAGAACGCTTGATGAGATCGATAATGTCATTAACCTGCTCTCGGAAAGGACAGCGGAATGGTATCTGGTCCGGCACCCGGCATTCTCCCGTAAGTATCGAAGGACACCGGCACATGTTCTGGTTAAATCCATGCGCGAGAGGAATAAAGGAGCGCTTGGCAGGGTTGCCGGGGAGATAGAGCAGCTTTCGGAAACCCGGACTATTCTCGCTAAAGAGGTTTCGGCACGGGCAAATAGTGTAATGCCCAACACGAGTGCGCTTATCGGGGGACTTGTTGCTGCCCGGCTCCTGTCACATGCCGGAGGGCTTCTTTTACTCTCCCGGTTACCGGCAAGTGCAATCCAGGTACTGGGTGCCCGTACGGCACTGTTCGCGCACCTGAAAACACGGTCCCCCTGTCCGAAACATGGGATCATCTTTCAACACCGGCGGGTGCATAATGCCCCCCGGAACATTCGGGGCAAAGTTGCCCGGGTGCTCGCAGGAAAAATTGCGATTGCAGCCCGGCTTGATTATTTCAGAGGAGTGACAGATCCGGCTTTTCTTGAATCGGCTCAGGAGCGCATCGATGGGGTTGGGAAGGGGAATGAACCGTGATCTGGATTGGTGATGTTTTACTATCACAAGGTGAGGGTGGGGTCTATAATGAGCGGATACTAGGGGGTGCCCGGGTATGGGACCCTCACCGAAGCAAGATGTCTGCCCTTTATCATGTGGGAACCGGTGTAGATCTCACACCCGGGATGCGAGTGCTGTATCTCGGAGCAGCGAACGGGACAACAGTATCCCATGTAGCTGATTATGTTGATGTGGTATACGCTGTGGAGTTTGCCCCCCGTCCCATGCAGGACCTCCTGGAAGTGTCCCGGCGGCGAACGAATATCATCCCGATTATGGCAGATGCTGCCCGTCCCGAACAGTATGCCCCGCTGGTCGAAGCTGTTGATCTGCTCTACCAGGATGTGGCCCAGCCGGAACAGGCAGGTATTGCCCTGCGGAATTGTTCGTTCTTAAAAACCGGAGGATTTCTGGTTCTGATGCTCAAGACGCGGAGCGTTGATGTGAGAAAGGAACCTGCTGTAATCTTCCAGGATACCCTTGATGTTCTTCTCTCAGCCAGGCTGATTGTGCAGGAATGTGTCTGGCTTGCGCCGTTCCACCACGATCACGCAGCGATTGTCTGCATGAAACCGGGAGGATAAGTAATTACCATGAGTGACGGAGTCCGTTTCTATTCGGCTGGCCCGCTTTCCGTGTTTGCGATTATCTTACTTATCGCTCTTGTAATCATACTCATCCCGTTGCTCATTCTGGGGATTATCGGCGCGGCATTCACCAGGCTCGGGTTTTCATGGATTTCCGCACTCGCGGTTGTGCTGCTGATGCTGTTTGGGAGTTTTGTTAATATCCCTTTGTATCGTATCCGGCGCGATATGATCAGAGTTTCCCACGATGAAACATCCGACTTTGATGTGTGTGTTCCCTGCAAAAACGGACAGGTTTGGGACACAACAATATCCCTTAATTTTGGTGGTGCAATTATTCCGGTGTGTGTATCCGTATACATGATGTACCAGGCGATAATGATCACGGGACCTTCACTGATTTTTACGGCATGTGTTGGCTTTTCTGTGGTAGCAATAATTACATTTTTTTCAACCCGTCCTGTGACATATATGGGTATACAGGTACCCCTTCTCATTCCGGGGCTTACAGCACTCCTTGTCAGTTTGCTTCTTGCCGGGGGAACAGGTCTTACGGCATCGGTAACAGCATTTGTGAGCGGAGTGACCGGGGTTTTGCTGGGTGGCAACATCGCTCATTTGAACCGGATAAAAGATCTTGAAGTCCCGGAGGTTAGTGTTGGCGGCGCCGGCACATTCGGTTCTGTATTCCTCTGTTGCATTCTTCCAGCCCTGCTTGCATAGGTAAACAAGTAAGCTGAATCGGCAGATATCCATAAAGATAAAAAACACCTTGAAAAGAAGTAGCCCGGAGCAGATTCGAACTGCTGTCGGGGGATCCAGAGTCCCCCATGATTGACCGCTACACTACCGGGCTTTGTGCCTCTTATTTTTTGCCGCTGTTGCTTAATTAAGGTGACGGACTGCCATCAGTCACACAGCCTTTGCCCGTCCGCACTTCTGGCAGGCATGACATACTTCCCTGACCGGCTGAATGAACTCCCCTTTTTTGCAGAATGGTTCGATATCATGGATATCACGAATATAGTAAATGTGGGGGACGAGCGAAATGTGGGAATACGTACCGCAGGGGACTGAAAGCGCATCGGCTATTGATTTCTGGAGTTGAACAAGGGCATACATATTAGCACCGGCTGCGGTAAGCATGTCATTTGAACGGAAAACTACCCGCATGTTAAGTTTTCCCTCCCGCAGGACACACTGGACAAGCTGGAGGCAGGGGCAGTCATCGAGTTTCTCGTCAATCACCGGGTTCCAGGTAATAGCGATAGCCCGCCGTGTTGCAGGAGCAGATTTGAGTTTGTCAATGATATATGCGATCTGGTCTATGTGCACCGGCTGCCCCTCTGCAACAAGCTGCTCCCCCCAATCGAAAAGCCTGCCATGATAATCATACTCAAAAGAAGCATGTGATCCATGTAACAGGTCCCTGGCGTACTGTTCGACAAATCTTTGCTGGAACCGTGAGTGAGGGCTTACTGCTGGTCCTGCGAGAGGGGTGTCAACCTGTAACGTAATTTCCTCGAATTCGATGGTTGACTCACCATCTTCGGTGTGAAGCACCCAGCCCTTCTCCAGAATCAATTGAATGACCAGTTCATGTGCCCGACCGATGCTTGGTGCCCGGATAATTCTCATAAAAAAATGTGTGTCATGGTAGATTGTATATCTGTTGAAACATTATGGCTAACTGCGGACTTCTGCGCAAATTCAATACCTTGAAGAGAATAACAGAATCACGATCTTGTTGACGCACTTTCACCAACGTACATGATGTATTGTGTTTTCTGTTATTTGGTGAAGGATTTATGAAAAGAATTTATTGTATGTTATTATACATAGTTGTACATATTATACTATAATTTATCTAATAATTATGCGCGAAATTGTAAAATGTTTATGTAGTCAATTATTCTGGCATGAACAACTGTGGAAGATGAATGGATTGCACAAAACTCAATTTAATTGCTCTGATTAATAATCGGGCAGCATATTGCGTTCAGAATCCCCGAAAAAACCGACCACAAAGGATATATTAGGTCTTTTACAAATACTCTTTCATATTCCGTCTAAACGGAGTATGGGGCTCGCAGAACTGATATTCGGCATTTGTCGAAATCGTTCGCGGCTTGAAATGTATGATGTAAACTTTGGAGGAATTGAACAAATGACTAAGCGATTAACTATTGCACTCGTTGCCCTTGCAATGTTCGTGCTTGTTGCAGTATTGCCGGTATCGGCAGTCTCAACAAACGGCTACTATCTTGTAGCTCCGAACATTAACCAGGGCGCAACGGTGTTTATTGGAGAGCAGGGTTTAAACATTGCCCCCGCTATTGCCTCAGCGAATGCAGCAGGGGTACCCTCTGCTTATACCACCATCGGATGGTGGGCATCAGCTGCTGATATCAGCAACACTGCACCCACCGTTTCCGTTGACACAACCGGACGGGCTGGTACGTTTACCGTAACCCAGTCAGAATTTGACGGGTATGAAGGCCAGTGGTATCTCGTTGCCTCTGATCTCAACCAGCGTGCAAAGCCCGGCGCAGGAGCAGTCTTTAACGTCAAATCACCGAAACTTGATGTAACCATCAGAGATCCAAACCAGAATGATGGTGCTGACGTTTCCGGCAAGTCTGTTCCGACCGGTTCGCAACTCCAGTTCCAGATAGGCACCAACATGTACACTGTCCTTGACCCAGTATTAAGGAACCCGGTCTATGGTGCAGGAGCTGGGGTAAACACGAGCGGTTACCTCGATATTGTGGTAAAAACCGATTCCGGAGCTATTCTCACAGCGCTGTATAACACCAGCGGTTCGAGCAATTCGATCAAAGCCCTGAACGTTTCCGTCCAGCCCTTCGTATGGGGCAGGAGCCTTAATGGGGCCGGAACCGGAGCAGGTTCGGTTCTCTACGTATGGGATACCGCTGCATTGACCCCCGGAACGAATGAGAAAGCATACCCGGCAGGTACCTACACTGTCAGTGTTGTGTCCAAACTGAACAACATGAACAGCAACTACCTGAGTGGTGCTGCAGCATACACCGGAAGAACGGTTTCCGAGACAAAAACAACTACCCTTGTCTCTGACACGGTCAGTATCACTGCAAACAAGGACACTGTTGTCCGTACCAAGCCATTCTCAGTAACAATCGTTGGCAAACCCAGTGCATTTTACAATGTCTGGATCAAGAGCACCAACAACATGAAAATTGCTGAGTATGACAATGCTGCACCGGTAGTTACCGCCTTCCAGGATAATGTAATTCCCGGCAGCCCGATCACCGATGCTTACCTCTACCAGAATGGTGGTGGAAGAAACGTTACCCAGGATTCCTACGGTGACGGTACAAATTTCGCCTACGCTCAGGTTAAACTCAGCACATCAGGTACAAGAACCGTTGAGTTCACTACCACTTCAAACACCAAAGCCCAGAAGTACACAATCCGTGTTGAAACAAACACCTACGGAAACGGCCTTGGTAACACCACGGATCAATACAACAACGGCGACTTCAAGGGAGACGAAGTCGATGTGAAGGTCGAGAAGGGCGCAGTCACGATCGTGGCAGCCGGCGACCAGAGCTACTATCTCGGTGAGGAAATCAAATTCTCCGGTACTAACACAGAGAGCACTAACACCTACCTGTTCATTATCGGACCGAACCTTCCCGCCAATGGTGGCGTACTCACCATGCCGAAAACAGCCATCACGCCAGAAGTTAACCTCCCGGCGGATGCAGGACGATGGAACTCCGTTGTTGCGGATGTTCTGGCAGACAACACCTGGTCCTACAAGTGGGGAACCTCAAACGTTGACCTCGATGCAGGAACATACACGATCTACGGCGTAAGCAAGCCTTACGACAAGACCCCAGAGCTCCTCTCCAAAGCAGCATACGGCACGGTTTCTATCATCATCAAGAAGCCCTTCGTCTCTGCAACGGCATCCCAGTCAACTGTAGCACAGGGTGACAAGATCTTCATCACCGGTACCGCAGAAGGCCAGCCAAGCTCTGTTGCAATCTGGATACTCGGTAAGAACTTTGCAGTCAAACAGACGGAAACCGTGAACTCTGACGGGACCTTCAAGTATGAGGTTAAGCAGGATACAACCAAGTCCATGTACAGCGGACAGTACTTCGTTGTCGTCCAGCACCCGATGATGAACGGCAAGTACGATATTGACTGGTCAGGTGCCCCGGCAGAGTACGTCTATGACTACGGTCTTGGCGAATCCACCGGACAGGTACTCAGTCTCTTCAAGATCTACGGACCCGGCAGCCTGCAGGGATCCGATGCAGCTGAAGCACTTGTACAGGGTATCAACCAGCCGTACATCGACGACACCTACACCAAGCTCCAGTTCCTGATTGAGCAACCCGTTATCACTATCGTCCCGATTGGCGACAAGCACGTTGGTGACAAGTTCACCATCAAATCAGCCACCAACCTCGCGGTAGATGACGAAATCCTCGTTCAGGTCTATTCATCATCGTTCAAGCCGACTCAGAAGAGCCAGAGCGGCGAGTTCAGCGGCGCAACCGGTACGGTCAAAGTCCAGAAGGGCGAGACCGGCATGAACAAGATCGAGTTCGATGTTGATTCATCAACATTCAAACCGGACGAGTACATTGTTACTGAAGACGCAGTCATTCAGGAAGCAACAGGCACAGCACTGTTCAACGTCCTGGAAGGCGCTGCCCCAACCCCAACTCCAGAACCGACCAAGGTAGTGGTAGTTGTGGTCCCGACGTCCGCGCCAACAACAGTGCCCCCAACCCCGGTCCCGACCCCAACCAAGTCGCCCGGATACGGTGCATTGATTGCATTGATCGGTCTCGGTGCAGTAGCATTCATCGTCGTGCGCAGGCACTGAACTAACATCTAAAACTCTTTTTTTTTCGCACCCCTTCTTAAAAAATCGTAATTGTGCTCTTTTGCAGCCATTGGTTTAATCTATGGGGACTTATCCGGCCAGACCTTGAAGAGTGGCACCCTTTTAATGTCCGAGCGGTCAACGTAGATGTGAAAAAGATTCATAATCGGGGAAATCTCCCCACCTGCGGAGGGTCAAGAATTGAAGCTAATGGTAAAAAATCTGGATATTGCATCGCGGGGTGTACTGCTCAACCGGGCGGATGCCCGCAGCATAGGTGTGCTGGATGGCGACCGTGTCCAGGTAATTAATTCGAAAAACGGTGTATCAGTTGCAGCTTTTGTGGAGACCACGTCAACCATCACACCCCAGGGAACCATAGGTGTCTATCGTTTTACAAACGAACGTCTCCATCTCGCTGATGGTATTGAGATAGAAGTCAGGGAAGCAGCACGACCAGCTTCGCTTGACTACGTCAAAAAGAAAATGGATGGCGGTAAAATCTCCAAGGAAGAGATGCTGACAATCATCAGGGATGTTGTGAGTGATGACCTGTCCTCAGCAGAACTCACGGCTTTTATCATTGCGTCATATATCAACCCGCTTGACATGGATGAGGTGGAGCATCTCACCCGTGCCATGGTTGAAACGGGTGAACACATCAAGTTTGCATCCAGACCAATTGTGGATAAGCATTCAATCGGGGGTGTTCCCGGTAACAAAATCTCACTGCTGGTAGTTCCTATCATAGCTGCAAGCGGACTGAAAATACCAAAAACAAGCTCGCGTGCAATTACCGGAGCAGGTGGCACTGCCGATCTCATGGAAGTTCTGGCAAATGTCGAGTTCTCTGCAACTGAAGTGCAGAAAATGACTGAAAAGGTTGGGGGGGTCATAGTGTGGGGAGGTGCGACTAACATCGCTCCTGCAGATGACCGGATAATTATCCAGGAATATCCGTTTAAAATCGACGCCCGCGGCCAGATGCTTGCCAGCGTTATGGCAAAAAAATATGCAGTCGGGGCAAATATTGTTGTAATCGACATTCCTGTTGGGCAGCATACCAAGATTGCCACTATGCAGGAAGGGAGAAAACTAGCCCGGGAATTTATCGAACTTGGTGAACGCCTTAAGATGAAAGTCGAGTGTGCCCTTACCTATGGGGACATTCCTGTTGGCCGAAGCATAGGTCCGAAACTCGAAGTGGCAGAGGCACTCCGGGTGCTTGAGGGTGCAACTGAACCAAACTCCTTCATCCAGAAAAGTCTGTCTCTTGCCGGTATTGCCCTTGAGATGTCAGGGAAAGCTGCTCGAGGTACCGGCGCTGCTATGGCACAGGATATCCTCACAAAAGGGAAGGCTCTTGAAAAGTTTCGCCAGATCATTGAGATCCAGGGCGGTGATCCAAATGTCAAATCCGGTGATATTATTCCGGGAGAACACCAGTTTGTGGTAAATGCTCCGTCATCCGGCTATGTGATCGAAATGAACAACCATGCTCTCATCACTCTTGCCCGCATAGCAGGGGCTCCCCATGATTCCGGTGCCGGGATCCTCCTGCATGCGAAAAAAGGCAAGCTTATCAAGGCAGGTGAACCACTTTTTACCCTGTTTGCAGAAAGAAACTGGCGGCTCCAGAATGCAATCGAGGAAGGCCGGCGGCTCATGCCAATTCTTGTAGAAGGTATGCTTTTAGACCGGGTGCCCTCCGCATCCGAAATATAGACCGATGTTCTCAAATATAAACAGAAGGCGATATTCTTTATGTATCGCCAGAAAAATCGTTTCCTTTTTGCCCTGCTGTGCACCCTTATTCTCTGCAGCTCTGCACAGGCAACGATCCTGCAAATCTCCGTGCAGGATAGTACAGATAATTCAACAATCCCTGACGCAAAGGTATTTCTGAATGGAGATGAGTATGCCAGAACCAATAATACCGGAAAGGTGTTTCTCAATCACTCCGGGTTGAATGACCTTCTTATCCGTGTTTCCATGACCGGGTATGGAGACTGGGAAAAGCTGGTGGCTAAAAACGAAACATCAGTTTTTGTTAACCTCAGTCGAATGAACCTTACCTTAAAAGTAAATCTCTATGACTCTGATTCCCTGGGAGCTGTGTCAGGTGCCAGAATTAACATTTCTGCAAAAAATAGTGAACAGGCAAATCTGACAGATGGTGCCGGTTCAGTAACTTTTAGTGTGAATGCAACCACGTTGTATTCTCTGGATATTACCGCTCCTGGTTATTTGCCCCGGATTGAACTTATCGATATAGGTACAGAAAATAAGAATGCTCAGTTCTGGATGCTCCCCGCTAACCGGTTCTCTTTTATCGTAAAAGATAAAAATGGGATGTTACCAGTCACGGATGCAGAAGTGCGTATCGACAATGCACTTGTAGGAAAAACGGATAACAGGGGAATTCTGACTATACCTGTTGCACGAGGCAAAGTTACTGGTATCGATATTAAAAAGGGTGGTTACCAGACATTTACTGAATCAAGAAGAATCAATGAAACCGATGCTCTCTATTCTGTTCTACTTTCAAAGGCACTTTTGGGAGCATTTATATCTGTTTCTGACGAAAATCGCGTTCCGGTTAGTAGTGCAGATGTATATATTAACGGGACTCTTTCAGGAACCACCAACCAGTCTGGACGCATTAATTTTCCCGATCTTGTTTCCGGTTCCTATAATGTGGAAGTAAGGAAAACCGGATATCGTTCAATGAATCGTACGATTCTGATCATCAATAAAGGTGAAGACTTTACTTTCGAGATACCTGTTGAAAATGCAGACCTCACTATTTTTGTCCAGGAAAAAGACCAGAAAATCGTGTCAAATGCTACAATTCTCATGAATGGAAACACAATGGGTGTTACTGATGAACATGGTTTGTTCAGGACCAGGGTTAAATTCAACACGCTTTACAATATTACCGCTATAAAAGATACCTACCAGCCAGTTTCCGTCCAGAAACAGTTTGCTCAGGGAAATGCCACAGCATCAGTAACTCTCGTCATGGAAAAGAATCTGGACTGGGGGATTATCACTATTATTGTTACTGGGGCACTTGGCATTCTTATAGCGTTTGGCATTATCAGAAAGTGGGGCGGTCGAAAGCCACAGCGCAGTATGAAAAAGAACGACTTATAATCTCTTTTTTGGAATATAAATTAAGTTTTTTTTAATTCAGACAAATTTTTAAGTTTTTTTATGATGAGAATGATCGTTATCTTACAACGAATCCCCGAGAAACAGCATTTTTGGAGTATCAACTCTCTTTTTAAAAAAAAACGGACCCAGCGGGAATCGAACCCGCGTCCTTGGGTTCGAAGCCCAAGAGGATGTCCTCTACCCCATGGATCCTTCTCATCTCTTATATATCAAAAGATATTAAGTATTTTCTACCGATAATCTAGTGAATGATTTTATCCGCACCAGAGATCATCCGCCGTCTCGATCAGAGTTGTGGACGGGGCAACCTCGTCATCACACCTTATAGCGGCGAGTGCCAGCAACCCGCATCCTACGACCTTCGTTCTGCCGGAGACAGTCTCCTTCCTAAAGGTACATGTACTCTTGTTCCTACGCTTGAATGGGTCGAAATTCCAATGGATCTTGCCGGCACGCTCCGGTGCCGGTCCTCGTTCGGGAGACGGGGAGTTCTTCTTGGTGCAGGTTTTGTAGACCCGGGTTTTCGTGGACAATTGACACTCTGCCTGACAAATCTGGGAAGCGATGATATTATCGTCAAGAAGAACGACCGCGTAGTGCAGATGATCCTTCACGAAGTGCGGGAAGGCAGCCAGAATTATTCAGGTCGTTATCAGGATAGCAGGGGAGCAGTGGAGGCAAAGTGACGATGATCCGTACTGAAAGAAAATATATCGAAATTCTTCGCATTCTCAAAGAACACCGGGATCCCATTGGTGCAAAAAGGCTTTCAGAGCTTATGGCAGAACGGGGTTTTGTCCTCAGTGATCGGGCAGTTCAGTATTATCTCAGTTACCTTGATACGATGGGATTTACGGAAAAAATCGGCAACCAGGGACGGATACTCACAAGGGCAGGACTGGATGAAACAGACAATGCTCTCGTAGATGACCGGATAGGGTTCGTCATTTCAAAACTTGAGCGACTGGCATATAGGAGTACCTTTGATCCTGCAACCAGTACCGGTGATGTTGCCTATAACCTCTCCATTGTTCCCGAGGAGTCACGGGAAAAAGTTACCCTCGCATTTGATGAGGTTGTGAAAGCAGGATGCGGTTTTTTTAATTCATACCGGATTCTCGATAGTGATTCCCGTGTCCCCTCCGGATCGGTGGGATTTATTACCATCTGCAGTATCTCCATGGATGGAGTTTTCCAAAGGAATGGCATCCCGGTAAGAATGGCTTATGGTGGCAGGCTTGAGATCGAACGCGGTACACCAACACAGTTCAGGGACCTGATAGGTTATCGGGGAACTACTATAGATCCACTCGAGCTTTTCATTTCATCAGGACTCACCTCGATATCACAGTATGCACGATCAAAATCCGGGATTGCATTGGCAAATGTCCGGGAAGTTCCCGGTTCCGCGAAAAAAAAGGTTGAAGAAACGATCCGTCTCATGAATACCTGCGGTTTTGTTTTTCCTGTTGCGATGGGTAATCAGGTCTTTAATCTGCCTGATAATCCTTTCCGCATATCGATTGTCGCTTTCAGTGGGCTGAATTATATTGGAAATACGGTGGAACACGGTATTGATATTACAACCGAAATAGGTGCCGGAAATATTCAGTTTTCAAAAGTGATGGAGATAAACTGATTATTTCCAGGAAATATCATCTTTTTTTGGAGTGTTTCTTTCCCGCTTTTTGGATGTCCTGGATGATTCCGGGACATGATCACTGCTTCCCGGTTCGCTTTCAACATCCTTTGATTCCGAAAGGTTTTTTTTCGATTTTAGATCCGTGTGAATAAGGGCTGAATCCCGTACCTGGGGGGTCGCGGGCTTCTGAACACCTTTTCCCTCAAAAATTTCGTCCTTTGATTTATGCGTAGAATTCTTAATGCTGACCTTTGAATCTTCAGAATCCATTTGCCCTGAATTGACTTCATGGCGCATAATGACGGATAGATCGTCATCATCGAGAGAAACTTCCCCATTTGGATCTTCGGGGACAGGTATATCCTGCGTCACAGGATGCACCTTCTTTTTTTGTATGACAACCGTTCGTTTCCTGTGCACCTGATGCACGACTACATCAGGATCGGATTTCTCATGCTCTGTATCCAGGGACGTTTTGTCGATTATAACACGTTTTAACCTTACAATTTCAGGAGTTGGTTCAGGGTGTGATGACGCGGCCGACCCTGTTTTTGGCGTACGACCAGAGATTGCCATCGTCCGCTGTCGTTGCAGTTCTCTCTCAATTATCTGCCGCTCCGTCTCTTTGGTCCTCAAACGATCATCGCTTGTACGCGGCAAATGTTTCTCATCAAACCCCCGGGAATCTTTGGAATACGAGGATTTTTTGCCTTGGGGTATTCCATGAACTGAAGATTCATGGGATGTGGAACGTGGTGCTGGATGCGCGGCTTGATCAGCATGATCCCTGGCTACAACAACCCGATGCCGGGGTGCATGCGAACCTGACGCATCCGGGGTGCTCGATTCGCTTGCTGACCGTTGAGGAATTACCTCTTCGATAATCTGAGGTTTTGCGATGTGCCGGGGTGCTGCTTTTTTTTCAGCAGGGGCTTCCTTTATCATATGCGCTGAAAAGGGGAGAATAAGAGTTTCATCTTTTGCCGTTGCTGATCCTCCTTTGACAGATGATCCTGCATTACTGCTGATTCCAGCACCTCCAGATATGCTGATCGTATCAGAACCTGTAAGTTTTTCACCGGCAATACTATCCTGACGACTGGCTTTATACTGAATCTGGATTTCCTTGAGTTCGGTGATGCGGGGAATATTTTCAAGCCCGGAGAGCATGATGATAATTGCCACGTTTTTGGTATTCATCACAGGATAATCACCGGATCTCGTTTCCAGTCCGGCAATACTTCTGTCGATCCATTTACGCACGGTCATAAACCCTTTCAATGACAGCTCATGGGATGGACCCGCCACAAGAATCAATGCCTTGTGCGCGCTCGTCATGTCGCAGGGTGTGGAAATCTCGTGGTAGATCGCCTGCTTTGCAAGGTCAACAATTCGCGACGCTTTCTTAATATGCTCATCAGCGAAAAAACCCGTCGGACGCCAGCTGGAAAGGAAACTCAATGGATTATGGGGGAGACGTTCAACCGCATACCCTATGGTAATATATCCCATCCCTTTCATGGTATTGAGAACTTCGCCGGAGTCCAGTACAACCTCTGCAAAATCAAGCCCGCCATCCGCCTTGAATTCTCCGGCTCTCAGAATGAGGCTAATCCTCCGGACAATTCCCTCGTTCAGGAGTAAATAAGTAGCTAGTTGTGGAGAAAGCTCGGGCTCACCTTTCCTGAACCCGAGTTTTTCAGCCAAACCCTTCTCTTTTTTTGTCAGCGTTGATTTCTGTGCTTTGGTTTTTTTATACCAGGTTTCGTTATCAAAAAGAATGATACCGTCAAGGAGGGATGTCAGCATGTCGAGATCATCTGCTGCTTTTGCCGACCGGCGCTCTCCTTCAGCAAGACAGGGAAGTGTTACAAGACCAAAGATCGGTTCAGCAATCGAGGAACGAAGTGCAGCGATGATGTGCGGTGCAACATCCACCATGCTGCCACCAAGCCCGCAACACATAAAGATTGCATCAGTCTCCCCAATCTCGATGTTCTGGATGCGGGAAATGATTTCCCCGATATCAATTGTTGCTGTATGAGTATCTCCAGTCTCTTCAGTATGAATGTCCAGGTCGATTGGGGGAAAAAATAGTTTTGCACTATCCGGCAGACCTCCCAAATGAGCTAATGTTTCTGCATTTACATCGATGGCAAGCGCCTGGACACAGACAACTTTGCTGCTCCGTCGATCTGTTGTATAAAGACTGTTAACAACTCTGCAGCCTGCGCCGCCCAATCCAATAGCAAGTATGCGCATGAACAAATCCCGATTAAAACCCTATAGGGGCATCCTGTAGCTTATTGTACTATTATTTGCTGGAAGTTCAATATCTTATAGTATACTGCTTTGCAGGCGATTTATTGCAGATTTTATTTTAAAAAAACCGAATTTTAAAAAATGGTAAAAAAAACAATTACCTTCCCTATGGGATCATTCAAGGGGTAGTTTATGAACGAATTTATTCAATAACCCAAAACAGAGGAAAACATCAGAAGGACGACTAAAATGTGTATATCTGGGTGCGTTCACCCCCGCTCCACGATCCTTGGGAAGATTGCAAAAGAAAAAAACGATAAAATGGGCATATTTTGAGCGGATAGCGCAAAATGATCAACGCAAAAAGATAATTTATTTAAATGCGTGGACAGTAAATACTCCATGAGGTGAATAACCCTTGACATATGGAATTGAATTTGTACCAGGAAATGTCAATGTAAAGCAAGTTGTCAACTTCTGTAAACTTGCAGAGTCAAAAGACATAGATTTCGCATGGATCACGAACCACTACAACAACCGCCACTGCTACCCCACCCTCGCCGCGATCGCGCAAGCGACCACGACACTCAAGATGGGTCCGGGTATCATGAACGCGTTTACCGACACCCCCGCCGCAATGGCATCATTCGCATGCACACTCAATGAGATTTCCGATGGACGTGCCGTCCTCGGTATCGGGCCCGGTGACCTTTCAACACTTCCGAAGCTCGCGATCAACCCGGAGAAGCCGGTTGGGCGCCTTGAGGAAGCCGTTGTGCAGATCCGCAAGCTCTGTGCCGGTGAAGAAGTCAAGAAATCAGGAATGACGTTCTTTGACTACGATGGCGCAAAGCTGACGGGTGTTACTCTCCCGGGAAAGAAGGCTATTCCCGTCTACATCGGTGCACAGGGACCCAAGGTTCTGGATCTCGCCGGAAGGATCGGCGATGGTGCGCTTATCAACGCATCCAACCCCAAGGACTTTAAGATTGCCATCCCGATCATCCAGGCTGCCTGCGACAAGGTTGGCAAGAAAGGCTTCGATGTCGGTGCCTACACTGCAATGTCAATTGACAGGAGCGAGAAGAAGGCACGCAATGCGGCAAAAATTGTCGCTGCATTCATCGCTGCAGGTTCCCCACCGGACCTCCTTACCCGCCACGGTCTTGACCTCAACAATGTTGCAAAGATTAAAGCAGCACTGGGTAAGTTCGACTTTAAGACGGTTGGAGAACTTGTCGGAGACAAGGAGATCGACGCATTCACCATTGCAGGAACTCCTGAGATGGTCAAGCAGAAATGTGAAGACCTCACCAAAGCCGGTGTCACCCAGATTATCTTTGGCTCACCGCTCGGTCCAGATATGACCACCTCTATCCGCCTGCTGGGCAAGTACGTCGTATAAGTGTGGAACGAACTTCCTGCCTGAATACAGCCGAAAAGTGGCAAGGCAGAAATGCCTTGGCAGATAGACTAATCTCTTTTTTTTAATACCTGTGATATTTTGTAGAGATGTGGAGCAATAACTGTGCAAACGACTATCTGATCTTACCGGAAATAGTTTTGTGATACAGGCATGTTTTCGATCCGGGAAGTGGTCACCAGCAGAGGCACACTACAGTATCGCGAAGAACATCTCACGGGCATCCGGTGCAGGATCAGTCCTGACCGGTTAAAAAGGCAGATCGATCAGACAGTATACATTCCTTCAAATGCGGAGGGTTGCCCGTTCTGCCGCGATGCAGTTTTTTCTGTTACACCCACATTTCCCGATGGCAGGAGGATCATAAGAGGGGAAAGTGTTACCTTCCCGAACCTGTTTCCCTTCGGGGAAGGGCACGTAGTCACCGTAATCACCCGTGAGCACGCGGTCACTGCGTTCAGCAGGCAACAGATAACAGATGCACTCCTCGCGCAAATTGATGTCCTCCGGCAGGCAGACGGCTATGCCAGCATCAACTGGAACTTTCTTCCATCGGCAGGTGCCAGTCTTGTGCACCCTCATATGCAGGGTTTGTCAGATTCATGCCCATCCCGTATTGTCGACTCTTATATTACCGCAAGCGAACAGTTCCGCAGGACGCAGGGCAGGAACTACTGGGATGCAGTAAGGGAGGAGGAAAAATCCTCTGATCGATACCTGTTCGGTGATGAAATACTCTGGTCGGCCCATGCGGTGCCGGTTGGTGAGCGTGAAGTACGGGGCCTCCTCCCCATATCCACAATTGATGAAATGGAAACCTATGCGGATCTCACAGCTCGGGATATTCTGGAAATTATTTCGCTCTACCGGAAACTCGGTACCTATGCGTTCAATATGTCACTGTTTTTTGATAAGGGCGATTGCGATAATGGATTTCGTGCATTCTGTTCTATGATCTCCCGGATCAATCCTAATCCTTCTTCAACAAGTGATTCTGCTTTCATGGAACGACTCCATCTTGAGCCGGTAATACTGACGCTTCCTGAAGATCTCGGAAAATTCTACAAAAAAGAAAAAAAATAAAGAATTTACTCAAACTTTGCTACAAGTTTCTTCTTTGCGACAAGCGTGCCGTCTTTCTTGTGAGCCTGGCGCATAATGCTGTCGCTTGCCTTCTCGAGCTCGCGGGCTTCGTCACAGAGCACTACCGCGGATCTCATCATCTCGTGAGCGCTTGCAACGATCGGGATATATTTTTCCCATTCCTTTGTCATGAAGCAGCCCTTCACGTTCTGGCCTGCAACAGCCATGGCGATCTCATGGGCAGCGCGTGCCTTTGCAAGTGCGAAGGGGTTGGTGAATTCACCGTCAACAGCCTTGTCGGTGGTCATCACGATCTTCGGGAGCTCAATTGCGTCGCCCTTCTTCCCTGCCTTGACCTGGTCGATGACTTTATCAAGAGCAATCTGCATCTTGCGGAATGCACCGGTAATTGCCAGCACTTTGACGAGATTTCCGTTGTAGTCTGCCATCTCGACGGGGTCGAGGAACTCGCGGCGTGCACCGATCATAGAGTCCGCCTTCATGATGATGTACCCGAACTTGCTTGCCTTGATTCCTTCCCATTCCTTCTTCGCGGTTACATCATCGGTGATGATTACAACCGGGATACCTGCTGCAGCAAGCTGTTCGCGGGCACCGGTCGGGCCGGGGAGAACCCCGTTGGGGGAGACAACAATACAGAAGTCCGGTTGGTATGCCTTCAGGTTAGAAACGACACGGTCAACATCCGCAGGTTCAAGTTTCGTCCCGCTGGTTGCCATGAATGTCTGCATGTCTTCACGGTCTGCTCTCTCATCGAGGAGCAGTTCTGCCATTACACCACTTGCAATATTGCCGAGTTTCGCAACTCCTACTTTTACAACCATCTAAATCACCTAAATTTTTTTTATAACACGTTATTATGACCCGGTATTCATATAAACATTTTGAAATGTCCTCTCTCGCCGAAAAATTGTGAAAAACCCAGGGTATTGTTGAATGATGATGTTTTAATGAGGGCACTTCAAGAGTAAATGGTATTTGGGCATAGTTAACGAAAAGTGTTTAAGTTTCTCCATAGTATTAATAGTATGAAAGATGGTCTGCTCACTGAACGCCAGATGGAGGTTCTCAGGTACCGTAAACAAGGGCTGACCCAGCAGCAGATTGCTGATATTATCTCGACATCAAAAGCAAATGTCTGCACGATTGAAAAGAGTGCTATAGAAAATATCAGAAGGGCAAAAGAAACACTTGAATTTCTTTATACGCTGGATGCAACCCACCTGTGCACTATCCCTTCAGGGACGGATCTCTTTGATGTTCCCACCATTATCTTTGGTGAAGCAGAAAAAATAAACATAAAAGTGATGTATGATACAATTTCCCTCATAAACCGGCTGAGAGAAACCCGTCCCCAGTGTTGTAAAGCGCGTTGTGTATGTGAAGATATTATTGTGTATATCACCGATCTCGGTGAATTGTATTTTGGATGAAACCGAAATGAAAATCAAAGGATAATAATAAAAAAAGCATATTTTTCCTGGAGAATCTGTAGCACGTTGTACACGGCCATGGGCATATGTTTATATTCTTTTTTATGCAATGATTAAGGAAGCCGATATGAGGTTATCCTCTGATGTATCCATGTGCTGATTCAATGAAAAGCACATTTTTGATATCATCATACGGCGGGACCAGACTTCCGGACACAGGAAAGTCGGTTGTGCCGTGGGTATTCCTCGATTGGTGAACTCCGCTTCATAGCGGAGGAAACCCGAGAAGGAGTTGTGACTCGTCACAACAGGCTGACTAAGTGGGATCTGACCAGCACGCATGGGTCGACGTTTTGAACAAACGAGCCCGTTCCACCTGCTCTCATCACGGAGCAGATGGATGCGTTATTGTCAGGATCTTCTTTCGCGAGACAGGAAAGCTGGTGTATCAGCTCGTGGATGAGAAAAATATCATCCTATGTCCGTAGGCCACATGAAAAAAACGGACGTTCATTAATACCCGAAAAATCCCGCAACTGCGGGTTAGCGTATTACCAGAGTTGTCCGTATTTCTCAACTGGCTTCGCGTGTTGGCATCTAAACCAGACAACGTTATCACACGGTCTCGGATTAATCAAAAATCGTGTCGCAAAGGGAATAACCTACACGCAGAAAAAGGATTGATTAACATATGCCAAAAATAAACAGACCACGCCGTGGTTCTCTTGCATTCAGCCCGAGAAAGCGTGCAAAGAGCCCGATCCCGAAATATCAATCGTGGCCTCTCTATGACGGGGCACCGGTACTGCAGGGGTTTGCCGGGTATAAAGTAGGTATGACACATGTTATCATGGTAGATGATCACAAGAACAGTCCCACAGAGGGGAAGGAAATTATGGTGCCGGTCACCGTTATTGAAATCCCCTCTATGAAGGTCGCTGCGATTCGTGCCTACTCTGAAGATACCTATGGCAAACATGCGCTGACAGAAATCTGGGCAGACCAGCTCGATACTGTGCTTGGTCGCCGTATCACCCTGCCGAAGGACTATGACAAAAAGGCTGCTCAGAAGAAATTTTCGGATGCAGTTGCAGCTGGAACGGTTGCCGAGATCTATGCGGTCTCCTACACACAACCGGCAATTTTATCAGGTGTCCCCAAGAAAGTCCCCGATCTTATGGAGATCAAGGTGGGAGGCGGAGACATCAAAAAGCAGTGGGAGTTTGCCCAGGGTATTTTGGGAAAAGAGGTTTCGCTGAACAATGTCCTCCAGTCCGGTGCATACGCCGATATTACTGCGATCACCACCGGTAAAGGTACGAATGGTGCAGTAAAACGGTGGGGTATAGCGCTGCGTAAGCGTAAACACTCCGTCGGCGGAAAGGAGCGCCACCTGGGTACACTCGGACCCTGGAATCCCCATCATGTAAGATGGCAGGTACCCCAGATGGGCCAGCTGGGATTCCAGCAGCGGACAGAGTTTAACAAACGAATTTTAAGGATAAGTGAAGACGCGAGCGAGATCACCCCCGCCGGGGGGTTCCTGCACTATGGTGTACTCAGGAGCCCGTATGTCCTGGTCAAGGGATCCATTCCTGGCCCGGTCAAGCGGCTTATACGTATCCGTCCGGCAATGCGCCTTGGTGAACATGTAGTCAGGATGCCGACAATCCAGTTTGTGAGCGTCCAGAGCAAACAGGGATGATCAGAGATGAAAGCACAGGTTAAATCACTTGATGGCGGAATCGCGAAAGATATTGAACTTCCGGAACTCTTTTCCGAGGAGTACCGCCCTGATCTGATCAAAAAGGCAGTCATGGCCCTTCAGAGCACCCGGCGACAACCCCATGGGACGAATCCGTATGCCGGCATCTGTTCTTCAGCAGTCGGCTGGGGAAGTGGCCGCGGGTCATCGCATGTACCCCGTATCAAGAACGGTTCACGGGCTGCGAAAGTTCCGCAGGCAAAAGGAGGTCGTGAAGCACATCCTCCGAAGGTCGCCAAAATCCTGATCAAAGAGATCAACCAGAAGGAAAAACAAAAGGCATTCCGTTCAGCGGTAGCTGCAAGTATATCTGCGGACCTCATCCGCGGTCGCGGCCACCGGTTCGATGGGGCTGTTCCCGTTATCCTTGAGGATAAGTTCGAGTCACTCGACCGTACGCAGGATGTCATATCAGCGCTTACTACTGCAGGTGTCTACCATGATATCGAACGGGCAAAGGAGAGCAAGAAAGTCCGTGCCGGAAGAGGCAAAATGCGCGGTCGCAGGTTCAAACAGAGAAAAAGCCTGCTCATTGTCACCGCAGGAAAACCCCTCCGGGCAGCACGTAACCTTTCCGGTGTCGATGTTGTAACCGTAGACCAGCTGAATGTCGAGCACCTTGCACCGGGTATGCTGGCTGGACGTCTCACGGTCTGGACAGAGAGCGCCCTTGTGCGCCTGGAGGGGAGATAAATGGCTCTGAAATACCCGTTTGTAACAGAAAAAGCAATGGTCCTTTTAGAGAACCAGGCAAAACTCCAGTTCCTCGTCAGCCGTGAAGCCTCCAAAAGCCAGATCAAACGTGAAATCGAAAAAGCGTTTGGACAGAACGTCAAAAACGTTCGCACGCTCATGACCATGCACGGTCAGAAGAAGGCAATTGTGAGTTTTGAGAACGAAAAGGCCGCCGAGGAAATTCTCAGCCGGCTTGGTATTATGTAGGTGGGAACATGGGACATCGTATTACAACACAAAGCCGGGGCAAGGGAGGCCCGACCTATCGAGCACCATCCCACCGGTACAAGGCCGAACTGAAGCACATCGGTGATGATACACAAAAAATCACGGGAAGTGTCATTGATATTGAACATGATCCGGCACGCAATGCACCGATAGCACTCGTGAAACTCGAAGATGGGGCCAAAGTCTACATGCTGGTCACCGAAGGTCTCGGTATTGGTGAAATAATTACCTGGGGATCTAATGTTGAGGTGAAGAACGGCAACACGCTCACACTCCAGCATATTCCCACCGGTACTTATATTTGCAATATCGAATCACGGCCGAATGATGGTGGCAAGTTTGTCCGTGCATCTGGCGTCCAGGCGGTCGTCATTGATAAGATTGAGGATCGTGTCGGTATCAGAATGCCCAGCGGAAAGACCAAATGGTTCAACCACCGTTGCCGCGCAACTATAGGAATTGTGGCCGGCGGTGGTCGTGTCGACAAGCCGTTTGTGAAAGCAGGCAACAAGTACCACAAGATGCAGAACACAGCGTCAAACTGGCCACGAGTCCGTGGTGTTGCAATGAACGTCATCGACCACCCGTTTGGTGGCGGCGGTCACCAGCACACCGGTCGTCCGAAGACGATTGCACGAGGGACCTCCCCGGGCAGGACGGTTGGACATGTGGCTGCACGCAGGACAGGTAAGAGCAGGAAGTGAACGGAATGGCAGCACCAAAAAAGACTCAGAAGAGAATGCCAAGAAGGCGTGAAGAGTTCACCTATCGGGGATACAGGATAGACGAGCTGAAGGCGATGGGGATAAGCGAACTCCTCCCGCTCATGCCGGCCCGTGCACGCCGCAAGATAGTACGCGGTTTTTCCCGTGGTGAAGAGATTTTGCTTACAAAGGTCCGCGATGGGGACGAGAAGATCAGAACGCATCTGCGGGAAATGATTGTCATGCCTGAGATGGTGGGCAAATCGATTGAGATTTATAACGGCAAGGAATTCATGAAAGTTGAATTTCAGCCGGAATCTGTTTTCCACTATCTCGGTGAGTTTGCACTGACAAGAAGGAAGGTCGCTCATGGTAGTGCCGGTATCGGTGCAACACGAGGAAGCAAATACGTTCCGCTGAAGTGATGAACATGGCACGAATTGATTATTCACAGAAAATCAGCGGCGACAACATCGCAAAAGCGAAGGCTAACGAACTGAATATGTCGCCCAAGCATTCGATCGAAATTGCTACGTTCATCAGGCATCAGCGCGTAAACGACGCAATCGCGTACCTGAATGATGTCGTGGGTTTAAAGAAAGCAATCCCTTTCCGGCGTTTTAACCGGAATGTGGCGCACAAACGCGGTCTCCCGGGAAACTGGGATGCAGGAAGGTACCCGGTGAAGGCATCGAAAGCATATATCCGGGTTCTTGAATCGGTAAAGAAGAATGCCGAGTATATCGGTCTCGATGCCGATAATCTTGAGATCATCCACGTATCGGCTAACCGCGGGCGCGCCCAGAAATCTTTCTTCCCCCGTGCAATGGGACGAGCGACCCCAAAAGTCCGTGAAAGTGTGAACATTGAAGTCATAGTCCGCGAGGTGGTGTAATGGCGGTGGAGCAGAAGTTTATCTCAGAAGGTGTGCGGAAAGCCCGTGTTGAAAAGTACCTGTCAAAGGAACTGAAGCGTGCAGGATACGGCGGCATGGATATTGCCAGAACCCCGCTGGGCACACAGGTAACCATCTTTGCAGAAAAACCCGGTATTGTTATCGGAAAAGGCGGCAAACTGGTTCACCAGTTGACCCTGGACCTTGCTCAGAACTATGGCGTTGAATCTCCCCAGATTGAAGTTCAGCAGGTCACAAACCCCAGCTTCAATGCCCAGATTATGGCAGAACGGCTGGCAAACGCCCTTGAACGAGGTTGGTACTTCCGTAAAGCGGGATCGAGCATCCTTCGCAGGGTTATGGACTCCGGTGCGCTTGGATGTGAAGTTGTGATTGCCGGTAAATTAACCGGAGCGCGTGCCCGTACCCAGAAGTTTACTGAAGGTTACATCAAGCACTGTGGTGAACCGAGTAACACCATCGTTGAGAAAGGGTATGCAGTCGCTATCAAGAAACTGGGTGTCATAGGTGTCCAGGTAAAGCTTGTTCCGGCCGGTGCGAAACTACCGGATCACTTCGAAATAATTGAACAGGAGAAGAAGCGAAAGGCACCGAAAGTGACCGTCACGGATATTGGCGATATTGACATGGACGAACCAGCTCTTCCCGATGAAATTCCCTTCAGGGAGGATCGGTAATGGCACTATTACGAGCACGGGAAGTCCAGCAGCTTTCTGAAGTAGAACTGCAGGAACAGATGGAAAAACTCCGGATGGAGCTCGTCCAGCATTACGGTAAAGTCAGTGCCGGTGGCGCCACAGAAAACCCGGGTCATATTGGGGAACTCAGGCGAACAATCGCCCGTTTGAAGACCGAGCAAAACCGCAGGAGAAATGTATGATCTCTTCCCAGAATGTCCTCCGTCATGAACTGATCGGACTGGACGTTCTGGTATCGGGAGCGGCAAACCCCCTTCACCGGGGACTATGCGGGCACATCATCGATGAAACAAAAAATCTGCTGATAATTGAGACCTTAAACGGGGTCAAACGCATTCCCAAGATGCACAGCAGATTTCAGCTGCACCTTCCAGGCAGTGAACTTGTTGAGATAGATGGATCCGTGATGGTTTTAGCTCCTGAAAAGAGAATCAACCTGCACGAAAAGAAGAGGATAAAATAATGGCACTAAACATTGGATTGAACGTTCAGGCACCAAAACAAGAATGCCATGACGTTAATTGTCCGTTTCACGGCACTTTACCGGTGCGCGGCCAGGTGATCACCGGCAAAGTCGTGAGCGATCGAATGATGGGAACGGTCGTAGTCGCGCGTAATTACCTGCACTACATCCGTAAATACAAGCGGTATGAAAAACGCAGCTCGAAACTTCACGCCCACAACCCTGCCTGTATTCAGGTTAAGGTTGGCGATATGGTGAAGATCGCTGAATGCAGACCGCTGTCGAAAAGTACAACCTTCGTTGTCGTCGAGGTGCTGCAGCCATGAAGGCAAAGCAGTCAACCATTCCTCGCGCGCTTGCCACCGGGACAAGGCTTGCCTGTGCAGATAATACCGGTGCAAGGACAGTACAGATCATTTCCGTCTTCGGCTACCACGGTGTCAGGCGCCGTCAGCCCAAGCTGGGTCTCGGGGATCTCTGCACAGCCAGCGTCCAGAAGGGGACTCCTGACATGCGCCGCAAGCTTGTGCGTGCTGTCATCATCCGTCAGAAAAAAGAGATGCGCAGGCCGAACGGCATGCGTGTATCCTTTGATGACAACGCAGTTGTTGTTGTGGATGAGAAGAACGAACCAAAAGGGACGGAGATCAAGGGTCCGATAGCCCGCGAGGTCGCGGAACGGTTCCCCAAGCTCGGTTCCATGGCAACGATCATTGTGTGAGGTGAGAAGTATGGTAAGAATCGAAAGTGAACAGCCAAGAAAGCAGAGAAAGGCGCGCTACCAGGCACCTTCACACGTGAAGACCAAATACCTCAACGCCCCGCTTTCCGCTGCACTCAAAGAAAAATACAAGAAAAAGACGCTGCGGGTGATTAAGGGTGATACTGTTAAGGTAACCCGGGGAGATTTTGTTGGCAACGAGGGAATTGTTGACGCAGTTGATAGCAAGAAGTCAAAACTTGTTGTCCATGGTGTTTCTTCCACGAAAGCAGATGGAACCGAAGTACCCCGGAACATCGATGCCTCAAATGTGCAGCTCACCAAACTGAATCTCACTGACAAGCGCCGTGGGGAAAAATTAGGGGAGGCTTAAATAATGTCGGATCATCTGAAGCGGTTAAACGCTCCTGACTCGTGGCACATTGCAAAGAAGACCACGAAATTCATTACGAAAACAGCACCCGGACCGCACAACGCAAATGCAATGCCGATTGCAGTCTGGCTCCGTGATCATATGGGCCTGGCACGGAATTTAAAAGAAGTCAAGCAGATCCTTCACCAGAACGATGTAATTATCAATGGAAGACCCTGCCGTGACGCAAAAGTTGGCATTGGTATTTTTGATATTATCTCATTACCGAAGATCAACAAATTCTACCGTATCCTGCGTGACAAGAACGGTCGTCATGTCTCTATTGAAATTGATGCCGGGGCAGCAAAGACCCGTCTCTGTAAGGTTAAAAACAAGACCATTGTCTCAGGTGGTAAGGTTCAGCTCAACATGAGGGATGGAGCCAACCTGCTTGCTGACAACACCTACAAAGCCGGGGACTCGATAATTCTCTCGCTTGAACCTGAAACAAGGTTCAATATTATTGACCATTTCCCGTTTGCCGTTGGTAACATGGCCATGGTTATCGGGGGTCGTCACTCAGGAAAGGTTGCAAGAATCGTTGATATTGTCAAGATGCCGGGCAGCGTCCCCAATAAGATTATCTTAGAGGATGAAACGACAAAGACACGGTTTGACACGATAGCACCCTATATTTACATGGTCGGAAAACAGACCTCCGCGATAGCGTCCTGGGGGCATGAGCAGTGACGTCAATGCGCGATATCTATATAGACAAGGTGGTAGTTCACATGGGAGTCGGCGAGAGCGGGGAAAAGCTCGTAAAAGCTGAAAATATCATGAAGACGATCACCAAACAGACCCCTATCCGGAGTATTGCGAGGATGACCCAACCGGCATTCTCAATAAGGAAAGGTGCCCCGATTGGATGCAAGGTCACCCTCCGTGGCAAACCAGCCCGGGATTTTTTCTCGACATCGATTGGGATCATTAACAAAATAGTCTTTGAGAGCCAGTTTGACAAGAGCGGGAATATCTCCTTTGGAATAGAGGAACATACCGATTTTCCCGGCATGTCCTACGACCCACAGATTGGTATCTTTGGTATGGACGTCAATGTGGTCCTCGAACGCAAAGGCATACGAATCACCCGCAGGCGCATGGAGCAGAAAAAACTCCCGGCAAAACAGCGCGTGAAAAAAGAGGATGCGATCGCATTTCTCAAAGAGCAGTATCAGGTTGAGGTGCGCTAATGGCTGGAGAACAAAAGAAGATCTATGGTCGCGGTGCGAACGAATGCAAGATGTGCGGGCGTAAACAGGGGCTTGTGCGCAGATATCATATTATGTTCTGCAGGCAGTGCTTCCGCGAGTGGGCCCGGAAAATCGGATTTAAAAAGATGAGCTGAAGGTGAATGCACAATGACACGAAGTAATCCAATAGCAGACGGAATGTGTTCCCTAAAAAATGCCGGTGACACCGGTAAGTCCGTGTGCATCATCGAACCAGCAAGTAAACTCCTCGGTGCAATGCTCCGTATTATGCAGGAAGCCGGTTACATCAGCAGTTTTGAGTTCATCGATGATGGCAGGGGAGGACAGCTTAAGGTTCACCTCACGGGAAAAATTAACCGGTGTGGTGCGATAACCCCGCGGTTTTCGGTACAGATGGATGAGATGGAATACTGGGAGAAGCAGTACCTGCCCGGAAAGAACTTCGGGCTGCTGATACTTTCGACTTCGCGTGGTGTAATTTCACACGAACAGGCGAGGAAAGATGGTATCGGTGGCGAACTGCTCGGGTATGTTTATTAAAAGGTGCGAGATTATGTCAGCAGTCAGAATAGTCAAGATTCCCGAGGGTGTAAAAGCTCGTCTGGATGGCTCGCAGCTTGAAGTGAAAGGCCCAAAAGGTCAGCTTTCACGAAACATGCGGTTCCCCCAGGTAATCGTAACCTGCGAAGGAAACGAGGTTACTATCTCAACCGAATCCAAGAGAAAAGAGATGACAGCAATGGTTGGGACACTGGAGGCGCATACCAAAAACATGTGCCGGGGTGTCAGTGAAGGGTTTGAGTACCATATGAAAATGGTCTACAGCCACTTCCCGATCCAGCTGAAACTTCAGGGAAACCGGCTTGAGATTGCCAACTTCCTTGGTGAGAAGAAGGCGCGTTACGCACGGATTGAGCCGGGTGTTACCGCAAAGATAGCAAATGATGAAGTTGTGCTCACGGGAATCGACCGCGAACTGGTCGGAACCTCGGCAGCCAACATTGAGCATGCTACCCACATCCGTAACCGTGATCCCAGGGTCTTCCAGGATGGCATCTATATTGTGCAGAGGGGCTGAAGATCGATGACCACTGAAATAAAACGGTTAATCCGGGTGCGTGTAGAAAAGGGTGCAACCTTCAAGCGTGACGGATACGGTAAGAAGAAGCAACTCTCTGATTCCTGGAGAAAGCCACGGGGGCAGCACAATAAGCAGAGAGAGCAGAAAAAGGCAAAAGGAGCACTCCCCAAGCCCGGGTTCGGAAGCCCGATTGCAGTCCGCGGGATGCACCCCAGCGGATTTTTTGAGGTCAGGGTCTCTTCGGTAAAGGAACTTGAGGGTATTGATCCAAAGACTCATGCGATCCGGATAGGAGCAACAGTCGGTGACCGTACACGCGCCGGACTCCAGGAAAAGGCACTTGCAGCAGGGTTCAAAGTATTAAATGCCCGCACGGTAAAGACCGGATCAGAACAGGAAAAGGCCCGCAAACCAGCAAAGGTGGCGGACAACAAGAAGAGCGAAGAAAAGAAACCCGCAAAGTCAAAAGCCCCGGCAGAACCTGTCAAAAAAGATACCAAGAAGACAAATAAAACACCCGAGGCAGAAGAGAAAAAGGCTCCGGTAAAAGAAAAGAAACCGGTAAAACCGAAAGCGGAACCAGCAGAAAAAACGCCGGAAAAAACGAAGGAAGCAGCTCCTCCAAAAACAACCAAGAAAACAGTGAAGCCAAAGACGGATGCTTCTGCTGAAGCCAAACCCAAGGCAGCTGCAAAACCCAAGACAAAAAAGAAGACCGAGTCAGAGGTGAAGAAGAATGAGTGATGTTGCCAGCCAGAAACGCATCGCTGCATCAGTATTGAAGTGCGGTGTCAATCGTGTCTGGTTTGACCCGGCCCGTATCTCGGATATCGAGAACGCAATCTCACGTGAAGACTTAAGAGGGCTTATCACTGATGGCGCAATCAAGGCACAACAGAAGAAAGGTGTAAGCCGCGGCAGAGCCCGTGCACGGATCGCTAAACGGTCATACGGGCACCGTAAGGGTGCGGGAAAAAGAAAGGGTGCGGCAGGTGCCCGCAATCCAAGCAAAACGGCCTGGGTCCAGAAGATCCGTGCTATACGAAAAGTGCTTGTTGAACTCCGCGATGCCGGTACGATTGATCGTCATTTGTACCGCATAATCTACCGGAAAGCGGCAGGCGGTCAGTTCAGGAGCGTTGCGCACATGAAGGCACAGATGGAGATCCTCGCAGGGAGGATGAAGTAACATGGCAACAGGATCACGGTATTTTGTTCCCTTCAGAAGACGAAGAGAGGGCAAGACCGATTACTACAAGCGGACCAGGCTCGTCGTAGCAGATGCGCCACGAATGGTTGTGCGCAAAACAAACCGGCATATCATTATCCAACTCGTTACAGCAGAGATGGATGGCGACCGCACACTCGTCGCAGCAAATTCTGCCGAGCTGGAAACATACGGATACAAGGGATCGACATCCAATACACCGGCAGCCTACCTGACCGGCATGCTCTTTGCCGTAAAAGCGAAAAAAGCAGATTACGGCAGGGCTATCCTGGATATCGGGCTCAACCGCGCAACTCCCGGTGCCCGGGTCTTCGCCGCACTGAAAGGTGCTGTTGAAGCAGGACTTGATGTACCTCATGGAGAGAAGATCCTTCCCTCCGACGAACGTGCCAAGGGTGCACATATCGCTGCATATAATAAAAATGCCAGTGATATTGTTTCAATTGTCGAACAGGTGGCAGACGCCATAAAAAAGGAGCTGGTGTAAATGGCTTATGAAAGAGAAGAGTGGCGCCCGGTCACCGGTCTTGGCAAACTCGTCGCCTCGGGAGAGATAAAAAGTATTGACCAGGTACTTGAGAGCGGCAGGCCGATCAAGGAACCCCAGATCGTCGATATGTTCCTTCCCGATCTGGAAGATGAAGTTCTTGATATCGCCATGATGCAGCGGATGACCGACTCAGGTCGTCGCGTTCAGTTCCGTGCTGTTGTTATTGTTGGCAACCGGAACGGGTATATTGGATTTGGTCAGGGTAAGGACGTGCAGGTAGGTAATGCGATCAAGAAGGCGATCGTGAAAGCCAAGATGAATCTCATTAAGGTGCGGCGCGGTTGCGGCAGCTGGGAATGCGGGTGTGACGCAACTCATTCGATTCCGATGCAGGTTAAGGGAACTGCAGGCAGCGTTCAGGTCACCCTTAAACCCGCACCCCAGGGTATCGGACTTGTTACCGGGGATATCAGTAAGAAAGTGCTTGAGCTTGCAGGAATCAAGGATGTGTGGACGTTCGCACGCGGACAGACACGTACTACTATCAACTTTGCCAAGGCTACCTTCAACGCCCTCAATGAAACTAATATGATCAGGACAGGGAGGTTGCCGTAAATGTTCGCAGTTGTTCAGGTCCGTGGCGTCGTAAAAACGCGCCGGGACATCAAGGACACACTCAAGATGCTGCGTCTTCATCACATCAACCACTGCGTGCTCGTGCCGGACACACCGGAAAACCTCGGCATGATCCGCAAGGTAAAAGACTATGTTGCTTATGGCGAAGCCGATGCATCCACCATTGAGACACTGCTGCTGACCCGTGGCAGGGTTATTGGTGATGCACCCCTCACCGACGAGTACATCAGATCGAATTCGACATACAGCAACATTTCCCAGTTTGCACAGGCACTTGCGAGTGGTGAAACAAAACTGCGTGAAATTCCGGGACTCAAACCTGTATTACGCCTTCATCCGCCGCGCAAGGGATACAAGACCACCAAACGCACTTTCCCTCAAGGTGGAGCGCTTGGCTATTATGGTCAGGAGATCAATACTCTCCTCTATAAGATGAGGTGATACAGGATGCCAACCAACAAACGTTCAAAGTTCCGCGGATCGCGGACATGCGGTGGCGGCACCCATAAAAACCGTCGTGGTGCAGGCAACCGCGGCGGTCGCGGTCGCGCCGGTATTAACGCTCACCACTTTGTCAAGTGGTATAAAGAGATGGGAGGACCGGTCTTTGGAAAGGATGGTTTCTCGAATAGTTCCCGGACTACCGTCACGGTAATGGATGTCGGGATTATCGATCAGATTATACCATCGCTCTTGGCGCAGGGTATTGCAAAGAATGAAGGAGATGTCATCATAATCAACACCGCTGATATGGGCATCGAGAAGGTGCTGGGCAGCGGCAAAGTCACAAAAAAGCTGAACATCACCTCGCAGGCATTCTCTGAATCAGCTAAGGTAAAGATTGAAAAAATGGGTGGAAAGACGCAAATCGTCTGATCTGACCCGTAATTTTTGGTGAAACAATGGGAAACCTGCTGGATCGAATGGAACCCCTGCTCGCTGCGATGCCCGCAGTCAGGAGTCCCGAAGGACATGTCCATTTCAAGAATAAACTGATCTGGACTGTTGCAATATTGATTCTGTATTTTGCCCTGACGAATATTCCGCTTTTTGGCATGGCACCCCAGTCCGAGGATTTATTCCAGGCCTGGCGTGCACTCCTTGCAGGTGCAAGCGGTTCAATCGTTCAACTGGGTATCGGACCAATCGTTACAGCATCCATCGTGCTCCAGCTGCTGAAAGGAGCAGATATCCTCCACATTGATACAAGCGAGACACGCGGACAGGTCATGTACATGGGTCTTCAGAAGCTCCTTGTCATGGTCATGATTGTTATTGAAGCAGCCCCGAATCTGGTGGGAGGCTTCATTCAACCGGACCCGGTCATCGCCCAGCAATTCTTTGGTGGCAATCTCTTTGCGGTATCCTTCATGATCTTCATCCAGATCTGTATCGGAGGCCTTCTCATCTTCTTCATGGATGAAGTGGTAACAAAATGGGGTATTGGTTCAGGGGTCGGTCTCTTTATCATTGCCGGCATATCCCAGGCATTAGTGAACGGGTTTATTCAATGGGCAGCAGTTGCCGATCCATATCCGGTCGGTTTTTTCCCCCGGCTTGTTGCCATCGGGATGGATGGGGCAAGTTATCTCACTTACTTTAGCAGGGACATGCTTGCATTTATTACCACCGTTGTAATTTTCCTTGTTATTGTCTTTGTCGAATCAACGCGCATCGAGATCCCGCTTGCTCACGCCCAGGTAAGGGGTGCACGGGCACGTTTCCCGGTAAAACTGATCTATGCAAGTGTTCTGCCAATGATCCTGGTCGCGGTGCTTCTGGCAAATATCCAGATGATTGGACTGTTCCTCTACAATATGGGCATTACAATATTCGGGACATTCGTAGGTACACAAGCCGTCAGCGGTATAATGTATTACCTGTCACCGATCAATGGGCCATCTGAATGGATGTGGTGGGCTTACGATCTCCTGCATGCTCCATGGGAGGTGCTTTTACGTCTGGCCATCAATATGACAATTATGGTGGTCGGTGGTGCGATCTTCGCGCTCTTCTGGATCAAAACTGCAGGGCTCGATTCAAAAGATGTAGCCCGGCAAATCCAGTTATCGGGCATGTCCATTCCCGGCTACCGCAGGAACCCGCAGGTACTTGAAAAGTACCTTGACCGGTATATCCCCCGGGTCACCGTCATTGGTGGTGTCTTTATTGGTGTGCTCAGTGTAGTTGCAAACCTCTTTGGTGTCATCGGTGGTGTGAGTGGAACTGGCCTGCTGCTGACGGTAAGTATCACGTACCGTCTCTATGAGGAAATCGCAAGCCAGCAAATCATGGAGATGTACCCGTTCATGCGGACATTCTTTGGTAAAGAGTGAAGACGTGGAAGGGACCAGGATGGATGGAAAAAAGGTCATCATAACCGGAGTACCGGGCGTCGGAAAGACGACGGTCGTCAACGAGGCGTTAAAGAAAATCAAGGAAGAGGGTGTCGAGTATAAATCCATTAACTTCGGCACCTTCATGTTTGAGGTTGCCATGAACGACAAAATCGTTCAGGACCGGGACCAGATGCGCACGCTGGACCGTGCAGTCCAGAAACGACTGCAACAGCGTGCTGCACAGGCAATTGCACAGGTCCCCGGCAACGTGCTGATTGATACGCATGCATCGGTAAAGACACCGAAAGGGTATCTTGCCGGATTACCTGACTGGGTGCTGCGCGAGATTATGCCTGATTGTATCGTTCTCGTTGAAACGGATGACGACCAGATCCTCATGCGGCGTTTGACAGATGAAACGCGATCCCGGGACAAAGAGGGTGCACGATCGATAGCAGAGCACCAGCAGTTTAATCGCTCTATTGCAGCTGCATATGCAATGCTTACCGGCTGCACGGTAAAAATTGTGATAAACGCTGATTTCCTCCTCGAACGGGCTGCAGAGGATATGGCAGCCGTGCTCAGGTGAACATATGGATTTTGGAAAAGTTTGGGATAAATACGGTCTTTACATTGCATTAGGCTTTATGATGCTGATGATGTTTTCCTACAGCGTCGAGTGGCTCCGTGTGGGAGTCGGCCAGGGGATGGATGATGCATTTTCACCCTTACTCGAAGGATTTAACATTCCCTTTTATATTCTCATCGTAATACTTTCTGCTTTTACGGGATTGTACTCCTCCGTTATCCAGAAATATACGATAGATTACGAAAAGATGACAGAAACTCAGGAACGGATGAAGGAGTTCCAGACCGAGTATCGTGAAGCGCAACTCTCCAAGGATGAGAAAAAAATCAAGAAAATGGATGCAAAAAAAGACCGGGTTATGAAGGAACAGCTTGAAATGTCCCAGAACCAGTTCAAGCCGATGGCATACATCCTCGTACTGACCGTTCCAATCTTTTTCTGGTTGCTCTATAGGCTGAATGAGGTGCCCAGCACGATCACGCTGCCCTACGCAGGGCTTCAAAGCCTGCTTGCTCCGGTGCTCTGGGTTGTCCCGGCATGGATGATCTGGTATATGATCTGTTCCATCACTTTGAGCCAGGTGATAAGGAAATCCTTAAACATCGGGGGTATTTGATGAGGATTACCGTGAGCGGTCTGCCCGGGAGCGGGACAACCTCACTCTCACGGTACCTCTCAGAACGCCACGGTTTTTCATTGATCTCTGCAGGGGAAGTCTTCCGCCAGCTTGCCCAGGAACACAACCTGGGACTGGCCGAGTTCGGGCGCATGGCACAGGAAAACCCGGCTTTTGATACGATGATTGATACCCGGCAAAAAGAGATCGCAGAGCAGCGGGACAATATCATCGTTGAAGGCCGGCTGTCCGGCTGGATGGTCAGGGATGCGGATATAAGGATCTGGCTTTTTGCCCCGATTGGCTGCAGGGTAAAACGGATTGTCTTACGGGATCAGATAGCGGATGATACGACTGCAGAACGGATCACCATTGAGCGGGAAAAGTGCGAAGCGGACAGGTATCGCACGTATTATAACATTGACATCAACGACCTCTCAATATATCAGATTATCCTGAACTCCGAGCACTGGAGTGTCGAAGGACTCGGCTCAATTATTGATACGGCAATCGTGCAGCTCAATTCTCATGAAGCCCGGTAATTTTTTACTCTGCATACAACAGAATATTACCCCCTGGCGGAATTGCTTCTCTTTTTTTTACCAAGGATCAGAAAGCGAAAATCCTTTAACCTGTATCAGGGAATGTGACTATTGTGGGAGATGATGTTGCAATCCGGCTCGTCCAGACCTGGGATGAGGTGGATATCGTAAACCTGTACCGTGCTGGCGGCTGGTGGAAGGAGGAGTACAACCAAAGGGAGCTACCCCGTCTGATCCGGGGTAGTTTCCTGTTTGTCGTTGCGGTTGATGTGAAAACCGGTCATGCTGTAGGGATGGGAAGAGTCATATCCGATGGGGTTTCCGATGGTTATATTCAGGATCTTGTTGTGCTTCCGGAATACCGCAAAACCGGGATCGGAGCCCGGATCATTTCAACATTAGTAAAAAAATGCGTTGAAAGGGGAATTTCCTGGATTGGTATTATAGCAGAACCAGATACTGAAAAATTTTACCTGCCCTTCGGATTTCACCCCATGGAAGGACATGTTCCGCTGAAATTCCGGAGTGATTAAGTGATGCTTACCCAGGAAAATTTCAAACCCGTTGCCCTTTCGGATCGGGCTTTTTTCGAGCGGCACTATGCACAATATCCGCAGATACATAGTGACAACACATTCACGAATATGGTCTGCTGGAACCATTACGCACACTACCAGTATGCCTATGTACAAAAAAATCTCATCATCGCAAGCACCATTGATGGTGTCACCCGGTTCCGTCCCCCGATCGGTCCAAGGGATCCCACCCTCCTCCGATCGCTGATACGGTTGGCATCGGATATAAGCGATAATGAACCAATCGTGCTGATAGATCCTGATACCGCCAGCTGGATGCGTGAAATCTGTCCGGGTATAAACCTCATTCCTGACCGGAATCATTTTGAATACGTGTACCGCTCTGCAGACCTTGCAGACCTTCCCGGGAAGAATTATCTGTCTATCCGTCGCCAGATAAGCAAATTCCGTCGCAACTGCACCAGCTCGGTTGAGCCGATTACCCGGGATAACTGGGAGGAAGTAAAACGATTCCTGATCGAATGGTGCGAATGGAAAGGATGTGAAAATGATAAGGTTCTCGCACACGAAAAGGAAGCGGTTTTTTATGCCATTGATCATTTTGACGAACTGGCAATTAAGGGTTTGATCATACGGGTCTTTTCAAAAATCGGTGCCATGGCCCTCTTTGAACCTCTCAATGCGGATACTGCCCTGGTACATTTTGAAAAAGGGCTGCCTGACTGCGAAGGGATCTATAAAGTGATCAATGCCGAAACTGCAGCATTTCTGACAAAAAAATATTCCTATCTGAACCGGGAAAGCGATCTTGGTATACCCGGGCTCCGTGAGGCAAAAATGCGCTATCATCCCCATCACATGGTTGAGGTTTATTCTCTGAAACGTGATTCCTCATAAAATAGTGCTGGCGACAGGTTTTGCCAGAAAAATTCCCCGGTTTTTTGGTTTGACACTTTTGCGTCCATTGCTCCACGTTTGACAGAACAGACGCTTTTGTTAAAAATCCGGCTCTGGAGAATTCCTTTTCCCTTGATATGAAATTCAGGATGCTGGTACGAATGAAGGAGGGGACCGTGCCTGTCCCCCATGCCGCCCTGGCTGAGCGATGATGACGTAGCACTTGATTGGGAGTTATCGCATCGGGGAGCCACAGCGGCGGGGGTGAAACCCCCTTGAGCGTTTACCTTGTAATTGAGCATTTCACCAGAGCAAAGAATCCAGGATTCTTCAGGATTGAATTTTTTCCTGTGGTTTTATTATAATGGTCGATGGGATAAAAAATTCTGGAAACGTGACTCTCGAGAAATTTTTTTGACATGATATGAAATACGAAGCGCTGGTAGAATGAAGGAGGGACCATACCTGTCCCCCGATGTCTTCCTTAATACAGGGAAAGTCTTAAAAATGCGTTATACTACTGCAATATACGCCATGATACCTGATGCTATAATATTAACAGCGATAGCAGCCACCAGCATACCAAGGACTTTTCCCATGATATCCGTAACAACCTCTCCTAATATGCGCTGGATGTTCTCCGAATAGTAGAGAACGAGCCATGTGGCGATGAGGGAAAGGGTGATTGCGATGAACGGGACAAGCAGGCCATAATCTTTTGAAAGAAGCATTACCGTGGTAATGGCACCCGGCCCGCACAGAAGTGGTGTTCCGATGACCACCCCGGCAGCTGTTGTGGAATGATCTTTACAATGACCGATCTCGATACCAAGTGCTTCCTGAATCCCGAGAAGGAAAAGAAGAATCCCTCCGGCAATCTGGAAGCTGGCCATATTGAGCCGGAAGATATCAAAGATCATCTTATTGAAAATTAAGAAGAGGTACATCAGCCCTCCTGCAACTGCTACTGCGATAAATGCCTGTTTATGAATTTCAGCAGGTGTCTGACCTTTGGTCATTGCCGCAAAGATAGGCACGGACAGAAGCGGGTCAAGAATGATGAACAGGGCAGCAAAAGCATAAATGATTTCGGAAAGTATCTCCTGCATAGTCTGAATTATGATATAGGCTCTGATTGCGGATAAAATTGCGGGATCACGGGTCGGTTTTTCATTTGCCCGAGATTACAATCTCTAAACGATAAAGTAAATAACGAGGATCGAAGCCGTTGAGATTGCTCCAGCGGCAGAAACCAGACGGGCTTTGATATCGGTCACCAGCACCCATGAAGCAAGACAGAAAAAAATGTAGGGGACAAGCGTTGTGATCACTGAAATTGTCGCGAGCTGGTCAAAATGGTTGGAAAAGAGCAGGAGCCCTGCACTGATTGCGCTTCCGGTGACGAGTGCATACACCGGAGTGCCATGAAGGTTTAAATCCCTGATCTTGGGCACTGAAAACTGTGCGGACAGGGACTGGAGTATCCGTGAAGTTCCGATAATATAGGCGTTTATTGCCGAAAGCATTGCCACAATGCCGATTATTGCAATAAAGGTGCCAGAACGGTCAAAGACGATCGCGGCTGCAGTCGCAAGAGGAGCGGGTGATGCAGCAAGGGCTTGTGCACCAACACTGCCGATAAGGGCAACATTAAGAAGCAGATACAGTGACACTACAATACCCATGACCAGGATAAGCGATCGCCGGATGAGTTTTGGATCCCGCGTCTCTTCAACCGGGATCGCGCTGATCTCAAAACCGGTAAACGGCCAGTAGACAATAATGATTGTGGCGAGGAAACCAGTGACGGTGACCGGAGTCTGGGGGACGAAATTATCTGCTTTTATGAACGGTATAAGTAAGAAAGAAAGGAGCACCAGGGGAATAATCTTGAGCGTAGTGAGAATATTTTCAGTCGTCCCCGAAAGAGAGATACCACTGATGTTCAGCCAGCAGAATGCACCAATAATCGCGATCTCGATGAGCAGCACATTTGAGATGCCAAAATACGCAATGTACTGACCTATCCCTGCAGCAATAGTCGAGATGCCAAAAACAGAAGAAACAAGGTACAGTATGATAAGCAGGAACGCAAACCAGGTGCCGAATACCGAGGAGAAAAGTGAATAAAAACCATTGGATGACGTAAACCGGAAGGAAACATAGGCAAGGGAAAGGAGAACACAGGATGCAGACACGGCAACAATCAACCATGCAAGCAGTGACCAGGGACCGCTGAGTTTCGCGGCCACTCCGGGAACAACGAAGATCCCGGAACCAATGGTCCCTCCTACCCCGAGGCTGACGAGTTCAAACAATCCCAGCGATCGTTTGTACTTACCCTCCTCCGACATAATTCCTCGTTCATATTTGCATCAAACCAAATTTATAATAGCCGGTAATCTCCATTGTCAACTATACCTGGCTCTTTAAAAAAAAGATGTTGATGAAGGGCTTCGGAGGTGTGAATTTCTTATGGTAAAAGCAGCAACACCATCAAAAAAGAGCAGTGCGACCAAAAAACCGGTTGCAGTAAAAAAGAAAGTCGCAGCAAAAAAGAGTGCACCAGCACCAAAAAAGAAAAGTGTCACTCTGATGAGATACAAATGCAGGGTCTGCGGGTATGTCTATTCACCACTTCGCGGGGAGCCGCATAATGGTATTCCTACCGGTACTGCGTTTGAGGATCTTCCTGATACCTATCTTTGCCCGGTCTGTGGATTTCAGGGAAAAGGCAAGGTTGGCAAGTGGGGTTTTGATGAATGGCGTCCGACACGCTATATCTGTTCCATGTGCGATTACATCTATGATGAAAAACGCGGGGAACCTCATCGTGGTATCAAAGCCGGGACAAAATTTGAGGATCTTCCTGAAGATTATGTCTGTCCTGTCTGTGCAACCGATCCAAAAATTGTTTTACGGTATGGGAATGTTCTCAAGCAGGGCTTCTCGCCCTTGTATGAATAATTAATCAACTTCCCCCCTTCTTTTTTCTCATCCAAGGAGAGAAGCATTTTTTTTAAAAAGAATCACCCTCTCCACATTCACCTGTTTTTGCCTGGTGTTTGGTTTTGGTACCTGATGCATAAACTCACCGGCAGTTTATTTGACAAAAAACAGGGATTACTGCCCGTTCTTTACTGCCCCGTGGTCAGGTCATTTTCCGGACACGCAATTGCATTGTTCCAATGTCATAAATGCAGAGTGTGTGGCGAATTCTTCTGTATCAGAGGGTGATGGGATCCCAACCCCTTTTTCATACGTTCGTGCCTGAATAAACAAATGTGAGCAGAAAATTTTTGCATGCTGTGAAAAAATTCATTACCCGAGATTTTTTCATCGGACCAAACCAAAAAAATGATCCTGGAAATTTCAGAAAAAAAGATTCCGGACCGAAGATATCAGAGGATTTCAACGCCGATGGATAACCGCTTCACTGTCCATAGGTGATTATGGAAAGTAACCTAAAAGATTTCTCATCGGGAGAAAAAGCCCGCATCGAAAAGAAAATTCAAAAAAAATTTAGATAAGTTTGAAGATTGGGTGGTTTTCTGCTTTGCACTCGATACCCAGTTGACGGGTAGCTTCAAGGACTGTGATATCCGTGTAGGCCTGTGCGGTGATCATTGCTTCTACGTTCTCGATGGGTCCGTACATAATCAGGTCTGCCCCAAGCGTGCTGGCAATCATGTTACAGCCGATATCGGGGGCTGACCATGCTGCCTGCTTGATGCCTTCCATACCGCCAAGGTAATGGTGGGACATCTGCTGGAGGAGGAGGTCTTTACCTTTGTAACCCTCTGCAAGAACTGAGGGAGTCTTACTTGTTCCCTTCCAGCGCTTGAGCCAGGTCCAGGAAACGGTCATGTTGTGGTATGCACCACCGGTCGGGTAGCCGTGAATTGCCTTGCATGCAAGGATCTCACGGTATGAACCACCGCTGCCAAGACCGAGCGGGGTTGCTGCAGTGTCGAGAATCGGGCGTTTGATACCGCAATATTCTGCAATCTCCAGCATACCCTTGGTCTGTCCGGCAACGCCACCCTCAACAAGAACCTTCTCCCTGCCGACAACGGATGGGTCAGCCGGGTTGAAGGCGAGGACGATGGCTGCATCAACATCACTGTTCTTGAGTGCTTCGATGCTCTCGGGAAGGATCGAACCGTTGATCGAGTTGTAGATTGCACGGTGTGCAAGCCCGACATCAGTCACATACTTGCATGCATGGGCAAGTGCCTTAGGAACTGAGGAGTCCATTAAGAACGCGGTCTTGTTGTCGATACTGTCGAACCAGCTGATGTAGCTCTCGAATGCTTCACCGTATTCCGCGATAATCTGGATGAAGTGCGGGATACCAGTCAGGTCAGAGAGGACCTGACAGCGGTTCCAGAGCGCCTCTGCTTTTGCCTTGTCAATAGTTCCTTTGTGATCGTCAAGCACCACTTCGTGCTTGTTATAGAAGATTGAGGCACCCAATACCGTCGGGTACTCCCCGGGTTGTCCACCGATCTTGGTGCCGTTGAAGTCCCAGACACTCTGTTCTTTTTCAAATTTGAACATGTTATTTTACACCTCCTTATACCAATGTCATCAATTTCTGGTACAAAAACAACAGCATCACAAATACGGTCAGTCCTGCGACCAAGCCGTAGAGTATGCCGATATCTCGTCCGATCTTTCTTCCAACACGCTGCGCAACCTCAGCATCCACGAACTCAAGCTGCTTCTCGATCTTGTCGAGTCGCTTCTCAATTTCAAGAAACTGGGGATTTGCACCTGCGGCGGCAGTCTCAACCCCACCTGCAGCTTCCTTAACCTCTACGACAATGGCATCAGCAGCGAACGCACCCGGGTCGCGGGCTTTGAGTTCGTTGATTTTTGCCTTGATTACGTTGAGGTCTTCACTTTCCATGATGTTGACGATTTCCGTCTGCTCCTGGAAGCGCTTGATAGCTGCATCATTGAGGTTCTCGATGAAGGGAATAGCACCTTCAGCACCGACAACTCTGCCTTCCTTGACACCGCCTTTATGGAGTGCCCCGAATGTCTGGCCGGATAGGTGGCCTTTGACTTCGGTACCGCAGAACAGCATGAACCTGATGTTGGGGTTGGCGATGACGTTGGCGATGACCTTTTCAAGACCGAGGTTTTCAGTCTTACAGGAACCGCACAATGCCGCACCTGCGTCACAGATGCCTTTTTCGTCGAGGTGTGAACCCATGGTGACAACAGCCACCGGGCTGTTTGCGTCACCTGCGTGGAAGTCACCCTTGACGAGCGGCCAGCCACTTGCTGGTGATTTCTTGTCTGCCATTTTTTCCACCTCATCCCACCAGTAATACCGGCACTACAATCAGGATCAATGCACAGAGCAATCCTGCCATGAACCCGATAATACCGTTCGCGCCGACTGCCGAGTCAATTTTGTTGGTCCGTGCCAGGATTTGTGATTTATAGCGGATGTTTTCCACCATATTTTCAATCGCAACCATCCTGACTGGTCCTGTATTCTTTGCGTCTTCTGCCATCTCTTTCACCTCATCATCAGGAATCCGACCAGGGCGAACGAGACGATCAGACCGATCATCAGGCCTTCGATCTTACCTGCATAGACCCCGGCAGCAAACTTGTCCCGGTATCCGATATTCGTCACCATTTTTTCGATGACTTTCATGCGAGCAGTGATAAGTGCCATTTCACCGGACAACGGGCGAACTTCGCCACCAGTCTCTTCTGCACCACCTGCAGCTTCCTTGACCTCCACGACAATGGCATCAGCAGCGAACGCACCCGGGTCGCGGGCTTTGAGTTCGTTGA
>CAZPVQ010000001.1:155741-194913 GCA_964590415.1 uncultured Methanoregula sp. | reverse complement strand
GGAAGTCACCCTTGACGAGCGGCCAGCCACTTGCTGGTGATTTCTTGTCTGCCATATCAGCCCACCTTTATCATTTGGAATGCAATGATTCCGGCTATGAATAGTCCGATTGCAAGCCCGTACCAGAATGAGGTAACCGTGCCACCGATCTTGAGACCGTTCTCCCTGTTGGGGAATGATGCAAGCAGATTGCCTGTCCCCGAGAGCATGTTGATAAGGTCGTCGCTTGTTGCTTCAAGGATAGCTACCTTTTCAAGCACGGGTGAGAGTGATTCGCCAGCTGAGGTCACGAGCCCGACAAGGGGATCAGCGACAAGCCCGAATTCCGGAAGTACCTGAATGTATGCCATGTCAGTGTCCCTCCACATCGGGAATCGGCTTTGCATCAAGCCATGCAGCGGCATCGCGCTTTGACAGGCAGATATACTGGTTGTAGGTGTATGCCCACCCGAGAATCCCAACGATCAACGATATGATTGCAGATCCCATGCTGATGAGTGCAAAGGACATGATTGCAGCGACGATCATGCTCAGAAAACCACATTCCGCGGTCAACATGAGCATCCGGTCCTGTTTCCAGCCGGGTCCGAGAGTCGCGTTGAACGGGTGCTGGATTGCGATTGCTCCCAGCAGGAATGCAACGGCGATAAGTGCGCCACCGATGAATGAGTTCTCGGTAGAGGTTATGGATAACCCGAGCATCGAGACTTCACCTGTGGTCAGGCCGGCAAAGGTGAATCCACCCGTCATCAGTGCTGCGAATCCCATGAGAGAAAGTGCACCGACTATTGCCATCTCGGTAAGTGCCTGGACCATTGCCGGGATCTTCATGTTCAGGATATTATTTGAAATATACCCGAGGATGAACCCGACAAAAGCTGCGAGAACAGTTGCTACGATTGGAGCTGCCATTCCGAATATTGGTTTAGTGGCAAGCACCATTGCAATGACACCGGAACCGAATGCGATCATACCTGCTGACGGAACACCGGTACCAATACCATAACTGCACAGCACCTTGATAGTGTGGCTTCCCCAGATCAATGCGATAACCATCGCAAGTCCACCAAAGAATGCGAACATTTCGGTGTTGGTGAGCACGTTGAGGTACGTCAGGTAGAGGCACACAAGTGTGCCCACGAGTCCCCCAATCATGATCTTCTGGTGAGGAATGCCCCCTTCAATTACTTCAATTTTTACTGACATCTTCAACACCTCAAATTGCAACGATCAGGATAGCCAGAAAACCGCAGAGGGCTGATGCGACAGCGGATGCAACGATTGCCCGTGGCCAGCGCTTGAATTTCGGGTCGTGGGGTCCTTCGATTGTTCCCGTGATGTTATATGCGGTCAGCACTGCATTCACGAGGAACAGACCTACCGCGAAAATACCTGCGGCTGCGACTGCAATTGGCATCACCTGTTCGGGACGCATACTCATTACGGCCGGGAGCGTTGCCTCGTAGAGGGTAAGAAGCTGCAGGTAAATGATTGTACCGCCAGCGCCTCCGAGAAAACCCCCGATGACACCACCGACGAATGATACAAACGGAAGACCGTGACCTTCAGTTCCCTGGGATTTGAATTCCTTCTGTGAATCTCCGGTGATGGGGTCATTAAGGACTTTACCTGATGCTGCAGGAATACCCATGCCAAAAACATAGACGAAATTCACCATCATACAGGTAATGGCCATCATGAGTCCGCCACCGACTCCACCGGTTATTGTCGCGACAACAAGACCCTGTTCAGCAGCCCATGCACCGCCAAAGAGCCCTGCGAGACCAGCACCAGCTGCAAGCATCGCTACACCTGTCGCGATACCCGGTGCCTGTCCCATTGCTGCCGGAGCACCACCGACTGGCACGAAGTGGGTACCGAATCCAATCAGGACGCCACCGATGATAACACCAACGAGTGCCATCAGGCCGGCACCTGGTGAAATATACCAGCAGACACCAAGGATGATCAGAAGCATAACTACACCAACCGCCATTGCGGTCGGGTTCATTGCCCCGCCAGCCTGTGGTTTTGCTGCAACAGCGCTCATGAGGATGCCTCCTTGACTTCAGTGTACGGGCCATAGTTCTTGCGTGCCCAGACCTCAATGTACCGGTCGACGACCGTGAAGATGAGGATCATCAGGACACCGACAACGATTGCACCCCAGCCGGCACTGACCTGCTCAAAGAGAACCGTACGCCAGATTTCAAGGAACACAATCAGACCAAAACAGACTCCTGATGCTGAACCACCAATCTTTGCGGTAAACCATCCGTTGTCCAGTGAGTTGCGTTCGCCGGCTTCAGCGTACCGGACGATGTTCCCCGATGCTGAGATTGGGACACCTGCACCGAACTTCTGGTTCTGGTACTGGCGTTCTTTTCCATAGTACGGGTTGCCTGTCGCAGAACCTGCTGCACCAAGTGCAATACCCCAGATCAGACCGAGCAGCGGCAGCGGGAACGGGTGTCCCAGTGCACCGTTGATCAGGTGACAGAGTGTTACTACACAGAATATTGCGATAAAGGCATGTGCCATTGTGACCGATGTCATGGACTTGAGAACGTCCACGTAGACCGGCTGACCGAACTTGGCGAGACTTGCTGTCCTGCCAAGATACGCGGTTGTTGCATAGACGCCCTGTACAAAGACTGCGAGTACACAGCCAAGGACAATTGCGAGAACCGCGTTAATCTGCATCGCCATAAAAGCCCAGGCGAGACCTGCGCCGAGTGCACACCAGAGACCGTATGCTGGGGGTTCACCGGCAACCGCCTTGTTGAAGATGCGGTGCACGAAACCCATCTGCGGTGCGAGCTGAACCTGTGAGTTCGGGTCACCCTGGGACCCGATGTTGGATTCAGTATCTTCCGCAGAACCGGCTATAGTGGCAAGAGCTCCTGTCAATGCAGTAATTCCAATGCCAAATACAATTTGTTCCATTTAGCCTCCTCCCTACGTGCGAATGCACGAGAGTATTCAAAATGCAATGCCACGCACATTGAGTTAAAACTCTTTGTGGTTAGTGTAAAATTGGTGAGAGCTTAATTAAAAGGTTTCGAAACTTAATTTTCGAGATCGCACTGTAAATCGCCCGAATTATAAAAACAGCGATAATATTGGTTTATTTAATCATGTAAATTTACTTTAACGAAAAAAAAGTTGAGTTGGGATCCAGACCAGGATGTGCATGAGGGGCACCCCCCTTTCACGGATTATGGGGCCGGTGGTAAATCTGACGATTTTCCTGGTGTTAAGAAGGTATTATTCCATCTTACGACAAGCACCAGATCATCGTGCCATCAGTAACCAGACGCCAAAAATGATCAGCAGGATCCCGCTTGCTTTCTGAATCAGCTTGCTATACCGGATCAACTGTACATCAGGTATGGAACCGAAAAAGATGCCGATTATCAAAAACGGTGTCATTATCCCGGCTCCGAACGCAACCAGCATTGCAAATGTAGAGACCGAGCCGGCAAAAAGAAGTGTTTCGATCAGGATGAGGAACGGCGCACCTGCACAGGGTGCAAGGATGATCGCAAAGATGAGACCGAGCAGGAACGCCCCGGGGAGGGTTTTAAACCGGGAGAACAGATGCATGGTCCAGGCCTCTCCTGCTTCAGGAAGCCGGATCAAACCTAACTGGATGAGTCCGAAACAGATCGTGACAAGGCCGGCGACTATATAGACCGTCGTGCTGAACCCGGAACCGGTGGTTAGCCGGAATCCTGCCAGCAGAACGACTGCTGCAACGAGCAGGTACATGGTCACGATTCCCACACCAAAGAGGGGAGCATAGATCCGTCTGGTCGTAAGGGAGCTTGCGGTGTTGGCCGCAGCAGCAACCATTATGACGAGGCTGCCGAGCAGGCAGGGGGAAAGTCCGGTCATAATCCCAAGGAAATATGAGAAGAATACTGCAAAATACCCGGGATCTGGAATAAGACCTGTCTCCGGAACTGTCTCATTACCAGCATAGGCACCGGCTTCGGCTAATCCGATCTCCTCTTCGAGCCTTTCTCTGGTTATCTCCGGCCCGTCGATGACCTTCACATGATTTATGACGACTACGGGAATTTCGGTCCTTCCATAGGAAATGAGAAGCCGGATAGCATCTCTGGTATCAAGGGGGATATCCCTGACAGACACACGATCCCCATAGCGTTCCCTGATATCGTGGATAATCGGATCCGTCCTCATGCAGGCAAGGCAATCTGCCTGGTGAAAATATTCAATGGTTACAAAACCGCAAACCGGCTGTGTCAGCAGGAATACGACCAGGAACAGGAGAATGGATCGTTGACGATGTACTTGCAGGTATTTGTCATACCAGAGGTCAGCTTTTCGAAAATACGAAATGACAGGAGCCTGAGTCATGATGCTGGTATCGCTGATTCTCTCTTTTCTTCTTAACGTGTTTTTCGGATCAGTATCACGGAAGGGGCAATCCCCCCGAAAAACGTTTTTTTTAAAGTTGAATCAAATCCGACTGGACCATCTGCTTTCTGTTAAATCCTGCAGGACGTGAATCAGATAAGCACCTGCTCGATAGCGCACAGATACTTATACCTATACATGGAAGGGTCATTAGTTGCAGGATTTTTTTGAGCCACAAAAAAATTATGTCTGGTACCCGTCAATCAGTCCTTGCAGAGTAAGCAATGTAAGCTGAAACAATAATAGTAGCAATGCCCAGAAGGATGAGCACTGGTTTTGTCAACAGGTTACACGGATGATCAGCCAGTGCACACATACCCGTAATATTGGTCGGGAACAGGATAACGAGGACCCCGATCGCTGCACCGAATATACCGATGATCCGTTTCGTCTCATTGCTTTTTGCTATCGCAAGAAGGGTACCGGCTACGACAACGAGTGCACCAAACCCTACTTCTGCACGGGCTGTCCAACCGCAGGGCATCGGAAGTGTCTTTCCATTGGCCAGTTTTGCGTACATTCCCTCCACTTCACAGACAGGAGCAAAGGTCCACGGAGCGATTACGAGCAATACACCAAGAATTATCAGAACAATCGAGGGCCAGTAAATTTTCATAGACAAAAACTTGGAATTTTAATATTTAAATATTTGGAAATTGCTTATCAAAAACGATTAAGAACGGGATCTCAAACCCTTAACATGAATCCTGGATATTTTAAGGTGGGTAGTAAATCCCTGGAATTCCTTCGCTTCACTTCCCCACAACGGACCGCATCAGCGTCATCACGCCCGGCTTCGCCGGTTTTCGGGATGATGGTATCCCGAAACCATCCATCCCCGGCATCGGACCCTCGAACATCTCCTTGTTCAGCCGCTCGTTGAGCTCATCGAAGATCCGTTTGTATGCCACACAGTGCGGATCGACCCCTTCAAGTGCACCCCCGGAAGGAGCTATTGCATTGTAGGGACAACCCCCCCGGCAGTACCTTATGTGTGAACAGTCTTTGCAGGCCAGATCAACATACTCAGAGAACGCTGTCATGCGCCGGCCAGGTTCAGACTGCATAAGCTGCTCCATGGTCGGCCGGTCCTTCACGTTCCCCATTACCCACTCCGGCATCCCTATGAACCGGTAGCAGGGATAGATTCCACCATCAGGGCCGATAGCAAACGTGTTTCCCATGCAGTTGACGAACGTACATACACTGCCCCTGCGGGTGAAGACGCACCGGCATAGGTCGTTGATATTCATCACTTCCATGGTACCTATATTCTCGAGTGACTTATTGAGGAGGTAGACAAGCAGCTCACCATAATCCTCAGGTTCGAGCGCCCATTCCTTCGGGTTCTCAGATCGAAGCGAGGGTAATGCAGGGTGTAATTTAAGCGTAAACCCGTTCTTTAAAAAGAAATCAAAAATCTCCTGACGGTGTTTTACTGATTTATTGGTAAATGTGCAGATAAACCGAACATTCAGACCCTGAGCTCTTGCGATCTCATAGCCCCGCAGAGTCTTTTCAAAATATCCTTTTCCCCGTTGTGAGTCGGTAATGTCCTCGGGACCGTCAATACTGGAGCCGATGGGAACATGGTAATCTGCCAGAATCTGGGCTATTTCCGGTGTCATCCTCCAGAGATTTGTCTGCATGGCAAATTCCGGGTGAAGATCCTTTAATCCTTCTGCAAGAAGCGGCAGAGCCTGCCGGTAAAACTCCGGGCCGGCAAGGAGCGGCTCACCTCCATGGAACGTAAAGGTCACCCGGTCCTCACGGAAATTTTTGAGCCATGCAACGACTTCTTTGATGGTCTCTACGCTCATGACCGGCGATCCTTCCTCAGAACTCCAGCAATAACTGCATTTGGAAGGACACCCCAAAGTCGGGATGAGCATCACGTGAAAAGGATTTTTCATTACACTTTTTTCCTTCCGTTAGTGTATAATTGTTTTCATGGTGCCGGTTTTTTTTAAAAAACAATCACAGATATTGGTGATTTATGTATTTTCAATCGGAGATACTATCCCCTTTTTATAATACTCTTCCTAAAAAAAAGACCTCATAGTGGTGTTCTGGCAGGGTTTAGAGGCTCATTTGGATAATAATATTTGGCAAAAACAGCCTCTGTTCCAGCCTTGGATGGGTATTAGGAGAGATGCAAAACTGCGTATTTTGGCAAAAAGAGTGATTATTGAGCGTATTTTCTATAGGAACTCAAAAGAAGGGTTTTAAGGGGTTTTTTCTACAGCATGTGAAAATAGAAGAAGGAATCAGAGCCGTACAGGTCTTATTTTCCTCTGGATCTGCAGATCTGTTTTTTAGTATACCGGAATGTTCACCACCCTCTGCCGTACTCTCCGGCACAAGGCATGCAGACAAATTTCCCATTGCGGACACGTGCCCGGTGCTCGGCAACCATCTCGCCACAACTGGCACATTGAACGGAGGTAAAGATCTTTGCCCTCACCGGAATTTCCGGTTTAACTTCGCTGGTAATGAACAATTCATCGACTGGCATCTTTAGGATCTTCTCGATTACCGCTGCCTGCCGCTCGTGGAACTCTTTCTGTTCAGCAGGGGTCGCTGTCCCACCCATCACCTTTTCGCGGAGTGCAGATGCCACCGGGTCAATACGCTGGATAACCGGCTCCGGGCGCTGGACAAGCCGGATTGCACGATTGGATTTCCGGTCGATGAAGGAGTAGGCATGCTTGCCGAAATCCTGGAGGATCAGGTTGCCCTTGCCGACCGAGCAGCCGGCAACCACCTGGATCGCATCGACCCCGCAGGCATCGTTCTCAACAATCGCTACAAGATCTTCATCTTCAGACCGGCCGGCCCGGAGGTGCTGTAAAGCATATTCTGCCGCCCGGTAGCCAAGCGCAAGTCCGGGACAGGCATGTCCATGGAATGCTACTGCTTCGTTGTAGGATTTTATGGATTGCGTCATAGGATCTAGTGAATATATTGTCCTGAGAGGGGAAAGAATTTCGTTGTTCTCTTTTACAATAAGAAAAAGGTGTGCACAAATAATCTGAAGATTTTTACGTCGCTGTAATCAAGGACGATTTGTACTGCCTGGTTACAAGCAGGCCTTTTAGATCCTCGGGGGTTCTGCTGAATTATTCCCAGTACCGCCATCATATTTCTGTTTGACAACTGGATTTTTTGATCTTATGGCTCTGTCGAATTCCTTTTCCATTGATATGAAATTTAAGATGCTGGTACAATGAAGAAGGGAACAGTACATGTCATCCCATACCGCCCCTGCGCTGAGCGATGATGACGGAGCACCTGTTCGGGGTTTATCATTTCAGGGGAGCCACAGCAGCGGGGGTGAAACCCCTTGAGCGTATCGATTGAAATTGAGAAGTTCTCATGAAAATCAAAGGATACTGTTTTAATGCAGAAATTGTTAGCACCCTTTTTCATCGAATGCGATGAATGCCGCCGCTCCCGACGGGGCACCCCCGCGGCGGATTAATAACTATACAAAAACGTCCCTGCCCCGCCGTGCCTCGCAGAGGCCCTGAGTCGGGAGTCAATCCTATAATGTAAGATTTTCATGGATCGGGTGTGAATCCAATGATTTCATGCCCCTACCTACAGAGTCAATCTTATTACGATTATCGGTTCTATCGTATCCTGGGGCTTACAACAACGATGGGGCGGAGGCAAAAGCTGAATCCCCCGGGAGCATTATCCATCAATACTTTTGATAAAACATTTCTGAAAAGTGAATCGCCCGAAAAAGACTACCCTAAAAAAAAAGTGATTGATATGATCTTACCTTGACGGTATGATCAGTGAGCGCTCTCCAGCGGGCATGAACTCGCGGATTGCACCCTTCGCGAACTCGCGGCGTGGTTCGGAGAAGTCGAACTTCAGCGACGGGTCGGCAAACGTGATCTTCATCAGTGGGGATAGGGTCCATGCATCTTGGCGTCCGTAGTGAGCGGCTGCGGCGATTGCTGCGTACTCTCCCTGGTGGCCGACGTTCATTGCATAGTTCGGGTAGTTCGGTCCACGAAGCTCGCCGAGACATCCCTCGTCGGGACGGATCGACATGGAGTTTGCGGAACCGCACTGATCCTGCAGGTCGTAGCCGAAGAAACCGAGACGTGACCAGCCTTCCTTGTGCATGAGCATGGACAAGTACCAGCCGTTCAGGCCTGCATTGGAGTTTGCAGTTGCCAGTGAACAGGAAATACCTGATGCTGCTGCAAGGACGGAGGCACGCTGGGATCCACCGAAGTGGCTCTCGAGGGCGGTGGGGTACTGTTCGTACTGCTCCATACCGTAGAGGTTGACCTCGGTTGCGATGTCGCTGACAGCTTCCTGGGTCGACTTTGCCTTGCCGATGCCACCGTGTTTTTTCTTGATATAGTCAAGACCATAGTAACAGTAGTCATCGAGGATGTTGTCGGTGTATGCAGCGGTTGCATACTGGGTGAATCCGACACCACCGGACATGTAGGATCCGAGCCAGATCTGGTCGAAAAGCATCGCACCTGCACCGACGACTTCAAGAGTTGCCTTGACGGGGTCGTTGGGGTACTTGCGGTCTGCTTGGATCATGTCACCGAAGTGACCGAACTTGATGCCACCTGGCTCGTTCGGGCCACGGGCACGGCGGGCGGGCAGGATATCTGCCATCTGGATAACACCGGCGTGCTTTGCGGCGAATGCGAGATCAGCGACTGCTGCCTCACCGGCGCACATCTTGTACGCTCCGATGAATGACATACCGATCTGCATTGCAGACCAGCGTGAGGTTGTACCGCCATCACAGGTTCTGCTGACGGTGGTGGGGATGTGCACGGCCTGCCACATCGACTTGCCGACCGCTGCCTTGAGTGCGGCTGCACTCTTTGCCGGGAAGAGCTTGTCGAGGTTGAGCACGAACTGGGGCTCGAGGTCGTCTGCCATCTCGTCGTCGCCCGTGAAGACCTTGACGTAACAGTCGTCCACGAGTGAGGGGTGAGTCTCGACCATGTGTTCCTGAACAACGGCTGCACCGGGCATGGCGTGGTTCAGTACGTGGAGGTACTCGTTGATGGTTTCTGGCGTTACTTCCTTGCCAAGGCGCTTCTGGAGCGTGTTGTGGGCTAGGTCGAGGCCGACAATGATCGTCCTGCGGATATCATCCCACATCTGCTGCATCGCAGCGTTGTTGACAAAGTGCAGGTCATCGCCTTCGACGAATACATTGGTTCCACTGACTTCGTAGGTTGTCAGCTGGCGCTGGCCGAGCGGGATTCCGCCGCAGTGGCAGCGCTTGGGGTCGTACATGGAGATGCCGCGGTCCATCTCGGCCTTCTTACCGGCCTTCATGAACTCGACTTTTCTCGGGGACTGCTCAAGACCCTTGCGCTCAAAGACCGTCGACATTGCCTGGGGGTCTTCGGCAAACTTTGTCTTCATTGCCTTCAGGAAGAGCTTCTGGGTCCTCTCGATTTTAGCTGCTTTTGCCATGTTCAGGCCTCCTTGGGCATGAAGCCGTATTTAACCCGCAGTTCGTGGATACGGGTGATGTACTCAACATATTCGGGGTCGTCACGGAATCCCGTGCCTACCATCGAGTGGTACATGGTGGTGTGTGCCTTGAGCCACTTTGCGTCCTGTGCCTTGCCGACCTTGACTTCTGCGTCAAGCGGTACACCGACCTGGTCCTTGATGTACTTGATGCCGCCGGTCTTCTTGTCGATGACAAAGCGCTGGAGCATATCGAACATCATACCGTTCTCATCGAGACGGAGGGAGTGGCCGTGCACCGTGCATCCACGGATACCGGTGAGTGCTGCGTCAAAGAGCTCGGTGTTGACGAGTTCTTTTGCATATTTCTCGAGGTCGCGTTCGCGGCACTCGACAATCTGACGGCCTGAGAGGGTACCCGGGTCAATACCGCGGAAGCGGTATGATTCAACGTAGCTTCTCTGGTAGGGCTGGCAGGGAGCGTTGTACATCGAGTCAGTGAACTGGATGTAACGGACGCGGTCGCCGGCCTTTGCGCCATCGGTTGGGGTCACGAGCTTGCGGATCGGGCACGCGGGTTCCTGCTGCTCTGCGAGCGGTGGGTGTGCACTTGGATAGGCTGAGCCGGGGGCTCTGTGTCCCATGACGAGGACGATGTCCTTGTCACTTACGTCGCGAAGCTTTTCCAGCTTATGGGTCGGGTCCATCTGCTTACGCCTGTTCTCGGCGATCTGAGTCTGGCCGGGACCATACTGGGGTTTGTATGCCATTATTTTATCACTCCAATGTTTCCTTCTTTTTCACGATTCTCATTACTGACGAAATGACTTCCGCCATCTTCTCACGGGTGGGGGTCTGACCACGGGTGACACCGCTCACGATGGCCATCACCGTACCTTTCGTACGGATCTTGTCTGTGGGGGGCATCACCACGGTGGTCTTTACTCCCTCCTTTGCGAGATCCTCATAATCAATCGGGGCCTGGGAAACCACAATTGCCTTCACATCACAGGCCTGGAGAATAAACCTGACCTTGGCTACCACGTGGGAACGTACGTTCCCATGGTGCAGGATGGCGACTTTGTGTTTCTCTATCTGCGCGATTTCCTTGTCGGTAAGCCCAAATGAAGCGCCAAGGACGCCACCGGAGATTTTTGGTGCGTCCGGCGGCACGCCACTGCCGGCATACAGTACCAGCGTACTGATGCTGTATTCAACGCCCTGTTGTCGTAAGCCTGAGGTGATATCGCACACCGGTTTTGTTATGTGGCGGCGTCCGGGAGACATCCCGACCACAATGACATCCGGGTACCGGCACTCGGAGATGGTGCCCCGCTGGGCAATCCCTCCTCCTTTACCCATGCCCATCGCCTCGCGGCAGTCAACAACCTGGGTTACTCGTCCAATCGGCATAATTTATTTAATTCCCTGAATGATTACGGGTCGGGACTTGCTGCTTGGATCAGTAAGTCCTATGATCGTTTTGTCCGCGTCCGGGCCATACTTACAGTAATCGGTAAGTGATGGTTCGGTTTTCATGAACCTGCCTTCCTGGATATAGAAATGATAGTCCGTGAAGACCGGTTTGCACGCGGTTTGCAGTGCCGGGATGACGTCGCGGGTCTCAAGCTCGAGCAGTATAGTACCAACATGCACCTGCAGTTCCAGGTCCTCGTCCCCGACACGGATCGTCTTCCTCATGGTATGAGGATTGGCGAGTCCTTTGGCGGGCCCGTAGGTAATTGTTGCGGGAAGGCGTGGTCCGTTCAGGACCATGCGCCGGACTCCGGCAACAGAACAAATCTGGTTCAGCAGGCGTTCGGTAGTCTCGGGGTTCAGCAGGCGCTCGGTAACGATCCGGCACTGGGGGAACGTGGCTTCGGTCATTTTTGTCCGTGGGGGCTTGTTTATACGCCCTTTGCAATTGCCTGGATCGGCTTCTTGAATGCGTCGAGCTGCCCGAAGGTTTCTCCATAGATCTTCGATGTGTGCTCGGGGCCGAACATCTGGGTGCCTGCATCAAGACAGCATGCTGCTACGATACAGGGCATACCGACACCGGCTGCGTGACGGGTAACGACGTGGTTACCGTTGAAACCGCCGGGGCCGCCGCCACCGTAGATCGAGTGGCTGAAGAACGAGAAACCGACTGCGACACCCATGGTACGACCGAAGTCGGAGCCGGGGAGGCCGGTCTCGTGCTCGAGCAGGTCGTTGAAGTAGAGCAGGGTTGCTGAGACTGCCTGGGCAAACCGCCCGGCACCACAGTTGACCATGGTTGCTGCAAGGGTTCCTGCCGATGCATAGGCGTTCCACATCATCGGGTCTTTGGTTTCGTAGAAGATATAGCCGCTCTTGCCCTTCTTGCCTGCCTTGATGACTTTGTCCTCAATGGCACGCTCGACAAGGCTCTGCACGACTGTACCGATGGTACCGGTCTTGCCGTTTGCCTTGACAAGATCGTAGACCATGTTGTTTGCATTCAGGCCCTGGTATGCGTAGAGCAGGAGCTGGGCACGCTCGAACGGGCCGATTGCCATACCCATCTCGAACTCTCCGGCCTGTTCAAAGGTCGCACAGAGTGCTGCACCCTGCATCGCATTCCGGTGGGTCATCATTGCCGCATGGTTTGCGGGAATGTTGCGGAGTGCGTAGCCGAGACCTTCGTTGTTCTGCGGGATGTTCAGGATCGAAACTACATTGCCGCCGTCCATGTGCATGGTCTGCGGGTAGGTACCCCAGACTGCTCCCTTGATGTAGGAGCCGTCGAACATACCGACCTTGTACTGGTCAATCAGTGCATAGGTGGTGGCTGCTGCAACTGCAGTAGATGCTGCATCATAGGTTGCTGCTGCATCCATACGTGCAGTCGGGACCTCGACTAAGATCATCTTGCCGCCGCCGACCTTGGTGATCTTGGTGTTGTCGCCGTCGGTGACCTGGACCATGTCCTTGATCTTGGCCGAGAGTGCGTCGCAGTCCTTGACACAGCTGCAGTTCATGCTGCGGCCGAGAATCTGGTTCGACTTGCCGCCCATCTTTCCGGTCTTTAAGGCTTCCTCGATACCAGCGAAGTTGACTGCCACAGTCCTCTTGGTGAGGTCGATGACATTGAGTGCACCCTTGTTGACCAGCGGGCTGACCTTGTCAAGAGTTACATTGCTCTTTAAGAGCTTACCCTCATCGTCGTAGAGGTCGATTGTGTCTTTATATTTCATGTGAATTCCTCCAAATTTTGGTTTAATTGCGATACATTACAGTCTCTGAACGATAGTGTAAACTAGTTGAGTACACTGGTAATGAATGAAAGTCACTATTGCACGTCCCCTAATGGGACATGAAATAATACCAGATTTCGCCATATAAGCATTACTATTTTTTACCGGGATAAAATTTTATATTAAACAAAAGATAATAATCCAGAATGAAGGAATGTTCAAATACATCATATAAATTACAATTCAAAGTTTTACGCAGTATTACAAAACAAAAGAAGTGTATCACGTATTGCTATAAGGAATGGCAAATTTTTTTATTTTTTTGCGCGCTCTGTATAAAAAACAGGGGGTTGGGGAATTGCCGGATGCTGATGGCACCGGACTCCCCTCGAATGATTTGCAGTGCATTCTGGTATAAAAAGAAGATCAGATCTTCTGGTACAGGTTTGCGTACACCATCTGACCTTTCTTCTTCTTGTGGCGCTCGCCCATGTCACCGATGTAGTGGGCGAATTTTGCCTTAACCCCGTCGACTTCGAGTTCCGCTTCACCTGCGGGTTTGAAGCCGGGCATCATGGTATCGATCGTGCCAAAGACGTAGATTGTACCATCGACCATCTGGCCGCCGACTTTGCTCTTGCAGTTTCCTTTGATGATGACTTTTCCTCCTTCGGCATGGGTGCAGACATGGACATCTGCATTGCCGTTGATGATCATCTCGCCGCCGAGCATGTACATGCCGATATCACTGCCGGCGTTTCCTTTTACAAGGATCTTGCCGCCGGACATTCCTCGCCAGTCGCCACGGTATGCAGCACCAAGGTAGTTACCGGCATTGCCTTCAATGGTAAGTTCGCCGCCTTTCATAGCGGTCCCGGCAAATGCATCAGCATTGCCTTTGACCAGCATTTTTCCGCCGGTCATCCAGCCACCGGCATACTGGTCCATGCTGCCTTCGACAACAAGCTCCCCGGCGCTCATTTTGAAACCGAGATACTTGACTTTTTTGACATCACCCTTGACAATAATCTTCGTGTCAGCTGCGGTTGCACCTGCATTGCCGCTGACTTCGAAATATTTGCCAAGCGTCGAAGTTGTGTTTCCTTCGTGAACGTGCAGCTCCGCGATCTGCGCTGCAGTCTTTCCCGCAAATCCATCGGGTGATATATTGTCTGCCTCAAGATACAGTGCAGGAGGATTTTTCATGGTAATAGTTACAGTTTCCATAGTCCACTCCTGCACTCAGGTTGCATCTACCTCAAGGGTGTACGGGTTCGGGACAAAGTGGTGTCCGAGAGCTTCGTAGTTCGCCTGGGTCATGCTGTAGTACTTCAGGAATTTCTCGTTGATGTCACGCATGACCTGCGGGTTGTCCTTCACTTTTGCATTCACCCAGAGCGTACGCTTGTGACCGTTGCTGACGATCTCTCCGTTGGTAACGACCTCAACACCGCTCTTGAAGACGTGGGCACAGCGTGAGAACGCTTTTTCAATGTCATCAGGGTTGGCTACCGGTTTGTCCGGGTTGAAGTTGTACACGGCAACATCTGCATCCATACCGGGCTTTAAGCCCCCGCACATACTGGCAAGGCCGAGTGACTTGGCCGGGCCTGCACGGGTCATCTGTGCAAGTTCATAGAGCGAGATCTCGCGGTCCAGACTGCCGATGCTGGTCTGTGAAAGAACCTTGTCCTTGTGCTTGAACGCATTGACCTGTGCTTCACGGGCCTTGGCAGACATCAGCCACTTGATAACCCGCGGGTACCGGGTAAACGGACCTGCGTTGGGGTGGTCGGTGGTGATGTAACAGCGCATGGGATCCTTTGACATAAGGGCAATTTCAAGACCAATCGCCCACTGGATGGCACAGACCGAGATGCTTGGGCTGTAGATATAGGGTACGACGCCGGCTGCGGTCTCGAGCTCGACATCACAGTTAGCCCACTTGAGATTGTTAAGACCCGTGAGGTGGTGCTCGAACGGACCGTCCGCGGTCATAGTCGTGGTCTCATCGAGGGTTACATTGCCCGTGTCAATAGTGATGTTCTTGTGACTGTTGACATAGTCGGTAACCTCTTTTGCCTTGGACTCAAAGTCGCCCCAGTTGGTTCCGCCATAGGAGTGGAACTGTGAATGGGTCAGGTGCATAACCTGTTCACGGCCGAACTTGTTCCTGGCCTTGAAGCCCTCGGCAAGTTTCAGGGTGTCAAGCGTGGTCTCGTAACATCCCGGGTTCCCGAGATTGTTGGGGTGGATGTGCATGGAATGGGGGAGACCAAGGTACTCGTTTGCCTCGATCAGCCCGGTAATAATTTCAGCCGGGGTGATGTCGAAGTACGGGACCGGGTCGTTCACGGAAAGACAGTTCAGTCCCCAAGCCCATGCTTCTGTTCCGCCAGGGTTGACGACCTTGACAGCATATCCTTTGGTTACCCGGATGAGCCAGGCGATATATGCCGCAGTGTTCTCAACCTCTTTGTTTTTGAGGTATTCCAGCACGAACCAGTTGTTGCCAAAGACCGGGAATGCTCCCTCGTCAATGATAGGGGTGTCGCGGATCTCCTCGTGCACGTGACGGGAGAACATCGGGGGCATTGCTGCCTCCATGGCGGTCGTGTACCCCATCTTGGCATACTCGTAGCCGGTCTTGAACGTGGTCGGGATTGATGCCCCGCCGCCCATCCGTTCCATGCCTTTTGTCGGCGTGCAGGAGAAGAGCTTGTCCTCGGGACGGTAAATCCTGCCAAGGTTTACTTTGGGCCCTGCTATGTGGGCGTGGATCTCAACGGCACCTGCCATAACGGTCTTACCCGTGGCATCGATAGCCTTTGCACCGGAACCGACCTTGTCAACGATCTTTCCATCTTTTATGGCGATATCTTTCTTGTCGCCTTTGATGCCCTGGACCGGGTCGAATACGTGCCCGTTTTTGATGATATATTCTGACATGATTATGCTGCCCCCTTGAGCTGCCGGACCCGATCACGGACCTTGATTAAGAACTGCTCATCGGTGAGCATACCCTCGGGTGCATCGACAACCTTACGGCAGTCGATAGGTACATTGTCCATACGATAGCAGTTCCCACCGGTTTCAACACCGTTGAATGCTACCGGCACATGCAGTTTTGATACACCGCTTGTCGGTGTAAGGTGGGGATCAATGCAGACCGAGGGAATATGGGCGAACTGTTTGACAGCGCTGATGGGGAAGTGGGCTCCAGGATCGCTGCCTATGGTGAACATGGCATCGACCTCGCCGCGGACCAGCAGATCAATGGAGCTGGTTTCACCCGGGTTATAGCGGGCGAATCCTCTGGTCAGGTCCACGGAATACGGGAACCCGAACTGCCATGCAAACACTTCACCGGACCCGGTAACATTGTAGTGACCCCTCATCGGCATGATCGAGAATTTCGTATATTCGTTGAGGTCTTTTGTTACGGCAATCGCTTCATCGATGTTGTGGTTCTTACCCAATGACTGGGTTACTCCCATACCGAAGAAGATGATCCCGAAACGACCGCTCTTCATCATGTCTGCGGCTTCCCGGATCTTCTCCTTGGGAATGCCCGCTACAGAATCAGGAAGCCATTCGCCCCGGAAGGCAACGCGGAGTGCATTGAGCAGCTCGTAGTCCTTACCCTGTTCCACCTGCAGATGGACGTCTGCCATTTTTGCAGTATCGGTGACCCGGGGGTCAACGACAATCATTTTCCTGCTCATCTGTCCCTTGCCGGTGAAGAATCCGCGGGGGAAGATCGAGTACCGTGACATATGCCGGGGGTGGGCGTGGGCCGGGTTGCAGCCCCAGAAAATAATCCGGTCTGCACGGTTCTTGACCTCACCAAGGGTACAGGTCGGGAGACCGATATCCTGCACTGCAATGAGAGTCGTTCCATGGCAGACTGCAGCGGTGTTGTCACAACATGCCCGGGTGATTTCGGCAATCTCATTCCCAACGCTTTGTGCTTCACAGTTGGTAGAGCTCCAGCCGTACATCAGGGGCTTTTTTGCCTTTGCCAGCATTTGCGCTGTGTACTCGACTGCATCGTCATAACTGACCTCTTTCCAGGTTCCGTCAGGCTGATGCATCCGTGGCCGGGTAACACGATCCTTTGACTGGGAGTGCAGGAACTTTTCCGTCCCGATGACGCAGGCGTTATAGACTTCGAGCAGCTGTTTCCCGTCATCGGATACAACAACTTCCAGGTCATCGCAGAGCGTCCCGCAGAAAGGACAAATGACATCCGGTATAGTCTTGGTCATTTCATTTCACCCCGCATAATTTCTGTACCAGTTCAATGCCGAGAAGGATGGGTTCGTTCATCGCAACGTCGACCTTGACCGGAGTTCCTTTGAATGTGGGCATGCCTGTTGAGTAGGTATTGGGGTCGATTATGGAATTTGCCCAGGGTCCCATGGGAATGAACCCTACGCCCGGGTGTGGTCCCTGCGTGGTCTCGATAGCCTTCACGATAACGCTGCCATGATCGCTTGTGACCCGCACATTCGTGTTTTTCCACGCCCCAAGTTTTTTCAAATCTGACGCATCAAGCTCGATGATCCCCGAGGCAGTGCGATAAGCAGGTTTTTCCTTCCCGCCTTCAATCGCAACACCCTGCTGGATGCTCCGGCCTGATATCAGGTTCACGTTAATTGTTGCCACTGTATATTCCTCCAATAATCGGGTTATTTAAGCAAAACAATGTATTCTGCCCACCATTACATAAATCCCACCTTTGTGACAAAGCATGTTTCAGCCGGTGGAAAAATGGTGTGGGAGGATATCATTGCCACACTTTCAGCACCCTTATTTATTGAACTCCTTGATGGGGCTTGGTCCGAGTTCATTGATCGTTTTCACGACATCGGTGATGACGGCACCCCACTTGGCACCCTCGGATGCTGATACAAACGTCATCCTGAAGCGGCGGTCATCAAGACCGATGCTCTTCATGAGGCGCTTGACCATGAACATACGCTTTGCACCTTTGTAGTTGCCTTCAAGATAATGGCAGTCACCGAAGTGGCAACCGGAGACAAGGACTCCGTCAGCGCCATCGGCAAACGCCTTAAGGACGAACAATGCGTCAATACGTCCGGTACACATGACCCGGACGACCCGGACATCCGGCGGGTACTGGATACGGCCGCCACCGGCAAGGTCTGCACCGGCATACGAGCACCAGTTACAGAGAATACCGAGGATTTTTGGCTGCCAGACTCCTGGCTCACGTTTTGGAATAGGGAATTCGGGTGCAGCTGACATTACTGCTCACCTCCGAGCAGGAATGCATCGATCTGCGCCACGATCTGCGGGGTAGCAAAGTGGTTCATCCAGATTGCCCCGCCAGGGCAGAAACCACCGCAGGTACCGCAACCCTTGCATTTGGCTTCGGTAACTTCCATAACGGTGCGACCATCCTTCTCGACAAGTGCAAGGGCACTGTAGGGACAGAGGCTGATGCACATACCGCAGCCTGCACACCGCTCCTCAATGCACATGGCAAAGTACGGCTCAAGTTCGACCTCACCCGTGTGGATGGGGATACTTGCTGCAGATGCTGCACCTTCGGCAGATGCGACAGTGTCAGGAATGTCCTTGGGACCCTGGCAGACACCGGCAAGGAAAACACCGGCAGTTGTCGTTCCGCAGGGGTTCAGTTTCGGGTGGGCTTCTAAGAGCCAGCCGTCCATTGAACAGGAAACACCGAAGAGCTTGCGGGTCCTGTTGGTATCTTCCTTCGGCTGTACTGCCGCTGCGAGCACGACAAGGTCGACTTCCATATCAACCGGGCGGTTCAGCAGGGTGTCGTCAGTGTGGACGTGAAGATTCTTGGTGACCGGATCTTCGAGTATGTTTGCAACACGCCCGCGGATAAACTTGGCACCTTCGTCCTGGATGCGGTAATAGAACTCCTCGTACATCTTACCGAATGAACGGATATCCATGTAGAAGAGATATGCCTGTACACCGGGTATCTTTTCGTAGATCTGGTGGGCATGTTTTAAGGAATACATGCAGCAGAACCGTGAACAGTACGGTTTGCCGTTGCCGGTGTTATCACGGGAGCCTGCACACAGCACGAACGCGACTCTCTTGGGTGTTTCCCCGTCGCTTGGTCGAACAAGGTGACCGCTGGTCGGACCGGATGCACAGATAAGCCGCTCGAACTCAAGGCTCGAGATGACATTTTCAAACTTCTTGTATCCCCATTCTGTTTTCTTCTCCACAGGGAACATGTCGTATCCCGTTGCGAGAATTGCTGTCCCGACTTTGACCTTGACAAATTCGTCCTTATCCTCAAGAACAATGGCATTCTTCTCGGGACCGCAGGCAGTAACACACAGTCCGCATTTTATGCAGGAGTCAAAATCAATTGTATAGAGAAGCGGTACAACCTGTGGGTGGCTGATGTAGATCGCCTTTCGGGGCTTCATACCCACTTCGAAGTCATTGGGTTTGATAACCGGGCACGGGGCTTCGCAGTCACCGCAGCCGTTACAGCCGCCACCGACCATACCCTTCGCTGCCGCATCTGCCATGGAGAGGACACCGCGTGCCTTCTTGCGGATGGTCACATCGAAATTGCCGATGTACCCTTCGACTGAGTCAACTTCCGAGTAGGTCATCAGCTCGATATTTGCGGCCCTGCCTACATCCACCATCTTTGGTGTTAAGATACACTGCGAGCAGTCAAGGGTCGGGAATGTCTTGTCCAGCTGGGACATGCGCCCGCCAATGGTTGGGGACGATTCAATGAGGTAGGTCTTGATCCCTGCGTTTGCAAGGTCAAGGGCTGCCTGCATACCGGCAACGCCGGCACCGACTACCATCGCTGCATGCTCAACCTTCACTGCCTTCGGGAACAGGTCCTGCAGGAGTGATGCCTTTGCAACAGCAATGCGGATCGCGTCTTTTGCCTTGTCTGTTGATCCTTCCTGGTCATGCATGTGCACCCACGAGTTCTGCTCGCGGATATTCGCCATCTCAAACCGGAACGGGTTCAGGCCGCCTTCTTTTGTTGCTGTCCTGAACGTTGGTTCGTGGAGACGTGGGGAACATGCTGCCACAACGACCCCGGTAAGGTTGTTGTCCTTGATTGCCTTGTTTATTACAGCCTGCCCGGGCATCGAGCACATGTATTTGTAATTGTCAACATAGGCAACATTCGGAATGGTTTTTGCATACTCCCCAACGGCCTCGATATCCATTGAACCGGCAATGTTGGTACCGCAGTGACAGATGAAAACGCCGACACGTGGTTTCTCAGAGGGGCTTGTCTTCACTGGTGCTGCGGTACCCTTGGCTGCGGGTGCCTGCTTTGGGGCTTCCTGTTTCTTTGCGTCAGTCTTTTTGGTAGTTGTTTTCTTCTTTTCAGCCATTTTTCCCACCTCACAGCACCTTCTGCAGGAACGGTTCGCAGCTGATCCCGTGGAGGTCCAGCCCGAGGTCCTGCGGACTCATTCCCTGTGCCAGTCCGAGCAGTTCAGCAAAGTGCAGTACGGGTAAATCGTAGGACACGCCAAACTTCTCCTTGATCTCAATCTGGCCGCGGTCAAACTGGAGCTGACAGAACGGGCAGATGTCCGTAAGAGCGTCAACACCCACTGCTTTGAGGTTGATCAGCTTCTCATTGGCGATGTCCAGTGCATGCACAATATCATAGCCACGGACACCTCCACCGGCACCGCAGCACTGCATCTTGTTGCGATATTCGACAGGAGTTGCACCGATTGCAGCGACCAGTTCTTCCATCCACGTCGGGTGCTCGGTGTTCAGCATGACCTCATCTTCAAACTCGCGGTCTTTGTGGGGTTTGGTCAGGTGACAGCCATAGTGGACAGCGATACGTGCACCCGTAAGCGGGTTGGTCACGCTGGCGCGGACTTTCTCGACACCGATGAATTTATCATTATAGAGAAGTTCTGCGGTGTGGTACACATTGATTGAGCCCTTGTATTCCATATCGATCTCTTTGAGCACTTCATTGACATTGTCGCGGAGATCTTTGTTGTGCTTGAGCTTGTGGTTGACTTCCCAGATCGACTTATAGCAGCCATTGCAGACGAGGGCAATATCCATTTTCATCTGTTCTGCAAGGACAAGGTTGCGGGCTGCCATTGCGTAAAATACATTGAGATCAATCGATCCAAAAGCACCTGGTGCGGGGCAGCAGCTTGCACCCTTGAGGGGAACCAGCTCAACACCAAGTTTTTTCATGGCCTTGATGGAAGCGGATTCAACACCCGGGTAACGGTTGGGGGCGATACAGCCGAGATAGAATGCGAATTTGTGTTTTGCTTCTGACATGGTATCTTACCCCTCCCTTTCCTTGACAATCCGGTCGGCATTTGCCTTGAGTTTGTAGTGGTCAAGGATCTTCTGGATACCCTTGACGTATTCCGGATACATGTGGGTGGTCGGCGGGTCACGTGATAGTCCGATCCTCTCGCGGGCAGCACGGTTCACATCATTATTGGGCACACCGTGTCCTGAGCTGTAAATTGCCTGCACGGTCTTGAGGAAGTTCACGGGAATAATATCTCTCTTGAAGGCGAGGTTCCTCATTGCCATAATGACATCTGTTGGTGCGATATCACGGGGGCATCTGTCGGTACAGCTGTAACACGTTGTGCAGAGCCAGAGATCCGGATCCGTGAGGGACTCGTTCTCAAGACCGAGCACCGCTCTTCTCATAAATTTACGGATGCGGTACGAACTCCGGGGAGCAGACGGGCACGATCCGGTACAGGTTCCGCACTGGTAGCACATGTGGGCGATGGTGCGTGAGATTCCTTTCACATTCTTGGTGAATTCCGGGTTTGAGTCATCATTGAAATATCGTTGGTCGCGGAGTTTCTTCTCCAACGCTTCCGGGTAACCTTTTGTTCTAACCATAGTACTCCCTCACGCCTTCTCCATTACCTTGAGATTGACCTGTCCTTTCACGTCTTCTTTCACTTTTGAAGTTCGCTTCGTGAAAAGTTTCTCTTTAATCTTCTTGAACAGGTCTGTCTCTGTACCCTTCATGCGGATTCCGGTCCTCTGCATAACGATAATATCCTCACCGGGACATGCATTGACACAGGCACCGCACAGGATACAGTAGTCCTTGTTAACGGCAATGGTCGGCTCTACCACACCTTTCATGTCGGCTGCAGGCTTTGCTGTCGGGAGATAGATCGCATTTGCCGGGCAGATCTCAACACAGGTCGAGCAGCCTCCAGGGCATTTCTCGGCGTGGAACTCGATATCTCCTTCAAAAAACTTTTCAACCGTGATCGCTTCTGTCGGGCAGTTTCGTGAGCACCAGGTGCAGGTACAACAGTTATCCTGGATAATGTCGACCTTTCCTTCAATTTTATCGCTGATTATCTCACGTTCGACCGTGATGCATTCTTCCGGACACGCTTCAACGCATACCTTACAGGCATCGCATTTCGTTTCGTCCCAGATAACTTCACCTTCGACTTTGCCAGTCTCAGCGGTGAATTCCTTGTGTTTCACCACGAGTGCCGGGCAGAGTGCGCCGCAAATACCGCAGAGCGAACACTTTTCCATATCGACTTTAAACGTCGTCTTGGTCTTGATCGCAGCCTGCCTGTCCTTTGCTCCGCTCACCGGTCCTTTATAGGTTCCTTCGTAAGCAGGGACGTTCCGGTCAATTGCATCCCGTGGGCAGACCTCTTCGCAGATCGTGCACTTGACGCATTTCTCGTCATCAATCTCCGCCTTCATATCATATTGCGGGAACCCTTCCTTCTCAAGGATCGGAAGTTTCTCCTGTCCATCAACCTTCAGAGTCAATGCATTGAACGGGCACATTACGACGCAGACGCCGCAATACGAGCACTTGACCTCGTCAATATCGACCGGGGCAGCGTAATTGATGGCGCCACGCCGTGATGCACCGACGAGCCCGAGCACGATTGCGTCCTCGGGACAAGACTCGACACAGATGCCACATCCTGTGCAGGTCTCTGAATTCAGAATGAGGTTGTTCACGCTCTGAAGGAGGCGCTGCTCCATTACAACGTTTACACCCTCTCGCTTTTTAGAAAACTTTGGAAACAATGCCATGAATAAACCCTCAACCTTGTTCCTTTATTGTACCTTTGCCTGTGCTCTGGACTCCCAGGGCCCTGTCAGCTTGATAACATCATGCGGGCATGCCTGGACACAAACGCCGCAACCGGCGCAGAGTTCACCTTTAAAATCAAGCACAATGGATTTCCCGTCCTTGACTTTGTAGATCTTATCCTTTGAGGAAGGATCCACAGTGTGAAGCTCCAAAGCGTCCACAGGGCACGCGACGACACAATTGTTACAGCCGGTACAATTTTCCATGTTTATGTGCACTGCAAATGCCATTTTTTTCACGCACCAGCTATGATCGATTTCAAAAATCGACTATCAAAAAGTGGTCGAAGAAGATAGATAAATGTTCTGAAATAAGCCCCTAAAAAAGGGGAATTTATTGAGGATTTTTAATTTTTATAGATCTACTCTTGAATCATGTTAATTTAAAAAAATTTACTCAATTCGCCATTTTCCATGCGCTGTATAAACCGGATTAAATTAGAAAATTTATTCAATAAACATCATTGTACCTTTGTAGTACCGGAGGTTATGAATGGAAATCAACGGAGTTACTATTGATAATACGTACGCAGAGGCATTCCCGACCTGGGTCTGCCGTGTAATCATCACTGCGGTGACGAAGGAATGGGCAAAGAAAGCAGCAACGGAAGCAACCGGATTTGCAACATCGTCCATTGGCTGCCCATGTGAGGCAGGAATTGAAGGATATGTCCCGGCAAGTGAGACTCCCGATGGAAGACCGGGTGTTGCCATCCTGATCTGTGCCAGCAAGAAGAAACTCAAGGAACAGGTCGTGGAACGCCTTGCAGAATGTGTCCTCACTGCACCAACCACAGCAGTTTTTAACGGGATCACCAATGCAGAGGAAAAAATCCCGGTCAAGCTTCATTTCTTTGGTGATGGCTACGAATACCAGAAAGAGGTAGGCGGGAGAAAGTGCTGGGCTATTCCCATTATGCAGGGTGAATATGTTGGCGAAGAGGAGTTTGGCATCGTCAAGGGTGTTGCTGGCGGTAACTTCTTTGTGATGGGTGAGAACCAGATGGCAGCTCTCATGGGAGCAAAAGCTGCAGTTGACGCGATTGACAAGGTGCCGGGCACCATCACAAGTTTCCCGGGTGGTATTGTCGGGAGCGGTTCAAAAGTTGGCAGCCTGAAATACAAGTTCATGATTGCTTCGACCAATGAGAAGTACTGTCCGACACTCCGGGAAAAAGTTGCTGACACCAAGGTCCCGGCCGGCATCAAGGCAGTCTATGAAATTGTTATTGACGGGATTGACGAGAAGTCCGTTGCAGCAGCAATGGGAGCCGGTGTCAGGGCAGCGGTAATGGTTCCGGGCGTGAAGTTCATCTCTGCCGGAAACTTTGGCGGTACTCTCGGACCATTTAAGATCGATCTGCACAAAGTGCTCTGAAATTTTCTCTTTTTTTTTAATTTATTAAGATCACATCGATCGTTATTTATATTTTTATTGCCGATTCTTTTGTTAACGAAATTTTCGGCGATAACATGATCACCCTGACACACAAGGACATGCATCCCGTGTTCCGACCTCTTTTTAGCCCGATCTTTCACCTGGGGGTTGGCGGATTCAATGGTACATCAGCGATCATTGGACGATGCATTGCCCGAAGCACTGGTAAAGCGGACACGATGAACCAATGGTGTACCTGGAATGTGGTACTACGGGACATCAAAGGAATTGAGGTGGCTGGACACTATGACGACCATCGCTGAACCGTATGTCATCCACTACCCGCGAATCGTGGCAGTAGCTGATGAAGCAGGCAGTCATGTTGAGCTCATTGAGTTCTTTGACTGTGTTGGCGGGGCAATGTGGTCAAAGCACCACTATGCTAAAAGCCCGGTGGTAAAAAATGTCCGCTGTGTTGGTCAGACCATGCGGTACCTCTTAACCCCGGGTACCGTGGACCTTGCTCTTGAAGGATCCCGGTTTCCGGCCGGTATCTCCTCGTGCGTTGTCGATTCATCTGAGATCGCTGTCACCTACATCGGAATGGGTGGCGGCGGGGTAGGTGCAGCAGCATGCCGTTCTGATGCAGCTGGTGTCCTGCGGAGCAGGTGCGATGAATCCGGAGGGGGAAAAGTTGCCGGTTCCACGATATGGCTGCCCCGAATGCAGCGGGTCCTTATAGGCGTTGACGATACGGACACTCCCGATGAGGGTGCCACGTGGACGCTTGTCCACACTATTGCAAAGGCGGTTGAGGATGAACTTTCGGTATATCTCTCGCACACGATAGTCCAGCTCTTTCCGGTACCGTACCGTACAAAGAACTGTGTGAGTATTGTGGTTGAGTTTGCTACTACTGACACCCTGGGACTGACCGAAAGGTTCCGCCAACTCCTCGAACGGTACACCCTCTCCCAAAAAACAGGGATGGCGGTCTATACCGGGTTTACCCCGTCAGAAAAACTGCTTGCATACGGGCGAAATGTCAAACGGGGAGAGATTAAACCGGGAGTGCTCGGGGGCCTGGTTGACAAAAAGCTGCAGATAATACTGGATGGCAGGGGCATAATCGGTGCAGTTGCCGCCATCCCGTTTTACACCCGGTACGAGGAGGCGCTGGAACTATGCAGTGGACAGACCTGAAAGCCCGGCTTCTGGCTGTTGGTCAGGCACATCTGACCGGTGAACCTGCAGAACACTATATCGCCCGCTCAGCGGCAGGACCCGGTGCCGGTGGCAGCGGTGCGGTTTTTTTTGCCATGGGAAGTCACCGGGTCAAGCTTGCGCTCAGCCCGGTCAGCAGCATCGAGATTGCACACCGCGGAAACGGGACTGCCGATCTGTTCTTAGAAGGACAGAAAATCTCCGGGCACCTGCTGGAACCCGGGTTCCATTGCCCTGACCAGGCTTTTATCACCGTAACCGGCAGCTGCATATTCTCCTGCAGCTATTGTTCAGTCCCCCGTATCGGGGGAAAACGCAAGACTATCAAAGAGATCACAGCGATGGTGGAATCAGTGCGTGACCAAATCCATGCAATCTCCATTACAAGTGGTGTCCTCACGAGCATTGAAGAAGAAGAGGCCTATGTGCTTGAGGTGGTAAAACACCTCGCTTCGTTTAACCTGCCTGTTGGTGTATCCATCTACCCGACCCCCTCGACACCCGACCGGTTAAAGGAGCTGGGTGTGGCTGAGGTGAAATTCAATCTCGAAGCGGCAACCCCGGAACTGTTTTCTCAGATGTGCCCGGGTCTGGATTACGGGGTGCTGTGGCAGGTACTTGATCGCTCGGTGAAGCTGTTCGGGAAAAACCGTGTCTTTTCCAACGTCATCGTGGGACTGGGGGAGACTGATGCAGAGCTGGAAACCTGTATCAAAAAGCTGACCTCGCTCGGGGTGATTCCTGTTCTGCGCCCGCTCAACCCGGTAGCCGGGCTTGCAGGTTCACCCCGGCCATCTGCGGAACGGCTGATGAAAATCTTTGCCATACATGAACAGGCTCTCGCCAGGGCCGGCCTTGATCCAAAACTTGCAGTTACGATGTGCACGAACTGTGCAGGTTGCGATCTTGTACCGGGGAGAGACCAATGAAAGGTGTTGACGTAATTACCCGGGCACTCCTTGCCTGCACTGACCGGCAGTATACTGTGCCGGGTTTTCCTATCACCGAACTTGGTGAGCGGACACAGGCAGAGCTGGTGATCAATGAGAAGACTGCACTGGAATATGCCCTCGGGGATTCCCTCTCCGGCAGGCGTGCAGCGGTGATCATCAAAAATGTCGGGGTGAACGCGTGTGCCGATCCCCTGCTCCAGGCAACAGCACAGGGACTCATCAGCGGGGTGATCCTTGTGGCCGGGGACGACCCGGAAGCCAGGGGCTCGCAGACCGCCCAGGACTCACGCTACTTCGGGGAGCTTGCGGAACTCCCGGTGATAGAACCGGATGAAACCACCTGTTATGCCGGTGTGGAGGCGGCACTTGAAGCCTCCGAGGAGTTCTCCCGGGTGGCTATGCTCCGCCTTACACCACAGATCCTGGAACAGGAGGTAAATGGTAATCCCGTTCCACGACTTGACCGGCGAGGGAGGCTTTCCGACAGGACCTGGACCATGAACGGCAGGGTCACTGCAGCAGAGGAGCTGTACCGCACGATGTTTGCCTGGTCAGACCGGTCAGCCCTGAACCAGTGGAAGGGAGAACCCGCCGGTGTTGGTGCAGCAGAGGGGAATACCCGGATAGTGACCGTGAATCCTCTGCCGGTGCAGGCTGCCGGGATGCACAGCGTGCATGAACAGGGGCGGACCTTTGTCCGTGACCACCGTGGTATCCAGCCCCCGCTGCCCCAGAAACGCCCCCAGGCGATGGAAGACCGGGGCTATTACCGCACATTCTGTACCACCTGCCCATTCAAACGCATGATGAATATCGTAAAGGAGCGGAACCTGAAGATGATCTGCGATGCAGGGTGTTCAGTACTGGGGATGAATCCGCCGTATGAGCTGGGTGTGGCAAGTTATGGTATGGGTGCGAGCATCGCGGTAGCCGCACGAAGTACGCGGGTTGCCCTTATCGGTGATTATGCCCTTCTGCACTCCGGCCTGAACGCACTCATCGACGTTTATGAAAAGCAGCTCCCGCTGCTCTGCATAGTAATGAATAACAAATGCACGGCAATGACCGGCAAACAGCCGGCGTATGATCCGGTTCCCTATATCCGCTGGGCAGACCCGGTTATCTGCAGTGCCGATGACGAACTGACGCTGAAACAGGAGCTTGTGGTCACGGACAGGCCGCGAACGCTGGTGATTGAAGGGACCTGTCCGGAAGGAAGCAGCCATGAAACCGTGGAATATTGAGATATGTGATGTAACGCTCAGAGACGGAGAGCAGACACCGGGAGTATCGTTTTCCTGTGAAGAAAAGGTGAAGATTGCCCGGATGCTGGATACCATCGGGATTGAGGTGATCGAGGCCGGGTTTCCTGCAGTATCCCCCCACGAGAAGGAGTGCGTAAAGGCCGTTGCGAACCTCGGGCTCGACGCCCGTATCTGCGGGTTTGCACGCGCCCGGGAAGCGGATGTTGCAACAGCGATAGACTGCAATGTGGACATGGTAAGCATCTTTATCCCGACATCCGAGCTGCATGTCCGGCTCAAATTCAAAAAAACGCGGGAGCAGGTGCTTGATGATGCGCTCAGGATAATCGATTTTGCCACGGATCACGGTGTTCAGGTTAGGTTTGCAGCCGAAGATGCGTCCCGGACGGATCTTCCCTTCTTAAAAGAGGTGTACCGTCGTGCGTCAGAGCACGGTGCAGTGCTGCTGAGCTTTGCCGATACCGTTGGCTGCCTTATCCCGACCGAGATGCAGCGGATCATGACCGAACTGGTTGCATCAGTGGACAAACCGCTCTGTGCTCACTGCCATAACGATATGGGATGTGCGGTCGCAAATACGATTACCGCTGCAGAAGCCGGGGCTTTCCAGCTGCATACAACGGTAAACGGGATCGGGGAGCGGGCCGGTAATGCATCGCTGGAAGAAGTGCTTGTAGCCCTGCGGATGAAAGGGGGTATTGAGCGGTACGATCTCTCGCACCTGACGGAACTCTCCCATATGGTCGAAAAATTCTCCGGTATCACCCTCCCGAGGAACAAGCCGGTTACCGGTGAACTCGCGTTCTCGCACGAAAGTGGTATCCACATCGCGGCAATTCTTGAAGAACCGTTCTCGTACGAATACTTCCCGCCCGATATGGTCGGGAGCGAACGCAGATTCATCCTCGGGAAACATACGGGCAAGAAAGCGCTTGAACATGTGGTGGCATCGATTGGCTGCGAACTTACTGACAAACAGGTCTGCCGGGTCCTTGACCTTGTCAAGGACAAATCAGAGCATAAATGCAACATCACCCCGGATGTCTTAAAAAAACTGATCCGGAAAGCCAAAGAGGAGAATGCCTGATGGGGACGTTATCAGAGCGGATACTTCACGGGACTGCCGGGGAATATGTTGACCGGATCGTAGACCGGGCGTATGTCCATGACGGTACCGGGGTACTTACTCTCGAAGCCTGGAAGAGTATGGGGGAGCAGAGGATACAGGATGCGGCACATATCCATATCCTTTTCGATCATATTGTGCCGGCCAACAACAGCACAACTGCGACGCTCCAGCACGAGCTGCGAGAGTTTGCCCGCAATTCGTTCCTGCACTTTTCTGATATCGGGTGCGGTATCTGTCACCAGATCATGAGCGAGGGGATAGTGCTTCCGGGGGAAGTCGTGGTTGGGGCTGATTCCCACAGCTGCACGCTCGGGGCATTCGGTGCATTTGCAACTGGTGTCGGTGCTACGGATATGGCGGCGATCTGGATGACCGGGGAGACGTGGTTCCGGGTTCCGGAATCGATAGGGATGCACCTTTCCGGAACCTTTACTGGTGCCGCCGAGGCAAAGGACCTTGCACTCACGTATGTCAGCAAACTCGGCATGGATGGCGCCAGCTACCAGGCTCTGGAATTTATTGGTGAAGGCACTGCTGCCCTGCCCATAGATGACCGGCTCACGCTCTGCAACCTTGCCGTTGAGACCGGGGCAAAAGCCGGGATGTTCTATGCAGATGACATTACCGTGCAGTATCTTGCAGGGGCAGGTCACGCGGTAAAACCCCAGGAGCCGGAGCCGTGCAGGTATGCCCGGGAACTCGATTTCGATCTTTCAGATATTGTACCGCTCATTGCTGTGCCTCCAAGGGTGGACACCGTAAAACCCGTGCATGATCTCGCCGGGCTGCCGCTCGATCAGGTTTTTGTAGGTACCTGCACAAACGGCCGCTACACCGATCTCGCACGGTTTGCCCGGGTTGTGAAAGGGAAGAATGTTGCAATCCGCACAATTATTGTTCCGGCTTCCCGTGCTGTGCTGCAGGAAGCACTCCGGACCGGAGTACTTGCTGATCTTGTGGCGGCCGGGTGCACTATCGGAACTCCGGGCTGCGGTCCCTGCCTTGGATCCCATATGGGTGTACTGGGGGAAGGGGAGGTCTGTTTGTCGACAGCCAACCGGAATTTCAAAAACCGGATGGGCGTTGGCGGGGAGATTTTCCTGTCCTCCGTTGCTACGGCCGCAGCCAGTGCACTTGAAGGAGAAATAACCGAGCCGGAGACAGGCCCATGAAGGGAAAAGGGCGGGCTGTCTGCGTCGGTGCAGATATTGACACGGATCTTGTAATCGCCGGGCGCTACCTGCGGACAAAGGACCACAGCATCTGGGTGGCACACGTATTCGAAGATCTTGATCCCACGCTCGCGAGCCGATTGAAGGGTACTGTGATTGTGGCAGGAAAAAATTTTGGCTGCGGGTCATCCCGGGAACAGGCAGCGATCGCCATCCGGGAGGCCGGGGTGGTTGCCGTGGTGGCGCCATCCTTTGCCCGGATATTTTTCCGGAATGCAATCAACGTCGGGCTACCCCTTATCGAATGTAATCTTTCCTGCACAACTGGAAGTGACGTGAAGTTTGACCTTGCAGAAGGATGGGTTGAGGCAGGGGGTAAGAAGTATACCACCCCTCTGCTCTCCCCTCGGATGCAGGCAATCCTTGCAGCAGGCGGCCTCGTTAACTACTGGAGGACCTGCCGATGATCTTTCCGGAACAGTGCAGGCAGGTTGGGTATGCTGCAACAAAACCCTGTGGAGAGCTGGTTTATTTCCTGAGCCGCTACCTTGTCCGGGACACCGGAACCGGTTATGAGGTGCTCGAAATCACTCCTGATCCTGCAGGGAGCAGCATGATGCGAAGTATCATGGCATCAAAGCTGATAGCCTCTGAACAGGAAACCTGCCGCTATCCTGACAAGGTGCAGATCCATGACCGCACGCGACTTATCGGCCTTGCGCTCGACACGGGCTTCCGCTGCACGATTTTTACCGGGCTTGACGAACATATGACGTTCGTGCTCGACCCCGATATGTCCGGGCTTCTCAGGATACATGTCTATGATGTAGCGCCTCCCCGCCCGAGTCTCACAGCCTGTATCCGTGAGCTGGAGTCTGCAGGGCTCTTTGGGGATCTCTCGGTTACGTTCTGCCACCATACCCGCGACATCACGCAGGTACACGCGGATGTCTACCCCTGCCGGGCTGCAGGGTATACCCGCACGCTCGATGCCGATCCGATGCAGGGAGGGGAACGGGTAGCCGGCTGCCTGACAGGTTCACAGTTCTACACCGAGTGCTACGGGAAGGACTTTGAGCTTGAGAATATCTGCCCCCTGGAATCCGTGCGGGAGGAACCGTTCATAGCCCGCTGCTGTCGCTCCGAGCGTGCAGGTACAGGGATCACGAAAGGGAAGTATGGAGCCGTAGTCCATTGGGGTGCCACCCCTGTACAGATTGCCGGTGCGGTAAATGACCTTGTAGTGCAGTGGAGGAAGAAATGACCCAGATCGCGATTGTTGAAGGCGATGGCATCGGCCATGAAGTAATCCCGGTTGCAAAAAGTGCTCTTGAACTGCTCCATCCGGAATATGAATTCTTCTCTGTTGATGTAGGATACCACCGCTGGGAACAGACCGGATGCCCGTGTGCAGATCACGATATTGCAGAACTGAAGACTGCAGATGCAATCCTCTTTGGTGCGATCACGACACCCCCGATGAAGGATTATCAGAGTGTAGTGCTGCGGCTGAGAAAAGCACTCGATCTCTACGCAAACCTGCGTCCGGTCAAAGGTGACGGGTTCGACATCATGATCGTGCGGGAAAATACCGAAGGACTCTATTCCGGTATCGAACAGGTCAGCAATGACCGGGCAACGACCCTCCGGGTGGTGTCCCGGCAGGGTACTGAGCGGATCGTCCGTGCTGCAATCCGGCTCTCACTCCAGCGGAGCGGCAGGCTGACTATCGGGCATAAGGCAAATGTACTCAAGTCCGATGTATTGTTCCGTGACATCTGTCTTTCCGAAGCGAAAACGGCGGGTGTTACCTGCAATGACAAATATATCGACGCTCTCGCGCTGGACATCCTCCAGCATCCCGCATCATATGATGTCGTTGTTACGACGAACATCTTCGGAGACATCCTTTCAGACGTGGCTTCGTATCTCGTCGGAGGACTTGGGCTGGTGCCCAGTGCCAACATCGGTGACGGCCATGCCCTTTTTGAGCCGGTGCATGGGAGTGCCCCGGATATTGCCGGTAAAAATATCGCCAACCCGATCGCTGCCCTGCGGAGTGCAGGCATGCTCCTTGCGTATTGTGGCGATACCAGAGGAATGGATCAGATTGAAGAGGCGATACAGGAAGTGGTTGCAGAAGGCATCCGGACCCGGGATCTTGGTGGTTCAGCAGGAACCCGTGAGTTTGGGGATGCAGTACTCCGCAGGCTCCAAAAAAACAAACAGAATACGATGTTCTCATAACGATACCGGATGATGGACGTGCATTGTCTGCCCGGGTAAATTTCCCGTGATGCTTGTCGTACCAGCAGTGACCCGGACGGGATCCGGGTATCATTTATGTTTATCTGTTTTTACCAGGAGATTCAGTAGGTGCACTGCTCCCGCAAATTTTATGTCCTTTGGTGATCAGAGCATCCGCATATGGGCATTATCCTTGATAATCCCCATCTGCGGGATAAACGGTTCGTTTTCTCTGACCGGCATGATGCTGGCAAAAAACTGGGAGCGTTGATAAAGTCACGCGGTTTACTGCAGGAACCGGTCGTAATTGCAATTCCGGCAGGAGGTGTTCCGGTCGGAGTAGAAATTTCAAGGATACTTCACGCCCCTATCGGTCTGGCAATTGTGCGAAAGATCCAGATACCCGGTAACACCGAAGCAGGATTCGGTGCTGTTTCCTGGGATGGACACGTCCTGATCAATGAACAGCTGCGTGAAATCCTGGGACTGTCGCAGAGAGATGTTGATACCGCCATCTCTGCAACCCGCCGGAATATCAGCGACCGGATAGCCCGGTACACCCAGGGCAGGCCGTTTCCTGACCTTAAAAAAAAGTGTGTAATTTTGACTGATGATGGTCTTGCATCAGGATACACCATGCTTGCCGCCATCACGAGTATCCGGACAATGCACCCGGAGCGTGTCCTTGTAGCGATACCGACATCTTCTGTCTCATCAGCAGAGCGTATCGCACAGGAGGTTGACGAAGTCATCTGCCTGAACATCAGAAGCGGGCAGCGGTTTGCCGTGGCTGAAGCATACCGGCGCTGGTATGACCTTGATGACCGCGAAGTTATCGCTGAACTTGCCTCGATAGCGGACACGAACGGGCAACCGGAATGATAGTGTTTGCAAAGAGTCTGTTATTTCTCGAATCGGATCGAGGGACAAGGGAAAAAGTGTTATGGAGTAACGACAACATTCTCAAACTTGATAACTAAATCGTGGTCATCTGCTCCGGCCGGAAGTGAGCAGAACATCATGGTATCTGTTGTTGCATGTCCTCCGGCTTTTATTGTTCCGAAGTATACTTTAACCCAGCAGAGTTGCTGGTCATTGTAATACAGGTTTGCCGATGAAGTGACGATCCGTGCATCCCCGGTGCCGACATTGTCTCCCTCAGCGTGGACCAGGAGCGAAACCGGATTGGTATAACTTCTCACTGCCGGGTAAGTCCAGTAACCGTCAACATGAATCTCCGGGGCGACTTTTTTTGTCACAGAAGGTGTAAAGGTTGGGACTATTGCAGGAATTGTGGTCGCAAAAGGTACGAGAATGGGGGAGAAAGATTCAGTATCTCCGGAAATAACGGTTATGTTCTGGGACCAGGTCTTATACCCGTTTTCACGAACCTCAACCATATGGTTACCGGCTGCTACATCCCTGATGGTACCGGGCGTAGTGCCATGGTATTCATTATCGAGGTAGACCTCTGCACCGGAGGGTGATGAGGTGATCGTGATGGACCCCGTTTTTTCCGGCAGTGGCGCTGTACACCCGCACAGAAAAACACCGAGGACCACTATGCAGATTGCAATTTTCTGGAGCATGGTTCACACCTGTTCATTGGATACTAACTTGCATGAGCTTTTGAGTAATAGGCTTTCTGCTCGAACGCTCTTTTCAGGAAAAATTCGTCAATGAATTCTTGCTGTGAATCACATGAAATATTATAGGTAACCGTAATTTTCGGATTTTTTCAATCTTCTCGAAGCCCCCGGATAGAAAGGATTTCCCCCGTTACACCACATCCCTGGGTTTTTCCCGGTGTTGAAAGCCTCGTCCTTTATTCGGATTTCCTGAGTTGTTAACGCTGGAAACGGGCAGCAATCTCTTCAAATCCCGGCTCGAGCAACAGGTCCGCCCAGTCGGTTGCACTTTTTCGTTTAAGGTAAAATGTTCCCAGGACAGCGATAATCAATCCTCCGCAAAGGTCAGTGATGAGGTCAATCATCGTGTCGGTGTTGCTATGCTGGAGAGGTTTTGTCAGGTAAGCACCGGCAAGGGTGTCCAGGGTAAATTCCCATATCTCCCAGATTGCCCCAAATGCCATCGTGAAGATTACAATGAAAAAGAAGATCTGCCATCGTTCAAACTGGAGGCCGTTACTGACCCGCATTAAGATAAGGACCGCCAGGAACCCGAGCAGGGCAACAGTTATGGATGCAACCAGGTGAGCAACCTTGTCATAGTAAGGATAGAGGTCCACGTACCAGTGATATGAGTACCCGGCGATATGGAGGAATAGAGTCAGGGCGATGAGAAACGTGACTTCCCAGGGGACCACAATATGCACCTTCCGGTGGACAAGGGTTGGAATAAGGGATAGTCCGACTGCAACAAGTCCGAAGAAGGTACCGGCATAATATCCGATGTGAAAGCTGTAGACTGCCGTCAGGATGATGAGGGCCTGCATGATGTAGGTCAGGTAAAAAAAATTGTACTTCATGCACTACGGAGATTGTTTGTCCATGATAATTAATCCGCGGGGGATCTCCTCTGCGGTTCATCAGAGTAATATCGTTATTTTGTAAATAATTTTTCCTGACCTGCAGATCTGTTTAAAAAACCTGAACGCTCAGGGGGGTTTTACCCCGGCCGCTTCGGCTTCCCCAAATGCGATACACCGGAACAAGGTAATACATCATCATCGCAGTAAGCGCAGGGGCGGCAAAGGGGAACAGGAATTGCCCCCTCTCAAATCTTAACTCAAGGGACAATCCTGATCAGTCATTTTTTCATTCATTTCTCAATGCATCAATCGGGTCCATGTTCGATGCCCGCCATGCCGGGTAAAGCCCGGAAACAATACACACAATCATACCGATGAGCATCCCGCCGGGGATGTAGACTATGCTTTCGGGTAAGAAGAAATACGCAGTATTTCCAATCATGGCACTCACCACGGAATACCCGATGATAACACTCATGATCCCACCGATAACAGCACCAATAATCCCCAGGATGAACGCTTCGTACAGGAACATCCGGCGTACCTCTCCTTTTTCTGTGCCAATGGAGAGCAGAATACCTATCTCCTGGACCCGTTCACTCACCGACATCATCATCACATTGAAAATACTGGTAGCAGCGACAAGGAGCGAAATACTGCCAATTGCAAGGATGAACATGGTGAGAGAGCTCAGGGTTGAGGAGACACTGGTAATCCGGGAACTGGAATCAGAGATACGGACAACCTCTTTATTCCGGTTGACTTTTTTATCAATGGCGTCTTCAACATCGGTCAATGTGGTGACATCCTTTAAGTACACATTTACCTGGTCATACTCATTTCCCCCACCGAACTGGGAGGTATACCAAGTCTCAGACACGATAATGGCATTATCCGTATTAATGCCATTAGAAGAAGATAGCCCAGCTGAAGAGAGAATACCCACTACACGGATGACCGGCCGTGTCACACTGACATTCGGTTCCCCAATCTTGATCCGTGTCCCTATTTTTAAGTTAAACCTGTTTGCAATCGTGGCACCAACGATAGCATCACTCTCACCACGAAGAGTTGATCCTTCCGAAACATTCATGATATTTTTAATATCGTCCGGATCAAGGCCATAAATCGAACCTCTGCCATCATTGGAACCTATCGAGAACTGGGTGCTGGTCCTGTCAATCGGGATAACTTCATTTATCCCCGCGGCATCACGGATCTCCCTGATCTGGATTTCGGTTATTTTGTTGGAAGAGCTGACCGATGACCCGGGTTCTGCCCTCACAACATCAGGAGTAACCGTGATAATATTGATACCCGTAGTGAGTTGATCTTTTACCAGCAGCTGCATGTTGGTCCCGAGCATTCCCATGGAAGAAATTGCCACGACCCCTATAACAATCCCGATAGATGCAAGGAGAGACCGCAGAAAATTCAGCCTGACACTGCGGACCGAGAGATCAAAAAAAATGTCCTTCATGATCCTGCAACTCTCCCGTCCTCAAGCTGTATTGTCCGGTGTGCATACTCAGCAATTTTCGGGTCATGCGTCACAAGGATGACGGTCTTTCCTTCCTTGTTCAGCCCGACAAGAATATCCATAATCTGGAAACCTGTCTTGCGGTCGAGATTGCCGGTGGGTTCATCGCAGAGCAGAATCATCGGGTCATTGACCAGAGCCCGGGCAATCGCGACCCGCTGCTGTTGACCCCCGGAAAGCTGGTTAGGGCGGTGAGAGCTCATTTCCTCATCGAACCCCACGGATTTGAGTACAGCCGCTGCTCTTCCCGTGGAGTCCCTCTTTTTGTACTTCAGGATGAGCGGGTATTCCACGTTCTCGTATGCCGAGAGGAGCGGAATCAGGTAGAATTTCTGGAAGACATATCCGATGGTGTCACGGCGCATATGGGTTCGTTCAAGGTTGGTCATTCCGGCCACATTTTTACCGTCGATAAAGATCTCCCCGGTTGTGGGAACATCAAGGATTCCCAGCTGGTTCATCATGGTCGATTTACCGGAACCTGAAGGTCCCATCAGAGCAACAAATTCGCCTTTATTGATATCAAGTGTGATGTGGTTGAGTGCGGTAAAGTCACCACTCTCCAGATGGTACACCTTCGATACATCATCAAGCCGGATAAGAGGAGTACCATTCATAGCTGATCCCCTTATCGTCTCTTCAGTTTTGCAGCAATCCATTTCCGCTTCATCCAGAGCACAATGCCAATTATAATGATAATTCCTGCAGCAATGACAGGATAGAAGGAACTGATACCCCCGCCCCTGCTGCCCCCAAATCCGAAAATAGTACCTCCGCCCGGGGGGCCTCCACTGAAGCCGCCACTGTTTCTTGCAGCGGAACTTCCTGTTGTTGCTGGAGTTACACTGCCGGATGAACTTACGGAACCGCCGGATACGGTGCTTGTGCTTCCGGAACCGGCATTTGTCCTGAAATTAAGGTTTTTTGTGATGCTGAACGAGTTCCCGTCATTATCTTTCCAGGTAATGACGAGGGGCACCGATGACAGGTCGGTTGCAGTAAAGGTAATCTCGAAACTCGAAAAGTCATCGGCTGCAAGCGAACCGATTGCGTATTGTGCATAGGGTTCTACAGCTTTTGCGGGTGCACCAACAGTTACAATCATCGATTTCGCATCGGTAAGGCCGGCATTATTTACATCTCCGGTGAGGGTATAGGATGTTCCGGAAGATGCCAGTTCAACATTGTTGACCACGGGGATGGCCGCTTTTTTATTTTCCCCGAGGGGAATTGGTAGTATAACGTAGGCAGTGTGATCATTGTCGCCGTTCTGGTAGCTGATATGGAAATTGAGACTGGATTGCTGGTTAGGAGTGACAGAAAACGGGATCTCAACAGAACTTTGTCCATTCAGTATGCTGACATATTTCTGGGACGGGCTTACATCAATTCCCTGGCCGGAGGGAGTAATAATAATATTTTTTATTGCTGCGCTACGGGGATTGATAATGCTCAGGGTTACGGTATCTTTTGTCGATAATGCAAAATTATCGGGTTTTTGCGAGATGCTCGTTTGGATGTCAGCGGAATCAACTTTGATCGTAATGGGATAATGGATGCTCCCGGCATTTTGCGCCCCTACGGTAAACAGCGGAAAATAGGTCCCGTCTGGCGGATCTGCCTTTACCAGAAACGAGTACGTTATGGTCGATCCCGGCCCGATAAAACTCATGGTGTTCCAGCTATCCTTGTTCATGATATGGATCTTTTCGCTCAGGATGTCCGGATTTGAGAGCCCGACGGAAGATGTACCTGAATTGGCAAGCGTTACGGAGATGGTTCCCTGTTCATAAGGATAGAATACCTCAGGATCAATTTTTACCGATGATACATACACCAGCGATGCTGCATCCTGTGCAGTATTCGAGGTACTATCCGATGTGGCGGTCAGCGTTGCTGCACTTGCTGTAGCAGCAAGCAGTAAGAGGAAAATAATACTGAATAGAACTGACAATTTTTTCATAATGCTTCCTTTTGGTTAACGAAATACTCCGCGAAGGATTCGGAATTGTATCCCATCCTGGTTTTTAGTGAATGGGTTGTCATATTTCTGAAAGACTGCGAATTTTTTTTGGTTTCTGAACATAGTGAATAAAAAAATATTGAGAGTTTGAAAACGATTAGAGGGTCCATCTGGTTCCTGATTATCTTAGTTCACACCTCTGCCCGCATCTGTGACAGGTTCCTGCTAATTCCCCATGTGCGGGAAATGCATCCGGATGAGCAGTCCTGAATTCCTGCATGAGAGTGTGAGCGGTCTCGAAATCCCCGTTTGTCACTGCAGTACGGATAGCCGATACATCATATCCCTGAGCAGTAAGGTTATCCAGCAAGAGGATCATTCGATCTCCTTTTGCTTCGCCATTCATAGGACCATTCCCGGCTCCTTCCGGGGGAGTGGGAACTGCATTTGGATGAGCAGTCCTGAACTCCTGCATAAGAGTGTGAGCGGTCTCGAAATCCCCGTTTGTCACTGCAGTACGGATAGCCGATA
>CAZPVQ010000001.1:0-155641 GCA_964590415.1 uncultured Methanoregula sp. | reverse complement strand
CATCATATCCCTGATCAGTGAGGTTATCCAGTATCTTCTCAGGTCCGAACTGCCAGGTCCCATTCCTGATATTAGTAGTGGTGCCCTGCGGCGTTGCTGCTGCTGCACCGGATGCTCCAATGACCAGCGCAGCTATACAAAAGACTGCAAGAGCCCCGATATAGATTCTTGGTGTTTTCATAATGTTTCGTGCTCCTTGTTATTTTTCAGAGGTGCAGGTGTAGTGTTTAACACACACCATGTAATGTATATACGACATTTTGCCATTTAAAAGTTTCTAAATATCTGGTTTAAGCAACAATTATAAGGAAAAAAGAACCTATTACTATTCATCCCTCAGATCTCCACACCTGATACCTATGGACAGAGCAGGACAGTTCTTCAGGTTCAATCTAAGGTAAGGTGACCATTAGCAGAGTGACAGTATGAAAAAAAATACCTTCTATCTCATATTCGGATGCATTGCCCTTGCGCTGCTCGTTATTTTCTGGTACTCCGTAGAACTACATATCCCCCTCCTTATTGAAATTGCTTTCATCATTGGAATCGTGCTGGTATATCTGGCAAAGAGAAAGGTGACGGATAGTATCGAGGACGAACGGGATGTAAAGATCACTGAACAGGCAACAGCCCGGACGATGCAGGTCTTCTGGGTCGTTTTCTGTGCATTTTCCATCGGAGCGGTCATGCAGGTACTCCATATTCCGACATTTCCCCGCGAGCCCCTCGGGTCACGGCCTCCCGATCTCCTTGGTCCGCGAATGATGGGGTATATCCAGCTGGGTCTACTCTGCCTGATGGTCTTCCTGTATGTCGGTTTCCGGATCTATTACGCAAAAAAATATGGAGAATTTGAGACCGATGAAGAATAAGATAAAAATATTCCGGGCCATGCATGATCTGACCCAGGAACAACTTGCCCAGGCCATCGGTGTCAACCGGCAGACCATTCTTGCCATAGAAAAAGAAAAATACATCCCCTCCCTGGATCTCGCCTTTAAAATCTCACGCTATTTTGGAGTAAATATCGAGGAAGTGTTTGTTTTTGATGAAAAAACACCGGGTATCAAGGATACATAAAAATGCTCTGGCAAACCTCTCTGGTATCCCTCAGATAATTCCTGCTACCTCCCCTTGAAAAAAATAAGATTGTTCCTCCTGCTGATGCTACCAACGTGTACAATACCGTTGACGAAAAACGGATTTCTCCGGGTGTACTTTACCTTTTAGCGGTAATACTGTTTTTCCCGACAAAACAGAAGGGATCCTCTGCCATGAAATCCCCGTTCACCGCAAATGCACGGACCCGGCATCCACCCCCGCAGAGACCCCGGAAACTGCAATCCGCACACCTGCCCCCGAACAGTGCCTGTTTTTCCCGGAACCGTACGAGCACGGGATTAGCGGTATCCGCCCATATCCTGCTGAATGGCGTATCACGGATATTCCCTGCAAAAAAATGCTCGGAACGGGCAAACTGGCACGGATACACATTCCCGTGTGAATCAATATTTGCCACGCGGGTTCCTGCACTGCACCCCCCGTTGAGGGACTGCAGGAGCTCGCGTGCTTCAGCAAGGTCCGGAGACCTATCCTGTTCCATCGAAGTGAGCAGGTGGATACAATCCTGCGGGGCATCGACCGTGAGAAACTCCATTGACGAAGGATTGGTCTCTTTTGCCTTCCGGTAGAGGAGGTTGAGGGCCTCAGTAACCTCTCCGGAACCCAGCTGTAACCGTTGATAGGAATCGATCCCACGTCCTGTGGGTACGAGCCAGTACAGGCAGAACCGGGATGCTCCGAGGGATAAGGCAAGATCAATCAGGGCTTCGAGCTCGCCACAGTTCTCCTTTGTCAGGGTTACCCGGACACCGCACCGGAGCCCTGCCTCCCTGCAGGACGCGAATGCTGCCATTGTCCGCTTAAAAGCACCCGGAGAATTCCTGAACCGGTCATGAGTCTCTGCCCTTGCACCGTCAAGCGAGATCCCGGCATATTCAATCCCGCTTTTTCGGATCCTGCGGGCAATATCGGTCGTAATGAGGGTGCCGTTGGTACTGAGTGCCATTTTGATTCCGTTCTTTCCGGCATGCTGTGCCAGTTCCCAGATATCCTCACGCATCAGGGGTTCACCACCGGTAAACAGGATAAGCGGAATACCCATCTCCGCAAGGTCGTCAATAAGACCCAGGGCTTCGGCAGTTGAAAGTTCCCCTTCTGTCTGGCACCCGGGACCTGATCGGTTGTAGCAGTGGGCACAACTCAGATTGCAGCGATCCGTGAGATTCCAGAATACCACTGGCCTGTACATAACCGAGAAAGCCAGGTACTTCCTTGGAACTTCTGTCAGGGATTCATGACGGTGCCGCATCACACCGCTGACAGTTCCTTTCCCGTGCATGCACTGCGTAATCCGGTTCATGTCATATTACTCCCATTCTCCCGGATACGGACATTCGGAACGCGTTTGAACTCCTCGGTACTGAACAGGACGACATAATCATGAACGCCGATGTGGTCGGCAAGTGTCCTGATCTCAGCAAGCACAGCAGCCCTGCTATAACCGTGATGTACGGTATAGATAGTGTACTCCCACCTGCCCGGCACCGGCAGGCGTTCATAACAATGGGTGACACACGGGAATGATGCCAGTAAAGATCCTGTATCGTCATTCGGTGAATCCGCACGTTTCCATGCAACCAGGGCATTTGCGGTTATACCGACCCGCCTCTGGTTGATGCGTGCCCGGAATTTCCGGATAATCCCCGTTGACCGAAGATTCTGGATTCTTTCCAGTACCTCATTGCCGGTAAGGTTCAGCCGCTTTCCGATCTCTTCATACGGTTCTTCTACGAGAGGAAGTCCGTTCTCAAGTTCAGCGAGGAGGTGCCGATCAAGCGGATCCAATGGTATCCTCCCTTTCTTCAGTGGTTAAAAATGAGAAACGCACATCAACCTTCAGTTTTTTTACTGTGGGAAGGTTCAGAACATCCTTTTCCGTGATTCCTGTACGACTCAGGATTTCTGCAAGCACATGCCGCATGTCCTCTTCGTTTTTACCCGCGAGCGTGAACCAGAGCGTGTAGTAATGGTCCCGACGGAAATTATGGGATACTTCCGGGCAGTTGCTGATTATGGCTGCGATCTCGTGAACCCGTTCCTCGGGAACGTGGAAGGCAATCAGGGTTGCGGCAGCCAGTCCCATATGCCGGGATTCAATGATGGGGGATATTCCCCGTACAATACCCTCGTCCTGGAGTCGTCTCACCCGGTCAAGAAGAATCTGTTCGGGGATCCCCAGCCGCCGGGCGATTGCAGCAAACGGCCGGGGTACCAGCGGGATATCGTCCTGGAGGGCGTCAAGGATGTGCAGATCCGGAATGTCAGGAAGCACCGGATTTTTCATATCGCAGCCTCCTCCGGCTCGTACGGGCACCAGGGATCTTCAGCGCAGATATCCCCATTGAGTGCATCCGGTGGAGCAAGCCCGTCGCACCAGCGGGGAGAAACGGCATCGGCTCCCCGGTATGCCCTTGCCCTGCAACCCCCGCAGATGGCAGAAAACCGGCACTCCCCGCACTTTCCCGTAAGGAGATCCGGATCGCGGAGTGCTGCAAAGATTCTGGAATTGTTCCAGATCTCAGGAAACGGCGTAGTCCGCACATTGCCGGCACTCACCGGAAGGTACGGGCAGGGGGTAACGTCGCCGTTTGCATAAATACGGCAATAGCTGATACCCGCGATGCACCCCCGGCCCCATGCAGGGTTCCCGATCCCGAGTTCCTGTGCAATACGGCGGAACTGCGGGGCACACGTCGGACGTATATGGAGATCACTGTCCCGGTATCTGAGCAGGATCTGCCGGATAAGTTCCTCGTATTCCTTTGCACTGCCGGGTTCAATCAGCTGTGCCCTTCCGGTTGGTACCGGGAAAAAAATCTGGTAATCGCGGACACCGAGTGCTGTCCCTACTTCGATCACTTCCCTGACATCACTCATCGCCGACTGCATGATCGACATATTAATCTGGACGCCGATTTCCTCCTCCCTGCAAAAACGAACAGCATCTACAGCCCGTTCCCAGACTCCCTCTGTACCGCGGAATGCGTCATGGACAGACGGGTCGGCTGAATCAATGCTGATGGCCACGGCCCTGATCCCGGCGTCCTTACATTTTTTTGCCATGGCCTGATCCAGCAGGTACCCGCTCGTACCCATGACCATCCGAAGTCCCTGATCAGTACCATACCGTGCGATAGCAAAGATATCCTCCCTCATGAGAGGTTCGCCCCCGCTCAGCACGACGATGGGTTTCCCGGTCTCGCAGATCTGGTCGATGACGTCGAATGCTTCCTCCGTGGAGAGCACTCCTTCTGCTTCCTTGTCGCCTGCGTCCACATAACAGTGGGCGCACTTCAGCGGACACCGCAGGGTAATGTTCCACGAGATGATGCGTGGTGCCCCACGGGATATACCCTTCACAACTTCAGCCCTTTTGCCCACATTGCCCGGGTTCCTTATCCACCTTCGTCAGATTCTCCACGATAAAAAGATGTTTATGCTACGATCTGGCGAGATCGAAGCGATCAAGGTTCATCACTTTGGTCCAGGCTGCGACGAAGTCCTGGACAAACTTCAACTGTCCGTCCGCGCTTCCGTAAACCTCGGCCAGTGCCCGGAGCTGGGCATTCGAACCAAAGATAAGATCGATACGCGTGCCATTCCACTTAACTTCGCCCGTCTTGCGATCGCGGCCCTCGAACACATCGGCGTCTTTCGAAACCGGCTTCCACTCTGTGCTCATGTCGAGAAGGTTTGTGAAGAAGTCGTTGGTGAGCGCCTCCGGGCGCTTCGTGAAGACCCCGTGCTGTGATCCGCCGAAGTTGGTTTTCAGGACACGCATACCGCCCAGGAGCACCGTCATCTCGGGAGCGGTCAGGGTCAGCAACTGCGCTTTGTCGATCAGCAACTCCTCGGCCGATGCGGCATAGCGGGTCTTCTGGTAATTGCGGAAGCCGTCCGCCTTAGGCTCAAGGACGGCGGAGGAGACCACATCGGTCTGTTCCTGCGAGGCGTCCATGCGCCCCGGTGTGAAGGGAACCGTCACTTCGTGACCGGCATTCTTTGCAGCCTGCTCGACACCTGCACAACCGGCCAGGACGATCAGGTCAGCCAGCGAGACCTTCTTCCCGCCGGAAGCAGTGCTGTTGAACATACTCTGGATCCCTTCCAGTGTCTTGAGAACCTTGGCCAGCCGGGCAGACTGGTTGACTTCCCAGTCCTTCTGCGGCGCAAGGCGTATGCGGGCACCGTTCGCACCGCCACGCTTGTCGGAGCCACGGAAGGTGGACGCCGACGCCCATGCGGTCGAGACCAGCTCTGACACCGACAGGCCGGAAGCCAGGATCCTGCCCTTGAGAGAAGTGATGTCCTTTGCATCGATCAGTTTGTGATTGACTGCGGGGATGGGGTCCTGCCAGATAAGCTCTTCTTTCGGAACCTCCGGGCCGAGATAGCATGCACGCGGACCCATGTCCCGGTGCGTCAGCTTGAACCACGCCCGGGCGAACGCGTCTGCCAGCTGGTCCGGGTGCTCGTAGAATCGCCGTGAAATCTTTTCGTAGGCGGGATCGAACCTCAGGGAAAGGTCAGTGGTCAGCATGCCGGGTGCGTGTCGCTTCGACGTGTCATGGGCATCCGGCACCGTACCGGCGCCAGCACCGCCCTTTGGCTGCCACTGGTGCGCACCGGCCGGGGACTTCGTCAGTTCCCATTCGTTTTCGAACAGGATCCGCAGGAAGTTGTTGCTCCATTTCGTGGGCGTATTGGTCCAGGTGACCTCCAGGCCGCTGCTGATCGTATCACCACCTTTTCCGGTACCGAAGCTGCTCTTCCAGCCAAAGCCCTGCTGCTCAATGGGGGCTGCTTCCGGCTCAGGCCCTACATGGGTCGCAGGTGCGGCGCCGTGGGCTTTGCCGAAGGAATGACCTCCGACGATCAGCGCAACGGTCTCCTCGTCGTTCATTGCCATGCGGGCGAAGGTCTCGCGGATATCCCTGGCTGCTGCGACCGGATCCGGGACACCGTTCGGGCCTTCCGGGTTGACGTAGATCAGCCCCATCTGCACGGCAGCGAGGGGATTTTCGAGGTTCCGTTCGCCGGAGTAACGTTTGTCTTCCAGCCACATACTCTCAGAACCCCAATACACGCTCTCTTCCGGCTCCCATGCATCCTTACGACCGCCGGCAAAGCCGAACGTTTTGAAACCCATCGACTCCAGGGCGACATTGCCGGCAAGGATCATGAGGTCAGCCCATGAGATTTTCCTGCCATACTTCTGCTTGATCGGCCAGAGCAGCCGGCGCGCCTTGTCGAGGTTCACGTTATCAGGCCAGCTGCTGACGGGCGGGAAGCGCTGCTGGGCGGCACCAGCGCCGCCGCGACCGTCACCGGTGCGGTACGTGCCGGCGCTGTGCCATGCCATGCGGATGAACAAGGGCCCGTAGTGGCCAAAGTCCGCCGGCCACCAGTCCTGCGAGCCGGTCATCAGCGCCAGCAGATCCTTCTTCACGGCAGCCAGGTCGAGTTTTTTGAATTCCTCAGCATAGTTGAAATCCCCGCCCATCGGGTTGGATAGGGCAGAGTGCTGGTGAAGAACCTTCAGGTTCACCTGGTTCGGCCACCAGTCCTGGATGGATCTGCCCCGGCCGGTTACCTGTTTGTCTGCCCCTCCCGTTACGGGGCTCTTGCTGTCGTCATTCATAACGTCATCTCCTGTTTTTCGATCAGCTGGACATCCTGCAGAAGGGCTGGACCCCGCTGCCCGGCATTGAAAGAGCTCTGGTTATCGGCAACCGGAACCCCCTGTTTTGTCGGATAGGTTTTTCCCGCCACGATCAATTACATCTAACCTTGTCACTGCATTATAAAAGTATTAGGTTCTGCGCAGACCGGGACATTGGTAAGATCTTTAATAAACAGGATATTTTTTTTATAAAAATGCCCATACCGGAATCGAAACGAGACCTGGGACAATTTAAACTCGATATCAGGTTACTCCGACAATATACTTTATGTCAAGTCCCATGAACGCAACAGAACCCTTCCCCAAAACTATTTGCTTCTTTTTTTCCAATATTCCCGTATGACTCCCGGCAGGGTGCCACCCGGTTCTCCAGCCCATTGCGGAAATCCCCGTCACAGCGTTTTTCCCGCAGAACAGGCCTCACATCTGGATTCCCGGTTGCGGCGATTTCTCTACCGCCCTGAGCAGCTCGCGGAACGGTACGTGAAACCCGGCAACCGGGTCCTCGATTTCGGCTGCGGGCCGGGCTTCTTTACCCGGGAATTCGCAAAGAGGGTCGGCGATACTGGTATGGTGATTGCCGTGGACCTGCAGGAAGAGATGCTCCGCATCCTGCGGGAGAAAATGAGGCCGGAGGGTTTGCTGCCGAGGATCAAAACCCACCGGTCCGACCCGGATTCCCTCACCCTCTCACCCCTATGTGACGGGAAGATCGATGTTGCTTTCACGATCTTTGTGGTCCACGAAGTTCCTGATGCAGCAAAACTGTTCCGGGAAATCTCGACCCTGCTTGTGCCCAGAGGCCTGCTCTTCATCTCGGAACCCCCGGTCATTGTTTCCGGGAAGGAATTCCGGGATACGCTTTCGCTGGCTCAGGAAGCAGGGTTACAGCTTGTGGAGAGGCGGTTATTTTTCGTGAACCGTGCAGCTGTGCTGAGGAAAGAGGGGTAAGTACGCTGCTCCACGTTTTTTTGTTCTCTCCCTGGTAAAAATGACCCTCATATTGGGGTTCTGTTGGCAAAAGTCATAATAAACGGGATAAACCAGGTAGCAAAATTCACCTCGGTTTAAAGACCCTTACAAGCCACCATGTGAGGTGCAAATCAGTCGTATTTCGGCAAACAGGACGATATTTGTGTGTATTCTCCACACGAACCGAAAACAGGCATTTTTCGGGTTTTTCCGGTATGGAAAACTTTTTCCATGAGAGAAAAGGAGCCTGGAATGGGCTTATTTTCCCTCAAAATACAGAATCTCTTAATGCCAGACCGTCCCCCCTTTCTCAGGAATGCAAACTGTATAACGCGTATCCCTGAACCGAATGAACCATATCTGTCCTGATAGCATAGTTGCATAGGATTTGTATGCCGGATACTGCTGAACCTGTCCCCATCGCAAAAGGACAAAAGACTGTTTATCTGCTGCCTGGAATGGCAAACCGCCATGGCCTGATCGCCGGAGCAACCGGGACCGGGAAGACCACCACGTTACGGGTACTTGCTGAAGATTTCAGCAGGATGGGGGTCCCGGTCTTTATGGCAGATATCAAGGGAGATCTCTCCGGCATGGTAAAGCCCGGCGGAGATAACCCAAAGATTATCGAAAGGGCTGCTGAGCTGGGACTTCCGGGCGTTCTTCCGGAAGGCTATCCGGTCACGTTCTGGGATGTCTATGGTGAAGCCGGCCTTCCGGTCAGGACGACGATATCTGAGATGGGACCGCTCCTCCTTGCGCGTATTCTGGATTTGAACGATATCCAGACCGATGTCCTGACCGTACTTTTTAAGATTGCAGATGACGCCGGCCTCCTGCTTCTCGATCTGAAAGACCTGAGGTCCCTTGCCCAGCACTGCAGTGATCATGCAAAAGACCTGAAAAGCGAGTACGGGAATATCTCCCCATCAAGCATCGGTACTATCCAGAGGACCCTCCTGAATCTCGAACAACAGGGTGGTGACCATTTTTTTGGGGAACCTGCCCTGGACGTTCTTGATTTCATGAAGACCGATGTAACCGGTCGGGGGATGATCAATGTGCTTACTGCTGATCGCCTGATGCAGTCCCCCAAAATCTATGCAACTCTTCTGCTCTGGCTGCTGTCAGAACTGTTCGAGAAATTCCCCGAGGCCGGGGATCTCCCGAAACCCAAACTGGTATTTTTCTTTGATGAAGCCCACCTGCTGTTCCAGGATACCCCCAAAGCGCTCGAGGAACGGATCGTGCAGGTCGTCCGGCTCATCAGGTCAAAGGGTATTGGCGTGTATTTTGTGACGCAGAATCCGCTTGACCTCCCCGATCCGGTTCTCGGACAGCTGGGCAACCGGGTGCACCATGCCCTTCGTGCGTTTACCCCAAAAGACCAGAAAAACGTGAAAGGGGCTGCCCAGACCTTACGACCCAATCCTGCATTTGATACCGTAACCGCCATCACCGAGCTCCGGATTGGGGAGGCGCTTGTCTCGATGCTGGATATGCAGGGTAGTCCGATACCTGTTGAGCGGGCACTTATCTATCCCCCACACAGCAGAATGACGCCGCTGACAACGGAGGAGCGGGGTCAGATCATCAGGAGCTCACCGTTTCTGGCAGCGTACATGAACGTGATTGACCGTGAATCCGCGTATGAGCAGTTGAAAAAGAAAGCTGAAACAACGGCAGTGGTGAAAACACCGGAGGTTCCCGTAAAAAAACCTCAGAAAACTGCCGCATCCGGTGCGGGTGATGTTATAGGATCTGCTGCGAAGAGTGCTGCACATGCCATCGGGAGCCAGATCGGCCGGGAGATCATGCGGGGTGTGCTGGGGTCTCTTACCGGGACAAGGAAAAAGTAACGCACTTCCTGCTGGAAAAAAATTTACATCAGGTCGCAGAGGACACGGGAGAACCGTTCCATTCCCGTAATGATCTTTTGTTCTGTGGAATTGGAAAAGTTAAGCCGTATCGTATTCCCGCCCCCGCCATCAGTATAAAAGGGTGTGCCAGGAAGTACAGCAACTCCAACGCTGAGCGCCTGCTCGAATACTTTGGTCGACGACATTCCTTCCGGTAAGGTCAACCAGATAAACATACCCCCCTCAGGGATTGTGTAGTCTACTGATTCCGGAAATTTTTCTTTGATTAAATCGATCATAAGATGACATTGTGTTTTATACACCGTACATATCTTTCGGATATGATCATCGATATTCTGCTGGTGCAGGTATTGATACGCGATACGCTGCGACAGGTAATTGGAATGCAGGTCTGACGCCTGTTTTGCGATGACAAGGCGTTCCATGATATCCGGTGGCGCCACGAGCCATCCGAGCCGCATACCCGGTGCCAGGATTTTCGAAAATGATCCGGTGATAATTGTCTGATCCGGTAAAAATTCCCGCATGGATGACAGGGTTTTTCCGGAAAAATTCAGTTCGCCATAGGCATCGTCTTCAACAAACAGGGTCTCCGTGGTTCCAAGAACTGATGCCAGTTCCCGGCGCCGTTCGTTGGTATACGTTATCCCTGAAGGGTTTTGTGAATTGGGAATGCCATAAAAGAGTTTTACCTTGTGTGCCTGAAGAACCCGGTCCAGCATGACAGGATCGGGTCCGGTCTGGTCGAGATTCACCGGATGAAAAACCGGTTCGTACAGCGAAAATGCCTGGATTGCACCCAGATATCCCGGGCGTTCGATTGCGATATGATTGCCAGCATCAATGAATACTTTACCAATCAGATCGAGACACTGCTGCGAACCATTGGTAATCAGGATTTCGTCAGGAGTAACCGACAATCCAAGGCGTTTTTTGTAGCGCTCTGCAATGAATTGCCGGAGTGGCAGATATCCTTCTGTTGTTGAATACTGGAGTACCAATCTCCCTTCCTGACCAAGCACTGTGGCTGCAGCAAGGCTGATTCCTTGGACATCAATAAGATCCGAGTTCGGGAGGCCGCCGGCAAAAGAAATAATCGAGGGATCTTCTGTTACCTTCAGGATCTCCCTAATAAACGATTTGGGGGTTTTTGCCATCCGCCGGGCAAAATGTCTGCTGCTCTTATCGTATAGCCTTGTCTCAATGGGTATCTGCTGACTCATAATTCACCAGATTATTCCTGTATTAATGGAAAAGAGATGCATAAAGGATTTCCCTTCGCTCGTCGAGGATAAGAAATATACCTTTTCAACATTTCCTGGATCAGGATTGATCCGGGTCCCTCTTGTCCCGAAATACCATTGACCCTAGGACGATTACGAGATCGCATACCCTTTTCGTTCACGACATCGAATAATAGAACAATGAAAGGTGATCGTTACCCGGTAATTCTTGTCCATGGGTGGAACAGCCACCCTGGTATCTGGAAAAGACTGGTTGATCGTTTTGAAGAAGCAAAAATCCCCTATAAAAAATTCGATCATACGGGAATGCAAGGTTCAGCATTGCCGGAGATTGCCGAATCACTTAATACTTATCTCCGTGAAGTCCGGGATGAGAGCGGCTGGTCCGGACCGGTCGATATTGTATGCCATTCGATCGGGACCTGTATTGTCCGTTACCTCCTCGAGGTTGTAGATGGCAGAGACCGGGAACAGGTAGTCCGGCAGCTGATCGGTCTCGGCCCCCCCAATAAAGGCTCGGCACTTGCAGAACTTTTTAACGATCCAGAACGTGGCGAGGAGATAATCAACCGGCTCACTGGAGTATTTGTCCCGCGGGGGTATGATCCGGTTGCTGACCGGCTCGTACAGGATGTCCGACCCGGAAGTACGGTAATCTCTAGTCTTCGTACAGCGGGATTACGGTCAGACATTACGTATCGGATTATTGTGACCGCGAATCCTGAAGACGCTCCCGGATTCTTTCCCTGGTTCAAAGGGAAGACCTGGGAGATGGCTGAAGATGGAAGATTCCGCTCGACCCTTGAAGGTGATGGTATCGTGGCACACCGGGAGTCAGTTCTTCCCGGCATATCCCTTGATGTCCTGTCAGCATCCGTGAATGGGGAGGATCATCTCCCGGAACCTGACCAGTACTGCCATATCAACCTCCCCAGAAACCCTGTTGTGATCGATCGTATTATGCAGTACCTGATTGGAGAGGTCGTACCCGATTAATAATTACGTATCAGGGGAATGGTAACAACCCCGATGGATTTCTCCATCTTTTTACAGCAACAAATTCTATCGAAGTCCTTATCTCATCACAATTGTAACCATATCAGTCTAAACATGAAATATCAGGTACCGTATGATGGCCGGTAAAAAAAAAAATATGAAGAATCAGATGAAGTGTAGTACACCAATACCCTTTCCAGGAGATCCGTACTAATGCCAGTCCTTGACCTTGACTCAGTCAAAGGTCTTTCCCACCAGGAAGCAGCGGAGAAGATCAGGACCGAGGGATACAATGAACTCCCCGAGTCTAAGAAACGCGGCATTTTCGGGATTATCATTGAAGTGATCCACGAACCGATGTTCATCCTGCTGGTGGCAAGCGGTCTGATCTATTTTGTCCTCGGCGATGTTACCGAGGGTGCAATGCTGATGAGTTTTGTCATTGTCATCATCGGCATTACCGTTTACCAGGAACAGAAGACCGAACGGGCGTTGGAAGCGCTGCGGAATCTCTCCAGTCCCCGTGCGCTGGTAATCCGTGACGGAGAACAGAAACGGATTGCAGGCCGCGAAGTGGTTACCGGTGACATGCTCGTTCTTGTTGAAGGTGACCGGGTCCCGGCTGACGGGGTCCTCCTCTCCTCCAATAATGTTTCCATCGATGAATCGCTCCTGACCGGAGAATCGGTCCCGGTCCGGAAAATTCCCTGGACGGAAGGTCTCGATGCAGAGCGACCCGGCGGTGATGACCAGCCGTTTATCTATTCCGGAACAATGGTCGTGCAGGGTCAGGGTCTGGCAGAGGTCAAATCGACCGGTGCCCGGACAGAGATGGGCAAGATCGGCACCGTCCTGCAAACCGTGGAGCGGGGAGAGACCCGGCTCAAGGGGGAGATCTCACGGATTGTCAGGACGATCGCCATTGTCGGCATCTTCCTGTGTGGTATCATCGTGGTCGTATACGGCATGAGCCGGGGTAGCTGGATCGAGGGGCTTCTTGCAGGAATTACCCTTGCCATGGCAATCCTGCCGGAAGAGTTCCCCGTAGTCCTGACCATATTCCTTGCGCTGGGGGCGTGGAGAATCTCCCGGAAAAATGTGCTGACCCGCCAGGTACCCGCGATAGAAACCCTTGGTTCGGCAACCGTGCTGTGCGTGGACAAGACCGGTACTCTCACCCAGAACCGGATGACCGTCAATACGTTTTTTGCAGCCGGGCAGATGTGTGAACACGATACCACAGGAAAAAATTCAGTTGCGGAAATCTGCCACGAGGTTGCTGAATTTGCCATTCTTGCCTGTAAAAAAGATCCGTTCGATCCTATGGAAAAGGCATTGCTCCATCTCCGGGAAGGGGATTTTGGAAGGACCGAACATATCCATACCAGCTGGGAGCTCATCACCGAATACCCGCTCTCCCCCGACCTCCTTGCGATGTCAAACGTATGGCGATCTCCTGACGGCAAAGATTACATTATCGCTTCAAAGGGGGCTCCTGAAGCAATTGCTGACCTGTGCCATTTCGATGAGGAGAAGCGACAGGCACTTGCCGTGAATATCGACACCATGGCAGCGCAGGGGCTTCGAGTCCTCGGTGTGGCAAAAGCATCGTTCACCCGGCCCGAACTGCCGGATGGTCAGCATGATTTCACATTCACCTTCCTTGGGCTTGTCGGGTTTGCCGACCCGGTCCGTCCGCAGGTAGCAGACGCAGTACGCGAATGTTATACCGCCGGGATCCGGGTGATCATGATCACCGGGGATTATCCCCTCACAGCCCAGAATATCGGGCGCCAGATCGGTCTTGCCCACACCGACCAGTGTATCACCGGTGCTGAACTCGAACAGATGAGTGAAGACGAGCTCAGGAAACGTATCAGTACCGCAACCCTCTTCGCACGGGCAGTTCCGGAACAGAAACTGCGTATTGTCAATGCACTCAAGGCAAATGGCGAGGTCGTTGCCATGACCGGTGACGGGGTGAATGATGCCCCGGCGTTAAAATCCGCAGATATCGGGATTGCCATGGGCGGTCGGGGAACTGATGTCGCCCGCGAAGCTTCATCCCTCGTCCTGCTGGATGACAACTTCACGTCCATTGTTTCTGCGGTGCGGCTGGGGCGGAGGATTTTTGATAACCTGAAAAAAGCAATGGCGTATATTTTCTCCATTCACGTCCCGATCGCAGGCATGTCACTCATTCCTGTGCTCCTCAATATGCCACTGGTACTCCTCCCGGTGCAGATCGTCTTTCTCGAACTGATTATTGATCCTGCCTGTTCGATCGTATTTGAATCAGAAAAAGAAGAGCCGGACATAATGAACCGCCCGCCCCGGCAGACAAATGAAGGATTGTTTACGAAAAAGACGCTCGCACTCAGTCTCCTGCAGGGATTTGTGGTCCTTGCTGTGGTCTTCATTATTTACCTGAATGCGGTGAGCAGGGGTTTTAGTGAGGATGAAGTGAGGACACTTACGTTTACAACCATCGTGATTGCGAACCTCTGCCTGATCCTGACAAACCGGTCATGGTCTGAAACCATAATTACTACGCTGCGTACTCCCAACAAGGCGATGATCTGGGTGTTTGCAGGAACGATAACCTGCCTTATCCTTGTCTTGTGGGTCCCGGTACTCCAGGATCTCTTCAGCTTCGCTGTCGTGCCATTGGTTGATCTTGGTGTATGTGTCATAGCTGGCGGATTGAGTGTTGTCTGGTTCGAGTGCTACAAGTACTGGAGCACAAAGAAAGCCTGAATCCCGGTGACAGCTGTGTGCTGTCACTGTTTCATGGAGAAAACCTGATCGCCGGCACCTGCCTGTGGCAAATCTTTTACCCGTTTCTCGATCAATGTATATGATAAAAAATCGGATTATGAGGAGGAAGGATGGAATCACTCATGACAAAATGGGGACTTATATTCAAGGCATTCGCGATTACTCTCGCCCTGCTTGGAGTCAGGTTGATCTTTGATTACCTGAATTTTGACGTGCTTTCAGTGACTACCCTTATCACCGCATTTATCGGTGGGGCAATTTTTACCATAGCGATTATTTTTGCCGGCACCCTCACTGATTACAAGGAAAGTGAAAAGATCCCCAGCGAGATAGCCGCATCAATCCGGACGTTCTACAGTGATCTCGATCTCATCCGTGTTCAAGATAAAGCGCTGGTGCCCCGTATGAAGGAAAATACTGCCTCTCTGATGCGATGCATCAACTCGAACTTCCGGAACAATATTTGGAGCATGGAGGAAATGGATAAGGCGATCGGTCCTATCAATGCAGATATTGCGAAGCTTGTCGATATGAATGCTGTTCCGAATTATGTTGTTAAACTGAAAACCGAAATAACAAATATTGACCGGATTTCGCACCGGGTCAAGACCATTGCCGAGACATCTTTCATTCCCGCAGCCTACGCAATTTCCGAGCTCGCTGCTGCCGGTGTTATTATCCTGTTATTCTTTGTCAAACTCGATCCCCTGTACGAAGGACTGGTTCTTTTTACCGTCCTCAGTATGCTGCTGGTCGCCCTCCTGCTGCTGATCCGGGACATGGATAACCCGTTTGAGGTCGGCAAGAAAACCTACGCTGATATTGACCTGTTCCTGCTCTGGGATCTTGAGAAAAAACTTGATGAGAAGACCGGATATGCAAAGAAATAATGAAATCACGTATTTTTCCTGACGAATCAATCCCTCAGAAAGGACATTGCCGGGTCTGTTCATCAGTACCCTCCCTGGTTAAATTCCGGATACTGACTGAAACGAGAGAATTTTTCCAAGAGTATACAGGAACCGCTACAGTTGCTGTCAGACTCCTTCAGATCTGGTAAAGATTTAATGTTTACCTCGTCTATCTTCTCAAGGATTAGCTGTTCAGCAATCCAATCTCCTCCGGAGCTAAAATGAGTAAACCTGACAAAAAGGAAAAAAAGACCAGTATTGCAAAGGAAGATGAAATGGCAGGGGCCCGGAAACGTAAATATATCATGATTGCCGCCGGAGCAACCCTCCTTGTTGCTATTACCGTTACCGTCATGTTCACATTTCTCAATCCGGTTGTTGCAATGAAAGGTGATAAAGTATCAATGTATTTCACCCTGATGTATGAAAACGGATCCGTAATCAGCACTCATATGAACGGAACTCCTGTAGAAATAACGGTCGGTGATCCCGAAAGTATCCCGGGTCTTTCGGATGCGATCACAGGAATGAGGGTTAACCAGAAGAAAACGGTCCTTATTCCTTTCGATAAGGCATATGGTCCATACCGGAGTGATCTTATCCGGGTCGTCAATCGTACCGGTCTTATCGCCAGCACGAACTTCACCGAAGGGCAATTATTTACCATCCGCCGAAAAACCGACAATGCTGTCAGCATGGTAAGGATCCTCAATATAACACCATCAACGGTGACCTGGGACGAGAATCACCCGCTTGCCGGTCAGAACCTCATGTTTACCGTTCAGGTTGTCAGCCTGAACAAGGGTGCCGGCGTGCAGGTGGCAAAGACCCCCCTGCCAGATCTTACACCTGCAATTACCGTCCCGGAAACAATGGATAACGCTACAAAAAATTTTTCAGCATCGGTTGAACAATTTGTGCGTTCCTGAAGGGAAATACGACCCGGACTCCTCTATGGGGGTTCAATCCATATTTTCCTGCAAAATATCATGTATCACCTTAAACGGGGATGTCTGACCAATATCCTGCAGTTTTTCATTGTCAGGATTTGCCGGCACACCGGGTAACCGCAGATCGTTTGCATAAAACCGGCGATGACTCTATAGTATCCGGAATAATACTCAGTACAGGAGGGAAAAATGAAGGTTGTTGCGTTCAACGGCAGTGCCAGGAAAGATGGCAATACCGCAATTCTGGTCAACACGGTGTTCAAAGAGCTTAAAAAAGCAGGGATTGAGACCGAACTGGTCCAGCTTTCGGGTAAAAAAATCAGGGGTTGTATTGCCTGTGGTAAATGCTATGAGAATAAGGATAAACGGTGCGTTGTTACCAATGATATCCTCAATGAGTGCATCGAAAAGATGATGGAAGCTGACGGGATAATCCTTGCCTCGCCTACCTACTTCACGGATGTTTCTTCGGAAATGAAAGCGCTTATCGACCGAGCTGGATATGTTGCCCGGGCAAACGATCATATGTTCCGGCAAAAGGTGGGCGCTGCGGTGGTTGCTGCCCGTCGTGCGGGTGCGATCCACACGTTTGATACGCTCAACCACTTCTTCCTGATCAGCCAGATGGTCGTCCCCGGTTCATCCTACTGGAACATCGGCATGGGGCTGGCACCCGGAGATGTAAAAAAGGATAAGGAGGGTCTCGCAACAATGAAGACGCTGGGCACCAACATGGCGTGGCTGATGAAAAAACTGGAAAAATGATCTCTTTTTTTTTGTGGTGACCGCTGGAAACAGGCGTGCTTGGATGACTAAAAATACCCCGGCTCGCGATAAAAATGGAAGGTTCATGCCTCCTGCATGACAATAACCGAAGCTGACTCGTCAAACGGATTCTTTCGCATTGCAAGGTTGAAGAGATAAGGGTAGTGGTTTTTAAGATATTCCATGTACGTGATCCATTCGTGGATCAACTGTGTATACGCACGCTGGATATCAGTAGTAAGATGGCTTTTGTCGGATGGGGGCAATGTGGACAGGTCGTCCCGTGCTTTCAGCTCTTCTGTCAGGTGGTTGAGGGCCAAGATAAGGTCCGTGAATGATTCGTGTTCAAAGACCATAGGGTTTTCCACCAGGCGCAAAAGGAACTCCTCGTGATCGATCAGAAACCTCCGGAAATCTTCCAGGTCGATCCGGGCAAGCGATACACTGCACGTGTAATCGTCAAGGCATTTCCGTATATCCTTAAACATTGCCTTATTCCAGGTGGCAGTGACTACCAGGCGCTCTTTCACCGGGCCAATACGTTCATCGGTACCGCTCAATCGGGCGAGGAGTGGAGTCCCGAACGTGGAAAAGAAGGTGCCGATGACCATGTTCAGCTTCTCCATCTTCCGCTGTTTTTCCCGGGATTCCAGCATCTGGCCAATGATAAGCGTAACAATCAGCACTTCTATTGGTATGAAAGCAAGGTCCCCGGCAAAGAAGATGAAAAGGTGATGGTCATCCTGGAAGATCAGGTAATGGGCGGTAAACAATACCAGAGACAGGAGGATGAGCCCTGTTGCAATCATCAGTTTCCACCGGGTATCTTCTTTCATTTGTTTCATGTTGCCAGCCGGGGGAAATAATGCATTCGATGATGCACATTTTGCCGGGACAAGGAGATTAGCATCCTGAGAAAAATGAATTTCATGGAATAGAGCAGGTGACCACAATGATCAACTCTGCTCAATTCCGCTCACTCTGTAAAACTCCCTTAAAAAATCTCCCGTCATTTCGACTGCTGCTCGATAAACCCGATTACTTCCCTGATTTCCGGTATGGAGTGTACTGGATACACCTTCACAAAAATAACCGTCTGGTTTTTGTCGATGATCACATTTGCCCGCTCGGAAAAACCATTCTCTTCCCGGAACAGCCCGTATTTCTGTGCAACAACGCCATGTGGCCAGAAATCACAGAGCAGCCGGGTGTGCGTAATTGAAAGATTTTCTGCCCATGCACGCTTGCATGGCCTCGAATCCACGCTGATCCCAACCGGTATGCAGCCCAGTGATTCAAGCACCTGCCGATTGTCTTCGAGTGATTTCATCTGTGCAGCACAGAAATCCGTCCATGCCAGAGGATGGAAGGAGAGAAGTGTGTAGTTCCCTGTCTGTTCAAAGAGACCAAATGTCTTATCGTTCTGGTCTTTCAACGAGAAATTCTTTGCCGGATCACCGGGCTTGACCATCCGTGCCTGTTTCATACATGTACCAACCAGAAAGTCTTATGCCAGCAGAATCTTTCAAACTTTGGATATTGGCATAGCCCTGGTCTCACGTGGATTCGCATAGTGTGCCGGGTGAACCAATTGCCCGGTCACAAATCTGCATCTTAAGGGGTTTTCGAGATAAAGATATGTTAAACGGAGCCCGATTTGGGCTTATCTCTTCTCTTGATTCACACCCACAAGTCCCTACTCTATAAAGACAAGTAATAAAAGAAGAAATCCACCCCCCGCGATTACCGGAACACGGTTTTTCGTGCATCTTTTTTTTGGAATATATTGTTAAAACCATCTGGTTTAACCAGAGAACCACTACCGATTGAGTATTTTATATGTATGCACTCCCTCTTTTTGTCAGAGTTGGATTTACAGGATTTTTCTTAAATCGGGGGACATCACGATGGCAATCAGACAAATAATTCTTCACACCCCTTCTGCACACCACCTTTAAATCCAATTCCCTTCCTCCGGACAGCCATATTTTTCCCGCTATACGAACGTTATGTTTTTTCGTGATCACAAGGCAGGGGATTCTGGTGCGATGCCAAATCTGGGATCTTCAGCGATAACCAAAAGGATCATGCAAGGTCAAAGGAAAGAAATCATACGAATAGCGTGGATAGGAAATTGAGAGTAGCTGGCTGGAAAACTAAAAAAAACTTTTTATTTTTTTATCATTTTGTGAATCCGGTAAATGACATCGGAGGTCAGGAGATCCATATTGTGTGCAGATCCTGCATGGTCGATAAATGTTCGCATAACTTCATGATCAGTTGTTCCTGTTGCTTCAAATGAACAATCAATTCCGAGATCTTTGCATATACAAAACGTCTTGGGATATCTGCTAAACCCTCTCCGTTCGATCTCTACTGGTTTTTGCCTGATTAAAGCTTGCATTTTACCGGGGATCTCCTGACCTTGTTCTATCTTCTAACCACTCTGTGGTTATCTTATATAAATTTTTTTCAGATGGTGTATTTGTTTTTCCAAAACAGCGGAAAATCGTCAGAAAAAAAATGTATACTTTTTTATAACCGACTATCTATGGTTGTGCAACGGAGATCACGGTGCCTGCCCGGGCGTTTTCCGGTATACCATTCCCTGAAAGAAGGCGATCTTCTCCCCGTGATCGTCCGTAACGGTGACCGTGTAAGTGGCAATCTTTGGATTTTGTGAGAGCTCCTCAGCCACTGCATACAAGGTGCCGCTGGTCGCTGCTTTTACAAAAAAGATGTTGGCATTGATGGCAGCTGCAGGTATCCCATGGGAATTGGAAGCAAGGGCAAACGCGGTATCGGCAAGCGTGAAGATAGCTCCGCCGTGTACGGTGCCGTGACTGTTCTTATGCCAGCCGGCAATCCGCAACCGGACCTTCGCCCTGCCTGCCGAGACTTCCAGCAGCTCAATACCGGCTTCCTGTGCCCAGGCATCGTTTACAAAGAATGGGTCGGGAGTGTTCATGGAATATATCACTTAAGGTGTATATGGGGTGATGCAAAGAAGAAGATTGCGGGGTATTGTGTATGCCTGAAGAAGTACCCCGATTTGCCGGGAGGTAAAAAAATATTTGATTGCAGTGGTTTTATGAAAAAAATCTTAGGTTAACCCCAGAGAACGGGCAGATTAATTTTCAGGAAGTTTTCGGGTTGCCGGTATTGATACTGACCTGGTGTCCACGGGGACAGGGCACCCGGATAGTGGTTTACCGTGGGGGTGTCCCCTTCCTGACCATGGGGCAGACATTACATCCCATCATTTCTCCAAAGCAGAACAGGAAACGTTCTTTGATACTCCGTGGAAGCTGGTCTTCGGGGATCGGGATGAACCCGAATGTCTTGTAAAACGAGATCAGGACAATGGTTGAATGAATGTAGATCGATTCTGAACCGCACTGTGTGATCAGCTCCTGCACGGCAAACCGGGCATATCCTTTCCCGCGGTATGTTTCAGATACAAAGACACAGTCCATTTCGATGCCGTCAGGGTGCTTCGTGTACCGGGCAGTTGCGGCCAGGTCTCCCTCAACAAAGACACCGAATATTCTCTCATGTACAGGGTCTGCTTTCTGTCCACGGTACTGTTCCCACAGTCTCTCTGCCAGATGAAATTCATCGTGGTTCAGTTCACGGGTCTCTGGTGTCATACTAATCCTCTGCCACAGAGTCTTTTTTGGCTGGTTACTATATGAGTGTGCCTTTCTGTCCCGGATAGGCTGGAGAGATCCAACAGCCTTTTTTTATCGTGGTGCGAATCTTTTCTTCGTGGACGCACTCTCCCACGCCCTGACAGCCTGGATCCTGTTCTCCGTGACCGGCCTCACCCCTCTCCTCACCTTTGCGATCCTCGGGGCGGTTATTATGGATGCGGATATTTTCTTCTCGCTCATCACTGATACCATCCCGTCACTGTACCTGTTTACGCATGGCGGTATTGCCCACAGCCTCGCGGGCGCTCTTGTCCTGTCCGTTCTGACGTATCTCTCGATCTTCCTTATCGCGCTTTCAGGAATCATCTCACTTTCGGCACTGGCAGGATACGGGGTGTACGGGTTTGCCGCAATCCTCGGCGGAGCCCTCTCCCACCTTGCGATTGACACCCTGGCCTGCCCGGGTATCCCGCTGTTCGCTCCGTTTTCTGACAGGAAATACACCGCGGGCATCCTGCCCGGCCCAAGTTTTCTGCTCGCCGTCGCAGCTCTGGGCCTCATCGCAGTGACGGTCACGCAGGTGCTGGCGTTCCCCCAGGCCATTGTTTTCTATGCATGGACCGTCCTGCTCTATCTTGCTGTCCGCGGGGGATCGTTCCTGGTTGTCGGGGTATGGTTGCCAGGAAGGAAGATTCCCGGAATACATCCTCTCCGGTGGATGACAGTCATAGAGAATGTGGCATCTTTCACAGTATGGCAGTACACCGTGTTCCGGGGCTTTTCCCGCGAATCGGTGTTTACGAAATATAAGGATACCAGCGCTGCCGAAGTGAAGAGTGTGTTGCAGTTTCCTGAAGTCCGGAGGTTATTCTTTCACTCCTGTTGCGTTATTGCCGAACGGACCGGATCGGTTCTCATCCTGTCAGATCCTCTTCGCGAGAAGGGATATCTCTCTTACCCTCCTCACTTCAAGCGGGTAGTTGTCACTCTTGAGAATTAACCGTAATTATAAGCAGGATAATGGTTGTTATCCGGTGTGATAAGAGTATTGAAAAATACCCTTGAAAATCAGGATTGGGAAGACCCCGTGATTGCTCCCCAGTTATTCCTGATAGCATACAGGACAGCCCCAAACCCGAGGCTGAAACTGATAACAAACGTGATGATATTGATTATGGGAATGATAAAGAGAATACAGAGCACCAGAAATCCAAGGGTATAGATTTGCCATTCTTTTCCATTCCACTTCAAGTATCCGAATATGATACGGCCAATACCTGAGGCGACAAAGAGGTTGGCAAGCAGGAGACTGATAAGGACCAGGCCCCCGAGAACAAGCGCAAGGGGCAGGAGAATAATGGTGATGGCAAGGAGGACAAATGCTATGATTGAGATGATAACTGCAGCAATGCCAACAACACATTTGACGACAGGATCAGTCCGGACTTCTGATTCAACCTGCAGGAACCGGACAGGCATAATCCTGATGAGGAGAAGCCCGATAATGAACCAACCCATGGTCAACAGGATTGCAACAAGGGAAAACAGCCATATCGGTAGTTTATTTCGGGATTTATCGGATTTTACTTCAAACGTTCCGGCACTTCCCGTGTTTTCCACAGACTGGCTCTGAACCGATAACGTGCCCATGACCGTCCCGGCGTTCCGTACTGATCCTGCACTGATCGTTGCATCTTTTCCGATAATGACCGATTTCCTGATGTTCACGGTGCCGCCCTGGAGCACCGCATTCGTACTGACATTGCCTGCAAGATCAATAGTACCGCCAACCGCAACCACTTTGCCCCCGACATCGTCATTAATGGTAACGGTTCCTCCGGCTGCAACTACATCACCTTTGACCGGTGCGTTGATCGTAATCGTACCGCCAGCTGCAACGATGCTCTGAACCGGAGCATTCACCTCGATCATATTCCCGGTTGCAAAAATATCATCATTGACAGGTTCATTGATGCTGACATGGTTCCCTGAATAGGTTACGAGAGCAGAGACGCTCAAAGGGATAGCAATGAGCATAAGTACAATAATAATCAGGAATTTTTTCATCGTCCCACCAAAGAGTAGATTATCGGGAGCCACATATAAACCGTGTGATTCCTGATAAAGCACTGTCGTATCGGCTGTGTAGAATTCCTCTGATCACGATAAACCAAATTTTTGTATCCACGTATTCAGGTTATATGCGGCCATCGTGCCATCTCTTCTTCCCCCCGCGACGGGTCTCCCGCCATCCGTGTCCACCGGGCCCTGTTCACGCCATGTCCAGTACAGGTAAAAGCTCATCATCCCGAAAGGGCAATTTTCCTCCTGTATGAGTATCTTCGATGAGGCGTATAGCGGGGTCCCGAACTGGGAGATCGGGCGACCACAGCGGGAGTTCGTGACTCTCGAGGAGACGGGGGAAATCCGCGGCGACGTCCTGGACGTCGGGTGCGGGACCGGGGAGAATGCCCTCTTTCTCGCTGAGCGCGGTCACAAGGTCTGGGGAGTGGATTCTGTGCCCCGGGCGATCGAGCTTGCACGGGAAAAGGCGCGGGAGCGCGATCTTTCCGTCACGTTCCTGGTGCAGGACGCCCTCGATATGGAGAACCTTAGCCGGACCTTCGATACCATCATCGACTCCGGCCTGTTCCACGCCCTCTCCGACCCTGATCGACTACGCTTCGTCCGGAGTCTCGCCGCTGTCTTGCGGCCGGGAGGGACCTACCTCATGCTCGCCTTCAGTGAGCTCGAACCCGGCGAAAACGGGCCCCGCCGGGTCACGCAGCAGGAGATCCAGGCGGCGTTCGAAGACGGATGGCGGATCAACTGGATCCGAGCCGCGGTCTTCGAGGGACGGTGGCAACCGGTCGGGTACCTGGCCTGGCAGTCGTCGATCACCCGTGTTTAACCCTCCATGTGATTCGACCTGCCCTCCTTCTCTACCCGGCGGCTCTCCTCCCGGCCATACCGTCCCCCCGTCCTCGATGCCCTGTTCCCAGTCCCGTTCTTCGTCTTCTTCACGTTCTCCCTCCTCCGGTCCGTTGTTACGGGTGTCGTCAATGCGGGTGCCCGCCTGGTCTATTGGGCGTCTATCGTCGAGAACTCGCCAGATCTTTCGACCAAGTCCGATATCATCCACGGAACAAGGTCGAAACTCTATTCTCCGTCCTTAAAAGAAAGTTCGGTGAAGCTTTGAAAGCCAGAAAATTCCAAGAACAGATCAAAGAACTCAAAATCAAATTGATCCTCTACAACATCTCGAAAATTATTCTCACGGTTTTTAATCGGATCTATACTAAGGAATTCTCCAGAGCCGTCGTATCCTCTTTTTATCTGCCCCTCATCGGACCTTTCCCCTGATTTTGGATGAAGCGTACCATGCGAAGAGGCTGAAAACTTCTGTCTTCAACCTGCAAAGGTACACCAACCCATTTATCCTCCGGCACACCTATCTCACCTTTGTGGTGAACTTGATGGGAGAACCCGTGGAATTCAAAACAGTGACCATTGAAAAACCTGCGGAGGTAAACTTCATTCTCGGACAGTCGCATTTCATCAAGACTGTTGAAGACATCTACGAGGTGGTTTCCGGGTCGGTGCCCGGTTCGAAGTTTGGCCTGGCTTTCTGCGAGTCTTCGGGAGACTGTCTGGTCAGGATAGAGGGCAATGACGAGGTATTAAAAGGCCTGGCACGGGACAATGCTCTTGCGATCGGGGCCGGGCACTCCTTCATCCTCTTTTTACGTGACTGCTACCCCATGAATGTCCTGAATGCGATAAAAAACATTCAGGAAGTCTGCACGATATACTGCGCAACAGCAAACCCCGCAGAGGTCGTGATCGCCGAATCTGCACAGGGTCGTGGAATTATGGGCGTGATTGATGGTGAAAAACCAAAGGGTGTCGAAGGTCCTGACGGGGTTGCCTGGCGGACGGGACTGCTCCGGAAGTTCGGGTACAAGAGGGGGTAGGCATTATCAGACTTCACGGTGTTCCGCAATTGATTTTTGTGGCAAAAGAATATCTTCCTGCCCGCTCATCCTGTGGTCTGGCGTCGGGTAAGGAAAACGGGACCAAAAAACAAAACTGCGTGAATAGCGCAGGGGAACTGCAGAACAACAATTCATTTACCCGATCCTGCAGGACGCCGGTTGATGTAGCATCATGCAGGGAACGTGCGTTCCCATGAGTCTGGTCATTGCATTTATCGGGGCACAGGGTGCGGTCATGGCAGGGGATATGCGGGAGATCATCACCCGCGGGGACGAAGCATCAACTGAGACCCTTGAACAGGAATTGTATACCGGACAGATCGTTACCGATGATGCCTTAAAAAAACGGGCGGAAGCCCTTGGCATCTCCCTGATCATCCGCGACGATAAGCGGAAAGTAACCTTGCGGGATGGTATTCTGGTAGGCGAGGTAAGTGAAACTGCAGGCGGCGTTTTAAAAATAAGGCGGCTCTACGCAACCGGCGGCGAGTATGCCCTTGCCGAAATAACTGACGCCAATCTCCGGTTGACCGCGAAAGGGAAGGCAGGCAATTTTGTTGTTCTGGGAAACCAGGTAACAAAACAGATCGCCCAGGCATGCATTCAGGAAAACTGGAAAAACGGTGGCGTGCGTGATGCAATCCGGATACTCATTCTATCTCTGGAGAGAGCATCAAAAGCGACTGCATCCGTCAGCGGTTTGTATACCCTGATTCAGACCCCGCAAAAAGGCAGTCTTTTGGCAATTCTGGAACGGGACAGGAAGCAATAACGGAGAGCATTTTCTCACACGCCCGCATCCGCATGAAAATGCAGGTGCATACAGTGAAAACATTCATCACCGTTGTTATACTCTGCACTCTCAAAAACAGCACCGGGAATAATTTATTATCTGACAAAGTAAGAGGATATTCATTCTTTAGGAGTGAGTACGATGAAAAAAATTATTTTAGCGTTACTAATCCTCGTGGTCCTGGCTACGTTCGCAATGCCGGTGATCACCGCAAAGGAGGATGATGGGGTTAAGGCTGGCATTACTGTAGCAGCAGCCACAACCCAGAAAACATCTTCCGGGGAACAGGAGGAGAAGCACGGGGCGGATGATACGGTCACCGTTACCCCAACCACCAGCAGAACTATCGAAGCAGAGGATGAATCAGAGTCTGAGATTGAAACAGAATCTGAGAGTGATAATAGCAGTCACACCTCCGGTCGAAGCATCGCAGAAGTACGGGAGAACCGTCATAAAAACATTGAGAATCTCAATGCTACCCTCCGGAATATAAGTTCCATGGAGCGGGAGCGGGTCAAAAACGAGAATGAAGTCAGGATCGCTGTCACTACCCTGCTGGATGTGGAAGACCTGAGCGGCGGTATCGGCCGTAACGTTTCTGCAATAGCACGGGACTTCAATAACTCCGCCAGTTCAATGAGGAAGTTAGAGGACCGTATCCAGTCCAGGAACTCAGTTGTACGGCTGTTGTTTGGGGGAGACAGGGAAGCTGCACGGGAACTTGCAGCCGAGACTGCCCGGAACAATGCCCGCATTGTTGAGCTGCAACAGCTGATAAACAGTGCATCCCTGGATACTGAGCTCCGGGCTACGATAGAAGACCAGGTCCGGATCATAAAGCTGGAACAGGAAAGATTACAACAACTCTCAACACGTGAACAGGAAGATCGTGGCCTCTTTGGCAGGTTCGGGTAAGAGCTGGAGTAGTATGTTGTGCAGGACAGGGGTTTTTCTCCCTTCTGCCGGATAATTCCTTCTTTTTTAAAAAAAACAGAATCCGTTGTGGAAAAGGGAAAAAAATGAGCGAGGAAGCTTCGCGGCGGCTCACTTGAGCTTTTTCTCGAGTTTCTTGAGCTTCTTCTTGGCCTCCTGGCTACCCGCAGCCGCCTGCTTCGAGAGCTCTTCTGCCTTGGCTTTCTTCACCTGGTTCAGTTTCACCATCTGTTTCTTACTCGTTGGCATTCAGTCACCTCGCTACGCCTTTGGTGGGTTCTATTTGGTTTTTTTCCTTCTTAAAATATCCCTGCTACAGCGGCAGGATTATAATATCAGACTAAAGATCATTCGTACTTGTGCATAATCACGGTTCTGTCCGGATATACCGGGCTGTCCCGGGTACCTGCAAGATAACTGCGAGGATATAATGCAAAAAAATGTTCGGACCACAGCCCGTGGGGCGGTTGTGCTTATTGTCCTGCTGGCTCTCCTTTCCGGGGCCATTGTGACAGGAGCGACGCAGACCTACCTGGGAAATATCGTGAAGTTGTCGGGATCTTCGTATGGTGACTCGGTCTACCTCTTCCTGACCGGCCCCAATCTTCCGGTTAATGGCGTAGCACTCGATAATATCAACCGCCTCGCGGACCAGGGTGGTGCAACGCAGGTAGATGTGGACGCGGACGGTCATTGGAGCTACGACTGGAATACCGGTGCCCTGGGTGGCAGGCTCGATGCCGGGGCTTATACCGTCTGGGTTGCTGACCGCAGGACTGACCGTTCTCACCTCTCCACGGCCGATTACACTACGATTGTTGTCGGCCTGTCGGTCCCTTCCCTCACCGCAGGGACCAGCGATGGATCCGGCACTTCTGAACCGTTACTGCCTGGCTCGATAGAGATTCGTGCAGTCCCGGACGGGACGTCGGTTGTCGTGAACAATGAGTATAAGGGAAAAACCCCGTTGACCGTCAGCAACCTGAGGCCCGGTACCTATACTATAACCCTTTCGCATTTCCGCTACGCGGCACGGTCAGTGCCGGTTATTGTCAGGGCCGGGAGTGTATCGGAAGTCAACGCGACCCTTGTTGCCCTGACCGGCTCGCTTTTTGTCAACACGACACCATCTGGCGCCCGGCTCACGCTCGACGGTATCACGAGCGGCATGTCACCGGCAATGCTTCCGGATATTATCCAGGGCAGTCACCTGCTCAACGTATCAAAAGAGGGATTTGTCACGCAGAGTATTCCGGTCCAGATATCCACGAACCAGACAACTACGGTAGATATCGTGCTGCTCCCGTCAGGGGGTAACGCGATGCCCGGATTCCTTCCCTTCACCGTAGCTGTTGGTATACTTGTGGCGCTGCTGGTTGCTGGAAAAGGGTTGCGGAAATAAAAACCGTCAGGTATTGAGGAAATGAGTCCCTGATACATTTTTTTGATGTAATCACCGGCATCGGTGAATTATTTAAAAAAATAAACGAATTACCATTTTTGACGGTTCATAATCTCCTGGTAGACCTCCAGGAGCCCCATGGACCCCGCCGCAAGAACATCTCCTGGTGTGGATATGCCGTAGCATCTTATCCGGGGTCATCGCAATAGATCTTCTCACCCGATCAAAATCGCAGAGAAAACGAAATCCTTGTTGATGCGACGATTGGCTTCCCGCCCGAATTTTTATAGGCCATGGCACACAATCTCTCCTCCATGCAAGCAGAACTGCACCTGGTTGATGCCTTCACCAGCTCCGCGTTCCGCGGCAACACGGCGGGGATCTGTATCCCGGATGGTCCGGCCGATGCTGTGTGGATGCAGCAGGTGGCAGCTGAGCTGAACCATTCCGAGACCGCGTTTCTCTTCCCCGAGGGAGCGGACTGGAACCTGCGGTGGTTCACTCCCGAAAAAGAAGTGGAATTGTGCGGTCATGCCACACTCGCCGCCGCGTTTGTGCTCTGGGAGACCGGCCGTGTTTCCCGGGAAAAACCGATCGCCTTTAAGACCCTCGCCGGTACGCTGGCCATCCGGCAGAATCAAGATTGGATCAGCATGGACTTCCCGGCAGAGCCCGCCGCCACATCCATGCCGGTACCTGGTCTTGGCAAAGCGCTCGGGGTCGAGCCGTTGTATACCGGCCGGAACCGGTTTGATATCCTAGTGGAGCTGCCCCTTGCAAATGATGTCTGCAGTCTCGAACCCGACATGAACTCCCTCACCGCCATCCGGGCCCGGGGCATCATCGTCACGGCAGTTTCCGATCTCCCGAACATCGACTTCGTCTCCCGGTTCTTTGCGCCATCTGTGGGTGTGCCGGAAGACCCGGTGACCGGCTCAGCCCACTGCTGTCTTGCGCCGTACTGGGGAGAGAAATTACAAAAGACAGAGATGGCCGGGTTCCAGTGTTCGGCCCGGGGCGGGTCGGTCCGCATGAAACTAAAGGGAGATCGTGTCATTCTCGAGGGCAATGCGGTCCATGTCTTCTCAGGAAAACTTCTTGTTTGAATTTTTTTAAAAAGGATGTATTGGTATGAGAAATGAAAACGCGATCAAGATAGCCAAAGAACAACGGGACGAGATGATCCTGGCAATAAAGCATTATTTTTTAAAAGAACGGGAAGAAGAAATCGGTGATTTACGTGCAGGCCTGATGCTGGATTTCATCCTGGAAGAATTAGCACCGGAATTTTATAACCAGGGTGTCTCTGACTCGTATACGTATATGAAAGAGACGATTGAAGATTTACTGTCGATCCGGAAATGATGAGTGGTATCGTATGCTTCTCTCTCCTCAAAACAACAGTCAGATCCTACATCGCAAAAAAAGCATGGGCGATCAATACCTGTAAAAAAATGTGACCTGTTGAATTTTGTTTCTCCCCCAATCTTCTTCCGGACCCTTCTTCAGTGCCTTTCAGTCAGACGTACCGCCGTACACGGCTGCAATACTCCGGATATTCCCGGCTAAATACCCTGTGCATATGTTTCTCTTCTTCAAGGACGATTGCGTGGTGGACGGCAACAACAAACGCTCCCAGCAGGATGACGACCGGGTTTCCCGTGTAGAGGGAAGCTGCCACGATGGTTGCATACACGCCCACGTACATCGGGTTCCTGCTCAGCCGGAATAATCCGTCCGTTTTGAGGCTGGTGTCCTCATTCGGGGTTCCGAGACGAAAGGAATCCCCCAGTTTAAACCGCCCGAGATACAGGAGCGCGAAACCGGCACACCAGAACACGAGCGCAATAAGCTGCAGGAAGCGGGGTACCTGGACGGGTGAGAGCCCGATCCCCCAGCTCTCAAGGGCCATAGCCCCCCAGAGGATTACAATCGACCACTTGCTGGCTAAAAACAGGGTCCTGTTGATCGGAGCCTCCCCTTCCTGTTCGATCTTTTTCTGGAGGAATAGCGCCCCTCCCAGAAAAATAATAATCAGGAAGCCCACGGGAAGAATAGTGACAAGAACAGCCTCTATCATGGTAGTCAACCCCATATGTATCCTGATATTCCATCCTCACGGGATCCTGAGAAATCCCCGTACCAAAAACCAGATACCGGTGAGGATTAAAAATCCTGCAATGGCATACGGCCAGATTGCGGCCGGCGCCAGGACAATACCGATCCCGATGAAGGAGAGGAAGGTTCCGATAAGAAGCGTTGTCACGTTCGCGTTTCCCGGTTGCGTGCTTTCAGCCTCCCGGGATTTCTCTATGAGCCTGAACAGTTCCGAACAGATAAGTCCGAGCCCGAGCCCGATAAGGAAGCCGGATACCAGGTAATCAACGAGCAGTCCCACGCCAAGGCCGATCAGGATACCGGCGGGAACGATAAATCCGCTATACCGGTCATTTTTTACCGGTTCTGCCAGTCCGCTTTTCTGTTCAATTCGCTTTGCATCAATAATTTCAGCACAGTTTTCTGTTTTCATTGTTTCCACCTCATGGATTGAATTATGAAAAGGACGGCAGATATGTTATGAATTGAGCCATACATGTATGGCCATATTTATATACTGTCTCAACAATCAGATCGGATAATGAAGAAGATGATGGTCAGGCTTTCGGCAGATATCTTCGATTACTGCAAATCCTATGGCCAGGTCATCGAACGGTTCGAGGTGATCTCGCTTTTTACTATGGTTGACGATATGCACAGCGAAGTATGCAGGTTTACCATCAGGGAAGGGGTCCCGGTCGATCAGATCCAGTGTAATTACGTCTCGAATCTCATTGTGCTCCAGAACAAGGGCCGTGAATATACCTGTCTTGTCAAGGGCACATTTTCCGATGATATCACCCGCTTTCTCAAGACCTATGGTTCAAAGTTCGAGCCCCCGGTTGTCTTTGAGAACGACTGCCTGTCCTTCAGCATGGTCGGGGACCCGGAGGACTTCAATACGTTTGTAACTGATGCTGCCCAGAAAGGATGGGGACTCGAGATCCTCTCGGTCTGCGAATACAATCCCGATGTCAACGGGATTTTTGACATCCTCACGCCAAAACAAAAAGAGATCCTGCTGGAATCGTACCGGTCCGGGTTTTTCGATCATCCCCGGAGGATTAACGCCGGTGAACTGGCAGAGAAGATGGGTATGCACAAGACCACGCTGCTTGAACACATCCATAAAGCAGAGAAACGGCTGATCGGGCATATCCTCGGACAGGTTGCCTGATGTTGTCCGGGTACCTCTTCAGCCTCTCCCCAAACATTTTTTCACCACAACTTCTGCCCATGCAGAAACATGATTATTATCGTTTCCGATCGATCCCGATAAAGCCCGAGAAAGAACCGTTCCTGTCATATTTCGGGATTGCGTTACTCTCGAGAAGAACGTCATGGCCATCTTTATGGATCCAGTGAGATACATGGAGGACAGATTTCTGCCTGCTTTCAACCGCAGCCTGGAACGTGTTTTTGTTCACCGGGACCGCATCCGGATGAAGAAAATTAAAAGGAGTCTGTCCAATGAGCTCATCCGTTGTATAGCCAAGGATTGTTTCCACCTGCGGGCTCACGTATACAAAACGTGATTCCGCATCTGTTTCCCAGGCAATGTCCCCGATGGCATTTATGAGATTTCGTAATTGCTGTTCACCCTGTACAATGGCGGCTTCAGCGATTTTTCGTTCCGTAATGTCCCGCGATATGCCGAGAACTGACCGGATGTTATTGTCAGGGTCTTTCAAGGGGGACAGAATATGATCATACCAGTACGTCCGGCCTTTGAACGTGAGGGGCGATGAAGACCTGACAGAAATTCCTTGTTCAAAGACCGTATCGAGTGCTTTTTTCTGGTTTCTGACCACGTCATGAGGAAATAACGTCTCACGCGGACTCCCGATAATCTCTTGCATGGATTTATTCACCATTGCTGCCGCGTAACTGTTGACATATTCCACGCGATCATTCCGGCCAACCACAAATATCAGATCGTTTGAAGCTTCAGAGAGGGTGCGATATAACTCCTCACTCTTGCGTATCGCATCCTGTGCCTTTTTCCTGTCATTGATGTCACGAACGATCACAAGGTCTGCAGGTCTTCCTTCATACTCAATGATGCCGGCATTCATTTCAACAAACGATCTGCTGCCATCTTTTCGCATCATGGTTGTTTCATAGATGGAGGGGAAGGATTCACCGGCCATCCGCCGTTTATAATTTTTGATAATGTCGGGCAGGGCATCCGGATGAACGAAACCGGCAAACGGCCTTCCCCTGATTTCTTCTTCAGACCCCCCCCAGAATTCCGGAAGCCGGGGATTACACATTTTAATGACGCCATCCTGAAGGACACATATCGCATCATTTGCACGATTCACGAGAGTCCGGTATTTCTCTTCGCTTTCCCGCAATGCAGTCTCTAACTTTTTCCGTTCGTTTATATCCCTGCACAAGGTAAGGATGATTGGCTCTGATTCAGACTGGATAACCGAGGCATTGATCTCTATAGGTTGGATAGTGCCATCCGGTTTTTGGTAATCAACTTCAAAATCCCGTATGTGACCTTTCGTAAAGCACGTTTCGATCTCGCGTACATTCCTTTCAACATCATATGATGCTGTCCAGTCGGTTACGGGTCTTCTCTCTACTTCAGCAAGCGTTGACCTGCCGGTAAGCCGGACATATTCCTGGTTTGCTGTAATGACCCGTCCTGCTTTGTCAAGAATAACATACCCGGTTCCGGTGATTTCAACCAGATTCCGGTATTTCTCTTCGCTTTCCCGCAATGCTTCTTCTGCACATTTGCGCTCGGAAATGTCTATGCCGATACCTCGCATGCCAATAATTTTATTTTCATGAACAATGGGCACATGATAGGTTATTAAGGGAAATGTGCTTCCATCTTTGCGAATCGACATAAATTCATGGAATGCCGGGAATTCACTGGGTTCCTCCCCTGATGCCCGAATAAAATCTCCCAATACCCTTTCCCGATCATCAGGATGTATTGTCTGCCAGAGAGTCATTCCCTTTTTTACATCTTCGTAATCATACCCGTACATCTCATACGTGCGCTGGTTAACATACGTCACATTTCCCTGGTCGTCACATTCCCAGATACTCTGGGGGAGCATTTCCACCAGGGACTGGAATCGTTTCTCGCTTGCAAAAAGGGCTGCTTCAGAAACTTTTCGTTCAGTGATGTCCTCAAGAATGACGGACACTCCTTTTCGCCCATCATCAAAAACCGTCGGGATGATCCGGCAAAACAGGTGGATATCCTTTGTACCGAGGACAAATTCTCCAGACCATTCTTTTCCAAGAACACCTTCCTTGATATTTTCAATGAACCCTTCGAATAATTCATCAAAGACCATGGAAACTGGCGTATATTCGATGTTTTTACCAATCAGGCTGTTATTGTCGCTTCCAACCAGGGTAAGAAATGGCTCGTTTGCATAAATAATCCTGAGACTGCTGTCCATCTGCACAACCAGTTCTGAGGAAATTGAGAGTATTGAAGAGAGAGCAACCCGCTGGGAGAGTGCGTAAATCTTCTTCATCCCGAACCTGCGCATCTCCACCTGTCCGGATACGAGCAGGTTCTCTAAATATCGACCCACCGTGTTGCGGTTGATCCTGGTCTTCTGGGCTATCTGGGTGATAGTCATTCCCTGCGGATTCTTATTCAAAATATCCTTTATTTTAGAGGTAATATCTTTGATCAGGACCATGCTGAAAATTCTATTGGCTTGTCAGGATATAATAATTCAGGATTATATTATTTTTGTCTGATAATACCTCGGAGAATGGTACCCCCACCATTGAGACCTGCCAGCAGAATGCGAATTGGTGAAGTTTTATTGAAAGGTTTATCGTGTTGACGCAATCAAGCGATACATATGCGAAGTATCTGGATTCTTGCAATAGGATTAATTCTGGTAATTTTAGCAGGTGGTTGTACTTCGACTGCTCCATCTGCCCAACCAACAGCCACATCAACAATAGTGCCGGGAACTACCCCTTTTCCGACTACCCCAAAGGTCACTTCATCGGAAACTGCCGCTATACCAGAGGTCCTTCCCTCGTCAACTATCACGCAGACGCTGTATTCAACCAGTGATATCTACAGACACTTTGTTGATATTGCATTCAATCCGGATTATCCATCCATTCATAAATGGAACAAAGAATTGGTTCATGTTGCACTTACCGGAAACTATGATAGCACCGATATAAAAACAATAAATAATTTTCTCCAGGTATTCAACAGTTATTCAAGCACCACAAAATTGCCCAAAGAAGTTCAACAGAGCGAAACATTAGGGGATATCGTTGTAACTTTTTTACCCGAATCATCATTGAACAATATTAATCTGGATACCAGCTGGAAGATTTCAAAAAATCCTGAAAATGGTACTATAAACTTCATCTATAAAACAAACCCGTTTCAATATGGTGTAATCACCCACACGGTCTATATCAATTCTGATTTAAAGGGGAATGCCCGCACCCATTGGATTTTACGATCACTTTTATATGAATTAGGCTTCCCCGGAGAGACGGGTATGTACCCGGATAGCATATTTTATTCCGGGTCTGATGCTGTGACTTCATTGAGCAAAATCGATTTAAAAGCACTGGAATTGATGTACAGCACAAAAATTTCCAATGGCATGTCTCTCAATAAAGTAAGAGAAATTCTTTTGATCGATTCATCGGGAACAGCACCGATCGCAAGCCCGGTCCTGTCGACACCGACGCCACGGGCTACCTCTACGCCATCAGCTGCACCGACACACACGCCCGTCCAGGAAGGCACCACGAGTGCACCAGCCGAAGCGATACCCTCACCTGCAGCAATACCGGAAAGTCCGATACGGCCCTTCTACCTGGTGATTGCAGGGCTGTTTGTCGTGAGTGTCGGGATTGGGATCTATGCCTGGAAGAACTGGTAACAGAACTTTTTTATTCACTTTCGCCCTGCTAACAATACGTATTGACTATCCTGATGGACTTTTATGATTACGATGAATTTCTCTGAAAATATTCTGACTACCACGAACCCGGTGATACCGTCATTCCACGCGGACAGCATGTTATCCATGGACCCGCCACCCCGTACCGCGGAGGACCTGTATCGGGAATACCTGGCGAAACATCCTGCGACCCCCTCGTAGGGGGTCTGACCCTATGGTGGCGACTATCAAAAGTGTATGCAAAAAGAAAGTTATCATTTTTTGCTGTTTGCCGGAGAGATAGTAACCTTTACAGGAGTTGGAGTTTCTGGACAAATGCAACCCCCTGGCAAATACTTACTATGAGTATCACCAGTGATTTGGCAGACCCGGAGTGCAGTAGTCTGGTCGACTGATTCATTCGTATCGGAATACCGGGTGATACCCGGGTAAAAGGAATACCAATGAAAATCAAATACCCGGAAATAGGCATTTGCGGGCTTTCCTGCAGACTTTGCCCTCATTACCATACTGAAGGTGCAAGCAGGTGCGGTGGATGTAAAACAGAATCCAGAATGGGTGCTGGTTGCCCGTTTATCACGTGTGCCCAAAAAAAAGGAATTGAATTCTGCTGGGATTGCGAGGAAAAGAAAACCTGTGAAAAATGGGCAAAGCACCGAAAAGCCGCAAAAAAAGCCGATTCATTCAAGTGTTATCAAAAACTCGATGAGGATATTGCTGTTATCCAGAAGAACGGGGCAGGCGAGTTTGAAGAAACCCAAATAAAGAGAGAATACCTGCTGAAAGAGATGTTGCGGGAATTTAATGAAGGACGTTCAAAAAGCTACTATTGCATTGCAGTTACCATTATGGAAACTGGAGAATTGGAAGAAGCATTAACTCAGGCTCATAAGAAGTCTGATGGATTGGAAATTAAAGAGAAATCAAAAGTTCTTCATTCGATACTGGATGAAATTGCGGAGCAAAGGAACTATTTTTTAAAATTGAGGAAATGAGGGTCTGATAACGTAACGGACCTTCATGCTGTTTTTATTGTGCTGATAAATGACGGGACTTTTATAAATTTTTTATTGAGAAAAACTCTCATATTTTTCTAAAATTTGACAAGGTATATGTTTTTGTGGAAAAAGAGAAACGAACTATGACTGATAATCCAGATGAGACCCTCGACAATATCTTTGATGATCCGCCTCAGGAATGGCGATTGAACTACCATGACGAAAGTGCAGCCCGGCGTGCTCTCTATGCTGCCAGAATGCAATTGCATGAAGAGTGACCAAATCTAAAAAAAGTCCTGATGCCGCCTTCGTCTGGTTGATGGAGAGAGGACCTATAGTTCCGAAATTTTCATTATTAATCTTATTACGAAAATCAGTCTTTTTTTACGACTGTCAATTATCTGAAAAGGTTCGTGTTTAAAATGTATTAAAAAAGTGCTCTGGAGAAACAGACATGAATCTGCAGGATTCACTTCCGAACCCTGAAAATCGTAATGTATTGATGAAACCCCGCCTCAGGGCCTCTTTAGAGGCACGGCGGGCAGAGGTTTTTTTAATTGTGTGTTCCAGATCCGCCGTGGGGGCGACCCTTCAGGGGCGGCGGCAATTATCGTACATGGAAGAGTGTTAAAAAAAATCGTATCATAGCTGAATAGTTCAATTTTCATGGGAACTGCTCAATTACAAGCTAAACGCTCCGAGGGGGTTTCACCATCGCCGCAGTGGCTTCCCCGATGCGATAACTCCTGAACAGGTGCTGCGTCATCATCGCAAAGCACAGGATCAGCATAGGGGGACAGGCTCATGTCCCCTCCTTCATTCGACCAGCCTCTTGAATTTCATATCAATGCAAAAGGAATTCTCCAGAGTCAAAAAAAGATACCCTGAAGCATAAGGGATCGCCGACGCACACCGGTATGTTGAACAAGGGCATAAAAAGGGCAATGTCGTAATATGAGTGGGAAAGGATGAAAAGGAACGGTGAAAAAAATGAAAAAGAATGGAGATACTCGCAAAGAATCGCCGCAGGTTAAATCCCTGGTGGTTGTATTCTCGTACCATCATAACAATACCGAGAAGATAGCAAACGCCTGTGCAAACGTGCTTGGTGCCAGGGTCAAAACACCGCAACAGGTCAGGCCAGAAGAGATCGCGGAGTACGACCTGATCGGTTTCGGCTCGGGGATCTACAGCGCAACATTCGATCCGTCTGTCCTTGACCTTGCCGACCGGCTGCAAAACATTGTCGGAAAGAAAGCCTTCCTCTTCTCAACCTACGGGGCACCGGCATTCATTGCAAACAGGGAGTTCATCGAAAAGAATCACCAGCAGATCCGGGAAAAGCTCCAGGCGAAAGGGTACACGGTTATCGGGGAATTCGGGTGTGCAGGGTGGAACACGAACAGTTTTCTCCGGTTCTTTGGTGGTCTGAACAAGGGCAGACCCAATGCTGAAGACATCAGGAATGCAGAAGAGTTTGCCCGGAGCGTGAAGGGGAAAGCCCGGGGCTGATTGGTCAATCACGAAAGTAGCAAACCCTGACAAAGTTGTGGACCCGACTACCCTATGGGGGGATTATTCCGGGAATGGGGGGGATGAATCTAGCTGATACAGAGAGAAATTATGAATTTATTCCCTCTAGTGTGAAATCTCAAGCCAGACTACAGGTTGGTTGCCTATCGTCCAGCCATCATGCCCCGGTGGAATTGAGCCCACATCACCGGGCCCAAATACCTCTTCTTTCCCGTCATCCATACGAACACCCAGTCTGCCCGAGATGACATACAGCATATGGTCCTTTTGACAGCTGTTGGTTTTCTGGAGGGGTTTCAAGTGCTTTGACCACTGCCATCCGGGTTCGGTAGTGACCCTGCGGAGGGTGAGACCCCTGATGGTAACAGCCTCCATTTTCAACTTTTCGGGCGTATTGGTTTCTTCCGGCTGATTCAGACTTTTTCTCTCCATTGCTGGCATGGTTTACTCTCCCTGCTATGAACAAGCCCAAAATATCTCTGGCTTGATTAACCAGATGTTCGGGACAACGATAATATATACATTGCGTCACGTTTTACCGGATGAAATGTTCAGCGGATGACAAAAGAAGGGACCACAACAGGATATAACCCTCAGTGAAAAGTGCTGCTGACCTGGCTCGCGCTGCGGGATATCGCTACCGCCAGGTCAATACTCGCAACCAATCAGGACTGGGCTTATACGATTGCGTACAATGCAGTGCTTCAGGCCGGGCGGGCCCTCATGTTCTCACAAGGCTACCGCCCGGATGGAGCAAACCAGCATGTTTCCGTGGTGAAATTTGTCGAACTATATCTTGACAAAAATGACAGCATCATTTTTGACCGCATGCAGCGTAAACGGAACAGCTCGGTCTATGACACCACTGGCTCCATAACGGAAAGTGAAGCAGCGTTTGCCCTCAGTGAGAGAGAGGATCCGGTGGAGAAGATCTTTACTGTTATTTACAACAGCGTAAGGATAGGGCAATTACCCGATAATTCAGAGAACAAAGATGGCCCGGTGTCCTTATCTGCTGCTGTGATCTTTCGCAAACCTGAAAAATCAAAAAAAAATGGGGTTGTTACTTTTCTAGACCTTATCGTACGACAACACGGTTAAACCAGCGCCCCTGAGCAGCATCTTGTTATTGGTGATTGAGTAGGTCTTGGTTTGCTGGAGAATTGAAAGATAGCTGGATTCCAGGTCAGCGGTATCAGCGCAGTACATTGCGGTTGATGCAAGCGGCCCGATGGTAATGGTTTTTCCAAATTCCGTGGTATTCCCGGTAAGTTTGTAGCCGCCATTGTAATTGTTGCATCCGCTAAAACCGCTCAGGGTCCCGTCATTGTTAAACTTCAGGGTGATCTGGACATTATTGGGAACAACGGGCATCGATCCTCCGACGGTTGCTCCCTTGAAATTCCAGTTACCGGTCAGTGCCGGGTCTGTCGCGGGCCCTGAAATGACAATTATGGTAGATGTGGGTACGGGTGTTGGTGCTGGTGTTGGCACAGGATTCGGTACTGGTGCGGGTGTTGTTGTGCATCCTGCAACGAGAATGCCCACAAACAAAACTACACAAACTAAAAGCAGTAAAGATTTCATAGCACAGAATACCCTGATTCTCTATTAATACTTATGGTCATCCCGCTTTTCAACGCAGGGCATAGTCAGCTGCCCGGCTTATATTCACAATCTGGTTCCTCAGTGTTGAACTAAAAAATGAAGACCTGGGATCGGGAGTAATCTATAATCATAATCAAACGTCATAATCTATTCAAAAGAGGGTTTTGTAAAAATGTCCGAATCGATTCTGTCCATGAAAACTGCCTGCGTTTCGCTGCTCCTGATTTTGTGTGTCGTGATAATGGGGTGTACCATGACCCCCCGGGGATCTGAAGGGCCAATTCCCGTTCCCTCTGTACTTTCAACGACAGCATCTCCGGTACCCGCCTTACCCTCCGGTCAATTTACCGGGAACATTCAGCTGGCAGGGAATGTCTATGGGTTGTCATCCGATCCTTTGCGAGGTATTGATACATTCATGTTTACCATCGGTCTGCCGGCAAATGCGCCGGCTCTTAGCCTGACCGGCATGGAAATTGTCTACTCTGCCCCGGGAAGTCCCCCGGTAACTCTCACGCGGGGCACAAGAGAGTCTACCAGCATTTTCACCACTACATCAGGTGGTTCTACGGTCAACGAAATACATGCCGATGATGAGGTCGATATCTCTTTTCGGGTAAAACCGGTTATCGCTGGTACGAACGTGAATATTGAAGTGAAACCCCGTGGCACTGCCGTACTGACCATTTCGAGGACAGTCCCGGCTGTTATTTCATCAATGAATATTCTGTAATTTTCTGTGATGGGTGCCGGGGCGTGGGCAGCGAAAAGATCACGTTTGCTGCCAGTAAAGCAGCGGGCAAAAACACCCTCAAAAAAAACCCGGCCCCTTCATATCCGGCCTTTCGGTAACGGCTTCCTGATGTACGTCGGCGAAAACTGAACAGTTTTGAATTCCTTATCTTTGATGTAAACTACTTTTGCAGGAGAATCCCCGATCATTTTCTCATCAATCTCAAAAAGGTCGGTTGCTTCCACAAGAGCCTTGAGTTTTTTATACCCGTAGTTACGGGGATCAAAATCCGGAGACTGGTTGGCAATATTTCCCCCCACATCTGCCAGGTTTGCCCAGCCATCATTGTTGGAACACGCATCGACCGCAGATCGCAGCAGGTTTGATAATCCGGTATCACCCCTGAGTTGGTCGAGACCTTTACCGGGTTTTGATTCCTTCTGGACTTCAGGAGGCTGTTCATCGGTCAGCCGGGTCTTTCGCAGGATCTCGGTATAGACGAACTTGTCACATGCCTGGACAAAGGGCTTTGGTGTTTTCCTCTCGCCGAACCCGTATACCAACAGCCCGGATTCACGGATCCGCTGTGCCAGTCGCGTAAAATCACTGTCGCTTGAAACAATACAAAAACCATCGAATTTATTGGTATATAACAAGTCCATTGCATCGATAATTAAAGCAGAATCGGTCGCGTTTTTTCCTTTCGTATAGTCAAATTGCTGAATGGGCTGGATTGAGTAGTTCAGGAGTACTTCTTTCCAGGGCTGGAGGTTGGGGGTTGTCCAGTTCCCGTATATCCGCTTCACGCTTGCGATCCCATAGAGGGCAATTTCAGCCAGCAGGCCTTCGATAATTTCGGGCTGGGCATTGTCAGCATCAATGAGGACCGCCAGTTTTTTTTGCGGTATCTCCTGAAGGAAGGGATCTTTATTAAAACTCATATGCGTTTGATATTTATCGATGAGATATTCAAAGTATTCATATCTCCACCGGAACCGAGGCCATGCGGGGATAGTAAAGCCTGTTTTCTGGTTTGCAGCCGAAGTGTCCCATAACAGTGTCCTTCACCCACCCATGGTTTTCTTCGTTGATGAAATCCAGGGGTTACTATTCAGCACGTCAAAAAAATGGCAACCCTGTCAGGTTATCCCTTGTGCGAGTCCGGGTTTTATGAGCCGGTAGACAACCCGCAGCAGAAAACCAACGATGAGGATCGATGCCGTAGCAAAGATTATTGTCACCCACTGCTCAAAGGAAAGCGGTACAGTATTGAAGACTGATCCACCAACCTGGACGATGATGATCTGAATCGCGACAATAGCTGTCATGATAACGAAGAATGTCGGATTGCCTTTGAAAAAGGGGGGCATCTTTCCGTCCAGTGCCCTGCAGTTGATACCGTTCCAGACTGCTGCGATGACGAATGCGGCAAAGAAAACCGTGTTGATCTCTGCAGGTGTGGTACCACCAAGAAACCCGGTCGCTATCTGGAGCATCCCGGCGATGATGAGGAAGGATCCGGTGACAATGATAGACAGCCACATAAACGGTGAGACTATGTCTGCGTTCTGCGGTACCGGTTTGTGTTTCATCAGCCCGCTGTGCGGGGCTTCAGAGCAGAGAGCAAATGCAGCAAGCGTGTCCATGATGATATTGATCCAGAGAATCTGGACGATGGTAAACGGATCCGGGTAGCCTGAAAGCGGGGCAATGAAGATGAGGATGCAGGCGCAGAAATTTATCGTGAGCTGGAAGAGGACGAACCGCTGGATGTTCTCGTAAAGCGACCGGCCCCACCATACTGCACTGGTTATTGATGCAAACGAATCATCAAGAAGGATAATGTCACTTGCTTCACGGGCAACCTCGGTACCGGCAATCCCCATCGCAAGACCGACATCGGCATGTTTCAGTGCGGGGGCATCATTGGTCCCGTCGCCGGTTACCGCAACGACCGCACCATCCTTCTGCAGTGCCTCAACGAGCAGAAGCTTGTCCATGGGTTCTGCACGGGCCATCACATCGAGACCCCGTGCTGCGCTGACCTGTTCAGTTTCTGAAAGCGACCGGAAATCGGCGCCGGTTATGACGGTACCTTCCTTGAGGATCCCACTCTCCATGGCAATCGCCCGTGCCGTCTCGGGATTATCCCCAGTGACCATCCTGACCCGGATGCCGGCCTCCTGGCAGGTTGCAACGGATTCTGCGATATTGTCCCTGAGGTGGTCACGGATGCCCACGAATCCGTCCCAGATAAGCCCGGTCTCGCTCTCGTCCCCGTTCACGATTTCCCTGTGGGCAAAGGCGAGTGTCCGCATTGCCCGGGATGCAAGGGTGTTAACCCCGGACAGATCCGGGTGCCGGGTGCAGAGCCCGGCAAGGATCTCCGGTGCACCCTTGACAAGGAGCCAGGACCGGTCACCCAGGTGAATGACCGTTGACATCCGCTTGCGGTTGCCATCGAAAAGATACTGTTTGGTGACGTGGGTCTCAGCCCGGATCTGCATATAATCATAGGAATGCTCCTTCAGCCAGCGGAGGAGAGCCCCCTCGGTCGAGTTACCGATTACGATTATCTTTCCTTCCCGTTCTTCGAGATGTGCTGTACTGTTAACGGCTGCGTTGAGGGTTACCCACCCGGCCTGGGTGGAGGGCATTTCGAAGGTGTGCACGGGTCCGCCGACCGATGATTCAACGACTTCCATCTGGTTTTTGGTCAGGGTGCCCGTCTTGTCGGTGCAGATGGTCGTGGCGGATCCAATGGTCTCGCATGCGATGAGCCGGCGGACAAGACAGTTGGCCCGGGTCATTTTGCGCATGGCAAGCGAGAGGGAGAGCGCAACGCTCATTGGCAGCCCTTCAGGGACTGCAGCAACAACGACCACCACCGCAAGCATGAAGTAATGGAGGATGTTGTCGGCAGTCTCGATGTTGAACCCGGTCACCTCGCCAACGAACACGCCGCGGATCAACAGGGTTACGCAGATCAGGATAGCCATCGCGTACCCGAATTTGCTGATGATACGGGCAAGGGCCTCCAGCTTCTGCTCAAGGGGTGTCTGCGTTACATGGTCGATACCCAGCGATGCGGCAATCACCCCCATCTGGGCAGAGTCACCGACAGCAGCGGCTATCATCTGTCCTTTCCCGGCCGTTATAAACGCACCTTTGAGCATGCGGTCCTTTTCCGGTTTGTTCACCGGTTCGGTCTCACCAGTGAATGCGGATTCATCGGACGCCAGGTCATCAGCAGACGTCACCCAGCCGTCAGCCGGTATCGCGTCACCAGCCTCGAGCAGGATAAGATCCCCGACTACGATGTCGCGGGTCGCAACGGATACGGGGCGACCGTCCCGTATCACTTTGACTGACACATCATCCCGGTGGGCATTCAGGACATCGAACTCCCTGCTGCTCCGGTACTCGTTAATGAACGCAATACCGGTTGCGAGGAATACCGCGATGATGATCCCCATTGTGTCGAACAGTCCCTCTCCCTGGATAAGGGAAACAACCGTTGATACGACAACGGCAAAGAGCAGGATTTTGATAATGGGGTCATCGAACTTTGCCAGGTACTGTCTCCAGAGCGGATCCCGTACCGGGGGAGTCATCGCGTTGGTGCCATATTTTATACGGAAATCCGCTACCTGGGATTTTGAAAGCCCATTGTCCCCGGCAATATTTTTGATTTCGTTAAAGGTCAGCATTATTCTGAATCCTGAATCACGTATGAGACACGTTCTGAGGGTAAATCCAAATCCATGATTATCAAATTTTTTTCACCTCACCTGGCAGCATGAAAGGATACCCAACCCCAAAATTCATCAGCATCGGGCCTGCGTTACTGTCACCGGGAACACAATAGATCTGACCACCAACAACCAGCAGAAGGATCATCGGCTCATGGAATACTGATTTGGAGGTTTCCGGGTAGTAAAGGTTGTTTTTTTGGTTTGCCGCTTGCAAGGGAGTGTCCTATTACGGGACCAGAAAAAAACCGGTTCCATTCCGGCCTGCTCGCAATTGCACGGGAGAAAATGAAAAAAATGAATATTATTCATCGAGGGGCTTGAAAACGCCTTTTTTTGCCTTGAGAATTTTGCATTCCGGACATCGCCAGGTGTCAGGAACCTTATCCCATGCCGTGCCCGGGGGGATGCCATTTTTAGGATCGCCCCTGACAGGATCGTAGACATAGTGACATTCAAGACACACATACCGGACCATTTTTATCAGTTCAGCCATAGTTTATTCAACTCCGTTCAACCTGCTTATCAATCATGTATTTTTGTTTTACTATCTTAATGAACACTTCTTTCTCCGGAGCCGGGAAAATTACATCTCGTACAAATCCAATATACCCGACCATGGCAAACATAGGTTTCTTCCAGGTCCCTGCTGATGATGTCGGACGTGCAAGGAAGTTCTACCAGTCACTGCTTGGCTGGAAGATCGAACCAGACACGACCCTTGAGAACAAGACCCTGGAGTGGCAGAATATTATCACCGGTGAACCGGAGCCAGGGACGATGAATGAGGGAGGTCTTTACAAACGCATGGGACCGGGCCCGATCATGAACTTTGTGATCGTTCAGGAGTTTGATTCGGTCCTTGCAAAGGTCACCGGACTGGGCGGGAAGGTCGTGATGCCGAAAAATGAGATCAACAATGTCGGCACCGTTGCGGTCATCCAGGATACGGAAGGAAACATTCTCGGCCTCTGGAAACCGCTGGTGCAGTGACCCGGGGGATCAGTCCTGATCCCTCCTTCACCCTCCCATCACGTTCTGCACCGCCGTAGATTTTTCTTTATGGCGGTATAGGTGATAAAGCACCGGAGAAAACACCTTCCGCCATCACCTGAAGATCCCGGCTAACAAAGCACGACCTGCCGGGAATTGCCCTCCTGATGAGCCGTACCCCTGCAATGATATTTCTTCCACCGTGCGATTCTGCCCATATCACGGGCAGTCTTGATCCTGTTGCATCTCCCGCAGAGGACCTGAAGATTTTCCCTTGCCCACTGATCACCTCCCATCGCGATTGGCCTGATGTGATCCAGGATGTAGGGATGATGGTTATCCGGTCCTTCAACAGTTCTGGATTTATGGACCTCCTGCTCACAACGGGCACACTTCCCTCCCTGTTCATCCCGGACAAGTCGCCTCATTTCAGAGATAGTCGGTCGCACTTTGAACCAGTACTCCATACTGCAGGAGACCTGGCAGCAGATAGTATGCTCATTTCCCGGGCTGAAGTGTAACCGCTCGCGACCGCAATGGGGACAGGCCTCCCGGGATATCCGCTCTTTCTCTTCAGGAGTATATTGACGATATTCACGCACTGTCATAATCTGATCTCACCCTCCCGATCCTGTTGCAGGTTGTTATGCACATCGTGTGCATGGCCATTTAATACAGGAGATAACAGGGTGAAAGTGTTCCGGTAAAATGATCCGGGATTACCCGTTGAGATCCCTTATGAGGGGTGGCGAAAACAGGGTTCTACTATCTTTGGACGGGAGTCTCCAATCGGAATCCCGCAGATGCAAATTCCTGATACCATACCCGTTAGACCAACACTATTTAATGGTTTTAAGGCTCTGAAGAATTCCTTTTCCATTGATATGAAATCCAGGATGCAGGTACAAATGAAGGGGGGGACGTTGCCTGTCCCCTTTGCCGCCCTGCGATTAGCGATGATGACGCAGCACCTGTTCGGGAGTTATCGCATCGGGGGAGCTACAGCGGCGGGAGTGAAACCCTCTCCGGGCGTTTAGCTTGTAATTGAGCATTTCCCATGAAAATTGAACTGTTCAGGTATGCTACGAGATTTTTTCACAACAATAAAAAAAAACCTCTGCCCGCCGTGCCTCAGAGAGGCTTGAAGCGGAGTACCCTCGTATAGATTACCATTTTCATGGTTCGGATGTGAACCCGATCAGTTCATACCCGTTTCTCCAGAGCAGGTTTTAACAGTTTTTAAAAAAAATTGAGACGAATTCATGAGGGTTGCCCCGGAAGAACTTCGCTCAGGGTGCATCGGTCCCGATCCCCGGCGTCTTGGTCATTTACGGGTCCAACCGTTGGGTTCCCGTTAAATTGCCCGGGTATCAGTTGTTACACGGTAGATCTTAAACGACACCCTGAACTGGTATCTTTTCCGACAAGAGATCCTATGCCGTTTGGATCGGTTGTCCTGCACAGTCCAGGACAGATATACCTGTGTTCCCAGTTCAGCCCGGAGAAGGCGATCTCTTTATCGTTTCCGGGTCATTGGCTGGGTAAACCCGGTTACTGATCGAATCCCCGCTGCACTCCGGATTTGTCCTCCCTGAGGCACACACCCTGATGCACTGATTTTATTAATAGATTAGGTCATTTTTCAAAAAATGTTTCAAAATCTGAATTATGGGAAAAATTTATTAAAACTATCAGAATTATTCCCTGACAAAAAAAGAATCTTCCCCAGCTGACCATGTGAAGGGGATGAAAGTAACAATCAACCGTGAAGAACCATCGGTGCCTGATCGGAAAATTACCGGGAACTTTCGATATGGATCGGGATACGAAAAAAACAATCCAGGGATTGACGGCGCATGTATTCACCCTTCCTGTTGAGGATTACCTGGCATCTGAAAAATTCGCAGATTTCTGCAGGAAACATGATTTAAGTGATGCATGGAAAAAATGCCTGGAACTCTCCCAGGATACACCAAATTTATATGGCAGGGCGGTGACAAAAAACGCTTTTGGTTTGTTTTTGCACCATATTTTTCATAGTCGGCCAGATGAATTCCTCAAAATGGTGGCTCACCTGCTATCCGGGTTATCCCGGGAGATCTCCGACCCATTGCTTTCCGATGAACTGAAAAAGGATCTGGTGGATCTTGGTTATTCAGACAGGGATCTCGAAACAGCATCTTTTAGTTTTCAGGGAAAATGAAAAGAAAACGCCGGAAATGCAGGATTGAAACGACAGAAGACCAGGGTTCGTACCGGGAAATTTTCCCCACGGTTCGAACGGAGTAATGATATCGGAGGAAGGACATGCAGCAGATAACAAAAAGCAAAAAATACCAAAACGGGGTCCAGGTTTTCTGGACCGAGGCAGGAAACGATCGAAATGATTTCTTCTCCTTTGAAGACCTCATTGACCAGAAGATAAATGCGCTGGATTTGCTGAACAATCCACGGATCTACGCTCTGAATGTGGCAGGTCATAAAATTGAATCAACCGTGGCAGAATGCGGTTTTTCAACGAAAACCTGCGTGGATGAGATCGTCATCACCCGCCTCTTCTATGCCCCGCGTGATCTCGTCTGGAGGGCATGGACTGAACCCGGGTTCGTGATGCAATGGTGGGGGCCGAAAGGGTACACATCACCCTCCTGTACAATCGATCTCCGCGTAGGGGGGAAATATCTCTACTGTATGCGATCCCCCGAAGGCAAAGACTTCTGGAGTACGGGCGTTTACCGGGAAATTAAAAAACCCGAACGAATCGTCTGTACGGACAGTTTCTCCGATGAAAAAGGCAACGTTGTTCCGGCAACCTATTACGGTATGAGCCCGGACTTTCCCGCCGAGATGCTCATGACGGTGACCTTCGAAGTCCAGCCTGGCATGACACGGCTCACCCTGCGGCATGCAGGTATACCCCTGGGTGAGATGCGTGATTTAACGAGGGCAGGGTGGAACGAATCCCTGGACAAGCTTGAGGGTGTCCTTGGTCAGGCAGTGTACAAAAAATGACGTGAGCCGGGGATGAAGGAGATCCGCAGTTCCCAAAGAAAGCCCCGGGTAATAAGATAAGAAATGGAGCAGGTCTGTCTCTTTCAGACCCCCCTATACACCCCCGTTACGGTCTGCACTGCAGTGGTCTTTTTTTGTCCATTCCTGCTATGATAGTCCGAAGGTCCTGAACTGCTGCCGGTGAAGCCCGGTTCACCGGGGATACTCCTTGGTGATGACATGGGTAACCGGGCGCGAGACCCGGAACTGGCGCCCTGAAAAATGTGCGCAGGATGCCCTCCTTGCCCGGCACCTGAAAAGCTGCACGTGCTGTCTCATCAGGACACCTCTCGCAAAGTTTAATGAAAGAGCGCCCCAAGGGACTATCAGGATGCTTATAAAAACCGTGAGATCGGAGATAGTATCCCACCTGAGCTACCTGGTCGCGTCGAAGGGGGAGGCTTTTGTTGTCGACCCCAGGCGAGATTGCGAGGTCTACCATGAGATCGCACAGGACCAGGGGACCAGGATCAGGGAGATTTTCGAGACCCACCGGAACGAGGACTATGTTGCCGGCTCCATTGAACTCTCCCGGCTCACCAATGCACGGATACACCACGGTCCGGGACTCCCCTGGAAGTACGGGGAGACACTCACCGATGGCGAGGAGTTCGGGATCGGCGCATTGAAGGTCGTCGCACTCCACACTCCTGGCCATTCCCCGGACAGCACCTGCTACGTTCTGTATGACCGGGAGAGCGGGGAGCGCCCCGTGATGGTCTTTTGCGGTGACACGCTCTTTGTCGGCGACGTCGGGAGGACAGATTTACTCGGCGACAAATACACGGCGATGATGTCCGGGAAGATTTACGACAGCCTGCAGGAAAAGCTGCTTCCCCTTGGTGACGGGGTGGTGGTCCTGCCTGCCCACGGCTATGGTTCGGTCTGCGGCGGCACGATACGCGAACGGGAGATCAGCACCATCGGGGCAGAGCGGGCGATGAACCCCCTGCTCGGGCTTCCGAGGGAAGAGTTCATTGAACGCAAGGTCGGTGAGAAGCACGAGACACCCCCCTATTTCAGCGTGATGAAGAGGTACAACCTGGAAGGCCCGCCGGTCCCGCTGCACCTGCCTGCCCCTCCCGCACTCACCCCCGCCGGGTTCCAGGCGGCTTTGGCAGGAGGCATTCCTGTCATCGACACGAGAACCCCTCCCGCGTTTGGGGGGGCACACATCGAAGGCTCGTACAGCCTCCCGCCCACGAGGCTGTCAAACGCCGGCTGGGTTGCCCCTGTCGAAAAAGATGTGCTTCTGGTAGTCGAAGACTCCCGGGCCCTTGACTTCGCGGTCAGGAACCTCTACCGCATGGGATACACCTCCTTTGCCGGCTACCTCGCGGGCGGTATCGAAGCGTGGTATAAGGAGGGATACCCCCTCTCACGGGTGAACCTGCTGACGTGCCGGCAGCTCAATACACTCATCATGGCGGGGGAACAGCCGGTGATCGTGGACGTTCGCAGGCACAGCGAGTGGGACGAGGGGCACATCAGCGGAGCGACCCACATCTACCTTGGCAGGCTCCCTGAAAGACTGGGCGAGATCCCGGAAGGAAAGCCCGTGGTTCTCCAGTGCAAGACGGGCACACGTTCCAGCTTCGCTGCAAGCATCCTCAAAAAAGCGGGAAGAACGAGGGTCTGCAACCTCCTCGGCGGCATCGACTCCTGGAAGAAGCTTGGTTACTCCCTTGTAAAAGACTGAACTTAAAGTTTATTATCCACGATGCCAAGCTGAACTCATGTTTCCCCTTGGTATAGAACCCTACCTCATCGGCGGGATTCTCATCGGCCTCGGCGTCAGCCTTATTTACATTCTGACCGGGCTTCACGCTACGCAGAGCAGCTTCTTCACCACGACGCTCTCATGGTTCTCGAAGCTGCCGTATTTCCAGGACGAGAGAAACATAAAGGAACGTGACTGGCGACTTGTGCTGTGCCTGGGCCTGATCTCGGGTGCCGTTCTCTACACCCTCACCCTGGCACCGTCGGGTATGTTTGTAACCAGTGTAGGCCCATGGAGGCTGGCGCTGGGCGGGCTGCTTGTCGGCTTCGGCACCCGGCTTTCAAACGGGTGTACCTCGGGCCATGGCATCAGCGGCATCGCTTCCCTCTCAACCACCTCACTCTACGCTGTCATTACCTTCCTGGGGTTCGGCATTATAACGGCCCATCTCCTCGAACTCATGGGGGTCCTGTAATGAACACCAGGAACCTCGCGGTCTACGCGGGAGGGATCCTCTTTGGCTTTGGGCTCGCCTACAGTGGCATGACCCAGCCGGAGATTGTCCTCAGTTTCCTCAGGCTGGAAGATCTGGGCCTCATCTTTGTCATGGGCGGTGCAGCGGTCATCACCTTCTTTGCGATTAATGCAGTGCCGAAATTCATGAAAGCCCCCGTACTCGGGGGAACCTTCAAACCCCGGGTCAGCGCACTGACGAGAAACACGATAATCGGTGCAGCAATATTCGGTATCGGGTGGGGAATATCAGGCCAGTGCCCCGGCTCGGCAGTTGCAAGCCTTGGCACGGGAAACTGGCCTATTACGGTCGGCATCGCGTTCATGTTCCTCGGCGCTTACCTCAGGGGAAGGTTCGTCAAAAGTGAGAATTAAGAGTTCAGGAGAGCAGGATGAGCACCGGAAAAGCAGGCTACCGGTTTGAACCGATCATCTGCTACTGATATCCGCATTCCTGTCCGCCCTCATCAGCCCCAGTGTAACCTCCCGCAGGTCATACCGCAGGGGTAACGAGGTCAGCATGCCGGGCAGGGGTGTGGTCCCGGATGGTTCCGGGCAGGAAAGGAACTTTTTTTGTCAGACGTTTTTAGTTCAGGAAAACAACCCCGGCATTTAATGCAGTGGCGATGCAGACCCAGGCAAGATAGGGAACGAGAAGCACGGCAGCAGGTTTTGACACCCGGTAAAAGGTCATGATGGTCGCGATGATGAGGGCAAGCAATACGACAATACAGGCAAGAGCGGCCAGGGGTGAATGCAGCCCGAAGAAGATGAGGGACCACAGGAGGTTTACTCCCAGCTGGGCAGCAAACAGGATAATTCCGGTCTTCACGGTTTCGTTTTCCCATCCCTGACTGAGGACAAGGTACAGGGAGATCCCCATCAGGATATAGAGAACCGTCCAGACCGGACCGAAAACGTAATCCGGTGGCGTGAACCAGGGTTTGTTGAGCGTTGAATACCAGTCAGTCACTCCGGACATCGTGAGCATACCGACAATGGCTCCTGAAACCAAAGGTATGAGGATGCATATTGCCGCCAATACAACCGATCGAAGGGTAATCCTTTCCATGGAGGTTACTGATACCCGGGAAGACATGAGTGTATCCCTTCCGGTAGTACCGGCATAAGATGTCGGGAAATAACGGTGAGGAGTCCGATTACCGTTTTAGATCTCTTGTGCGATTTTGTAGAACATATCAGGTGAAACGGTCTCCAGCGTTTCGGTCTGGACGGTGCCAAACTTTGCAACAATCGCAAGGAACTTCACCACGCTCTCCTTGGTGGGCATATCAATGATTGCCACGAAGTCATACCGGCCGAACGTGTAGAACAGGGAGATCATCTTTCCTCCCAGCGATTCGATGATCTTTTTTGCCTTCTGGTCCCGTTCTTCAATGCTGTCAAATTTTTCAAATGCAGTACTCTTCAGGTTCCCGAGCGTCACGTAGATTGTCATGTGTGAACCCTATCACACAGGATAGTAATAAAAATTTGGTTGCCGGAACGGTGAGATAGTAGGATAAGGTTCCGAAGCAAGGGGGTTGTAAGACCGGATCAGAAATGGAATAAAAAGAGGTTTTTTTGCTCACCGGTTTCCTTGATATTTATTGAGGGAAATATGGTTATCTGGTTAAAGTCCGAAATGAATTCCGGAGAAATCCCATGAAAAACATCGTCCTTATCGGCATGCCCGGCGCAGGAAAGAGCACCATGGGGGTAATCCTTGCAAAAACCCTGGGACGGAATTTTATCGACACCGATATCGTAGCACAGCAAACGAGCGGAAGGCTCCTGCAGGAGATTATTGATGAGGATGGGACCGATACTTTCTTAAAAACCGAGGAAAAATCGATACTCTCGCTGCACGGTCATAATGCAGTTATTGCCACAGGAGGCAGTGTTGTGTTCAGTGAGAAAGCGATGGAACACCTCAAACAGGATGGCGTAGTCATATACCTGGATATCTCCTTTGAGGAAATGGTCCGGAGACTCAATAATATCACGACGCGGGGAATTGTCCTGGCTGCGGGCCAGAGCCTTCGTGAAATGTACGACCAGAGGGTCCCGTTGTATGAAAGGTATGCTGATATAACGATCGATTGTTCAGGCATCGATTTTGAGACGTGTATCGGAAATGTCATCGACGAACTCCATTCATTCCCGGTATAATGCGTATTATAACCTGGTACCATCCCCCACCTCCCAGGGCTGATGCCATAAATTCCCTCCTCGTTCCCGTTCGATCAAAATCTTATTCAATCCAATCCATGTAACTCAGTACAAAACAACTGCATCTGGCAACTTTGAGGAGAGAACTTCCATGAATACTTTTTCCTGGTATCCCTGCACCGGCATGGCAGTCGTCGTGCTTGTAGTAATAACGGTGCTTTTCACCGGCTGTACGAGTCCTACGGACCAGAAAATTCCCGCGGCGACGGGATTCCCTGGCGTAACTGCAGGGCAGGGTGCACCAGTTCCAGCCAATACAGGTGTGAGTGCATCCCTTCCCTATGGAGTATCCATTTCGGTCCCGGCTGACTGGACGAGGCAGGATGTCCTCACGAGCGGGGTCAGGGACTATGGCACAACAACGATAAACATCGCCAATTTCTACTCTCCCAATGCCATCCCGGGTGACCGGGCATCCTACACTTCCCTGAGTGTCGATGTCGATCAGAACCCCGGAGCGGACTTTGAGAGATACTTCAACAGCGCTACCCTTGCCGTTGGAAAGAGCTACGGCGTTCCGACACAGATAGAGGCCCACAGTTACACCATTCCAATATCCGGCTATAAATCCTACGAGCTGGATTTCCAGACCGATGAGGTGAAAGGGACCTACATCTTTACCTCAACAGAAAACGGCATGTATATCTTTGCGTTCAAGGTTCCGAATAAACCCCGGGCAGTCCAGGTGTTCCAGGGAGCGATCGTGGACATTTACAAATCGATCAGGATCCATCCCCCGACCGTTGTCGTCACGCAGCACCGGTAACGACTCTTTCTTTTTAACCGTGTGAACGTTTTTTCGCACACTGACATTCGCCAGCAGGTATCCTGCTCCACCTTCAAACCCGTGAAGCAATTTTCAGGTTCACACCGTGCCTTCCTGCTTAAAAAAGGAAATATAGCAAAAATTTTTCATTTTAAAGCTTATTCAAAACTTTTTTTAAAATAAATTATTTTAAGTACTAGAAATTTATTTAAATGAAATTGGTTAATAGTCTTATATGTCAGCTACCAAGAACCAGGCAAAGCCTGCACACCGGGGACTTTCGCTCCAGATCCCCATTTTTTATAAACTGATGGTGAGTATGCTCTTTGTTTCAATGATCCCGATGATGCTTCTCGGGATCGTTTCCATGGGAGGGACTGACAGTATTGTTACGAGCCTGGGACTGACAAACAGCATCTTTGTCCTCACGTTCGTCACCCTCTCTGTTGTCGTCATGTGGAGTTTTTTCCTCGCCAGCAGCATCACAAACCCGATTGTAAAACTGTCGGAAATCGCTACCAGCATGAGCACCGGGGAGCTGAAAAATCCGGAAATTGAACTGCTCAGTAACGATGAGATTGGCGAGCTCCAGACCGCGTTCAACCGGATGATCAATACCTATAAGATCCTCGATACCCTGGCAAAAGAAGCAAACGAGTAACCAGGCGGATGGCAGAGAGGTACTATCAGCCGCAGTAAAAACTTCGACAGGGAACAAAAATGCCCTGGAGGCTACGAGAGTATGCAACGGAAATCCATGATATTCCATGACCTGATGCTTCAGGGATACAATGCACCGACAGGATGGGGACACGAATGCTCAAGGAAATACTGAATAAATTTCTCGTCCTTCACGATGTACGGGGTGTCATCGTTGTCAGGGAGGATGGGGGCATTGTAGAGAGCATCAAGTCGGGTATGGAATATAATGATGCCTTCATGGCAGCAGTTTCCACCTTCATGGTGGGTTCAAAAGCTACGGCAGATACCTTTGGAAATTCTCCCGCCTTCATGGTGTTTATGGAATTTCCTGATTATTTCCTTCTCCTTGCGCCCCTCAAAGAAGCATTTTTTTTACTGGTTATTGCACAGAACACTGCAAATATCGGACAGATTAACCAGGCGATGAAAAAGAACAGGGAAGACCTGGTTGCACTCCTATGAAACCGTTACCTGAAGGAAAAAGCCTGGGATGGATGCAGGCACCTGCATCGTGGATAGGCTCCCATACGGTACGCTTTATCGGGGTGGTCCGGGTGGTGATCCAGGACGGGGAAGGATTTATCCTGATAAAAAAAGGAAAGCCTCTCTTCTACTATTTTAAACAGGGAACCATTGAACTGAAAGGTCACACTGCGATGGATTATTTTAATTCTCACCCTGTCATTGAATTTAATCTCTGTAAATATAGCCCGGATGAGTTGGCGTGGGCGATGAAACTATGCAATATCGAAGACCCCGACCGCGTGGCTCCCAAAGGACCGGTTGTTTCTGGACCGGTATCAAGGGAACACACTGCTTCCCCCCTCATACCTGTTCCTTCGGTTGTAAAACCCGTCAGGGATACAGGAATCCCACACCCGGTCGTGGTTGCACACCCGGTTCCCACGGTTTCCAAAGAACCAGCTGTTACCGGATCGGTATACCGGGAACCAACCGCGCCCTTACTCACACCTGTTCCTCCGGTTGCAAAACCCGTCAGGGATACAGGAATCCCGGACCCGGTCGTGGTTGCACACCCGGTTCCCACGGTTTCCAAAGAACCAGCTGTTACCGGATCGGTATGCCGGGAACACAACCCCCCCTCACACACAGCGGTTCCACCGGTCGTAAAACCTGTCCAGGTCAAAAGCGTCCCGGACCCGGTCGTAGTTCCACAAGTTGTTCGCAAGGTAGAGGAACGAACCGTCGTACAACCGCCGGTGGTCCGTGATGATCCTGAGGTAACCCTGCTTTCGCAGATCAGGGACCTGGATGGCATTGTTGCCCTTGCAGTATTCAATGATACCCGCACGGTCATCATGATGGGTGATGCAGACAGTGAGGCCCTGGTAAAAATTGGACGATCGATGTTTGGGACAGCAAGGAAAATGACACCCCGGCTCCCCTGGGGACCTTTTGTGCATATGACCTTCCAGATACCTTCGGGGAACGTGATCATAGCGCCCTATCATGACAATTACCTTTGTCTGCTCACGACAAGGGCTATCAATATTGGGCATATCCGGAGGATTCTTCGCGACCTTTTGCAAAAAGGCGCACCTCAGCGCATGTCATGAGCCGGGACTGATCAGCTGCAGGTACTCCCGTTCACTTTCACGTTATGTCGCTTCTGCCCTTTTTCTCTCATTAATGTCACGAACAACAACGAGATCAGCAGGTTTCCCCTTATACATAATGACACTGGCATTCATTTCAACAAATGACCTGATGCCATCCTTGTGCATGAGAGTTGTTTCATATCTGGTGGGGGGAAATTCATTCGACATCCGCAGCTTATAATGGTTGATAAGCTCGGCAAGAGCATCAGGATGAATTAAGTCCGTAAAAGGTCTTCCGAGATCTCGTTCAGAGTACCGCCCCAGTAGTATTCAAGACGGAGATTACACGTTTTTATGATACCCTCCTGTACTACACAGACAACATCATTTCTCCAGTTCTATAAGGGTCCGGTGCTTCTCTTCACTCTCCCGCAACTCCTTTTCAATCCGTTTACGCTCGGTTATATCCCGTATCGCAACCTGGATCGCAGGTTTCCCATTGATCATTGTTTTTACTCCGCGGCCTTCAACAATAACTGAGCTTCCGTCACCGCGGAGCAACTGCAATTCAATCGACGGTGTCGTATTCCCGCCAAGATCTTTTTCGATATTATTCCGGACTGCATCGCGGGAGTCCGGATGAATTATTTCAAGGACATTTTTACCCAGTAGTTCATTCCCATCCTTTACACCCAGCATGACAAGAGCAGCAGGATTCAGGAACATGATTTTTCCTTCCTGGTGAATGATCACTCCATCAGGGGATATTTCCACAAGCTGGCGGTACCGTTCTTCGCTTTCCCGTAACCCATCTTCCGACTTCCTTCTATCGGTTATGTCACGGGCAATCATCGCGATGCGGGTTACTTCACCATCGACAACGACGGGATACGCAACGGTATCGTACCACCTGCCATCACGTTCATCTTCATACCTTACCGCCTCTTTCTTTTCAATAACCCGGTTTGTCAGCGTTCGTCGGGATTGTGCAATTTCGTGAGGAAGGAGTGTATCTGCCAATGTACCGATCAGATTATCGCCATATTTTTTAAACTTGCGAGCAGCTGTTTCGTTCAAATCCAGGATTATACCTCTGGTATCCATTAACATGACCGTATCTGTCGGGGAGTTCATAAGTGCACGAGCAGTCGCTTCACTCTCCAGCAACGCCCGCTCTCCCTGTTTTCTTCGGGTAATATCCTCGAGGAGGACAGACACTCCTTTCTGTCCATTCTCAAAAACAGTGGGTGCGATCCGGCAGAACAGGATACTGTTTTTGGAATTGAGGTTTATCTCACCCGACCATTCACAACCGGCAATACCCTCCCGTATCCGTTCGATAAATCCTGTGAATAATTCATCAAAGACCAGGGCGACAGGTGTATATTCAATATTTTTGCCTGCCAGATTTCTGCTGTCAGTTCCGGTAAGCCTGCAAAACGGTTCATTGGCAAAGACTATCCGCAGGTGGCTGTCCAGCTGCACAACCAATTCTGAGGATATCGATAAAACTGCAGAAATCGGGACTCTTTGTGAAATTTTATAAATTTTCGCCATTCCCAGGCGGCGCATCTCTACCTGTCCTGATACCAGCAGAGTTTCAAGGTATCGCCCGGCGGTATTCCTGTTAATGTTAATGACCTTGACAATATCGGTTATTTTCAAGCCATGAGGATTTTTTTGCAAAAGATCTTTTATCTGATCAAAGATTTCTTTTTTGAGAACCATTCTTGAGGATTCTATTGGGTTGTCCGGATATATTAATTCAGATATTTTCTGCTTTGGAGAACTGCTCGATTACAAGCTAAACGCTCAAAGGGGTTTCACCCCCACAACTTTGGCTCCCCTCAAAGGTGACAACCTCCAAAAAAGGAATACGTTACTGTCGCTGAGCACAGGGTCGGTAAGGGGGGACAGCCCATGTCCCCTCCTGTGTCGTACCATTATTATTGGAAAAGGATTTCGATAAAGCACCGGTTTCATTATCTTTTCAAATTTTTCTGCTTTTTCGTACAGTCAGGATAAGATCCTTAATCTCCCGTGGCAGGTGTTCATCCTGCCACCTTCTTTCTGCATCAGTTGACTGACCTGCATGGTTCACGGCTTTCAAAGCATACCACGCTGCTCCCAATGCATGGTCAGCCATATGAGCAGTTGCAACAGCCTGTCCAACGGAACGGGCCACTGTTCTGGCAGCCGGGTCTGAAGATTCTCGTGCAGCAGCATGTGCAGCTACTGATGCTTTCATCGCATCCCCAACGGAAGCATTTCCTGATTTCCACTCATGAGCCACATGGAGGGCATGTATGAGGCGTTCATCCAGGGTTTCCCCGAAGAGATGCACTACATGCTCTGCACAATTGCACGCCCAGGTAATTAACTGGTAGTGCTGTTCCTTTCTCAGCGGTCCACCCCGGTGTTCTGCTATAAACCGTTTGTCTCGCATGTTTGCCGTTTTCTGCATGGGTTCGCCAGGGTATTGATTGTTACCCGTGTGTCCGGGGAAGTGGGGAACAGGACCTGGACAGTGAGTTGTCTGCAGGTCTTCTTGCGGGGCTTTTCCCGGGATCCTGTTCACGGATGGATCAAAATGGTAGAATTCTCCCTTGGTAACGTGAAGGCGAACCCTTTTTTTCGGGTGCCGGCAATTGCAGCCGCATCACCAGGATCTCCAAAATTCCGATTGTACATTTTTTTATTGTTCAATACACTGATTCGTTGATGCCAGATATAACCCGAGATAGACGCATTCTTTTTTTGTAAAGGTTGGTTCATCCGCGATTAAATCAATCAGTTGTAATGTGGTCATATACGGACCAAAACCCGAAGTGTCCACTAATTCGGACAGACGACTTATCAGTTCCTTGTGTCGTCTGACATTAATGCCGATCTTCTCAATTGTCCTCCCATCATCCTCATTTTCCATGCTACATCACAGCGCACTATGGCATCTCTATTCAAATGATAAAAGAGTATTGAATTCATACTTTTTAAAAGACAATTTTAATCAGAGCTAAAAACATTTGTCAAAAAATGAAACACGAATTCTGTAATGAATTGAGTTCCTTTCATTTTTCACCTCTTCAATAATTTTTTATTAAGCAGTTAAAATGGGACTATAGCCTAAACAAAAATATCTTACCGAAAAACCCTGCGATATCGGTAAAAGACCGTACACCAGGAGACAGGTAAAAAAAACAGGGATACCACATACTATTTATTTTTTAAAAAGGATATTCCCTGGTATGGCATTGATGCCTATAGTACATCGAACACAGATAAATCTGGCAAAAAGTGAATTCCAGGCAGGGAAAAACCTGAAAAAAGTCTTAGTTGCCGGTGAAGGAAGAGCACAGAGAAATCTTCAGAAATTACTGGATCGCAGACAAAAAAATCCCGGGAGAAATCCTGAAAAAACAGGGATACGTGGATTTTTTATCTAGAAGAAAAAATGCGGATTACCGGTAGATGCGTCTGAATTTCGGTAATCACGTGAACCTTGGCATTTTAACGAAGCAGGATTATTCACTGAATTATGGTGGATAGCGGGCTTTTTTTTGGCAAAGCACAATTCCTCACGCTCAGCTGAAAAGGTACATCTACAGGGTAAGCCTGTTCCGGCCCTCATGGATATCGTGATACTCCGGGCAAAATGGCTCTAAGTTCCTGGTTTGTGTTTAAGGCTACATCGCTCGATGGTATACCATGTGTAGTCACAGTGATTACAGACCCATGAGCCAGTTTCCTTCAGGTAGTGTGTATCCGGATGCCTGCATAACGGACAGGAAACACCGTTCCCCGTCATTCCTGTGTTTCCGGTTCGCTCCATGGCACCCCTTTATGAGGTACTGGTGAAGCACACTAAAAAAAGATACTATGGGTTCTCACAACTTTGCCAGACTGGATTCAAAAGCATCGAGATGATTCAGGGAGCCCTGCAACAGGTTGCTGTACACGGTCCTGATATCCGTGTGTCGGGTTGTAGCGATGCCTTCGTTAAGGTCATCGATATCCGTCTCTTCTATGATGACACCCATTTTCAGTGCTTCAACTTTTGAACTGCTTCCCTGCCGGATAAGGTCATTGTAGAGTTCCTGGAGATCCGGGTTGGTAAATTCTCCCCTTCCCTTTCCTGCTGCCGGATCCGGAATGGTGTACGTATCGAGTACTGCCTTTATAGTGTCCATATGGGTCTGCTCGCTCGCAGCAATGTTTTTAAAGATACGTACATTCCACTTTTCGTTCAGGTAGAGATAGACATCTCTTGCTACTTTCTCTTCTTCACGCATATACGTCAGCCAATAGGTCTCATCATCAGTCAACACCACGGTCTGTACGGAACTGACGAAAGGAGTGATGGCCCGGTCATCAGGACTTCCATAGATTGAACTGCTTCCCTGAACTCCCGCTGCCATAACACCAGCAGGGAGGAGTATCAGGGCAAGAAAGGCAAAGATGCTCAATTTTTTTATCATATACTGTTCGCTCCTCGGTACCGGCATATGCAGGAATTTCCTGGTAATGCCGGAGCCATGTACCTTGTTGAAGTGTGATAATAAGCGATTTCTGACGTGGGAAGCTACATATGGCTTTTGTCTTCGGTTTAAATCCAGCCTTTTTTTATCTGCTCTCTTTTTGACTGTCGGGAAAACTGGCATACGAGGAGCAAATCCCTGCGGGATTCACAGCAACGGCAAAGACAGGAAAAAGAGTTTTAAAAAAATGTCTGAACGGAGACGATATCAATTCCCTGCATCCCTGCAGGAAGCCCATGAGTGATCTGCAGGTATCCGTTGGATTTCCTCAGATCCTGCTTTATGGACCTGACATGTAGCTGCCGCTATGAGATTGTATTTAAGGAGCTTTTTTGCATAGAGTACCTGAATGAATGGGCAATTCTTCCGGGTATTCCTGTTCCTGTCGCTGGCAATTCTTGTTATATGCCTGCCAGCCCAGGCTGCCCATGCCGGTCAATCCGGATCTTCATCACCGGTGAGTGACTCTAATGCCCGGTTTACCGTCTCTTCCGGGTTTTCTGCCACGAACCCCCTGGAATCCGGGGAGAAAGCATCGGGGATGGATAACGACAGGAGTGTCGCATCGCAGACGCTTGTTCAGTCAGGTCCTTCCATGATGCCCTCCCATGAAGCACAGGATCCCCCGGATACGAGCGATAAGAGTATGCAGACAAACCCGGTGAATACCAATCCCGGATCCTCTCCCCCCCCAGGATCTTCCGGAGACTCTTATGGTCGATCAGATGTCGGCAACAGCGGACGAACTGATGCAGCAGGAGGCACGGGATACTCTCAGGGAACCGGAGGGGAAAATGCAGCCGGAATCCCCAACACTCAGGGACAATCCAGAGAATCGGGGAGACTGGCTGGTATGATGGTAGCGCCGGGGGGAGTAGTTGTCGCAAGGTCCGTGTCCGAAAACGAGAACAGCCATACCCCTGTAACGAATGCCAATCATGGATCAGTTCCGTATCGGCAACATCACGGTCCTCCCGCACAATCCGGTCATTATCCCTGCGGTCCTGCACAGACAAGCCCGTTCCCTCAGGCGTCAGGCCAGACCCGTGACGAGTCCAAAGAAGAGACTCCTTCGCGGCAACGGTCCAAACGGAGTGGGGTCCTGTCATGGATACTGGACCCCATAGTTCCTGACCCTGCATCTTCCTCTTTCCCCCTGCAGTCGCTCTTTCCCCTCAACATGCTGGTATTCGGGGGGTTCCGCAGAATTTCGAAGAAGAATGTGCTGGAGCATGGTGCACGAAATGTCATATATCAGGCAATTACCGCAACACCCGGTATCGATGTGAAGACGCTTACCGGCATGACCGGTATCAATGAGAATACCCTGCGGTATCACCTCGACAGGCTGGCTGCAACCGGAAAGATCAACTGCTTTACCCGTCCGGGTATCGTGCGGTACTTCCAGAACCAGGGAGCATACAGTCAGTTCGAGCACAGGGTGTTCCACTATCTCTGGACCGATACTCCCCGGGGGATCCTCTGGCTGCTTTTCCAGCACCCGGGACTGACCCGTCAGCATATTGCCGATGCTCTTATGATCGCCGGCCCTTCGGTCACGCGTCAGATGGACAACCTGACAGGTGACGGGATAGTGGAGAACCGGTTCCCCGGCAGGTCAAACCACTATTACCTGACCCAGGAAGCTGCCCTGACAATCGATAATGTGATGAGCAAGGCTCCGGTAATAATGCACAAAGAGACTGTTGTTATGCCAATCTCAGCATCAGCCGGATGAGTTGCTCATCGCGTTTTTAGATCTTCTCCTTTGTTTTTTGTTACTCTGCTGGTAAAATCCAGGGAGGATGATTTCCGGTGTTCATAATTCCTTTACCAGGTATGATTCAGGGTGAATCGTCACCCTTCGGAGGGGATGGTCATTCCCCCATGGGCGGATATGTAGCTTACTGTCCGGGAAAAGACTTGATAATCCCTGCTGATGGTTTGATGGAAACGGGTGAACAAAGGACCAGTCGTCCCCCACCCGCCAGGAATTGAGAACAATGTTCAAGAAAATAGCACTGTGCGCAATGCTTGTTCTTATCCTTGCACCGGCTTCTGTCATGGCAGCCGGGCAGCAGGGGCAGGCACAAGGCATTGGTAACGAAGCAGGCAACTGCCTGAATGTACAGCATCAGATTACCGGTGACACTACGGCCCAGGAAAACTCCCGGAATAGCCAGGGTCAGGGGGCTGGAAGCGCATTGCAGAATGGCGATGTTCGGATGCTGCAGACCCGTTCCGGCGACCATGCCGGTGAACAGGATCAATCCATGGCAAAGAACATGACCCGGGACCAGATCCGGCTAAACGCTGATTCAGGCCTCGCTGGTGAAAGCCAGGGAGCAGGATCAAGCGGCGATGCCCGGATGCTGCAGACCCGTTCCGGCGACCATGATGGTGAACAGGATCAATCCATGGTAAAGAACATGACCCGGGACCAGATCCGGCTGGGTTCCGATTCCGCCCAACAGCAGAATGGATCTGCTGATTCGGTACAGAACCGGTCCGGTTCCACCAGGGCAAATGGTCAGAATATCTTTGCCAGTTTCGCTGACCAGCTGGGAGCCCAGTTCCGGAATGCAGGCGGAATGTTTCGCACACTGGGACAGTGAACCTTTCCCAGTTGTATCTTTTTTTCTCCGATCCCCACCACTGCCTGGCAATATCAGACCCGGTTTCCGCTCGTAAAGGATCCCGTTCGAGTGTCTTTCTGCTGGTGGTACTCAATCAGCCGCCTCACCTCATCCTGCACCTTCTCTTTATCCTTATAGCCGGTGAAGAGGATCCGGACATCATCGATGTCGTCTTTTAAGTAGGCTGCTTCAGGATAGAGGATGAGCACGATCTGTCCCTCAGGACCGAAATGCAGCTCCTCGCTTTCCCCTTTCATATAGCGTTCACGCTGCTCCTTTGTCGGCGCTGCATACCGTTTCTCGTACCTGAAGATACCCATACCTCACCCTTGCGGTTACTACTCTTGTCCCTTGTGACGTTAAACCTGATTGAGTTAGATCCTGTCAAGAGAGGAACAATTTTATGACTCTGGAGAAACGCTCAATTACAGCATACGCTCAAGGGGGTTTCACCCCCGCCGCTGCGGCTCCCCCGATGCGATAACCCCCGAACAGGTGCTCCGTCATCATCGCTCAGGACAGGAGCGGTATGGGGTTACAGGTACTGTCCCCTCCGTAATCGTACCAGCATCATGAATTTCATATCAAGGGAAAAGGAATTCTACAGAGCCAATTTTATTATACCTTCTGCCACAATCTCCCCGGGTACAAGATCGAACCGACCAGGACTACCAGGAATAGCAGCGGACTGGTGCGTCAATCCCCGGGCTTGATCCGCTGACTGTAAAAGCGCGTGAATTGCAGCGGGAATACATGATGAGCACCTATATTGTCCTCCTGAGGGGGGTAATGCCGAGCGGCAAAAACAAAGTACCGATGGCGCAACTACGGGAAGTGCTCATGAGGGGCGGTTTTGGTAATGTGCGTACGTACGTCCAGAGTGGTAACGTTCTGGTGGATTCCGGGTTTTCGGCACACGATGTCGGAAACTGCGTGCGGGAACTGATTAGAAAACATATAGGGCCGGATCTGGCGGTATTAGTGAGGACCGGCCCCGAGTTGCAAAAGGTGCTCGAAGAGAACCCCTTTCAACAAGGTTACGACATTGCACGGGTCTTTTTTGCGATACTCACGCAGGTACCGGTACCGGAGAAAATTCAGGAACTTGCAGCTCAGGACTTTGGCGATGAAAAACTTGCTTTTACCAGGACCAGAGACGCAGCATATATGTACATTCCAGGCCCCTATGGGAGGGGCAGGCTCAGCAGCAATTTTCTGGAAAAAAAGCTCGGCGTTTCAGCAACCATGAGAAATTTTAACACGATGAGCAGACTGGTTGCAATGAGTACCACGGTGAAGTGAGAAACAGCACTCCCTTCTTATACGAGGGAAAACAGGTCTTACCCCGATTGCCACCTTCGATAATGTCCCAACCAGGTCAGAACAGATCCCGTGTAAACGCCATTATTGGTATTTCCTCTACCTTTTTCCCCTTCACCGCCAACATCTCCCATAAGCATGCCCCTTTCCCCATCCCAGCATAAAGCCGTCATCGACTCCGGTGTGCAACTTATCCTCGCCGGCCCCGGATCCGGCAAAACCCGGGTCATCACCGAGAAAATCCTCCACTTACTACAAAAAGGTGTAAAACCGGACAGTATCCTTGCCCTCACTTTCTCTGACAAGGCAGCACAGGAGATGCTTGACCGGTTAGAGAAAATCACGAATACATCAGATCTCACTGTCAGCACATTCCACTCCTTTGCCTTGTCGGTGCTGGAAGACAACGTGCTGGAATCGGGGCTGTCGTTTTCCTCGGGGATAATCAGCCGGGCAAACCAGCTGGTGTGGGGCCTGAAAAATATTGACACCTTCGGGTTTGAGCACATTGAGGTGGGCAACAATGCGGTCGAGATCATCGAGTCGATCATTGATGGGATCAGTGCGTTCCGCGATGATCTGATCAGCCCGGATGAACTGGAGGCGTACCTCACCGCAAAGAAGGGCAGGGTGCAGGAGCTTGCTGTTGAAGAACGGGAATACCTGGACAAGTTATCGGACCTGCTCAAAGTCTACCGGGCGTATGAACACTACAAACGGGCTGAAAACCTGCTCGACTTCGATGACATGATCCACGAGGCTGTGCGGCTCTTTGACAAAAGGCCTGCAATCCTCAGCCGCTATCGCTCACGGTTCACCCATATCCTGGTCGATGAGTTCCAGGACACCAACTATGCCCAGCTCCATCTCATCAAGCAGCTGGCCGGGGACAACCTCTGTGTGGTCGGAGACGATGACCAGACCATCTACCGCTTCCGGGGGGCATACCTGACCAACATGCAGGACTTCAAACAACATTTTACCGGCTGCACCGAGTGCCTGCTGGAAGAGAACTACCGCAGCACCCGGACTATCCTCACCCTTGCCCTCAATCTGATGCAGCACGCTCCCAACCGCCACCAGAAACGGCTGATCACCGCAAACCCGCCGGGCGACGTTGTGACGGTCGCGGAATGCCAGGACGAACAGGGTGAGGTTGCGTATGTAGTCGGGGAGATCCAGCGGCTGGCCGGGACACCCTTGTATTCCCGTACCGAGGGTGTCGAGCGTCCGCTGACGTACCGTGATATTGCGGTCATCTGCCGCCGGAGGATGGAAGGCGCGAAGTTTCATAAGGCGCTCAAAAAGAACGGGATCCCTGCAGAGTTTATCGGGGAAGTGGACTTCTTTGCAGCGCCAGTCATCCGCGATATTCTTGCCTACCTGCGGGCAGTAGATAACCCGCTTACAGCCGGTATCCCTTTAAACCGGATTGCGAAGATCAACGGGGTCACGGAGACCGTTGTCCAGAAGATCAATACAACCGCCCGGAAGATGACGTGGGGGGTGGAGGGTAATGACGGAGTGTTTGAAGCGATGATGACGGCGGGTGCTGTGGTGCCGGATCATGCACACCAGATCGAAGGGATCATTGGTACCCTTGAGTATCTCATCACCCAAAAAGACAGGGTTAACCTCGGTGAATTCATCCATGATCTCCTGCGGAATGCCACCAGCCTCTACCAGCATGCACTACAGGAAGAGACCGGCCAGGACCTCCTCTTCCTCAACACGTTCACCCGTATCACGCAGGACTACGAGGCCATCGCCCGTCAGGGCACGCTGAGAGATTTCCTTTCCTATCTTGACCTGCTTGCCGGTGTTTCTGTTGAGGTGGGGGAACGCGAGGACAAGGACGCCGTCAGGATCCTGACCGTACACAAGAGCAAGGGAAAGGAGTATCCGGTGGTCTTTGTTGTGGATATGGTCAAAGACAAATTCCCGCTCCGGTACCAGACAAAACCGTTCTCTGTACTCGCTGACCTGGCAAAAGGACTAAAAATCGGGGATGACGAAAAAGCCCTCTTTTTACAGGAAGAACGAAGGCTTTGTTACGTGGCCATGACCCGGGCTCAGGATAAACTCATCTTCACGCTCGCACGGCGCTATGGCGAACGGAAGACCGATGCCAGACCCTCGCAGTTCCTGTTCGAACTCGGGTACCCAAAAAACCCGCTTATTGAGGTCACTGCAGTCATCATGAAGCAGCAGGAGGGTGCTGAGATACCGGATAATCCGGTCGACTTCCTCAAACGCACAATCAGGGACCAGGCACACCGTGCGGTCGAACAGATGCACCTGAAAACCGCCATCCAGCGTATCGTTGAGCTCGAAAAGATCCGGCTTTTAGAGGAGGGAAAAACCCTTGCAGCGTTCGATCCGGCTGCAATCTTTTCGGTGCCGGCCGATGACCCGGCACTCCTTGCAGCATTCGAGAATAAACCCGTCCTGCTGGTTGGCGATGACCACCATTTCTCCGCATCCGCCCTGAAGCGGTACGAGGACTGCCCGCTCTGCTACAAGTTCCAGTACGTGCTGCTGGTACCGGGCCTCCCCAAAACATACTTTTCGATGGGGACTGCTGTCCATAGCGTGATTGAACTCCTCTCAAAGCAGCAGCTGGAGGGTACAACCCCGACCAGAGAGCGGGCTCTTGAACTGCTCAACACCTGCTGGTCATCTGATGCCTATGCATCCCGGACCCATGAACTGGAAGACCGGATAAAAGCTGAAGCGATGCTGGACACCTATCTTGCATGGCAGGCGGCAAACCGGAACACGATTGTCGCTGCTGAGAAGAGATTCCAGTTCCCACTCAACGGGAGAAAAGTGAAAGGCTTCATCGACCGGATCGAAAAGACCCCCGAAGGAGAGTATGTGGTGGTTGATTTCAAGACCGGATCAAAACCATCGTCACTAACAAAGAACTCTGTCCTTTCCGACATCCAGCTCAACCTTTACTCCCTTGCTATCAAAGAGCTGTTTGGTAAGCTGCCCGTGCGAGCATCGTTCTATTACATCAAAGATGACAAGATGGTCGATTATTTCCCGACCGAAGAGACCGTCGGTGCATTTGCGGAAACTACAACAACAATCATCTCGGCAGTCTGTGCGGGACGGTTCGATCCTACCCCGGCATACCAGACCTGCAGGTTCTGTGACTATGCTGATTTATGTGAGAGGAGAGAGGCAGGAGGGGAGTGATTGAAGGATATTGAATTTCAGTCTGATGTCTCATCCTCACTGAGGGAATCAACCCGGTTTTTTTTACCTTTTTTCCCTCCACCCTCTTCTTTTTTAATTCGCCCGCTCATATTTCTGATAAAACCGAGAAGCGCTTTTTTGCCTTTCCAGGTGATCGCAGTGCCGCTTGCTTCTATCTCGATCAGGTGGCCGTCGTGATGCCTGATTCTTGTCTGGAAGATGGTAGGCGCCGGTTCCCCGCTGAACGCTTTTCTCACGACTTCGAGCAGATCAACAACAGACTCCGGAGAGATGAACCGGATAAACGATGCCCCGGTAAGCTCTTCAACGGTGTATCCGGCCATGTGTGCAAGACAGGGATTGACATACTCTAACCTCCCGTCACGGATAATAGCGATCCCATCGCTTGCACCTTCTACGACGATACGGTACTTCTCTTCGCTTTCCTGGAGTGCTTCTTCAATCCTCTTGCGGTCGGTAATGTCCCTGACATATTCGATAACATACGACACACAGCCCTGGAGATCTTTGATAGGGAATGCCCGGACTTCGCGAATCCGGCCATCTGCAGGATTTATCATCTCCTGTTCTGACATGTTCCCTGTTTCAAAGACCGGGCCGGCGCTACAGATTTCGCAGGGTTCATCCAGCAACTTAAACCGCCCGTAACAGGTTTTTCTTCTTTCCGGATCCCTCTGGTGGATCAGGTCGTGCCCTTTGGCATTTGTGTACATGATGTTATAGTTCCGGTCGATGACAATCAGAAGATCGGGCACCGCATCAAATACGCTCTGCATGAGAAGGCGTGAGGTCTGCAGGTTCTCTTCTGTACATTTGCGACCGGTAATGTCAATGAGCGACGCAATGCTCCTTTTTGTGCCCGGAAACATCTCAATGGTAAGAAGAATATTACGGATATCTCCGGATTTTGTGAGGAGCCTGAACTCATATTGGCTGAGAGCCTCACTGGATCCTGCCCGTCGGAGTTTATGTTGTTCGATCATCCGGTTAAGGTCTTCTTTATGCACGAATTCTGTCCATGACTTCCGGCTGTCAATATCATCCTGGGAATATCCGGTCAAACTGAAAAATTCTTTATTGGCAAAACCGACCGTAGTATCCTCTTCGATGATCACCATTGCGGTGCCGGTGTGCTCAAAGATGGTCCGGTACCGGATTTCACTCTCCTTCAGTGCACTTTCTGTCCGTTTGCGATCGGTTGCATCACGGAAACTCCACACTCTCCCGACAACCGTTTCTCCAAGTTTCTGCGGTTGGGAGTAGCGTTCAAAAACGCGTCCGTCCTTGAATCTCAGGACATCAGAACTGAACTCAAGCGGGTTATTGTATAATTCCTGAACTTTCAATAAAAAATCATCCGGATCTGTCAGTTGACTGAGCACATGATTGATCGCTGTAGCATCATCACCTGTTTCAAGAACAGAGTGAGGGATTCGCCACATCTCGGCAAATTTCTGATTATAGTTTACGATCTTCCCCGTGCGATCGATCACCAGGAGACCGTCAGCGGTGGATTCAAGGGTAGCTTCTAATAATGAAAGCGCCTGCAGGGTTGCCTGCTCTGCCGCTTTGCGTTCAGTGATGTCAACAAGCACTCCCCTGAGTCCCACCGGAATATTTTCCTGCATAATTGGTACTGAATAGGTAATAACAGGAAATGTGCTCCCGTCTTTCCTTTTTGCAGTGTACTCAAGAGCCCCGGACGGTTCTCCGCGTAAGATTTTCCTGATATTTTCTCCAATACGCTGATGATCATCCTCAGAAAATACTGCAAAGACCGTGACTCCTTTTTCCAGATCTTCCGGGGTATATCCAAAGGTTTTCAATGCAACAGGATTGATAGAGGTGATGGTCAGCGTTTGATCAATTTCAAAAACGGTCTGGGGTAATAAATCAACCAGTTGCCGGTATCTTGTCTCACTCTTCCGCAGTTCATCCTCAGTACGCCTTCGGTTCACTGCCTGCAGAATCTTATGCTTAAGCTCCACAAACTGTGCTTTGGGATCTCCACCTTTCTGGAGATAGAAATCCGCCCCGCTGTTAATCGCTTCGATGACAACTTCTTCCCGCCCTTTCCCGGTAAAAAGGATGAACGGGATGGTGCTTGTTGCACGGATGTTTTTGAGAAATTCGATTCCATCCATCCCGGGCATCTGATAGTCAGAGACAATAGCATCATAGGTCTTTTTCCCCATCTGCTCTATTCCCTGACGTGCGGAGATTGCAATATCGACTGAACAATCTCCCGAATGTTCCAGGAACAGTTTACCGATATCAAGCAGCATATCTTCATCATCGACATACAGGACCGAGAGCATGGAATTCTCCTTATATTTAGCGTAAGCGGTTATGGGTCTTCTTGCAGGTTGGGTTTGATATTGTTATTCATCGATGATCCTAAAAAAGAGCTTGGTCACTGCCTGTAGCAATGCGATTCCCAATTCATCAAAAATACCACAATTCTAAAAAATCTGCCTTTTTTCGCCGGATTTTTTTGTCGAAATGAAACAGAGAATATTTCATGGACCGAGCAAGGGAGAGATAGAGAACGCAATCATTTTTTATAGTGATTGAAATTGATAGTGTAGCGAGAGCATCCGGAGAGGATGACCGCAGGGAAAGGGACGAGCATGTATCACGACGCAACACTCTCTGAAGAGGAGATTCTGAAGCATTTCGATACCTCGCTCTCCGGAGGGTTATCCTCACGCCAGGCAGAGGATCGGCTCGCAACGGCGGGATACAATGAGGTCACCGCCAGGCAGGTCCCGTGGTGGGAGATCGCACTGCGACAGTTCAAATCAGCGTTCATCTACCTGCTCCTGATTGCCGCAGCTATTGTCTTTGTCATTGGCGAGTATCTCGACGCAGGTATAATCCTCGGTTTTGTGATCATCAACGCTGCTCTCGGGTTTTACCAGGAGTACAAATCCGAGTTGTCCCTTCGGGCACTCCAGCAGTTTATCACCCCCAGATGCAGGGTGAAACGGGACTCGCTCTGGCATACGATCAATTCCCGGAACCTCGTACCGGGAGATATCATCAGACTGGGGACAGGAGATGCAGTGCCGGCCGATGTCCGTATCCTCAGCATGCATAACCTTGTCGTCAATGAGACGACCCTGACCGGTGAATCTGTCCCGGTCCCAAAGCGTCCCGATACCCTCGCAATGGAGCCAAAAAGCATCTACGAGAGCCACAACCTCTGCTTCAGCGGCACCTCCGTGGTCGGGGGTGACGCTATCGCACTGGTACTGGAGACCGGTGCGCATACCGCAATGGGGACTATTGCACGACTGACCGTGGAGACGACCAAGGAGAGTGAATTCTCCAAAGGTATCGAACGGTTCAGCCGGTTCATCCTGCGGATGATCCTCGTCACCCTGGTCTTCATCTTCGTGGCAAACCTGCTGATCAAAGGAGAGAGTGTCGATCTCACCGAGCTCGTCGTCTTTTCTATTGCACTTGTGGTGAGCGTAGTCCCCGAAGCCCTCCCGGTCGTGACCACGGTGTCGCTCTCAAGGGGTGCACTCGAGCTCGCAAAGCAGGGAGTCATCGTCAAGCGGCTTACAGCGATTGAGGATATCGGGAGTATTGAGGTGCTCTGCTCGGACAAGACCGGGACCCTCACGGAAAATATCCTGCAGGTCACGGAGATGTCCCCCGGGGCGCATCCCGAGCTGCTGCAGTATGCCTCGCTCACGGTGGCGGATACCGAGGAAAAGACCGAACCGTTCGATATCGCCATTATGGCTGCAAAAAAAGAGCGGCACCCATCCGAAAGCTCCCCACCAGAACGCCTCGCCGAGATACCGTTTGATCCGCAGCGCCGCATGAACGCAGTGCTGGTCCGTGACCATGCGCAGACGGTGATGATCGTTCGCGGTGCTCCTGAAGAGGTCATCCACCTCTCCCCGTCACTACCAGAGCCGGACAAGGAGGCGCTTGCTGCCTGGCTTTCTGAAAAAGGGAAAGCAGGGGAGCGTACCATCGCTCTTGCAAAAAAGGTCCTTCCGCCCGGAACAGAAGGCATCTCCCCGGAGGATGAACAGGACCTTGAGTTTCTCGGGGCTCTTGCGTTTACCGATCCGATCAAACCGTCCGCACAGACTGCCGTGAAGAAGGCAAAAGAGCTTGGGGTGTCGATCAAGATCATCACCGGGGACAGCTGCGAGGTTGCCGGGGCTGTGGGCGTACGGATAGGGCTCCTCGACGATCCGACCCGCGTGCTCAGTGGTTCTGTGTTGATGGCGATGCCCCCCGATAAGCGTGAGCAGGCAGTGAAGGAGCACGCGGTCATCGCACGGGTTACCCCCGAGCAGAAATACGAGATCATACGCATACTCCAGGGTTCCTTCACGGTCGGGTTCCTCGGAGAGGGTATCAACGATGCACCGGCGCTTAAGCTGGCCGGGGTGTCTCTTGCCGTGGACAGTGCAGCCGATATCGCCCGCGATGCGGCCGACATTATTCTGCTGAAAAAGGACCTCGAGGTGATCATCGAGGGAATCCGGAGCGGAAGAGCGGTGTTTGCCAACACCGTAAAGTATCTCAAGGCGACCCTTGCTTCCAATTTCGGGAATTTCTATGCCCTTGCCATATCATCGCTGTTCATCAGTTTCCTGCCCATGCTGCCGCTCCAGATCCTGCTGCTGAACCTGTTGTCTGATTTCCCCATGATCTCGATCGCAACCGACACGGTTGACGCCGCAGAACTTACCAAGCCGAAAAAATACGAGATTAAGGAGATTGTGCTTATCGCCACCCTGCTTGGCGTGGTGAGCACGATTTTTGACTTCATGTTCTTTGCAGTCTTTGTGAATCAGGGGGCCGATATCCTGCAGACCAACTGGTTCATGGGCAGCGTCCTGACCGAGCTGGCGTTTCTCTTCTCTGTCAGGACCCGACTGCCCTTCTACAAGGCAACCCGGCCATCGACGGTTGTCCTGTCACTGACCGGGTTTGCTGCTGCAGTGACAATTCTCCTGCCCTACACCTTCTTCGGACAGGCTGCGTTCCACTTTGTTCCACCAACGACCGGGCAACTTGGCATAATCTTTGGCCTGGTCGGGGCGTTCTTCGTGTGTGCTGAACTGGTGAAGAACTTTTACTACCGCTTCACGAACTAAAAAACATTCATGGAAAGGGTGAAAAGGAGTGAAAAACACGACAGGTACTCAGGAAACGCAGGACATCATCCGGCAGGGAACAAACCTTATCTTTTCCCTGGCCCAGTTTCTGGTCACGTTACTTCCCGTCCTTGGTATCGGTATTGGTATCGTGAGCCGGGCCGTGGGAGGTGTACCGGCTGTCCAGCCGATCTTCTGGAGTTTTTTTATCTGGTTTTTGATTTACGCAGCCTGCATTGCGTATGGGATATACCAGGCACTTCCTGCACAGCGTGAGAATGACATTCTTCGCCACGCTGGCTTGTATACCGCATCAGCGTTTATCGGGGTAACCGTTTACGCTCTCGTTGCGCAGTTCGGGGGAAGTGACTGGATCCTGATTGCGATATTTATCTGGATTCTTGTATCGCTCCTGTATGCAATTATCCGTCTGACCGAGGACCGATCCCGTCTCACACCGGCCGAGGAGTATACGGTACTCGCACCAGTCAGTCTCCTGACCGGCTGGGTCAGTCTGGCAATCTTTGTCAATTTCGCGGCTGCACTCAAAGCTTCCGGCATGCTGCCGGGCGGGACTGTTGAGACAACATTTTCCGTTATCCTGCTTCTCATAGCAGGAGGTGTTGTCTCAGGTATCATCTACAAAACCAAAGGCAATATCTGGTATACATTCCCGGTCATCTGGGGATTGATCGGGGTCATTATTGCAAATATATGGCAGCAGCCGAACGGTGTGGTGGCAGGGACTGCTGCCCTGGTCGCACTCATTATCCTTGGGATTCTGGTGATCCTGCTGAGAAGAGAGCAGGAAAAGAGGGGACGGAATCGGGAATCCTTATAAGTTTTAACGAGATAAAAAACAAAAAAAGTTCAACGGAAAAAAAAAGTGATACAGAATACAAAAACCTGGAGAGACAAAAATCTATAGGGAGAGACGTTTCCTGACATTCAAAAACGACATCACCGGGAACTGGAGACGGGGATTATGGGCAGTCGGGATTTTCATTGCGGTCTGGGTGGTGGTATATTTTATCGCATTCATGACCGCACTGGGTAATGATACCCCCGTTGCCAGAACGATACTCAGGGGCGTTGAACTGTTTGCCATCGTTGCAAACCCGCTGTGGGGAATTCCCCTCGCTTTTCTTATCGGAGTGTATAGCAAAAAGAAGTGATCCTGACCCCCCCATCACTCCCGGAGAAGAATCCGGGTTATCCCTGCTGCGACACCGGCTCGTTCCGGGTCCGGTTCAGGCAGAGGCCGACTCCAACCGGGATGAGGAACGTGACCGTATAGTACACAACCACATCCGGTTCGTAATAGCTGGCCTGAAACAGCAGGACGATAAACAGGTAGTCAAGCAGGACGGCGATCAGCATCCATGCGATCCCAACCCGGGCGTAGTACTGCAGGGGGAGAGGCTCCCGCTTCCCGAACCACCACCATGCAATCACGATAGTGACCGGGGTGAAGATGGCAATGAGGATCCAGCCCATGATTCCCGCGTAGGGGGTATAAAACAGCACCAGCGATGCGAGATACCCAATTAACCAGAGAGCCGTTCCAAGGCCTGCCGTATCGATAATCCACTGCTTCATACAGGGTGTTTTGCTGTTTTGCATTCTTGTGCTTTACGCTGGACTTCCGGGGATCATGATCCGCAGGAAGATTATAAGGCAGGTGTACTACTCCCTGCCTGCAGGTTTTTACGATTACGCGGACCTGTACGGGATGCCGGAGGAAGGGAAGCGAAAAATGAGAGTTCTCTTTAAATTGCCAGCTCACGCTGGTTTTTTAGCGGTGCAGCAGGTAATCATGTCCTTTTTTACTGATTATGAGAAGAATAATTCCAAAGATTCCATAAATTATTACTAACGGGATAATTGTTGATGAAATTGTCTGAGATGAGGACGTGCCATCGGTCGTAAACGACATGATATACACCAGTGCGCCAATAACCATTATCATAAAGAATAAGGCCACTTTTTTCATGGTTCGTTTTTCCCCCTTTTTTGACCATTCATGCAGGATTCAACCTTTCATGGCTTAAGCCAACAATACCTGTCCTGATAAGATAATAAAGTCTGGCGAGGCACGGTCGCAATGCAAAACACCGGTCAGTCAATGGGGTAACTGGCACCATCACACCGTAAATCCCCCTTCAGGAGAGCATCATGCCATGCAACACAGGGTTGCAGTGCCTTGCAGAAGGGATTTTTACCAGGATTGCTCCCCAGCCTGGTAACCCCCACAAGAAAAAAGGGGGTAAAATTACTTTTTTGCTCCTGCCGCCACCCGTTTGAGAGATTCAATGCTCTGGTCTCCCGATAGTAGTGGCCGGGTCAGCAGGAAAGAGATCGGCGGATCGACAAACAAACCGATAACCTGATCAGGTGTGACGTACCGGTTCGCTCTCCCCTCCAATCCCCCACCACCCTTATATCATCCCCGGCCATACAAAATAATCAAGCATGTCTCCTGATCCCGACCAGCAGGAACCTGAAATACCCCTCGACAATCGAACCTACCTGGCCCCCACCTGGTGCTCTCTCCCCTGGACCCCGTGGGTACCGTTCACTGCAGACAAAGAAGAATTCCGCACTATCCCAAAAGAACCCGGCCTTTACCGCATACGACCGACCGGCAAAGACTTCCTCATGTACATCGGTGAAACCAGAAGGCAGCTCCACGGGCGGCTCCACGAACTTCGTCACACGCTTCACCGGGGAGAACTGATGCCATGGAGTGAACCCATGACTGAAGCACCATCATTATGGGCCTGGCAGAATGCAGAAGGATACTCGTACGAATGCTCAGCCACCCCGCTGGATGCTTCACCGGGGGGAAGGCGGGGAATGATGAGTTATCTCCTCTACCAGTACCGGCAGGAACACGGTGAATCAACACTCTGCAATTTCGGGCGGTTCCACCCACGCTACCGGAGATCCACGAACCGGAAGGAAAACAAGCGGGGCGGGAAACTCGAGGAGAACCATCTGGATAACCCTGCTGGTGGACCGAGTATAAAACCGTTACCGGCCATGGGGACACCCGGGGAGCGGTACTGGATGGGGATCGGGTGGATCGGGAAACTCCCGCTTGACGGGGAATCGGTCAGTATGGTCCCTCAAGGGGCGGGATTATACCTCCTCTTTGAACGGGATACCCACAACCTTGTATATATCGGCCAGTCAGCTGATTGCGCACAACGACTCAGGAGCCACGCGATGAAACTGCTGGATGAAAAGGATATGCTGTTCTCGTATTTTATCGAGAAAAAATCACTGCTCCCGCATAACTTAAAAGAGCAGGAAAATGACCTGGTCGGGAACTATTTCGACATATACCGGAAAGCACCGCGGTACCAGTTTGGGAAGAGCCGGTAAAATTCCTTTCCCCAAAAAAACGTGCAGAATATCGTAAAAAATCTGAAATACGACCGGTAAGACAATGGATCAAAAAATAATAACCGTTTTCTTCCTGATGCTTGCATGCGCAATTGTTCTCTCGTTTACTGCACACATTTTTGCAGTTTTCCCCTTTGATCTGAAGATTTCCCACGAACTGCAGGAAGAGAAAAACCCGGTGTTTGCTTTCGTTATGAAGGAGATAAGTGTAATCGGGAACACCTGGATCGGAATTGTAATAATCGGGGCAGTTTCGGTTTTTTATTGTGCCAGGCGGCAGGTGCCAGAAGCTGTTTTTATCCTTGCCACATTGAGTATTTTCGTTCTCACTGCATTTCTCAAGGTGTTGGTTGCCCGCCCGCGTCCTCCGTATTTTTTCCCGGATCCGGCTGATATCTTCCAGTCCATCAACCAGTATAGTTTCCCGAGCGGGCATGTCCTCTTTTTTGTCGTCTTCTTTGGTTTCATCGCCTATCTTGCATGGCTTCACCAGACTGGATTTGCCCGGATAGTTGTTATGGCAATCTGTTGTGCCCTTATCCTGCTCATCGGGCCTTCACGGGTATATCTTGGGGCACACTGGGCAAGTGATGTCGTGGGAAGTTATATTATCGGAGTCTTGTGGTTATTTGTTCTCATACTCGGGTATCAGATGGTGGTGCACAAGAGAACTGCCAGATTAATGGACACCTGACGTACACACGACAGGGGATCCCGAAATCTTTGTTGGAATATTACATCCTCTACCGGGAATCGAATATCTGGTGTGACACAGCTACCGGGCTCTGTAGATTCCTTTTCCCTTGATATGAAATTCAGGATGCTGGTACGAATGAAGGAGGGGACAGTGCCTGTCCCTCCATGCCGCCCCTGCGCTGAGCGATGATGACGGAGCATCTGTTCGGGAGTTATCGCATTGGGGGAGCCACAGCAGCGGAGGTGAAACCCCCTTCCAGCGTTTATCTTGGAATTGAACATTTCTCCAGAGCAAGATACCGCGAAATCATGGTGTAATACTCAGATAAGCGCGGGAAAGACCGTTAAAAGGATACAGATGCTGATCGGAACGACCAGATTGTCATCAACAGGGGAGAACATTTCGATAATTCCTGCGATGATAGCAACGATAAGAGCCCCCTGAATCGAAATGAACATGAGCAGCACAAGGAACGTGACACAAATACCCGTTACTGTCCCTTCTAAGGATTTTCCGTTATAGATACGTGTCCTGCCAAACCTGATCCCTGCAATGGTCGCAACCCCGTCCAGAACAGCGAACGACACCAGTGCCGGTACAACAACTGCGACCGGGAAAAGGATAACGCAGGTAAGCGCACTCCCAACAAAATAGAGTGCACCTTTTCCCGGTAAAGGATCATTCCGATCTACATAGTTCACGACTGCAGAGATGACAGGAAGGGTATAGCCACGGAGGATCAGATCAACAAGGATTAAGCCAAAAAGCAGACCCCCGGCAAGAACCGCCATTGCAGTAGTATGGTCTACGACAAGTACTATCCCCGCAATACCCAGGCCGAAGATTACATGGATAAGTTTTCGCGCCAGCTCCTGCATCATGAATACTAGGTGAAACGAACGGTAAAAAAGTTCTGGATCTCTCACCCCACGGGTTAATGACATCCTGCACGTAATTCCGCGTAATAAAAAATAACGAAAATTGTAAGAATAGGAAGATCTACGCGTTCTTTTCCGCTTTTATCTCCCCGGATTCTATCGCATCGAGGAACAACTCACAATCCCGTTCTGTCTGTTCTGCGTAGAGTTCTGCAAACGTCCCGATTGCCCGGTCGAAGGTATCGGATTTCCCAATATATCCGTAGATCATCGGGGCATCTCCTGACCGTGCATGGGCACGGGCGAGGGTCCAGCCACATATTCCTGCATAATTGGACAACTGTTGTGGCTTCATGATCGAAATATCGACAGCGAATTTCATATCCCGGAGCTGCCGGATATAAAATTGCCGTTTATATTTGCCCGTGCCGGTCGCCCACCCGAGCATCATGTCGCTTGCTGACTGCATCAGGCGCTGGCCGACCACGACCCGTTCTCCCTCGTGGCTGAATTCACTTTTTCCCGCGTAGGGTTCCAGGACAGAAGGACGTGCCTCTTTAATCTGGAGGAGGAGAGGGTCATTGTCTTCTGCCAGGAAGAGCGCAACGCCACACCAGGTACCTACACTGCCGACACCGACAACCTTGTTCACAATATCTTCCAGATGATACTGGTCCAGCAGCACCCGGCGTTCATAGGGCAGGGTTTCGCGATATGCCTTAAGGGTATCGATAGCAATTTCAGGAACCTGTTCTTCAGGAGGCGAATGGTACACAAGAGGGACCTGGTCAATGATGAGCCGCCTCCCCTCATGGACCTGGGTAATTTTGGGAAACACATAATCTGCGATATTTGCCCGCGCCTCATCCGCTATCCGTTGCCTGTTTTTCTTTGCCTCAGCGTTGGGGGCTGATCCAATGAGTGTATCAGCATCGAGCTTTGCATACCAGACGTCGAGCACTTTCATCGTGGAAAACTGTGCGATTGCCTCGCGATATGCCTGGACACAAGCTCTCGTGATAGCAGAGCAATCCTTGTCAGAAAAATCATTATCCAGGGCCCCTACATAAAAACTGGTCGCAAGACGCTTGATATCCCATTCGAAGGGTGCCGGGAGGGTTTCATCGAAGTCGTTGATATCAAAAACAAGGTTCCGCTCAGGAGTGGCAAACAGGCCAAAATTAGAGAGGTGGCAGTCACCGCAGGCCTGGACCCGGATACCGGAAGTCGGGGTCTTTGCCAAGTCCATAGCCATCAGGGATGCTGTGCCACGGTAAAAGGCAAAGACACTCTTGGCCATACGACCATAGCGAATCGGGATCAGGTGCTGGAGCCGGCCTTCACTTGACTTTTTAATAACCTTCACCGGATCGGTGCGGTCCTTGGCCATCTCGAATTCAGCATGTGACTCCCGGGGGATCTTCGCCCGCAGGGCTTTTCCTTCCTGCCGCCGCTGTTCAGCCGTCTTGTAATCAACAATAAATCTCGCAATGCCAAAGGCATCGCGTTTCACCGTTGTTCCCGCAATCATAGTATCCCTTCACCTTCCCGGCAAGCCGTGTTTTCTTTTTGACGACTCACTCGTATCCTCCCCTTATGTCCCGATTGCGTAAAGATTTTTCTGGTACTATCTTAGCGTACCGGCACAACCCTGAAATAACTTAAGAATCCAAAGGTTCACGTAAGGAAGGTTGACCTATGCGATGGAGAGACGGACGCAGGAGTGACAATGTCGAGGACCGGCGGGGAGTCAGCCCGGGCACAATTGGCGGCGGTATTATCGGGATTCTGGTCATTGTCGTTATCGGCCTGCTGATGGGAGCTGATCCGGTTACCCTCCTGAGTGCGATCATCGGAGAAAGCGGGAGTTCGCTGGACGGGTTAACCCCCTCTGCACCACTGACAGCAGCTGACAACGAGTCAGCCGATTTCGTATCCGTTGTCCTTGCCGATACGGAAGATACGTGGCTGGTCATTTTTAAAGAACAGGGAAGGGTCTATCAACAACCCCGATTAGTCCTGTTCTCCGGAGGAGTAGACTCAGCGTGCGGGTTTGCCCGGTCGGCGATGGGTCCTTTTTATTGTCCGGCTGATCAGAAAGTGTATATTGACCTGGATTTTTACCGTGAGTTGAAAGACCAGCTCGGAGCCCCGGGAGATTTTGCCCAGGCATATGTCATCGCCCACGAGGTTGGTCACCATGTGCAGAACCTCCTAGGAACCTCAGACCGGGTCCAGGGAATCCAGAGCCGGAGTGATGAGGTCACTGCCAACAGGTATTCAGTTATGCTGGAATTGCAGGCCGATTGTTACGCGGGTGTCTGGGCGTATCACGCTGACACGTCACGACACCTTATTGAAGCCGGGGATATTGAGGAAGCCATGAACGCAGCCGCGAAGATCGGTGACGATGCCCTGCAGAAACAATCACAGGGCTATGTTGTGCCTGACTCTTTTACCCACGGTACATCTGCACAACGGATGAAATGGTTTAACGCCGGCTTTGCAAGCGGGGATATCGACTCATGTGATACGTTCAATGCAGCGGTCGTATAATCATCTCATCAGGAACTTTTTTTAAGAAGTGGCACTTGACATTTTTTATTTGAATGGCAATATACGTCGCATACCAGAAACACTCTTTCACCCGGGTCTTCCGCATTTCTTACGTGTTCATATTCGCGTTCTGTTGGCGGTTAGTAGGGGCTCGAGTGGTTATAGCCTTATTTTTTAAAAGAATGTTTTATTATCTGAATATACTATATTCTCGTTTATGTCAAGGATAAAAACGGCTGATGGGAAAAGTTCGATTGATATCGATGAATTAACTCTGCTTACTCCTCGTATAGTAGAATCAGGACTTACAGATAATGAATATAAAGGAGAAATATTGATTGATGTAAAGAATCCTTTTGGTACTTTAGGAACCATTTACAAAATATCGTTTGATAAAGGAATAGATGAAAAAAATGAAAAAAAGGCTGAATTAGAAGAGAAAGTTAATAAAAAATTAATGCCAAGAATCGAAAAAATTATCGGTGATGCGAAAAAAAATGAAAAATCTGTTACTATTAATTTAAGTACAAAAAAATATCATCTCTCAGACTTATTGGAGGATTAGAATTAAAATAAAATAATAACTTTTTACGTCTAGAAGATATCCAAATAAACTCAAATTATCCTTATTTTTCAAAATTAAGGCATCTCTAAAAATATACTATGTATAATGAATAAGTGTACCGTAGTAGTCCTCATTCAGAATGTCAAATTAAAATGGTCATATTCGGTTGGCAGATAATGAGGGCGGGGTATATTTCTGATTATTTCAAAATTTGTGTCAAAATCTGTTTTTTGGGAATAATCTTAAACATTTCCTCTTTTATAGGAAAAAGACAGGGTGTTCTTACTTATGGAGATTCAGAACAACACGGGAGATCAGGAATGCAGTTGTTATCGGAAGGACGACCAGGATCAGATGAAATGGAACGTATTCCATTGGTTGCAATTAAATGCGGAGATCTGGGCATGGATTGTTCTTTCGAAGTAAAGGGAACCACTGAACGAGAGATCATAAGACAACTCATTGAACACATAGAATCTGAACATAATGTTCCTGTATTAACTGCTGACACTCTTTTTCGAATAAAAAAAGGAATAAAAAAATATTAATTTTAATCTTTATGTTCAGAAGGGGTACGCTTATTTTATTGTTCCAAAAATTGTGTCGAAATCTGTTTTTTGAGAACGGTTTTATTTATTTTGTTTTCGATAAATAATCAGAGCGATGACTCCACACTATCATTCTGTGCCCCAACTCCGAAGGACGAGCTCTCCAATGCCTTGAAGGAACCATGAAACACCTATAATGGGCGGAGTGTATCCGCCCTGTTCTTTTTTGCAAAGACGTTTATATTCGCATTCGGTTGGCATTAGCAGGGGCACTCGCACCGATGTGGACATCAGGCATGTCTGGGCTTTAATGTTTGCATTTATCGGGATCAACGCTCTACGGTGCTTAATCTGTTAATCAGCCATGGGATAAGATTTTTGCAGTGCATTCGCGTTAGAAGATGGGATATTGGCCGAACGGGGGTCCAGGACCGGATACATCCTGCGTCTACCCCCCCAGGCTGGTGACTGAAAGAAACAGTGGGATATCCCCATTCATCCAAGTTTCCATACTGCCTGGTTCTGATAATCGAGATTGCTTACCACATAAGTAGTGTTGGGACTGAACGCTGCCGGTACTTCATAGATGAGATACCCCTCTGCCTTGTTACTTTCACCGGGTTGGATGTACCCGACAGTTCCACCCCGCCCGATCTGGTAATCGTACTGCGTCCCCGGAACTTTATCAATAATCACATCGGAACCATGGACTGGCGAATAATTGTAGAGCGTCCCGTTACTGTACACCACAAACTGTTTTGCTGAGGGAGCATACACAGCATTTTTTCCCGGGTTCAGGACACGGACATACACGAAAAGGAAAGTATTCCCTTCCTGAGGCGTCTCTACCGTGTAGCCACGCTGGAGCTCAAGGGGCTGTGATGCTGCTGCCTGCTCGCCAGGGCTGTTCCATGACGGGGACGTCCAGTTGTAGCTTGGTTTTAGGTCATAACCGTAGACCGATACCTTGCCGATCATATCCGCACTCCCGAAGGTGGCGTACTCGTTCAGGGCCAGCGCATTCGGAAAAGGGACTGCGGTTGGGGTTGGCGAGAGTATCACCACAGCAGCGGTAGTGGGAACCGGAGTCGGTGCCGGGACTTGCGGGGATGTACTGGTGCATCCCGAGAAAAGGAGTACAATACACAGAACTCCAAAAAATGAGATTGTATACCTGATTTTCATGCAAACACTCCGCTCAGGGGGAGCGAGCTTCTATTTCGGGTGGAAGCATCCGTTTGAGGAGCATATCCGGTACCTGTTTTGAGGTGTGCACTGCCATATCGAAATACGCCCGGTTGTCCCGCTCACCTTTATACTTCAGGTTAATTACATAGTTAGTATCCATAAGCGTGATTACGCCAAGTGCTTTTATTACCCCTCGCCGTTCAGATATAACTCTTTCCTCCCCTACCACCAGTTTCTGTTTGGCGCCATCAATATCCGTAATGAGCTCGTTTTCGAACCACATTACATTGATGCGGGAATTGCCGAGGGTAGTTGTCTGGCCTTCAGGAAATGAAACCGCATAGTTTGTCGTGAACGGTAAGGGGGTTCCCGGGGTTACACTTGTAACCGTCTCACTCAGTGAGAACCAGGCAATGGCAGCGAAGACAATAACAATAACAACAAGGGCGATGATGATCCCTATGCCCGAACCTCCCTTTGCCTTTTGCCGTGCCCGTTCCTGTTCCAGTCCCTGTTTCCGTCCCTTCTCTGTCGCCTGTTCACGTTCCTTCTGCCGGTCCTGTTCCTCTTTCCGTGCCTTTTCTGCAGCCTGTTCCCGGGCTTTTTGCTCATCCCGCTGCCGGTCCTGTTCGGCTTTCAGGTCCTTTTCCCGTGCTTTTTCCTCGTCTCGTGAAGTTAAATCATCCATGTAAATCACCAATTTTTTCCTGAGATATGTCCATCATTCTCGCAAATGCAGTTCTTTTTCCCAGGTGGCATTGTTTTTATGGGATAGCGGATTATCCGACAATTTCACCTGATCAAATAACCACACAAGAGTACGACACTACACGATGAGCGTGCATATAAAACTTATTTGATATTATAAAAATTGAAAATGAAATGTATTTTTAAGGTATTTCGGATGTTTCAGTCAGCTCGGTTTACAAGTGCGATGTAAGAGATGGGCCGATACCAACGAATGATGGCCAGTGAAATTGTATAGGTTCTTTTTTCCCGTTCTCAGCGACTCAACACGAAAAATTCTTGTTCGTTTCAGATTTTGTAAAAACAAATAAGAATTTTATATTAATTCAACCTTATTCCAGTCTGCCCTGGTGTCGGTATAAAGATTATTGGATATCAAAATAATTCCGTTGATACCTATCAGGGAAAGGAGTTGAAAACATTATGACTGATAAGGACAGCAAAGCCATGAAAGCACAGAAAGCATCAGAAAAAGCCACCCTTAAAATGCATGATGATGTCACCGCTTCGCTTGACCAGTTGGAACATCCCGGAACGAAAGCACCGAAAGGATCAGATGAGGTAAAACACAAAGCCGTTTCTGCTACTAAAAGTGCTGCACACGGGTCAGGATCAAAATCGAAGAAAAAGAAATGATTTAGGGAGTAATAACTGATTTAATCTAAATGGTAGTGATTTCCCTCAATACTGGCTTTGGTATTTTTTAAACGGGCAAAGGGAAGAGGTGATTTCCCGAGAGAAATTGCATAATGCCTCATTATAATCTTTGTTATTGTTGCGATAATCATAGTCCCGTTGCAGAGGATCTTGGAGGGAAAAAGAAACCAAAATTTGATCTGATGATGCCCTGCAGGAAAAAAATGCATTTCCTGATACAACCGGTTTTAACTCATAGTAGCATTTGCCCGGCTGAAACCACATGCTCGATACGGGGGAATGCGTAGGTACCCTCCTCATAGTATTTCCTGATGAAAGGTGAGTGATGCCGTAACCTGCAGAATGAATGAAAGGTGGAGAAAAATGAAGAAAGGTTTTACAGATAATCTTGAAGAAGAAACAAAAAAGAACACGGATTTCCGCAAGGTACTCTCTACGGGAAAATACAGCCAACTCGTATGAAGGAAATCCTGATTGTTTCATATTTTGCAACAACAGGTCAGATTTATCTACTTACTCGCTCTATCATGGCTTACTCTGACCGAGGAGGAGTTGAAACGAAATGACGGACAATCTAAAAGTAAAAGCAAGCAAAGCCGCCGATGACGCCAATGTGGCAGCACATGCGGTATATGATGATGCAGCGGTAGTCGTACATAATGCCCTCAAGGGTGCTGGAGTGGATGCACAGAATGTATCAGATGATGCAAAGATGGGTGTCCACAAAGCTGTTTCTGACGCAAAAATTGCGGTACATAAGGCCGGATCAGATTTGGAGAAGAAGTAAGAGGTAAAGAGTATGGATTTAATATGGCTCGCCGTAGTTTTCCTGGTTTTGGCATTAGTATTCTACATATTAGGTGCCCGAGGGGTCGCCGGATTTTCTATGGAAATAGCGAAGATCCTGGTAATTATCTTCATAATAATTGCGATCATTACCTTCCTGTTTGGGGCATTATAAATATTTTTTTGCGCTACGGTTTGCTAGCTATAATGATAAAATTTTAATGAAAATTTAACGTTACTACCAATAAAAAGATTGCCCTGTTTCGAGAGCAGCAAGGAAAAATTCATGCCAAAGATTTGATATCTATGGATCGTATCAGGATAAGCGAAAACAAGCAAGTGGTTCTCCTTATCGCTGCGATTTATATTGTCTGTATCCTGGTTTTCTGGCCGCTCATGACCGTATTGATCTGGTCAGCTGCCATTGCTGTTGCCCTCATGTCTTTCCATAAACGGCTTTCAGGAATAGTAAAACCATCAGTATCCGTCACGTTCATTACCCTCTGGGTTCTCCTCGTTATCCTTCTCGTACTATCAGTCTCGTCGAATATATTGTATGGTAACATCGACTATATCGGGACCATGGTTACCTCACTGGTGAGCGGATTAAAAAATACCGGATTATCTGCGTTCCTGCCAACCTTCACGGAAAAACAGTTATCCAATATGCCTGAAACACTTATCCAGTTACTGCTGCAATCGTTCCTGTCGTTGAGTGGTAATGTCATGCAGTCAATTATCTCGATTATCATATTTTTCCTTTCATTATCGATGTTGTTGTATTACGGTGAAGAGATATGGGACACGCTGACGTGTACCCTTTCCCCAAAACTTCGTCAGGCTGTTGACAGGATGGCAGAAATTTCCGCCAACACCATCTATGCCCTTATCATTGTCCAGATTTCCGCAGCATTGATTGCATTTCTCCTTGCAATCCCGTTCTTCTTCCTTCTGGGTGTTAATGATCCACTCCTGTTCGCTACATTGATCGGTCTTGGCATGCTGATCCCGCTTATCGGTGCCCAGATAGTGATCCTCTTCTTCACTTTCTATTTTCTTAGCCTCGGTGATACCTGGAGTGCAGTCATCACCCTCCTCGTGGGATATCCGCTTCTGAGTGGATGGATTGATTTCTATTACCGGCCGGTGATGATGGGAAAACGGGTTGCAATCCCCCCGGTCATGATGATGATTGGCATTTTTGCCGGTGTCCCGTTTATGGGTATTGTGGGTTTTATTATTGGCCCGGTGCTCGTCGCGCTCGCGGTGACCGGGTATAAAATCCTCGCAGAAGAGGCAGGAAATGCAAAGACCGGGTCTTCACAAGGTTGATTTTTGCGATTGAGGTGACCGGTTAACGTGAACGGGAAGTGATTCTACGCTTTCTTTCGTACAGTATCACCTACAATATTATTCCTGTAATACCGGAAATTCTGTATTATTTCAAATTTTGCAACAACCGGTAAGTGGTATATACTTACAAGCTATATGGTGGCATGCTCTGATATGGGGATAAAAAAATAATTATATCCTGATATTAAAAAGCCCTATCAGAGAAAGGAGCTGAAAAAAATGGACGAAAAAATTAACGGCGCACACCGGGAAGGTGCATAATCATGGCGTATGAGACCACAGACCGGATGGTAAAAACAGGAGTTGCAGGTGCCGATCAAAAGAAGATCCAGACAGCTGAAGCTCTGGAGGAGGCCGCCCGCAAGTTGCGGAGTGCTGACCTGTCATCCAAGGGAGAGGATGTTACGGACATCCTGCATGATGTTGAGGACAGGGTAAACCAGTTAAAGACAGAAATGGGCGTCAGGTACCAGAAAATCGAAGCAGATTACCATAAGAGGGTGGAACCTGTAGAGCATATCATCATCGATCACCCCATTCCCTCGGTCTTGATCGCAGCTGGTATCGGCGCTCTTATTGGCATGCTTCTCTTCAAAGTACGCGAATAACGAGGGATCCCATGGATGAGGCTGCCAGTACTGAAGAACCTTCAATAGAGTCGGAGTTTGCCACAACTTTCAAATTCATTGATCTTTATATACGGCAGAAAACGGATTTGTTTTTGCAGTATTATGTATTTGAGCCTTTTAACCTGCTCATCTCACGGATCATGATCCTTTCGATCATTGTTACCTTACTGGCAGCTGGCACACTTTTTCTCTGGATGGGAATAATCCTCCTTATTGCAACGGTTTTACCACTCTGGGCTGCCCTGCTGATCGCGGGAATTGCAATCTTTATTACTGGTGGAATTATGGCGTACGTGCTCCTGACACAAAAAATCGTTCTGAAGACACCTCTTGCAACGGAGATGATAAAAAATGAAAAACCGTAGACCGATTACCGAAGAGGACCTCCTCGTCACAGAAGCATTAATCGCCGAATCCTACGGCCGCCTGAAAAAGTCTGTTGTCCAGGCACCTTCCCGCGCTCTCGGATCTGTTGGCGGGACGATCAGGAGGCACCCGTTTGCGGCAGCGGCTACTGCGATTATTGGAGGAATAGCCGCTTATGTAATTATTACACGCATGACATCACCTGGTGCTGGTGCCGGACAAAAAGAGGAACAAAGCCGTCCAGATCGAATGCATGAAATACCGGCTATGATTATACCGCTGTTGGCTCCATTTATCATTGGCTATATCCAGAAATACATTGGCAGTATACTTTCCCCAGAAAGCAGATGAGAAACCTTCATATTCCCCTTCGGTTGGTATTTTTTCAATAGCCTCACCTGTTTATTCTGATAAATTATCTTTCTTGAACAATCCACAATCAACACACCTCCAACCGCATGGAACGAAATTAGAGTCTTGCCTTAGGTAGATCCGCTGCATCTTCGCACCACGTTTTGGATGATCACATTTTGGGTGTTTGATGTCGGGCATATGAGATGTATACAACTTTCAATTGAGGAGGTTTTTGCAGCGCACATTCATTAAAAACGATGAGTTAGAGAAGTAAATCTGCATAATACACGGTTAACGGCGAGTAATTTAACATATTAAACCAAAGTCTCCTTCAGTAACTTTTGCAGTGCAATACACGCGTCAAATCTGCTGCTCAAATCTGCTGTGCATATTTATTTATAATTATAAAAATACTCAGATAATTCTGTCGTCACGTATATTGAGTGTCGGCAGAACAGAGGTGGCGGTATGGGATGGACGTATATCTATACAAAGGGTGTCCCTGTCGAAGCGCAATATCTCTACAAGAAAGCGTTGGAGATGTTCAGGTTGGGGAAGCCCGAAAGTGCACTGAAATACCTCAAACAAGCAATGGTGATTGCTCCCCGTTATTCAAAGGCACTCTTTGAAATGGGCAAGTGCTTAACAACCCTTGGCGAGCATGAAGAGGCACGTGTTCGCTATGAACAGGCTTACCAAATCGATCCGGCATTAAAAGACCTGCTGGAAAAGAGAGAATGATCTTTTTTTTAAAAGCTTTGGCTCGGGTTTTAAAATGGTATTATATTCATCGTCATGGGTGCCGCTTACTTCTTCTTTCCCGTTTTACTGTCATACCCGCAATGGTTGCACGAATAGCTCCCGTCGGGTCGAATCCTGATACTGGAAGCCTGGCACTGGTCACATATAGGACGATCCTGTTTCACATGCCTGGTTTGTTGTTGCTTATCCATGGGGATTGATTGTCATCTTCCCATAAAAAGATGTACGGTGGAGTCTGTCTGTCCGCCATCAGACAGACCTGCAGGGTAAGCCATTTAGGGACTGCACAAAGGACCAGTCCTGACAAAATCCCCCCATTTCCCAGGAAAAAATTTTTCAGTTGCACCTGTTCATAGATCTATTACACAAGGATCATGGTTGCGGTACTCTGCCTTGAAAAGGGTATTGATGCAGTGAAGGAATTCTTCCGCAAACATCATTTTTTTAAAGAAATTGACAAATTGGCAGGTCATATGGCGGCAGGTGATGCACGATGAAACCCCCCCGACCTTCCACGGCAGCCGGCACCTGCTGCCGCTGGCTCCCGATTGTTCTCATCCGCCAGTGCAAGCCCCACCAGCTGCAGTACCTCCGCGAACGCGGTCTTAAGGAAGCGGACGGCTTTTTCCTTGCCGATGCTCCGTGCCGGCACCTGCGTGACGCGGAACCTGATGGCAGCGGGGTCAGGAAGCGGGGGTGTGCCATCTACGACAGGAGGCCGGCCACCTGCCGGGACTTCTGCGGCAGGACCCTGAGTGGCGGGAAGCGCTATTATGTTCCAGAGGGTTGTACGATGGCAGGCAACAGCGGCGGAGAGATGGGAGATGAACGGGAGGACGAGGCGGAATAACCGATCCTTTGGAGAAGAAATACCCTCACTTTGTCGTAGTGTTTCCTGTTTTTTTAGTACGAAACGAAAGACTATCGTTTCAGGACAATAATACCAGACCATGCCGCCTGGTTTCATGTATTCCGCCTATCCCCTGCATCCGGTCTTTGGCCTGGGATTTATGATGTTCACCTGGCTAATCCAGCTGGTGATTGCCTATTTCGTGTATAAAGATGCAAAAGAGCAAAACATGAGTGCCCCCCTCTGGTTCATCCTGGTGATCCTCCCGATGGTTGGATTCCTGCTCGCAGTCCTGTATGTTATCATCCGGGAAGTCAGGATGCCCATTGAACCAAAGAACACCTTGGTCACTATCCTGAAAGAGCGTTTTGCGAAAGGGGAGATAACCGCAGAAGAGTTCGAAAAAGGAAAAGAAATTTTACTGAAATAGAGCGTGTGCCATGCTCAGAAATAATAGGGTACCGTCACATTTCAGCAACTAATTTCTTGTTTCATTGAACGCCCGCCTTGCCCAGCCCTGCCCCCTTTTGGGGGCGGGGGCGCATGCGATTCATCGGTATTACGGTATACCTGATCCCCGGGTATATAACGCCATCGCAAGCGGAGCGCCATAGTGGAGGGGCGAAGCCCCTCCGAGCGTCCCGCGTTTTTGGTCCTTTGAACAGGAACACTTTTTCGATCTGAATTTTGGAACACTATTCTGATTCTGTTTTCTCTCGTTATTTCCTTTACGAGTTGGTAGTTAAAATGGCACTATACCCAATAGTATTTTTGTACCAGATCCGTTTGTCCTGAACCCGCCACATTTTCACCCAACGTAATTAATCTAAAATGGGTACCAGAGGAGTCCACTGTCGAGGGGATCCGCGGCGGTGGCACCGGGGTTGGGGACACCCCCGGGGTACTATCAGGAACCACCGGTTTTGAAGTACTGTCATAATTGCCACGGTAACCGGTGCACCCGGCAAAGCAGGAATATGCCAGTAATATCATGACAAGGACCAGAACCGGGTGTCGAAGTTTCATAAGCGTGTGTGGGATCCTTCATGGTAATAAGGATACCTGCCTGTCTCTTTCTATCGGCAGGATCTTCATCCCGTGAACCGGGGAGGGTTGTCACAACCCGGGTCGCCCCGGTTGAACCGGGTAAGGTGTCCCTATGAAAAGCGTATTATCAGAACAGGCAGCAACCTTACCGGAAAGCGTTTGTCCATTGCGTACGTGACGGGATCCTCTCTCATGACAGTTGCAATCCATATCCAGAACCTGACCCGGCGATTCAACGGTCTTGTCGCCGTGGACAATATATCCTTTGATATCGAAGCAGGCGAGATTTTTGGCCTGCTTGGCCCCAACGGTGCCGGTAAGACGACAACCCTCTCCATGCTCTCCACCATGCTCAAACCAACGTCAGGTTCAGCGACGGTAAATGGCATCGATATTGAACGCGACGAGGATGGCGTCAGGAAATCCATCGGCATTGTCTTCCAGGACCAGAGCCTTGATGAAGAACTGACTGCCTGGGAAAACATGGACTTCCATGGACGGCTCTACCGGATCCCGGCAGATATGCGAAAGCAACGGATCACCGAGCTCCTCAACCTCGTTGAGCTGGAAGACCGTCAGCATGACATCGTGAAAACATTTTCCGGAGGGATGCGGAGACGCCTCGAAATTGCCCGCGGTCTTCTCCACCATCCAACGGTCCTGTTCCTGGACGAACCCACCCTGGGCCTTGACCCCCAGACCCGCAATCACCTCTGGCAGTACATTGCAACCCTGGCAAAGGAAAAGGGAATCACCATTATCCTCACCACGCATTACATGGAAGAAGCTGACCGGTTGTGCAACCGTGTCGCTATCATCGATCACGGGAAGATCATTGCCCTTGACACCCCAAAAAACTTAAAAGATGGCATCGGCGGGGATGTCGTGACCATCCGCTCGCCCGACCCGGCAGCAATTATCGCAGCCCTTTCTGAACCGTGGATCACCCGCGTGGAACAACACAACGATGAAGTAATTGTCAGCCTGCAGAACGCCGAACAGCATATCAGTACTATCGTAACCCTGCTCAACACAAACCGGGTCCCGATCGAGTCCCTCGCGATCCACAAGCCAACCCTTGAAGATGTGTTCCTCTCCTTCACCGGAAAAACCATCCGGGAAGAAGATGCGGACACTAAAACAAACATGAGGATGTACCAGAAGATGGTGAGGCACTAATCATGGATATTGTATACACCATCTGGCTCCGGAATATGAAACGTTACCTCCGGTCAAAGAGCCGGATCATCGGCAGCATCGCCATGCCGCTCTTCTTCCTGCTCTTTTTAGGAGTCGGCCTGAATGCTGTCGTGCAGCTTCCCGGCCTGGGGGAAAATTACATCGTGTTCCTGATCCCGGGTATGGTCGCCATGAGCGTGCTGTTCACCTCTGTTTTTTCAGGGATCCAGGTCATCTGGGACAAACAGTTCGGGTTTTTGAAAGAGACGCTGGTTGCACCGGTTTCACGGCTTGAGATCATGTCAGGACAGACCCTTGGCGGGGCAACCACTGCCGTCATCCAGGGATCCCTGATCCTTGTCCTGTCAGTTTTGGTCGGGTTCCCACTCTCAAACCTGGCCGGTTTTCTCATAGCTCTCGCATTCATGATCCTGATCGGTATATCGTTCACGGCGTTTGGCATTGCGATCGCGTCACGGATGGAAGATATGACCGGCTTCCATCTTGTCATGAATTTTATCGTCTTCCCGATATTCGGCCTGTCAGGGGCCCTCTTTCCCATCAGCTCATTGCCGGCGTGGATGGTGCCGCTTACCCTGCTCGATCCCCTGACCTATGGGGTGGAGGGGATCCGTTACGGTCTTACCGGTGTTTCGCAGATTAATCCGCTGGTCTGTGGTGCGGTTATCGGGGGGTTCACCCTGGTGATGACTATCCTTGGGGCATACCTGTTCAGGAAAATCAGGATCTGAAAAAAAGGTTTTATTCGAACAGCTGGGCAATCGTTCTTTTCAGGAGAAGGATGTGTTCATGGAAAAAGGAGTATGCCCTTTTTTGTTTTTTTCATCATAACCGGGTGAATTGCATCGCAACAGGAACCCCATAAATCGCTGTAATTTTAATTCTGAAGCATATAACTGCGAATTTTTTTGCAGTCAAGGGCTTTTTTATTATGAGATACAGCACAACTACCTGCATGCAACCAGAAAAGAAGACCGAAAAACTCCCTCTGCTCCCCGTGCCTGCAGGGGCTTTGATACTCATCCCCTTCCTCCTTGTCGCAGGATGCACCGGGCAGGCACCTGAACCCCGGCTGAGTGGAACCGGATGGACCCTTACGGGCTATGTCCCCGATGGCACACTTGTACAGGCCCTTACAACGACCAAAGTCACCCTTGATTTCGGTAAGGAGGGTCAAATCACCGGTACGGCCGGGTGTAACCACTACTTTGCCTCCTATGAGGTGAAAGGCTCATCGATCACTATAAGTCAGGCAGGATCTACCCTGATGTACTGCGGTGAACCGGGCGTGATGGACCAGGAGAGTGCCTACCTTGCCCTCATCGGCAACGCAAAGACTATTGGGATCGATGGTGACCGGCTCACCCTGGCAGATGCGAAGGGTACACCAATCCTCATATTTGCAAAGACCGTTCTGCCAGCGCAGGAATCCCTTGTCGGTACCAACTGGACACTGGAATCCTTCCATGCTGCAGATGCAGTATCCTCGGTTCTCGCCGGGACATCCATCACCGCAGTCTTTGGTCCAGAGGGAAGTGTGTCTGGTTCAGCCGGGTGCAACCGTTATTTCGCTTCATATACCATGACCGAAACATCGCTTTCAATCGGCCCGGCCGGATCAACCAAAATGGCCTGCGGAACACCGGGTGTGATGCAGCAGGAAAGTACTTACCTGTCGCTCCTCAGCCAGACAAAGACCTACACCATCAAGGGAGACAAGCTCACCCTGGCAGATGCGAAGGGCTCACCAATCCTCTCGTATGCAAAATCGGTTCTGCCCGCATAAATAAAGAAACAACTGGGTTCTGCAGTGACCCAGCGAAACGCATATTACTCCGCAGGGGTATCTCACACTATCCCTGTTGGGATGTGGTCAGGAGATGAACAAAAAATGAAGAAAACCCATGAAAAAGAACATATGGCCGTTGCCAAGGTCGTAGAGTTAATCGGCAGTTCACCCGACGGTTGGGAAGCAGCAACCGCAAACGCCGTGGAGGCAGCAGCTCAGACCATCCGGAATATCAAGGGTGTAGATGTCAGGCGATGTACGGCAAAAGTAGAGAACAACAAGATTGTGGAATATCGTGCTGTGGTGAAAATCGCTTTCATCGTGGAGAGAGAATAATCACCTCTTTTGGATTTTTATTGGGGGGTATCCTTTTGTCTGCTCTTCAAATTCTTACCCTGCCGTATTCCTGACCGATCATCGGCAAACTTAGTCCAGATCATACTTATCTGAAATCTTTGAGAGTTCCACGCGGTAACTCTGGTTCAGGTTTCCTCCCATCTGCTCGAGTTGCTTCATTCTCCTTGCATCACCATATTCAGTACTCACATCCAGGACTTTTTTTCCTCCGATCAGGTGGATGACACGTGGATTTTGTGATATACTGAAACCGCCATAGCCGGCATCAGGTTCATAGGTTATGATGGTCGGTCGTGTTGTCTCGATATAGGCATAGCCGGTATCATAAAAACTGTACCGTGAGGAAGATTTTACACCAACCGCCATGTGGCCGGGAAATTCGAATAACACAGTTTCATACCCCAGTTCATTCAGGATATACGCCAGCAGGATCGACTTGTCTGCTGCTGACCCCTCATTGTTATGCAGAATTTCATAAGGATAGTACCAATCCGTCTGGGTCCTGACATACCTGTTCCCATTGTTCGGAATACGCTGGACCAGGCTTATTGCGATCTTTGCCTGGTCATCACCCGTGGTTGATTGTTTGCGGATCATGTCAATAAAGGGCAGCATAAATTCATTCTGGACCCTGTTTTCCAGAAGGTCCATGATCACTCCGGTATCAGGATCGTAGTGAAAGGAATGACTCGTGCCGGAGAAAAAATCCGATAAACCGCCAAACGTTGTAAAGCTCAGGGATCTCCGGTTACCCTCAATAAAATACGAGAACGAGGTGGTCTTTGGCGATCGCAGGTAATCCACCTCGGAAAATGTTGTTACCAGGGGGGTTGGGCTCTGGAGTGCCAGAGAGGGAGAAGACTGGACTGGAACCTCACTGGTGACAGCGGGAGGAGAGATTGCCGGAGAGGGTATACTCAGGGAGGGAAGAACCTGGGAGAGAAAAAGCAGAACTGCTGCTGCTGCCACGAAGATTATCACGCCATACAGTATCCGAAAAGACGGTCGGGGAATTTTTTTTGACGGTTTTTTTTCCCGCTGGTAGGTGTGGGGTGTTTTCCAGTAAGAAAGAGTGAGCGTGCCCTGTTCCACCGTGTACTGGACCAGATAATCGTAGGGATCACCGTAGAAAACAGTTTTGTACGTATTCCTGATCCATCGCTGTGGTTTTGAGTCCTCTTTCACCCAGTCAGGCAGATCACTATACCTGACCGGTTCCCAATCGTCAGCGTGCGTCATTTTTTAAAGCGAACCCCGCCGGATTTTTTCCCCCATACAACGTGGGCACAGAAAATCAGTACTTTGTTATGTAGTAGGATGATAACAGCGTCCGGATAAAAAAACTGTTTGGTTCGTGGTTGCCGGCCTGATATGCCTCCCGGCACGTACACCTTCGTTACTGCACCCACACAGTTCCTTCACAAATTCTCCCTCTTTTTAAAAATCCCTTTCCTCGAGGAACGACCATGCACCAGACCGTCTGTACAATTTTTCACCCGTGTCTGGTATTCCCCATCAAAGGAATACGAAATACCTCCGCCACCCTTGTGCCGGTAGTTTAAAAAAAGACTTTTTATTCCCCTAAGTATTCTTCACGGACCGGGTAAAAGATCTCGATTGCCACAGAGTCTCCCTGGATCGTAGCCGAATGCTCAACATTTCCGGGGATATTCCAGCTGTCCCCCGGCTGGATATCCGATTCCTCATCGCCGATCCGGAGGGTGATATGTCCCGAGACAAGATACCCTGTCTGCTCGTGCGGGTGGGTGTGCCGCGGGAGCTGCGAACCTTTGGTTAACCGGAACTCGGCCATGAGCGTGTTCTTCCCAAAGACAAGGGTCTTCTGTCTGATGCCGGGAAGTGATTCCCGGTAACCGGTTTCAGTATAATGGGAAAACATGAAAAACGATCCTGATCTTGGCCGGTTGAACCGATAAATGATACCTCATCCCGCATTGACCGTTCAGTCCCGCGATTGCGTCGCGGTAACAGATCGGGAGAAGTTCCCTGTCATATATCCGGAAATTCTCAGCTTCCTGCGAACACACCCTGTGATACTTATTTATCTAAAGTTGAAATTCAGTCCCTGCCTCCGGTATATTGATATTCCTGAATCCGGCCTCTTCCAGTTGACGCTGGTAAAATTGCTGCGCTTCATACTGACCGTGCACGAGGAATACCTGTTTCACCTGACTTTTGTCCTGGCAACTGATGTACTCCTTCATTTCATGATAGTCGCCGTGGGCCGAGAAAGATTCAATCCGTTCAATCGTTGCTCTCACCGGGTGGATCTCGCCGAAAATTGATACAGGATTTTCACCGTTGAGTATTCTGGCCCCCAGCGTAGCGGGTGAACAATAACCGACGGCAAGGATGGTGTTATTCGGGTTTTCAATATTATTTGCCAGGTGGTGCTTGATGCGCCCGGCTTCCATCATGCCCGAGGCAGAAATGATCACGCACGGTTCCCTGAGTGAGTTCAGCTTTTTCGAATCTTCCGTGCGTACCAGGTAAAAAAGAGAACCGAACCCGAACGGATCCGGGTCGTTTTGCATTACTTCCTGGACATCCCGGTTAAGGTTATCGAGGTGTAACCGGAAGATATCGGTGGCATTCACTGCCAGAGGACTGTCAACATAGATTTTTATTTTTGGCAGCAGCCCGGCGTTAAAAAAGTTATTCAGCACGTACACCACTTCCTGGGTGCGGCCGATGGCAAAGGAGGGAATGATGAGCTTTCCGCCTTTTTCAACGCACGTCTGGCGGATTACCCGGAGCAGTTCTTCCTCGGCTTCCTTCATCGGTTCGTGCAGGCGGTCCCCGTAGGTCGCTTCGGTGATCAGGTAATCGCATTGCGGGAACGGCTCAGGTGACTTCAGGATATGGCTTACCGGCCTGCCGATATCACTGGTATAGGCAAGCCTCGTTGTTTTTCCCTGTTCAGTAAGCTCAAGAGAAACTACGGCACTGCCCAACATATGGCCGGTATTGGTAAACTTCACATAGGTGTTATCATCAATCCGGAACCTCCGGTTGTAGGCAACACCTATGAACAGCTTCATGCAGGCACAGGCATCTTTTTTGGTATAGATCGGTTTAACCGGGGCCTCGCCTCTGGCAATACGGCGCCGGTTAAACTTTTCCACGTCACTTTCCTGTATGTGCCCGCTGTCGGCAAGCATGATAGCGCACAGGTCGCGGGTGGCATTCGTGCACACCACCGATCCACGGAAACCTAGTTTGTAAACGTAAGGGATCAGTCCTGAGTGGTCTATATGTGCATGTGACAGGATGATATGGTCGATTTCAACCGGCTCAAAACCGAGATTGCGGTTCATAGCGTCGGTTTCCAATCCTTTTCCCTGGAACATGCCACAGTCGAGCAGTATTTTCTTCCCGTTTTCCGTAGTGATGAGATGTTTGCTCCCGGTAACTTCGCGGGTGGCGCCAAGAAATTTCAGTTTCATAGTAAATCAATTAACCCTTGGGGCATGGTATATCTTATCCTTCAGCATCGCTACGAAAATTAAAATCGGCGGTGATTATGTCTTTCGTACGACATATGTGCGGACAGGATGGAACTCCTTTCCCCCAAAAAACTAAGAAAATTATTCGTGTTGAAACATCTGCCGAATCAGAAGATTATACCGGATAATTTTTCAAAATTCCGGTCCCGGATGATAAATATTAAAAATCAAGATCCGCGATATGCAGGATTGAACCCCGCTCGCGGGTACAAGTATTAAGCCAGTCTTAAAAAAAGATTTTTCGGCTCTGTAGAATTCCTTTTCCATGGATATGAAATTCAGGATGCTGGTACGAATGAAGGAGGGGACAGTGCCTGTCCTCCCATACCGCACCTGCGCTGAGCGATGATGACGTAGCACCTGTTGGGAGTTATCGCATCATGGAAGCCACAACGGCGGGGGTGAAACCCCCTTGAGCAATTAGCTTGTAATTGAGCATTTCCCATGAAATTGAACTATTCAGGTATGATACGAGACTTTTTTTTACACACCTCCATGTACGATGATCGCCACCGCCCGCAAACGGTCGTCCCAGCTGTGGATCTGGAACAAACTATTCAAAAAAAACCCCTGCCCGCCGTGCCTCGGAGAGCCTTGAAGCGGGGTTCCATCGTATCCAATACGATTTTCATGGTTCGGGAGTGAACCACATAGATTCATGTCCGTTTCTTCAGAGCAGTTATTTCAAAATATTTTTTCGTATGGACACAAAAAATTTTATTATCACGAATCCATCGTTGTTTTTCGTGTTTCAGAAATGTTCTGATGCCGTTTTTCTTAATAAATTCCAGGTTTTCAATCATACTCATCCCATACCTGGTTTTGTATCTTCTATCCAGAGCCCTGAGTCTTTTGCAGGGATACTTTTCGCAGGTCATTGAGCAATATTTCATCCCTTTTTCTTTGAGGATTATACAGTGCTTTATACTACATTTCCGGCAATAGCCAGAGTTGCTTTCGTCCATCCCCCTGCATCCGGGACATGTATTTTTCTCTCTCAAATATCCTGAACAAATGGCGCAGTTCATTCCGCAGGGAGCGATTAATCTGGTTTTCATATCATTTTGCCATTGCTTTCATTTTTAAATCTTTTGGCATTTTTTCAATGGCATAGCGCAAAGCGGTGCGGGGCATTCTGGCTTTGTTTTTCATCACATATTCAAATACCTCGTTCTGATGCGCTTCACTGGTGGCTTTCAGCATCCAGCCATATCCTTTTTGCACCAGATCGTCGCGGTCCAACAACAAAATATCGGCTATCTCAAAAATATCCGGTAAAAATTTCCCCTGCCGTGCCGGAATTATCAGCGTTACGGCGGATGCTCTTTTAACCCAGCGATTGTCGGATTTAGCCCACGTTTTCAAATTTTTAAGATGTTCAGGATACATTTCCACAAAAGCACCGATAGTGTGATTGCACAAGGTGTCACAGGATGCCCAGTTGGAAACATAGGTATTCACCCATCTTTCAAATACCGTAAAATCGGCTGGCTCATAGTTTTTGCGGACAAGATAGGCAAAGTGACAGGCGATAAACGACTCTTCCATATAGCCCGACTGCCATAGTTCTTCGCACAGGGTAAATACCGCCTTTTTATCCATGGCAAAAATTTCCTTATCAAACGCTTTGCAAATCCTGGTTACAACAGCTGTTTTAACCCCGTAAATTTTCACGTTTTCTTTAAAAAAATTCTGCCCCGTGGACGCGGTATGCGGGTCGCTGTTTTGTGTGAGTTCCTGACGGATTTGCTGAATGATTCTCTTCATGGTTAATTTTTATCTTTCCCATTCCATCATGTTAGTTTTTTTGGGTCATGGGTATTGTTTTTGGCAAAACAGACCGCTTCGCGTAAAAACATACAAAAGGCTCTCTGGAATTCTATGGTAGTGCCGATAGAGGAGAATTCCCGAAAAAAGGGTTTTCTGGCAAGGAAAAATTACAACGCGGCGGGAATTTTTGGGAAAACCGGGTTTACCAATGAATCTTGTGGTTAAAGGAGGACTTGGATGGAGCGTGCGACAAAGGGGTCTCAGGACATGATCCCGATCCACTAAAAGCGGTTGAGTACAGGGACCGGGGAAAAAAAGGAACTATGAGAGAACATTTGTTGCCAAAATCCTGGCAGGTGCAGTTTTTATGAATGGCACAGTTGCACCACCGGACGGTTTCATAATAATGTTCATTTCAGTGTTGGCAGGTACCGGAGCAACATAGAACGTAATCTCGGCTTGATCACCGGGATTCAGTGTAGTGACTCTGGCAGTGCCGGTTTTTGCGGTAAAAAAACCTGTAGAGGTCCTGGTACTGTAGAGGAGGGGTACCGGGAAGGTACCGGGTGTAGAAAAGACAATCTGCATCTTTGTCACATCCACTGCCGGACTGCAGGGGTCAAGACCAAGGGTGAACCTGATTTCGTCAATACCAGCGGCCGGGTCCGATGCACGACCAATGACGTTGCCGATCATCCTGATGCCGGCAGGAGTCTGTTCACTGCCCGTGCATATGGTTCTGACTGACGGGGAGGCGGGAACCGGTGCGGTATCCAGTGTCTGCGCCGGGACCGGCACGGTAACCGTTACATAGACAACCCGGAGCGTTGGCATTGCGAGGGGGAGATGTACATTCCCGATCGGTACTACGGGTGATGTGACCGAAGGGTTACCTTTCACACCCTCTGGTGCCGCTGGTACGGCAGGGTGGCCGGTGTCCTGCGTGGTACAACCCGGCAAAAATACCATCGCCATAAGGAGAACAGAACAGATGAGTATTCCATAAATGCGCATGATTGATGTGATATTGTTAAAATGATTAATATTAATCCATCCTTCTGGTTATACTCTCTACCCTTTTTTGCAATTGCCAGAGGCTAATCGGCCATTACCCGGCATATTTTCCGAAGGGATGTAGTCGTTTCATGCCCATCCCTTCCTTATCTCAGATATCCACGATTTCTCCCGATCGCTGTACCATATCGATGAGCGCTACGGTACTCCTGCCGGTCAGGTGCCCGTACACCTCGCCAGGATTCACGATGAGCAGCGACCCCTCCCTCCTGATTTCCGGGCGGTGGGTATGACCATACACCACCAGGTCGAGAGAACCGCACGCCGTAAGCGTCTCGAACAGTTCCCGGTCATTGCCGTGCATGAGCGCAATCCTCATCCCTCCCAGATCGATACGGGCAAAGGTTCCCGTGATCTTCATGGAGGGAAGCATCCCGGATTTTCTTTCAAGGAGTACCCTGTCCCCGTCATTGTTCCCGAATACCCCTGTCAGGGGTGCCTCCAGTTCTTTCAGGGTATCGATCATGAACGGGGATATGAAATCTCCCGCGTGCAGGACATGCTCCACTCCCCGGCTGTTGAACAGTGACACGGCTTTTTTTGTCTGCACGATATTATCATGGCTATCAGACATGACACCAACCAGCATTCTTTCCACCACGGTTCCATCGTCCGGGAAGGTGATAATTATTTCCGGGCGCTTGTGGGGCATGGCCGGACGATAGTTCTCCGCATAAAACCACCCCGGATTGTTTCAAATTTTGCAAAAAGAGGCTAAAAGTATATACTTTCCCACTCTATGATGCCTTGCTCTGGTATGAGGATAGATAATTTTTATCATGATAATTTTTTTTAAATCATATCAGGAAAGGAGATGAAAATGAAATGACAAACAATCTGAAAGTGAAGGCGAGCAAGGCCGCCGATGACGCCAACGTGGCAGCACATGCGGCCTATGATGATGCGACGGTAGTTGTACATAATGCCCTCAAGGGTGCAGGAGTGGAGGCACAGAATGTATCAGATGATGCAAAAATGGGTGTCCACAAGGCAGTTTCTGATACAAAAATTGCGGTACACAAGGCCAAATCAGATTTACAGAAGAAGTAGGGGGAGGTGAAGAATATGGATCTGATTTGGCTTGCAGTACTATTCCTTATCTTGGCATTTGTGTTCTACATAGCTGGTGCACGGGGAATTGCCGGATTCTCCATGGAAATTGCAAAATGGCTCGTCATAATCTTCGTTATCATTGCAATTCTCACATTCCTGTTTGGTATGCTGTAACACTACAGCAGTTTCCTTCATTTTTATGGAGTAATCGCTCCTTATACACGGAGTGGTTACCTTCTGGGATGTATTTTTGGTTAACCCGGAAGGTAATTGTACATACTGAGACCTCTTCCCGCGTATCAGAACCAGTGAAAATAAAAATAGTTCAGGATAAACGTTAAAAAAATGATGCCCACGATAACAAAGGCACTTACGGTTATAATATCCAGTTCATCAGAAAGGAGGAACCTGCGACGCTTCATATGAGGTAATTTTACTCCTGTCAATATTTATCAACTTCCCTCTCTATGATATCAGGGCCGGTTGGGATATGAGTTCGTGCTGTAATGTCTGCATACCTGAAAAACAGCTTTTCTTTTCACGTGCTGCAGAGGAACACAAAAAACCCCGCCCTGCCCACAGAATGCTGGTATTGGCTGTTTTTGATTGAATAATATTTTTTTTGGTAATTACTCAATAAAGACCACCATGAATCAGTACTAGTATGGAAAAAATTCAAAGAATCTCATCTGTTTTTCAATTAAAAACGTTCCTGGGGGCCTCGCCCCCGCAACCGGGGCATCCCCCATAGTGCGATACCGCTCTATTCCCTGATATCCTGAAATATTCCGGATTTTCCTGATCGGTCGCAAATTTATGGGAAATATCAAACACATGAAAAATTTTTGTGGCGCCAGATGATAAATCGCCTTTTTTTACTCCATCAGACCCGGGATTTTTCTCACGTGCCTCCCTGGACATATCATTCCTTTTCAACCCGAATGACGTCCGCACAGCAGAGTTCTGCTGCTTCGGCAGCGCAATCCTCGAATTCTGCGGGGATCCTTCCCTCCGCTTTATTTCCGTTCAGCTGGTATTTTTCTGTCACCTGGCTGAATGAATCGTCAGGATTCTGTTCGAAAATGGTTGGGCAGGTCTCCCAGCAGGTTCCGCAGATGGAGCAGTTTTCGCGATTGAGTACGATTTTCATGATCGAATCCTCCTTTTCTGTTCACTATTTTTCGAACACGGATTCCCGGAAAATGTCGTTACCAGAAGCGGGCGGATGATTACTCGCCCATATCATGAAGGTATATCCAGTCCTAAGGTTACGGCTCTCCTGTAAAAAGCGCCCAAAACAGGATCATTGCCGTTCATGGTTCAGGGTTTTGAGAGAGCTCCTCTTTTGGAGTTGGGGCAGATAGTGATAGTGGGGAGTCATCTCTCTGATGGACTATCGTGGAGGAAAATACATAAAAATATTCATAAAAAACAGATTTTGAGACAAATCCTGAAACTTCCCTGACCCTGCGTATGCCTCCCTGAATACATAGACAGGAATTACCATTTTTTTATTCCTTTCTTAATCCGGAAAAGAACATCAGCAGTTAACACAGGAACAGAATGTTCAGATTCCATGTGTTCAATGAATAATCGTATGATTTCCCGTTCAGTTCCTTTTAGTTCGCAAGAACAATCCATGCCCAAATCTCCGCATGTAATGAAAGCCAATGGAACGCGTTCCATTTCATCTGATCCTGTTCGTCCTTCCAATGACGACTTCACACCTGACCACCATTGTTGTTCTGAATCTCTTCGGGGAAGAACACCCTTTTTTGTTTTCTTTCGATGAAGAAATGGTTAAGATCATCCCTGAAATTCAGATTTTGGCACATATTTTGAAACATTTGAAGAATGGGACATAAAAACAGAAATGCGAAGATGAACTCTGAAGAAAAGCAGAAGATCTAAAAATACGAACGCCGGTCAGGGCAAGTGTACCTGTCCGGTACCTGCACCCGCACAGGTTTTCAGCCGATAACCGCGTGGTGGATCAAAAGTACCTGATTTTCAGATTTTGGAACGTAGAAAAACTTTTTTAAAAATACAGGGAAAGGGACACCGTATGACATTACTTACCAGCACTATTCTGACATTTATTATCGCGTTGATTATTTCAACCGTCATAATTTTTGTCATTGTGGGATTATTTGGTGAAAAAGAAAGCATAGTGACTGCACTGATTGCTGCTCTTATTGGCACGATTATATACACTATCATATACTCCTGGCTGGGCCAGGGGCTGATTGCTGCATTTGTGGCTGGTATCGCATGGTTGCTGGCATTACAGGTGCTCTACAAAATTGGCTGGATCAAATCCCTGGTGATTGCGCTTATTATATGGATTGTTACCTCAATTGTAGGATGGTTCCTGCCCACGCTCCTGGGTCCTTTGTGAAAAAATCCACCACATTTCTAAAAGGCTGATATGCATGTCACGTTCACCCCCCGGACACTAGCTATAGACCTGGTGAGGGAATGTATCTCACGATGAATCTCACTGATAAGCCAGGACGGAACCCGGTACTACCGGTAAATCCCCGGGACCGTATATCCAGGGAGGGGCGACCCCGTATTGCGGAGGACCTGTACCGGGAATACCTGCAAAGACGTTCTGCGACCCCTTCTTCCCGGTAACTCAGGGTGCACGGCGATGGGGATTTTCCCCGGGATCCTGACCTGACAAAAAAGAGGAGGGATAACCGGGAACGTGACTGGGTTTAGAAGTATTTCTCCTGTCGGTGCACCGTTTGTCCTGACGCCGTGCCAGCCAGAAATCATTCCCTGGGAACCCTGAATCGGAATCCCGATGTACGGGGTGTCGTTCCATTTTCGCAACCATATGTTCCCGGTGATGATATCCTGGGCACTATACCATCACGGATTTGTTCGATCTTTGCATACTGGCACGTCATATTCCCCGGTATGCCCGTTCCCGGTTGCAGGGATGACAGATACCCTCGTATTTTTCAGGCCGGACAACAATCCTCTGTTTTGATTGACATGACTGTAGAATACCGGATAGAGACAGACAACCAGGGAACGCCCGTCATCGAGTCCGACTATGTCTCCCGTGTTGAGCGGATGAGCGCCGGGCAGGGCCGGCGACAGGAAGTCCCCCGGGGCTCTCACGCCGGGTGGTCGCCACCAGTGGAGCGGCGGGACCCTGTTGAGGTACTTGAGGAAACGAACCAGGGACGGGTGCCCGAGCTGATCCCGATCCGCTATGGCCGCATGTTGGCCGGCCCGTTCCCGTTCCTGCGGGGATCGGCCGCGTTGATGGCCGAAGATCTGGCCTCGACCCCGGCCAGCGGCATCCGCGTCCAGGCCTGTGGTGACTGTCACCTGCTCAACTTCGGCCTCTTCGCCTCGCCCGAGCGGAACCTCTTTTTCGGGATTAACGACTTCGATGAGACGCTGAACGCACCGTTTGAGTGGGATGTGAAGCGGCTCGCGGTTTCGTTCATGGTCGCCGGCCAGGCGAACGGCTACTCCGGCAAGGAGGCTTCCGGTGTGGTCGCATCCATGGTACGCTCCTACCGCGAGTACATGGCGCACCTCGCGACCATGCGTGCACTCGATGTCTGGTACACGCGCCTGACCGGGGACCTGCTCCTCGAGAAGTCGCCCACAAAGAAGGCGCGCCGGTACCGGGAGGCGATGCTCGCGAAGGCCCGGAAGCAGGTGGCCGAGTACGTATTCCCGAAGCTCACGGCCGAGGTGAACGGCCGCCGCCGGTTCGTTGACCAGCCGCCCCTGATCCACCACGAGAACTGGAGCCGGGAGCAGTACGACAATCTCCTCCGCCTCTTCGACCAGTACCGCGAGTCTCTTCTCGACGACCGCAGGGTGATCCTCGACCGCTATCGCATGGTCGACATCGCGTTCAAGGTCATCGGGATCGGCTCTGTCGGCACCCGGTGCTTTGTCGTCCTGCTGCTGGCTGAAGACGGAGACCCGCTGATCCTGCAGGTCAAGGAGGCGCGTCACTCCGTGCTCGAACCGTTCGCCGGTGCAGGCCCGTACGAGCAGCAGGGAAGGCGCGTGGTCGAGGGCCAGCGGCTGACCCAGGCCGCGAGCGATATTTTCCTCGGCTGGTTCACGAACAAAGATGGCATTGATTACTACGTGCGCCAGCTCCGGGACATGAAGTACGCGTACGATCCCGCAGGTGTATCACCGGTACGGCTCGCGAATTACGCCCAGTTCTGCGGCTGGAACCTGGCACGGGCCCACGCGAAGTCCGGGGACGCGGCCGGGATCACCGGATACCTGGGGAAGTCCGATGCATTCGACCGGGCGATCATCTCGTTTGCGGGCGACTACGCAGAGCAGAACCGTCGCGACTACAAGACGTTCAGGACAGCTGTCAGGGAGGGCAGGATCGCAGCCACACAAGGGTTCTAAGCTCAGACCTGGTGTTCGCCCGCGATGCCGGTTGTGTCAGGATGGGTCTTTTGCCGTCCGGGTTTCCGTTTCCCGAATACATCAAAGGGAAACACATCTCTTTTTTAAAGAAATACTCCGAATTTGGAGGAATTACCATTGAGAGCACATACAATCAGGGGATCCTGTGCCCGCGCCCGATGTAATGAGATGGGAAGTAAAATCGATGCGGCGGAGTAAAGAGAGAGGACAAGGCTTATTTTGTAAATCACCAAGACACAAAGTAAGAAGGGTCCTCAGTGTTATCCAGAAAGCGAGCAAAACCAGGTATTGTTTTTCTAGCACTATTCTTTCTCATTTCTCTGAATCTGGTTTTTGTAAATTCGCAAGCCATCGAACAAGTCTCTGCAGATAATACCCTTCTTCTGAACCAGGCAATTGACATTGGAAATGAAAACCACACAATGTACATTGGTCTCTATCTCATTCAGTGTTATGACTTCGAATACAAAAGTGGTAGCTATACGTATGACTTCTATGTCCGCTTTCTCTGGACTGATCCAAACATCAAAACGGCTGACTGGTATCTGATGAATGGATATCCCGCATATCCTGGTGCCAAGCTCCTTGTTGATGAGGATAAAACAGGCAATGTCAAATGGGAGCTTTATCGCGTAAGAGCTAATCTTAATTCGCCTATCGAACCAACGGATTATCCTTTTGACAGAATCAATCTGCCAATTTCAATCGAATTACTAACACATAACTACAATATCTCTCTCGTCTGGTTTAAACCGGCAACCGGTATAGATCCAGACTTCACGATTGTCGGGTGGAGCAGCCCTGTCTATGAGCTCACTACATCAATCAGTAATTACCCCTTGAGAGTTGAGCCCCGGGCAGATATGGACATTTTGCTGGAGAGAAATTTCTATGGTGCTTTCTGGAAATCAGTGTTTCCCCTCCTGATATTCTGCTTCGTCTCAGGGGTGGGTTTTCTTTTCAAAATGAAAGAGGATTCGGCTTTCGCTTTAAGAATTGGAATCGGTACATCCATGCTGATTTCTGCAGTCTTGTTCAATATTTCAGAGCAAAATGATATCCCGCCCGTTACCAGACTTACATTTTATAATGCGATAATCGCGGCGGTTGTTGCTTTCCTGGCTTTATTTTTAATTGTCACTATTTTGGGATACGTGGAGTGGAAACGGAGTAATGACGAGAAAAAGGTGGAAAGGATAAACAGAATTGGCTTCATTGTAACTCTGGCAGTTCCAATCTTAATCTTAACACTCCTTTTACTCGTGTAGCGCACGTTCTACCTTGGGGACACTTTCACCCGCCCCGGCTCAGGCATTATCTTACCCGGGCTTCAGATGTGCATGCACCACAACAGACGACCACATCGGGAAGGTGACGTGAAGCAAAGATGAATTTCGAAGACATCCAAAACCTCGAAGATTTAGCGGTGGTTTCAGAAGAAGTTGTCTGGCAGAATTTTGAACGGTTAGCGGCCTTCATCTTCGAAAAAAATAATTTCAAAGTCAAGGTAAACACGGTAAAAACCCATCAGAAAACAAAAAGGCAATATGACGTGATCGCTTGGAAGGGCAACCAGACCTTCCTGGTGGAATGCAAGAAATGGGCAGGCAACCGCTACCGCCTATCAGCAATGAAAAAGGCTGTTGAACAGCACAAAGAGAGGACCACGTTTTATGCAGCTGTCACGAATGAGGATGCGATTCCCCTCCTCGTCACGCTTATAGAAGAGGAGATACGGTTCTATGAAGGAGTTCCCATTGTGCCGGTCCAGAAGCTCAACGGATTTGTCAGCGAATTGGACGGGTATGTACAGGGAGATTTTTTTTGCGAGTGTGAAAATGACATAGCCTGTGAGGATGACCTGACTTTACCAGATGAGATCCCCCTGCAGCCCTCTGCATTGTACAGACCTGGTGAATGAGAACTACGAAAATAGTCTTTCAAGTGTTTGCTCTCTTTTAAGAACCAATTTTTTATGATAAGGGGGATGTACACTCAACGGGGTTACCCGCCCCATAGCCTGAGTGGGCTTCCCCGGATGATTGATGCCCTGTTTTGCGACCCTCCCCTTCTTCCGTTCAATAGTCCTCGTCGGGCTTCGATGTCACCACCTCTTCCACCTCGGGGACCAGGAGCCACAGCGCCTCCTGCACCTTCTTTTGTGTCACCCGGTCCTTATGGTCCTGTATCCGGTCAAGGTGGTCAATCACCCCACCACTGATGAGCGCCTCTTCCTCACCGGCTGCAGCGATGGCGAGGATGATATCAAGGGCTGACACAACGATATGAGGTTTCTTATCGTGAAGCAGGGCGGCGATGACGTCGATGCCGTCCTGCCGGATCAGTTCGTCCGGCCTCCAGTCCGAATCCCCGGTGCTTATCGCGAGAGCTTCCACGGCCCCCTCCCGTACTTTTGGCGAGGGGCTTTTCATCCGTTCGAGCAGGTCCTTCATGATATCCTGGTATATCTGCAGATCTTTTGCCATTGATAACTCCTGCCAGTTCTTTATTAAAAAAAGCTGGCGATACCCGGGTAATCCTCTCCCAGCAGAGATAAAAAAATATCCCGGTCTTTCTGTATAAGGATATCTGCCCGGAATCGCGTTGATGATCCGCAGGGCACTATTCTTGCTTTTTTCGCCAAAATACGCCCAAATGCCCTCATCTTTCGTGAAGGGCATCCAATGGTCGTCCAGGGCACGATCTCCTCCTCAATGGGATAAAGGAGGTGCCGGATGAAAACAAGCTCATGTTTGGGGGGTCGGATTCAGGCAATATATGAGGTCATTTTGGCAATCAAGGCTGCTTTTGGGCATTTCGTTGAACAGGGGGAATCGTGACGTTTTACGGGCGTTTTTGCGAGAGGTTTCCGGGAAACGGGGGCTGATTTGGGCTTGGATAAGGGGATAAAAATGATACTGTGGGGATCGTTACAAAAATGTGTGGTTACCGGGGTTATAACGGCCTGCAGGTCTGCGGTAACATCCTGCTCTTTCACTGCCATACCAGGGCAGTTTTTTACAAAAATAGTTTCTTTTCCTTATTTTTCTTCGAGGGTCGGGATACGATGGGTGAGTTCTGCCCAGTCATTGCCAGTCGCCTTCCTGATCAGTACCTTTACCATGGAAAAGGCCGGTGCCGGCATCAGCATCTGCCAGGTCCGGGTCACGTTCTCACGATCGTCATTTCCGATTAAGGGGTAAAGCCACATCACAACTTCCGGGAACCGTTCCTGGGGAATCATACCAGCCATACTACCCAACGCCTTGCCCTGTTCGGGTAGGGGGATTTTTTCCCGGAAAATCCGGTAGAGATGCGTATCTTCCTTGTTCAGGTGCATGTCCATATGAAAACGAAATGCAGCCGTAGCCCGGGCTGTTTTCAGGAGGTCGCGTGCAGCATACGATGTGTTCAGTTCTTCAAACGCCGCATCGAGACCATGGTGATCCAGCAGATACGCTTCAGCAACCAGGGGAGCGACAGTATCGATCCTGGGAAAGACCGCGGCCTCTTCTCCCCTGGCGTGCCAGACCAGCATTTCGTTAAAGAACCGGAACCGCTCGATAGTACCAGCGAGGCCTTCCTTTCCCTTTGCGGCATCGAATGCGGCAGCATCGATACGTTTCAGATCATTCCTGAACGCATTGTGAAACGCCCTTATTACATCAACAGGTTCTGCCATATGCTCTGACCATAATCCCGCTACCTTTTAAAGGTATTTCCCGTTTTCAAATTTTGACAGGTAGTTGGTGGCGGGAGGGGGAGCATCATTTCCGGCTGGTGTTTTTCATATGACGGGCAGGAGGCTGCAATCTCTCATCTTTCTGCAACGCAGGGCAGCCTCCCTTATTCCGAATTATTCCCTGATTGTATCGAATTTCACGCTTTATTTTTTAATCCCTGTGCAAATGACCGTGCTGCTGCCAGGTCGTTCTCATCCGGCTTTCCCTTATTGATTCCCCCGATGAGCTTCAGAGGACCGACCGTATCCCATCCCTTACAGCAGAATTCATCTGCAACCACGAATCCCCGGTTTGCCAGCTTTTCCTTCAGGGCAGTATGATGCATCTTTCCATCACCACAGGTAGAGAACACAAACGCTTTTTTCTGTGTTACGGGCGGCAACGTCTCCACAAACTGGAGAAGCGTCTTGTGGTGTTTCCCGAAATAGATCCCGGACCCGAATCCGATCAGGTCAAACGTCGTGAGCGATTCGGGTTTCGCATTTGCGACCGGGACAAGTTCCGCTTCCAGCTCTTCTGCCATCACCTTTGCCACCTTTTCGGTATTCTGGTGATGAACCGAGGTATAGACAATCATTGTTTTCATGGTGGTTCTCCATTCTTGTATAAGAATAGTCTACGGGTTTTTTATAGTGCTGGTATACCTGCCAAGTAAAAACAATAGTTCCTGGATTATGCCAAATGTTGCTCGATCATTTTTGAACATATAACCTTGTCATCCTTTTTTTTGGCTCTGGAGAAATCCCGGGAATACGAAAGGAAAAGGAGCACCAGCACCATGAAAAATTCAGGTTTTATAATCTCTTTTTTTAAAGGAAAAATCATCCCTGGCTGATAAACCCGGGTCATGCCTTCTGATTCATCTGGACTAAGCAGAACAATAATTCTCAGATTCGTTTCTTCGGGTTAAAGTCCAGTGTACAAGGATCGGATTTTTCACTGTTTTTGTGTGTACCATTCGAAATATGAGCATCACATTCTGTAAGATATTGACATTTGCTGCAATCAGATAATGTTCTGATGACCATATTCCCTCCTGGTTGTTACCATCACGGGTGTTACCCATATAACCATTGTGATACTTTTCAAATTCTGGTTTCAAAAGTGATGTGTTCAAAAAGCATGTATCCGTCATGGACCTGCCGGATACAATTTCCCGGGAATTATGATCCCTACTTACCCCGGATCTTCTTTAAGATAACTTCAGCAATCTCATGTTCAGTAATTTTTATTTCTTCCCTGACCGGAAGGGACCAGCCGATAATATGATCGATCATCGCCGTTCCTTTAATCTCCAGGAGAATATTCCCTTTTTTAATCAGACTCACCAACCCTTCGAAAAGGGCGAGATCATGGGAGGTAAGCGGGACTATTATCTCAATACTGTCGCTTGCCGGGATATCCATTTTGCTTGTCTGACCCCTGGCAATCTCTTTTTCCTGGGTACCACTCCGAAAAAAAACAATGAACGGAAGTTCCCTTACTATTGCCCCGAAAGGATTGGGATTTTCAATTTTGAGAACGACATCGAAATCAATAGATGAAAGGTGAAGGGACCGGATTTTCACCCCTTTAATAGTAACGACAGGCTCATGCAGGGATTGCATGTCAGACCGTTTTATTCCTAAACCCTATAAGTATTTTAGTACCGGGTTAATTCCTCTCCGTAGTTCCCCGCATTCCTTTGCCAGCTGGTATGATAATCGGATTTCGCGGAACCATGGTGCTCATCCAGGGAACCAAAGCTAACCAGAATCAGCCTAAGGCGCTAGCGAGGTGACTATATGCCAACGAGTAAGAAACGGATGGTGAAGCTGAACCAGGTGAAGAAGGCCAAGGCAGAAGAGCTCTCAAAACAGGCGGCTGCGGGTAGCCAGGAAGCCAGGATGAAGCTCAAGAAGCTCGAGAAAAAGCGCAAGTAAGCCACCGGGAATTTCCAACTATTTTTATGTTCTTTTTTTTAAGGGCTGATGGGACCGAAGAGAGCTATGCAGGTCGCAACATGCTCGTATCTTGAGGGAAGCGGCCTCCACAAGGGTTTTGTCCTTCAGAACATGAATCCTTAGCGATACCATGAGGACCATGAGAAAAGGGATTTTAGTCACCAAAAAAGGAACAAAGGAAGGGTATTTCCCGATATTTATTGATGACCGGGATTTCGTTCATTCCGTCCTGGCAGAAGCTATGGAGCAATGGAAACAGCGCGAGACAAAAGATGCCATGCACGACGGGATGGAGTTTTTCGAGATTGCCAATGCGATCGGAAAGGAGAGGACGAAATCTCATCAGTTCATAGGTGCTGAGTCGATTCCCGAGAGGGAGCTTGAGGCGGGGTTTAACCAGGCGTCGTATATTTTCGCGGTTGATTTTCAGGGAGGGAAGATCAGGAAGGTGAAATAGGGGGATTATTGATAAGGGGTGGAAAACGACCTGCCGATTTAAACATCCTTTGGTGTAATAAAACGGAACGTCGATTTTGTTTAATATTCCCGTTTGTGGGGAATGACTCCTCTTACTCCCCCACGTGGATTCTCTGTATCTCCGGCATAACGGGGAATCACATGACAATGACAGTGCATAACGGTCTGGCCGGCAACAGTTCCGACATTGAATCCGATATTATACCCGGCGGGTTTTTCTGTTTTCTCGATGACCCGCTTACCGTCCCCGACCAGTTCGAGTATCGCACATTTTTCCTCACCGGCCAGGTCAAAAAAATCCTGCACATGGCGGAACGGGATAACCAGCATATGTCCTCTGGACACCGGATACCGGTCCCAACGGGCATAGCAGAACCTGTTCTTTGCAACGATCACGTCAGCGGGTGGGGAACAGAAGGGACATGTCATTTGTTTTTCCAACCTTCATATCCAAGCACATCTATCATATGCGAACATTTTTTCTTCAGACTGACGAATGCCTGTTCCTGCCAATGTGGAGAATCGAAATTATTTCCAATAAGCGAGTACCCAATCTGCCTCATGAATGTCTCCGGTGCATATTCCCTCATGAGAGTCCAATATTCAAGGATCAATTCCTTTTGCATGTCTAAAAGATCAGGATGCGGAATCCGATCACTTTTTTGGGAATTTTCTGAACCTAGCGCCGGAAGAATGTTCCAGAGATCGTTATTTTTCCAGAAGGAAAAGGGTACCAGATGGTCGAGAGCTCGTTCACTAGGTGTCTGAATTGGTTTTTTTGACCAGATCGAACGAATAGGTATCCCTTTCTTTTTGAGATGTTCATAAAACCGAAGTGATTCCTGAATTTCTCTCTCCTCTATGGGATAATTTGTAATTATTTTTAAAATTTCTCCAAATTTTATCTGTTCATTATCAATTTTATTTTCGCTGAATTGTGCCCACCTGAACAGGAGACTATTATCCCCGATTAGAAACGGTCCGACATTTTTGAATGCATCATAATATTCTTTCTCTACAAAAAATTCTCCATAATTATCTATGAGGTATTGGGGGTCAATTCGGGTAATTACTGATTTTTGTGGTTTATTTTTTCTTGCATGGAAAATCTGATTATGTCCTTTCGCCGCTGAGTATCCAAGATGATACACCGGCATGTCAACTATTGTGTTCCTGATTTGGATACATAAATTAAGAAAATTATTCTGAATTTCCGAGGGTATACGACCTTTTTGATAATCATTATAGAATTGGGAGAAACCTCCTCCTTTTTTCCGGTAATAATCAATAACAGGGTCGAAGGCAGCTCTGAATTTGGTTTTCCCTCCTTCTCGGCGATCCCGTCTTTTATCTGCCCCCATCTGTGGAATAAAAATCTCACTCTCGAATATGGGATAATAATAGAGAATCCAACGCTCTATGAGTAAACCGAGGGGGAATATTATAAAATTCTCATCTTCTTTTTTGAAATGATCAGAATATTGAAAAATTTCTATAGCACCACGGATTAACGCATATTTGTAGGTTGAATCTTTCCGGTCTTTGTCAATAATATGAATGAGTGTTTTGAAATTTTCTATCCGGATTTGGTCCATGACAAGAAGGACTATTGTCTCGTACCTAATCGTTCTTTCCTTTTAACAATGACCAAGTAAATGATCAATCATAAAATCAACCTGCCTTAACCACTATTCCGAGATTACTTTCACCCCACTTAAACCAAATCAGTTAATAGCATCTCAACTTGATTGAATTTAATATCACAAAAAACCGAATACCTATAGAATTTCTTGATACCATGGCACGATTTTTTGCAATCGATCTTTTTGCAGGCTGCGGAGGAATCAGTGAGGGCTTTTCAAAGGCCGGCTTTGAAATCATGGCCCAAGTCGAAATGAACAATTCAGCATGTGAAACCCTGCGAACCCGACACTTGTTCTATGAATTGCAGAAAATTGATCGTCTTGATCTTTACAAAGATTATATCCGTGGCACAAAAACCCGGGAAGATATTTTCCAGGAATTTGAACACCTCAATGAAACTATCTCTCATCGTGTTATTCAGGCAACATTGTCTGATGAAACAATCCAGACGACTATTAAAAAAATTGAGGTAAGTAAAAAATATCATAATGCCCAAAAAATCCATGTCTTTCTCGGTGGTCCCCCCTGCCAGCCGTATTCTCTTATCAACCGTGCTAGAATTCAGAAAAACGGAGAAACACTCGGCAGGAATTTTCTCTATAAACATTATCTGGAGTTGATGGAGCATTTCAGGCCGGATGTATTTGTCTACGAAAATGTTCCCGGGCTTTTTACTGCAACTGCTGATGGGAACCGGATATTTGAAAAACTGCTCAATGATTTTTCATCCTTGAAACCTGCTTATGAGATAATTCCCCCACTCCATCAGGTTTCAAAAAATCCTCACAGTTACATTCTTAATAGTGTAAATTTCGGAATTCCTCAGAATAGAAAACGGTTAATCCTCATCGGGTACAGGAAAACACTTGAGCGAAAAAACAAACTGATGAATACTATCTTTTCAAATCTGCAGAAAGTTGGACAATATCCCGATAATGCCCATATAACTGTTCGACAAGCGATTAATGATCTACCTCATCTACACCCTGGCGAGGGAGACAATGGTTATCATCAGGAAAAATACTCCAAGAATAGGAATCTTAGTTCTTATCAAGAGATTATGAGAATGGATTCTGTCGGAGTACTCAACCATTTTGCCCGGGGGCATATGTCCAGTGATCTGGACCGGTATAGGTATTTTATCGAACATTATCGGAATACCGGACACGCCGCGAACATTGAAGATCTTATAAAGGAGCGGCCGGATCTGATTCCTGCTCACCGGCATCTCGATAAATTTATCGACCGTTTCAAAGTCCAATGGTGGACAAAACCGGCATCAACCATAACCGCTCATCTCTCGAAAGATGGGCATTACTTCATTCATCCGGACGTTAAACAATGCAGATCCTTTACCGTTAGGGAAGCTGCACGGTGTCAGTCGTTTCATGATAATTTTTATTTCGAAGGTTCCAGAACAGAACAGTTCCGACAGGTTGGTAATGCAGTCCCTCCGTTTCTTGCTGAAGCAATTGGAAATGCTGTGCGAATAGAACTGGAAAAGATTTACCCCTTAGTTATTTAGCATTTTTACTTTCTAACAAAATGATTATTTTCGAAAGAATTCTGTCAGGGTTTTTTCTGACTTCATGTTCCCAAAATCTGCTTACAGTCCAACCTTCTTTTTGTAAATGCAGATCAACTTTTTTATCCCGCTCAACATTAGAACTGATTTTTTTCATCCAAAATTCTTTTCGGGTTTCCGGCTCCTGAAAGCAGATTGGGCATTTATGCCAAAAACAACCATCAATAAAAATCGCAATTTTCTTTTTTGTGAATACAATATCGGGTTTGCCAAGAAGATTATGATGGATTCGGTAGCCTCTAATATTCCGTGACCAGAGGAGTTTTCTGAGTTTAATTTCCGGTCCTGTGTTTTTCCCACGAATACGGGACATGTTGAGTTTACGTTGATCCAGTGTTAGGACATCAGTCAAACGATTACCACTCCTGCAATTGCTTTCTGGCCGGTCATCTGAAAAAATTCAGGAGATTGTTACATCAACTGGTTCGATTGCCGGTTGCCATTTTTTTGCACAATACTCCTTCCCTTTTCCTGACAAATATAAATCTCCTCTGATTAATTGTGGATCCAATAATCCTACCTTGACAAGTTTCATTCGCTCTTTAAGATAATCTGTTCGGATTTTAATCCGGTTATCCGACATATTAGGAAAATTAATGTGCAAATCTCCGGTACCAATCTTTACTAACTCATAGTAAACCTGTTTCTGGGAAATCTTTCCGTGATTCTCATATAGCAGGTAAAGGATGGCATTTTGCATATCATTCATGTCGTTGATGTTACCCGAATCAATATCACCCGATTCTGTGAAATCAGTTGAATTAAACTTATTAGCCTGATCCGTGCCAGCACTAACCTCCAAAAGTTCAAGTCGTTTATCTAAATCGAAACCGGCACTTACCGATTTCTCCAATATCTGCTTGGCCTCGGTTACAAGTTGATTTGATATTTTTTTATCGAGAGAATGATAATCCAATAATTTTGCTGCGACATCGCGGCATGTTGCATCCAGAAATCCGGTTTCACGGGACCATTGGATAATGTCAGACCAGATTTGATCAGGTAAGGAATTGATATAATTGAGATTTTCGTCCTGTTCTGTTATTTTGGTTTTATCGGATTTTTCGGATATGAATGCTGTCGTGACCATTTGTGGAATGTTAATATCCTTTTTGAGCAGTGATTCCCAGCATACATTTTTCTTACACCACTCTCCAACGTTTTTACTATCTGGGGGATGAATAATAAATTCTTGAATATCAAAGATCATGTCAGTAATTGCATGTTTCAGGTCAGAAGAAAGATCCTGTTGTTTCCAGATACGGTTCAGATCGATTTTATGTTCAGTCCGGTACAGTAACAGTGCCAGAGTATATCTGACAATTTCCGGTCGGTATCCTCCGCTTAGGTTTCTCCGGACAATCGCATAGGTTTGTTTGTAGAGAATTGCTTTTGCGATTAAATCCTTGAAATATTGCTCATCGGGAACAAAATCATTATTATTTTCATTTATTTCAGCCATGAATATTTTGTAATTTTTTTGTTTTCCCAAACAAACATCACTAGGTCGGCAGTTATAAATAAAATTGAATGTGGCAATTTCAGTTTTATCGAATTTCTGATTTTTTGGATACCTCTTGTCAAATGCTATTTTCTGCGCTGGAGTTTTTTCACGGTTTCTTTCATCAGCGAACTGTCCTCTTACGCGCTCGAAGTACCAGTATGTTTCAATTTGACTTCCCCCTATTGCAGGAGCTCGTATTCGGCGTGAAAGTGCTTCAATCTGAATATGAAATTTATGATTTGAAGTAAAATCAGCTGCATCTATCTTGTTCTGTGTATTTGCATATTCGGAAATTTTTGGAACGAAATAATCAAGCTGAGAAGGATCGTGAAGGACAGTTAGCTTAACTGGAATCTGTAAAAATGTAAGGTCTACTTTATCTTGATATTTGTAAAACGTATTATGCAAAGTTGCTGTAGTTTGTGCACCATTGACGATTTGGAAGTTTTTAATCCGGGTGATGAATTTTCTTGCCCCGATCTCAGTTAATGAAATATCTTCTGCCGTTGTTGATAATCCATTATTATATGCAAGGAACATTTCCGGTTCATTGAGAATGGTATCCCTGATCCCTTTATTTACGTCACCTCTTACCTGAAGAAATGAGCGGACATTCCTTTCAAAAATTCTGGGCCCATATTTCTCGTAGATATCAACAAGGGTTTTACCTGGAATAATTACAAGATATGAGGTATAAACCGGATTATCATCCTCGATATAAATACAGGGGAGATATGAATGAGAATCTTGAGACAGATCGATCTCAATAGGTTCACGTTTTGCTCCGGAGCTTTGAAGGCCATACAATCTGACAATATCCCAGACATTATACGAGAAATGAATACCCGATTCAGTTTTATCCGGAATTGCCTCAACTTTCGTGATTCTATCAGTTAATAAAAAAAATCTGACTTTTCTTATCTGTTTCTGAACCTCAAAAATCCTCATCATACAATCGAAACCTGGTTGAGCCGGTTCAAGATTGTTATGATAACCTTTACAGCTCTTATTGAAAAATAATTCAAGTCTTCTGAAATTTGCTTCGATTTCTAATTTTGGAAGATTATCCGGAGGAACTTTGCCAGAAAAAACACTTATAAAAAGATCAAGCATGTCCTGATTGTCGTTTATAGCGTATCCGCTCACCCGAATCCCGATTTTTTTCTGTCGATATGCACAGACAAACCCATTTTCTATAATATCGGCTTCCCCGAGCGAGTCAAGGACAATTTCTGTAAAAGCATCGTCTCTTGTTGAGGCGTCCTCTTCTGCTTTACGATACACTTCTTGGAAAAAATCTCCACAAAAAATTACAAAATCCCCATTGCCAATTTTCATTTTATACCCCACTTTTTTTTATTGATTCTATAAATGATTCTGCAGTTATGATGAAATTCGAACAATTTGCAACATTAACTGAATAACGCAGATCTCCAACACCTTCTGGCAAATCACTTTCGATAATTCGAGGGAAACCTTCAGCTATTTTGAAAAAAGTTTGATTTCTTATTGTGTATCCGATTAATGCATAATGTTCTGCATACTCATCAAGATATCCGCTTTCAAAGAGCATTTGATCGAAACAAGATGTATTTTGAATATTTCTCTCTAAAGTATCCCTGATTTGTTTGATTATTGACGGTAATGTATCTCCACTCTGGTTCCTCTCAATTACAGACAAATGAAATAAAAACAAATTATCGAGACCTTTGTCATCCAACTGAAGTTCGTTTGAAATTCTTATTTTCTGGGGTTGTTTCATAATTGATGTTTTAACTTCCACGGCTGATCCCGGAAACTGAAAGTCCTGAGGTGTACCTTTGGGCCCAGTCCAAGATTCTATTGATTTGGGATAACCTGTTTTTATCAGATAGTTACTTAGAAACCATAATTCTCCAAAAAGACCCCGGGCAGATTCTTTACTTAGCCCGAAAAATCCGAATTTTTCAAGAAAATTAACCCAACGGTATAAACGTGAATAAAATGCATCGATCGCCTCTTTTTTGTTTTTTGTCTTTTTCACAGAAAAAATAATGTCGTCAGAGAGGACAGAAAAGATATCTTTGTAATCCTTATCACGAAGAATTAACTTAATTGCTCCATACTCAGGGGGATCAGATGGAAGCCGTTCAACAACAACATCAAAATATTTTAAATTTGGAAAATTCTCTGGTTTGTAAATATGATTATTGGTGGTTCGGAAAATAAGTGTCCGATTTTTTTCTGGATATTTCAACCCGAGATATATGTCAATTGGAGCATCAGGTGTGAGAAGGAATTTTTGTATTCCATTTTTTAAACAAATGGAATTGTTTTCCTCTAATTCTTTCCAAATCTCATCAGATTTCATGGCCTTATCTCACTATCCCAGTATACTTTATTTACTCTGTAACTTACATCGCCGGTGTTCTGACTAAATGGAAAACTTACGGCGAATCCTATAGTCTTTATTAATTTTTTTTCAACTCCTTTGTCATCAGATCGTAGATCGAGAGGATATAGAAGAAGTAATCCATTCTCTTTTTGTCGCATTTCTCTGATTACGGGTCCTGCAGGGGTTTTAGGCGTATTGGTTTCTTTCTTTTTTTTCTTTCCTTTGTATTCATCCCGTGTTTTTCGCATGATTTCCTGTTGAGTGACTAAATCAAAATCAAGCCATTCATCCCGAGGACTTACAAGTCTACGAATTGTAAATTTATCCAAATTAGGATCATCTTGAGTTAGTGTGGTTCGTTTCATGCAGTCGACAGGAAAACTTCCAACGTTGACAGAATCCCCATCTCCTCCAGACAGGAGAATTACAGTCCAAGACAAGAGTTCATTTTCACTTTCACGGGATTTGATGTATCGCTGAATTAATGCAGAATCGGCTTTAATCGAATCTTCATGAGTATGTATTTTTCCAAAAAGCTCTGTTATTGAATCAACTGGAACGTTATTCCATAAATAGAATCTTTTACTCCCTTCACGTTTTTGCGGTTTTTTTAGCGAATTTACAAAAATTCCAAAATTCTTGTTATTGTCTTCAATTAATTTCAAATCTTTGTGATAAACAACAGATTCACTAATTGTACCTGAATAAGAAATCTTGACCTCTTTTCCCGAACGCATCTTGTTAAGACTTGTAATAATAAGATTATCCGGGTGAGTACGTATCCTCAATCCATATTGTTTCGGAGTCATTCCCCGGTCAGACATATAAATTAATTCTTCACGAAGTTCTCTTGATGCCAGAGCGATAAAACTATACCATTGTTCTAATTCTGAAGTAGTAAAGATTCTACATAGATCAAGATATCCGGGGCGGTATCCAAACCATCTGCCCATCTGCATCAGGGTATCATACATTCGTGTTGCACGGAGGTAGTAGCTTATTGTCAATCCTTCAAGAGTAAGGCCTCGTGAAAGTTTATCACCTCCAATTATAATAGCACAAAGTCCCCCATTTTCATTATTTCGATATTCAAGAACATCTTTAGATGATCCATTTGCTGTTATAACCTGTATTTTCATAGCTGATGGGATAATATATGGCTGGATTTTTTCCCATTTCATAATAGGAATGTTAATATCATCAAATTTTTTTGCAATTTTTTCCGAGATTGGTAAATATTCTTTTTCCCATATCAATCGGAATTCAGTATCAATTTTTTCAGGAAAATTTCCTTCTCCGAATCGAAGTCTTTGCCGGATTTCACGAATCTCCTTGTCAATTAATACAGAAATTTGTTGCTGAACGTCAATATATCTGGTAACATGCACTAACATGGAGTTATGTACAGTTTCATCTCCTCTGGCAGATCTTGCAGCTGTTGATAATATAAAAAAACGAATAGCTTTTTTTAAGGATTCTGGTAATTCTTTGACAAGTAGACCTTTTTTATGATTATCTGGAATTATCGTTTTATGATCAATTATCTGATTAACAAGTGGAAGGCCCTTATTTTGTTCAATTCCCGAATCCAATGTATTTTCAAGGCCGAATATTTTTTCAGGACCGATATAATCTGAAGGAACCGGGAGACTTATTATGAAACTTCGCGGAAATAAATCCTCTCCGAACTGTTCTGAATCACTTTCAGGATCGATATATATATTGGCAAATGGTGTTGCAGTATAACCAACGTATGCTTTTTTTCCAAACATCATTAAAATCTGACGGATTAACCCATTGATTTTTGTGACATCATATTCGGGGTCAATATCACCGTTTTTATCATAGATATTAATCGTATTAATTGAGGCATTATCTGCTTCATCATCTATTATCAGGAGAGGAACGTGTTCGATATATTTCCCTTTTTCGGTAATTTTTGCCCATGGTGTCTCTAACCAGCCCTTAAGATTTTTTAATACAGATACATTTTTTTTCACAACTAGAACGAGGTTTAATTGTCCTGGATAAACCATTACTTGCTGAGCAATCTTAAGACTAAAATCACCATTTTCATCTGATGATGTCAATGTTGCTGCATTGTGTTCTTTGAATCCTGGAAGAAATCCTACTCCGGTCTTTTTTGATTTTGTGCGATTTGTAACAGCATCTGGCGGGGCATCAAATCCTAATACGCCTTCATTTACACGCATCTGAGTCTGACTTCGCAAACTGTTATGCATTCCTGCCAGAACAATAATCAACTTATAACCAGAATCTATCGCTTTATTTATTAGACCAATATAATTTGCAGTTTTTCCCGATTGTACTTCTCCAACAATCATTCCCCTTCTATCCCAAGGTCCCATACTATTTGGATCCTCGAGTCTACTAAGGATTTTATCTGTATCTCTATCAAGGCCATTTACTGATTCTTTGTTCCACCTTTTTAGTGAAATAAGATATTCGACATATCTATCCCAAAAACTCCAATCTATTTCCCCACGCCGGTTTTCAAGCCAAGCATTATGAATATCGTCTTTATTATCAATTGCGATAGCTTCACCCGTAATCCATGTCGCCATCCGCTCTTCTGTATGCCGGATTATTGCCTGTTTAATTTCATCATCTGACCTTGTATTATCAAAATATCTTTTTAATGCAATAGGATAGAGTAATTCTACTTCATTTCTAATTTTTTCAACTGTAAGGATTTCCTCTTCCTGAAGAGCAGCCCAAACAATTTTTAATGCTTGTTCTAGTCCTTTCATTATTCAACCCCGAAATTTTCAACACCATAAGATTCTGCAATTTTTTTGATCAATTCCGGGTAACTCCGAAATTCTTCCATAATGTGTACTATTTCAACAGCTTTTTTTGGGGTGTGTCCCGTTTTAATTAAAATTTTGATTATTGTATCAATCTGATTTTCAATTTCTTTAGATTCGGAATCTTCGAATGGGATTGGGGTTGAATCCGGTTTTTCAGAATTTGTCATAACAATTAGCGGAACTGGAACAGTTTCTTCGATGGTTCTGAGAAGTGCATTAAATTCGGTTAAATTATCAGAATTAATTTGTGTAAGTTCTTCAACGAGGGGATGCTGGCGGTTAATTCTGTAATAGACTTTTCCCCCTTTCAAAACTTTACTCCAAACGTAATAATGAGGGCTAACAATTCTCGGTAATTCTGTTCCCCGATGCCGATATATCTCAGATGCTCTTTTTCTGGCAACATTTGCGATTCTTTCGATTTGATCCTTAATTGAATTTGGTGGACGGGCAACTGCCTTTTTTACATCTATCTGCCATTCACTATCAAGAGAATTTGGGATATCGATCAGTATTCTGGCCAGCTTATAATGTTCTTCTTTTTTTATTCCAAGGTTAAGCCAGCTCCCGGAGACAAGCAGGCGCTTGTTTCTGTATATGTAAAATCCCTGCTGAGCATTCCAGCCCTTGGGGCCTCCTGCCATTTCATGGTTTTTTTTATCAAGTTTTGAATGGTGAGGGAGAACGAAAGGTTCAACTCTTACAATTTCTTTGTTAAGCTCCCAACTCTCATCCGTAATATCTTGGGTTGCGGGATGATTCTGGAGAAATGGATCCCATGGCTTAATTTCATGGTTGTTTATAAAAAAGTGGATACGACCTTTTCCCTCCATAAAGCGATGAAATGTCATTGACAGATGTTCTTCAACTGAATCAATCATATTGTGAAAAATTTTGAGGTCATTTTTACTGTTAGTATTCATTCCTCCGGTGATACGATCGATTTTTTTCCAAAGAACTAGCGTACCTGATTTCAGATTTTTAAAATCTTGATATATCTTGTCGTAATCATCAATTTCTGGAATTATTAACTGCCATGTGTTATTCTTTATAATCTGATCGAGATCCCATGCTCTGATATTGATAATGTCATTTTGTGTTTTAGTAATAACAGTAAGATTTCTGCATTGGGAAAATGATGCGGTTTTCAGACCTAACCCAAACCTTCCTAAATCATCAGGTTTCCTATAATCGAGGGGGCTGAAACAGCCTGGTCGCATAGCGTTTACCAATTGTTCCTTGTCCATTCCACAACCATCGTCAAGAAAAGAAATTACCGATGATTCCCCATCCCAGTGAAATCCAATCCAGATATTTTTAGCGCCAGCAGTGATACTATTGTCAATAAGGTCAGCAATTGCCGTTTTTGGATCGTAACCGAAAGCCCGAAAAGATTCAATAAGTGCAGCTGGTTTCGGATCAGCGAATTCTCCCAAAGTTAATTGTTCTTCTTCATTTTTTTTGCTTAATACCTCGTTTTTCATAATATGCCGTAATAGACAATTATAAATAAAAGATATTAAATCTATCTAAAAAAAATATTTTGAACGGATTATTAATTCTTATGATCTATCTTCATCTTAAATTTCCATTCATTTCCTAAGATACGTTTATATCCTGTTATATTGGGAGGAGGGTTTAGGTTTGACCTCGCTTTTTCACTGATTAATGCAATCCCTCTAATGCTTCGTATTGTTTTTGATAACCAACCTTTTTTGCATTTTGAAATTTCTCCCAAAAAATACTAATATCCCGAACATTTTTGCAATTCCAAAAAAAATAATATTTATTTTCTATTTTTTTTATAAAAGAGATTAGATCATTGAAATGGTTATTATTATCAATTATTTTTTTTAGATCACTCGGGAATTTTTTATCGATTACGATACGACATAACCCCGGATCAAATTTTGCTGAATTGTCTTTATAAGCCCGTATGTAGGCTTCACCATAAATCAAATTTTTTTCGATAAATTCATGATTTGCAGTTTCTACAAAATTAAAATCTCCAAATGCTATTGACGTTTTTAATCGAATATTGTTTTTTTTCATCTCAACGTCAGCAAGAACATTTTTATTAATATCTTGAACTGCTTTTAGAAACAAATTAAATTTTCTCCCCAAATCCTTTTCTTCGACAGTATTTTTTGTCCAAATAATTCCGCTATCAGATACAAAAATTCCTTTTATTTCGTTCTCATATTTTCTTTTATCAGGATCTAGGTTCCTATAACCAATCCGGTAAAAATTCCTTAGAACATTCAGAGCGTCATCGTTTTTATTTTTCATCAATTCTTTAAATCCGGAAATATCAATAAATGCAACAAATCTATTAGACATACAATCTCTCCCTCACTTTACCACAGAATCTCCAGACTCAATCATCCTCTCAATAAAAACACTCGGCTTTGAATAGGTGATTATGAGAACATCCTCCGGTCGGGTAAGTGCTACATACAGACGTCGCGTTTCCTGATCCATATTCGCTGGATTTCGTGGATCGAAAAGATCTGCCCACATCACAAATACTACTTTATATTGGAGCCCCTTCGCAGAATCCACGGTCTGAACTTTAATGGTCTGTTCGAAAACTTTTGTCCTTGAATAGGGATCTTTATTCAACCATGTTACGGGAGAAATAGTTTTGAGTTCCTTTAGGAATTCCTCGAATGTGCTTTTATCTTTTGAAGTCAACATACGGTAGAGAATTCCAATATGTTCTGGATTTACCTTCATGGTAATATCATTAAATGGGGCAGATCCTTCAAGAAATATTTTTGAGATGTTGATTATTCTCTGACATTCATCAACACGATCTTTGCATTTGAGGATAATCGGAGGGGGACCTCTTCGTATGGCTTGGTCAGGAAAAACTGGTACTATGGATATTGAGTCTTCATTTTCCGGGAGACTTTTGGTCGTAAAATGCGAAGCAAGTTGAAGGATTTCACGGGTGTTCCGATAATTCCTGTCAAGGTCAAATGCCCGATGTATCGTTCTTCCCTGTGCTTTGATGCCAAGTGATTTCCAGCTTACCGAATCAATGAGCCGAATGCCCTGGTTTCCATCGCAGACAACTAACAGGTCACCTTCGAGGGGATTGCTGAGGGCTTCAAGGATGCATGAAAACCAGACCGGTGGAAAATCCTGTGCTTCATCAATGAGAATTGCATCGTATTTATGGTAACCATCCATTTGGTTTTTCAAATGGTTCAACAATCTTTTTCCGAGATTTTCATCCGTCTCTTTTTTGCCCGTTGAAGGATCTTTTTTCAGCCAGTGAATTCCATTATGTTTTGCCCATTTATGAAAATGGAATACATGGACTCTTGGATAATTTTTGAGTACATGTTTAAGGTATACTCCCAAAGTGACGTTGTAACAGAGCAATAGGATTTTCGATTCAGGATCTCTATCGTGAAGCCATTTACTTCGGGCAATGAGAAGAACTGTTTTACCTGAGCCTGCAACACCATAGATTATACGATGCCCTTCACCAATTCTTCGGCAATTATTCTCCTGCCTTCGATCGAGCACTACAAGGGCAAAACATTGTTCAGATTCTATTGAAGTCAATGGTTTTGATGGCAGATAACTTAGAATTATTTCCGGATGAATAATTGACCGAAGAACGTCAACTTGTTCTATGGAAAGAGGGGTAAATTTCCAAGACGGGTGAAAATATTTTATGAGAGTATTTCTTATTTCTTCTGATGATGCTCCCTCCAGACCAATTAATTCATTTTCATACATGGTGTTTTCGGGTCTGAAAATAGAAAATAAACTCCCATCTGCACATTGTTCGAGATCGTCCTGGGAAATATTTGAGAGAACCGCAAAATGCCAAAATGGAAATATGAACTTGTTCTTATAAAGACCATCATTTTCGAGAAGTATTGATTTTTTTGGGTTTCTATCACATCTCCGTACCAGGGTCCATTGATAATTCCAAGCTTGTTTGAGAGGATTGGGCTCAATTTTTTCACAATTATTGTCATTAATTACAATACAGTCATCGTTTGCTCGAAGAATTTTATTTAGGTGCCAGCCCTTGACTTCAATAACAACTACTCCGAGATCAGGAGCAATAACAATAAAATCAGGATGAAGGCTATTGATGTTTGGTTCATAATAGACAAGATAATCATCAGGAAGTTTCTTTAAAACGTTATAGGTAATTCTCTCTCCCCGACTCGCTCGTAAAGGAAGACGGTCAGGGATACATTCGGCCATTTTAATTACACCAATTGCAAAATTAGGCGTTAATCAATGAATAATGTATTGGCACATTCTTTACTTTCGGACATTTCTCAAATATCACGATAGATGAACACCCTCTTCACCCGCACATTTATCCCCACCCCCCTCCCCAATCCTGACTGTGTGATTCCATGACCCAACAATCGTTTATAACCTGCCTTTAATGCACATGGTTGTTTTGACCCGTGCTGTGATGCACCCTGCCCAAAACACGCAAATCCCGATGACCCGTGCAGAGTCGAGCAGGGCAGCAGGGAATGTTTCAGGATTGCGTGTCCGACCTGTACAATTTTTCAGGCAAAAGAGAATGCGGACAAATACACGAATGAAAACCTTGTACATGAAGTGAAGGACATAACCGACGGAATATTTACCGATCTCGATCCTGAAAATGTCGGGAGACCGTTGCTGGTCATTTTGCTCGGTGATCAGGGGTATTATTACCGTAAGTCAAAGGCATTTGATGGTGACTATGAGAGCCTTATTATGAGTCTTAACTTTGTGCTTGACGATTTGAAGGAGTGTTCACCGTCTCAGGATATACCTTAAAAAAAAGGGAAAAAAAAAGAAAAAAGAAAAAAAAGTCCGACAGCATGGCATGTGCCCCGGATAGCCTGTTATCCGATTGTTCAACCTTAAGAGGACTACCATGGAGGAGAGATTACGACGAACAGAAAAGCATCTCCATCTATCCCTGAAATCACTCTGGTAGTATCCTGGTAATTTATATGGAGGATAATGTTCATAGTTGTACTAGAGAACCACAGAGAACAGCGGAATCTGATAACCTGAAATACCTTCGTTCGGACGAGTGAGACCAGAAATGGATTCTGAAGAATGGGAACGCAAAGGGCTTCTTCTGTTTACTCAAAACAGAATTGATGATGCTCTGGATGCCTATAACAAAGCGATTCAGACCAATCCTGCCGGGTACCTTGCCTGGAGCCTGAAATGCGACATTCTTCTCTATCTCAATAACTATGATGAGGCACTGCACGCAATTAACCAGGCCCTCAGGTTCAGGCCCGATAATTCTGATTACTGGTTGAAAAAGGGAGATATTCTGTATCTTCTTGGTCAGTATGAAGATTCATTATCTGCTTATACGAGAGGGATCGAACTCAATCCAGCATCGATAGCCTGCTGGATAGGGAAATCCAATGCCTGTGAAAAATTACAACGGTATGGTGATGCCCTGCCGGCTCTCAATACCGCACTTGCAATCGATCCGACAATAAAATATCATTGGTTTCTCAAGGCTGAAATGTGTAATAAACTCAACCACAACTCAGATGCCTTTTCTGCCTTCGGCACCGCGATATCATTCGATCCAAAAGAACAGTTCTCAAAGTTTTTCAGCTGTATTCTCCGGTAGGACAGTAAAATTTGGCATATACTAAACGAAAATCAGACTTCGAACGGGGCGATATAATCAGATTAAACAAACATTTTTCCTTATCACTCATTTTAAATCTCAAAATGCCGTATTTTGCCAGTAAAACCCCTCTAATAGCGTATTTCAAAAACAATGCAGGTCAATCGCACATTTTTGCGGGTAATTCACATCCGGCAAAATCGGAACAGGCTCCTTTTGCCAATATAAGCCCGAATCGGGAAGATTTGACCATGCCCCGGTTGGTTCTCCCGGCATGATTCCAAAAACAAGTTCCCCGTGGTGTAACGTATTCAGGCCCCCTTTTCCGGGACCAGGGAAGCCCTGGCCGGTCCCATCAGATGTGATATCACGTGAGAAAAATGGATTACTCTCTGGTATCAGACGAGTTTTCTTGCTTCTTCTGCCGGGATGGCAACCATGGTCTCGATATCCAGGAAGTGTGACCGGCGCATGGACAATTGCATTGCTTCTTTTTCATTCGGGGCTTCAATGACTGCGACAGCATCGTACCTGCCGAGCGTCCAGTCGATACTCAGGTATTTAATCCCCTTTTTTGATTCTTCTTCAATCATTTTTAAGTTCTCGGAAATAAAGTCCCTGGGCTTTGTTTTGAATTTCACCAGTGCAATGAAACGCATAACTCACATCCTTTTCCTACCCACAGGTATTATGGGTTGCTCTGGTATTGTTCAGGTAATATTTATCATTAGTCGCAAATTTCAGATTTTGAAAAATGAAGCATCAGATGAAGAACCCGCCTCCCGTTTCTCCGCAACCTTTAATGTCCCCCCCGCGTAAGTCCACCATAAAAACAGGTGTTCATGCATGTCGTCAAAACTCATGGAGTACTTCAACAAATCGCCGAGGACAGGAACGCTTAGTACCGCTGACAAAGCAGGAAAGGTCGATTCCGGGGTCTTCGGTTCACCCCGCATGACCGATGAGAAGACCGTGGTCATGGGACTGGGGAAGAACCGCACGCTGGCCAATCTCCAGCAGAACCCAAACGCCGTGTACCTGATCATGGAGCCGGGAGCGACTCTCATGGACTGGAAGGGAATCCGGGTCTACCTCAGGTCAAAGAATGTCGTGACGTCCGGGCCGGTACTCGATACGTTCAGGACCCAGATGGCTAAGGTTGCCGGGGAAGCGGCAGCAAAGATGATCTTTGCTGTGGTGAACTTTGAGGTCACGGAAATCCGGCCGCTCATCGACATGGGCCAGGGATGGGAGAAGTCGGTATAGGCCACGTGAGACAACAGTGTTTTTGGATTCCGTCATATAACCACCATTCCTTTTTCTTCAGAGGGGTTGGTGTGGTCTTCGCCAGGCATTTTTACGGGACGTTTTTACCGATTCTTGAGCAGCTGGAAAAAAACTCGTTCTCTCATCCTCACTGCGGGGAAAAGTCCGGGTCTGTGGATCCGGTAATTAATCTTTGCCAGATTGCGCCATATATCACAGGCCGAGCTGTTTGTGCACTTCATCCCTGAGACGCTGGAATTCCTTGATGATATAAAGTGTGAATTCCCCTGATATCCATGAGGCGAATTCATATGCGATATCCAGGTGAGCATAGGTACCACCATAACGACAGGTTTTGAGATGAGGCCAATGGCAGATGTTTTCCTTATCCACGCCTTGGGAGTAAGGGTGAACTAAACAACCCGGATTGTTTTCTACACCCATCGAATTCCACGGGTTTAAAATACGGATTGTTGAGATGTTCCCCTATTCCGAGAAATTCTATGGTATTGCGGTTCCTTCCCGTTGGTTCCTTACAACAGGTTTGATCTTAACAAAGATTTTAGGACAGAACAATCCAATAAGATTCAGGAGACTTCAATGTCAACATTTACTGCTGTCCTTCATAAAGAGGATGATATGTATGTGGCAGAATGCCCGGAAGTGGGAACAGTAAGCCAGGGGAGTACCGTTGAAGAAGCAGTCAGTAACCTTAAGGAAGCAACTGAACTATATCTTGAAGAATTTCCCAAAACGAAAAAGAAAAGGGCTATCCTGACAACCTTTGAGGTGTCATCGGTTGCCACATCATAAACCTGTTTCCGGGGATCTCACCATCAAAATTTTGTGCAACAAATTTGGTTTTTCGGTATCTGGGAAAACAGGAAGCCACGTGAGGCTCTCAAAAACAACTGGTGACGGAAAAGTTGGCACGGTTGTTCCCGTACATGATGAGTTGAAACCTGGTACACTTAAAGGAGTTCTCAGACTGGCGAAAATTGATGTTGATGATTTTTACCGTTTTGTCTGACGGATTCTGTTTTTTTGGAGTAATAATCAATTGCATACCCTTATCTCTGCTGCCCAGTCCATCACCAGAACCTCTGGAAAACGATCCCGCTCCCAAACAGGTGTAAACAGGCCGGTTTTTCTGCCCTTAAAACCGTTTATTCCTGATTATCAGCCCCATAATCACAAATCCGGAAAAACCTTCCCAAAAACGCCCCATTCAGGCCGGTCAGAATAGACTTAGCCAAAACAAAATATGCTCATTTTATGCCCCGATTGCTATTCCGGGCAATATCTGGCCCATGGGTAGTCCGCAGGTCCGGAAAGGGGATCTCACCGTCGGAGGTCCTCAGACAAGGTGGGGAGTATTTTTTTATGCATCGTGCCTGATCCATACATTTTCAGATCATGCTCATCGATCAGGGTGCTGCTGGTTGCCTGCAAGTTTGTCCGTTCCTGGGGGGGCGCTGCCTGCAACCGGGTCTTGTCACATGGTAACCGCGGGCTGTTGCCGAAAATGATTGCGAACAGCACCCGGCCCAATCACACTCCTCCCACCCCCTGATTGTCTCATGACCGCAAAGTTAAGAGGGTGCACGACCATACAGGAATAATAGGTATGGATGCACTTTCCCTGCTACGGCAACACGAACCAATCCTGAAAAAACGGTTCGGGGTTTCGAAGATCGGTATTTTCGGATCATTTGTCCGTGGAGAGGAACGGCCGGAAAGCGACGTAGATGTGTTGGTTACCTTCAAAAAAGGCCAGGAGACATTCGACCATTACATGGACTGCAAGTTCTATCTCGAAGATCTCTTCGGGAGAAAAGTGGATCTGGTAATGAAGGGTGCGATAAAAACCCGGCTCAGGGATTATATTCTTGGCGAGGTTGTTTATGCATAGAACCGCACTCCAGTATCTCGATGACATTCTTGAGGCTATCAACAACATTGAAGAAGACACTTCAGGGATCTCATTTGATGAATTTGTCGCGGACCGTAGAAGAAAGGATGCCGTCATCCGTAACTTTGAAGTGATTGGGGAAGCGATAAAGAATCTTCCCTCCGATCTCAAGGAGCGTTACCCGAAAACCGACTGGAAAAAGATCGCCGGGTTCCGTGATGTCCTCTCTCATGCGTATTTCGGGATCAAACCCACGATCCTCTGGGACAATAGTGTAAACAATCTTCCCGTACTAAAAAAAGAGATCCGTTCCATTCTTACCCGTGAAGAATCCAGAAAGTGAACAAGAATGGATTCATCCGGAATGTCATCGCAAACCTGATACAGATAGCCACACCCCCAAAACCTTCTGGTTCCTGTATCCATGACCAGCCGCCCGGAGAAAGGATTCGCCACTCTAACAGGTTTAAACAGGCCGGTTTTCCTGCCCTTAAAACCGGCCATTCCCTATTATAAGCCTAATAATCACAAATCCGGAAAAACATTCCCAAAAACGCCCCATTCAGGCCGGTCAGAAAAGACCGGGCCAAAATAAAATATGCTCATTTTAAGCCCCTATTGCCATTCCGGGCAATATCTGGCTCATGGGTTGTCCGCAGGTCCGGAAAGGGGATCTCACCGTCGGAGGTCATCTGGCTTCAGGATTATGTTGATCCCGTTGTACGAAACCCGGGCCGCCAGGGAGAACTTTTACGATGCTCGCGGGTCCGTATGCATTCACCGGCAGGGTCCGGCCCGTTATTGGGATCCACAACACCTATCAGCTCGTGTGTCAAAAAAATGGACATATGTCTAAAAAAATAGACATCAATGAGAATGATCTGAGTGTACTTGCGCTCTTCACTGGCGGGTACGACTGTGGTCAGCAAAGAAGCCTCTGATGATCGCCCCCTGTTCTCTGCTCATGCCGCCACAGAACCCAGCTCAGCCTCAATCTCATCCAGCAGTTTCCGGACCTGTGCGATCTTGGCTTTCACCGATGTACCGGACTCCATGCCGGATCCGCCGTCCCGTATGCCCTTTGTCCCGCGCCACTGGCCGAGCACGTCCTGCAGGCTCTGTCCGATGAAGGTAGTGCCGCTCCTGGCTTCGACAAGACCTATCAGCGTCTGTTCACCGCTCGGCGTGATGACCGGGATGATCCAGATCTCCTGACCATCAATGACATACATGATCGGCTGGACTACCTCCAGCTCAGGCGCCTTGGCAACTTCGGGGTGCTGGTGGACGTTCTGCGATGCCCCCAGGTCGTTATAATAGCCCGGTGTTTCATGGAAGGTGAACTTGCCGGTCCTGACGTCGGTCAGCATGTAGCCGACCATGGACGTGTCCGTCCCGGGGTTCGATACCGTGCCGAACCAGTAGAGATTGCCGTCGTTTCCGTTCACGAGAAATACATCAGGGCCGTCAATTCCGGAGAGTATCTTGACATCACGCTGTCCCAGGACAGAGTTCCACCAGCCGAGCTGGTAGCGGCCCCACCACCCGATCCATTCTTCGGTTGTGATCTCGCTCCACACGCGCTGGATCCATGCAGGCTGTTCGCCGAGACGGTAAAAGTCCACAGAACCGCTCACCGGGTCGATGGTGGCAACACCGACCGGCCGTTCCCCGATAATCCCGTAGAGCATGGGTTCTGCCAGCTGGATAACATATTTCGGTTGCATCGTATCGTCGAGCTGGAACGAGGTTTCCATCTGCAGGAACTCCGGATGCTGTTCCCACACGCGGCGGTTGACATTGTTTCCGAAAAGGGCACCCCGGGTGTAGATCATATGGCTTACGGATACTCTCTGGGCTTCGGCTTTCGGGTCCTCGGCATTGACAATAACGTAACCCCCTGTGCCTTCATCCGCATACGACCATGCTTTGATAAAAAATCCGTCGTAATCGAGGGGAGTGATCCAGACAAGGGTACCGTTCAGGGTCTGGATATCAGGTTCAGCAATCTGCGACTTGTACCCGAGGGAGCCGATGACCTTGTCACTACGCCACCTGGCGGTCTCGTAACTGACCAGCCGTATATGGCTGCTGTTGATAATTTCGGACGGGCCGCGGGCAACCGTCACGTCCGGTGCCGCTGCCAGCTGGGTTGCAGTCATGGCAGAAAGAATGGAAATACAACAGATCCAGAAGAGGATGATCACTGCCAGGGACACTCCGGAGACCACTGCTCCTTTCTGGTGGTTGGCAAGAGCGCTGTTCAGACCAAGGGCTATTGCCGCGTTGACCAGGAACCAGAGCAGCAGATTGAACCCGGTGAACGGGAGCTGGATGATATACAGCACGATAAAACTGCCAACCGCTGCTGCCATGGCAAGGCCCGCTCGTTTTTTGATATACCGGTTTGTGAATATGTCCGGCGAGACGAAGAAATAGAGGAGCCCGGTGAGGATCACCACACTGAGGAACATAAGATTCATACCGGTACCCCACTTTCGGATGTCAGGTAATTATGCCCGGCCTGGAATTTCGAATTCGATCCTGCTTCGTGTATGACCGTACGGTGAACGGCATACGTACCAGTGCGCATTCTCATTGCTGAAAGTATGCTAAAACAGGGTATTAATGATTCCATCAGATATCCGTGTTCCCGGGAAGTATGGCAGACAGGGTTACCCGGGATTCTTTTTATGGGTGTATCCGGGGCCGTGAATTGCCCTGCATCCCGGGTCCAGGGCAACGGCCTTATCATGCGAGACATCTGCTTCCTCCTGCCGGCCAAGACACCGCAGGGCATGTCCACGGGAGTACCACGCGTCTGCATCACCAGGGTCGATGGCGATTACCCGGTCATACGAAGCAACCGCTTCGGCATACCGGCCAAGAGTCCCGAGTGCAACGCCGCGGTTGTACCATGCTTCGGCATATTCCGGCCGGAGGGCTATTGCAACATCGTAGGAAGTGACCGCTTCATCCTGCCGATCGAGATCGCTCAGCGCGGACCCGTGGTTGTACCACGCTTCGGCGTATTCCGGCCGGAGAGAGACTGCGGTAAAATACGATTCTGCCGCGTCTTTTGGGCGGCCGAGATGCATGCATGTGTTCCCGCGGTTGTTCCAAACCTCAGCATACTCCGGCCGGAGCGCAACTGCCCGGTCATACGAAACAAGAGCCTCGGTATGCTGCCCGAGCTGTGCCAGGGTATTTGCCCGGTTGAACCATGCCCCGGGAAGATCCGGGCTGGTGGCGATCACCCTGTCGTACGAGCGAAGGGCTTCTGCATAGCGGCCGAGGCTCATGAGCACATTCCCCCTCATGTTCCACGCCTCTGCGTCATCCGGGCTGAGAGCTGTTGCCCGGTCGCAGGAATCAAGGGCTTCCAGGTCCCGGCCAAGGTTCGTGAGCACCCACCCCCGGGTGTGCCACGCCTCGGCAAAATCCGGCCGGAGAGCGACAGCCCGGTTACAGGAGTCAAGGGCTTCTGCATAGCGGCCAAGATGCCCGAGCACCCACCCGCGGTTACTCCACGCCCGGAAGTAACCGGGGTCCGTCGCAATCGCCGTATCGCAGGAATCGAGAGCAGCAGGAAAAAGACCCAGGTTGCCCAGTGCGGCCGCACGGCCGTTCCATGCCCGGGTGCAGCCCGGATCAAGGGAAACTGCCCGGTCAAAAAGGGCGAGTGCTTCGGAATACCTGCGGAGCCGGAACTGATCAACCCCCCTGGTGATGTAGTCTTCCACCTGTTCTTTCATGCAGTGCCCTGTCCTGTCCGGATTATCACAATTCCGATCCATGCCCGGACAAAAAAAACCTTCCTGCCCCCGTCCAGCCCGTCACCTGCAGCCTGTACAGGCACAAAGGAGAAGTACCCGCAACTTTTTATCGTTTTGGAAGAATCATCAGATTATTCTCTCACCAACATGACAATCAAAATCCTCCAAAGAGGTACCGTATGAAAAAACCAGCAAACCCAACAAACCCCCGCAAGCAACAGCCCGGCCCGCAGGCGAACAAACCGGATGGGGAAAGCGCTGTGCTCGCGACGATCGCTGCGATGCCGGAAGCGGATCGCGTCATAGCCGGGCGGCTCCATGCGATCATCAAAGCTCGTGCGCCAGTCCTCACGCCGAGACTCTGGTACGGCATGCCCGCGTATGCAAAGGATGGCAAGGTAGTCTGCTTCTTCCAGGGCAGGGAAAAATTCAAGACGAGGTACGCAACATTCGGCTTCATGCATGAGGCAAACCTTGACGAGGGGAATATGTGGCCGGTTGCGTTTGCGCTGAAAACGGTGACTGCTGCCGAAGAGGAAACAATCGCTGCGCTTGTGAAGAAAGCGGTGAGCTGATGACGAAAACCGCCACCTGGTAGTGAAGCCGGTGTAATCCGTATTACCGGATGGTAGTGCGGGGAATGGCTGATTTCAGGGCAGCATGAATATCTGCCTCCCTGAACGGTTTGCCAATAAAACCGTCGGCAGGTATCTTTTTTGCCCGTTCAAGATCTTCTGCCCTGGTAGAAGAGGTGAGAAATATTATCGGGATCGGACCTGACTTTTTCATGGCAATTGCTGCATCAATCCCATCGGTTTGACCGTCAAGGGTGATATCCATAAGGACAGCATCGGGTTTCTTTTCTTTTATGAAATCTATCGCAGCTTCACCGGACGCCACTTTACCACACACACCATATCCCAGAGAAATAAGACAAATTTCGATGAGCTGCTGGATGATGATATTATCTTCAACAATAAGGATCTCGAGAATTGCATTTATCATAAAAATTCCCGGAGGGTCTCGTTGTTTACCTTTAAATATGAGCGGTTAAATTATTTTTTATTTAATTTTTTTCGGATGATGAAAAAAAAATTTCCCTTGTGTTACCATAGTCGGATAATGATGAAATATATCCGGTTCTCCACTGGAAACAAAGGGGTTTATATAATTTAAATAGAAGTCAAATATTCAGCATTATTTCTCCCCTTTCAGGAAAATAGTACCGGCAGATGTACCAAAAAAATTCTTCCTCCTGCATTGAGGGATTTTCAGTAATTGCCATTATCTGTTTTTTTCCAGAATGAGCCTCTCCTCCGGCAGCACCGGCTGCCCGTCGCACCGGACCTCGACAATACGGCCATCGGATACCTGAAAATACTGCCACGTTTTCCAGGGGGAGACTACCCAGATCTCCCGGGATACAACGGGAGTGTCCGGCACCGTGCGGAGCTGCTGTATCTCCTCCCTGAACATCCGTTCGATCTCCTGTGGGTTGCTGATATGCGTGCGTATCCGCTTCACCCTCACAAATACCGTGCAACCGGTGATGAAGAGGACAAAATTGTAGTGCGATCTCTGCAGGGCCGGGTTATCCAGGACTGTTCCCCTCCGGCCTGCAATCTCCTGTGCCGCGGCAATCGCCATGAGCGGCTGGGGCCCCCTTGTCATTCCCGCTTACTCCCGCTGTCATCATGCGTTCCCGTGCCATCACCCGTTCCTGTATCTTCTGCATCGCCCTTGCGGCGTTGCCGTGTCCCGGGACGGCTCCACGCACTCCTCAGCTCCCTCCTGATTGGCCGCGTCCGGATGCGGATGTTGTAGAAATGGCTCCCGGTCTTTCGCACAAATACCCAGTCCAGGTCCTCACCATGGGTGCTGACCTCACGCTTCACGATATCCGGGATGAGGTAAAGAGGGATGTCCCGTTCGACCTTTGTCGGCTTCCGGGACATCAGGACCGCCTCTTCCGGTGTTCCTGTTCTCCGGTACGGGGTGGTCGCTGGCCGGGTTGTCCGGTGCGGGTGTTTTTGTGTTCTGCAGGCTGGTCTGTGCTCACGGAGAGAAGAGGGAGAGTATCTCTTTTTTGTCCTCGATGAGTGGTTATTGTCATGGGATTTTTTATCATGGGTGATCAGGAGTGAACGTGTCTGGTTTTGTTCATCTGGTTGCAGCGATTGTGGTGAAATCGGGAGCATACGCTTCTTTCATGGGTGACAAACCGCCGGTTTTACCGGAGAGCGGAGTGGTCCCTGCAAGCCGGATCGCATGAGGGTCTGGCTATTGTGTATCCAAACGGCAGGTGTCCTGGAGGAAACGGACTTTTGGAACTATCGCACATGAGCGTAAAACCGGTGGCTACCGTTGATCAGGGAAAAAAGTATAGAGTGAGAAGACCGGGGAATGGTCACTGGTGAGCCGGTAGCACTTGCCGGTGTGCAGGGCATGTTCGGTCCCGCACGAGAGAACGGGTGCCGGGAACTCCTGTGCCGGTACACCGGGCCGGAGTTTCTCTGAGAGAGTGTGGAATTGTTTTTTGAGGATTCTTGCCACCTCTTTTGCCCGTGTTACCAGTTTTACAAAGAATTCCCGGATCATCGCAGTGATCAATCAGTAACGGTTCAGGATTTAAATTCAGATGACCCCTTCGGTTCGATGAATAGTATGTCTGACGAAATGCTGTGCGATTTTTTGTGCGGGTGATCTGAAAAAGACGATCATTTGTGGGCTTTGGAAAAATGTTTTTAAAAACCCTCACGTTCAGGGGGGTTTCATGATCGCTACGATGCTCCCCCTGAGGTGATAACCCCCGTGAAGGTAATACAAGCTGTATCCCATTGCCCAGGGGTGGTTTTTTTGGCGGGTATATGTCCTCATTTCACCCGGGGGTACCTCCCGGGTACCTTCCATTCCCCGCATTACAACGCTCTGTTTTCCCGTTACTCGTACCGGCGGCCCCCGTTTCCCGGTAAAATCAAATCATAATAAAAGACCTTACTCCCGTATGCCCCAGAGGAGTATGTCAAAGGGCCCCGCGACAAAGCAACAAAAAAAAACGAACAAGGAGAAAAAAACATGGCAGATTTCGTACAGAACTCACAGACCAAAAATGCGGTTCGCATGCTTGCGAGCCCGATTACCGACGTAACGGCGTTCAACTCGATTGTCCAGTCGGTCATCACCGACAACCCGTTTGCCTGCGTAGCGTATATGACCGCCGGGATAAACCACGACCCGGTAGAAAAGACCCGGGAAGCGTACACTGCACGGATCAACTACGAGGACGGGAATGCAAAGAACGTCGGCAACTGTTCCCACCGGTTCAACACCCTCGCAGGGTTCAGCGCCGGGGTGACCGCGTTGCTGGCAGCCGCAGCAGTCACCACGGCACATGCCGGTACCGCAGTCCACGATCCGGCGGATGATGCATTCAGTGCAACCCTCAGGTGCCACGATGCCAACGGTGAACTCTACATGCTGAACTTCAGCCGTGACCGGGTCTCCCTCACGTCCTACTCGGACGAGGCCATCCGCACCGCGGTCGAGACCTGGGCGGACACCGTCCCGGCTCTCGCCTGAGCATACCAGAGACGACACGACCCTTATGAGAGGAGACCCATACTGTCCCCTCTCTTTTGTGGTCCTCTCGTTTCGGTACCTGGAGAGGACCGTTATGGAAACCGAAGTTGCGGGAATCATCCTGGGGGCAGTGCTGCCCCTCTACCCGATGTTGTTTGTCATCTACCAGAAGATTGGCAGATATGACGAGATTGTTGAGGAGTTCAAAAAACTCCGGGCCGAACACGATGCCCACCGGGAAAATTTTCATGGAAACTAAGATCATATCCCCCGCCATTGCGCAGGTTATCGGTATATTCCGGGGAAAAGACGGCGGTTTTGAACCCCTCGGTCGCGATACACCGCTTACGGCTGATGAGGTCTCCCGTAACCCGGTCTTCTATATCCTCGACCTGAACCGTGACACCTGCAGCGGGAACCTGATCATCGATGTGATCTATGATAACCTTTCACCCGTACGGTTGCAGGACCTGCGGCGGGGGACCGATATCCCCCACGGGGTCCGGTTCTGGCCGGACTGGTTCGAGATTCCTCCCTATGAGGAGATGCACGGTATTGATGGCCGCCGGGTATACCCCCGGGCACCGGGTCTCCACACCGTGCAGATCCGGACCGGCCTGCGGAAATTTGCGCAGATGGGACGGGTCCGGGACTTCAGCCCGGAGAATGGCGGGTACACCAGCCCGGTGTTTGAGTTATGGATTGGAGGGAGATACGGTGTTTGAGAACGAGGTGCTGACACGGTGCGCAATCGCTGGGACGGGGATGGTGCTCGGGCTCATGGGTGTGCTGGCACATCTTCCCCTTCTTTTTCTCATCCTGCCGGTTGCGGTGGTCTTTCTGGGCATCGTTGCAGACCCCGAAGAGACCCATGCCGTGTGGTACGGGATGCTGAATACGCTTGGCATCTTTGATGGTGCAGCCCTGTCACCGGCAGAGCGGGTGCAGTACGCGGAAAAGAAACATTATTTCTGGTTCGGCGAGGTGGGTATGGCGGCCGCACTGGCAGCAGCGTTTGCCGTTCCGCCCGGGATCTTCCTTGCGGGGATGACCGAGATCACGCTAGCGTTCATCGGTGCTGCAGTAACGTTCCTGCCGCTCTTTTTGTTCCTTCCCAAAGTGATCCAGCGGGGTATGAAGGCGGATACGGAAGCGGTCATTGATGCATTCGGAAAGAATGAGCAGGTCAAAAAAGTATTCTGGGCAATGTTTGTCGCGATGGCCGGTCTGGTAATGGCCCGGGTGGTGGACCCGGTGACCGCCCGGCAGGTGGTCGGGATTATTACGGGAATGGGGGTGTAAAGCACCTGGTATGCCGGATGCGACTACGTTATACCCTGAAATTTTTTTCATGATACATCCCTGGTGTCGGGAAATATTCCAAAAAAACCGGGCAGGAAATCCTTTTTTTAGCCGGCAGACGAAAACCACAGTACGCATGACTCGACCTGTAACCGTCACCATGAAAGACCGTATCACCTGGCGTTCGTGGCTGAGGGAAAACCATACCATAAAAAAAGAGATCTGGCTTGTCTATTACAAAAAACATACAAAGCATTTGTCGGTTTCTTATCCCGATGCGGTTGAAGAAGCGATCTGTTTTGGCTGGATCGATGGCCAGGTAAAAACAATCGACAGCGACAGATATATGCAGCGGTATACTCCCCGGAAAGCAAAGAGTCCCTGGTCAGAAATCAACAAAGAACGGGCAGAGAGAATGATTCATGAAGGACTCATGACTGAGGCAGGATTAAAAATTTTCAAGGAGGGAATGAAAAACAATCTGGTAGTCCCTTCCAGCAAAAATTTTTCTGTGCCGGATTTCCTGGAAGATGCCCTCAGGAAAAACGAGACCGTATGGAATAATTTCCAGAACATGGCTCCATCGGCCCGGTTATTGTATGTCCATTGGGTAACCAGTGCAAAAACACCAGAAACCAGAATGAAGAGAATCAACAAAAGTATCGAACTGATTGCACAGAACCGGAAACTCAACGAGACTATGGGAAGGTAGTAACTGTCCGCCAGCCTTACAAAAACAGAGTCCCGCCTCCCTCCAGGTGCTGTTAGCGGTGACTTTCCTCTGCGAAAACGCCACCGATTGCAAAAGGCTTTGAACCTGGAACATCCGAAAAAAGTCGTGCTGTTTTTCACGAACGAGTGATATTTGGGGGCTGCTGGTTTGTTGTGATCTTTAAAGATCAAAAAATTGGTTTAGCTTTTGTTGAGCATTTCCCGTGCGAACTTTTTTGCGTTATCCAGGTCTTCGTTGTTGGGATGACCCCGGTTCACGAATAAAAATTTCCCTTTGCAGTGATAGCTTCCCATGACAGTGGCACCCTTCTGCTGTACCATATCCGTCATCGCGGAGATCAGTTTCTGACCTCCTGCAAGACTTGCGGCGGTGCCGAACAAGGCGACCTTGCGTCCCGTAAGGTTTCCGGACCCGATGAATTTCAGCATCGCTTCACCGGGCTTCCCTCCATACGTTCCACTGCCCAGGAACAGGAGCTTTGCGTCGTTTTGAGGCGCTGCCGCCACATCCATTGCCGTAATGCCCACTTCTCCTGCGATGGCATCTGCTACTTTCCTTGTATTTCCACCCCTTGAATCAACCAGTACAGAGACTTCGGTCATATTTTCAGATGTATGGTTATCTGCCTTTAAATTATCGTGGTAATCCCCTGGGGTTTTATTGTATTATGAGGTTCACCGGTCATACCTTCACGAGCTGAAGGACGATAATTATTTTTTGTTGATCTCTTCCCTGAACCGGTGAACGAGATCGTACATTGCCTGCCGGATTTCATTGCCAACATCCCCCCAGGACGTGCAGACAGGGGTTGCCTGAGAGTCTGTTTCTGCATCCCGTGGTACATCAGCTCTTCCTGTTTCCGGGGAAAATATCCGAACATACCCGGTAATTACGACGATGAAAAAGACAAGGAGATAAAAGATAGTCTTAAAATTCAAAAACATGGCCGACATCCCGTGACCGTACCACCGATCAAAAAAATCCAGCAGGATGAAGATCAGGCTGACGACCAGCAAGCTTCCCAGTCCGGAAATCAGCGGTCCCGGAAGGTTGAAGGGATAGTGAAACGAGAAGAAAATATCGGCCACCATAAACACTATCCCTATTGTAAGGATCAGGGTGAGATTGTCCACCAGTAATCCGACAAATCCAAGCAGGAATGCATTGTGGAAACAGGATGCGAGATAGCCGAGTATCACAACGAGAACCAGAAATACGATGATACCGGTCAGGCCTGATATGACCGCACACCACGGGGATCTGTCTTTATGGAATTTCATACCGCACACCTGTTCTTCCTGATATCCGGATAATTACCAATAAAAAAAATCATATCCGTGTGATCAACTCACTCCGGGAAAATATCCGGATTCCTGTCCAGATCAGGACGGCATCAAGGGCAAAGAACACCAGACCGACAAGTACTGCAACCAGGGGAGAAAGGAATAACAGTCCCATAGTCTGGGCTACCATCAGGAAAATAATCAGGATGACGAGGATGCTGGATGCCTGGTAGGCTTCCATGAAAGTACTGACTCTTGTCGAGATGATCACGGTTGCCGAGACGCCGAGCAGGGCAACCGCGGGAACGACAAAGATCATAAGGGTCAGCCAGCTCTCTGTCGGGAACCAGATCCTGCCCATCACCGGGTAGCCGGCAATGTTTGTCACGAGTGCAAAGATCAGGAAATTCACCCAGGTATACACAACAGCCGGAATGAATGAGGCAAAAAGTTTGCCGAGGAATAACTCTGCATCGGTTGCGGGTGTGTAGAGGAGGGCTTCCAGAGTCTTTCGCTCTTTTTCGCCGACAAATGCCTCTGCCGCTATCATGCACGAGAGGATCAGCGGCAGTATGAGGAAGAGCGGTGCGATAAGATGCCCGAGGATGAGGACAATCGGGAATTGTGCGGGAGAGAGTGTTCCCATCTGTTCAAGAAAAGCTGCAGGAATGCTGGCTGACAATTCATCAAAAGAAGGCTGAGTGCTGCCCGTTGTTACGACAGCGATCTGGGTAATAAGAAGCGGAAGACCAATGGCAAATATCACGGAAAGCACGATAGCGCCGGAAACAGCAATACGGTTTTTTGCTACCTCAAAGAGATCCTTCTCCGCAATTGCCCAAATAAACTGCCAGTTCATAGTGCCCTCCCTCCGGGTTCCTGGACGGCAAAATAAATCTCCTCAAGCGAGTAATCCCGAGGGGTGACCCGGAAGATCTCACCGCCATTGCTTACCGCGATCCGGATCACTGCCGGTACAAGATCTTTTTCTGCAACCCTGATGGTTACCGTGGTATCAGCCTGACTGTCAACAATTACCCCTTCCATCTCCCGTATCTTACCAATGACAGAAGATGGCGGGGGGGTGAGAAATTCCAGTTCCACGGGCACTGCTTTCCAGAGTCGCCCGGTAAGATCATGGATACTTCCCTGGGCGAGAATCTTTCCTTTATTGATCATCGCCACGCGGGAGCAGAGGTGCTGGGCCTGGTTGAGATTGTGAGTACACAAAAAAATTGTTTTCCCCCTGTCCGATGCGAGCTCATGGATAATCCCCTCCACCTGACGTGATGCTTCCGGGTCAAGACCCGAGGTAGGTTCATCCAGAAAAATAACCTGCGGATCGTGAATCAGCGCACGGGCGATCGCAAGGCGCTGCTTCATGCCTTTTGAAAATCCTCCAACCGCTTCATCTCCCCGATCTGCAAGATGCAGGAGCGAGAGGATTTTATTGACCCGCTGAGGGATATCAGCATCAGGAATACCATAGAACCTGCCAAAGAAGGAGAGATTCTTCTTTGCGCTGAGGCGTTCATAGAGCGACGGGGTTTCTGTAAGCACGCCGGTCCTTGCCCGGACGTACGCCCCATCAACGGTCACATCTTTACCAAAGAGGATCGCTCTTCCCGAGGTAGGTGTCAGGACACCGTTGAGAAGCCGGACGAGGGTAGTCTTACCGGAACCATTCGGTCCGAGAACTCCGAATACTTCTCCTTCATCGACAGAGAAATTGATCCCATCGATTGCTGGTATGCTGCCAAATGTCCGTACAAGGTTCTCTCCCTGAATTATCGGGTTCATGGTATCTTTGTCCCGGTATCTTTTTTTTTAATCGGGGAAAACAGTTGTGACCCGGGTGACGCATTGATAGTACGTTCCGCGATTGGGTTTTGCGCACGATGAGACCTCACCCAAAAGGAGATCCCGTAAAAATGGCAGGGGTGAGAAGAGAGGCTGTTCTTTCCATAGAGATCGATATACCTCATCACCGAATTGTTAATGAGACATCATGTGCAGACTACACACAAGGAAAATCCATAAAAACCCGCTGTCATGAATTCCTCCACCGAGTTCTCCAGTTTATCCCGCGGCCTGATCACTCTTGCAGCAGTCATCCTGATACTCGCGGGGATGAAAGCTGCATCATCCTTCCTGGCCCCGCTCCTTTTCTCACTGTTTCTGGCGGTAATCTTCGGCATGCTTCTCCACTGGTTTGAGATGAAAGGTCTTTCCCCCCGTCTTGCCCTCATCTCAACCCTGGGGGTCTTCCTGGCCATCATGGGCGTGTTTATCGTCGTGATTGCAGGGTCGTTTCTCCAGATCCTTTCTGAGCTTCCGCGCTACCAGCTTGAACTGGAAAAAACCCTTGAGCCGGGTAATCCCTTACTCAGCATCCCCGGTATGGATCTTACCTCACTGACCGTTCAGGACCTTATCCAATCTCTCTCTTCCCCTGCAGCAGGTATGCTCGTGGGCATCACAAATGTGATAGGTATCTCCATCGTTATTCTTGTTACCACCCTCTTCCTTATTTTTGAAGCCAGGGGTTTTACGTCAAAGCTGCAGCAGATCATTGAAATATACCGGCCCGGCGACCTGAACCGGTTCGCCACGCTCGCGCAGAAAAACGTTGACTACATCATCATCCGGACCAAGGTAAATCTTGCCATGGGTGCCGGTGTGGCGATCATTCTTGCATTGCTCGGAGTAAAATACGCCGTATTCTGGGGATTCCTCGCCTTCCTGCTGGGATTTATACCGTATATCGGGTTCTGGCTTGCTGTTATCCCGCCTGTGCTCATTGCCTGGGTCAGTCTTGGTCCCGTCTATGCCCTCCTGGTGCTCGCCGGATCGGCGCTGGTGAATTTTCTTGCCGAGTACGTTCTGTTCCCCAGTCTCGCAGGGCGGGGACTGGAACTTTCCGCGGCAGTAGTGTTCATCTCCCTTCTTTTCTGGGGGTGGATTCTCGGAGGAATCGGGGTCCTCATTGCTGTGCCCCTGACCCTCTTTGTTCAGTTGATCTGCGAATTGTCTGAAGAGACCCGGTGGATCAGCGTCCTTCTGGGACCCTCTGCGTGACAAGAGAAGAAGGGATGCAACGATTGGCTTCCCGCCCGAATTTTTCTACATACCGGAAGACCCGGTGACCGGGTCGGCCCATTGCTGCATTGCTCCTTTCTGGGGAGAGAAATTAAAAAAAGACGGAGATGGTCGGATTCCCGTGCTCAGCCCATGGCGGGTCGGTCCGCATGAACATGAACGGAAACCGTGTTATCCCCGAAGGTAACGCGGTCCATGTCTTCTCCAGGAAAACTTCCTGTCTGAATTTTTTTTAAAAAATAATGCAAATTATAACGAATGGGAAAAAACCAGATATAATTAAACCCTGTTTTTGAGAACAAAAAACGTGTATCCATATTCCTTCGAATACTTCCGATGGATCTCCATCTCCATCTCTAACCCGTTGATAATGGTTTGTGCCTCGTTGTTATCCTTATGCATCTCTTTCAATCTGGTCATATTCTTCGATAATGGAGTATAATAGTGATCCCACCAGCCGGCATCAGGGAGCCTGAACGAACTGATCACCGTATACCCTGCAGCTCGGATTATTTCTTCAGTACCTGATTCTGATTTCATATCCGGACATGATTCCCCCAGGAAAGCTCTGCATTCATCCGATGGTAGATCAGTGAACCATGTACAGTCCGAGACTACCAGGTATCCATCAGGTTTTAAAAATTTCTTCCAGTAGTGGAGAGCCGGGGATAACCCCATGATAAATGCAGAACCTTCAGACCAGATGATATCAAATGATGCCTCGTGAAACGGCAGATTGTCCATTGATGCCCGCTGAGTCACGATTCTTTTGTCCAACCCGGCATTTTTTGCCCGGTGCATAAGATCATCCAGGAACGGCTGATGGACATCGATGGCGGTGATCCTGCAATCAGGACAGAGCCTGGCAAGTGCCAGGGTCTGCATACCGGATCCGCACCCGATATCAAGCACTGTTCCCCGCCTGCGATCCGGTGGGATGCATGACCATGCCTGGGCCGTAGATTCATCAGCACCGGGACCCTGCCGGGGTAAATCTTCAAACATCTGACAGATAAGCGTTACATCCATGGTACAAAGGTTCAAAAAAGAGGTGATAACCTTTCTGGTTTTCTCAACAACATACGGCAAACCCGGATGATGAAGCAAAACGTAAACGATTCTTCAATGATTTCACTTCATATATCCCGTGATGCAGGTATGCAAAGGAGTGCGTCGCTGAAGAGATATTCCGGAAACGTGTGGAGAAGAAAAAGCGATGAGGGAAGGTGCATATCAGTGAGTAAAAGAATCCTGACCTGAAAAAATGTGATTATCCTGCCGGTGCCGGTACCGGCGGGACCGTTTTTGGTTCTCCCTGGTCGTACACAAGCGAGAAGTACCGTGCAGAGAAGATCGCAAAGATCGGGTTGACAACGAGGAGGAGGACCCAGCCAATATACGGGATGAACGACAGGATACCGGTAACGACGGCATAGATGACCATGGCAATGACGTACCCGATGAGGAGGATGATGTAGGAAACCCACCCGATGGTTCTTATGGTGGTAAGAATCGCTGAAAACCGGATGCCTTCGCGGATGCTTCCCGTCCGGGCAAACCGGACTGCACCGAGGATTCCAAAGAGCATGACGATGATGAGGAGAATACCCTCCACGAAAAGGAGCAGCACAATAAAGGAGACCAGGAGTATCCAGTCTGGTGAAACGGATTGTGCCTGGGTGGAAAGGAACGTGGTGAGTGCAAGGGCGATTCCCGCTCCCAGCACGAGTATGAGGGGCAGGACCCAGAGGAACCAGACCACGGCAAGCCTGATGCCATCGATAAAAAGGGCAGTCCACCCGGTGAAGTCCGGGGCGGGGTTTGTTCCCCGGTAGATACGGACTGTATAGCCGGAGAGAAAGAACGAGAGAATGAAGCCGAGGCCGGCAAGGAACGCGATCTGGCCCCACGGGATCGCACCCCAGTTTATCTCGGTACCGCTTATGATAGCTCTGGGATCAATGGTGAACTGGATAAGTGAGAACGGGAGGGCAAAAAGAATGAAGATCGCCCACCGGGTCCATTTTCCTACCAGTGCTTCCTGCGCATAGGTGAATGAATCTGAAAGCAGTGCTCCAATATTCATACACAAGATCACGTGAGATAAGATATATCAAGTGTTGTACGGTGGGTGGCGGGAGGGTAATCCGGGATTTCCGGTCGTGACAGGTGCTCCTGCTGTTCTTTACAACGGAGGAATCCATACGGCAGCAAGGAAATCTCAGAGCAGTTTTGTTTCTTCGGTTGGTTTTGGGATCTTGACAACCAGGACCCGGAATACCGAAGAACTCTCGTTGATCCACCGGTGCGGAATACGGGCCGGGCTTTCGACCAGCGTATCTTTTCCAATCGCATTCTTCTCATCACCAATCTCAACGATCCCGGTGCCTTCAATGACGTAAAAGAAGACATCGACCGGTGTCATATGCTTTTTCAATGCCTCGCCGGGCTGCAGGGTGATAACAACGGCGATTGCATGGGGCGAATCGTAGATCTTCCGGGCGTCCACATGGTGGGGGTTAGGGCCTGATACAACTTTGGCAACTTCAGTAATTTTCATGAATAATTCACCTTTTCAAGAGGAATATACGGTATTAGCGTAAGTAATTCCGGTTTCAGCGATTCGATACCGGTGCGTTCCATAAACTGGGCTGTACGCTCGTGCGGTTTTGCATGACTGCGGTAGTAATCGGCAAGACGGAGAGCACAATCAATAACCTAGTCAGAAGCAAGGTCTCGTGCGATAAGATCCCCAAACCGTGGCCGGGTGCCGGCATTGCCCCCGAAGAAGATCGTCCATCCTTTCGGAGTTGCTATGATTCCGATGTCCCGGGTATGACTTTCGCTGCAGCAGCGGGGACAACCGGATACCCCGATCTTGATCTTTGCCGGGAATGTCTGGTTCTTAAATGTATCATCGAGTGCACGGGCCAGCCCGATCGAGTCCTGTTTGCCATACCTGCACATATCAGTGCCAAGGCAGGCCTGGACGAATTTTACACAGGGGGCAGTCTCGGGTTTTGCAAGAGGACCGAGATCATGGATTGCCTTCTGCACATCACCTGGCTCAAGCCCGGCCAGCACTATCCGCTGTCCAGAGGTAATCTTCAGAATGGGCACATGGTACTTCCGCCCGACCCTTGCAATAGTTTCGAGGTATTCCGGTGTCACGATACCGGCAGGTATTCGCGTAGTGACTGCATAGGTCCTGTCATCCCGCTGAGGAGTGCGCCTTTGCAATCATCGTTCATACTGCTTCACCCGCTATCGTTATCGTCCTCTCGCTCACCTCGATCTTCTTTCCTGCTTTTTCCAGCGCCTTATCTACCACATACCGCACACCGCTGCAACAGGGCACTTCCATGTGGGCGACCGTGATTGAACGGATCGCGTGAAGGGTGAAGATTTCGGCAAGTTTGTCGATGTATCGCTCGATACCGGAGTCAAGTTTCGGGCAGAAAATAATCACGATCCGGCCCCGCAGGAGCTCTGAGTGAAATCCTGCATACGCGAAGGGGACGCAGTCAGCAGCGACCAGCAGGTCAGCATTCTCGAAATAGGGTGCTGCCGGATTCAGGAGGGTCAGCTGGACCGGCCATTGCCGGAGTTCGGAACCGGTCGTCCCGCCCACCGGTTGCCGTGGTCCGGCGCGGGGAATGCTCCGGGCTGCCGAACCGGGACAGCCGGCAAATGGACCGGGTCTTCCTGACCCTTTGTGACCTGCTTCCTGAGCGGAGGCAGGAAGTCCGGTTCCCTGCCGGGACACCTGCTCCGCGGCTGGTACGGGAGTTCTTTTCCGTGGGGCCCGGACCGGTGGAGAATGATCCGGGATTGGAATGCCATTCTCGATCAGGTACTCGACAGCCTGATCATACAACGCGATTTGATCATGACCGGCGAGATGTTCCAGGTGAGCCTTAATTACCGGTGCCCCCTGTTGGACGATAGTCGCCATCACGGCCTTTTCGTCATACGGCGCAGCCTCGCGCTCAATTACTGAGATCGCTCCTTCGGGACAGGTTCCGATGCAGGCACCAAGACCATCACAAAAAAGATCGCTGACAAGCCGTGCCTTTCCATCGATGAGCTGCAGGGCTCCCTCCGGGCAGTCCGGGATGCACTGGCCACATCCCGTGCATTTGATATCGTCAATACTGATTATGTTCCGTTTCATTGATTCACTCCTTTGTATCGCAGAATTGTTCCTTACAGCACACACACCTTACAATCCTGCTCACCGCAGGGGATGTTGTCAATCTTCCATTTCAGCGCCCAGTGCTTGATGCCCCGGATTACATTCACGATCTCAAGCCCGCTTTCGGTCAGCGTATACTCGGTCCTGACCGGGAATGCGGTCGCATCTACGTTTCGGGCGAGAATTCCTTCATCCTCAAGCTCCTTCAGTCGCTCCGAGAGAACCTTTGGCGTGATACCATCGAGGGCATCACGAAGCTCGGAAAACCTGCGGGTATATCCTTCACCCTTGTAGAGTTCGAGGATAATCAGCAATGTCCATTTCTTTGTCAGGTATTTCACGGTCTGGTTGACCGTGCACGCATCCTGCATGGTATGTATTTGGAAACTCCTGGCTATTTATAATCTGGTATGCTATTGATATCTTGTATCAAAAAGAAATCAAAAGGAGTCGGATGATGTTCTGTAACCAGTGTGAAGAGACCGTCAAGGGGACGGGATGTACGGTCAAAGGGGTCTGTGGCAAGGAGGACGAGATCGCGGCATACCAGGATGTGCTTATGTATCTCTGCAAGGGGATCTCGGTCCGGAACCTTGCTGCAGCAAAAAAGGGAAAAGGGAATCCGGAAGCTGGATTGTTTATTGCCGAGTCACTTTTTTCCACGCTGACCAATGTCAATTTCGACAAGGCGCGATTTACTGACCTGATCAACCATGCAATTGCGATCCGTGATGCACTGCCCCCCACCGGCGTTGTTGAACCGGATGCCTGTACATGGAAACCAACCGTTGACAACGATATTCTAAAAAAAGCAAAGACGGTCGGGATCCTGGCAACAGCAAACGAAGATGTCCGCTCACTTCGCTCAACACTTCTCTTCGGGCTCAAAGGTATTGCAGCCTACTACACCCATGCTGCGGTGCTGGGAAAAACCGATGATTCCATTACCACATTTATCCAGAAGGGGCTTGCATCCACGCTCCAGGATCTGGCAGTGCCGGAGATGATCGCTCTCGTAATGGAATGCGGGGACCATGGTGTAAAGGTCCTCGCCCTGCTCGATTCAGCCAACACGTCTGCATACGGTAATCCACAGATCACCAGCGTTAAAACAACCGCAGGATCACGACCGGGAATCCTGATCACCGGCCATGACTTAAAAGACCTCGAGATGTTGCTGGAACAATCGAAAAATGCCGGGGTGGATGTGTATACCCACGGTGAGATGCTCCCGGCACGTGCCTATCCTGCGTTCAAAAAATATGGCTACCTGTATGGTAATTACGGCAGCTCATGGCATCACCAGCGCGAGGAGTTCGAAAAATTCAACGGCCCGATCCTGGTCACAACCAACTGTATCATACCGCCGAAGGATACCTATATCAACCGCGTCTATACTACGGGTCTTGCCGGATACCCGGGCATAAAACACATTTCTGCATCCGCTGGCGGGAAGAAAGATTTCTCTTCCGTTATCTCACATGCGAAAACCTGCCCGCCACCGCAGGACCTCAGGCAGGGTGGATCGGATCTGATCACCGGTTGTGCCCATGGTGCGGTCCTTGCGATTGCAGACAAGGTAGTTGCAGCCGTAAAGAGCGGTGATATCAAACGGTTCATCGTCATGGCCGGCTGTGACGGCCGCCAGAAGGAGCGGGAATATTACACAGAGTTTGCCCAGGCATTACCCAAAGATACCGTTATCCTCACCGCGGGGTGTGCCAAGTATCGATATAACTCACTCAATCTCGGTACTATCGGGGGGATCCCACGGGTGATCGATGCAGGGCAGTGCAATGACTGCTACTCGCTGGTCGTGATTGCTCAGGCACTCGCCAAAGCATTCGGTGTTGGCATCAACGAACTACCAATCTCGTACAACATCGCGTGGTATGAGCAGAAAGCAGTGCTCGTCCTGCTCTCGCTTCTTTCTCTTGGTGTAAAAGATATCACGCTCGGTCCGAAACTGCCGGCGTTCGTGTCTCCGGCCGTACTGGATGTGCTGGTGAAGCAGTTCGACCTCAAGCCAAACACCACGGTCGAAGCTGACCTTGCCCGGATGGTTCCGGCCTGATACCCCGCTCATTTTTTATCCCTCCCCGCTGATGAGGCATAGGAAGAATGCAGCCGGGTTCGCCCGGCACCCCCTCTAAAGATCAGGTATGGTTGTTTCCCAGATTCCCAAAGCGGCAGGATTTATCTACGCGCTCGTGATGATCGGGGTCATCGCGTATCTCTGGTACTCCGGACGATGGCGTCAGAAACTCGGTTGGCTGCTCCTGGTCATATCAGCATTCCTGGGATTTCTCATATTTTCCCCGGTAGCACCCTGGCAGTTCCAGCAGCTCGTGCTGCGTGATGTCCAGGGACTGGGAGCCCCGCTCATTGTGGGTGTCATCGGGCTCTCGGTAGTGTTGGTGCTGACCTTTGTTTTCGGGCGGTTTTTCTGCGGGTATCTCTGCCCGGTCGGCACCGTACAGGAAATAGTCTCCCACGCACCGGTTCCCAAGGTCAACCCGCGGCAGAAAAAGATGTTCATGCTCATACGAGCGGGATTTTTTATCGTGTTCCTGCTCATGGCATTCCTGCTTTCAGCTTCATTCCTTGCGTATTTTGGCATCCGGGATTTCTTTTACCTCGTGTTCACTGCGGGTACCGTAGTATTTATCGGGGTGCTGTTGCTGTCCATGACTTTCTATCGCCCGTTCTGCCGCCTTATCTGCCCCTACGCGGTCCTGTTATCACTCGGTGCCTGGAAAGGCCTGTTCAAACTCCAGAGAACTGATGCCTGTATTGAATGCAAAAAATGTGAGAAGGCATGCCCGGCTGATGAAGCAAAACGTGAGGATGGCAAAGCGGAATGTTACCTCTGCGGACGGTGCACCGACATCTGCCCGGCTGCCGGAGCCCTGAAATATACACGCGTGGATACCGGTGCAAAAAAATAAGTGCCGGAGTATATATTCTCCTGCACGATTATGGAGGACAGGTATGGTGGAATTCAAACTGGAAAACCCGGATAAACCTGACAAAAAACGGGAGGAACTGTATGCAAAAGTCCTCTCCCTCAAAGATGTAGTTGCCTACCAGGACGGGACTGTTGCGAGCCGGATGATCATCAACAAAAAAGCCGGGAGTATAACGGTCTTTTCATTCGATGAGAATGAAGGACTCTCCGAGCACACAGCTCCCTATGACGCGGTGGTTACTATCATTGATGGGGAGTGTGAAGTATGGGTTGCCGGCCAGACACTCCCGATGAAGGAAGGACAGACCATAATCTTTCCCGCACATGTTCCCCACGCCCTCAGCGCAATCACGAAATTCAAGATGATCCTGACCATGATACGGGAGTAGCAATGGGCGGGGATGAGAAGGACGGATACTATTGCACGATCTGTGGAGGTATCCCTCCGGACCAGATAAAAATCAGGAAAATTCCCATTGACGGAAAGGAAACCGGCATAGACCGGCTGGACTGGATTCTCCTCGATGTAGCGAACCTGAATCTTACCAATGATGAAACAATCACCATGGAAATTATCAGACGTGTCCAGCAGTTCAACTATATCCCGACAAAAAAGATGACGGAATACAAAAAAGCACTCCTGCGGGAATATAAGACGATGGCACCTGATGAGAGAAGGCGTCAGAACCGTGAGGAGATGCGCAATGCATGACCATTGTCCTGGTACTGCGAATCTTCGCACCCCCACACTGACGATAAAAAAGTGCCCGCAATGCGGTGAGGAAGTTGAAATCTTCTCAAATGATGTTAAAGTAGCGTGTGGCAACTGCGGATTTGTCATTTACAATGATATTCTTTCGTGTATCCAGTGGTGCAGGTATGCAAAGGAGTGCGTTGGTGAAGAGACGTACCGGAAACTTGTCGGGAAGAAAGAGGGATGAGGGAACGTTCACAGCAAAGGGTGAATGAATCCTGACCAGAAAATCAAACCAGGATGAAATAATGAGCGAATTATATGAACAGAATGCAGAACACCATAAAATCGGATTGATACCCTATGCCACCACATTGTGATACACGGGACGGGCCGGTTGTGAAAGCAGCGATAAAAGCGCTTGAGACCGGCAATCTTAATTATGCGCTGATCTGGATTCCGAAAGAATCCGAAAAAGAACTCAGAACAATCTTTGAAAAAACCCTGCGTGTGAGAAAAGCCGGAAAGGACGCAAAGGATGTTGCTGACGACTGGTTCTTTGAAAATACCATCCGGCTCCACAGGGCAGGGGAAGGCGCACCCTACACCGGCATGAAACCGGCCGGGCTCAGCGAAGGCCCGGTTGTTCCAAGAGCGGAAAAAGCAATCGAAACGGGAGATCCCAAAGAATCTATCGGGTATATCCTGAAGGCGGTGGAAGACGATCTCACCCATCGCTTCCATCACGTCATGGAAAAGAAAAAGTATGATGTGGATGATGTTGCTGCCGGCCGGGAATTCATAGAAGCATTCATCGGATGGGTGGTGTATTCCCATCATCTCTATATGTCTGTGACAGGTGCTGCCGGCCATGAAGAACAGCACGGGGAGAAAGCCGGGTGTGGCCATCACTAATCGCCGGGTAAAAAACCTCAATTTTTTGACTGCCGGGAATAGACACCATTTCCCTCCAGGATATCTGGTTAACGAGAATTCCGTCTTCAGGTGATCGTGAAAGCTAAAACGGTCCTGATCCCTGTTCTTTTTTTTGGATCTGACTGAATCCAGACCTCGACCGGCATTGATTAAAAAATGGCTCTGTAGCATTCCTTTACATGGATATTAAATTTTTGGATGCTGGTACGAATGAAGGAGGGGACATGGACCTGTCCCCCCATGCCGCTCCTGCGCTGAGCGATGATGACGCAGACACCTGTTCGGGAGTTATCGCATCGGGGAGCTACAGCGGCGGGGGTGAAACCCCCTCCGGGCGTTTAGCTGGTAACTGAGCATTTCTCCAGAGCAAAAAAAAAAGGCAAAATATCAACCTGGCTCCTGATTTCCGGCTCTGGAAATCGTTTATCCCCCGTTCGCCAGCCCTGCCCCAATTGGGGACGGGGGCGCATGTGATTCCTCGGTAGTACCCACAACCCGGTCCAGGTACTACAGCACTATTGCAATCGGGGCGTCGTAGTGGCGGGGCGAAGCCACTGGAGTGTCACCATTTTCCGGTACCTGACAGATGTACTGTTTTGTCCTGCATTTTGGGTAAGCATTTTTTTCTTTTCTGTCGTACGTTCTTCTTGTAGGAAGGGGCTAAAATAACACTAATCCTCATAAAAAAAGACTGGCACTGTTCAATACCGGCTTTTTATCTGTTTATTGCACCGGACTGCAGGTTCCCGTGTTCTTTTTACCGGTCTCTGGTATTGCCCTGCAGAGGTTATATCCTCGTAGTGGATGAACTTTCAGCCACCTTTCCTGTACCCTTTCTCGTGTACGGGAGGGAGAAACGGTAACTCACGACAAATCCCATGACCAGTGCGATGGCCATCGCCGGGACGAGATCCGGCTCGAAAACAATGGCGATGATAAGAGCAATGGCAATGGGACTCCTGAGCAGCGCAACGCTGAAGCCGGCAATCACGCAGACGAGGCAGACGGCAAGCGGGATAACGGGGAAGAGCCGGAAGACAAGGATGCCCAGGGTCCCCCCGATAAAGAAGCCCGGGAAGATGTATCCCCCGGCAAAACCGGTGGAAAAGGAGAACGTTACGAGCACTATCTTTACCAGGACAAGGAGGAATAAAAGGACAAGGCTGACCTCAAGAGAGTTGGTGATGAGGATCTGGAGCTGCTCACTGCCCATAAACAGGGTGAGAGGAAAGAGCATGCCTGCCAGCCCTAATCCAAGACCGCCGATGAGGCCAAGGATGACGGGCTGGTGCTCCATCGGCTCAAAAAGCGCCCGCATTTTCTTGTAGAGGATGATAAAGAAAATCCCGCATACCCCCCCAATCAGGCCAAGACCGACTGCATAGAGGAGGTCAATGTCCTTAAATCCCCCGTAGGGCGGCAGGGTAAACATACTGCCGATGAAAGAACCTGATATCAGGAAATACGCGGCAAATCCTGCCGTGGCAGCCACGATCGAAGGAAGTACCGCCTTCCAGGTCATGATTCCTTTTTCCAGGGTGGTCTCGATAAAGATGAGGGCCCCGGCAAACGGTGAGGTGAGGAATGCCCCAAAAAAGCCACTGATGGCAGAGAGTGCTGAAAGGGTGACCACCGGGGCTGGCATACGGGCTTTCTCCGCAATGGCGCCGCCAACAGCACCGGTGGCGACCGTAAGCGGTGCCTCCGGGCCGAGCGGAGCACCACAGACAAGCGAGACCAGTCCCCGTAAGAAGAGCTCTAATCCTCGTTTCAGGGTAAACCTCCCTTTCTCATTAAACTCGATGAGATCCTCTGCCATGATGGCAATCTCACCGTTAAAATAATGCCGTATCACTCCAGCCCCCAGCCCCCCGGCAACACAGATAACCAGAATGGTGGGATTAAAAACCGGCGTCAGGGAGTCTACAGGTATGTCTTTCCACAGGATAGCGGTCAGAGTGTCCTGGAGGAAAACAAACCCGATCATCATGAGGGCGCCGATAATCCCGATGAAAGAGACAAAGAGCAGGAGAATGTAGAACTTTCCGGTGTTCAGCGAATCAGAAGCTTCTTCGATCTTTTTACTGCTGGTATCTTCGGGCATCGCAGGTCTCCTGTATACAATGAAAAACAAGGCAGTATTAAATACCACTGCATTTGTTCGAATCGCCCTGTCTCCGGTTTTCCTGAATTTTTGTCCTGAAACCTCATGAGAGTATATTCAATTAGTCCGGATAGCGTCATGAGGGGAGAATTCCTCTGCCTTCTATCCTGACTGTGCACCACCTTTTTATTTTCCGGAGATGACCCTTTGGTACATGGACAACCTGAAATTTTTCCTTGGCATCGGGCTTGCCATCGTACTGGTATTTTTCGGAGCGGCGTTATACACCCGCTTTGGCGGGGATACTCCTGGTACGGTAGACCGTGAGACCCTCTACCAGGTTTCCACCATCGATGCCCTGATGCAGGGTGTGTTTGACGGGATCCAGCCGGTCGGGGAACTGAAAACCCACGGTGATTTCGGGATAGGCACCTTCGATGCCCTGGATGGTGAGATGATTGTGTTGGACGGGGTAGTCTACCAGGCAAAGGCGGATGGCCATATCTACCAGGCCAGTGACATCCTTACCACACCGTTTGCCACCGTAACATACTTTGATCGCGACCGTACGGCTATGACCGAAAAGCCGATGAACTTTTCTGTCTTCTCGGAATCGATGGCCGGGGGACTGCCCTCACAGAACATGGTCTATGCCGTGCGGATGCACGGATCTTTTCCCCTGATGAAAATGCGGTCGATTCCGGCGCAGCAGGTACCCTACCCCACCCTGACCGAAGCGGCACAGAACCAGTCAGTCTATACCTTCACCAATACCACGGGTTCTGTTGTCGGGTTCTATACTCCCGTTTTTTTTGAAGGGCTCAATATTGTGGGATTCCACCTCCATTTTATCAGTGATGACCGCCAGAGCGGCGGCCATATCCTGGATTTCACCGTGCCGAAAAACACGACGGTCGAATATGACATAACACCGGAATTTCATATGATACTGCCGACAAGCGGTGCATTTACCGGGGCCGATCTCACGCAGGATTTGACCGCGGAACTGGCAAAAGTAGAAAAATAAAGGGGCTGTACTGGATTCGGATTTTATATCTCCCCTCACAGCCTCAACGTTCCCGGGTTGTTGCATGGGTGTTCGGTAATTACCCATGAATCTCACCCTGCGACGAGCCACCATGTGTAGCTCAGCCGCCCCGGCCGTTGACAATCCGCCGGATATCCCGGCTGCCTCACATCACCGCGCCATCAGCGCGAACACGCCCCATCCAAGGTATTCACGCGTGTACGCGGCGTAGCGTTGTGGTTCCAGAGTCAGTCTGGCTCTGACATCTTTCGCGAGGTCGTCGTCGGGATTCGCTTCGAGCCATCGGCGCATGGTGAGCCACTTGGCCGCTTCGTACC